>NZ_VVIW01000003.1 GCF_011682045.1 Massilia aquatica | reverse complement strand
CGGGAATCCATAGCACCTATGCTTACAAGTGCTATGGATTCCCGCCAAGGGGGCCGCCGAGGCCGGGAACGACGGCTTGAGGGCTAGCGGTGCTAACTACAAAAGTGTTTAGCCGTAATCCGCATCGAGCTCCGAGCCCGCATAGTTCTCGAACTCGGCAAACAAGGTCTTCATCGCCGTGCGCGTGCGGATTTTTTGAATGACGGTGCAGTTGGTGCGGTACGATTCGATCCGCTCCGCGATCACCGGCTGGTGCTGCGCCGGCACCTGCTTCATCAGCGCCGCCCAGCCCTCTTCATAATCGGGCTTGTTCTTGCGCACCGATTTGACCAGGCGCTCAAAATCGGCCTGCCCGGTGCGCGCCACGATCCGCCCGCCGCCTTCAATCGCGAAAATGATCGCCACCGCAATCACGCCTTCGGCATTCAAGTCGGCGTCGTTGATCGGCCCCGCGTAGTGATGGCGGCGCAGCCAGCCGGCCGCGCGCACGATCGCCTGCACCGCCTTGCGCTGCCTGTACTGGACCTCGAACTTTTCGAATCCGGCCCAGTTCTGGTACGGATCGGCGGCGCAGATATCGACGAACAAATCCTTCAGGCGCCGCTGTGCATACACCGGGTCCTGGTCGTACTCGCCCACCAGCGAATCCTCCGGCAAGGCGGCCAGATCGCGCACCATGCGAAAACCCGTCTGGAACGCATGCTCGGCGCCTTCCTCGATCAGGAAATCGAGCGTGGCGTCGTCGTCTTCTTCGCCCAGTTCGTGCTCGAGTCCCAGCGACACGCAGCCCACCGTCAGCAGCAGGGCCTTCTGGATGCCTTCGGCGGTGCGGTCGTTGGTGAACTTTTCGGCCACCATGGCGGTGATGCCGGCCAGTTCATCGGCCAGGATCACCGACTCGTCGCCGATCGCGCGCGCGGACAGGCAGCGGATCGCCCGCACCAGCCGCGGCAGGCGTTCGACGACGATGGCCGGCAGCGTGTTTGGCGCCGCCTCCATCACGAGAAGATTCCCGTGCCGATGCTCTTGCGCGCGCCGCGCTTGGGCACATTGCTGCGCGAGGACGGCACCTGCTTGCGCAAGCGGTACAGCAGTTCCTTGGTGCTGCGCATCAGGAACTGCTGCTCTTCGTCCGGGTCGTCGGTGTACTCGGCGTCGGCAATGTCGCCGCTGTGGCGGAAGTCGGGGAACAGTTCGAACAGGGCGCGGTCCCAGCCATCTTCGCTGGCCTTGGCCAGTTCGATCGCCAGTGGCGCCACGTCGCTGTCGGACGAGGTCTGGCTGGTGATGTACGGGCCCTTGGCCAGCACTTCGCCGGCCAGTTCGAGCATCTCTTTGGGCGCCATCGAGAACAGGATCGCGAACACGGTCGCGCCATGGTCGGTGGCCGAGGCTTCCATCAGCAGCTCGGCGCGGCGCTCCTGGTCGTCGGCCGAAAACACGATGCCGTGCACGTGCGCGAACAGGGTTTCGGCGACGCGCTCAGGGTCGTCTTCGATCATGTCGTCCGACCAGGTGGCGGCAAAGAACGCCAGGCTGTCGGCCCAGGCCTTGGGCGGCACCAGCAGGGTCGCCAGCGAGGTCTTGCCGCCATCAAAACCGGACAAATGCAGGGCCGTGACCTGCGGCGCGAGCGTGGAGAGCACTTCGACCACGGCCAGGTCGCCATGCGTCTCGACCGCTTCGGAAAAGGCCTGCTCGGCGTGCGACAGCGAACCGGCCAGTACCAGTTCGCTGATCTGTTTCGACAGCGCGGGCAGATTGCTGTTCTCGCTCATGCTCAATCTCCTTCCTTGTCGAACATCTGGGCGAAGTCGTCGGTAACGCCGTCGTCTTCGTCGTCGTAGCGGTCGTCGCCGTCATCGTCGCGCGAGAGCTGTTCGAGCGATTCGTCGTCCTCTTCCCACATGCGCGGATGCTTGAACAGGAAGGCGGTGATGATGGCCTGGCGCGCCAGTTCCGGATGGTTGTCGGTCATGGCCGCGTACATGGCTTCGGCCTCGCCTTCGCAGGCGGCCATGGCGAACACTTTTTCGGGGCTGCCGCCTTCGTACTCGCCCGCTTCCGCCAGCAAGCCCTTGGTATCGCTGAAGGTGATGTGGTCGACCAGCGCGAAACTCATCATGTTGACGTCTTCGATGCCGCCGCCGCTGGTGTATTCGCCCACCAGGGCGCCGACCATCATGTCGTAGTTCTTGCGGTTCGGCGGGTCGCCCAAAATGCCGTCGATCTGGCCGCCGAGTTCACGCGACTGGTAGGCAAATTCGGGATGTACTTTTCTCATTTTCTGATCCTGTTGGTAATGCGTATCTACTGTTGAAGCGAAGCGCGGACGCACGCCGCCTGCGGCAGGCGCGTGCCATGTCCGGATATGGGGGCGGTGCTTACGCCGGCAAGGTCACGCCGTTCAGGCTGAACAGCGAACGCCACAGGGCGAAAGCCTCCTCTTCCGCATCGATGATGATGCGGTGGTTGACGCTCTGGTTGTATTCCTCGCGTTTGGCCGGGTCGGACAGGATCTCGTAAGCCTTGACGATGCTCTTGAAACGCACTTCCGCACCGGGCGCGTCGTTGCGGTCCGGGTGGAAACGCATCGCCAGCGAGCGGTAAACCTTCTTGATCTCGTCGTCGGTCGCATTCGGCGCCACGCCGAGGGTGGTGTATAAATTGTCCACGGGAAACTCCTGCTGCCGAAACTGTAAAGCGAGATTATCCTATAGAACGGCATCAAAGGGGCGGAACGCGGCGCCCGGCGCCGGGACAGGCGCCCTTTGACGCTGATAGCAACACCTATTTGCGTTAAAATGACACAACCTTATCATTCGCAAAGCATCCCTCCATGAGCAACGAAAAAAACACTGCGGCGCCGGCTGCGAATGCCCCGTCGCCGAACTTCCTGCGCGGCATCGTCGAAAAAGACCTGGCCGCCGGCAAGCACGTCCGCGAGGGCTTGCCACCAGTCATTACCCGCTTCCCGCCGGAGCCGAACGGCTATCTGCACATCGGCCACGCCAAGTCGATCTGCGTCAACTTCGGCCTGGCGCGCGACTACAACGGCCGCTGCCACCTGCGTTTCGACGATACCAATCCGGCCAAGGAAGAACAGGAATACGTCGACACCATCATCGACAGCGTCAAGTGGCTTGGTTTCGACTGGGAACAGCAGGGCGAGAACCACCTGTACTACGCGAGCGACTATTTCGAGCGCCTGTACGCCATGGCCGAGTACCTGATCACCGCCGGCTATGCCTATGTGGACAGCCAGAGTGCCGACGATATCAAGAACAACCGCGGCAACTTCGGCACGCCGGGCACCAACTCGCCCTTCCGCGACCGCACGCCGGAGGAATCGCTGGCCCTGTTCCGCGACATGAAGGCCGGCAAGTACAAGGACGGCGAGCACATCCTGCGCGTGAAGATGGCCGCCGATTCGATGGCCTCGCCCATCATGACCAACCGCGACCCGGCCATCTACCGGATCCGCCATGCGCATCATCACCGTACCGGCGACGCCTGGTGCATCTATCCGATGTACGACTTCACGCACCCGATTTCGGACGCGCTGGAAAACATCACCCATTCGGTCTGCACGCTTGAGTTCCAGGACCACCGCCCGTTCTACGACTGGCTGCTGGCCACCCTGGCCGAAGGCGGCTTCTTTAAAAAGCCGCTGCCGCACCAGTACGAATTCGCGCGCCTGAACCTGACCTACGTGATCACCAGCAAGCGCAAGCTGCGCGAACTGGTCGAAGACGGCATCGTGAGCGGCTGGGACGATCCGCGCATGCCAACCATCGTCGGCCTGCGCCGGCGCGGCTACACGCCGGAATCGATCCAGCTGTTCTGCGAGCGCATCGGCGTGTCCAAGGCCGACGGCTGGATCGACATGAGCACGCTCGAAGGCTGCCTGCGCGAGGACCTCGACCCGAAAGCGCCGCGCGCCACCGCCGTGCTGCGTCCGCTGAAGTTGATTATTGATAACTTTCCGGAAGGCGAATCGGTCGAATGCAGCTCGCCCGTGCACCCGCACTTTCCGGAGCGCGGCCTGCGCACTTTCCCTATCACGCGCGAGCTCTGGATCGAGCAGGACGACTTCATGGAAGTGCCGCCAAAAGGTTACTTTCGGTATTTCCCGCCGATCGGCGACGCCCCCGGCAGCCGGGTTCGGCTGCGTCACGGCTACGTGACCGAGTGCACCGGTTTCGACAAGGATGCCGATGGGAATGTTACCGCCGTTCACGTAAAGTATTTCGAGGACAGCAAATCGGGCACCGAAGGTTCGAACACCTACAAGGTCAAAGGTAACATTCACTGGGTCAGCGCCGCCACCGCCCTGGAGGCCGAAGTGCGCCTGTACGACCGCCTGTTCACCGAGCCGCAGCCGGATGCCGGCGGCCGCGAATGGAAGCCGTTCCTCAATCCGAACGCGCTGGAAGTGGTGACCGCCTACCTGGAGCCGGGCATGAGCGCAGCCGAGCCCGACCAGCGCTTCCAGTTCGAGCGCCACGGCTACTTCGTCGCGGACCGTGTCGATTCCACCCCGGGCAAGCCGGTATTTAACAGAGTTACCACTCTGAAAGATAGCTTCGCTAAATAAACGTTGCTCTAACGCGACGTTTTCGTCCCCTCCAAACCCCGCCCCGGCACTGCCGCAGCGGGGTTTTTTCTATATTCAGACTTTTCCGATCTCCATACCTATCAGTCTAAATAGGTATTATGACAACTAACTTCCAGTTAATGTGCATCAAACACTGCATCGCCATTTGCGGCTACCGAAAGGAATGCAACTCGCTATGCTTACTCTGAAGACAACTATAAAAACATTCTCTACGGCACGGCCCGCCCTGTGGGTCGGCCTGCCCTTTTCCCTGGCGGTGGGCCTGGTGCTTTACCTCGCCACCGCCAATTCTATTGAAACGGATTCGCGCGCCCGCTTCGCCGGCCTGGCGCAAAACGCCCGCAACACCATCAACGCCCGCATCAAGTCGTATACGGACGTGCTGCGCGGCACAGTCAGCGTGTTCCAGATCAGCGAGCCGCTCACGCGCCGCCAGTTCCACGGCTACGTCAACGGGCTGGGACTGGCGCGCAATTTTCCGGCCATCGAAAGCATCAATTTCGCCCAGATGCTGCAGGACGCCGACCGCGAAGCCTTCCTTGCGCGCGTGCGCAAGGAACGCGCGGCCGACGGCGCCGAGGGGGAGGAGTTTTCCATCAAGCCGCCCGGACGCCGCCCTTCCTATACGGTGGTCACCTTCGCCGAGCCGGAAGAACGCTGGGCCGCCACCCTCGGTTTCGACCTGTTGACCAATCCGCTGATCGTCGGCACCCTGGGCGAGCTGCGCGACACCGGCAAGCTGTTCACCTCGGGCTTGCCGATTTCGTTTATTTCGGGTCCGAACCGCACCGGGCTCGGCATGCGCCTGCCGGTCTACCGCCCGCATGCGCCGACCGCGACCGTGGCGCAGCGGCGCGCCGCTTACCTGGGTACGGTCGGGATCGCGTTCAGCGTGCACAAGCTGGTGCAGGGCGTGATCGACGAAGTACCGATCAAGAATGTGCGCATGATGCTGGTCGATAACGCCCCCGGCCCGGACAAGCTGAGCGGACGCGTGTTGTTCGACAGCGGCGGCGACCCCTCTTCCCTGCCTGCCCTGCTGGCGCCCGAGCGCTTCAATGCGACCCTGCCGATCGACTTCAACGGGCGCCAGTGGGACGCCACCTTCAGCGTCTCCGCCAACGAGCTGTACACCGGCTTCGAGGAATTCGCGCCGTGGCTGGCGATGATGGCCGGCTCGGTCAGCTCGATGCTGCTGTATGCCCTGTTCCATGCGCTGACCTCGTCGCGCCGGCGCGCCATCAAGATGGCCAAGGGCATGACGCGCGAACTGCGCGACAGCCAGGCCAAACTGCAACTGTCGCACCAGAACCTGCGCCGCCTGGCGGCCCACGCCGACCAGATCAAGGAAGGCGAGCGCAAGCGCATCGCGCGCGAAATCCACGACGACCTGGGCCAGAACCTGCTGGCGCTGCGGATCGAAGCGGACATGCTCAGTTCGCGCACGCAGGAGCGCCATCCGCGCCTGCATGCGCGCGCCCGTTCCACCCTGCAACAGATCGACGCCACCATCAAGAGCGTGCGCCAGATCATCAACGACCTGCGTCCGAACGTGCTCGACCTGGGCCTGTCGGCGGCGGTCGAATGGCAGATCGCCGAATTCAAGCGCCGCACCGGCATCGCCTGCGAACTGATCGACGAGCCGAAGGAAGTGGCGCTCAGCGACCATGCGGCCACCGCCTTCTTCCGCATCCTGCAAGAGTCGCTGAGCAACATCGTGCGCCATGCGCAAGCCACCCGGGTCAGGGTCGAACTCAAGCTCAATGGCAATCGCCTGTCGATGACCGTGATCGACAACGGCATCGGCCTGCAGGCGGGCGAACGGGCCAAGGTCGGCTCGTTCGGCCTGGTCGGCATCGAGGAGCGCATCAGCATCCTGGGCGGCTCGTTTTCCATTACCAGCAATGCCGGAGAAGGGACGACGGTCTGCGTGAGCGTCCCTTTGCACAATGAGCCGGCGCGTGGCCAGGCCCCTGGCACGTCCAGCAAAACCGAATCGCATGCCGTGTTTGTCTGATGAGGACCGGCATTGTCCTAAACAGATTCCTCCTGTATGGCCTGCGGCACAGTCAGTGCATCCGCAGTGCACTAGGAATATCCCCGAGTAATGCTTGAGCCAAGTCAACAAGTCGGTAGCGGACCGGCGCAACATCCTCAAACAGTAACGGAAATCAATGTAATCGGGCAATTGATTGGCCGTAAGAAAGAAAGGAGACAGGTAGTCAGCAGTACCGGCAATATCCGCAAGTCCAAACAGGGAATGTAGTCACTAAACCAATCACAACTCTACAAAAGAGGCTAAATCATGATGACCAATGACGCAATCAAAGCAATCTCCGAACTCGATCTGGAGCCGATCAAATTCAAGCTCACCCACGCCGAATCCGGCGAAGGCTGGTCGCAGGAAAAGGCCGATGCGGTGGAAGTGGAATATCGCCGTTTCCTGTATCTGATGAAGGCATTCCCTGAAGACGAAACCGCGCCGATGATCGAAGTCGACATCTTCTGGCACTACCATATTCTGGACACGATGAAATACGCGAAGGATTGCGAGCACGCGTTCGGCTATTTCCTGCACCACTATCCGTATGTGGGCATGAGCGGCGAAGCAGAAGATACGCAGCACCTGCAGGACTGCGGCAACCGCATGCGCGACCTGTACGAAAGCACCTTCGGCGAAGTGTACGGCGCCCGCGCCGCCGCCTGGTGCACGCGTACCGTGGAAGAAGCAGCACCGGTGGAAGCGGCCGGCGCGCAATCGGCATGGTGCACGCGCACCGCCACCGAAGGCGACACGGCAGCATCGGCCGGCGCCAAAGCCGCATGGTGCACCCGGACCAATGCCGAAGCCGCCAAAGCCGCATGGTGCACGCGTAGCACCACCGACAACGCTGCATCGGCCTGGTGCACCCGCACTGTAACGCCAGAGGCAAAAGCCGCATGGTGCACGCGCACTGCGACGCCGGAAGCGAAAGCCGCATGGTGCACCCGCACCACGACCGAGAGCGCCAAATCGGCATGGTGCACGCGCACTGCGACGCCGGAAGCGAAAGCCGCATGGTGCACGCGCACGACGACCGAGAGCGCCAAGTCGGCATGGTGCACGCGCACTGTAACGCCAGAGGCGAAAGCCGCGTGGTGCACGCGCTCGACAACCGAGAGCGCCAAATCGGCATGGTGCACGCGCACCGCGATGCCAGAGGCAAAAGCCGCATGGTGCACTCGCACGACGACCGACAGCGCCAAATCGGCATGGTGTACGCGCACCGCGACGCCAGAGGCAAAAGCCGCGTGGTGCACACGCACGACGACCGACAGCGCCAAATCCGCATGGTGCACGCGCACCGCTCCGGCGGCAGCCAAGTCTGCCTGGTGCACACGCACCAGCACAGAAGCGGTGACATCGGCATGGTGCACCAGGGCCATGCCAGCGGCTGTGCAATCAGCCTGGTGCACGAGGGTCGCGAGCGAGCCAACGATCGTCACGGCAGCCACGTCGGAGCTGCTGCTAGCGATCAGCAAGGGCGTTACGCAGCCGGCTTGAACGCGTCACGCTCCACCGGATCCTGAAATGAGTAAGGGTCTGCGGCACGCGCGGCCTGCACCACGCCATGGTCCGTCAGGCGTGGCGGCGGCCAGCGCCGCACACGCGCAGTAAATCAGAAAGCCAAGGCCGACACGCTGCACAGCGGATCGGCCATCCCCAGGGGCACACGGTGCCCCTTTTCTTTTGGGCCGCCTCAGGCGTTGAGATTGATGCTCACCGCCGGCACGCCCATCATGGCGCGCAATTCCCGGATACTGAAATCGCTGATCTCATGCATGCGCAGCAGGATGGTGGCGCCGATCGGCAAGGTGCGGTGGCGGATCTTGCTGATCACTGGCGGCGCAACTTCAAGCGCGCGCGACAGGGCCGCATCGTTCTTGAGCTGCAAGCGTTCGATGATGGCATCGAGCACCTTGTTAGGATCGTAAGTCGGTTCTTCAGGAAATCTGCGATTGGTCATGAATTTAAGTCTCTCGAAATTCGCACCCGTGGCATATTTGCCAGGGCACTGTCTTTACAGTCGATTAGTAAGCGGTAATGGCAAAAACAACCCGAATATGCGGCTGCTTTGGCATGGGATTGCATCATACACCTAAGTGTTGACATTCGCTCAACCAACAGAACTTAAACTCAATACACTTTGTATTTAAGGCAATATTTGGTGAGATTGTGACCGGCGCCCAGCGCGCCGCACGGGCGCAAACAGCCAGTCCAGCGCGATCTGGGTGGCCAGACGGCTGTAGTTGGTGGGAATCAGATAGAATTCGATGAGCAAGCGCTCACTGTCGCTCGGAACCAGGCGCCAGCCGAGCTGGCGGCGGATCTCGTCGGGCGCTGGCGGTGGGCGGCGCGCGCCCTCGCGCCGCGCCATGTAGGCGCGGACCTGTTCTTTGGTTGGCTGGATGATCCGATGCGGCACGGCGCTAGTCACAGGTGAGCGATTGAAAGACGACATCGCACACGATACGACCACGCCGCGTCCGGAACTTGACGACCGTCAAACGCGCGCCAGTATTTGCCCATTGACAGCCGTGTTTCTGCCCTATTTCTTCTGGTTCGCCAGGTACAGGGCCTTGGCATCCTGATGCGCGCGGTCGACGGTGCGCATGGCTTCCTTTTCGTCATGCTCGACGAAAAATTCGGCGTCCTGCGCCTTGACCACCAGCTTGATTGCGGCGGCATCGCTCAGGTTGTACTTTTCGGTGATCAGGGTGGTTACTTCATCAAGATATTCTTCGTAGGTCATCGCGCTTCCTTAGTGAGGACCGTCATTTTACCAGCGCCATCGCCGCCACCGCCGGCGCCACTTGCGGATACGTCAGGCGCACGCCCAGTTCCTGCTTGATGCGGTGGTTGGTCATGCGCCGCGACTCCGACATAAACGACAGCAACATCGGAGATACTGAAGCAACTAGTTGCGACCTCGCAACGCGAGGCGGACGCGCCATGCCGAAGGCGTCGGCCACGGTATCGAAATAATCCGCCATTTTCATATGGGTATCGTCGACGGCGTGATAGATGCGTCCGGGTAATGTCCTGTACAAGGCCAGGGCGACAATCCGGGCCAGGTCGTCGGCGTGGATGTGGTTGGTGAAAACGTCTTCCGACGCCAGCAGCGCCGGGGTGCCCTGCTCCAGGCGGCGCAGCGGCAAGCGCTCGCGTGCGTAGATGCCTGGCACGCGCAGGATCGCCAGGCGTGCGCCGCTGCGCGTGGCCCAGGTGCGCAGCACCCGTTCGGCATCGACCCGGCGCCGGGCGCGCGCATTGCGCGGGGCCACGGTGCGGGTTTCATCGATGAGCGCGCCGCCGCAGTCGCCGTACACGCCGGTGGTGCTGATATACACCATGCGCGCGCCGGACGGCAGCACCGCGCACAGGTTGCGGGTGCGCGTATCGAGCGCGCCTTCGCTCGGGGGCGGCGCCATGTGCACCACCCAGCCGGCCAGGCCGGCCAGGCGTTTCAGGCTGGCTGGCTGGTCCAGGTCGGCAATGATGGGAATCGCGCCGGCCGCGCGCAGCTCGGCGCAGCGGTCGGCGTTGCTGGTCACGGCAAACACGCGAAAACGCGCGCGCACCAGCGGCAACAGGCGCATGCCGACATCGCCGCAGCCGAGAATCAGGAGGCGCGGCCGTTTGAAGGAAGAAGTGGTGATCATGTGAATATGGTGTCGATGGCGTAGCCGGACAATATACAAGATAAGGGCCGCGCCGGTGCCCGGAGCGGCGACCTGTTGCACGCGGCGCTGTCGGGAGTGCATGTAAAATACCCGCAACCGTCGATCGCCGCGGCAACAGCCGCAACAACCGTGCAATCGACCCCGATTATGTAGCTTTGATTGATGATGACACTATGACGTTTCAGATTACTGTCCAGCCCAGCGGCCACCAGTTTGCCTGTGAAGCGGACGAAACCGTGCTGGCGGCGGCGATCCGCGCCGGCGTCGGCCTGCCTTATGGCTGCAAGAATGGCGCCTGCGGTTCCTGCAAAGGCAAGGTCGTGTCCGGCACGGTCACGCACAAAGCGCACCAGCAGCGCGCCCTGAGCGAGGAAGAACAAGCCCAGGGCTTTTCGCTGTTCTGCTGCGCCACCACGGCAGCCGACCTGGTGATTGAGGCACGCGAAGTGGGCGGCAGCACCGATTATCCGGTGCGCAAGATGCCATCGCGCGTGGCCAGCATCGAGAAACCGGCGCCGGACGTCGCCATCGTCACCCTGCAACTGCCGGCCAATGAAGCGCTGGCCTACCGTCCCGGGCAATATATCGAATTCATGCTGCGTGACGGCAAGCGGCGCAGCTACAGCATGGCGAGTGCGCCCAGCCAGGGCGGTCCGCTGACCTTGCACATCCGCTACATGGCGGGCGGACTGTTCACCGAGCAAGTGTTCAACACCATGAAAGAGCGCGACATCTTGCGCTTCGAGGGTCCCTTCGGCACGTTTTACCTGCGCGAAGACTCCGACAAGCCGATGGTGCTGCTGGCCTCGGGCACTGGCTTCGCGCCGGTCAAGGCGCTGGTCGAGCACCTGATCCACCTGAGCTCCACCCGTCCGGTCAGCCTGTACTGGGGCGGACGGCGGCCCATGGACCTGTACATGAACGCGCTATGCGAAGAATGGGCGGCCACCCTGCCCGGCTTCACGTACGTGCCGGTGATCTCGCATGCCTTCCCGGAAGACCACTGGAGCGGGCGCACCGGCTACGTCCATGCTGCCGTGATGCACGATCTGCCCGACCTGTCCGGCCACCAGGTGTACGCCTGCGGTGCGCCGGTGGTGGTCGAGGCTGCACGGCGTGAGTACGTCGAGCAATGCGGACTGCCGGCCGACGAATTCTACGCCGACGCCTTCACCAGCGAAGCGGACCTGGCCTGATCCGGCCCCGCCCCCGGCTCACACCGGGGTCAGAGCTTTAATTCGAAACATTGCTCATAAGCCAGCCGTGCCAACCGGGGCTGATCTCCGATTAGCAATAAATTGCTTACTTGGAGGCACGCCCCGGCGGGTTACGCACAAAAACGGGCATTTTTTGACCGTGCGCATCAAGGTCGGCGCCTTTCCGTCTGATCCGCAATTAACTTCTGATTGGAGGTCTGAACCCGGTGGTGGGTTTGGAAACTAATTGCGAATTAAAGCTCTGACCCCGGTTGTAGGATTATTTACGCTTGACCGAGCCGGCGTCGAACTGGTCGCTGTTCCTGCCGGTCACGCCGCTGTAGAACTGCTGGATCTCGGCCATGTCGAGCGTGATGTCGCCGGTGGTCTGGAACATGCGCCCGATCCCGCCGGTCTTGCGCTTGAAGTCGAGGAAGGCCAGCGCGATCGGTACGTTGGCGCCGTGCGCAATGTGGTAAAACCCGGTCTTCCAGTGCGTAACCTTGCCGCGCGTGCCTTCCGGCGCGACAATCACCGCCAGCCGCTCGCGCTTGGCGAACGCGTCAATCGTGTTCTGCACCGTGTTGTTCGAGGCCGTGCGGTCGATCGCAATCCCGCCCAGCCAGCGCGAGAGCCAGCCGATCGGCCATTTGAACAGGCTCGACTTGGCCATCCAGTACACCCGCAGCCGCAAGGCGAAACACACCATCAGCGTGACCGGAAAATCCCAGTTGCTGGTGTGGGGCGCGGCAATGAGGACGTACCTGGAATAGCCGGCAATCTGCTCCGGCGTCAATCCTTCGGTACGCCAGCCCATCAGCCGCAAGGTCAGGAGGGAAAAACCTCTCATCAGGGTGTTGACGACAGGGGTATCAAATATGGTCTTCTGCATAAAACGATAACGGCAAGGAGGGGGCGCAGCCAGCAGGGTCGGGAAACATCGGGCACAATACAACGTTGATGGTTCCAGAAAGAATCATTTTACCCTACCTGCTTAGCCCGTCCCGAAAGTTCCTATGTCTGTGATGTCGCCGTCCAACGGTTTCAGTGTTTTGCGCAACCGAAATTTCTCGTTCTACCTGGCGGCGCGCGTGTTGGGCACCCTGGCGGTACAGATGCAAAGCGTGGCGATCGGCTGGCAGGTGTACCAGATGACCGGCAGCCTGTTCGACCTGGGCTTGATCGGCCTGGCCCAGTTCGCCCCTTTCCTGGTGCTGATCTTGCTGGCAGGCCATACCGCCGACCGCTACAACCGGCGCCTGATCATCATCCTGTGCCTCCTCACACAGTTGCTGTGCGGTTCGCTCCTGCTCGCTTTCACCGTGAGCGGGATCGGGGTAGTGTGGCCGGTGTTCGCGGTGCTGGTGCTGTTCGGCAGCGCGCGCGCCTTCATGATGCCGGCCACCCAGGCGGTGCTGCGCAACATGGTGCCGAACGAGAGTTTCAGCCAGGCCGTCGCGCTCAGCTCGTCGGCCTTTCACGTCGCCGTGATTGTCGGACCCGTGCTCGGCGGCTTGCTGTACATCGCCGGGCCGTCCACCGTGTACCTGGCGGCCGCTGCGCTGCTGGTGCTGTCGGTGATCCTGATGACGCTCACGACCAGCGCCCCGCAGGCGGTCAACAAGGAGCCGGCCACCTGGCACACGGTGCTGGAAGGCTTGCGCTTCGTGTGGTCGCGCCCGATCATGCTGGGGGCCATTTCACTCGATCTGTTCGCGGTGCTGTTCGGCGGCGCCACGGCGCTGTTGCCGGCCTACGCGCACGATGTGCTGCAGGTCGACTCGGCGGGCCTGGGCCTGCTGCGCACCGCGCCCGGGGTCGGCGCCGCGCTGTGCTCGGTGCTGCTGGCGTTTTATCCGATCCGCCGCCGCGTCGGCGCGTGGATGTTCGGCGGCGTGGCCGTGTTCGGCCTGGCAACGCTGGTGCTGGGCTGGAGCGCGAGTTTTCCGGTGGCGCTGGCGGCCCTGTTCCTGCTCGGCGCGGGCGATATGGTCAGCGTCTATGTGCGCCATCTGCTGGTGCAGTTCGAGACGCCCGATGAAATCCGCGGCCGCGTGAGCGCGGTCAATGCGGTGTTCATCGGCGCGTCCAACGAGCTCGGTGAATTCGAGTCGGGCCTGACCGCCGGCTGGTTCGGCCTGACCCGCGCCATCCTGTTCGGCGGCGCCGCCACCCTGGCGGTCACGGCGATCTGGATCTTCAAGTTTCCGGTGCTCTCGCGCATGGACCGCTTTCCCCATCACCAAAAAGAGGAAGAGGAAAAAGCGGCCGCCGCGCGCGAGGCCAAGGCCGGGGCATGAACCTGGCCACCCATCTGCACGCTTTCGGCGCGCGTGCCTTGGTGCCGGGCGATGCGCCGTTCCTGGCGCGCCTGTACGCGTCCACGCGCCAGGACTTGCTCGGCAGCGGCCGCGCCGATCCGGCCCTGGCGGCCTCGATCATGTCGATGCAGCAGCGCCTGCAAATGGCCGACTACCGCCAGCGCTTTCCCGACGCCATCTATCTGATCCTCGAGGAAGCCGGCGAGCCGGTGGCGCGCATCGTGCTCGAGCATGGGCCGCTGGCAATGCGCCTGGTCGATATCGCCCTGCTGCCGCACGCGCGCGGACACGGCACCGGCAGCGCCGTGCTGCGCGCATTGCAGCAATGGGCGGCCGCTCACCGGTTACCGCTGACCTTGTCGGTGCACCGAAGCAACCCGCAAGCGCGCCGTTTGTACCTGGGCCTGGGCTTTGCCATCGAACGCGCCGGCGCGCATGCGGACGCCCTGCGCTGGCAGCCCGCACGCCTCGATTTCATTTGCACTGAGCAATCTCAATGAAAGGTGTAAGATAGGTCGTGTGCTTAACGAAGTGCCAACCCTGGCGTGGCGCAGCAATGCGCTCAGGCCGCACATGCAGGTCAACAAGGGGTTGTGCGAGTACCTTTATGAACAGCCGGGAGTGAGCTTATGCAAATCAACATCAATACCGATAAAACGATCGAACGTCATCAAGGCCTGGACGATCATGTGCAATCCGTGGTCTCGGCCGCCGTCTCGCGTTTTAGCGAACACATTACCCGTGTTGAAGTCCACCTCAGCGACGAAAACAGCCAGAAATCCTCCGACGGCGGCAACCGCTGCCTGCTCGAAGCGCGCGTGACCGGCTATCAGCCGATCGCGGTCAGCGACCACGCTGTCAGCTTGCACCAGGCCATCAGCGGCGCTGCCGACAAACTCAAGCGCGCCATTGACAGCGCCCTGGGCCGCCTGCACGACAAGCAGCTGCACGCCACGCCGAAACTGGTGCCTGAGCCGGATGAAGTGAACGAGTAATTGCCTGACAATCGGGCCAGCGCCTGCCCCCGCGGCAGGCCGGCCTGAGCCAGCGCAACGCAGCACCGGCATGGCACATCCGCTGCCCCGCTCAAAACATCGACGCCGACTGCGCCATGGCGCGCAGGTAGCGCAAACCGGCGACCGAACGGCTGCCGTACCACGACATCATTTCCCCATCGACCAGATAGACCGGCTTGCCGATCTGCTTTTCCAATGCGTCCGCGTGGGCCTCCGTGAAGCGGTAGGGCTCGGTCGACAGCAATACGCCGTCGATGCGCGCCACCAGTTCCTCCGACCAGGTAAAGCGCGGGTAGCGCGTCGCATCGTCCAGCTGCGGCACGCGCCAGCCGATTTCGGCCATCATGCGGGCAATATAGGTATCGGCCGAAATGCTCATCCACGGATCTTGCCAGATGCAGTACAGCACTGTCGCCGGGCGGCCCTTGGGCAGCGCCTGCAAGGCGGCGTACTCCGCTTCAAAGTCGGCGCACCAGGCGTCGGCCTTGTCGCCGGCACAAAAAATGCCGCCCATCAGGCGCGCCAATGCCAGGTTGTCGCGCGGCGCCACCGGATGGGTGACGACGATGTTCGGCACGAATGCGGCCAGCGCCTCGACCGTCGGCTTTTCGTTTTCGTCGATGTTGACCACCAGATGGGTGGGTGCGAGCTTGCGGATCTTTTCCAGGTTCACATCCTTGGTGCCGCCGATCTTGGCGATCGCCGCCACCTGCGCGGCCGGATGGATGCAAAAGCCGGTGCGCCCAACCACTTGCCCGGCCAGGCCGAGGTCGCACAGGAGTTCAGTAATCGAGGGCACCAGCGACACGATCCGTGCCGCCGGGTCCGGCTTGTGTTGGGTGCCAATGGCATCAAGGAAGTGCATGGAATCAACCGTGGAATTCGAATGACGCTATTGGAACACTGATATGATGCAAACGCCAATTGTTATAGCGGCGCATACCTGACCGGAGAGACTATGTTGGAACAGATCGGCACCTTCGCAGCATCAAGCTACACCATCCGCGACCTGCATTTGTTCCGCGATATCGACGACGACCAGATCGCGCAGGCGCTGGCCGGGTGCGCCGTGATCCGGCTGGGCACCGGCGACCGGGTCGAAGACAGCAACCGCGCGCGCCTGTACATCGTGCTGCGCGGCGCCCTGGCGGTCGAGGCCGACACGCGCAACGGCATGGCCGACGGCACGGTCAGCAAGATCTTGCCGGGCGAGAGCGTGGGCGAGCAGTCGGTACTGGACGAAGCGGCCAACCTGGCCTCGATCAGTGCGCTCGAAGAATCGGAGCTGCTGGTCATCGAAGGCGAACTGGTGTGGAAGCTGATCGACCAGTCGAACGGCCTGGCGCGCAACCTGCTGCGGCTGCTGTCGTTCCGCATCCGGGCCGCCAACGCGCTGCTGCGGCGGCGCCAGAAGCTGGGCGAATTCTATCGCCAGCTGTCGATGAACGATGGCTTGACCGGGCTGTACAACCGGGCCTGGATGAACGACATGCTGCCCAAGCTGATCGCCACCGCGCACCGCGCCGGCACGCCGCTGGCGCTGGTGATGCTCGACCTCGACCACTTCAAGCTGTTCAACGACACCCATGGCCACCTGGCCGGCGACGACGCGTTGCGCGCGGCGGCCGATGTGATTTCGACGGCGCTGCGCCCGTCCGATTTTGCGCTGCGCTACGGCGGCGAGGAGTTGATGGTGATCCTGCCAGAAACGCCGGAACCGCTGGCCGTGATGGTGGCCGACCGCCTGTGCGCGCGCATGCGCGAAGCGCCGATTTTCCGCGACATGCGCGTTCCCCTGCCGCACATCACGGCCTCGTTCGGGGTGGCCTTGCTGGAAGCGGGCATGGATGACAGCGGCCTGATCGCAGCGGCCGACGCCGCCTTGTACCGCGCCAAGGACGGCGGACGCAACCGGGTGGCGCGCTGAAAGCGCGCCCCGGGGCGGCGCCAATCTGTGTACCATATGGGTCCGCCCCTGACGCCATCGAAATTCTGACCGCAACATTCGGAACCGTCATTCCCGCGCAGGCGGGAATCCAAGGCACCGTCGCTTAGCAACGAGAGCTTGGGTTCCCGCCTGCGCGGGAACGACGGAACTTAGCGCAACTTATTGATCAAAGTTCCATGACCACCCATACCTTTCTCTGGCACGACTACGAAACCTTCGGCGCCCAGCCGCGCCGCGATCGTCCGGCGCAGTTCGCCGCGATCCGCACCGATGCCGCCCTGAACGAAATCGGCGAGCCGATCATGCTGTACTGCCAGCCGGCCCCGGATTTCCTGCCCGACCCGCAGTCCTGCCTGATCACCGGCATCACGCCCCAGCAATGCCTGGAAATGGGCGTGCCCGAGCACCAGTTCGCGGCCACCATCGAGGCCGCGTTCAGCCAGGCGGGCACCATTGGCGTGGGCTACAACACCATCCGTTTCGATGACGAGATCACCCGCTTCCTGTTCTGGCGCAACCTGATCGACCCGTACGCGCGCGAGTGGCAGCACAATTGCGGACGCTGGGACTTGCTCGACGTGGTGCGCATGACCTACGCGCTGCGTCCGGAAGGTATCGAATGGCCGATGCGCGAGGATGGCAAGCCGAGTTTCAAGCTGGAACATCTGGCCAAGGCCAATGGTTTGCTGCACGAGTCGGCGCACGATGCGTTGTCGGACGTGCGCGCCACCATCGCGCTGGCGCGCCTGATCCGCGACAAGCAGCCCAAGCTGTTCGATTTTTGCCTGGCCCTGCACAAGAAAGACAAGGTCGCCTCGGAAATGGGCATGCATCTGGCGGCGGCGCAACGCCAGCCCTTCCTGCACGTGTCGGGCATGTTCCCGACCGAGCGCGGCTGCATCGGCCTGGTGTGGCCGCTGGCAACGCATCCGACCAACAAGAATGAAGTGCTGGTGTGGGATTGCAGCTACGATCCGACCGAGCTGTTCGGGCTCGACGCGGACACGATCCGCCTGCGCATGTTCACGCGCTCGGCCGACCTGCCGGAAGGCGTGACGCGCTTGCCGATCAAGAGCATCCATTTGAACAAGTCGCCTATGCTGGTGGGCAATCTCAAGACCTTGAGCGCCGAGATGGCGCAGAAATGGGGCATCGATATCGAGCAGGCCCGCGCCTTTGCGGCCGTGGCGGCGGCGGGGCCGGATATGGGGGCCTTGTGGGCGCAGGTGTACCAGCGGCCGGGTGCGCAGGAAAGCGTGGATGTGGATGAAGACCTGTATGGCGGCTTTATCGGCAGCGGCGACCGGCGCAAGCTGGAGTCCTTGCGCACCGAGACGCCGGAAAAGCTGGCCAAGGCCAGGCCGTCGTTCGAGGATCAGCGCCTGGTGGAGCTGGTGTTCAGGTATCGCGCGCGCAATTTCCCGGAGTTGTTGAGCGAAGCCGAAGCGCAGCAGTGGGAAGCGCACCGCGCGGCCAGGCTGTTCGACGGGGAAGGCGGCGCGCGCACGATCGAGCAGTTGTTTGCGGAGATTGATACCTTGTCGGAAGATGCCGATGAGCGGGCCGAGGAAATTCTGGGGACCTTGTACGATTATGCCGAGGCGATTGCGCCGAGCAGGTACTAATTATCCTGTCGCCGCTAGCTCGTCGTTCCCGCGAAAGCGGGAACCCAAGTTTGCCGAGCCGACACTGGCTACGGTACGAACTTGGGTTCCCGCCTCTGCGCGAACGACGGGTTAGCGATACAAATTAATCGCGTCGCGCGTCTCGGTCGCCACCCGGCGCGCAGCCGCCGCAAAATCCTCGCTCCCCTGCGCCGTCGCATACAAGATCGCGCGCGAAGAGTTGATCATCATGCCGGCGCCGCTGGCCGTGCGTCCGGACCTGACGGTCGCTTCCACATCCCCGCCCTGCGCACCCACCCCCGGCACCAGCAGCGGCATCTCGCCCACGATCGCCCGCACCTGCGCCAGTTCTTCCGGAAAGGTCGCCCCCACCACCAGCGCGCACTGCCCGTTCTTGTTCCACGTGTCGGCCACCATGCGCGCCACGTGCTGGTACAGCGGCTTGCCGTCGGCCATCAGGAACTGCAAATCCGATCCGCCCGGATTGGACGTGCGGCACAGCACGATAGCGCCGCGGTCGGTCCATTCCATGTACGGCTCGACCGAGTCGAAACCCATGTACGGGTTAACCGTCACCGCATCGGCCCCGTAGCGGTCGAACGCTTCGCGCGCGTACTGGCGCGCGGTGGCGCCGATGTCGCCGCGCTTGGCGTCGAGAATGACGGGAATGTGCGGATAATGCTGGCGCGCATACGCGCAAATGCGCTCGAGCTGCCCCTCCGCGCCCAGCGCGGCAAAGTAAGCGATCTGCGGCTTGAAGGAACAGGCCAGGTCCGCCGTGGCGTCGATGATTTCCTTGCAAAACAGGTAAATCGCGTCCGGCTCGCTGGCCAGTTGCGCCGGGAAACGCGCCAGGTCGGGGTCCAGGCCCACGCACAGCAGGGAGTTGTTGGTGGTCCAGGCGGCGGACAGCTTGTTGATAAAGTTCACAGGACAGCCTCGTAGTCAATTACAAACCCGCCATTGTAACCTTCCCCTCGCCCTCCCCGCCCGCAAGCACGCACGCTTGAAAAGCCATCTTGTGGGCATTTAGGGTATATTTTTGACCATTCGACAACTTGCTACGGACGGAAATACCATGACAAACAACGCATTCGCACGCTGCACACGGGTGCTGCTGACCCTGGCACTGACGGGGACACTCCTGTCCGGCTGCGGCTATAACGAATTCCAGACCAAGGATGAAGCCAGCAAGGCGGCCTGGGGCGAAGTCGTCAACCAGTACCAGCGCCGCGCCGACCTGATTCCGAATCTGGTCAACACGGTCAAGGGCTATGCCTCGCACGAAAAAGAAACGCTGGAAGCGGTCACGCGCGCACGCGCCTCCGCCACCAGCGTCCAGGTCACTCCCGAGGTGCTCAACGATCCGGAAGCGTTCAAGAAGTTCCAGGCGGCCCAGGGCGAGTTGTCCGGCGCCTTGTCGCGCCTGATGGTGGTTGCCGAGAAGTATCCCGACCTGAAGGCCGACGCCAGCTTCCGCGACCTGCAGTCGCAGCTGGAAGGCACCGAGAACCGCATCACCGTGGCGCGCCAGCGTTACATCGTCACCGTGCAGGATTACAACGTCCAGGTGCGCAAGTTCCCGACCAACCTGACCGCCAAGATGTTCGGCTACGAGGTCAAGCCGTCGTTCACCGTCGAAAACGAAAAGGCGATTTCGACCGCCCCAGCCGTGAACTTTGGCAAGTAAGCCGATGAAGCTGCTGCGTTATTTATGGTTGCTGGCCCTGGCGTTCGGGCTCGGTCTGGGCGCCACCGCCCACGCCCAGCTGGCGCCGGTGCCGACCCTGAGCAGCCATGTCACCGACCAGGCCGGCATGCTGAGCGCGGAACAGCGCGCCAAACTCGAAGCCGTGCTGACCGACTACGAAAGCAAGACCGGCAGCCAGATCGCGGTGTTGCTGGTCAAGAGCACGGCGCCGGAACAGATCGAGCAGTACAGCATCCGCGTGACCGATGCCTGGAAGCTCGGCCGCAAGGGCGTCGACGATGGCGTGCTGCTGGTGGTGGCGCCCGAGAATCCCACCGCCCTGCGGCGCTTGCGCATCGAAGCCGGGCGCGGCGTGCAAGGCGTGCTGACTGATGCGCAATCGAAGCGCATCTTGCAGGATGTAATCGCCCCGCATTTTCAGCAGAAACAGTTTTATGACGGCCTGGTGGCCGGCGTGGGCGCCATTGCGACCCTGCTCAACGCCGAGCAGTTCCCTGCCCCGCCGCAGGCACAACAGCAGCGCCAGGCGCAGGAGTCGGGCGGCGGCGGCATGCTGGTGCCGCTGATCCTGTTCGGCGCGATTGCGCTGGCATCGATGTTGCGGCCACGCCGCTCGCGTCTGGGCAGCGGCGGCTGGAGCAGCGGTGCGACCGGCTTCATCATCGGCAGCGCGCTTGGCGGCCTCGGTCGCGGCGGTGGCGGCGGTGGTGGTTTTTCCGGCGGCGGGTTTTCCGGCGGCGGCGGCAGTTTTGACGGCGGCGGCGCCTCGGGAGATTGGTAATGAGTCAGTCCGCCACATCAACAAGCGGTTCGCGCCTGGCGCGCATCTGGCGCCACTGGCGCAGCACGCAAGCGAACGGCCGGCGCGCGTTTCCGCCGGAGACGCTCGATGCGATCGCCAAGGCCATCGCGTCCGGCGAGCAACGCCACCGCAGCGAGGTGCGCCTCATCGTCGAGCACGGCATGCCCTTCGACGCCTTGTGGGCCGGCATGGGCATCCGCGAACGCGCGATTGCCCTGTTTGCCGAATATGGCATCTGGGATACGGAAGACAATTGCGGCGTGCTCATCTACGTGAACCTGGCCGAGCATCAGATCGAAATCGTGACCGACCGCAACGTCGGGCGCAAGATCGACAATATCGTCTGGAAACGTGTGTGCGCGACCATGACGCAGGGTTTTGCACTCGGCCAATTCCACGCCGCCACGCTGGCTGCATTGGCACAAGTCAACAGCTTGCTGGTGGAGCACTTTCCAGCGCAGGGCGCGCGCGCCAACGAGTTGCCGGATCGCCCCATCATGCTGTGATGCAGTGCAAAAAACCCGACGCCGGGCGCACTGTGTGGTTAAAATTCGCTATTCCGCATCACATTGAAAGCAATACATGAGACTTGAGCAAAAAGTAGCGATCGTCACCGGCGCCACGCAAGGCATCGGCCTGGCCTGCGCCCAGCGCCTGGTGAAGGAAGGCGCGCGCGTGATGCTGGTCGATATCAAGCCCGACGGCGCCGCCGCGGCCGAGGCGCTTGGCGAGAACGCCCGCTTCTTTGCCGCCGACGTCAGCCAGAAGGCCGATGTCGATGCCATGATCGCCGCGACCGTGGCCGCCTTCGGGCGCATCGATGTGCTGGTCAACAACGCCGGCGTGACCCACGCCGCCGATTTCCTCGACCTGACCGAAGACGATTTCGACCGCGTGATGCGCATCAATCTGAAGTCCATGTTCCTGTGCGGCCAGGCTGCGGCGCGCCACATGGTGAGCCAGCAACACGGCTGCATCATCAATATGTCGAGCGTCAATTCGGAAGTGGCGATCGCCAACCAGGTGCCATACGTGGTGTCCAAGGGCGGCATCAACCAGCTGACCAAGGTCATGGCGCTGAACCTGGCCGGCTACGGCATCCGCGTGAACGGCATCGGCCCCGGCACCATCCTGACCGAACTGGCCAAGAAAGCCGTGCTGGGCAGCCCGGAAGCGCGCAACACGATCCTGTCGCGCACGCCGCTGGGACGCTGCGGCGAACCGGAAGAAATCGCCTCGGTGGTGGTGTTCCTGGCCAGCGACGACGCTTCCTACATGACCGGCCAGACCATGTATGTCGATGGTGGCCGGCTCGCCCTCAACTACACGGTCCCGGTGAAGGAATGAGCCAAACCAAACAACCGCTGCCGGCAGGGATCAACATGCTTGCGCTGGAAAACCAGTTCTGCTTCGCCCTGTATTCAGCCTCGCACGCGATGACCAAGACCTACAAGCCGATGCTCGACCGGCTCGGCCTGACCTACCCGCAATACCTGGTGATGCTGGTGCTGTGGGAACAGGATGCGATCCTGGTCAAGGATATCGGGGCGCGCCTGTTTCTCGATTCGGGCACGCTCACGCCGCTGCTCAAGCGCCTGGAAGCGAACGGCCTGCTCTCGCGCAACCGCGATCCGCATGACGAGCGCCAGGTGCGCATCGTGCTGACCGCCCAGGGCCAGGCGCTGCGGGTCCAGGCCGAAGCGATTCCGGAACAGGTGCTGTGCGCCAGCGGGCAGGAACTGGCCGCGCTGGGACGCATGCGCAGCGAGCTGTCGGGCGTGCGCGACGACCTGTTCAAGGCGATGGAAGACCACGACTGATGACACGGCGGGGCTGAGCCCCGCCTTTGCCATCAACACATCCAAATAAAACGATTGCACACAATTGAATTGTTCGCTATAGTTCTCCCATCGGCACAGCGTTGCCGTCCCAACCCAACCAAGGAGTTACCATGCAAGTTCTCTACACAGCACACGCAACAGCAACCGGTGGTCGTGATGGCCGCGCAGTTTCCGATGACAAGGTCCTGGATGTCAAACTGTCGACCCCGAAGGCACTGGGTGGCGCGGGCGGCGACGGCACCAATCCCGAGCAACTGTTCGCGGCAGGCTATGCGGCTTGCTTCCTGTCGGCCCTGAAACTGGTCAGCGGCGCGCTGAAAACCCCGGTTCCAGCGGACACCCGCATCGACGCCTCGGTCGGCGTGGGCCCGAACGACAAAGGCGGCTTCGGCCTGACCATCAAGCTGGTGGTCAACACCCCGGGCATGGACCAGGCAACGGCCCAGGCTGCCGTGGACAAGGCACATGAAGTTTGCCCATACTCGAACGCAACACGCGGCAACATCGACGTCGACCTGAGCGTCACGGTTTAAGCGACCGCATCAGATATAAGACAGGTGCATGTCTGGTATCCGAAAAGGCAATTAGACATATAAGTGCCCGACCCGCATAATTGCACCTGTCTCCACTATCTTCCTCCAAGAAAATAGTTTAAGCCCGCTTTCATCAGCGGGCTTTTTTTTGCCTGGCCGCCAGTGCGCAGCCAGCCCGGATGCTTCCGGAAATTATCTTCCCACTTTCGAGAATGTTGCGCAGTGTCATAGCTGCGTAACATTGCCTGCCTATACTTGCTTCATCTGCTGTACACGTAACCGATATGCGTGACTGGCAGCCAGGTGTGTCGACCCAGAGGGCGGCACACCACTCCGAATTGACGATCTCTTGGCCCGATCTTGGGTTTAGCCCGCTCCCACAAGCGGGCTTTTTTTTGGCGCAACACTTTTTCCTGTTCCTTTGACTAGGACGGGCAAAAAGATGACGCAAAGGCTTGAAGCTGGCGCCCATTCATCTATCATGAAGTTCCTCGAGCTTTTTTCATAACCATTGGCCAGCCAAGCGGAGCGATAAGAATGAGCGAATATGTCCTTGATGCACTATCCGAGCCACTTTATCAACAGGCAAACGCCAGCCGCCGCCAGCGCCACACCCCGGACGACACCCTCGTCCTGAGCGAACTCAACCCCAACACGGTCGTCGACCACCTCGACAGCGATCATGCCCCGGTCGAACTGATCACCTTCGGTACGGTTCGCGAGACTTGTCCGAACTGCAATCATTCCCATCTCAAGCTGGTCTTGCGCCAGCGTGCCGTCCGTGTGGCCCATCTGTTCTGTGCCGAGTGCCACGGCTGCTTTGACGCCCGCTACCCCAACGGCGCGCCCGCACTGACGATCTGAGTGCCCATTCGGGTAAAACATTATTGGGCAAACAATATGCCGGCCGCGCCTGCGCGGCGGCCGGCATGGTAAGGTGGCGGTTTTCCCTCACGCTCCCTGTCATGTCCGCCCTGCTTTCCCTGCTTGTTCTCGATGAACGCCTGCGCAAGTTGCGCTACGGCACCGCGCTCGCGATCTACGCCGCCATTCTCATCATGGGTTCCCTGCCTGGGGCGCGCGCCGAAATTGGGACCGTGGCGTCCGGCATCGTGCTGCACTCGCTGGCCTACGGCACCATCACCTTCCTCTTGTTTACCGGCAGCCTGGGCAGTGCACGCGAACGCGCCATCAAATCGGTGCTGACCGTGATGGTCATGGGCGCGCTGGACGAACTGGTGCAGAGTTTTTTACCGTACCGTACAGGCGCAGTCGGCGACTGGATGGTCGACTGCAATGCCGCACTCGTCACCGCGGGCCTGCTCTGGGCATTTCTGCCGCAGGCGCGTTCCCGCTAGTACTGCCGCGCCGGGCGACGTCACGCCAGCGCCAATGCCACCGTCAAGCGGTTGCGCCTCGCGCACGAGGCGCCGCACCGCCTGTTGCGAGTAATGATGCTCGCGCAGGCTGGTGACGCTCGATTCCATCGAAGCGACCAGGTCAATGATCAGGCTGGAGAGTGAAGTGGCAGGCATGGAAAACTCGCAAAAAATTCAGTAGAAAAATTATTGCCTGGTCAAAGAAACGGGGATTTGCGCTGTATCAAGCGTGCACTGCGCCGTCTTTGCGCCATTCCCATCCTCCCCGAAAAATTCAAGACAATCTGCTTATTGTTTGACCTGTGTCAAAAGGCACATGAATGCATGGGAACGTTAGTTCAAATGCCCGCTCTTACCCCAGTGGCACGCGGCATTGTCACGCACACAAGGAAGACACCCAACCAAAGGAGTTGATCATGAAGCGTATCGAACAAAGCGTGCTCTTGGCGGGCTTGCTGGCCCTGGCGGCCTGCAGTTCCACCGGCATGAACGGCAGCGACACGGCCAGCAGCACCAGCCCAGACACCTCGGCGAGCACGGCGTCGGCAGGAAGCGGCACGACCGACAGCGGCGGCGCGGCCGGCAGTTCAGGAAGCGGCGGCAGCGGTAGCACGGGAACCGGCGGCAGCAGCCAGACCAGCGCCACCGGCGGCAGCGGAAGCATGGCCGACACCGGCACGGGCAGCAGCGCGGGCACCGGCGGCTCGACGTCGACCTCGACCGGAAGCACCACGGGCAGCGGCAGCTCCATGTCGACCGGGAGCGGCGGCAGCATGGCGGGCTCGGGCAGCTCAGGTAGCGGCAGCGGCATGGACAGTTCCATGGCGGGCGCGGGCAGTTCAACCGCGGCGGGAAGCACCCAGTCGGGCGGCAGCATGGCCAGTGGAACGAGCCCTTCCGGCGCGTCGGGAGGCATGCCCAACAGTACCGTGAGCAAGATCGAAGTCGTGCCACGCCAGACCAGCGGGACGGCGGGTAGCGGAGGATCGACTGGTTCCACCGGCAGCGCCGGCAGCACCGGCACCAGCGGCGGCACCATGACCGGCGAACGCGTCTACCGCATCACCCTGAAAATGGACGATGGCGCGACCCAGGTCGTCACACAGGAAACGGCGCCATCGTTCGCTACCGGCGACCGCGTGCGCATGTCGGGTGGCACAATCGAGCGTTAGCAGCACTGGATAATGGGGGCCGGCCACTGGCTGGCTCTACCGACTGGCTGACTCTACCCACTGGCTGGCGCTACCGACTGGCTGGCTCTACCCACCGGCATGTCGCAGCCGATGACGCGCCGTAGTTGCTACACCTGTTGTTGCTACGCGGGTTGTCGCTACACGTGTTGTCGCTACCCGTGTTAGCCGCTGACACGTTTCACGCGCCAGAACGTTTTACGCGCTGGCACTGTCACCGTCTTCCCCGTGGTGGGAACGACAAGCCGGCAAGGACGCCCGTCGGCGCAAGCGGCAGGCATGACCCAGCCATCAGGCGACATCAGCGCACTTGGCCCCAAGTGCGCGACAGGTCAACGCAAGCTTACTCCGACCCGACGTTCTTGGCCGCATCGGCGCGCTGGCGCAACACCGCTTCCGCCGCCTTCTTGCCGGCGATGAACGCGTGATCGGAATTGTAGTACTCCCATTCGCTGTAACGGCCCGCCAGCACGATGTCGTAACGCGCCAGCCACGCTTTGACCAGCGCCACGTTGTCCGTGCGTGCATGGTCGTACACCACGTACGCATACGGCATGTCGACCAGGTTGGCGGTGATGATGCGGTCGTCGGGCCTGAGCATGGTGACCTTGATGCAGTCTTCGATGCAGCGGTCGATCAGCGCCTTGCCGTCGAGCGGCAGCGGCTTCCAGGGGGAGTACGAAATCTCGCAGGTCAGCCCGAATCCACCCGGCGGATTGCAGTGAGGACTGGCGTTGCCCTGCACGAAAATGCGGTGGAAAATCGTGTCTTCGGGATAGTAAATCCAGTGCTTGTCGGTGATGTTTTCACGCGCCACGCCAAGGTTGACGCAGCGCACCGACAAGTGACGCAAGCCCGCGGCCGCCGCCCGCACCTCGGGCGGCGCTTCACTGCCGATCAGCTTGATCAACTCGGGCAGGGGCATGGTGCTGATCAGGTGATCGTAACGGTAGCGGCTGCCATCGGCCATCACCAGCACATGTTCGCGCGGCAGCAGCTGGGCCGCTTCGGCGTTCATCTCGATCCTGCCTTTGATGTGCGGCAGAAAACCGGACATCAGCGCCTGGAAGCCGCCCGAGAGCGGATAGCCGAAGCGTGCATTCGGCCCCATCGGCTTGGCGACCGGTTCCAGCGCGCCTTCGATGATGTCTTCCAGGTCGGGCAGCGGCACCCTGCCGCCGAGCCAGGAGGTTTCCATCTCGGAGAGCGGCACGGTCCACAGCTTTTTGTTGTAGGGAATGGCGAAGTGCTCGGCGATGCCGCGCCCCCATACCTTGTAAATGAATTCTTCGAAGTTCTGGCTCTCGCGCTTGCGCGGCGCAATGCTGGCCGTGCCGTGAGCGACCTCGACCGTTCCATCGGCGCAGCAGTCTTCCACCGGCTTGACCGCGCACGGTGGCGGCGCCGCCGCAGCCCCGTCGATGCTGCCGAAGCGCGCTTCCACGGCGCCGATGATGCATTCGGTGATGACCTTGGGCGGCAAACCGTACAGCGCACCCTGGAACGGGTAGCGCGTGTACACCCGCTTGCTGTAGACCCAGGCTTCGCGGTTTTGCCAGTGCAGGTTCGGCCCGAGCAGCATCTCGTACAGCGACAGCACATAGGGATCGTTCGAAAACATGATGTGGCCGGCATGGTCGAAGGTGAAGCCCTGGTCGTGGATCGAACGGCACCAGCCGCCAACGCTGCTGTTCTTGTCGAGCAGCAGCGCGCCCTCCCCCAAGTGGTAGGCTGCGGACAGCCCGGTCGGACCGGCGCCGACGATGACGGTCTGCACCTTCTGCGCGCCGGTCTGCGAGCGCAGCGGGTTGACAGTGGCGCCGCTGCCGCTGCCGCTGCCGCTGCCAGTCCCCGCGCCGGCGCCCGCATAGCCGGCGCCCGCATAGCCGGCGCCCGCATAGCCGGCGCCGCTGAAGCGCGCCGTGCTGCGTCCCGGCGTGGTCTCGGCCAGCAGGCGCCGCATCGCGTCCACGGTGACGTCCCACGAGGTGGCGGCCACGATATTGCGCATGGTGGCGCACATCGCGGCGCGCCGTTCCGGCGTCATCGCCAGGGCCGCTTCGCACGCCGCGATGAAGTCGCCGGCGTCGCGCGCGATCGCCACCACATGGCCATACGGCCGGGCCACGTCGGCAATGCCGGTGCTGACGATCGGCAGCTCGGCGGCCATGTATTCGAGCACCTTGGTCGGACTGATGAAGCGGGTGGCCTCATTCAGGGCGAACGGGAGCAGGCACACATCCCACCCGGCCAGCAGGCCCGGCAGCGCCTGGTACGATTGCTGCCCCAGGTAGTGGATGTTCGGGCGCTGCGGCAGGCTGGCCGGGTCGATCTTCATGACCGGCCCCACCATCACCAGTTGCCAGTCGGGATGCGCATCGGCCAGCGCGCCGATCAGGGCGGCGTCGAAGCGCTCGTCGATCACGCCGTAAAAGCCCAGGCGCGGCGCGCCGATGCCGGCCTGGAGCGGATGACCACGGTCGCGCCCGAGCGCGCGCTCGAAGTGGCGCACGTCCACGCTGCTGGGAAAGCAATGCGCGTTCGGATGGCGCTCGCGCTTGGCCTGGTACAGGCTCGGTCCGCCGGCAAACACCAGGTCGGCCAGGTTCAGCAGGGCTGTTTCGCGCTGCAGGAGCTGGCGCGGCGGATTCTTGAACGCCGCCAGCTCGTCCATGCAGTCGTACACCACCAGGCCCGCGTGCAGCTCTTGCAGCAGCGGCAGGGCCATCGGCGTATAGAACCAGACGATGGGCCGCTCGCCGGGCGGCGCCAGGCCGGCCAGCAGCGGTTGCAGCAGGCGGATCTGGTCGTCGTGGAAACCCGGCGCATGCACCGGCGTGTGCGGCCGCAACACGGTCACATTCGGGACCGGACTCGATTGTTCCATGAAGCTGTCGCCATCGTCGTGAACGGGCTCCTCCACAAAGAGGATGCGGAAATGGTGCGCCAGCCGCGATAACAACTGCTGCGGCCGCTGGTAAACAAAGTCCCAGCGCAGGTGGCAAAAAACGATGATGGTCGACATGTGATCTCCTTTCGCCCGTCCCGGGCGTATGTGGTTGGCTGTGTGGTCTCCTGCGAACCCGCAGCGTCGTCGTGCGCGGGTGAGGAAGGCGGCTGGTCAGGAAAATCCCGGATAGCAATCCTCCTTCTCGTGGTCGTTGCGCGTGGCCGCGCGGATCAGTTCGAGCGGGACCTTGGGCGTGCGGTCGGCGCACAGCAGGCCGTTCGCTTCCTGGAAGGTGTCGCTGAACTGGGTGTAGCAAAAGCCGCTGAACATGGTCGTGGTATTGACCACCGTGAGCAGGCGCCGGTACAGGTCGAGGAAACTGTCTTCGGTGCGGGCGCGCGAATAGCCCCAGGTACGCTCGCCGGCGCCGTGCTTATCAAAAGCGATGCCGCCGAACTCGGTCAGCACGATCGGCTGGCCGCGGTGCGGAAAGCCGTCCAGGGTGAGGATGCGTCCGCCCGGGCGGCGCTGGTCGAACAGGGTGCGGGTCGGCTCGCTGGTGGTGTAGCGCGCCGCCAGCCGCTCGGGACTGCAGTCGTAGTCGTGGATGCCGAGGATGTCGGTGGCCGAGGCTTCCCAGCCATCGTTGCCGATCACCGGGCGCGTGGCGTCGAGCGTGCGGGTCAGGTGGTACAGGGCCTCGACCGCGTTGCGGTGGGCTTGCGTGAGGGTCAGGTTCGGCACGCCCCACGATTCGTTGAAGGCGACCCAGACGATGATGCACGGGTGGCTGTAGTCGCGCTCGATGGCCTCGGTCCATTCGCGCACCATGCGCGTGATGGCCTTGGGACTGAAACGGTAGGCCGAGGGCATTTCTTCCCACACCAGCAGGCCCAGCCGGTCGGCCCAGTACAGGTAGCGCGGGTCTTCGATTTTCTGGTGCTTGCGCACGCCGTTAAAGCCCATCGCCCTGGCCAGCTCGACATCGCGTTTCAGGGCCAGGTCGGAGGGCGCCGTCAGCAGCGACTCGGGCCAGTAGCCCTGGTCGAGCACCAGCCGCAGCGCGTAGGCGCGCCCGTTGAGCATGAAGCGGTCGCGGTTGATCGCCACCGAGCGCAGCGCCGTGTAGGAACGCACCACGTCGAGCACCTGGCCACGGTGGTGCAGGGTCACCTCGGCATTGAGCAGGGTGGGCCGCTCGGGGCTCCACAGCAGTTCGTTGCGCGAATCGTCGATGCCGGGGTCGGACAGGGAAATCTTGCGGTTGGCCTCGTGGCCGAGCAGCTTGTAGTGGTCGTCCGCCAGCAGGTTGTCGCCGTGCCAGATCTTGACTTCGACGAACAGTTCTTCGGTGATGTCGCCGGTGGCAAAGATTTCGCAACCGATTTCGTAGGTTTCGAAGATCGGCGTCCAGCGCAAGCTCTGGATGTAGGTCGAGGCGACCTGTTCGATCCACACCGTCTGCCAGATGCCGGTGGTGCGCGGATACCAGATCGAGTGCGCTTCGAGCAGCCAGTCCTGCTTGCCGCGCGGCTTGGCCAGGTCGTGCGGATCGTCCTCGACGTACACGGTCACGAGCTGCGCGCCCTCCTCCTCGAGTACGCCGCTGATGTCGGCCGAGAACGGCGTGTGCCCGCCCTCGTGCTCGGCCACCAGGTGCTGGTTGACCCAGACCCGGGCGCGGTAGTCGACCGCGCCAAAATGCAGGATGGTGCGCCCGCTGTGCGGCGTGAGCTGGAAGCTGCGCTCGTACCAGCACACCGAGTGAAAGCCGGTATCGCCCAGGCCGCTGGCGCGCGCTTCGGGCGCGAACGGCACCTCGATCTGGTGCGTCCATGCGGTCGCGCCATCGGGCATGCGGCAGCGCCGCCCGTCGTCGAACATGAATTTCCACGGGCCGTTCAGGCTGATCCATTGCTCGCGCACGAGCTGGGGGCGCGGGTATTCGAATTGACTCATCGATGTTCCTTGTCGTGGGCCGAAACGGCCGTGGCCGCTGGTCCTTTTCAGGCTGCGCGTGGGCGGCGCCATGCCGCAAAAACGCCGTCGATCGCGGACAGGGAATGGATGCTAGCACGCCAATTTTGCGTATTTTCACGCGTAGGCGAGGCAAGATTTCTAGAGGAAAATGGCTTGTAACCGGCTGTATTTCAGCCGCGCCAAAGCGGTGTTACGCGCCAGAGGGAGACGTCGCCGGACTGACGATTGAGCGGAGAAACTGGTTACATTAAGTAGGCTGTCACCTACATCACGGATCGGTGTTTTTACGGGTGCGATCGAACCGGACACGGGGAGATGCGCGGCCGGCGAGGCGCGGCGGCGCATGCGCGTCGCCTCGCGCCGCGCCGGCGCGCGTGTCTATTTTGCGAGCTCGACCATGACGGCCGTGTACATCTGCAGGTTCAGCATCAATTGCTTGACGGTGATGAACTCGTGCTCCGAGTGGCCCGAGTACACCGTGCCCGGCATGGCCGGACCGAAGCTGACCGCGTTCGGAAACAGGCGCGAATTGGTGCCGCCGCCGATCGAGACCGGACGCGGATTCTTGATCCCGGTGTAGTAGGAAAACACCGACAGCAAGGTCGGCACCTGCGGCGCGCTTTTCTGCAGCCACGGTTCGGTGATCTCCACCTTCACATCGGCCAGCGCGACGCGCTGCGCCTGCCACTGCGCCAGCGCCGCGTTCACCTCGCGCGTGAGCTGTTCGGTGGTCTTGCCTTGCGGGCGGCGCAGATTCACATGCAGCGAGATGCCGGCCTCGCCCTGCTTGATGACGGTCGGCGCCACCGTCAGCGGGCCCATGAATTTATCGCGGTAAGCGATGGCGCCGAACTTGTCGCCATACATGCTGGTCCCGATCAGGTCGTTGAGAAAATTGACCATGGCGCCGGCCGTGCTGTTCGGCCACGCCTGCACGCTGAGCGCATCGGCCAGCATGCTGATGGCGTTGACGCCGTCTTCCGGCTTGGACGAGTGCGCCGCCAGTCCCTGCGCCTTGACCAGCAACTGCTGGCCCTGGCGGGTGAAGGTGTAGCGCATGCCGCCCTGGGCGGTGGCGCGCTGGCGGATGCGCGCTTCGAGCTCGGGCGTGACGTTGTCGATGGTGGCGCTGGCGTCTTCCGGAATCTGGCTGCCGAAAAAGCCGCCGCCGAAGGCGCTCAGCGAGGCCGTGTCCGGCGCGGCGGACGGCTGTGCGGGCACCGTCACGCTGATGGTGCCGTAGCCCTTCTCGGCCGTCACCACCGGATACTCGGCGTCGAGGGTGATATTCACCTGGGGCGCCTGGTGCGTCTTGAGAAACTCGGTCAGCGGCCCCCAGTCCGATTCCTCGGCCATGTAGATATACAGTTCCAGCCGTTTCGACAGCGCCAGCTTGCTGTCCTTGATCGCCTTCATCGCGTACATGGCGGTCGCGATCGGCCCCTTGTCGTCCTCGGTGCCGCGCCCGATCAGGCGCCCGGCCTCGCTGGTCTTGTCCAGCTCGAACGGCGACTTTTTCCACTTGGACGGATCGACCGGCTGGATATCGCCATGCGTGATGATGCCGACCCGCTCAGTGCCGCTGCCCAGGCCGATCACCATCACATAGCCGTGGTCGGTGTAATCGAGTCCGAGCCGCTCGGCCTCGGCCTTGAGGTACTGCTTGAAACCGAGATGCTGCGCATTGCGCTCGAACGGCACCGCCTTGTCGGCCACCGTATTGAAACTGACCATCTTGCCCAGGCTGTTGATCAGCTCGGTGCGATAGGTCGCCGCCGCATGGGCGGCCGCGCGCAAGGCCGCATCCCCCGGTGGCGGGGGAGCGGCGCTGGCGGCGCTGCCCAGGCAGCACAGCAGGCTGGCGATGACGAACGAATGACGCATGGTGACAATCCCGGACGTGGTGTTTGATGAACGTCAAAGTCTATCACCGCCAGCCGTGCGGCGCAGCGGTCTAGCGGCTGCGCGCGGCCATCTTGCTCAGCAAGTAAATACCATACAGCGCCGCGATGCCAACCACCGTATATACCAGGCGCGACCAGGTGGTGCCATCGCCGAACAGCGCGGCCACCAGGTCGACATGAAGGGCCCCGACCAGACCCCAGTTGATGCCGCCGATAATCATCAGCACCATCGCGACCCAGTCGAGGGCCGAAAAGTGCGTTGCGTGCAAGATGCTGCCGGCGTTGCGCCGTTCTGGAATGTGGCGGCGTTCGTTTGCAGGTGCGTTCATTGTTGCCATTATTGCCTCCTTGTGGTGTCCACCAGAGCGGTGGCGTCCCTCTAGGACAGCAAACCGGGGCATAAAGTTTTCGCAATCGTGCAGGCCGACGCACGCGCCGCGCTTCGGGTATCGTAACGGACGACACCACCCATCCAAGGAGTTCGCCCATGAGCGAAAAGAGCATCAAGCGCCTGCACCCCGCGCAGCGCGACGACATTGGCGACCTGTTGACCCAGCGCCCGCTGCCCGGCCCGTACGCCGAGCAGATCGACCCGTTCCTGTTCCTCAATCACCATGGTCCGCAGCACTACCCGCCCGGCAACCGCGGCTTGCCGTTCGGACCGCATCCGCACCGCGGCTTCGAAACCGTGACGTTCATTATCGACGGCAGCCTGATGCACAAAGATAGCGCCGGCCACGAAAGCGTCATCGGCGCCGGCGGCGTGCAATGGATGACGGCCGGCAGCGGCATCGTGCATGCCGAAGTCTCGCCGCCGGCCTTTCGCGAGCAGGGCGGCCAGCTCGAAATCCTGCAACTGTGGATCAACCTGCCGGGACGCCTGAAGATGACGGCGCCGGCCTATGCCGGGCTGCAGCAAAGCGATATTCCGACCGTGCAGCTCGATGGCGGCAAGGCCGACCTGCACCTGATCGCCGGCGAATGGGACGGTCACACAGGCCCGGTGCAGTCGCTCACCGGTGTGTTCATGAGCACCGTGGCGATGCGCGCCGGCGCCCAGTTGCACGTACCCGACCTGCGCGCGCGCAATGTGTTCCTGTACGTGGTGCGCGGCACCGTGGAGGTGAATGGCGACCGCGCCGACGCCTTCCACCTGGCCGAACTGAGCGACGAAGGCGTCGCGCTCACGATCACCGCCGAGACCGATGCGCTGCTGATCTTCGGCCACGCCACGCCGATCAACGAGCCGGTGGTGTCGCACGGACCGTTCGTGATGAACACGAAGGAAGAAATCCAGGTTGCCATTGCCGACTTCGAGGCGGGGCGCTTCCAGGCCTTGCGTTAAGTTAAGTTAAGTTCAGTTCGGTTCAGTGAAGGCCGCATCAAGCCTGCGAGAGGAGCGCCTCGGTCGACAGCACCAGGGTCTCCTTGATCTCCTCCATCACCACATAGCTCTTCGACTGGGCCGCGCCCGGCAGCTGCAGCAGCATGTCGCCGAGCAGCTTGCGGTACTCCGCCATCTCGTGGATGCGCGCCTTGATCAGGTAATCGAAGTCGCCCGACACCAGATGGCATTCCTGCACCTCGGGAATGCGCAGCACCTCGCGCCGGAACTGTTCAAAAGCCGAGGCCGACTTCTGGTTCAGGGTAATTTCCACAAACACCAGCAACTTTGCGCCCAGCGCGGCCGGATCGACGCGCGCGTAATAGCCGCTGATGACGCCGTCGCGCTCCATGCGCTTGACGCGCTCGATGCAGGGCGTCACCGACAAACCGACCCGCTCGCCCAGGTCCTTCATCGAAATGCGGCCTTCGAGTTGCAGGATGCGCAGGATGTGGCGGTCCAGCTTGTCGAGACTGCGGGTCGATTCTTTAACGATGCGCATGAAATTCCACTAAATAAGTGCAGTTATACGTGAACAAGGACTGGTTGAAACCCAATAATATAGCGGAAATTCTTGCATCCACATTTATTCTTCCGGAGAGACCATGCGTGTCGTCATTTTGGGCAGCGGCGTTATCGGCGTGACCACGGCTTACTACCTGGCCAAAGCCGGCCACGACGTCACCGTGCTCGACCGCCAGCCCGGTCCCGCGCTGGAAACCAGCTTCGCCAACGCCGGCCAGATTTCGCCCGGCTACGCCTCGCCCTGGGCCGCGCCCGGGATTCCCCTGAAAGCGGTGAAATGGATGCTGCAGCGCCACGCGCCGCTCTCGATCACGCCCGACGGCACCACCTTCCAGCTCAAATGGATGTGGGACATGCTGCGCAACTGCACCGCCGACCGTTACGCGGTGAACAAGGAACGCATGGTGCGCCTGGCCGAGTACAGCCGCGACTGCTTCAAGACCCTGCGCGAAGAAGCCGGCATCAGCTACGAAAGCCGGCAGCGCGGCACCATGCAGCTGTTCCGCACCGAACAACAGTTCGCCAGCGCCGAAAAAGACATCAAGGTACTGCAGGATTCCGGCGTGCCCTACGAACTGCTCACGCGCGACCAGCTTGGCAATGCCGAGCCGGCGCTGGCCCTGGTCAAGGACAAGCTGGTCGGCGCGCTGCGCCTGCCCAATGACGAGACCGGCGACTGCCAGCTGTTCACCACGCGCCTGGCCGCCATGGCCGAAGCGCTGGGCGTGCGCTTTCGCTACAACGTCGCCATCGACCGCCTGGCGCTCAGCGGCAATGCGATTGCCGGCGTGCACTGCGGCGATGAACTGGTGCAAGCCGACGCCTACGTGGTTGCGCTCGGTGCGCACTCCACCGCCCTGCTCAAGTCCATCGTCGACATTCCCGTGTACCCGATGAAAGGTTACTCGATCACCGTACCGATCACCGACGCCAGCAAGGCGCCGGTCTCGACCATTCTGGACGAAAGCTACAAGATTGCCGTGACCCGTTTCGACGACCGCATCCGCGTTGGCGGCATGGCCGAGATTGCCGGCTTCGACCAGCGTCTCAATCCACGCCGCCGCGCCACGCTCGAGATGGTTGTCAACGACCTGTTCCCGGGCGCCGGCGACAGCGCGCGCGCCTCGTTCTGGACCGGGCTGCGTCCCATGACGCCGGACGGCACCCCGATCGTCGGCCGCACCGCGCTGGGCAACCTGTTCCTCAACACCGGCCACGGCACTTTGGGCTGGACCATGTCATGCGGCTCGGCGCAGATGCTGGCCGACCTGATGTCGGCCAAGCGTCCGGCGATCCGCTTCGACGACCTCTCGGCCGGGCGCTACCACGGCCGCGGCAGCGACACCCGCCTCGACCTCGCCAACGCCTGACGTCCAAAACTCCTACCCCCGCCCCAAAACCGCCTACAACCGGGGTCAGAGCTTTAATTAGCAACGTTTTTGTTGCTAATGAAAGCTCTGACCCCGGTTGTCGTCATTTTGACGACGGGGTAGGAACTGGATGTTGTAAAAGGCGGACAGCGCTGAGGAATAAAGTTGGCGCATGTGAATTCATGTTACTCTTTGGCTACTGTTCGTGCATCCGATAACCATCCGCTGCACCGTGATTCAGCGCCAGCACCCAGACTGACCGTCCATCGCACGCCTTGGACGCTCGTGCGGAGCGAAACCTTCTTTCATCCCGACCGCGCCGCCGTTGCGCGCGCACGGTCCTCGTCCAGGAAAATATATGAAAAAGAATCTCTCATGGGTCTTGGCTACCGCGACCCTCGCCGTCGCCGGTAGCGTCTGCGCCAGCACGATCACGATCGAATCGGCTTCCGCCACGCCATCGGGCATGCTGTCGGACGCCGGCGCCTACCAGAGCGCCGTCAACGCGTCGCTGCAGGGCACAAGCTACACCAGGACCAGCGTCGAGTCGTATAACAACATCACCCACGCCAGCCTGTTCGGCGGCAACAGTAACTTTGCCCTGAAGTCAACCATCAACTTCGGCGTGACGCAAGCGGCCGCCGGCCTGTGGCAGTTCCGCGCAGGCGTCGATTTCGGCCATGGCGGCGCGCTGTTCCTCAACGATGTGGCGCTGGACGTCAAAAGCCACGATATGTGGTGGGCCGGCCAGTACAACAATACGTCGCAGTATTTCAACGCGGCAGTCAACCTGGGCGCGGGCAACCACACCCTGACCATCTACGGCTTCGAGGGCTGCTGCGATGGCGGCCAGCAGGCGCAGTTCATGGCGCCCGCCGGCACCTTCACCAGCTTCAGCAATACGGACAAGCTGGTCAGCGCCGTGCCGGAACCGGAAACCTATGCCATGTTCCTCACTGGCATGGGCATGCTGGGCTTGCTGGCGCGCCGCCGCAAGCGTGCGGCCCCCATCCAGGCCTGACGCAAGGCGGGGCCCTCCCCTTATTCCACCGTGATCGGCAGCTCGCGTCCGCTCAACGCTTCGTTGCCGGCATAGTCGGCCGCGAAGATGCGGATCACGTAGTCGCCCGGCGCCAGCGCGGCCGGGTCCCAGCCACCGCTTTTCGCCACGCCGTCGCGCACGGTGTTGGTCACCACGTACAGGAAGCGCGTCGTCGCGCTGCCATACACGGTGATGCCGCTGTTGTCGGCATACGCCAGCTTGACGCTTTCCGGGTCCGGCGGCAGCTTGTTGAATTCGATGTTGACCAGCGGCTTGCCGAAGCCCGCCACCGGCGTGCCGTCCGCCTGCAAGACCTGGTAACCCACCTTGTACAAACCGAGCTTGCGGCGCGCGGCGTTGCCGTCGGCCTGGTCGTAGGCGTCGACCACGATGCCCAGCGGCCCGGCGCCACGCGCCACCACCACGCGCTTGCCCGGCTTGCGCGCCAGCGCAGTGCCGGCCGCGTCCACCAGCTGGATCTTGTCGATGCGCGGCGCCACCTGGTCGCTGAAACCGGTGAACGGCAGCACCATCGGATTGGCTTCCACCCCGCCCGGCTGGTACACCAGGTGCACGTGGTACATGCGGTTGACCGTGCCCAGCGCGTCGCCGACGTGGAAACGCGTGCCGCGCCGCACGCGCATGCGCGCCGGCTTGCCTTTCTCGTTATCGAGCATGATGAAGCGCGCCGGGTCGAGCGGCGCGTCCTTCCCCGTACGCCCGACCCGCATGTGGATGTAGGCCATGCTGTCGATGCTCATGCCTTCGCCCACTTCCCCGAATGCCCAGTTGGACACGGGGCTGCTGACCTTTTCGTCGGCCACCGCCAGCACCGGCACGCCCATGTCGGCCTGCACGTCGAGGCCGCTGTGGAAGTGGTGGCGGCTTTCGCCGTTGTAGCTGCCGCGCACTTCGCCGATGGTGCCAACCACTTCGTGGCGCTGGTGCTGCGGCTTGAACGGCCACGGAAAATTCCCGCTCGCAGCCGCCTGGGACGCGGGCACAGGAACCGGCAAGGTAGCCGAGGCGGTAGCCGGCGCGGCAGCCGTGGCGGCAACCGGCACAGCGCCGATTTCACCGGCCGGCGCGGCAGCCGTGGCGACCGGCGCCGCCCTGGGCGCCAGCACCGCGCTGGCGCCGTCGCCGCGCGGCGCGACCCGGTGCACGGTGCGCCTGACCGCGTCGCTCACATACAGCCCGCCGGCGCGGTCGATGGCGATCGCGCTGGGCCGGCTCAAGCGCACCGCCTGGGCGTCGCCGACCTCGATATCGACCCCGATTCCGGTCAGGCCCTGCAACACGCCGTCGGGACTGAGCTGCAGGATGCGCCCGCGCCAGATGTCGCCCACGTACAGAAAGCCGTCATGCGTGAGCGCCAGCGCGACCGGGCGCCGCAGCAGCGGTTTTTCGGCGCCTTCGGGCGCAATCGCCACAGTGCTGACCTGGCCGTCCGGCGCCAGTTTGCGCACCGCGCCGTTGCTGGTGTCGGCCACGTACAGGTTGCCTTTGGCATCGACCACGACCGAGGTCGGCGTGTCGAACAGCGCGGCCCCTGCCGGACCGTCCACGTAGCCGGGCGTGCTGCCGGCGATGGTGCGCACCATGCCGTCGGTCCCGATGGCGCGGATGCGGTCGTTGTAGGTGTCGGCTACGTACACCACGCCGGCCTGATCGACCGCCACGCCAACCGGCCCGTTGAACATGGCGAGGTCGGCCTTGCCGTCCAGGTAGCCCGGCACGCCGCCGCCAGCCAAGGTGCTGACCACGCCTTGCGGGGTCACTTTGCGAATCGCGTTGTTGCCGGTGTCGGCCACATACAGGTTGCCGGCGGCGTCGATGGCCATGCCGGACGGCGTGTGGAACGCGGCGGCGCCGCCGTTGCCGTCGGCAAAGCCTTCCTTGCCGCCGGCCAGGGTCGAGACCACGCCCTCGGGCGTGATTCTGCGGATGCGGTTGTTGTCGCCGGCGTCGGCCACGAACAGGTTGCCGTCGCGGTCGATCACCATGCCGAAGGGGTCGGAAAAACGCGCCTGCGCCGCGCGGCCGTCGGCAAAGCCGGCGCTGCCGTTGCCGGCCACGCTGCCGATGCTGACCGGCCAGCCCAGCACGGTCGGGCGCGGTTTGATGCCGACCATGGCCGCCACCCTGTCCACTGACGGCTGGGCGCCGCTGTGCAGGGCGTACCACACGCCGCCCGCGGCGCAGACGCCGATGGCGCCGATGACTGCCGCGATCAGCAGCGGTTTCGTGTATTGTCGGTTCAAACTTGTCACCTGGCTCAGCATTATCAAAACACGAAGCTTACCTCATCATCAAGTACACTGGTGGCGGCCGGATGACCGGCAATTTCCCCGAACGGAGTTTGCATGATGACCTCGACCCGGCTGGCGTGCGCGCTGGCCTTTGCCGCCTGCCAGGCGGGACCCGCAGTGGCCGCCGGCGCGCCGCCGGCCACCCTGGAACGCTTGCACGTGGCCAGCGCCCTGACCGCGCCCAAGTCGTTTACCGCGGGCGTGGAAGGCCCGGCCGTGGATGCGGCCGGGAATGTGTACGCGGTCAATTTTGGGCGCCAGCAAACCATCGGCAAGGTCAAGCCGGACGGCGCGGCCGAGGTGTTCGCGACCCTGCCCGGCACCAGCATTGCCAACGGCATCCGCTTCGGACCCGACGGCGCGATGTACGTGGCCGATTACGTCGAACACACGATTTACCGCATCGATCCGGCCAGCGGCGCCATCGCCATCCATGCGCGCGAGGCCGCCATGAGCCAGCCGAACGACCTGGCCATCACGGCCGCCGGGGTCATCTATGCGAGCGACCCGGACTGGAAGAAGAACACCGGGCGCGTGTGGCGCATCGAGCGCGACGGTAAAGTGACGCTTGCGGCCGACCAGCTCGGGACCGCCAACGGCATCGACGTCAGCCCGGACGGGCGCACCCTGTACGTCAACGAGAGCGTGCAGCGCGTGGTCTGGGCATTCACCATCGCGCCCGACGGCACGCTCGGCGGCAAGCGCCGCATCGCCAGCTTTACCGATCACGGACTGGACGGGATGCGGGTCGATGTCGACGGCAACCTGTACGTCACGCGCATCGGCAAGGGCACGGTGGTCAAGCTGTCGCCGGACGGGAAAACCCTGGCCGAAATCGCCCTGCCCGGCAAGAAGCCGAGCAATATCAGCTTCGGCGGCCCGGACGGGCGCACCGCGTATGTGACCGAGGTGGAGAATGGACAGTTGCTGCAATTCCGGGTGGCGCGTCCGGGGCTGGAATGGCAGCAACGCCAGGGCGGCGCAGTAAAATAGGCCAGCCGCCCGCCGCCCTAGCGGCGCGGTGGCGTCAACCCGTGTTCCGGCGGCGCCTGGACGGTGCCGCCGCATTCGCCATACTTTTGCACGAAACTCTGGTAGGCCACGTCGGGCACCGCAAAGCGCGCCTGGCTGGACGGCGTCTTGGGCAGCCCCGGCCAGATGGCGGCTGCCGCGGCAAGGCTGGCATCGATATCGCCGGCCTGGATTTTTCCCAGCACGCCCAGTTCGCGCAGCACGTCGACCGCGATCAGTTCCTGCGTCTCCGCGCAAAAGTCGGTGAGGTCCATGCGCGCGCCGACCTCTTGCCATACTTCGCGCGTGATGCGGTACAGGCCGGCTGCGGTACAGGTGCCGTTGTGGCCCGGACCGGGATGGGTGGAAAAATCGGTGAAGCGCCACGGATCGTTGCGCCGGCCGCGAATGGCGCCGTCGAGAAAGTCAACGCCGCCGCCCAGGCAGTGGCACATCGCGCGCAGGAACGCCCGGATGTTGGGCTGCGTGAGGTAGACCCGGTTTTCTTCAAGCCGGCAGGCTTTTTCCAGGCGGATGCGCACTGTCTTGGCTTCGGCCTCCTCGGCCGGCGTGGTGCTCAGGCGCGCGCGGTGGTGCAGGACGGCGCCGGACGGCGAAATGAGGGTGGCGCCCATGCCGCTTCCTAGACGAACAATTCGACCGATTCGGCCATGGCCGTGGTCGACAGCAGGTGGGTGTAGCCGTTGCGGTCGGAGGTGCCGAATTCGAGCTGGCCGCTGGCGCGCACCACCGCATATTCCTTGTGCACCAGCGGATCGCCCGTTTCTTCGTCGAGCAGCACGAAGCGCTCGTTGAAGCTCGGTCCGCACGGGGCGTGACGCGCGGCGCGCGCTGGCCGGCTGTCGCTGTCGGACAGGGCGCGCCCGGTATCCTTGAGCACCTGGCTGCGCATCATCTGCACCGGCAGCAGCTTGGGCGAGGGCGAGCAGCGGCAGCTGCACAGATCGTTTTCGAGCGCGACGTGCTTGCCGTTGGACATTTCGGGGATACGCGGGCCGACGCACATGATGCGCCCGGTCGCCTTGCATGCGGGACAAGCGACCAGGTCGCCCTCGAGTGCGACGGGCACGCCGTTGATGCAGCCGCTGCCGCTGGCAGAGACCACCTTTCCGCCGGCGCTGGTGGTGGCGCCCAGGGTGATGGTGTAGCGCCTCATTGCGCCAGGCTCCACAGGGCGGATTGGCGGCGGGCTGCGGCGGGAACGACGGGATGGGAGGTCGGTTTCATGGCTCTTCCTTTGCGACGGTATCAACAAGCTGGCGCTGGCGGCGCCGGGGCGCCTGACATATGCCAAGGTTACTTTTCGAGGCTGTTGCGGGCTTGATATCGCTCAATCAAACCATTGCTAGCTAGCAGCCTGAACAGGGTGACAGCACCTCCTGTCAGGGGATGTCCGCCAGCTTGTTGACGAGCGTGTCGGCGCTCGCCAGCAGGCGGCCGTCGGCGGCGCGCGGCAGCAAAGGCGCCAGGGGCTGTCCGCCTTGCCTGTCGACCAGCTGCGAGTGCGCTTCGCCCTCGGCGAACAGTTGCCGTTCGCCCCACTGGCGCAGCGCCACGATGACAGGAAACAGGCTCTCGCCTTTGGCGGTGAGGACGTATTCCTGGTAGGCCGTGCCGTCGGCCGCCGGCTGCACCGCCAGCACGCCCTGCTCGACCAGCAGGCGCAGGCGGTCGGCCAGGATGTTGCGCGCCACCCCGAGGCGGCGCTGGAAGTCGCCGAAGCGGCGCGCGCCGTCGAAGGCGTCGCGCACCACCAGCAGGCACCAGCGCTCGCCGATCGCATCGAGCGAGCGCGCCACCGGGCAGGCGTCGCCTTTCATGCTTTTACGTTTGGCCATCGTTGCGGATTCCCTTCTTTCAGTTAACTGGTTGCATTTTAAAACCAGACTCTCTACACTTCAAGCAGTTTTAATTTGAAACTAGTTTAGGATAACGATGATGGAAACCTTTTCCGGCGCCGCTGCGGCGCCGCGCGTGCCGCCCCGGCTGGTCGCGCTGTTTGCCTGTGGCAGCGGCCTGAGCGTCGCCAATGTGTACTACGCCCAGCCCCTGCTCGGTTCGCTCGCGGCCGACTTCGCGATCAGCCCGGCGGCCGTCGGCGGCGTGATCACGGCCACCCAGGCCGGCAGCATCCTGGCCTTGCTGCTGCTGGTGCCGCTCGGTGACCGGCTCGACCGGCGCCGCCTGATGCTGGTGCAGGCGCTCCTGCTGGCGCTGGCGCTGGGGTGCGTGGCGCTGGCGCGCCAGACGCCGCTGCTGCTGGCCGGCATGCTGGCGGTCGGCCTGCTCGGCACCGCCATGACGCAGGGCTTGATCGCCAGCGCCGCCAGCGCCGCCGATGCCACCGAGCACGGGCGCGTGGTCGGTGCGGCGCAAGGCGGCGTCGTCATCGGCCTGCTGCTGGCGCGCGTGCTGGCCGGACTGGTGGCCGACGCGGCCGGCTGGCGCTGGGTGTACGTGCTGTCGGCGGCCGCCATGCTGGCGCTGGCGGCGCTGCTGTGGACGGCCCTGCCGGCGCAGGCGCGCGCGCGATCCGACCTGTCGTACGGAGATCTGCTGCTGTCGATGCTTCACTTGCTGCGGCGGGAACGGATGCTGCAGATCCGGGGCGTGATCGCCATGCTGATGTTTGCGGCGTTCAGCATGTTCTGGAGCGCGCTGGTGCTGCCGCTGAGCGCGGCGCCGCATGCGCTGTCGCACACCGCCATCGGCGCCTTCGGCCTGGTGGGCGTGGCCGGGGCGCTGGCGGCCGGCAAGGCGGGCGGCTGGGCCGACCGCGGCCTGGGACAGCGCGCCACCGGCATCGCGCTGGGACTGCTGGTGCTGGCCTGGCTGCCGCTCGGCATGCTGCATCGCTCGCTCTGGCTGCTGGGGCTGGGCATCGTGCTGCTCGATATCGGCGCGCAGGCGATCCAGGTACTCAACCAGAGCATGATTTTCCGCAGCCGCCCGGACGCGCACAGCCGCCTGGTGGGTTGCTACATGCTGTTCTACGCGGTCGGCAGCGGCGCCGGTGCGCTGGCGGCCACCGCCATGTATGCGGCCGCCGGCTGGAGCGGCGTGTGCTGGCTCGGGGCCGGGGTGAGTGCGCTGGCCGCGCTGTTCTGGGCGCTCAGCTTGCGCTGGACGCCGGCCTGAGTGGCCGCTTGCTACTGGCCCGGCGGGCGCGTGGTGCCGGCCGTGCCTCGGGTACCGGTGTCGGTGCTGTTGGCCCCGGCTGCGCCGTCGCTGCCGGTCATCGAGGTCGTGCCAGTCGACCCGGTCATGCCTGTACCGGCCGTGCCTGTACCGGCCGTGCCTGTTCCGGTGACGCCCGTCGCCCCACCGCTATCGCCGGTGGCGGTGCTGCCGGCCGCCCCGCTGGTGCCGGTTGCGCTGTTGCCGCCAGTGACGCCGGGCGTGGTCGCAGCGCCGCTGTCATTGCCTGCCGTGGTCGAGGTCGCCGTGCCGCCGGTCGCGCCCGTGGTGGTGTTGCCAGCCCCGCTACCAGCCACGTTGGCCGATGGCGCAGCGTCGCTGCCGGCGCCCGGGCCGGCCCCATCGTTCTTGCACGCCGCCAGCGACATTGCTGCCAGCAAGATACACGCTACATTCTTTACCAGAGGAAGTTTGTTCATGTCGCAGCTCCTTTGCATGATGCGGTGGATAAAAGCGGCGCGCGTTTTTCACGAGGCGCGCAGCCAGTGAGACGTATCGTAGCGCCCTGCCCCACCCGAGCCCATCGGCCTACTTGCCCAATGCATGTAGGAGATGTCCGGCCCCCACCCGCCGCGCATACGGCCTGCGGCGCGGCGCGGCTATTTGTTGGTCACGCCGGGGATGTCGCGCGTGGGGCGGGCGAACTTGCCCTTGAGGTCGTCCACGCCCGATTGCGGCCGGGCCATGTTGCTCAGGTCGGCACGGTCCTTGCGCGTTGCGGCGGTGTCGAGCTTCATGCGGCGGTCGCGCTGTTCGACCAGACCGGGCTGCGCTTCGCCGTCGCGGCTGAAGGACCAGGCCAGCATCGGTGGGCCCATCGGCAATCTGTCGTTGGGCTGGCCCATGTGGCCGGTGTTCCAGACGTGCCAGGTTTTCCCGTAGCTGTTCATCTTGGTTTTCATAAGGGCTTTTTCGGCCACCTTGGGGATGCCGGGCGCCATCAGCTGGCCGCTGAGGATTTCGCCGTTGTGCGGATGCCAGAATTTCTTTTCTTCGGCGGGCAAGGTCTCGAACAGGGTCTCGGAAATAATGTACTCGACGCCGTGCATATTGGCTTTTCTGGTGTTGCTGTCGAATAGCACGCACTGGGCGAAATCTTCGTTCATCTGGTGGCAGTAGTGGTGCGCTTCCATCTGGTGCTCGGGATGGTCCTTCATGGGATGAAAGCCGACCAGGTAGATATCGAAACCGGCCACCGGGCTGTTGCTTTGTAAGAGTTTGGCGCCGGCTTCGAGGGCGCGCGTCTTGGGCGCCTTGTCAGCGCCGGGCGGCGCTTGCGGCGGGGCGACTTTTTCTTGCGCCCAGGCCGGCGATAGCGACAGCAGCAGCGCTGCCATCGTCATGGAAAGATGCGTACGTATCATGAAACAGCTCCCGAAAAGTGCGACGGCGCGGACCATCCGGCGCCGTCGGTTCACCGATACGGTAGCCCAGCGGCGCACTTTGCGCCACGCGTTACGGGCGTGACACAGTTGATGCCTGAGATACTGTGCAGCGCTAGCAAGCCAGGACGCCAGCCTCCACCTTGTCGCCTGGCAGCAGCGCAAACGACAAGTCCTGTCTGGGGCAGATGGTCATGCCCTCGCGAAGGATGTGGACATCCACCGGGTAAAACTGCGGGTCGCTTGCCGGGTTGTGATAGCGGAAGTACTTGGGCGAGTCGGGCTCCGCAACGACGCGGATATTCCGGGTAGTTTCAAGCTCTTGCAGCAGTTCCCCCAGGGTGGCGCCGGCAAGCACGATGCCCGGCTGCGCCACCGCTTGCATCAGGTCTAACGAGATGATGAATTGCGGAAAATCATGCGAAAAAAAGGTCGGCATATAGTGGTTCAGGATTTGAGAGGCGAGGCGCCGCCGAGCACGCAGGCCTCCAGTTTTTCTTCGTCGAGGTAGCCTTCCGGCGTCAAGACCGCATCAATGAGCACCTGGCCGACGTTGCGGCCGCGCACGGCATGGATGAAGCGGCCCTGCACGCCGCCGTGGGCCACAATCTCGTTCATCAGCGACAGCACGGTGGGACAGACGATCTTGCCGCGCACGTCGACCTGCGCGCCATGCTCCGAGAGAAAGTCGGCATGCAGGTCGCCGCCGACGAACAGGCTGTAATCGTTGAGGGTGTTCAGGCACAGCGTTTTTGCCTGCAGCTCGCCGCCGATGACGACATCGATATTCATCCGCCCCAGGTGCTGGCAGACGACGTTGCCGGAAACGACCAGCAGGCCGGTGTCGTACGCGTAGTCGATCTTGCGCACGGTCAGGTTGCCGTCGATGACCGTGACCGGCGCGACCATCAGCGTATCGGTCTCCAGGTCGCCCTGGTGGAAGTGCACCGGTTCTTCATCGAAGGCAGCGGCGTCGTTAAAAAACGCCCGCTCGCACAGGAGCGGGCTCTGGCGGCTGGCCCAGTCCTCGAAGGCGTCGTAAGAAATAAGCTGCATCTTATCCCTTGACCACCTTGACCAGCTCGACACGGCGGTTCTTCGCGCGCGACTCGTCGCTGTTGTTGTCGGTGAGCGGCTTTTCCGAGCCGTGCCCGGCGGCGACGAGGCGCGCGCCGTCGATGCCGTCGCCAACCAGCGCTTGCACCACCGCCTGCGCGCGCTCGCGCGACAAGGCCTTGTTGCGGGCCGGGTCGCCGACGTTGTCGGTGTGGCCTTCGACCGACAGGTGCAGCGCGGTCTGCTTCTTCATCAGCGCGGCGATTTCGTCGACCGCCGGCTTGCCGTCCGGGCGAATGGCAGCCTTGTCGGTGTCGAAATTGATGTACAGCGCAATGTGGCCCTTGCTCTCGAGCTCAGACTGCATGGCGGCGGCGGTCACCATTTTCACCGACGATCCGGTTTGCTTTTCTTCGATGGCATGCATGCGCACACTGCTGTCGCTGACCATCAGCACCAGCCATTTGCGACCGGTCGGGGTCGGCAGGAAATAGGTTTCGTAGCTGTAGCTCGCACCCGGGTAGTCCAGTTTCTTGCGCAGCTCATAGCCTTTGCCGTCATTGGCCTTGTCGAACGCATCCTCGTCGGGATTGACGGTATTGACCTTGACCCCGCCCAGCTCCTGGGCCGCCTTGGAATAATCGCGCTGGGCCTGGAACCGCGAAATCTTGGCGTCCGACAAATCGAACACCGACTTGCGGAAACGCCCTTCGATGGTGTGCACCTTGTTGCCAACCAAAACGTGCAACTGGTCGAAGTCCGATTCTTCGGTGCGCTGGCGCTTCTCGGGCACGGTGTCCGGATAATCGATGAACGGGAACGGCGGCAGCGGCTTGGCCATGATCGCGATTTTATCGAGGTCGGCGATGGCATCGGCGGCGGCGGGCGTCGGGGCCGCCGCCGCTGGCGCTGGCGGCGGCGGGCGTCGGGGCCGCCGCCGCTGGCGCTGGCGGCGCCACCGCGACCGGCGCGCTGGCCACCGGTGCTTCGGCCGGGGCGGGCGGCGTTTTCGGTTTGCACGCGGCAAGGGCAAGGGCCAGCGAGATCGACAGGCAAAGGGCAGCGTTACGTTGTTTGGTCATGGCAGTGATCTGAAATAAGAATGAGTTCGGCCTGGCGCTGCAGGATCAGGTACGACGATTACATAAAAACAAGTTCATCATCGCATGTGGATGATGTATCTCAACCGGTAATCGCGGCGGCGTTTTACCGGTTCAGGCTTGCGCTCAGCCTTTGACGACCTTGACCAGCTCGACGCGGCGGTTCTTCGCGCGGCCTTCTTCGCTGGCGTTGTCGGTGAGCGGTTTATCGGACCCGTGCCCGGCGGCGCTCAGGCGCGAGCCGTCGATGCCGTCGCCCACCAGGGCCTGCACCACCGCCTGCGCCCGCTCGCGCGACAAGGCCAGGTTGCGGGCCTTGTCGCCGACATTGTCGGTGTGCCCTTCGATCGACAGGCGCAGCGCCGTTTCCTTCTTCATCAGCGCGGCGATTTCATCGACCGCCGGCTTGCCGTCCGGGCGGATGGCGGCCTTGTCGGTATCGAAGTTGATGTACAGCGCGACATGGCCTTTGGTGTCGAGTTCCGATTTCATGACGGCGGCGGTGACCATCCTGACCACCGAGGCGGTTTGTTTTTCTTCGATGGAGGTGATGCGCGCCCGTTCTTGGCTGACCATGATCAGCATCCATTTGCGCCCACCCGGGGTGGGGAAATAGTAGCTCTCGTAGCTGTAATTTTCTCCGGAATAATTCAGCTTCTCGCGCATGGCGTCGTTGTAGGTGCCGCTGACCTTCTGGAACGCGTCATCCTTCGGCATGCTGGCGTTTACCTTGACGCCGCCCATGTCGGTGGCCGCCCTGGCGTAATCGCGCTGGGCCTGGAAGCGCGAAATGCCGGCGTCGGCCAGTTCGAAGCCAATCGTCCGGAAGCGTCCTTCGACGGCCACGATCTTGTTACCCACAATCACGTGCAGCTGGTCGAAATCGGAGGCCTTGGTGGTCTGCTTCTCCTTGACGATATTCTCCGGATAATCGACAAACGGGAACGGCGGCATCGGCTTGTCAATGACGGCGAGCTTGTCGAGATCGACATCGGCGGGATCGCCGGCGGCGACCGGCGGCGGCGTTGCGGGCGCGGGAGCCGCTACGGACGGCGGCGCCGGGGCCGGGGCGCTGACTACCGGTGCCGGCGGCGGCACAGCTTCTTTCGGCTTGCATCCGGCGATGGCAAAGGCGAGCGGGAGCGACAAGCAAAGGAGGTTCATGTGTTTATTCATGGCGGGCAGTCGAAATAGAGAAGGATCGGCCTGACGATGCAGGGGGGAATTGCAACAATTTCATAAAAGCAAGCCAATCATACACGTGCGTTGATGCGCCGCAATCGGTAATCACGCCGGTGTTTTACCGTTTCGGCCGGCGCCGTGGCCGGGTGGCAGGGTTCTGCGCGGCGCCGTGCCGATGGTATGATGTCGGCCCGCTCCCACTCTCACATGGCAAACATGGATCTGTACAAAGTTCTCGAAGAAGCCCGTCCGATGCTCGATGCGGTGCTGCCCCAGACCGGCCTGCAGGCGCCGGGCGAGCCGCTCGACCTGGAGGCGCTGCGGGTGCCGTTCAGCCAGTGGGTGCAAGCGCAGGTGGTCGAGCCCGGGGACCTGGGCTTTTTCGTCGGGCTGGTCGGCGCCTTCATCTCGCAGTATCTGGTCGATGTCGCCGATGCCTCGGTGATGGTCGACGGCGAGCGGATCAGCGTCTGCATGCCGCTGCAAGCCGGCCTGGAACGCCGCTTCGATCCGTATGCGGCCGCGTCAAGCCTGATCATGAAAAAAGGCAGCGTGGCCGATTTCCTGGTTAACGTGAGCGCCTGAACCGGGCCGGCCTTATTCCGGGGATCTTGGGCCGTTGAAACTGGGCTCTTCATACTTGCCGGTGGCGGGGTTGTACACGATGCCCCAAAAGAAATTGCCGCCGTCGCAGATCAGCACTGGCTTGTTGAACAGCGTCCAGGCTTCCCAGCCGTAGTCGTCCTGCGGGTAGACATTCGCGTAAATCAGGCGCTCGCCGTTGCGCGTAAAGCCAATGTACTGGCGCTGGAATTGCTGGAATTTGCGCGGCGCCCGCAAGCCACGGGCATCACGGTCGCGCATCAAGGCCCACAGGCGTAATTCGAGATCGAAAATCTGCTGGCCGGTCGGCAGCCAATACGGTTCTCCCCCTTGCGGGGCCTCGCGCGAACACTGCTTGAAGGTGTCGGCAGCCCACCACAGGCTGACGGTGGAGGTGCCGGTGGGCAGCCAGACATACGGCAAGGCCAGCGCCCCGCCGGCGCCGATCGCAAGAATCAGGACAGCGGCCAGGATGGGGCGCTTCATGGCTGGCGCTTGCACAAGCGCCAGCCCGGATCAGCGCGCGGGAAAGTCAAGGACGGCATGCGGATTTTCCATGTAGGTGTTGAGAAACTCAGCCAGGCTGGCGGCCACGCGAATCGGTGGGCGGGCGTCGAAACCATCGGCCCACGCCTCGGATACCATGTCATCGATACATTTGAGGCGCAAGCCGTAGCAGTCCATGCAATAGTCCGAAAACAGGACCCCTGCATCGGCTGGCAGGTCATTATCAGCGACGATCTCGTCAAGTGACCACAGGCGCCAATAGTCGCGGTCCATCGCTTGCATGGGCGACAGAGTCTAACAGAACACGGGCTGCAAGCTTGCCGCCGCCTGCCCCACCGGGCGTAGAATCAAGCCCTGCGCGCGCCGCATCGCGCCCGCTGTCGAGGATGATCCACCGTTTCATCACTGATTAAAAGGAGTACCCGCATGACTGCGCTCACGCCGGATGGCTTCATCAAGGAGGAAGGCAGCGCCGAGGGACAGGCCGGGCCGAACCTGGCGCTCTGGATTTCGGAGGCTGGCGGATTGACGCAGTTCGGCGCCTTCGTGGAGGTGCTGCAACCGGGCACGCGTTTATCCATCAAGCACTGGCACAGCGCCGAGGATGAAATGGTGTACGTGCTGGAAGGCCAGGTGACCCTGGTCGAAGGCGAGGCCGAAACCCTCCTCCAGCCGGGCGACGCGGCGACCTTTCGCGCGGGCGTTGCGGTGGGCCATTGTTTGTGGAACCGCAGCGCCGCGCCCACCCGCTGCCTGGTGGTCGGCACCCGGGCTGCGCTCGACACGATCACCTATCCCGACCACGACCGGGTGTGCCAGCGCGACCGCGCGCTGCCCGACGATATCTGGACGAGCGCCGCGGGAAACCCCGCCGCCAGCCCCTATTGACGGCACGCCGGACGGGCGCCGCGTAACATCCGGTAACTCATCCATGCGCCATATTCCGACCGCATACGCTATGATGGCAAATTGTTATCATCAACCGTCGCACATGGATGGTTGGTATCGGCCGTTGCGCAAGGTGCGCGGTCGCGCTATTGGAAGAGGTTTGGATGGCTGTCGTTGTAGAAAAAGTACCGGGGGCCAAGACAACTGCCCCGCCGCAGTTTGGACTCATCAATCTGTTAAAAGTCATCGCGGCGCAATTGATCGTGCTGCATCACCTGGCCTTTTACGGCCCCATGGCCGACTATGCGCGGCCCCTGATGCCCGACGTGATCGATTGGCTCGGTTCCTTCGCGCGCATCGCGGTGCAAGTCTTCCTGGTGATCGGTGGCTTTCTCGTCGCCAAATCCCTGTTCCCGCAAGGCCAGCCCGGCGCGATCAATCCGCTGGGAACCGTGTGGCGGCGCTATGCCAAGCTGGTGCCGCCGTTTATGGTGGCGATGCTGTGCGCGGTTGCCGCCTCGGCCCTGGCCAACCGCTGGATGACGCATGACTCCATCTCCGCCCCGCCCGATTTCATGCAGCTGGCCGCGCATGCGCTGCTGCTGCAGGGCGTGCTCGGCTACGACTCCCTGTCGGCGGGGGCGTGGTATGTGGCCATCGATTTCCAGTTGTACGCCGTGGCAGCCTTGCTGGTCTGGCTGTGCGGACGCTTTTCCGGCAGCGCGCTACGGCGCTGGCTGATGCCTGCCGTGGTGGTGATCGGGGTCAGCACGTCCTTGCTGTACTTCAACCGCGATCCCGACTGGGACGAATGGGCGCCGTACTTCTTTGGCAGCTACGGACTGGGCATCATGGCGTGGCTGGCGAGCGATCCGAAACGGCGGCCGCGCGCAGTCGCACTGCTGGTGGCGATGATCCTGGTGCCGACCCTGGCCGCGCTGGTGCTCGACTTCCGCCTGCGCATTGCGGTGGCGCTGGTGGTGACGTGCATCCTGTTCCTGTTCGGCCGCGCGCGCATTGCATCGACCTCATACTGGGGCATGTCGGCCGTCAATCGCCTGGCGCAGATTTCCTATTCGGTATTCCTGATCCACTTCCCGGTCTGCCTGCTGGTCAATGCGGCGTTTGCCCGCTTCGTGCCGCCCGCGCCGCATTACCAGGCGCTGGGCATGCTGGCGGCGTGGGCGGCAAGCCTGCTGGCGGGCGCGCTGTTTTACCGCTGCGTCGAAGTTCCCCTGGGCCGCATGTTGCAGTCGGCCAAGACGTCGCCTTCGCCGCGCACCGCCTTCGTTTAAGCGTCAATTGTGGCCGAGCGCGGCCCGTTCGATGGTGGCGATATCGATTTTTTTCATCGTCATCATCGCATCGAACGCGCGCTTGGCGGCGGCCGGATCGGGGCCAAATACGGCGGCGGTGAGCGCGCGCGGTGCGATCTGCCAGGACAATCCCCAGCGGTCCTTGCACCAGCCGCATTCGCTTTCCTGGCCGCCATTGCCGACGATGGCGTTCCACAGGCGGTCGGTTTCTTCCTGGTCGTCGGTGGCGATCATGAACGAGAAGGATTCGTTGTGCTTGAAATGCGGGCCGCCGTTCAGCCCGAGGCAGGCGATGCCGGCCACGGTGAATTCGACCGTGAGGACGTCGCCTTGTTTGCCATCCGGATAGTCGCCCGGTGCGCGGTGCACAGCCTGGACTGCGCTGTCGGGGAATGTTTCTGCGTAAAAGTTTGCGGCGTCGACAGCGTCGCCGTCGTACCACAGGCAGATCGTGTTCTTGCTGGTCATTGCGTGCCCTCCCGAAAGTTGAACACCGGCAGCGATTGCTGCGAGACGAACGACGCCGCCAGAGCGCGCATCGGTCGCTTGGTGAGACTAAAACGCGGGCCGGGATTCGTCAATAGCGCCCGCAGGTACTTATCTGCGGGCCAGGCAGGCACAGGCTCAGTCGCCGTCATCGGTGAAGCTTACTTGCGGTTGCGGCGCCGGGTGAACCCGGCCAGCGCCAACAGGCCCGCGCCGAGCATGAGGTAGCTGTGCGGTTCAGGCACTGCGGTCACCGTCATGACGGTCTCGGGCGACCAATAGTGTCCAAAGTCTCGTCCATCTGTTGCCGTCCAGGACGCATTGCCCCAGTTCGCGCCCGTGTTGATAAAGAAATGCGTCCCGGAAGAGTTGCCAGTTTCCCTGAGATCGTAGTTAAACGACAAAGCACCGGCGGGGTTATACGAAAACGTCGACACAGCGCAGGTGATATTCCCTACATTCGCACACGGCACATGGGCAAGTGTGTCGTAGGTGAAGGATTTCAGTTCGGTCAGATCGAAATTCCCGTCCTGATTCAGATCGTTGACGACGAACTGTCCCGAGATCTTGGCGTCAGGATCAAAAACATCGCTGTATTTTTCAGTAAAGCCCTGGAAGGACCATTCATACGTCTGATCGGCCGCATTCGCGGTCAGGGCGCATAGTGTGAGGGCGGCGCAACTCGCCAATTTCATGAACATGAGAGACCTTTTTGATAACATGATAGGAGCAGGTATCTTATCAGAAAGTTAATTCACAGTGCTTAATTTGTGACTTCTTTAACACCGATGGGAATATTTTTAAAACCATTCGGTGGAAAAATGAACGGATTCGGATCGGCGCCAAAGCTTGATGAACGCGGTTGACAATGACGCCGGCTATCCTGATGATTAGCGCATGACTGACCTCACCCGCCCGGAAATCGACGCCAAGCTGGTTGCCAGCGAAGCGAAGGTCGACGCGCGCCTGGCGAACTTCGACACGAGCATCAAGACCGGCTTCGCCGAGCTGCGCACTGCCTTCGCGGAGCTGCGCGCCAACTTCGCCGATCTGCGCGCCGAGTTCGTGGAACTGCGCGGCGAGATGGCCAGGCATCGCGAGGAGGTGCGCGCAGAGTTGGAAAAAATGCGCGCCGAAATGCACAAAGGCATGACGGACATCGTCAAGTGGGTGATCGCGGTCAACCTCGCCAGCATTGGCGCCCTGTTCACCGTGTTGAAAATGACGGAGAAGCCGCCATCACCGCCGCTGGCGCAGCCTGCGCCGATCATCATCACCATTCCCATGCCCCAGCTCGCGGCACCACCCGCCGCGCCAGCCCCACCGAAGTAGATTCTGCCCACGCAAGCGCGGCCCGCCCGAGCGGCTCCCTGTCCGCGCGGCCGCGCTTCCGGTATCATTCGGCATGAATAAGATTTCCTCCCCTCCCTTTGTGATTGGTGTTGCTGGCGGAAGCGGCAGTGGCAAGTCAACCGTGTCCCAGCAAGTGCTGGCTTCCTTCGGCGCCGATATGGTGTCGGTCGTGATGCAGGACGATTACTACTGCGACCAAACCCACCTTACCCCTGAAATCCGGCGCCAGCAGAATTACGACCATCCGCAGGCCTTCGACTGGCCATTGCTGGTACAGCATGTCCAGGCCTTGTGCAATGGCGAAGCGATTGCCATGCCGGAGTACGACTTCACGATCGACAACCGCTCCGACAGGACCATTCCGGTCAAGCCAGCCCCGGTCATTGTGATCGAAGGCCTGTTTGCCTTGTATGACGCGGATTTGCGCGACATGATGTCGCTGAAGATCTTCGTCGACACCGCTTCCGACATCCGCTTTATCCGCCGCATGCAGCGCGATATTACCGAACGCGCTCGCTCGGTGGAAAGCGTCGTCGGCCAGTATCTGGACACGGTGCGCCCGATGCACAAGCAATTCATCGAGCCGACCAAGCGCTATGCCGATGTGATTATTCCGCATGGCGCGAATGGGCCGGCGGTGGATATGATTACCACCAAGGTGGCCAGCGTGATCGGGCAGTTGAAGCGCTCCTGATTCCGGCGGCGCGGGTTTGCGTCAATCGAATCGGTCATCGGCCCGGTCCTGCAGCATTGCGGCGCTCGACCGGTGACCAATTGGCAGGCCTTATTGCAGATCGTTGTAATCAATGATGATCTGCCAGTCCTTCCCATCGTGCAGCGCTGCGCCATACACTCCCGCCAACAGCATCACGCCGTCACCGACCGATAAATGACCAGAGCAAATGCGCACGCTGTCAGGCACTTTTGCGCCTTTGAGCTTGCCATTTTCTATCACCCATACACCGTAGTCGTTGGTGGCCCACACTTTGCCATCATGCCAGACCATATCGCGGTAGGATAAGGTGAGGTCTCCGCGATGAATGCGCTCCCAGCGCTCGGCCCGGCCGCGGTAGACGGTTCCCCCGTCAGCACCGATATACACCTGGCCGTCGCCCGCGCAGCAGATACTTTCCAGTGACATTTTGCTTGGAAAAGGCAGATGCTTCCATTCTTGTCCATCGTAATGCCAGAGATCGCCATGCCCGCCAGCGGCATAGATATCGGTGCCCGAAAATCCATCAATATCGTGGAAGCCCGTCGGATCGAGAAAGTGTTTATCCTTGGGTAATTGCGTGTGATAGAACCACTCATTGGCACCCTTGCGGGTGATGACGGTACGGCCTGAGCCGCAGCCGTACACTTCGCCCGCAATGGTACGCAATTTATGGATGCCACCGCGCGTCAGATATGCTTCCGGCGCCGCATTCGCTTCCCGGAGTTGCCGCGAGTCGGAGCCTTTTATATCGTCTTCCAATCCCCGCTCCCCAGCACCAACCACATACACATGGTCATTCAGGGAGACCCCAACGAATTGTTCTTTGGGGTGAAGCGACACGCCCGCTTTCAGACGGTCCATTCCACCCAGGTCGGACCGGCCCCACGGTTGTATCTCCGGACGATCAATGCAGGAGATAACCCTCGTTCGCAACTTGCGCTTCGGCGGGTCGTCCGTTTCCTCGTTGTAAATTTGTTCGACCACAAAATACAAGATATCTTTTTTCCTGACCACACAGTCGATCAGGAAGAACCCTTTGAAGCATTGCTCGTAAGAATGTGCGTCGAGTTTCATTGAGTCTCTCTTAAAGGCAGTGTCCGTGTGCGACATGACGCCGGCTTCCTGCGGCGCCGATCATGGCAAGAATAATGCAAGCCTGAATTATTGTAAAATTAGAAACTGGCATATCTTCAGCGGCGCCCATACTACAAGGAACGATCATGGAGCAGAGCGAAAAACGGGTGAAATACGACATTGCCGAGGGCAGGCTACACCTCTTGATCAGCTATTACTCACAGCTTGCGTACAAAGAGGAGCAGAAGGCGATCCCGGACCTGCGGCAGATCGCGCAATGGGAAAACGAAAAGCGTTCCCTGCTGGCGCTGGCAAGGGCCCTGGACCTCGAGCACCAGGCCGCCATCGCCGACATCAACGCTACTTACGGGCCGGTTCTGCGTGCATGCAAGGCGACGGCGAGCGCCGCCACCGCACCGCCTTATGAGCTCGACCAGGCGGAACACGACCGGCTCTATGCGCTCATTGCAAGAGATCATCTTTCGAGCGTCGAGCCGCAGCAACAACCCAGGGCGATCATCACCGGCGGCCAGCCCGGATCAGGGAAAGGGAACCTGACCGCCGATGCAAAACGGGAATTGGCCACGCAAGGCGGCTATGTCCTTGTCGACCCCAACGAGCTGCGCTTGAGTCACCCGCAGTACTTTGAACTCATGCGCGAGAACGACCGCGAAGCGGCCAGTTTGACACATCGCGATGCCTCGAAATGGGCCAAGCGCCTGGCCATCGACGCGATGGACGGCCGGCGTAACCTGATTATCGACCAAACCTCAAAAAACGCGGAATCGCTGGTAGCGCTGACCACAAGGCTGCGCCAGGCCGGCTATCACGTTACGCTCAGAGTCATGGCAGTCAACAGCGAATGGAGCACCCTGCAACTGCTGATGCGGTATGAAATCCAGAAATCGCAAGAGGGAATGGGGCGGTTTGTTCCGCAGGCAGTGCACGACGCAGCTTATGCGGGACTGCCGGCCAGTGTTGAAGCAGTTGAACGGGCCAGGAGTGTGGATGCGGTACAGGTGTACAAGCGGTAGCGGCGTTGAAGACGGCGCCACCGGCTGGGCACTTGGCGGCCATCGGCGCAAGTAAAAGGTTTATACCAGGCGTGCTTGACCACCTGTATTTTCGTGCGCGTTGCTGACTTCACCGGTATTGATCGCATTGAGGTACTGCGATTGATTCATCAGCATGTCGTCATTGAGCAGGCCGCGCTCATGGAGCGATACGTACAGCGCAGCAGCGTACGCCTGACAGTTGACCGAGCGCTTGGGATTGAATGCGATGTCGGAAAAAGCGGCATACGTTAGTACTTCTTTTGCCAGTTCAGGGTGCTTGTGCAGCGCGTTCACATATAACCAGTCGTAGAAAGCGGTGCGTGGTTCCAGCTCCCAGTCCTCACCGAAAAAACTGAATTTGGTGAGACGTCCGTGCTGGTCGAGCCGGGGATCACGTTTGGCGTCGATTGACGTTGCATCCAGCAAGTCGATGAACGGGCCGCCTTGTTCGAATACTTTGCTGGACTGGAACGCGCACTCGAGGCTGAATTCTCGGCCGTGCTTGGTCATCATGAGGTTGAATGCGCTGAGCTGGACGCCGAGGTCATTTGCGGATTTGCTGGAGACTTCCAGGACCTTGTCGACGCCGAGTTGTGAACCGGCTGCGGCGTGTAATGAGGTAATTGACTTCTGGGCTTGGCTTTTTGATATGCCGGGGAACCATTGGAAATCAATGTGGTGGGTTTGGACCAGCAGGTTGCCGGATAGTGAGGGAGTGAAGATTGGTCTGGTTGCCATGGGTTTTCTTTCGCTTTCCTTTTGTGCCGATAACTGGGAACGGACAGGGTGAACGAGTCGGGGAGTACTCGCCGCGCACAGCGCCCGGCGCCTCCGGCGCGCCACCGCGCAGCGGTGACAGATGGACGATTCGGAGAGGGCTGGGCGAGTACGCCCAGCCCTTCGAATCCCCGCCGAAGAGCCCGAAGGGGCTCTTCTTCTATCCGCCAGGAAACAAAAAAGCCACCCTAGGGTGGCTTTCTTTTGTTTTCTGGCGGAGAGACGGTCCGCCTATTTTTTATTCAAAATTGTTCTTATTTGTTCGTTCTCCTATGAACTCTCGGGGCGTAGGGCATAAATTTGTTCGTCATTGTTCACATGCATGCGGTACAATCCACGTATCGACGGTGGGTACAATGGTGGGTAGAAAATGGCGAGAACGGTGGAAAAGCTTACCCCCTTGGGCGTGAGTAAAATGAAAGTGCCTGGCTATTATAGCGATGGTGCCGGTCTGTACTTGCAGATATCGGCATCGCTAACAAAGAGCTGGATATTTCGTTTCACGTTCGGCGGGAAGCGGCGGGAGATGGGCTTGGGGGCGACTCATACCGTCACTTTAGCCGAGGCTCGTGCCAAAGCAAGGGATTGCCGCATCGTCCTGCTTGCTGGTCAAGATCCACTCGCCGCCCGCGTCGCTGGCAAGCTCGCTGATGACCTCGAACGTGCGAAGGCGATGACATTCGGTCAGTGTGCTACAGCCTATATCACGACGCACCGGTCCGGCTGGAAGAATGCCAAGCATGCGGCGCAATGGGAAAGCACGATTGACACGTACGCTGGCCCGATAATCGGTGCGCTGCCCGTGGCCGATATTGACACTGCCCTGGTCGTTAAAGTCCTCACCCCCATCTGGCACTCTAAGACGGAGACGGCAACACGGCTGCGGGGCCGAATCGAAAGCATCCTTGACTGGGCCACCGTAAGCAATTTCCGCGCAGGGGAAAATCCGGCGCGTTGGCGCGGGCATTTGGATAACTTGCTTGCAGCACCAGCGAAGATCGCAAAGGTCGATCACCATGCGGCCCTGCCATGGCGCGAAATCGGGGACTTCATGCAGACCTTGCGCGGCAGCGCAGGCGTCGGTGCACGAGCCTTGGAGTTCGCGATTTTGACTGCGGCACGCTCAGGCGAAGTCCGGGGCGCAACGTGGGATGAAATTAATTTCGAAGCTGCGCTGTGGACGATTCCAGCTTCACGGATGAAGGCCGAGGTGGAGCACCAGGTACCGCTTGCCCCTGATGCCGTCACCCTACTCCGCGCGGTGGAGCGCTCCGGGAGCTTTCTGTTTCCTGGTCAGCGAGAAGATCGTCCGTTATCCGACATGAGCCTCACAGCAGTGCTACGGCGCTTGAAGCGCGACGACATCACTGTTCACGGTTTTCGGTCGACGTTTCGCGACTGGTGCGCGGAAGCCGTGGGCAACTCGTATCCGCGTGAGGTTTGTGAGCATGCGCTTGCGCACAAGCTGCCGGACAAGGTCGAGGCCGCCTACAGACGTGGGACGCTGATCGACAAGCGTGTGTTACTCATGCGCGACTGGGCGGAATTCTGCAAGCTTTCTTCGACATTAGGACTTTGAAATCATGGACTACTTTTCCGCAAGGAGTTGGTAGGCGATTTTTTCAAGGCTAACCAACGTGTTACAACGGGACCAGACTTCAATATGCGACGTTGATGCGACGATTTGCGGCCCCATGAACCCAGCTACAACTAACACGCGTAAGTTAGCGGAGCGGAAAGTCTCTAGCAACGATGCAGTGCAAAGCCATTTCTACCTTTTCGCTTGGCTTCATAGAGCGCACTGTCGGACGCCTCCATCAACGCGCCCACACTACTATAGCCGTTGGCATTGATGGCGATGCCGATACTCGTGGTGACAGCAAAGCTGAGGCAGCCGAGAACGAACGCAGGCTCGATACTGGCAAGAATTTTCCTTGCCAACTCTGGGATCTCAGTGTCGTCGGCCAGGTTTTCGAAAATTACTACAAACTCGTCGCCCGCTAACCTGACTACTGTATCGGTGGTGCGAACCGCAAGCTTAATTCGCCTCGCAAATTCAATTAATACTTGGTCACCTGTTCCGTGGCCATAGGAATCATTTATACTTTTAAAATGGTCGATATCGAGATACGCTAACGCAATATATTGCTTATTTCGACGCGCCCGCGCTAAAGCCATTACCATCGATTCTTCAAACATACGTCGATTATATAGACCAGTCAATGCGTCGGTGCGCGTAAGTCTGACCAGCTCTTCCTCCACCTCTCGTCGTTGTAGAGAAAGCAAAAAAAATGCCCTACTTAATTCACCGAATTCGTCTCGACGGATGACATCAAAAACTTTTATGTTAATACTTCCACCAGATATATCCGCAACGTGCCTGCGCAATGCGCCTAACGGAAGCAACAACCGCATAATAGCAAGCCAACCCAACAAACCGGCAACGATTGCCACCCCACCGGATGCTAATAGGGCTTTCCGACGCATATCGATAAGTGGAGCGAATGCTTCTTCAACAGGGTAAACTGACCCAATTATCCAATCTGTCCGAAAGAGTCGCTTGTAAGCAATTAGTGAATTAACCCCCTTTTTCGACCTTCCTTCGACCCACCCTTCAAAACCATTCATCGCTGCTAACGTTGACGGAACGGCGCCCCCCGCCTCTTGTGTGACATTCATTAGAATTCTCTGTTGGTCAGGGTGGTGAATGACAATACCTTGTTTCGTGAGCATAAACAGATACCCACTCTGACCAGATTTCAGCACCGCGAGTTGTCCAAAAAAACGGGGCCTTTGCAGATCAATGGCTCCGCCTATAATGTACAGCAGTTTCCCATTGACATCGAATACAGGCTCAGTTACCACGACCACAGGTTTCTTTGATAACGCACTCCGAAACGGCGCAGATATCACACCTTCGCGGTTGTTCACTGTATCGATAAAATAGTCTCGCTTGCTAAAATTAGACAGACCAATGGAACGCCTGTCATTAAGATTTGCAATAAGATTACCGTTTGCATCAAGGGCGATCACATTGAAAAACTCATCACGTAAACTAGCGTGAACTTCGAGGAATTGCTGGATCGCCGACGGTGCTCTGTAATCTCCCAGACTCAATTGCTCACCTATCGACATCATAAGAGTTTTTTTCGACGCAAGGTCCTCGTCAATATACGACGCTGCACTGGATAACAACGCAACCTGTTGATCGCCAACTACTGCACGCATCTGCCGCTCTCCAAGCTGCAAAGAAACATAGGCGACTAATGCGGCCGCTAGCAGTACCAAAAAAACCACCACTGTCGTTAGGCGAGACCTGAGCGTCCCAATTCCGGCAAGCGTCTTTATCATAAATACCAAGAAAAAGGTTAGATTTGAAAGCTTCACCTGCAATACCGACATGCTAAAGGCAGGAGGTTGCAAAATCGAGGTTTTCCCATATAGTATCTGCCTTTTACGCACTATGTCTGTAGGCGCAAGACCGCTATTCGACAAATATAGTTAAAAGCTTAGTTTTGAAAACGCCTCAGCTAAAGCCTTATCAGCGACACCGCTGTCGATCCATTTTTTTACCCAACGCGTCGTACACTCTATCGCTTCAGTATCGGTCGCAAAAATCCCAAGATCTGTGAAGCCAATAAATCCAGTCGGACCAGCCACTTGAGCTCCAGCACAGAATTTTTTATCTACACCTAGCACGGCATCCACATAGATAACATACCCAAGATAATCGACGCGCATTTTGATCATCGAAAACTCTCCCATAAGATTAATATTCTACGGTGGACGTATCCGTAGATGCAATTACAAACAATATACAGCAGTCGCGCAATCACAGTCTAACGAGCACACTACGAGGCCAAAAATTTTATCTTCTCGAAGGACGGAAGCTACAGATGCTGCATCAAAAGCAATCGAACAAATTTTACGCTTGCTCGCGCTCAGTATTGCGAGTACCCTTGTCGATCCAGTCGGAATTCTCCCGACGCGGTAAATGCGATAAGCATGCCGAGTGCTCGTGCCCCAAGCAAGCAGGACTAACATCTGGTCATTCGGCAAGCGCCACCAGCCCGGCCTTGCAGCACCGGTAGTGCGCTAGCAGCTCGGCGCTGACCATCTGCATGGGTGACTTGTCCGGACCGTCGATCCGGTGCATCTCCAAAATCAGCGGCCCGGCCTCGTCGCTCACAAGCACCCCGCGATCACGGCTTCCAGCTGCGCCTCGTACTTGAGGTGCAACGGGAGGTCGCGCGCCAAGGCGAGCACCTTCTCACCGTCACTGGCATCGGGCGCCAGGCCGCGTACAGCGAACGCCGGTCGCTCGAGCGCGCCAGTGACGCACGGCCGGTACACTGGCACCTTGACCTCTTGCACAACCGGCGCCCGGCCAGCGCAGGCGGCCAGCAGCAGTACCGCCAGCAGGGCGCACGCCCACAGCATGCGGCGGGCGGTCATCGCACGGACTCCAAGATCAGGTCGACGGTCGGCATGGCCTCGTCGCAGGTGGTGGCGCGCGCGCCGGCGACCTTGGCCAGCGCGGCATCGAAGCGCCGGCCAGTGGCGGCGGCCTGCTGCTGGGCGGCCTGGCCACGCGCCTCGGCCAGCAGCTTGGCGGTACCGGCCGCCTCGATTGCGCCGTTCTGCAACTGGATCCCGGCGCGCAGTTCCGCGTTGGCGCTGCGCTCGGCGGACAGCTCGGCGCGGGCGGCGTCTCGGTCGCGCGCCGCCAGGAACCAGCTGCCGCCCGCCCACGCGCTCACCACCAGCAGGGCGGCCAGCAGCACGACGGCGATGACCTTCCAGATGCCGCCTGTGACGCCGGCGGCCAGCGTGCCCAGGGCGCTCACACGACCCCCAGACACATGTTGCGCTCGATGGCGCGCCGCTTCACCAGGCCCGGCAGCCGGATGCCCTTGGCGAGCGTCCAGCGCAGCAGCTCGTCGCAGCCACCTGCCACGTCGCCCGCGTTCAGCTTGCGCGCCAGCGTGGAGCCGCACAGACTGGCCTGGCCCACGTTGTAGGTGAAGCTGACCAGCGCGGCGCGCCGGTAGTCGGGCAGCGGCGCGCGGATGCAGTCGTCCACGGCATGGTTCGCCAGCTGGAGCGAGGCCGCCAGCATCGCATCGCACTGCGCGAGCGTCGCGCGCTGACCCAGACGCACGCCCTTGGTCTCCCCGAAGCAGATCGTCGGGATGCCGACCGGGTCCAGGTAGGCTGCTTGGCGCAGGCCCTCGAAGCCGCCGACGAAGACGGCCGCGATCGCCAGCCAGCCGGCCCGCTGTTTAAGTGTCGTTGCCATGGATTTCTTTCTGCGCGAGCAAGCGCGCGCCAAATGCCAGCGTCGAGACCAAGGCCCCGATGCCGGCGAATACGCCATTGGGAACGCCGACCGGCTGCACCAGCGCGATATACACCTCGGCGGCGCCCAGCAGGCCGGCAGCGGCGTTGAATTTCAGGCTCCAGGCCTTGGCGAGCACGGCGCGCCAGTCTTCGATTAGGGTCATTTGCGCTGGCCCCGCTCGAGCGATTCCAGCCGGATGCCCTGGCCGTCGATGATGCGCTGCATGGAGTACTGCATTTCCTTGAGCGCATCGGTGCGAGTGTCACGGTCATCGACTCGCTTTTCCAGCTTGGCGATGTTGAGGATCAGCGTGGCCTGGTCGACGCGCAGCAGGTCGAGCTTTGCCTGCGTCTTATCCGTGTTGCTGGAACTGGTGACGGCGAAGCCGGCGAGGGCAAGGCAGATGGCGCCGGCTGTGCTGATCAGCCATGTGAGGGGTAGTTTCGTGTCGATCATGTCGGGGCGTGGGGTAGACGGTTCCATGTGGTTCTTTCAATAAAAAAGCCACCCGAAGGTGGCCAGTGGTGGAGCGCACACGATCAGGCGATCGTCGCGGCGGTGATGAACAACTGGTCGATATCGGCCGGCGTCAGGCCCAGCACCTGCCGGATGCCTTCGACCAGCCAGTGGTCGCGCCGGACGTTCTGCGCGTATTCGAGATATGCGCGTGCCTGTTCGCCCTCGATGCCCGTCATCCCGTCGACGTAAGCCTTCACCTTGACCATGTGCCCGGCGACAATCAGCGCAAGCCGGGCATTCAACATCGGCACGGATTCCGGCACGCGCGGCACGGCGGCTGCTGCAATATCCAGTTCACGCTGCGCCAATTCTTCCGGCGTCATGTCGCGCTCTTGTTGAGATTGCGTCTCATCGTCCCAATAAACTATGCTCATGTATATTCCTTTATGATTTTGCATATCCATACACGCGGACAATTGCACCCGCTGCGATGTTGGTATTATTTATGGTAACTATTCTAAAGCCGCTGATCGGGTTTGGATTCGGAGGATTAAAACTCCCGGTGAACATTTGAGTGCCAGTACCGTATAAATGAAGCCAGGTACAACCCGATGAACTTAATGTGCGGTTTTTATCATAAACTGTAATTTCGTAGTCTTTAGGGTTATTAGTCCCAGTTGGACCCAATGGCCAAAGGGTGTTACTGCCACTAGTCTGCGAGCCTGTCAGGGCGGCAATACCGTATACATTACCTGTCTCTACAACGCCCCCTACTGCAAATCGCAATGCCGCAGGAACAAAGTCGGTTACAGCCTTTGCATAATGCACAGTTATTAAAAATCGGTCATGCGCCGGGGTATTGAAAATGGTAAGAAAATCAATTGCAGCAGCGGGCGCAGCCAATGTTACTTCGCCTAAAAAGGCGAGGCCACCATCACCGATTAAGGCCATCTTTCCGCTCTTATTAGGCCACTGAATAACGGGCTGGGTTGATGGTGAAATAAAACTCAAATCAAATCTGCCGGTTTTTGAATTATCCGCAGCATTCTTTACAATTGGATTCACATCCGAGAAAGCCGCTGTGATGCCGATAGTTTTTGCACTATCCGCTGCGGCATCTGCCCAGCCTTTTGCTTGGGTCCGATAACTTGCAGCTGCATCGGCCGCCAGTTGTGCGGTGTCCTTTAAACCGGCCGTGGTGATCTTGTCGTTGTTCGCAGCGATGGCGGCGGCGCTGGCCAGGCCCTGTTTGATCGTCAGGTCGTCGGCCAAGGTGTTCAGCTCGACGGTGAGCGTGGGAATGCGGCTGGCGAAATAGGTGTCGGTGTCCGCGCGGAACGTTGGCGACAACCGGTCAAGCGGGGGAATTGCAGTAATTGTCATTGGGAGAGTCCTTCGATTTCAAGGTTGCAGAGGTGGTACTTGCTGTACGGGATCACCATGGAAAAGTCTTTGAAAAAGCCGTAAAAAATCAGCGGTTCGAAGCCGACTTGATCCGCCCCGATGTAAATGCACGGTATCGTCCGCAGGCCCGCCAGCGACCGGAAAATTCTGTTGAACTCGCCGGCCGGAGTGAGCACCTGGAGATTGCCGCGCTTGCTGAACAGGCCGGCGACCACATCCCAATTGCCGAAGCGGTCCTTCTCCTTTTTGCTGTAGTCGATGATGCCGACGGTGGCGCCCTTTTGCGCACTGCCCACCGCTATCACCTGGCCCACCTGGAGCACGCCGACCGAAACCGGCTTCGTACTCGTGATCGTCACCGTCAGCTCGCACGCGGCGTAATGCTGCGGCAGGTCGGTGAGCACAAAGTCCGAGAGTTGTTCGAAGTCGAGGAAGAACCATTCGTACACGCTGGTGATCTGCGTGCCGTCCAGGTTGACCGTGCGGCTGTAGACCGTGGTGCCGCCAGGCGCGTCCTTAAGCGTTACCGCTACCTGCCGGCCGACGAGTTCTAACATGCCCAGCCCGGAGATGCTGCCGGGGCGCGTGACGACCGTGATTGCCGTCGCGGCGGTGGTAGCCGTGCCGATCTTCCTGTCGAACATGGCCCACCGCAGCGTCGGCCCGGCCTCGATCCAGTTCGTCAGGTCGTTTTCGGGCACGATTGTTGATGTCCCGGCGACTGTCCGTTCGTATCTCATGTGGGTTGTTGTCCGGATCACCATAGCGCCGACCCCGTATGTGGTGCCTGAAACCCACAGGCTTTCTCCGGACTCCGGGTGAGGCTCGGGCACCGTGCTGCTGGTCAGCATCGCCGTGGTGATCGTCGTTGGCTTGATGACCTTCATGCCGCTCATGCTTCCTCCGTTTGCAGTTTGTCGTCCTTGATGACGCGTTTGAGCATGCCTGCCATGGCCGCATTGCTGATGGCGATCGAGCGCACCTCGGCGCGCAGGCCGGCCATCTCGTTGCTGGCCTGCTGCTGCGCCGCGCCCGACGTGTCGGCCGGCGCTGGCCGGTTGATCATCTGCATCAGTGCGCGGTTGTCGGCGGCCGGGATCACGCGCTCGCCCTGGTGCGCCTGGATCATCATGTCCGCCGGCAGGTAGTTGGTGCCCACAGCCAAGCTCGGCAGCGTCAGCCCGAAGCGCGCGGCCAGGATGGCGCCGGTTGCGTCGAGGCTGGCCGCTGTGCGCGCGCGAATGCGCTGCAAGTCGATCAGCGATGTGGCGTTGGCCTCGGCCAGCTCGATCAGCTTTTGCGAGATGGACGGCAGCAGCTTTGCCGCGTCCTGGTTGCCGGCCTGCGCCTGGGCGTTCTTGATGGCGAATTCCGTCTGCACGCTCGCAAGCGATTGGGCGGCATTGCCAGATACCATGCCGCGAATGCGCGCCACCTCGTCGAAGATCGAATCTGTGACCGACTGCCAGGCAGATTTGATCTGCTCGGCAGCGCGTGTGGCTTCCTCTGCCACGCGCGCCTGTTCGCGCGCCAGCTCCTCCTGGTCGCGCTTGGCGGCGGCCGCGCGCTCGGCTTCGATGCGGTCAAAGGCGTCCTTTGCCACCTTCGCCGCTTCGAGCGCCTTGAGTTCGTCGTACAGCCTGACCGTGGTCGCGTCCATGCCGGCGATCTCGCGCTCGCGGACCTTGGCCGGAACCATGTCAGGCTTTTTGAATTCAAAAATCCGATCTTCGTAGCTGCTGTTGACCGATTTGAGCTTCTCTGCCGCTTGTTCCGCGAGAGCTGCGGCCGTGGCGGTGGCCTGGTAGGCCTTGAGCTTGTCGTACAGCTTGACCGTGGTGGCGTCCATCCCTGCGATTTCCAGGTCGCGCACCTCTGCGGCCTTCTTGCCCACCTTTTCGAAAGCGTCGATCTGATCTTGATAGCCCTTATTCGTCGCGGCCAGGGTGTCGGCCGCCGCCTTCTTCGCAGCGTTTGCCGCATCGGCAGCGATCCCATACTGCACGTTGTCGAACAGGTCCCGATTACTGACATCCGTATCAAGGCGCTGCTTATCCAACTGCTTCTTGCGGTACGCCTCCGGTGTCAGGGCCAGCTGGTCGAACTGATCTTGTAGGCCGGCGCGTTCCTTCTCGATATCAGCGGCAGAACGAACCTTTGTCGCCGCTTCCTCAAGTGCTGGGTTCAGCTGCGCGAAGGCCTCCTGAATATTCATCAGGCCGGCGTAGGTTTTCGCACCATTCGTGCTGGTCAGGTCAAGGCCCATCACCAGAGCCTTGAATTCCGCGCGCGTCTTGGGCGCTGCAACCTGGAGGTCAGCAAATGCGGCCTCAACGGCCTTCGCAACTGGCGCCAGCCGTTCCGCTTCGGTGAGATAGTTTTGCGAGAAGTAGGCTACGTCCTTACCGAACGCATCCATCCCGCCCGACAGCTCCAACAGGTACTCGCGCGCCTTGATCGAGCCGACGCCCACTGCGCCGAACGTGTCACCCACAGCCGCAAGGGCGGCATCGATAAATGCATACTCGCCAGCGACACGCTGCAGCGTCTCACTTGCCGTCTCCGTACCCTTCGTAAATTCACCCAACGACGGCACCAGCTCTAGCGCGATCTGGTTGCCGACGCCCACGAAGAAGTCGGTAATCGCCTTTTTTGTCGCCTCTTCGTCCTTTGTGATGGCGATGCTGATCTTCTGGGTGCGCGTGGCGATCGACTCGGCGTTGATGCCAAGCACCGTGGCGAAGTCGGCGGCGGCCAGTTTGATCGACGAGTAGGCGCTTGCGAATTCTTTGGCGCTCGTGTCGTTGACGGCCATGGTGTCGGTGCCGGATTTATCGCTCCTGAACCAGCCGCCTTTCTGGCGCCAGGTCGAATCTGTCTGGCCAGCGAATCCGCCGTCTGCGGCGAAGGTGCCGTTCAGGGTCGATCCGGTTGTTTCTTTTTGCCGGCGGCCGAACGCGCGATTGATCAACCCCCCGACAATCCCGCCCAAGATCGGGACCGAGCTCTGCAAGGTCGTGAAATTTACAAACCCGTTGCCGTTGCTGCCGCTTCGCACGGAGTATCCGTCCGAAATCCAATTGCCGATCTTGCGCCCGATCTGCGCGGCAGCAAGCCATGCCATGGCGATGGTTGCGGCGCTGCCAGCAGTGGCACCAGCGTTCAACGATGTGCCCGTGCTGGTCATGCCTGCGCCGTTATAGGCATTGGCGGCATTGGCGGCATTACCGGTTCCCATCGACATACCGTTGCCGAAAGCGGAAATGTTCGATGAGCCGAAGTAGTCGCCCACTGTACTGATCATGTTCCCCATTTGGGAGGACATGCCGGTAAAGCCCTTTTCAATTGCCTCGTATGCGTTCGATGCGCTTTGGGCCAGGCCAACGTATTGGCTCCCGCCGCCTGCACCACCTGCGCCGCCACCTGACGAGCTGAAGAGCCCCATGATGCCGCCGGCGCCGCCATTCCCGCCAACGACGTTGCCGATGACCTGGACCACGATCGGTTTGATGAACATCTTGTAAATCTGGTCCGCAACCGAGGTCTTGAACGTGGTGACCAGTGATTTTGTGAACGACTTCCAGCCATCCTGGCCGTTGTTCAGCATGTCGGCAAAGCCAGTACGGAAAATGTCGTCGTACTGCTGGACGGACTTGCGCCATTCGTCCATGGCCGCTTTGCCCGACTGGTTTTTGTACCAAGTGTCGAATTCCTGCTGGAGCAGCTTCTGCGATTCGGTTCCTTCTTGGGCCAGCGCGATCCGCGCGCGCCACTTCCCGGCGTCAATTTCCAGCAACTCAGCCGCGCGGGTGCGCTCGTCGGTGATCGACTCGGCGGCAAAGCGGATATTTTCGTCATGGAGCTGAGCGGCATAGCCCAGCGCCTTCGTCTGCGCGAGCGTGGCCCGTTCGTCGATCGCACGCGCTTTCGCAGACTCGCGCATTTGCTCGATCATCTTTTCGGAGATCGGCAGATCGGCCTTCCGCAGATCGGCCAGTTTTTTCTGGAGTTCGGCTTCGACACGCAGGCCCACCGCAGCCAGGTCGCGTGCGTCACTTACTTGACCGTACAGCTCATATTCGGAAGCAAGGGTTGCAGCAAAAGCCACGCGCGCAAGCGTATTCTGCGTAATGTATTCTGCGACGCCCTTCTCAGCGGTCTGGAGCTTCATTTTCCGCTCGGTCACCGCCAGCTCGGCCAGCGATGCTTTTGTGGAGGCGATCTGGGCATCCGTGAGCTTGAGCTTGCCGGACTTGAGTTCCAAGTCCAGCTTGATCCCGAGCTTCTGGCTTTCGGACGTGGCCGTGCTTGTGGCCAGCTCTAAGGTGTTGGCCGCAATTTTTGACTGAATAGCCTGGCCGAGATTCGCATATTCACTTGCCTGTTTGCTGGCAGCAGCAGATGCTGCAGTCGATGCAGACGTTCCGGCTTTCTGGCTTTCTGCATTTTTCTCGATCGTCTTTTCAAGAGCGATTTGAGTTTCGATCTGCGCAGTACGCTCTCTCTTCTGCTCGTCGGTCAGCTTCGATTTTCCGGCGGCGAGTTCACGTGTAAACTCAAAGGCCAGCCGTTGGCCTTCGCTAAGTTTAGCGCCAGCGGTCGCCTCTGCCTGTAGTAAGGCAATGTGGTCAGCCGTGACGGCCGACAGCTTTTTGTACGCGGCGGCCTGCTCATTGATGTCAGCAGCCTTTTTGATCGCGTCCTTGGCCTGGTCCGCGCTCTTTAGTTCTGGCAGCCGCGGCTGCAACTCGTCCGGGAAAAGTTTTTGCCCCCAAGCCAGCTTGATGGCCGAAACGTTGGCGCGCGCATAGTCGACCATCTTGTCACCGGCCTTGCCAAACCGAGCCATGGCGCCGTCCCAGATCTCCACAAGGCTGGCTGCCGCAGCACGAAAGTCTCCCTTGATCAGATTGCCGAATACCTTGACGGCCCCTCCGAATCCCTGAATGACGACGTCAAACGTGGCCTTGACGGATTCAACGACGATGTCGACGACGGTCTTCAGTCCGTAGAACAGGCTGGTGAACGCAGCCATCCCACCCCGAAATCCCTGGACGACTGATGGCCAGCCTTCTTTGAAGAAATCAGCCAGATTGGTGAGCGCCGGCATGATGTTGTCGGCAATCGCACGCTTGAACCCCTGTGACGTGTTATCCAGCTCGACGTTGAATTCGGCCATGACGGAGGCATAGCGCCCCATCTCGGCCTGCTGGGTTCCGCTGATCAGCAGCCCATACTCGCGCTGGCGTTCGGTCACGGCGGCCAGCTTTTCCGCAGTCACACTCAGGGCAGCGTCGATCTTTTCAGATGAGCCGAAGCCCAGTGCCGACGCGACAGCATTGCGCTCGAGGCCCTCCGTATATTTCGACAGCTCGGTCTGAACGTTGACCAGGACATCCCGCATCGGCAGCAGGTTGCCGGCGGCATCCTTGTACTTGACCCCGAGCGCGTCAAGCTCATCCTTGTTCGACTTGATCGCGGTTCCCGCCTCGCGGAAGGTCTCGATGTAATCGCCTTTGGCAACGCCGAGCCCAGCCAGGGCTGCGGCCAATCCGGACGCCTCGTTCGCACTCAAACGGAAATTCTTTTGCAGGTCGACCACTTCCTTGTTGGCAGCAACCAGGGCGTCGATATTGGCGCTCTTGTAGCTCTCGCCAGTGAGCAGCCCTGCCGCGAAGTCGATCGTCTTGTAAGCCGCATACGTGGCCCCAAGGACGGCAGCTGAAATGCCGATCGCGGCAGCAGTCCCGGCGATGATCAGTCTGGTTTTGATGAATTCGGTGACTTCCTGGAAGGCGGTCTTGGCAATAGCGATCCCGCCACCGACCGCCGTACCGACGGCGTAAGCTGCCGCCTCACGCCAGTCCTTCAGGCTCTGGATAGCCTCATCCGGCACCACCAGCTGGTCAGAGTCGAGTCGCATGGCCGCGATCTGCTGTTGCGCGGTTGTAGCGGCAGCGCCGGCGATCGCGAACAGGCTCTTGGTTTGCTCCAGGCCGGTGGAAAATGTCTGGGCGCGGGTCTTCTCCGCAGCGGTCAGCGCGTCGATCTGCGCGAGTAACGGCTTCATCGCCTCCGGCGCGCCCTTGGAATTGGCGATCGAAGCGTAGTAGGCGGCGCTGGCCTTGCCACCCTCCGCCATCGCTGCCTGCGTCGCCGCAACGGATTCAGCGAGCGTCTTGGCTGCGACCTGCACGCGGGCAGCGGCCGCATCGCCACCTGCCCCGATTTTGGCGAACGCGCTGTCGCTCTTCCCCAGGCTATCAAGATTGCGCCCGGTTTTGGCTGCGGCGTCATCAATCTTGCGCAGGCCTACCTCAACACCCTCGGCGTCGACGGCGACCTTGATTGTCGCGTTGTTCGTGGTTTCTGACATTGGCCTGGCCTAAAAAAAATGCCACCCGAAGGCGGCTAACTATCTGCGTAAATGCAGTTGAGCGCGGCGACTTCCATCGTCTGGATATCCGCCTCGAGCTGGTCGTATTCGTCGGGTGACAGGTCCATGCGGGCCATCCTGTGGTGCATGACCATGTAATCGAGGCCGCACGGCCCATTGGCGCCAGTTCGCCACTGCGTTCGCATGTACTGAAACAGCAGCAGCGCCGGCATGTTGTCGGGCCAGGGGTCTACTTCCTCGCCTGCAAAGTCCTCTTTCGTCAGACACGCCGCCTCCAGTTCTTCGGCCGACGGGGTCTTTCGATACATGGACTCTGCAAGCGCGATCAGTTTTTTGCGCGCGCACCCGACAGTTCGAAGAAGTAGGCGCTGAGCACAGCCTGGGTCGAGCCCATGAAGCGCTGCGTGAGCTTTTCGAGCGAGTCGGCGTCGAAAGGTTCGTCCAGGTCCCAGCCGCTGGCGATGTCGAGCAGCACATCGCTGTCTTTCGCATCTTCGTCGCCGGCGCCAGACGCAACCGCATCCGAGAATTCTTTCAATTCGGCCTTGGTGCGGTGCTTGAAAACGAACTCGATGTCGAACGAGTCGCTGCCCGCGCGGGGAATGGTCACTGCGGCCTTGAAGGTTGGCGATACGTCGAGGGAGCGTTTTGGTTTTGCGATGGTCTTGGTCATTTTTTGCTTTCAGAGAGAAAAAGACCGGCGGTGATCAAGCCGCCGGCATAAAAAAACCCGCACATGCGGGTCAGGAGACACAACTGGATGGGGGTGGAATTACGCGGAGTAGCGAACTGGGCGCCCTTGCAAGGCCGAGCCGGCTTTGACGGCCATCACCTGGCCCTTTGTCATCGAAGGCGATTCGTCGAAGCTGATATAGCCGTTGTAAAGGATCTTGCTGCCGGCGGGCAGCTCCGCCTTGATTGCGGCAATCTTGCGCAGTTCGGCCGCGCTTTTGAGCGCAGCGTGGTGCGGCAGGTTCGGATCGTCTGCGATCGACATTGCCAAGGTCTGCGCGCTGTAGCCGTCCGGGAGGCTGATTTCGTTCTCGACGTCCAGCAGGTTGACGGTGGCGTATTTCGGCTCGCCGCCCGATGGCTCGCAGCTGATCATTTGCGCGATTGGTACCCAGGTGGTGATCTTGCGCAGCGAGCCCGTTGCGCCGCCCGCAGGGAACAGCGACGTCGACGTGGTGTCGAGGCCTTCCAGGGTGACGGTGGTGCCAGTCGCAGCCTTGACGCGGAACACGCGGTTGGTTGCGCGGCTCCAGCTGCCGGTGTATTCGACGTAGTCGCCGGCGGCGAGCGTGTTTGTTGCAGACAGAACGGTTTCGGTCGCGTTGGTGCCGGCGGTAACGGGAACTGCGGCTGCGTAGACGGTGGCCAGCGCGTAGAGCGTGCCGGTTGGAAGAGAAAGTGCCATTTGTGTTTTCCTTTCGGGAAATAAGAAACCCGCGCGAGGCGGGCCGGTGGTTCGCCCGAAACGGGCATGGAAAAAAGAGTCGGGTCAGAAGAAAAATTCGAAGTCCTGCATCGTCCCGCGCAGTTTGGTGGCTTCATCAAAGGTTGCCATCCTGCCGGTTAGCACGGTGGTTTGCAGCGCCGCCACGTCGCGCAAAGTGTTCTCGACCTGCTTGCCCAGGCCGGATGCTTCCAAGCGCGTGCCGGCCCACACGTTGACCTGCACGCGCGTCAATTCCTTGTCCGGGACTGTGCCGTCGATCATGTTGATGGGATTGCCGCCAACGGCCTGGTACGTGATATATGGCCGTGGCGTGCCCTCCGGCGCGAAGTCCGGGAAAACCCTGTTGTCGACCAGTTCATGCAGGGCGTTGAAGATCGTGGCTTCGAGGATCATTTGCGCAGCTTCCTGCCGATAGCTTCGGAGAGCGTCGCCGCCATCACGGCAGCGGCCTCCTGCTTCTTGCTCTCGTACGCTGGGCGCATGAAGGGAGACGCCGGCGTGCTGGCCGTGCCGAACTCCAGGAAGCGCCAATAGAAGGCGTCGCCCTTGGCGCCGTACGCACCACTGCGGACCGTCACCACGTACTCCTGGCGTTTGTTGCCATCGGAGCCCTCTTCCACGCGCTTGATGATGATGCTCTTCTCCAACACGCCGGTCTTACGGTGAGCGGCAGCGTTGCGCTTTGCCTCGTCGCGGAACACCTCGGCGCCGGCGAACCCGGCGGCACGCAGGCTGGACTCGTCGACGGCCTCGGCGATCTGATTCGTGGCCTTGGCGATCGCGTCTTGAAACGCTGCTGTGTCAAATTTAAGCACCTACCACCTCCGCAACCAGGTCAACAAAAGAACGGTTTTTCATGTCGGGCAGCACGGCGCGCACCTCGTAGAATTTGCCTTCGTAGAGCACGCGCATGCTGGTGGTCAGCCCGGCGCGCTGGCGCATACGAATCGACGCTTGCGCGGTCGGGGTAACAGCGCCTGCCTTGATCGTTTCCAGCCCGCCCGTGAATCGAATGTCTGCCCACACCTTGGGCGGCCAGTCGGCCCAGGCGTCCGGCAGCGGCTCGCCGGCCGCGTCCTGCGCCGGCCCGCGCTGCTGAATCGTCACCAGGTGGCGCAGGGTCTGCGCGAAGGCGCTCATGCGTACACCCGGTAGCGGTCCAGCAGCCGGTTGACATACACGGACTGCGATGTTTCCTTGAACTCGCGCGTCGCCGGGTCGAACTGTTCGGACAGGCGCGCCAGGATGTACAGCTTGATGCTCTCGGGCACCTTGTCCTCGGTCTCGCCGTAGCCGCAGGTGTATTCGACCACCACGGCGTTGCGGCGTGTGTACGTGGCTGGCCAGCCCGCGCCGGCGGCCGCTACGATGTAACCGGGCTCGGTCACAGCATCGACGTAGTAGGCTTCCGGCGCCAGGATCTGGAGCACGTTGTCGGCGTCGTAGTAGCTGACGCTCTGCACGGCGATCAGCGGCGCGCCTTCCAGCCGGATAGCGTCGTCAAAGGCCGGCAGCGTGGCTTGCCAGGTCTGCTTGATCAGCGCGCGGCCGATCTGGTGCTCACATTCCAGCGTGATGCCCTTAAGCCACAGTTCGATCGACGTGTCCAGATCGGTCGACGTCTCGCGCAGCTGGAGCTTTGCGGCTTCCAGCGAAACCGCCATCGCGGCCGGCGGGGTGATTTGTCGTGAGGTCATGGCTTTTACAAATACCGCGAAGCGATGTACGCAGCGGCGTACGTGGACAAAACGGTTTCAATGCACAGTTCGTTCGGGTGGTAGCCGTCACCTAAATGGTTGTAGGCCGTGTTCCAGCGCTCCGGGTTCGCCCCATCACCCAGGACAGGAAGCGGCATCCAGTCGATCCCGAAGGCGGCGGCAACTTTCGCCAGCTCGATGTCCTGCGCAACCTTCAGTGCGTATTGCGCCGCGTTCAAGGTATTGAGCGGCATGCGTGGGTGCATGACCGGCTTCGGGATGCCATACCTTTTGCAGACGCTCATCACATCGGCGGCCAGCCCGAACGCGGCTGCCACCGTTCCATCGGTGTTCACGCCGTCGTTCACGCTGTCGCAGCCCACCACAAGGATGGACGGCGGCGGAGCGCCTGCTGCCAAAGCCGCTTTTACCTGGTTCCAGTAGGTCATCGACGTCTGTGAACTTGCGCAGAAATTGGAAAATGCGATCGGCTTTTGCGGAGTCGACAGCGTCAAACATGCACGGTGCATCCAGCTTGAAATCTTGTCGGCGACGATCGCGTCGTTCTGGCCGGTCGAATCGTTGGCATGCCAAAGACTCAACACCGGGACTGAATGCGACACAACTGGGTACACGTCCAGCAATTCCCCAGCCAGGCCCATCAACGTGTTCGGCGTTGCCACGGCATCGCTCAATGCATACCCCATCTGGTATGTGCGGCCGCGCAGTGCCGCTGACGGGGTGCGGGCCAGTGCAGACATCGTGTGAAACGGAAATGGATACACGGCGCCGTTGCAGTGCAGCCGAATGAGCAGCAAAGGTCGGCCGCTGCCGTCGAGGCGAGGCACGCTCTTGACATACGACTTCTCCGACATCGCGTACGTCTGGTCGACATTGGGTCGCAGCACGCCCACCATACTGGCCGTGTAGCTGCCGACCGCCGCCGCAGCTGCGCCAGGATCTGCGCCCATGGCGTAGGTGAATGCCGTTGTGCTGGTCACGATGACTGGGGTGTTCGTCACGTTGTAGGCCGGCAGGTCGGCATTGCGAACTGTGACCGTGGCGCCGGTGATGAGGCCGTGCGGCAGCTTCGTGGTCATCGTTGCGGTAGTGGTCGTGTTGGTCAGGCTGGCAACCTCCCGACCGGGCCAAACAACCGGCTGAAAGCCGTTTGCAGTTCCAGCGGGCGCGAGTTGCGGATAGGGGACGCCATTGATCACCGGCACGGTGAGGTTCTGGCTCGCCGTCAGTCCGTATGACGTGTCTGTCGCGTTCGATCCAGTCACGCCGATGAGGGCCTTCTGCGCGTCCAGCACGTTTGCGCCTGAACGATTGATCCGCAGCAGCCGCACCGCATAGAACGGCGCCTCTACCTCGAATTTCATGCTGCTCGTGAAATTGCTGGGAGATTGGTTGCCAGCAGGGCACAGCACGCCACCGGTACCGCAAATGCCCCAGAAACGGTATAGCGCTTCGGTACGAGTGATGGGCTCGCCCGTCAAAGGCAAGCCGGAGTTCGGATACTTTGCGATATAGATCGCACCGCCCGTCAAATCGGTGCTCGCCATCTTTGCGGCTACCAGGCCGGCCTCAGTGGCGGCGTCGAACACTGCGAGAGCGTTCGCCGGGTAGCTCGCGTAGGCGCAGAGTAGGCGGATGGTCATAGGTTAGGCTTTCTTGATGGATTCGGCGTACGCGACGGCAGCGGGATCGGCGTCGACCACGCCGGCCAGGCCGGGCAGATCGTCAGCCGCAACCTCGACCACGTCATCGCAATGACCCAGCGTGCAGCCCACCAGCACGCGGACTTTCACAGCGCCTTCGGGCGCCTTTGTTACTTTTGCCATGAGATTCTTTCTTGAGGTGAGGATGCGGCGAGCTTGATGCTCGCCGCGCGTGAGTTAGGTGGCCGAGTTCTGGTAGACCTTGACGGCGGCCGGCTCGAGCAGGTTGCCGCCGGAGCGCTGCCAGCCGCAGAAGCCAACCTGGCCGTTCAAGGCAAACGCCGAGTCGTCGAAGCGGCGGAGGACCGTGCTGCCCGCCACATCGCGAATGGTGTACTGCGAGAAGTCGCCAAACGCGATCGATTTCGCGTTTGCCGCCATGACCGGGACATCGTCGTTGATCGCGACAGGGTGGCCGTTCAACAGATCAGGGGCGCTGGCGGTGATCGCCGGCGTCCAGATCGGGCGGTTGGTCGTGTCCTTCAGCTTCGACACGGTGGCAACGCTCAGATCGTTCATCATGTACGCAGCGCTGGCGCGGTATGCGCGGTTGACCGCGTGCTTGAGGTCGATGGTGTCGTCGTAAGTGATCGTGACAGTCTGGCCCGTCGAACCAATCTTGCCAATGCCGGCGCGGGTGATCACGCCGTCTGGAGCGGTCGTGCCTGGGCCAATGGTGAAGTGGGTATTCTGGATGCGTGCGATGCGCATCGCCAGGCGGTTCACAACCAGGGCGATGACGTCGATGGCGCTGTCCTGGATCAGCTCCAGCGGCAGTGCAATTTTCTTGGACGAATACTTGAACACCGGCAGCCCGACCGTGCCGAACGTGACATCGCCACCGGTCGCTGGCGCGTTCTCGCCAACGATTTCGCCAACCTCACCAGTGCCATCCGACGTCGGGTAATTCAGCGGATTGCCACCGGTGGTCGAAATGATCGTGGCCACCTCGCGCATACCGCCGAACGCCTTGAGCCTTTCGATCACCATCGTGGCGATCTCGGCCGGCACGGTGTAACCGCCCTCGGCCGGGGTCGTGGTCGACATCGCGTTGCGGATTGCGACGGCTTGCTCGGCCGTGACGTTGGTGCCGTTGCGCATGTACAGGGCGACGGCGACCAGAGCGTCGACTGTTACACCAGGCTCGGCCTTGTTGGTTGGGCCGTTTTCCTTGAAATACTGGTCGGCTTCCAGCTCGCGCATTTTTTCGATGTTGCGGACCTGGCCCTTGGTTGACGCGATTTCGTCCGTCAGGTTGTCGAATTTCTTCTGGTCGTCTTTGGTCCAGACTTGATCACCCTTCTCGGCGAGCAGGTGATTGGCTTGGGTAGCGAGGTTTGCAATCTTCTCGCGCAGGGCTTCGATAGTGACCATGTGTTTCTTTCAAAAAAAAGGGAGCCACATTGGCCCCCGATTGGGTGAGGTGGACCGACCTCGGCGGGCGTACGCGAGAAGCGTTACAGGGCTTGAATCAGTGCGAGGCGGTTGGCGTTTGCCTGGGACATCGACCGCTGCGTAGGCGGAGGGGTCACCGATGGCGCCCGCGGGGCGAGTGCTGCGGGCGCGTTCGAATAGGCGGCCAGGTTCCAGGCGTTCGAAGCCTTGGCCGTGGCACCAGCGATGCGGTCGATGAAGCCGTGGGACAACGCCTCGTCGGCGTCCATCCACGTTTCCTCTTCCATCATTGCGATCACCTCGTCGGCAGGCTTGCCGGTCTTCTCGGTGTAGTCGTCCACGATCGAGAGTTCAATCTTTTCGACCAGGTCGGCCTGATCGCGCAGATCGGTCTTGTCGCCGAACGCCATTGCCTGCGCGTTGTGGATCATGAAAAAGGCGCCCTTGCTCATCTCGACCTCGTCGCATGCAAGGGCAATGCTGGTGCCGGCGCTGGCGCACAGGCTGTCGATGTGGCCGATGGTCGCGCCAGGATAGTTCCTGATGGCCGCAGCGATCTCCTTGCCCTGGAAGACATCGCCTCCTGGAGTGTTGAATCGAATATTGAGCACCTGCTCTGGATCGGCCTGATCCAGGCTGGCGATCACATCGGCCGCATTCGCGTCGAAGTTCGCGGCGATGACGCCCCGGATATAGAGCGTCTGGCCGGTGCTGTTCGATACAAAGATTGATTGCTTCACCGTCGAGGATGCGGCGTTATCAACGCAGAGTTTCATAAGGTAGGTCATTCGACACCTTTCGGAGCAGGTTGGGGTTGATCGCGCGGCGCGCGGTAGAGCTCATTGCCGCCGTCCACTGGCGGCAATCGCTGCCGGCGACGCACTTCGTTTAACGTCATGAAGGCGTCGCCGGCACCAGGCCCGCCCAGCGCCAGCCGGTAGAAGGCGCCCTGCGCGCCAATATCGCCCTCGTAAAGCGCTTCACGGTGGAATTCAAGGAAGCGGCCGGTGTTGCGCGGGTACAGCTTGCGGTTGAGCTCCTGCTCGATTTTTTTCAGCCAGGTCTGCAAGGTGTACTGAACAAAAGCGCGGCCAATCGATTCGATGCCAGATCCCCACGATGTCGCGCCGGTCGACTCGTTGATCATGAAGCCCGGCACGCCAAATGCGCGCGCCACATCGAGAACTTGGAATCTGCGGGCGTCAAGCAGCTGGCAGTCCTCGGCTGAAATATTCATCTGGTTGGCCGTCAGCCCTTCGGTCAGCACCAGCGGCACAGCGTGCGCGTTCCTCAGGCCGGCGTACTTGCGCGCGAAGGCTTGCTGAAGGTCTGCAATCTGACTTGGACTCATCTTGCCAGTGCTTTGCAGGATCATCGAAGGGTGAGCGCCGTTCTCGAAGAACTTCCCGCTGTACTCATCCATGGCCAGGGCATTGCCGATTGCATTGCGCGCGCCAAACTGGATCACCGACATCGACCGCATGATCGTGTCATCAAAGCCCATGCCGGGGAAATGCAGGATGTCGGACGGTTCGAACCAGGTGGAAATGCCATGCGAAGGCATGTTGACGTAGTAGCGAACACCTCCGGCGATGGTGCGAATCGGTGACACGCACCCCCATGGCAGCGGCAGTATCTCGCGGGGCCTGCCATTGGCGCGCCACTTGATAAGGCCGAAGGCGTCGCCGCGCAGCAGTTGCGACATGCTGGCGCCTTCCCACATCGACGCCGCAGTAAATTGCGGGCTGGGCTGCTCGTTGAGCAGATACCACAGGTCGCTGCGCGGGAGGATGGCCGGGATCTCGCCGCCATCCATCGAGTACTCATGGATCGGCATGCTGACGATCGCACCGCTGATCTTGGCAACGCAGGCGGCCACAGCCGACACGCGCATGGCGGAAGTGGCGGATACCGTGGTGCCGGCCGCAGAGACGCCGAATGCATCCATCACGGCGTCGCTGTAGCTCACGTTCGAAATCTCTGGACGTGACGATGCCTGCCACCCGGTAAACATGGCGGCAATCGCATCAAATATTTTCATTTAGATATCCACAAAACCTTGCAAAATTTCGTTCGTCTCGCCGCTCATCGCGCGCGCTACGCCCATGATCCCCGCGACAATCCCGTCGATCTTCTGCTCGGGTTTTTCCTTGCGAGGGTAGATGTTGTCTTTTGCGTCCAGCTTGGCAACCACATTCGAAGCCATCCAGGTCAGCACCGGGTTGCCGTCGTGGTGCACGCGGCCGGCTTTCACTGCACTTTCAAACTCTTTCATCGGCAACGACAGGTTCTTTACCGTCTGCCCCAGCTCCACCGCGTTGATGCCCTGCTTCGTCAATCGCTGCTCCAGCTGCGCGGCGCGGTACGGATCGAATACGACTTCCTCCGGTCCGTACTCCGCGATCATGGCCAGCGTGTCTTCCTCGATCAGATCGAAGTCAATTTCGGCACCGTCGTGCTGTTGCAGGAACCCCTCGATTACCCACTTGCGGTAGGCGCTGCAATTCTTGGTGTCGTTCTCGATCGCGTTCTCGGGCAAGTAGTAACTGCCGAACAGGTAGAAGTGCTGCTTGCCTGCGATCTCTTTCACGAACATCAGCATGATCACGCACACGTCTGACCGGTGTGCCAGGTCGAGCGTGAGGTAGCACTTATCACCCTTGAACTGCTCCGGGCGCAGCGTGCGATCCGTGCACTTGTCCCACTCCAGCAGATTGAGCCACGCCGCTTTGGCCGAGCACCAGATGTTCAGGTGCTTCGTCTTGAATCGCGTCTGCTTCGAGGCACTCTGCACCGCCTGGCGTTGCTGGCTGAGCAGGAAGTCGATATCAACCGACACGCCCATATTCGGGTTTGCCTTGTACAGCGAAGCCGGATCATCCCACTTGTCGGAATCGTCGATGGTGTAAATTAGTACGAACAATTCGTCATTGTCGAGTACACCTTCGAGCATCTTCTTTGCGTCCGACTCCTGATCGAAGCACGGGCCGGCGATGTTGAAGCCGGCAGTCGTGATCATCAGCATCAGGGGCTGCTCACGCGACCCCATGCCTGTTTCCATCGTGTCGACCAGGTCGCTGGTGTCATGCTCATGGTACTCATCCACAATGGCGCACGATGGGCTCGAACCGTCACCCGGCTTGCCGATAACCGGTTCAAAACGTGATCCGTCCTCGGGATTGACCAACGCCTTGGCCCACACCTCAGCGCCGAAAGCGTCGCGCAGTTCTGGCGTGCGCTCGAGCATCTGCTTGGCAGGCCGGAATACCTCCCATGCCTGGCGCTCTGTCGTCGCACCCGAATAGACTTCGGCGCCAAACTCGCCGTCGGCCGCGAACATGTAGAGCCCGATGCCCGAGCCGATGATCGACTTCCCGTTCTTTCGCGGCACGGCGAAATAGGCTTTGCGGAAACGCCGGCGCCCGTCCTTCGACTGCTTCCAGCCGAACAGCACGCAGAACGCGAAACACTGCCACGGTTGCAGCACGATCAGCTCGCGCTGCCGGGCCCACTTGCCTTTGGTGTGCGGCATCAGCGAGAGGAACTGGCAGACCTTGTTACCGGCATCCTCGTCGAAATAGAACTTGGCGCCGCGCTTCTTAGCCGCCTTCAGGTCGTTGAGGTGGCGCTTGCACGCGAGTCTGACCCATTTGCACGCAATGACATCGCCTCGGGTGACCGCCTTCGCGTACTCCAGCGCGGTGCCGACATAATCGGCGGACACGTCAGGCTTTCTTCTGCCCCACCAACGCCAGGAACGGATTGACTTTGGGGGCTTTTTTGGACGACACACGCGACCGGTCGGCCGGGGTCATGCCAAGCGAGGCCAGCGCGGTTCGAATCTGCGCCGCTTGTGCCATCGTCACATCGCCATCGTCGAGCGCGCGGAAGCGGGCGACCAGGCGCGACGTCAACTCAACGGCCATGCGGTCGGTTGATTGCAATACGGATTCCGGCAACAGGCCGACCATTTCATCCCACACTGCGACCTGGGCGTCATTGAAATACGCCGGCGCCGCTTTATCGAAGGCGCCGGATTCAAAATCTTCGCGCTGGCGATCCGGATTGTGGGCGAACGCTCCCCGTGCCTCGAGGATATTCGAAGGCGTGCGGGGCTTCGGCATTGGTTACTCCGTGGAAATTTTGAAAGTTTGAATTGTGGATGTGAAAATTGAATGAAACAGTCGGTCTAGAGAGCTTTCCGTCCGGACTTTTGACCGCCCCCCCTCCGTGCCGAATGCGCGCATTGCTATCCTTCCTCCTGCGTCTTTGCCGTATGGCAGCGAGTGCAGGCCGACTGAAGGTTGCTTTCCGCGTCGATCTGCTCGTCGGTCCATCCTCGGCTGCGAGCTTGCTCCTTGCCTATGATGTGATCGACCTCACGGGCGACGAAGGTACAGCCCGGCCGCTTAATCTTGCACAGGCCCACGTCGCGGCTCAGGATGCGTGAACGTAGCTTCTGCCATTCCCAGCCATATCCGCGCTCTGCACTGCTCTTGTCACCGTGTGAGCGATTCCAGCCTACCTTTAGCTTGGCGTGTCTGGCACAGTAGCCTGGCGTATCGAGCAATGCGCCGCATGCCACCTTACGACAAACTGTCTTGGGTCGTGCTGCCATAGCGGCTTTCCCTTCGTTGGTTCTTGGTAGTGTCACCGCCCGCTCTACGCGATTAGCCGCGATCCGCTGCGGTGGGAGACCGTAGTCATGGTTCGTCGGTGACTGCACCCGCTATTGCGATTCGCGCCGCTGGAGTGCGATGGCGCGCTGTATCAGGCGATCCGGGCGATGCCTGCATGTGCAGGTGGCACCCGGCTGTTGCTCATGGCGCCCATGCCTACCGAGTGGCGCGCGGCCTGGGCGATGTCGTTCTGCAGCGTGGCCAGCTGAATGGCGATCATCAGCCAGGTGCGCTCGTGTGCGGTGGTCATGGCTGCTCGTTCGCGTCGTCGTTATGCGGGACCAGGCCCCAGCCCAAGATGCGGCGTATCTCCTCGATCGTGGGCGGCGGGTCGTCAGGTTCAGCGTACGTGCGCCGGGCCATGTATGCGCGCACCTGGCGCTTGTCGGGCTTGGTGGTCTGCGTCATGGTGACCTCGGCGGAGCAATGTAAATTCGGGTGAGTCAGCGAAATCGGGGCTTTACAGCTTGCCGGCCAGTGCAGGTCATGGCTCGGTGTTTCCGCTGACTCGTGCCGGACAAAGCCGGCCCTGCAAACTCTGAACGCAAAAAGCCCGCTACCTTTCGGTGCGGGCTTCTCTGTGCCTCCATGCTATCTGCAAGGTAGGCGGTAGGGTTGTTGGTGGCCGGTGGAGTTTCCCTCTGGCGGATAGCTAATCCTGAAAGGGGCGTTCACGGGCGCCCGGTAGGCTATTCCCCCAACACGAATGACTTCTGCTCGGGTTATTGATCCGGTGCTGGTGCGCATTGAAGCGCGGCTTGCAGTCATCATTCGTCTTGGGGCGCCAAGCAAAAAAGCCGTTTCCCCATAGGAGAAACAGCCAGTGCCGTAACTCTATCACCAAAGTAACCGGGTTGCAATGTTCGTGCGCAACTTCTTTTCCAGCTCGACACACGCATCCTGCGCTTCAGCCACATAGTCCAGCTGATGGAAGTTCCAGACGTTGCCGCGTGTGATGCCGCACTTGCGCCGCATCGCCCACTGGTGTGAGCTCTTGAGGCTGCGCACCATGGCATCGGTCGCCTCAGCTATCTCGTTGTCCCGGCGCATCTGCGAGGTGTCAACGGTGCCGTACCCATCACCTTCGCCGCGCAGGGTGGACTGGTTCTTGATGCCCAGGTCGGTGTCGTCTCGGCTCATCCACTCCTTCCAGCAGGACAAGCAAAGGTCGAGCCCATCGGGCTTGACGAACGTTGGGGCGCGCACTTCATCCCGGCGAACTCGACGAAGACCAGCGACAGAGGGAAAGCCGAGTTTGGCGGTGAGAAGCATAGTTTCTCCTGTAGAAGACCCTCCCACCTTACCATACTCCACCAAGGAAATTGCCGAATTGCAGCGGTTTATTTTTCCCTTCTGCTCGCGCTCGAACTTGACACTCAAGGCCGGATCGCGGTATCGCTCCTGCGGCTTCGCCCAGCTGCGCTCGGGGTTGCGGCGGGCAGGCGCATTGAGCACGGCGAAGTACTCGGCCGGCGTGATTGGGCGCTCGCTCATGGCGTGGCCTCGATGGTGGCGCCGTACACGCTGGCCACGTAGGCGCGCATGGCGGCGATGAGGTGCGTTGGCCCGCGCCCCGTGGCTGCTGTCATGACGTCCTCGCATTGCCATTCCGCGTCGGACAGGGCCTTAAACTCGGCGGCAATCTCTGTATCCAGCAGCGGCCCGCCGACCGCCCAGCTCGTGGACGGGTCAAAGCGCGCCGGGATCGCGCCGGACACATCGACGCAGATGCGGATATCGGTGCGCGGCACGATCTCGATGTACAGGTGCTCGGCCGGCGTGCCGCGTGCGCGCGCCACCCAGTAATCCAGCTCGGCGCCGGCCAGGTCGGCAACCGCGGTTCTTGGCCGCGCGCTCATTTCTTCCTCCCGCGCAGGATGGATGCCATGACGTATGCGCCACACCAGACGCCTAGCCAGAATGCGATGGCAATCAGCTCGTACGGGCTCACAGGCGCCTCCGTTTGTACTCGCGCCGGGCGGCGCTTTCTTTTGACGCGCCGGCAATGGCGGCAAGCGAAAGCACCAGACCGCCGATGAAGATGCCGGCCACGATGGTCAGGGCCAGGGCAGTGAGGACTTCGATTTCGTTCAGCATGGCGCATCCTCCTTCTGTGCGTCGCTGTGGAAGCGGCCGGCTGGGCCGCACCGGCAATCAGCCCGCCTCTCAAGATTGCACCAGGCGTCCTCTGGCTCGCCCGTCACCAAGTCGATTTTTCGGCCGGGCCGGTAGCACTGCTGCAACGATGGGTCGAATATCGCAAAAATGATGCTGAAGCCCTTGTGCGCGCAGGTATTGCAGGTCAATTTCGTCGGTGTGTTCAGCATGGCTGTGCTCCTTGAGGTGCTGCGCATATCCGGTGCGCAGCGGGGCCGGGCTTAATCTGAGCTGGAGCAGCTGCCGCCGCTATCAGACGAGCTGGATGAGCTTGAGGAGCTGGAGCTATCGGACGACGATGACGATGACGAGCACGACGAACTTGGGGTGCTGGACCAGTCGCCCGAGGCGCCGCCACCGTCGAACGTGCCGCCTCTACCCTGATAACTTGAGCGCTCATTCCAGGAAGATGCAGGCGCGGGACTCGGTGAGTACATGTCGGCAGGGGAAGTGGTATCGGTAGATGAGCGTGACGGCTTGGATGGCGCAGGCGGTGCCGGTCGAGGCTGCGGAATAGTCCGAGGCGGTACGTGCCCTGGGTATAGAGCGTTGTTCAGCGGTGGTGCTGCCACGCTACGCAGTTGGGGTTCTGCGCGTGGGCTGGGCGGCTGGGTTGGAGCTGGCGGAAACTTAGGCGCAGGTTCTTTCTTGGCGCCCGAACGCGCGCGGCGCCAGAGGATGAAGTAGGCGATAGCGCCGAACACGAGCGCGAGCGCCAGAACAAAAAACATGATTTCCATATGTGCTTTCGTTGTGCCGCCCGGATCGCGGGGCGGCTGGCGCGTTACTGCGGTTGCTGCATCTGGGTGGGCATCGCTGTGGACGCCGTGCCGCGCAGGTAGGTGATCAGGTCCGCGAAACTTGGGCACAGCTCTTCTGCCCGGAAAGTACCGCCGCTATCAATTTCTCGGCGTATTGCAGAGACCAAGTCTTTCGGCGTGCCCCCGGCGATCTGCTTGGCCGTGGCCTTTGCCTTGCCCTGGAGGCGCGCGGCCTCGACGTGCTCAGCGATCACGGCGCCGGCGCGCCCGCCACTCTGGCGTACGATCTTTGCGGCATTGCTGGCGCTGATCTGCTTTTCCGTCACGGCCTGTTTCACGTCGCTGTTTGCGTCGGCCAGAACCAGGGCATCGCTGACGTTCTGAACCGACCGCCCTACCGCCTCTGCGATCGCCGCCGGCGTCCAGCCCCAGCCGACCAGCTTGCGATACTGCGCTGAGCGCTCCAGCGGCGTCAGGCCCAGGCCCTGCGAGCTGGTGATCAGGTGAATGACGCGTTCCGCATCACCACCACGGAACTGCTTGGCGCCCAGCTGGAAGCCGCCATCGGGTTCGCGCACCCCAGGCTCGGCCAGCCACTCGACTGCGGCGGTGACCCGGTGATGTCCGTCGACGGCAATGATGACGCCGTCCTCGATCCGGACCTTGATGTCGTCCAGCTCGTACCCGGCCCGCAGCGCGCTCTTGATCGACTCGACGTGCTCGCGGTTGATCGGCCGATTGAAGCCGGGCTCGAACTGCACCAGCCGCGGATCGACGCCCCAGCTCTTTACCGTGGACACGCCCGGCATGCCGCGCTCTTTCATGACCTTGAGCGAAACTGCTGGCTTCTCGCTGCGCTGATTGGCTTGCGCCGACTCGTTCATTTGACCCATTTTTTTCTCCCCATTTTTAGACGGAATGCGCCGCCTCGCTATGCTGAAAAATCCGAACGTCCAAGGCCTAACAGGCCACGCGGTCCTTGAGAAATTCGTACAAACTGTCGACCGCCTGATCGAACACCTTGGCGAAGTCGGCGCGCCAGACGCCACGTCGTTTGAGCCTGTAGTGCATCAGCACGGCTTCACGCTCGACAACGTCCAATTCCCATACCGCCGTGTGCACCACGCGCACCGAGTGCTTATTTGCCTCGATTTCCATGTCCTCGACGCCGTGAATGCGTGCATCAGGGGCGCCCATGCTTTGCCGTGGCACGCCTTCGGCAAGCGGCTCGTCAGTTCTGATCCAGGCCGCCCATCCTTCCAGCAACCGCAGGACGTTTACGCGGTGCTCTTCCTCCACCGTGACGTGCTCCACCGGTGGCAGAGTTGCGACACGAATTGGCTTGAGCGCCGGCGGCGCGCTGTCCTCGGTTACGTCAACGAAGACGATGTCGGGCACCGGCGGCGTCTTGACGGGCCAGCGCAGCGTGAGTGTCGGGCGCTTGCTCATGGGCGCACGTCGACGGTTTCGGCTGCCGTCCGGGCCAGCGCGGCGTTGTGGCACGCCACCAGGATCGCGTGCCAGTCATCGCGCCGGGACCAGTACGTTGCGTGGCACCAGTTCACTTCTTGCATATCGAACTCCTTCATTTTCAGTAAATCCATCAGGCGCTGCTCAATCTTTGCCGGTATCGGGCGCTCGCTTTTTGTCATGCATTTCTCTCGGCCATAGTTGTCATTTAGAGGGGTTGGTTGGAACCCCTCCGCAGTCGGTATGTATGAGGGTTAGGTGTTCCTGGCCCCCGAGCAAAATCAGCAAAAACTTGTATCGAAAGTGACGTATTCACGGATGGTCAGTTCCGCTACGGCTCGCCCAGGCCGCCCCCTCGCTCTTTCGATTGACGCACTCTGGTGAATGCGCCTGCCAAACGAGCCAAGCATTCCAACTCTGTACCTCTGTTCGCTCCGGCCTGTGCTCTCAGGCCTCGGCAAGGCCCCCTCTGCGCCTTGTTCGTGCTGTGCCCTGGTGTTCGACGGTGCGGTCGGTCTTTTTGCGGTGTGGGCCGATTCAGGCGCTTGCACGTTTTTTGAGGTGTCGTCCGCTCCACCTGGCAACCGGACGAACTTCGTCCGGTTGGTACCGCATTCGGCTTCGAACGAAATTCGCACGAAGTCGGATACGGGCTGCTTGCCCTACTTCGCGCGCAGCAGCCGCGCTTCCCGCATTACCTTCAGCTTGATATCGGCGAACACGCTCGCCTGCACCTGGAGCACCGTGCGCTTGCGGGCGAAGCTGTATGCCTGGCCTTCCAGCGCCAGCTCCATCTGCTCCATGGCGTAATCGTTCCAGTCAGTGCCGTTGCAGGCCGGCGCTGCGACGCCCACGCCCAGCAGCTCGGCGGCGGCGTGCGCAGCATCGAGGCCAGGGTTGCGGCCGATGCGTGCAGCTGTCTCCAGGTCGTTGTCCGCACATACAACGCCCATGCCGAACCGGTCCATGCGCTCAGCGACGACGGGAAGATTTCCGGCGTTGAAGGCGACGACAACACGGCAGTTCGGGATAGCTTGGTAGATGGTCAGACCGGTGGCGAAGCCCTCGACCAGGACCGTGACGACGGCGCTAGGCCGCTCGATGGTGTAGTAGGCGCACTTCGTGGTGGCGCCGAAGTGGAACTTCTTCTCGCCTTCTGGCGAAATGCGCTGCACGCTGAGGATCTTGCCGTTGTAGAGCATCGGAACGACCAGCCAGCCTTTGTGATCGACTCGCAGTCCAACGCAGCCGGCCACGCCGAGGCCTTTGCTCACCAAGTACGGGTGGCTGTCGCGCAGCGGCGCGCATGCGGCGTAGTAAGCGCGCGCGCCGTCTCGCGCCTTAATCAGCGCGGCATGGCGTTCGGCCTGGCGGCGTGCGATCGCGGCCCGGTCGATCGGTGCGGCGAGCGCGGCCGCTTCATCGCTGGCGCGCCACATCACCGGCTCAGCGTGCACGGCGTAATCCTGGCACCAGCCGACCAGGCCATCGTCGGCCAGCTTGATGCTGCCGTTCTTCTTGCGCGGGTGGCTCTCGGTCTTGCACCGAATCCAGCGGCCAGACGTGAAATTGTCCGGCACGATGATGCCGTTCGCCTGGACGAATTGCAGGAAGTCGCTCATGCGCTCACAGCCTTCTTCTTGGCGTGATTTTCGGCGATGCGGCGTGAAGTGACCCAGCCCCGCACCTTTTTGCTAGGCTCCGCAGAGGGCATCGCTTTGATCGTCGAATCCGGCCAATCGCCGAATTTTTCCTTAAACTTGTGCGACGCCCAGCCGGGATTCCATTTGTTCGACTCGGCGATGAAACGCAGCCCAGTGAAGAACTCGGCCTTGTCCTCAAAAGTAGTCGCTACCTTCTTATTGCCGCCCTTTGCTGGCGCAACCTCGGCCAGGAGACCTGGCTGGTGCTCAAACGAGCGCGTGACTTTGTAGGCGTGACCGCACGCCGGGCAGCTTGGCATAGGCATGTGAACGTGAGCGCAACCGGGGCACTTTACGGGCTCCTTTTCCGGCTTCGGCAGGGACTTCGGTTTCGCCTTCTTCTTGCCGTCGTCCAGCTCCTTGACGCCGCTCTCGAAGAACTCGTTCATCTCGGCCCAAAAGCGCATGCAGTTGCCGCTATGGTCCAGCACGATGCATTCGGCCTTGCCGGGGTGGATGCGCAGGCCGCGCCCCAGGATCTGAATGTGCTCGGCCAAGCTGGATTTCAGCGGGCGCGCCATGATGATGACTTCCACGTCGCTCACATCGAAACCCTTACTCAAGGCGCTGACACTGATCAGCCCCCGGATGTAGCTATCTGGCTTGCGAAACTCCTCCACCATTGCTGCCCGAGATTCGTCATCGGTTTTGTAGGTGTACATCGAAGTCACCACGCCGGCCTGTTCGAACTGACGCTGCAATTCCTCGCAGTGCGCGACATTGCAGCCGAAAGCGATGAACTTCTTGCCGGGCGCATGACGGAGATATTCCTCGACGCAATCCCCGACGATTGGCATTGAGCGCTCGGCAGCCGCCTTGTCTGTCCATTCGCCCCCGAGAGTTTTGGCGCCGGACATATCAGGCTCAGAGGCTGCATAGATACGGTATTGCGTCAAGTAAGGCGAGCGCGCACCATCCGTCTCGACGAGCCCGCGGATCAGTTCGTTAGTTGTGATAGTGGTGACGACAGCTTCATAGGAAATTCCCAGCCCCCTTGTAATGGGGGTCGCGCTCAATCCAATTACTATCGCTTTGCGCTCCCGCTCATCGGCGCTGACCTTCAGGTGCGCTATTCGCTCGGCAACGGTCTTGTGGACGGTGTGGCATTCGTCGACGATAATCAAGTCGGCATCTGGCCAGCCACGCTTCTCGATGGTCTGGATGCTCGCCACTTGGACGCGCTCCCATGGTTTGGTGCGCCAATGGTTACCTTGGATGACGCCATGGGGAATACCGTACAGATCAAAAGTCGTGCTTGTCTGTTCAATCAGTGCTATGCGGTCCGCGACGAATAGCACGCGCTTGCCAGGCTTGGACAAGCATTCGATAGCCAGGTGGGTGGCGATTACAGTCTTGCCGCCGCCAGTTGGAATGGACAAGATCAGCACGCGGATCCCTTCGCGAATGCGCGCGCGCAGGGCCTCTACACTGCCAGTCTGGTATTCCCGGAGTTTTAACTGTTTGCTCATCGCGCATTCCCTTTAGCGGCCAGCGCTGGCTTGATATCCCAGATAGTTTTCAGGCCCATCATTTTCTGAATCTTAGTCAGCTCGTTTTTATAGCTGTCTGCCTCTTCCTGCGAAGTCACAACCTTGCCTTGCAGATCGCGGTTCCGATTCGAGAGTTGGTCGAATTTGTAGTGCCAGCTCTCCGCCTCAGCGGCGTGATCGGCAGTGCGTAGACGCTCAATCTCGGACGTCAGGGTTGCAACCTGCTCGGTCAGCAGGCGCACCTTTTCTTCTTCGGCGCGCAGCAGCTCGATGAAGTCGGGCGTGTCGTCGACCAGGCCGTCAAGCCCGCCGTTAAGGGCGAGCTCGTCCGGCTCTGGCTCGGTCGAGCCGCCATTGGTGGACGGGGCGGGCTGCGATGTCGGGATTCCGGCATCGGTGGGCACCGGTGGCGGTCCATCGGAACTGTTTGCACGCTCAGCAGCGCCAGGTGGCGCGGTCTTATTCGACGGCGGCAGCGTCTTGGCCGCTGCATTGATCGATATCTCGCCGGCCCGTACCGCAGCCTTCACTTCAGGCGTGGCGCTGGCTTCTATCTGCTCCACTTTTCGCACGGTATCGTGGGAGACGCCAGCCGCTTTGGCTATCACGTCACGCGTCTTGCCGACACCCTGTGCAGAATTCTGCACAGGGTCTGGCCTGCCGGCCATCATGCGATCTTTCGCGCGCTGCTCCAGTAGCGGCTTCAATTTCAGCGCAAGTGCTGCCCGCACGTAGTCGGTGGCGTTGCGCTTGCCGAGCTGGTTCTCGATCATCCAGATCTTGACGTCGGCCTTGGTTAGAAGACCAGTCTTCTCGTAGGTCTGGAAGGAGATGCCATGCTGCTGGCAGATTGCATAGCGGTTGTGCCCATCCAGCAAATAGTTACCCCACACGACCAGCGGGTCGCGGCATCCCTCTTGCAGAATCGAGGCCTCAAGCATCGAATATTCGTCGGCCGACAGGGGGTCAATCCATGCCTTGAGTTCGTCGTCAATTTGCAGCTCAGTCACCTGGAATCTCCACCTTGCTGTCCGCATCATTTGCGACTTTCACCATCGTCAAAATGGCATTGGCAAGCTTGGTCGCATGGGCAGTGGAGAGGAAGAGATACACGCCCCCTTCGATCTGCTCACCATCACCACCAATCGCATCAAGAATGTCGAGCGCCACGGTGTCATAGTCGGCTACGCCGACAGAGACATCATTTCCAATTTTGATGTCTTCCATTTTTTACACGCCCCACAGGTTGAGGCGATTGAACGCGCGGATGACCGTCGAGCCCTTGATCAGCTCGCGGCAGTACAGTTGGATGACGGTGCGTTTGATGAGGGTTTTCATGCTGATCTCCAAAATTTAGGCGTAAAGGGGCCTCGCGCCGCCGTATGAGCGGTGGCGTTGGCTATATTTTTCGCAGTGGGATTAGGTGGGGCGCGAGTGCGAGTTTCTAACTACTGCCCAGTCAACCCGATCGTTGAGTTCTTCGCAGCGGATTTCCCCGCCAGTCAGTTCTTCGATTCGCGTGCAGTGCTCAGCCGGAACACGGTTGACAGCTCGCCACGACTGAACAACTTGGTAACGCCCAACTCCGAGGGCCCGAGCAGCGGATGCAAGGCCGCCGAAGTACGCGATAGTTTTGTCGATTCCGTTCATGCCCCATTCTATACTAGAATTTCCAGCATCGGCTAGTATTTTGCGTGCACCACCTATTAATCTAGTGTAGGATCACGACATGGATACAATACACACTCGAATAAAGCAGCGCCGTGAAGAACTCGGTATGTCAATGAAAGAGTTGGCGGAAAAGGTCGGCGTCTCAGCGTGGCAGACCGTTCAACAGTGGGAGAAAGAAGGCGGCACTGCTCCTAAGCGGTCACGGCTGCAAGCGGTTGCCGATGCACTGCAAACATTCCCTGAATTTCTAACTTATGGCCCTGGTCACCAACTAGACTTCTCCCTTTCAATGAAAGGACTTCTAACGGAGCTAGAGAATGCCGCTAAGAATAGCCAAGCACCAGCGCGAGCCGGGCTCTCGGATGAAGCGGTCAAAGTCGGAGCGGCGTTTGATCGTATCGAAAGCAAAGCCCACAGAGATCTTGTTATAGCCGCCCTGAGAGCGTTTGGCGGATGGATGGACGAAGACGAAAATAAAAAAAACTAGCGAAAAATACCAAAAACTCTTGTTTAGCTAGTTTTTCTTGCGTATAGTTAGTCTCAGTCCAACCGACCTGAGGCGAACATGACCATCAACAGCACGACCAGCACCAGCGAAATACCCGCAACCGCACGCCCTGCATCAATCTCCGGCGGCTTTGCCGAGCAGATCAAAGCCGCTGGTGGCCGTCTTGGCGCAGCTGTTGCCCTTCTCAGCGTTATTGATATCCTTCCCGCCGTCGAGCGCCGTGCGATCCTGGAAACCTGCGTTAGCCTGGCCGCTGACGCGACACGCGACCTCGCCGCCTTTGTCGGGAGTGCAGCATGAGCGGCCGCCCACCCAGCGATCTGCTGGCCGCGTCGGCCCCCATAGTGATGCCGACTCGGGAAATCGCCGAGCTTACCGAGAAGCGCCATGACAACGTCAAGCGTGACACGAAAGCAATGCTCATAGAGCTCGGCTTAGATCCCCTCAAATTTGAGGGGATCTATTTGGATAGCCTGAACCGCCAACAAACCGAGTATTTACTCGACCGCGAGCTGACCGACACCCTACTGACTGGCTACAGTGCGGTGTTGCGCCGGAAGGTGATTGCGCGGTGGCATCAACTTGAAAAAGACGCTGCCCCGCCATCCTTGCCGAACTTTGCAGATCCAGCGGCCGCAGCCCGCGCCTGGGCCGACGAGGTAGAGGCGAAGCGCACAGCCGAGGGCAAAGTACATCAGCTGAAGCACCAAGTCGCCGACCAAGCGCCGGCGGTGGCTGGGTTCAACCTGATAGCGGATGCGAGCGGCTCGATGTGCTTCCGCGATGCGGCCGCCAATCTGAAGATGCGCCAGTGCGACCTCATGGACTATCTCGTTAGCAAAAAATGGATCTACGAGCGCATCGGCTCGGAAGGTTACAAGGCCTACGGCGATCGATTGCAGGCGCTTGACCTGCGATACAACAGCTTCCCGTATGAGAGCAAAACCACTGGTGAGCCGAAGACACGGCGCCAAGTCCGCATCACGAATAAGGGCCTGACGAAACTGGCAGCGATGATCACCCAAGACGCGGTGACCAAGCGGATGGCGGCTGCCCCTGGCCAGCACCAGCAACACCTGCCGCTGCCCGGCGACGATCCGCCGGGCTAAGCCTCGGGCGCCGGCTTTTGCAGCAAAAGCCGCCCGTGCATTAATTAATTATTTTGGCGTCCGACGTGTGCGAGTGTGGCGGGGTACGGCTGGCATATCAGGGATATCAACATCATCCTCTTCGTCGATGTAGGGCAGCGGAGAGTGCGATGGGCTTATGACAACCTGCTGCATCCGGAACTCGCGAACGAGCTCCTGAAGCCGCGCCGCTGATGTTTCGATCTCAGCAGTCAGTTCGCCTGGGTGTTGGTGGCCCACGGCGTCCCAGCGGAAAGTTTGCTCCAGTCGCGCCAAGATTTCTGCATTCATCGAACGTCGATTTCGAGCGGCTGCATCGGCGACGTGTTCGCGCATTCCCTCTGGAAATCGGAGCATAAATTTGTCGGATTCGCGCGACACGATTTTCTTTGGGTCTTGGGTCATACGCGCAGGATACAAGCATACCGTCCCAATTTAAATGGAGTCACCGTGACATAAATATAGCTTGTAGTTAACGAGGTGGACGTTTACTATCAGCGTGTGTCACCGTGACATCAAGGAGATAGCAGTGATGATTAAGCAGCCCGTAGTGCAGATTCTGGTTCGTACATCGGAAGAAAACCGTGACTGGCTTAAGGGGATGGCAATGGACCAGGACCGATCGGTGAACTGGATTATCAACAGAATCTTGGATGAAGCAAGGGAGAGGGAGGCGCTGAACAAGAAGAAGTAGCACTACAAAAAACAAAGCCCGAAATCGAGAAAGCTGGGGAGCAGATCGATTCCGGACTCTTGACACCTACGCAAATGGAGCCAACAAATGAATGTTAACACCACAAAAATTGGATCGCAAGATAATCTTGTAAAGAAACCACTCATGCTTGCGTCGGATCATACGGCACAGGCACACGGCGGCGAGTCAAATGCCGGTGCGCAAGCCCTGCTCCGCTGCATTGACATACATGCTACCGATATTGAGGGGCATACCTTAGCAGCGCAAACCCTTTGCGAAATGTGTTTCGAGGAGATCGACAGCTATGGCGACAGCATCGTTCCCGACGTAGGCCGTACGATGCTCCGCCTGGACGCGCTGTTGAAAGCGATTTCCCGCAACTGCGTTGTAGCTCAAGAAGGCGTCGACGCCATTGCAGTGATGGTGCGCGGAGGTGCAGCATGACCGCGACGAGTGGAAATCCGTTTGATTCGGCAAAGAAAGCCGCCAGCGAAATCAATACTGCGCAAATGGACATGCGCGCGCTCAACTCGGCGATCACGAGTCTACTGGAGCATTTCGAATATCGCGAGCGTGACCACGAAACTATTGACACCCTGTACGCGTTTACACGCCTGCTGGGCTCGTCGCTTGAAAAAATCAAGGATGGGCACGAGAAGATTGAAGAGCTCGTTTTCGCAAAAGCTACCCCTGCATGCGGAGGTGCAGCATGACCGCCACCAACCCGCACTTCGAAAATAGGGAACGCGCGCCTTACGAGTTCGGCAGCCTCCTCAGGCAGCTGCCCAGCAGTTTTCCAGCTGATCACGTCATGTCCAGCGACGAGCGTCAAATGGTGACCGCAGCCATCAAGCACGCGTTCAACGCCAACTACATGCTGATGAGTGGCATCGAAGCGATTGGGCATCTGTTGTTCAGTGCTGCAAACAGCAGCGATTTCCCTCCATCAGCGACCGTTCTGGAACATCTCGGTGGGTTGATCAAGCATATTGCGGTTGAAGCGCAGTTTCTTCAGGAACAGCGCGAAGAGATGCAGGAGGACATTGACCGTGATGGTTTGCGTGCCGTGCACTCGTCGCTGTTCCAGAAAGCTGACGCAAAAGCAGCCCCAGCGGGAAGCGAAGGTGCAGCATGAGCGAGTCCCACCACTTCGTCAAAGAAGGCGACCACTACAACCTCAGCGCAGCTGCATCATTCCTGATGGTCGCAATCTACGCCTACGATCCATCGGAGCCGGCTGCACCGGGTCTGCGCGAGCACGTGGACATTATCTTGGCGCGCGCTACACGGGCTGGCTTTGGTCAGGCCGACATTCTCGTCACCATGCTCAGCAAAGGGGAACAGTCTGCCCGTACGATGCAGATAGCCTGCGACGTGACCTACAGTGTCGGCGGCGATCGAGCAATGATCGCCATGATCCAAGATTTTAAGCCGAAGAAAGGAGGCGTGCGATGAGCGGCCGTCAACCGCACGAGCTGCTGGCTGGTGCCGCTGGCCAGCATCCAGCGCACTCTGCTGGCGCCGTCACAATCATTACGGCCGAATACGAAGGCAAGGGCTACTCGTTTCGTGCGGACGGCTGGTTCAATGCCACAGCAGCGGCGAAGAAGTTCGCTAAGCGGCCTGGCGATTGGCTCAAGCAGGAGGAAACAAAGGAATACATGGCCGCCCTTGCGGAGCAGATTTCTAATTGTGATCCTGAGTCCCTTTTAGAAACAAAACGTGGCCGGCGCGAAGGCGGGACCTGGATGCACCCGAAGTTAGTAACGCCGTTCGCACGCTGGCTTAGCGTCCGATTCGCCGTATGGTGTGATCTGCAAATCGACAGAATATTGCGTGGCGAAATCGAGCTGCCTCAGCTTAACGAGCAGCTCAGCAATCGCCACGACCGAGATCCACTTTATCACTCGGTGGTTGGCATCGTGCGCGGCACAGGAATGCTCTACGGCCATGCATACCGGATCGTCAACGCCGTCGCCGGCACGAAACATTTTGATGAAATTACCCTTGGTAAGTTGGACGCCACGATTCCGCCAGCCCAGCGACTCGGCACAGGTACGGGCACGCCGTCGGATTATGCGAGGGTAAACAAAGGAATGATCGAAATCTACGGCGAGCCGTCGCAGCTTGCACTCGACCTGCACGATCCGCCAGCCGGCGATATCAAGTAACCAGCGCCGGCCACCGGCAGCACAAAAAAGAAGGCCACCCGACGCGCAGACGCCGGATGGCCTGTCACAGCCAAAATTTTTGAAAGCATGCTATGAACGACCAGAAAGATACCACATCGCAGCGCGTAGCCCACCGCCAACTGGGTGCAGCATGAGCACCGCTATCAGCGAAGTAGACGTCAAGCGCCTGGCCGGCCTGGCCAACGTGATCAGCGCGCTCCTGGCTGCGATCCCGATCTTGCGGCCGGAGAGCCGGGCGGATGCGCTGCAAACCTGCGCCAGCATGGCGGCCGACGTGGCCGACGAGCTGTACGACATGACACGGACGGCGCCATGACCCACCGCGCCCACATAACGCCGACAGCCCAAGGGCGTGCCCAGTGGCCGACGATCAACAGAACAAGGATTTACCCGATGACCCACCCTAAAAAGTTTCTACGTTTCAATGATGTATCCATGCTGGTCGGCTTAGGCCGCACCACGATCTACAAGAGGATCAAGGCTGGCACTTTCCCGGCGCCCATCCACATTGGCGAAAAGGCAGTGGCCTGGGATTCCGCCGAAATTGAGTGCTGGCAGGCCGCTTGCATCGCAGCGTCGCGGCCGCAATCCGCAATCAAAAGCCCTTTGGTGCATGGTGGGTAGAAAGGTGGGTAGGTAAAATTGAAAAAGCCCCTGTCATAGGGGCTTTTTACTGTTTTTGGCGGAGAGACGGGGATTCGAACCCCGGATAGGCTATGAACCTATACACGCTTTCCAGGCGTGCGACTTCAACCACTCATCCATCTCTCCTGCTTTACATCTCCGCCTTCGCGAAGCCGCAGATTATAGCAAAGATTCCGCGAAGTATGAAGAAATTTGCACCCGCCCTTACGAGGCTTCCTTCAGCTGCTCCAGAATCGCCGGATTTTCCAGGGTCGATACATCCTGCGTAATGGTCTCGCCCTTGGCCAACACCCTCAGCAAGCGCCGCATGATCTTGCCCGAACGCGTCTTGGGCAGGTTGTCGCCAAAACGAATTTCCTTCGGCTTGGCGATCGGCCCAATCTCCTTGGCGACCCAGTTGCGCAGCTCCAGCGCCAGCTTCTTGGCTTCTTCTCCGGTCGGCCGCGCCTGCTTGAGGACCACGAATGCGCAGATCGATTCGCCAGTGGTATCGTCCGGCTTGCCCACCACGGCCGCCTCGGCCACCATCGGATTGGCTACCAGCGCCGATTCGATTTCCATGGTGCCCATGCGGTGCCCCGACACATTCAGCACGTCGTCGATGCGCCCGGTAATCGTAAAGTAGCCAGTCTCCTTGTTGCGGATCGCGCCATCGCCCGCCAGGTACATCTTGCCGCCCAGCTCATCCGGGAAGTAGCTGGTCTTGAAGCGTTCCGGATTACCCCAGATGGTGCGGATCATGGATGGCCACGGCCGCTTGACCACCAAGATGCCGCCCTGCCCGTTCGGCACGTCCGCGCCGGCTTCGTCCACAATCGCGGTCATGATGCCCGGGAGCGGCAAGGTGCACGAACCGGGCACCATGGGCGTGGCGCCCGGCAGCGGCGTGATCATGTGGCCACCCGTTTCGGTCTGCCAGAAGGTATCGACCACCGGGCAGCGCTCGCCGCCAACGTTCTTGTAGTACCACATCCAGGCTTCCGGATTGATCGGCTCGCCCACCGAACCGAGCAGGCGCAGGCTGCTCAGGTCGTACTTGGACGGATGCACGGCCGGGTCGACATCGGCCGCCTTGATCAGCGAACGGATCGCGGTCGGCGCCGTGTAGAAAATGCTGACCTTGTGCTTGGCGATGTTGTCCCAGAAACGCCCGGCGTTCGGGTAGGTTGGAATGCCTTCGAACACGACCTGGGTCGCGCCAACCGCCAGCGGGCCGTAGGCGATGTAGCTGTGGCCGGTCACCCAGCCGATATCGGCGGTGCACCAGAACACGTCTTGCGGCTTGATGTCGAAGCTCCACTTCATGGTCAGCGCGGCCCACAGCAAGTATCCGCCACTCGAATGCTGCACGCCTTTCGGGGTGCCGGTCGAACCGGAGGTGTACAGGATGAACAGAGGATGCTCGGCGCCCACCCATTCCGGCTCGCACTCGGCAGCCTGGCCGGCCACCAGCTCGTGCAGCCACAGGTCGCGCCCTTCGGTGAAGGCAACGTTGCCGCCGGTGCGCTTGTAAACGATCACGTTCTTGATGCTGTCGCAGCCGCCCAGCGCCAGCGCTTCGTCGACAATGCTTTTCAATGGCAGGTGCTTGCCGCCGCGCAGTTGTTCATCTGCAGTGATGACCGCCACCGCGCCGGCGTCGATGATGCGTTCCTGCAGCGATTTGGCCGAAAAGCCGCCGAATACCACCGAGTGGGTGGCGCCGATGCGGGCGCACGCCTGCATCGCGGCCACGCCTTCGATCGACATCGACATGTAAATAATGACGCGGTCGCCCTTCTTGATGCCGCGCGCCTTGAGGCCGTTGGCGAACTTGCAGACGCGTTCGTACAGGTCCTGGTAGGTGGCGCGCGTGACGGTGCCGTCGTCGGCTTCGAAGATGATGGCGGTTTTATTCGCGTTGCCGTTCTTGAGGTTGCGGTCGAGGCAGTTGTACGAGACGTTCAGCTGGCCGTCATCGAACCATTTGTAGAACGGCGCGTCGGTCTCGTCCAGGGTCGAGGTGAACGGCTTGTGCCAGTCGAGATTCTCGCGCGCCAGGCGGGCCCAGAAGCCTTCGTAATCGCTGGCCGCTTCGGCGCACAGCGCGTTGTAGGCATCCATGCCGGAAATGGCGGCGTTGGCCACAAAGGCGGCCGGCGGCGCAAACACGCGGCTTTCTTGCAAGCCCTGATTTTCCTGCTGGGGGGAATCTGTTGCTGCCATGCTGAGTCTCCATTAGTGGTGTTGTTTGCTAAAACCTTAGTCCCGCTCGCTTACTGCGCCCTTACGTTGCCAGACAGCGAAGAAGGTCAACAAGACATTAAAGCATGGATCACTCACCTAAGCGGTATGGTCACTTGCATTAACGACAATATCAACCCCGGCGCAGCTGTGGTTTGCGTCAGATCAATACGCTGACAGACGGGGCAGGCTATCTGCGGCAAGCCCAAGCGCTGGTAAAATGACGCAGCGAAAATTTTTGCCTTACTCTGGAGCCAAGCCTTTCATGTCTGAACCGATCATCCCGACCGAGCAGCGCAAGCTGACCCCGTTAAACAACGTCATTTTCATGAGCCGCTGGCTGCAGTTGCCGCTGTATCTGGGGCTGATCCTGGCACAATGCGTCTATGTCTTCCATTTTTGGGTTGAACTGAAAGACCTGATCGGCGCCGTCCTCGGCGATGCATCATCGCTGCAACACATCCTCACCGCCGTCACCGTGCCCGGCATGGCGCCCGCCACCAAGCTCAACGAAGCGACCATCATGCTGGTGGTGCTGGGCCTGATCGACGTTGTGATGATTTCCAACCTGCTGATCATGGTCATCGTCGGCGGCTACGAAACCTTTGTCTCGCGCATGCACCTGGAAGGCCATCCGGACCAGCCGGAGTGGCTCTCGCACGTCAACGCCTCGGTGCTCAAGACCAAGCTGGCGATGGCGATCATCGGCATTTCGTCGATTCATCTGCTCAAGACCTTCATCAACGCCCACGCGTACACGCCGCAAACGCTGATTGCGCAGACCGTCATCCACATCGTGTTCCTGCTCTCGGCACTGGCAATCGCCTACACCGACCGCATCATGATCGGCACCCAGAACCAGTCCAAGACTCCCCACTAAGCCAACGAGAACCATAGCCATGACTATCATCAAGCAGGAAGACCTGATCGAATCGGTTGCCGCCGCCCTCCAGTACATCAGCTACTACCACCCGGCCGATTACATCGCCCACCTGGCGCGCGCCTACGAGTCGGAACAGAGCGACGCCGCCAAGGATGCGATCGCCCAGATCCTGACCAACTCGCGCATGTGCGCCGAGGGCAAGCGCCCGATCTGCCAGGACACCGGCATCGTCAATGTCTTCCTCAAGATCGGCATGGGCGTGCGCTTCGAAGGCTTTGCGGGCACCGTGACCGACGCCGTCAACGAAGGCGTGCGGCGCGCGTATAACTTCGACGACAACAAGTTGCGCGCCTCGATCGTGGCCGACCCGCAGTTCGAACGCAAGAACACCAAGGACAATACGCCGGCCGTGGTCCACATGGAACTGGTCGAAGGCAACACCGTCGACGTGAAGGTCGCGGCCAAGGGCGGCGGCTCCGAGAACAAGTCCAAGTTCGTCATGCTCAACCCGTCCGACTCGCTGGTCGACTGGGTCATGAAAACCGTGCCGACCATGGGCGCGGGCTGGTGTCCGCCGGGCATGCTCGGGATCGGCATCGGCGGCACGGCCGAAAAAGCCATGCTGATGGCCAAGGAAGTGCTGATGGACGACATCGACATGTACGAGCTGAAACTGCGCGGCCCGCAGAACAAGACCGAGGAATTGCGCATCGAGTTGTGCGACAAGATCAATGCGCTCGGCATCGGCGCGCAGGGCCTGGGCGGCCTGACGACCGTGCTGGACGTGAAGATCATGATGCATCCGACCCACGCGGCATCGAAGCCGGTCGCCATGATCCCGAACTGCGCCGCCACCCGCCACGCGCACTTCGTGCTCGATGGCTCGGGCGCGAGCTACATCGAGCCGCCGGCGCTGTCGACCTGGCCTGACGTGCACTGGACCCCGGACACCGAAAAATCGCGCCGTGTCGACCTCAATACCTTGACGAAAGAAGAAGTCGCTTCGTGGACGCCGGGCCAGACCTTGCTCTTGAACGGCAAGATGCTGACCGGGCGCGACGCCGCGCACAAGCGCATCCAGGACATGCTGGCCAAGGGCGAAGAATTGCCGGTGGACTTCAAGAACCGCGTGATCTACTACGTCGGCCCGGTCGATCCGGTGCGCGACGAAGCGGTCGGCCCGGCCGGCCCGACCACCGCCACCCGTATGGACAAGTTCACCGACATGATGCTGGAAAAGACCGGCCTGATCGCCATGATCGGCAAGGCCGAGCGCGGTCCGGCGGCGATCGAGTCGATCCAGAAACACAAGTCGGCCTACCTGATGGCGGTCGGCGGCGCGGCGTACCTGGTCTCGAAAGCGATCAAGAGCGCCAAGGTGCTCGGTTTCCACGACATGGGCATGGAAGCGATCTACGAGTTCGACGTGATCGACATGCCGGTCACGGTGGCCGTCGATTCCAACGGAACTTCGGTGCACAACACCGGTCCAAAGGAGTGGGCAGCGAAAATCGAATCCTTGTCGAGCGTCGGCAAGATTCCGGTGACCGTGGTCTGAGGCGACGAACGAGTGAGCAACGCGAGCGTCCCCATGGTGGCTAACACGCCGGCCAGCGCAGCGGTTACCGCGTCCGCTAGCGCGCCGATCGGCGTGTTCGATTCCGGCGTGGGCGGCTTGTCGGTCCTGCGCCATATTCGCGCGCAGCTGCCGCATGAGCATTTGCTGTACTTCGCCGATTCCGGTTTTGCGCCATATGGCGACAAGCCCGAAAGCGTGCTGGTCGAGCGTTCGCTGGCAGTGTCCGGTTTCCTGATCGCCAACGGCGCCAAGGCGCTGGTGGTGGCGTGCAATACGGCGACGGTGGCCGCCATCAAGGTATTGCGCGCGCACTATCCCGACATGCCCATCGTCGGGGTGGAGCCGGGGCTCAAGCCGGCGGCGGCGGCCTCGCGCAACGGCAAGGTGGGCGTGCTGGCCACCAGCGTGACCGTCGCCGGCGCCAAGTTCCTGCTGCTGCGCGATCAGGTCAGCGCGGCCAGCCATGCGCAGTTTTTGCTGCAAGGCTGTCCGGGGCTGGTCGACCAGATCGAGCTGGGCGACCTGGGTTCGCCCGCCATCCGCGCGCTGCTGGAGCGCTATGCGACGCCGCTGCTCGATCAGGGCGCCGATACGCTGGTGCTCGGCTGCACGCACTACCCCTTCGTGCTGCCCATGCTGGGCGAGGTGATTGCGCAGGCAACCTCGCGCGAGATCGTGCTGATCGACACGGGCGACGCGGTGGCGCGCCACCTGGCGCGTTTGCTGGGGACTGCGGGATTACTTAATCCGGGCGTGGAGACGTCCGGCGTCAAACAGTCCGGCGTGGAAGCATCCGGTTTGGCCGCGCATGGCAACGTGGCCAGTGCCATGCTGCCGGCGACAGGCGAGTCCGGAACTGCGGGGTTGGCGCCATCGTCCGCCACGTTGCAGGGTTTTACCAGCGCCGGGGCGCCAGCGCTGTCGCGGGCATTTGCCAACCTGCTGGGCATCGCGCCGCCCGTGCGTGAAGTGCTGATTTGAAAATATTTAGCATTCCACGCATTTTGATTTGCCAGTTCGCTCAGATGTTTGTATAATCTTTTTCTGTTCAGGAAGCATCTGAACAAAATGCAGATTCGATGGTGGCTGTAGCTCAGTTGGTAGAGTCCAGGATTGTGATTCCTGTTGTCGTGGGTTCGAGCCCCATCAGCCACCCCATCGTTTGCATTGCAAGTCAAGCATATAGCCCAACCATCGTGTTGGGCTTTTTGTTTTCCGCTTCACATTCTCGCGCCATCCATCCGCCGTGGAGCACGTACGGTCAAGACGGCGCTCACCGGTTCGCCAGATCCCGGTCGGTCCATCCAGGCGAGGTGCAAGCCGCCGCTCCCGGCCGGAAACAGACCGGAGCCGAGGACAACGACATCCATCATCACCGAGGCCAAGCGCCGATGGCTGGCCTTGCTTCAGGCAGGTTCCTGGGGGCCGAGGCGCACGACAAGGGCCGGCCTACTTTGCGCTCTCCAACGATTCGACTGTGTCGAAAAGATGCGCCAGCGCGCTTTCCATGGCGCCGGCGGTCGCGTCGCCGCTCTGGTTGGTGATGATGAAGACCCCAAGCTGATATTTAGGAACAACGTAGGCGTAGCTTTGCGCGCGTGGCACGCCGCCATGGTGGACATAATGCATGCCCAACTGGCGATTGGTGCCGATGTTCCAGAAATAGCCAATGCTGAAGTCGTCCTGAAAGCGCACCAGCGGCTTGTGCGATTCGACCACCGCAGGATTGGCACTCAATTGCAGGCGCAGGTACTTCGCCATATCCGGCATGGTCGACTTCAGATTGCCGGCCGCCCCCCAAGGCAGCTGTGGCATCGGGGTCGTTATCACGGGGTTGTCGCTGTGGTAGCCGGGCGCCAGCCGGACGCTCTCCGTGGGTGTGATTTTCAGTTTGGTATCTTGCATGCCGGCTTCGCGCGCGACGAATCGCGCGAGCAGGACGTCATACGGCATGCCGTAGATTTTTTCGAGCGTGTGCGCAATGAGTTCGGTAGCGGCGCTGGAATAGGCGTAGTCCTTGCCAAGCGGCCCCTGGATACGGACCGTGTGCAACTCCTGCCAGAATTGCTCTTGTCCGTAGTTGGCGTAGGCTGCATTGAGCTTTGCCGGCGTGGCGTGTGCAGCGAAATCCTTCAATGCGGCGTTCACCTGCAGTGGCAGCATGCCCGGCATATTGCTGGTGTGCGTAATCAAATGGCGCAAGCGAATTGGCTGCCCCTGCGACTGCAGGTTCGGGTAGGCGGCCGCCAGGTACTGTTGTATGGGATCGTCAAGCGCCGCCTTTCCATCAAGCACAGCGTTCGCCAGCAGCAGGCCAGCAAAAGTCTTGCTGACTGAGCCGATTTCATACAGCGTTGTATCATCCGGCCGATTGGCTTTGCCGGTCTCCAGCTCGCCTTGATGCAGAATGAATTCCCTGCCGCGATAAACGACAGCAATTGAGGCCGCGTGCAAAAGTGGTGACTGCAGCAGGGTGGTCGCGCTCTTGCTCATTGCCGCAGGAAGGTCTTGCGCGGGCGCTGTGACTGCGGGCTTGCAAGCTGCCAGCACGAGCGTCAGTCCGGTGATGATTACGGCGGGTCTGGTCATCATGCGCACCATCCAGGGGAGAGGGGCATTCTCGCACAATGGGGTCAGCGGTGACGGAGAAAATTGTCCGCATGGTTTTTCCAGATTGCGAACCGCAACGCGCACGACGAATCATTTGTCGTATCAATGGCCATGTGGTAACTTGATTGATTGATCGACAACAACATGGCGGTAACCATCATGAGCAGCCCCACCAGGCATATCCCTTACCTTGACGGGTGGCGCGGGCTGGCAATCATCGCCGTACTGATTTCGCACTTCAAATCGACGCAAGAACTTTCCTGGCTCGGCGAGTTCGGCGTGCAACTTTTCTTCGTGCTGTCGGGCTTTTTGATGGGCAACCTGTTGTTCATCAAAAAGGTGCCGCTGAAAGATTTTTTCGTGCGCAGAGTGAGCCGGGTGTTTCCGACCTTCTGGCTGTTCGTCATTGCAATGGCGGTCTATGCGGCCTTTGTGCAGCCGGTGCGCTTCGTGGTTCCGCAAGGCGAATTGATTGCGACCCTCGCGTTCTTGCGCAATTATTTCCCCGCCGATATCAGCATCTGGGCACGGACCTGGCCGATCGGGCATCTGTGGTCGCTCAGCGTGGAGGAGCATAGCTATATGTTCCTGGCGGTGCTCGCCGTGCTGGCCGGCGCCCTGCGCCACCGCCTTGCCGGCGCCGCCCTGCTGCTCGCCGGCACAGGCGCGATATTGGCGATGAACATGTACTACCCCGGACATCCGCCAGCGGGCGCAACCCCCTGGTTCCTGCGCAGCGAGTCGGCCGCCATTGGCCTGGTCGCGGCGGCCGCCTATCGCGTGATGGCGGCCGGCACGCAGGCGCCATGGCTGCGCCAGACCTCGCCCTGGCTCCCGGTCCTGACCCTGGTGGTGGCGATCGCGTGCTACTCGACCTACGCCCACAAGGAACTGCAATACACGCTCGCGCCGCTGTGCCTGGCCTATTCGATCAATCATCTGGAGCGCACCGCACCGATCATCCAAAAACTGCTGGCGGCACGGGTGCTGCAGTGGTTCGGCGTGTGCTCGTTTTCGCTGTACCTGTGGCAGCAACCGTTTTACTACGCCGTGGGCGCGGGCCGCATCCCGCACCTTGCCGGCTTGCTGGGCGCGATCGGCCTGGGCGCGCTCTCGTTCTATCTGTTCGAAAATCCCGTGCGCCTGTACCTGAACCGCAAGTGGGCCAGGCGGCGCGCGCGTCCCGCCGTCAGGCCGGATACGCCTGCCGCATAAGCGCCGTCACACAAACAATTCGCGCCGCGCCATCTGGCTGATCGCCAGGGTCGCCGGGTGGCTCATGCGGCGCTCCGTGGTGATCGCATACACCTGCTCGACCAGTCCCGGCACCGTGCCCAGTTCCACCACCGCATACTGCTGGCAGACCTGGCGCGCGATCACGGTCGGCGCGAAAAACGCGCCGGCGCCGGACTGGCCGAAGGCTTTCATCATCGCGCTGTCGTCGAACTCGCCAACCACGCGCGGGCGCACCTGCTGGTTGGCCAGCCATTGCAGCAGCTTGTGGTGGATCGCAAAATCTTCCCCCGGCAGCAGCAAGGGGGCGCGGTCCAGGCAGGCCGGGAAGGTCCCTTTCAGGGTGGCCGCCAGCGCCGCCGTGGCGAACACGCTCAGGCCGCTTTCGCCCAGCAAGTGGTTGTAGCCTTTGACGCTCAGATGCGGCGGCATCGGACGGTCGGCGATGATCAGGTCGAGGCGGTGCACCGCAAGGTCGGCCAGCAGGCTGGCCAGGCGGCCTTCGCGGCAGATCAGGCGCAAGGGCTCGGCCAGGCTGAGCGCGGGCTCGACCAGCCGGCAGGCGATCAGCTTGGACACCGAATCGGCGCACCCCACCCGAAACGCCACCGCAGTCTTGAGCGACTGGTCGCGCACGATGTCGAGCAGTTCGTCGCCGGTGTTGAAGATGGTTTCGGCGTAACTGAGGATGCGGCGGCCGGTATCGGTCAGTTCCAGGTTGCGTCCGGCGCGGCGGAACAGTTCCACGCCGAGCGTCTCGGCAAACTCGCTCAGTTGTCCGGAAATCGACTGCGGCGTCAGGTGCAGCTGTTCGGCTGCGCGGGCGATGCTGCCGGTCTTGCCGACCATCCAGAAATAGCGCAAGTGCTTGAAGTTGAGATTGGACATGCGCGCGGCCTCCTGGCGATTGCTCGATTTAGTCGATTGATCATCCAAGTATATTCGGTTTGCGCGATGTATCACGCGGGACCGTTCATCGCTTCGGAAAATCGCATCCGAAACGGCAACGGACGCCACACGGGCTAGTACATCGAAAAAATCGATGTTTCAATTAGTATTAATCGAGTTTTTCTTTATATCGTGCGCCCATATAATTTTCGGGTGGACATTTTTCCACGCCTTACAAATGGAGTAGCACCATGCGTCGTTACGAAACAGATAGCCCTCAAGCAGCAGGCCGTGTCCTTGCCTTGGCAATGGTGGTCGATGGCAATCTGGCGCAAAGCGAACTTGCCGCCCTCGACAGCAGCAAGATCCTGCAATATATCGAGCTCGACCAGGACGCCTTCCAGCTCTTGCTGCAAGAGCTCTGCCAGGACATGCTGACCTCGGCATTCCACGGCGAAGTGCGGATCGACGGCGCCATGCTCGACGGCTTGCTCGACGAAATCCGCCACCCAGACCTGCGCCGCCAGTTGATGCAGGCCATGTGGCGCATCGCCGATGCCGATGGCTGGCTGGCCGATGCCGAAGCGGTGCTGCTGGCGCGCGCCAGTACCTTGTGGTGCGCCGAGACCAACTTCAGCGGCCGGGTGCTGGCTCAAGCGTAATATGGCCGCCAGCGCCGTTTCCACGCACACGGGAACGACGCCGCGGCCCGCCGGGCGCTACAGCGCCACAGCGTCGATCAGGCGGCGGTAGCCGGCCAGCCCCTCCTCCACCGCATAGCCCGCCTTGATCGATGCCACCGCCCGTGCCCGCATGGGCGCGAAGCGCTCGCCTTCGCGCAAGGCGCGCGTGACGGTGGCGGCAATCGCCCGCGTATCGAAAAAATCGACCAGCAAGCCGTTCTCGCCGTCGCGGATCACTTCCGTCACCGGGGCCGTGTCCGAGCCGATCAGCAGGCAGCCACAGGCCATCGCTTCGAGCATCGACCACGACAGCACGAACGGATAAGTCAGGTACACATGCGCGGCCGACACTTGCAGCAGGTCGCGGTAGCGCGCGTATGGAATCCGGTCGAGGAAGTGCACCCGGCTGGCATCGATGGCGACTTCGGCCAGCATGGTCTCGCGCCAGTTCTTGCCGCCGGCCGGACGCGCGCCGTAGCTCACCGCGTCGCCGCCGGCGAGCACAATGTCGCAGCCGGAATTGTCGGCCAGAATGGCCGGCAGCGCGCGCATGAAGGTATGAAAGCCGCGGTACGGTTCCAGGTTGCGCGACACATACGTCACCACCGGGTCACCCGGACGCAGCACTTTGCCATTCGGCAGGGTGAAGGAGGCGGCGGGATTCGGACACAGCCAGGCGGTGTCGATGCCTTCGTGAATCAGCGCGATCTTGTCCTGGTAGGGCTTGGGGTGCAGGCGCTTTTGCCAGTGGGTGGGCGCGACCGCAACGTCGCATGCTTCCAGGTTGAGCAGTTGCAGTGCATTCTTGGCGCGCACCCGGGCCCGGTCATCGATGGTGCTGGGAAACTCCGGGTCGAAGCCGACGTCCGCATTGTCGGTGTGATAGTAGAACTCGGAAAAATGCACCAGCCGCGCATCGGGAAAGGCTTCGCGCACGAACATGGTGTCGCCCCAGCCAGGGTGGGCGATGATGACATCGGGCACAAACCCCTTCTCCTTCAGGGCCAGCAGCACGCGCAGGCTGGCCTGGCCATGCAGGATGCCCGACTCGAACGGGCGCGCGTAGTGGTGGGTTTCCTTGGCCTGGGTCCGGTGCAGCTTGTAGCTCAGTGTGCGCACGTCCGGCAGGCCGGGGCAGCCTTCCTTGCCGATCGCCAGCACCTCGTAGGCCGGGTCGCGTGCCAGGTGCGCGGCAATCCGCTTGAACTGGCCCGGGAAATTTTGATGAACGAACAGAACGCGCCGCGCGCGGGATGGCTGAGCTGGTGTGGATGTCATTGTCGCGTCCTGCGGCACGGTAGGTCCGCAAGAACCGGGTTGCTAAGGAGTGAACATCTTACCAGAATGGCAAGAGGTAAAAATCTCGGATTCTGATCCTTGCTCTAAAATAGCGCCAGCGCACTTCACCCGATAAAGGCACACAAGCATGAGTTACGACCTGATGGTTTTCGCAGCGGAAGCCGCCCCCAAGAAACGCGAGGCCTTCCTCGCCTGGCATGAAGAACAAACCGAGCTGGACGAAGACCATTCCTACGCCGACCCCGCCGTCACCAGCCCCGCCTTGCAAGCGTTCTACGCCGACATCGTCCAGACCTTCCCGGCCATGCCGCTCGACGAGCGCGCGGACGAGGACGAGGGCGACGAGGAAGAAGACGAAGACATGACCGACACCGACTACACCATCGGCAAGGCCTTCATCTACATGAGTTTTCCGTGGACCCGGATCGACGATGCGCACGCCACCGTGACCCGCCTCGCCGGCCAGCATGGCGTGGGCTTTTTCGATGTCAGCTCCGATATCGCCGAAACCTGGCTGCCGGACGGCAAAGGCAGCCTCTACCTCGCCCATGCCGACTGATGTTGCAACGCCACTGACCTTGCGGCACGCGGCCGGCATCTGCTGGCCGCATCAGGCCACGGTCGGCCACATCGCGGTCGCCAGCGGCCTCATCTCCGGCTATTTTCCGGCCCAGCAGGGCGGCGACGCCGTGGCCGGCTGCGTGCTGGTCGCCGCCGGCAAGTACCGCAACGGCGCCGCGCGCCAGTGGTGCCGCACGCACCAGGCCTACTGGGGCGTGAAGGCCGACCTGGCCGCGCTGGCCGAGAGCGGCCAGCAACGCTGCGCGCACCATCTGGAAAAGATGGGCTACGCGCTCAATCCACCCGTGATCGACCTGGCCGCCTGCGCCAGCGTGACCATCAGGCACGCGCCCGACGGCGCCACCGAGTTCGCCACCGAGCCCATCGGCGCCAGCGCGTCCGCTACGGCGCCCGCTACGGCGTCCGCTACGGTGCCCGCTACGGCGCGCTGCGCGGCAGTCGCATTGCGCACCAGCGCCACCGGCGCGCTGTTCCCCGGCACCGATATCGTGCAGGTCAATATCACCCCGCCCGCCCTGCTGGCGTACACCAGCGCGCGGGCAGCCGGCCAGGCGCTCGGCTGCGTTGGCTGTGCGCGCTGCGGCCATCCGCACCTGGACCTGGGCAGCTTTGCGCACACGCCGCACCGGCGCCACTACTGCGGCAACTGCGGCACCGACAGCACCCACAGCCCGGCGCCCATGATTTCCTCACCTATCCATGCACTGTGTATCAAGTTCGATGGCCTTCTGACGATAATGTAAATACCCGCGTTCGGTACGCGCATATTCAGCATGCATTTTCTTTGCGTGTTATAAATGCAATACAGTAACCAGGAGAACAACATGGACGATGCAGACCGCCGTCACGAAGAACGTCGCCAGGACGTAGAAACCGCAGCGCAATTGCACGAAGCGATTGCCTTGCAGCGCGCTTTCGGCAGCGACGCCGCCCAGCGCTTTCTCAAACTGCGCGGCATTGGCGATGAAATTTCGCAAAATGCACTGATCGACAGCTACGACCGCCGCCAGGCGGCACGCCGCCTGCGCGCAGCGGCCGTCAGCTAGCCCACCCGCTACCCGCAAGTCCCCCGCCCGGCTGCTGGTGCCAGCACGCCGGGAAGCGCCTGACCGGAGGCGGGCCAGCCAGTCCTGGCCCCGCACGGCCAACACGGCCGCGCAAGCCTGCACCGGTTGCCATCTGGCACGTGCATGATGTTATTATTCCCTCAACATCCATTCACGGCCTCCCATGAAAATCCTGCCCGGTATCGCCCTCGCCCTCCTTCTGACCGCCTGTTCCGACAATGACTCCGGCGAAGGCATCGGCATGACTGGCCGCTCCTATTCCGCAGCCAGCGCGCCTGTTGCAGACGTGGTGTTGGAGCAAGAAGCCAAGCCAGTGCCACTGCGGCGCTACATTGCCATGCGTCACAGCCTGAAGTTGGAAGCGCCCGGAGCCGAGCTGCACAAGCACTTCGAGGCCATCCAGGCCGCCTGCATCAAGCTCGGCTGCATCGTGCTGGACGCCGACCAGTCGCAGGCGCGTCCGAACCAGGACGCCAGCGCCACCCTGACCGCGCGCATTCCGCCGCAAGCCTTCGACGCCTTTCTGAAAACCATGCTCGAGCACGGCAAACTGCTGCAGCACAAGCGCGACAGCGAAGACCTGACCGCCGAGGTCATCGACGTCGACGCCAAGATCGCCAACCTGACCGCCCTCAAAACCCGCATCCTCGACCTGCTGGCCAAAAAGACCGGCAACATGGAGGAAGTGCTGGCCGCCGAAGCCCAGCTGTCCAAGACCCAGGCCGACCTCGACAGCATCCTGGGCCAGCGCAAGGCACTCGCCAGCCAGACCGACATGACGCGGGTCGAACTGCACCTGGTCACCGAATCGCTGCACGCCGAAGAAAGCTGGCTGGCCCCGGTAGCGCAGGCGGCGACAAAATCCGGACATGTGCTCATGTCGAGCCTGGGCGTGATGATCACCGTGGTCGTTGCCTTGTTGCCGTGGTTGCTGATCGTGATCCCCCTGTTCCTGTGGCTGCGCAAACTGTATCGCGCACGCAAGGCCCGCCGCGCTCAAGCGGCAATATAAAACCCACGGTCCGAGCGCACCCCGAGGCGCTCGAGCACCTGGGCCGGCGCAATGCCCTGTTCGGCAAAACGCCGCTGCACGATTTCCTGGGCCACCGCCATCGCGCCGGCCGTCTTCCATTCGACCATGGTCACCACATTAAATTCCCCGGTGCCGCCAAATTGCGTCAATAAATGCTTCTGGCGCCAGCCGGGCAGGCGCTCGAACATGGCCTGAATCTCGCGCATCTGCTCCACGAAGGCCGGCAGCGAGGCCGCCGGCACCACGAATTTATCGACGCGAAATACCCCGTCCGACGGGTTCCTGGGCGTGTTCCTTGCCATCTGAAATTCTCCTTTAGAATAGTTGCCTGGGCAGCGAAAGCCAGTCTAAAACATCAAGTTAAGTTGAGGTCAAGGAGTCTTCAGTGGCAGATCAGCATCCGGTACGCGAAGCCCATCCGGCATTGACGGTGGGCGAAGTCGCGCGGCGCAGCGGGGTGGCCGTGTCGACCCTGCATTTCTACGAAAAGCGCGGGCTGATCACCAGCACCCGCAGCGGCGGCAACCAGCGCCGCTACGCGCGCGACGTGCTGCGCCGCATCGCTTTTATCCGCGTGGCGCAGCGCGTGGGCGTGAGCCTGGCCGAGATCGAAGCCGCCCTGGCCACCCTCGGCAGCGGCGCGCCCAGCCGCGACGACTGGATGCGCCTGTCGGCCGCCTGGCGTCACGATCTCGACCAGCGCATGGCGCAGCTGAAAAAACTGCGCGACACGCTCGACGATTGCATCGGCTGCGGCTGCCTGTCGCTGGAGCGCTGCTGGTTGCGCAATCCAGCGGACAAGCTGGCCACCAAGGGACCGGGGCCGCATCGGCTCTGGATCGGCCGGCCGGCGCGCGAGGAGGATGACGCCCCATAAGCGGACCGCAACACAGCGAAGCGTTGAGGCCGGACAGCTTGCCCCGAACGACGTGGAACCATGCGGCCCGCGCATGGTCGAATGGGTGTGCAGTGACATTTGTTACAACATTTGTATGCCCATGGCATTAAACAAATTACAACCACTGAAAGCGCATCCACTATAATGCGTGTGTTGTTGACATTGTTTTTTGTCCAATCATTCGCACCCGGAGGCTGTCATTCCACCCAATAATCCTAGCGCGCACGCGGGCGCGCTCGCCTACCGCCCAGACATCGATGGCATGCGCGCACTGGCGGTGATCGCCGTGATCGCCTTCCATGCGTGGCCGACCTGGTTTGCCGGCGGCTTTGTGGGCGTCGATATCTTCTTCGTCATCTCGGGTTTCCTGATCACCTCGATCCTCCTGTCGCAGCTGGAAAAAGGCACATTCAGCATCGCCGATTTCTACGTGCGCCGCATCCGCCGCATTTTCCCTGCCCTGACGGTCGTCATGCTCGCCACCCTCGCCTTCGGCTGGATGACCCTGCTGCAAGGCGAGTTCCAGCAGATCGGCAAGCACGCCGTGGCCGGCACCACGTTCGTGTCGAACCTGGTGCTGTGGAACGAGGCCGGCTACTTTGATAACGACGGCATCACCAAGCCCTTCCTGCACCTGTGGTCGCTCGGGGTCGAAGAACAGTTCTATATCCTGTGGCCGCTGATCCTGTGGCTGGTCTTCTCGCGCAAGCTGCGCTTTTTATGGGTCGCTTGTGTGATCTTCCTGATCTCGATGAGCGCCAACCTGGTGCTGGTGACCGACCATCCGGTGGCCGCCTTCTTTTCGCCGCTCACGCGCTTCTGGGAACTGATGGCCGGCGGCGTGGTCGCGTATCTGCAGCTACACCACGCGCAGCGCTTCACGCGGCATGGCACGGCGCTGTCGCTGGGCGGCGCGGTGCTGCTGGGGCTGGCATTCTGGCTGACCAACGAGCAGTCGCTGTTTCCCGGCTGGTGGGCCATGCTGCCGGTCGGCGGCGCCTGCCTGCTGATCCTGGCCGGCAAGGATGCCGTGCTCAACCGCCTGGTACTGGGACGGCGCCTGCCCGTGGCGATCGGACTGATCAGCTATCCCCTGTATCTGTGGCACTGGCCGCTGCTGTCCTACGGCCATATTATCTATGGCCAGAAGCCGCCGATGCTGGTCAAGGTGGCGCTGATCGTGGCCGGCTTCGTGCTCGCTTACCTCACCTATCGCCTGGTCGAAATCCCGCTGCGCGAACGGCGCGACCGCACGCGCGTGACCTGGGCGCTCGGTCTGGGCATGGTCGCCATCGCCGTGTTCGGCCTGGCGATCGGCACCAGCGTACTGCGCGAACGGATCGACACCCATGGCGCCGAGCCCTACCTGGCGGCCCTGAACGACAGCCAGTACCCCGGCCCGACCCTGGCGCCGCTGCGCTACGAGGGCGTGGTGTTCCAGAAAGCGGCCAGCCGCGGACCCGGCCTGACCGTGTTCCTGGGCGACTCCGTGATGCAGCAGTACGGCCCGCGCATCGAGCACGCGGTGGCGAGCGATCCGGCGCGCTTCAGCACGGTTATTTTCGCCACCGCCGGCGGCTGCCCGCCGATCGAACACACGGTGCGCCTGCCGCAGATCCGCTTTCCGCTGTGTCCCAAGACGGTCAAGGCGGCCTACGCGCTGGCCAACAGCGGCGCGGTCGATACGGTGGTGGTGGGCGCGGCCTGGTACGGCTACTTCAATGCCGGCCAGCACGAGCTGCTGGTCGACAAAAACGGCGTGCAGAAGGCCTTTCCCGCCGCCGACGCGCAAGAGCTGGCCTATGCATCGCTGCGCGAGAGCCTGGCCACCTTGCGCAAGAACGGCAAGCGCGTGTTCCTGGTGCTGCAGCCGCCGGCCGGCGCCGCCTACGATCCACAATCGATGTACACCGGCTCGCGTTTCGCCTCGATCGCCCCGCTGCCGAAGGTGCCCGGCTTCGACCTGGCCGATTTTCGCAAGCGCAACGCGGCGCCGCTGGCGCGCCTGACCGCGATTGCCGCCGAGACCGGGGCGATCGTCATCGAACCGGCCCAGTCCATGTGCAAGGACCAGCTGTGCCCGGTGCTCGACGAACACGGCGCGCCACTCTACACCGACAGCATCCACATGCGTCCGGACTACAGCCGGCGCGCCGCCAGCTTCCTCGATCAGACCATGCTGAACGGGTCGGCGGACGCCGGTGCGCAGTCGGCGGCACTGGTCAAGCGACCAGCGCTGTGACGGCAAGGGCGCAGTAGGCTGCGCCCTGGTTTACTCCTTGAGCGGCGCGCTCGCCACGGCCGGGCCCGCCATCTGCACGCGCCAGCCCATCAGGCGCCAGGCGGCCCAGGCCGACAAGAGCGCGCCCAGCAGCAGGATCAGGCGCGTATCGAACAGGGTCAGCACCGATCCGGCCAGCGCCATGACGATATTAGCCAGGCAGAACGTGGTCGACAGCAAGCCCATGACGGCGCCCTGCCCCAGCGCGCCGAAGCGCTCCGCGCACCAGCCCGGCACGATGGCGTTGTAGAACGCATTCGGAATCCCGAACAGCACGATCGCCGCCAGTCCCAGCCAGACATGCCCGAGCGCCACCGCCGCGATCGCCGTGGCGCAGGCGAATGCGCTCCAGGCAGCCCGTTGCAGCGGCGCGAAACGGCTCGGCCCGCCGGCGAACACGGCGGTCAGGGTCATCACCGCGCACAGGCCGGCCGTGACCCAGGCGATGCCGGGTGTGCCGTAGCCGGGAAACTCCACCAGCCACAAGGGATAGAATTCGTAGAAGGCGGTCACGCCGCAGGTATAGGCGAACTGGACGATGAACAGTTTGCGCAGGTCGGCGTGGCGCAGCAAGTGGAAGGCATGCTGGTGGCGCGCCACGTACCACCATGAGGTAGTGGCCAGCGACGGCGTCTCGCGCGGCAGCACCAGCGCCACCAGCAAGCTGGTCATGACCAGGGCGCCGGCGGCGATCCAGAACGGCACCGTGATGCCCCACGCCACGGTGGCGCCGGCCAGCAGCGGCCCGGCCAGCCAGCCCAGGTAAAAGGCCCCGTTCAGCCAGGACATGGCGCGCACGCGCAAGTCGCCCTCGAGGCGGTCGGCCAGCATCGCGCGCACCACCGCGCCGTTGCCTTCCAACAAACCGGTACCGAAACGCGCCACGATAAACAGCGGATACGATTCGAGCAGCAGCGCGGCCGCCGTGAGCATGTGGCCGAGGGCGGCGCCGATGGTGGTCAGCATCAGCAGCGGGCGGCGGCCGTAGCGGTCCGACAGCGGGCCGAGCAGGGTATTACCGATCAACAAGCCAAGCGGATTGATCATCAGCGCCAGGCCGAACAGCATTTTGGGCGGCAGTCCGAGAAAGGAATTGAGACCGTTGGCCGCGCCCGAGGCGAACAGCGGCGGCAGGATCGGATACGGCAGCGAGGCGCCGATAGTCGAAAACAGGCCCAGCAGGCAAGCGGCGGCAATGAGGAGTTTGATGTGCATGCGCGGGAACATACATGCGCACTAGCAATAGGTCAACCACTGGTGTCAGGTCTGACACCGCCGGGGACACCGGCGGGGCGTGAAGGTGGATCCGCTTAGTCGAGCTTCCAGGCGTAGTCGACCTTGGTCCAGGTCTGGGCCGGGGCGCCATCCTTGGTGCCGGGCTTGAACTTGCAGGCGCTGATCGATTTGATGGCGGCCTTGTCGAGATTCTTGAAGCCGCTGGTCTTTTCCAGCTTCGATTCGACCACCGAGCCGTCCGGGCTGACCAGGAAGGACATCGACACCGTACCTTGCTCCTCGTTCATCAGCGAGGCCTTGGGATACTCGGCCTTGCACTTGCCGGCGTCGAAACTGGCCGGCACTTCGGCCGCCGCAGCGGCGCCACACACCAGCAAGCCGGCAAACACACTGCTAAAACGCGTAGAGGTCAACATACAATTTCCCTAATGTAACGTTCAATCGCGCGTCTGTGTTACGTCGACGCTAACGCTGCGGCTGTTTACCGCACTGCCCGCCCCGTCCTTACCGGCCCGGAATGCGGATCAGAATTCTTCCCATTCGTCGTTGCTGGTGGTCGCGGCAGCCTTCTTCGGCTTGGCGGCGGCGCTAGCGGCGGGCGCCGGACGCTTTGCGGCCGGCTTGGCCACGCGCAGCGGCGCTGCCTTGACCGGACGCGCCGGCGCCGCCACCACCATGGCCGGCGACGCGGCAACATGCGCCTCTTCGCCTTCGATCAACTTGAAGATGCTGACCACGTGCGCCAGTTCGCTGGCCTGGTCTTGCAGGCTCTGCGCGGCGGCGGCGGCTTGTTCGACCAGCGCGGCGTTCTGCTGGGTCATGCTGTCCATCTCGATGATCGACATGTTCACTTGCTCGATGCCGGCGCTCTGTTCCTGGCTGGCGTTGGCGATCTCGCCCATGATGTCGGTGACGCGCTTGACGCTGGCAACGACTTCATCCATCGTCACGCCGGCCTGGCCGACCAGCTTGCTGCCGCGCTCGACCTTCTCGACCGAATCGCCGATCAGGGTCTTGATTTCTTTCGCCGCCGCCGCCGAACGCTGCGCCAGGTTGCGCACTTCGGAGGCCACGACCGCGAAACCGCGGCCCTGTTCGCCGGCACGGGCAGCTTCCACCGCCGCGTTCAACGCCAAAATATTGGTCTGGAAGGCAATGCCATCGATCACGCCGATGATGTCGACAATCTTGTTGGCCGAGGCGTTGATCGAGCCCATGGTGTCGACCACTTGCGAAACCACTTCGCCACCCTTGCGTGCCACGTCCGAGGCGCTGGCCGCGAGCTGGTTGGCTTCACGGGCGTTGTCGGCGTTCTGTTTCACGGTCGAGGTCAGTTCTTCCATGGCAGAGGCGGTTTTTTCCAGAGCGCTTGCTTGCATTTCGGTACGCGAGGACAGGTCGATATTTCCGGCCGCAATTTCACGCGAGGCGGTACCGATGGTTTCCGTGCCGCCGCGCACCTGGCCGACGATGTCTTTCAGGCTGTTGCGCATTTCGCGCACTTCCATCAGCAGGCTGCCCTTGTCGGCGTGGCTGGTATCGATATGCACCGACAGGTCGCCATGGGCGATGCTGCTGGCGATCTTGGCGGTGTAGTCGGGTTCGCCGCCGAGCTGCTTGAGCAGGCCGCGGGTGATGAAGACGGCAGCGATGCCGCCCAGCAGGATCGCCACGCCGCCGAGGATCAGCATGGTCAGGCGGGCCGCTTCGAAGCCGCTTTCGGCGTCTTTCTGGGCTGCGCTATTGAGCTTGTCTTCGAGGGCGGCGAGTTGTTCGAGCGCATCCATCCATTTTTTCTGGACCGGGCGGATTTCCTTGATCATGACGCGGGTGGCGTCTTCGGCCTTGTCGGCCATCCACAGTTCGGACGCCTTGGCCACGGCCGGCATCGCCAGCGCTTCATGTTCCTTGATCTGGGCCAGCAGGCTCTTTTCCTCGGGCGAGGCCGACCTGGCAAACTTGTCGCTCAGCTTCTTCTGGGCTTCGTCGTAGCGCGCGGTCTGTTCCTTGATGCGCTTCATTTCCGGTTCCATGTCGGCCGAATCGGTCATCAGGGTCAGGATGCGCAAGGACACGATGCGCTCGCTGACATTGGTGCGCATGTCGATCACCAGACGGGTGACCACGTTGTTGACGCCAACCACGTTATCCAGGCGCGTCTGGATCTGGGCCATGCTGATGATGCCGACGATCGTGACTGCGACCAGAAAAGACAGGACCAGGACAAATCCGAGACCTAAACGGGTGCCGACCTTCATGTTGGATAAATTCATTTCGCGTCTTTTCTATGGAACTATTGATCGAATTAGCTAGGGTAACCGCGGGTACTGTGGCGCTGCCTCTGAAGAAACGCGTGGCTATGTGCGCTTCATTTAGGATAAATCAAAACAGTGACTGCGCATGCAAAAAAGTTGATTTGAGAACGAATTGTTTCAACACAACAACAGTTTGAGTAGCGCTGGCGCTGATTGGAAAACAGGCAAGAGATGCACCGATTATAGAGGTATATTTTGCTCTAGAGCAAGCAAAAATGCGTTTGCGCAATTGAAATATAGTTTCTTTTTGGAACTATGCTGCGCGGGGAAAGAGACGAGCGCATGCCAAGTCAAGGCGAGTCATGCGGGGACCGAAGAAAGGAGGAAAACAGGGCGCGCGCACGGCGCCCGCATGCGCATCGTTCCGTGCGGGACGGAACGATGCTGCGATGCCGACTTGCGGCTAGGCCGCGCAGGCTCCTAGGCTGCGCGGCGCATGCCGGCCGCCGCTTCGAGCAGCAGATGCGGATCGGCCGCGGCCAGCCGTTTCGGGTCCGACATCACCTGGCGGAAACTGCGCGCCCCGCCCAGTCCGGCCATCAGGCCCAGCATGTGGCGCGTGATGCTGTTGAGCTTCAAGCCGCGTGCGGCGTGCAGGTCCAGCTGCGCCTGGATATACGGGATCATCGCCGCCAGCACTTGCTCGCGCGTCTTGACCTGCGCATGGTCGCCGTAAAAGCGCGCGTCGTACTCGGCCATGACGTAGGGATTGTGATACGCCTCGCGTCCCAGCATCACGCCATCGACGTGTTGCAAGTGCAGCGCGATCTCGTCGGACGTCTTGATGCCGCCGTTGATGATGATTTCCAGGTCAGGAAACTCGCGCTTGAGCTGGTACGCCACCTCATACTTAAGCGGCGGAATCTCGCGGTTTTCCTTGGGCGAGAGTCCCTTGAGGATCGCGTTGCGCGCATGCACGATAAAGGTGTTACAGCCGGCATCGGCAATCGTGCCGACGAAATCGCGCACGAAGCCGTATTCCTCGTTGCGGTCGATGCCGATGCGGTGCTTGACGGTGACGTCGATGGTGACGGCGTCGCGCATGGCTTTCACGCAATCGGCCACCAGTTGCGGTTCGGCCATGAGGCAAGCGCCGAACGCGCCCTTCTGCACCCGCTCCGACGGGCAGCCGCAGTTCAGGTTGATTTCGTCGTAGCCCCATTGCTGGCCCAGCCTGGCGCTGGTGGCCAGGTCGGCCGGATCGCTGCCGCCCAGTTGCAGGGCCACCGGATGCTCTTCATCGTTAAAGCGCAGGTGCCGTTCGACGTCGCCGTACACCAGCGCGCCGGTGGTCACCATCTCGGTGTAGAGCCAGGTGTGGCGGGTGATTTCGCGATGGAACTTGCGGCAATGGCGGTCGGTCCAGTCCATCATGGGGGCGACAGAAAGCTTCCTGCCCCGGTAATTCGTTGATTTCAAGTGCGTGTACCTGTGATGTCGGCCGTGCTGTGGCGCGGCTGCGGAAATGTCAATGATGTCGGTCATGCCAGCGGCGGGATGGGCGCGTGCGCGCCGGAATGCGGACGCGCAAGGTCCGCATGATCGCACCGGAAAGACGCATCATATCAAAGATGGCGCCGGGCGATCCCGGCGCCGCCGCTTTTGGCACCGCCTTTACAACGCCGGCGCCAGCCCCGCTCTGGCGTGTTGCGATGGATACCATCTCGCCCGCAGCTGCATGAACGGCGTCTCGACCACGCGGAACAGCAGCCAGCCGGCGCCGATCCCGGCGGCGAACATCAGCAGCACGGTCAGCGGCGCGCCGGTGTCGATCTTCAGGCGGCGCAGGTGCGGCGCGGCCACCATGAACAGCGGCTTGTGGACCAGGTAAATCGCGTACGACCACAGCGCCAGCGAGGTCGCACCCGGGATCCGCAGGCGGCCCAGCAGCGAATCCGGGCTGAGCGCGGCCAGCACCAGCAGCGCATAGCTCATCGCGACCAGCGAAAAGCCGAAGGTGGTGGCCAGCATCGGACCGGGCAAGTCATGCTGCACGCCATATAACGTGGCAGTGACCGCGGCCAGTCCCGCCGCCAGCAGCAGATTGCCGTGCCGCAGGATGCGCTGGTACAGCGCGCCGTGGAAATTGCGCAGCAAGGCAATCGCCACGCCCGGCAGCAGCGCATCGAAGCGGCACAGGGTCGCGTAATACAGTTGCTCCGAAAACGAATCGTACTCGTGCAGCAGAAAGCCGCTGGCGCGCGCGGCCATGCCGCCGGCGATGGCAGCAACAATGACGCACCAGGCCAGCGTCAAAGGACGCGGCAAGCGCCGCAGCGCCAGCACCACCAACGGCAGCGCCAGATAAAATTGTTCTTCGATACACAGCGACCACGAGTGCGTGAAGGTCTGGCCGTAGCCCAGTCCACTATTTTGCGTGAAGGTCAGAAAGCGCCAGAGCGGCGCGGTGCTGGAGCCGCCCAGCAAATCCGGCAACAGGAAATACACGGCCAGCACCACGTAATAGTTCGGCAAGGTGCGCAGCAGGCGCTTGGCGAAGAAGGTCTTCAGGGAAAAATCTTCCTTGCGCGCCAGCGCGGACAGGATCTGGTTCCCGATCAGATAGCCGCTGAGCACAAAAAACAGGTCCACGCCGGCCCAGCCGACCTTCCCCAGCTCGCCGAACGTCGCTGCCCCGCTGACAAAACCGCAATAATGCGACATCAAGACAAGGATGATGGCGGCAGCGCGCAAGGTGTCGAGGCCGCTGGCACGGATCGGGTCGTTTTTTTGGGTCATGTGTTCGGTGGGGATGAGCTTGATCGGGCGGGGCGCTGTGGGCGCTCCAGCGAGATCGTACATGAGGCCGCCCTGGATGGGGAAAAAGACACGGCGTACCGGCGTCGAAGCGGGCCTTCACTGCGGCGGCGGCAGCGTCAGGCAATGCCCGCCTGCGCTTCCCGGGACCGGCGCATCGTCGGCTGCGCCGGGCGTGCCTTGAAGCTTGCCTGCGCTACCGTTTCGCAGTCGGGCAAGGAGACCGCCCCGCCCTCCCAAGCCGACATGGTCCCGCTCGCCATCCATATATGGAAGTCATGCGTGCCAGGCCGCGACGGCCTTGGGCATGGGCGGAAGCGGCTGGGCGATGGCACACGCGATCGTGCATGGCAGACTGGCAAGTAAAACGGCTAATCGGGGCAGGTGCGGTGCATGGTGGGTCCCGGCTGATGAAAAAACAACCATCTTGCGCGTGCCCGGCAGCGCGGATTTATCGGCCCTTGAGCGTAGCCTGCAATGGCTAAGTGATTGATTAAAAACGAAAATAATGTATTTTGCGATTATTTTTTTTGGCCACACAAAAATAATCCAATTTATTTCCGTACGGCACTTAACGACTTTGGCGAAACAGTCGTCTTGTACTTGGGAGAGCGCGAAGCACGCGACTCCGACGTTCCCACCCCCTACACTGGAGTTCGATCATGCTGAGCCTTCACACTAACAACGCTGCCCTGTCCGCACAAAATTCAATCAACCGCACCCAGGGTTCGCTGTCGACCTCGATGACCCGCCTGTCGACCGGCTACCGCATCAATTCGTCGATGGACGACGCCGCCGGCCTGCAGATCGCCACCCGCCTGAAAGCCCAGACCAGCGGCATGGCCGTTGCCATGCGCAACACCCAGAACTCGACCTCGATGCTGCAAACCGCTGAAGGCGCGCTCGACGAAGTAAGCAACATGCTGGTGCGCATGAAGGACCTGGCCACGCAAGCGGCCGATGCTTCCTCGACCGGCGCCGACAAGACCGCCATGCAGTCGGAATACGATGCCCTGGGTACCGAACTGTACAACGTGATGAACAACACCACCTTCGGCGGCGCCAAGCTGCTGACCGGCGGCACCATCGCCGCGTCCATGACGTTCCAGATCGGTTCGAGCACCAGCGAAAAAATGACCGTCGACATGTCGGCCAGCATGACCACCCTGAATGCCGACGTCCTCGCCACCACCGCCAACTACGTCGCCGTGCCTGCGGGCGGCACCGAACTGACCGGCGTCGGCACCGCCTCGACCTCGATCGACAAGCTCTCGACCGCGATCGCGTCGATCGGCACCGTGCGTTCGGCCCTGGGCGCCTCGGCCAACCGCCTGGAACACGTCTATAACAACTTGTCGAACATCAGCACCAACAGCAAGGCCGCCACCGGCCGCATCATGGACGTCGACTTCGCCAGCGAAAGCTCGAAAATGACCACCAGCCAGATGCTGCTGCAAGCCGGCACCGCCATGCTCAAGCAGAGCAACAGCATGTCCTCGATGGTCATGTCGCTGCTGCAGTAAACTGCAATCAGTACTGAACCCGGCCGCAAGCCGGGTCCTGCGAAAGCCAGCCGTCCACCCGGCTGGTTTTTTTTCGTCCGTACGCGCCGTGCCGTGATCGGTTTGTCAATCATAAAAAATATTTCCACAAGGCATTTAATGATATGAATCAAAGTGTCGCCTTGTATTGATGAGAGCGCGAAACCAGCGACTCCGACAACCACAAACTAAACACCCAGGAGTTTGACCATGCTGAGCCTTCACACCAACAACGCCGCTCTGTCCGCACAGAATTCGATCAACCGCACCCAGGGTTCGCTGTCGACCTCGATGACCCGCCTGTCGACCGGCTACCGCATCAATTCATCGATGGACGATGCCGCCGGCCTGCAAATCGCCACCCGCCTGAAAGCCCAGACCAGCGGCATGGCCGTTGCCATGCGCAACACCCAGAACTCGACCTCGATGCTGCAAACGGCTGAAGGCGCGCTCGATGAAGTAAGCAACATGCTGGTACGCATGAAGGACCTGGCCACCCAGGCGGCCGATGCCTCCTCGACCGGCGCCGACAAGACCGCCATGCAGTCGGAATACGACGCCCTCGGCACCGAAATGAACAACGTGCTCAACAACACCTCCTTCGGCGGCGCCAAGCTGCTCGTCGGCGGCACCATCGCCTCGTCCATGACGTTCCAGATCGGTTCGAGCACCAGCGAAAAAATGACGGTCGATATGTCGACCAGCATGGGCACCCTGGTCACCGACGTGACCGCCACCACCGCCAACTACGCGGCCCCGAACACGCTCGGCACCGAACTGACCGGCGGCGGCGCATCGGCCACCATCGACAAGCTGTCGACCGCGATCGCGTCGATCGGCGCGGTCCGTTCGTCGCTGGGCGCCTCGGCCAACCGCCTGGAACACGTCTACAACAACCTGTCGAATATCAGCACCAACAGCAAGGCCGCCACCGGCCGCATCATGGACGTCGACTTCGCCAGCGAAAGCTCGAAAATGACCACCAACCAGATGCTGCTGCAAGCCGGTACCGCCATGCTGAAACAGAGCAATAGCATGTCCTCGATGGTCATGTCGCTGTTGCAATAATCACCAGCATCCCGGCCGCCAGCCGGGTCCTACAAGGCCAGCCGTCTACCCGGCTGGCTTTTTTTTTCGCCTACACCTAATATATTTCCATGTGGCACTTAATGATCTGGATCAAAGTGTCGCCTTGTAGTGGTGAGAGCGCGAAACCAGCGCGGTTCCGAAAAGTTTCCACCCCCAACACCCAGGAGTTTGACCATGCTGAGCCTTCACACCAACAACGCCGCCCTGTCCGCACAGAATTCGATCAACCGCACACAAGGTTCGCTGTCGACCTCGATGACCCGCCTGTCGACCGGCTACCGCATCAATTCGTCGATGGACGACGCCGCCGGCCTGCAGATCGCGACCCGCCTGAAAGCCCAGACCAGCGGCATGGCCGTTGCCATGCGCAACACCCAGAACTCGACCTCGATGCTGCAAACCGCTGAAGGCGCGCTCGACGAAGTGAGCAACATGCTGGTACGCATGAAAGATCTGGCCACGCAAGCAGCCGATGCCTCCTCGACCGCCGCCGACAAAACCGCCATGCAGTCCGAATACGACGCACTCGGTACCGAGCTGAACAATGTTCTGACCAATACGTCCTTCGGCGGCGCCAAGCTGCTCGTCGGCGGCACCATCGCCTCGGCCATGACGTTCCAGATCGGTTCGAGCACCAGCGAAAAAATGACGGTCGATATGTCGACCAGCATGGGCACCCTGGTCACCGACGTGACCGCCACCACCGCCAACTACGCCGCCCCGAACACGGTCGGCACCGAACTGACCGCCGCCGGCACCGCCTCGACCACGATCGACAAGCTCTCGACCGCGATCGCCTCGATCGGCACCGTGCGTTCGTCGCTGGGCGCCTCGGCCAACCGCCTGGAACACGTCTACAACAACCTGTCGAACATCAGCACCAACAGCAAGGCCGCCACCGGCCGCATCATGGACGTCGACTTCGCCAGCGAAAGCTCGAAGATGACCACCAACCAGATGCTGCTGCAAGCCGGCACCGCCATGCTCAAGCAGAGCAACAGCATGTCCTCGATGGTCATGTCGCTGCTGCAGTAATCAGCAGCATGCCCGGCTGCAAGCCGGGTCCCCGAAAGGCCAGCCGTCCACCCGGCTGGCTTTTTTTTCGTCGTGCCCGCCACGGGTTTGACAATGCTCAAGGTTTGCCGTAAGGCACTTAATGGTCCGGATCGAGGTGTCGCCTTGCATGGATAAGGACGCGACAACAGCGCGACTCCGACTCCCCACCCACCACAGTTACCAGGACCTTGACCATGCTGAGCCTTCACACCAACAACGCCGCCCTGTCCGCACAAAACTCGATCAACCGCACCCAGGGTTCGCTGTCGACCTCGATGACCCGCCTGTCGACCGGCTACCGCATCAATTCGTCGATGGACGACGCCGCCGGCCTGCAGATCGCCACCCGTCTGAAAGCCCAGACCAGCGGCATGGCCGTGGCCATGCGCAACACCCAGAATTCGACCTCGATGCTGCAAACGGCCGAAGGCGCGCTCGACGAAGTGAGCAACATGGTGGTGCGCATGAAAGACCTGGCCACCCAGGCCGCCGATGCGTCCTCCACCGCCGCCGACAAGACCGCCATGCAGTCGGAATACGACGCGCTCGGCAAGGAACTGAGCAATGTGATGAACAACACCACTTTCGGCGGCGCCAAGCTGCTCGTCGGCGGCACCATCGCCGGCCCGATGACCTTCCAGATCGGTTCAAGCACCAGCGAAAAAATGACGGTCAATCTGAACGCCGACATGACCGCCCTGAACGACGCCATCGACGACACCACCGCCACCTACACCGCCCCAGGCGCCACGGGCACCGAACTGACCCTCACCGCCAACGCCAGCATCGACCTGCTCTCGACCGCACTGGCGTCGATCGGCACCGTGCGCTCGGCCCTGGGCGCCTCGGCCAACCGCCTCGAACACGTCTACAACAACCTGTCGAACATCAGCACCAACAGCAAGGCCGCCACCGGCCGCATCATGGATGTCGACTTCGCCGCCGAAAGCTCGAAGATGACCACCAGCCAGATGCTGCTGCAAGCCGGCACCGCCATGCTGAAACAGAGCAACAGCATGTCCTCGATGGTCATGTCGCTGTTGCAATAATCATCAGCATCCCGGCTGCCAGCCGGGTCGCCGCAGGCCAGCCGATCATCCGGCTGGCTTTTTTTTCGCCTAAATAAAATTTATTTCCATGTGGCACTTAATGATCTGGATCAAAGTGTCGCCTTGTATTCATGAGAGCGCGAAACCAGCGCGGCTCCGAGAAGCACCCACCACTAAACACCAGGAGTTTGACCATGCTGAGCCTTCACACCAACAACGCCGCCCTGTCCGCGCAAAACTCGATCAACCGCACCCAAGGTTCGCTGTCGACTTCGATGACCCGCCTGTCGACCGGCTACCGCATCAATTCGTCGATGGACGACGCCGCCGGCCTGCAGATCGCCACCCGCCTGAAAGCCCAGACCAGCGGCATGGCCGTGGCGATGCGCAACACCCAGAATTCGACCTCGATGCTGCAAACGGCCGAAGGCGCGCTCGACGAAGTGAGCAACATGGTGGTGCGCATGAAAGACCTGGCCACCCAGGCAGCCGATGCGTCCTCGACCACGGCCGACAAGACCGCCATGCAGTCGGAATACGACGCGCTCGGTAAAGAACTGAGCAACGTGATGACCAACACCACCTTCGGCGGCGCCAAGCTGCTGGTCGGCGGCACCATCGCCTCGTCCATGACGTTCCAGATCGGTTCGAGCACCAGCGAAAAAATGACGGTCAACCTGGGCACCGACATGACCGCCCTGAACACCGCCATCGGCGCCACCAGCGGCACCTACACCGTGCCGGGCACCCCGGGCACCGAACTGACCGCCACCGCCAACGCCAGCATCGACCTGCTCTCGACCGCACTGGCCTCGATCGGCACCGTGCGTTCGGCCCTGGGCGCCTCGGCCAACCGCCTGGAACACGTCTACAACAACCTGTCGAACATCAGCACCAACAGCAAGGCCGCCACCGGCCGCATCATGGACGTCGACTTCGCCAGCGAAAGCTCGAAGATGACCACCAACCAGATGCTGCTGCAAGCCGGCACCGCCATGCTCAAGCAGAGCAACAGCATGTCCTCGATGGTCATGTCGCTGCTGCAATAATCCTGTCAGCAAGGATGCCCGGCCGCTTGCGCCGGGCGCCGTTCCAGCCAGCCCTCACCGGCTGGCTTTTTTTATGCCCGGAATTTATGCTCGGAAAATAGTTCGCTTAATTTCCATATGGCACTTAACGCGGCCGGTAAAACGGTCGTCTTGTCATGGTAAGAGCGCGAGACACTGCGGCTCCGAAAGTCCCTCCCCCTACCCCAGGAGTTTTGACCATGTTGAGTCTGCACACGAACAACGCCGCACTGTCCGCACAAAATTCGATCAACCGCACCCAGGGCTCGCTGTCGACCTCGATGACCCGCCTGTCGACCGGCTACCGCATCAATTCGTCGATGGACGACGCCGCCGGCCTGCAGATCGCCACCCGCCTGAAAGCCCAGACCAGCGGCATGGCCGTGGCCATGCGCAACACCCAGAACTCGACCTCGATGCTGCAAACGGCTGAAGGCGCGCTCGATGAAGTGAGCAACATGCTGGTGCGCATGAAGGACCTGGCCACGCAAGCGGCCGATGCCTCCTCCACCGCGGCCGACAAGACCGCGATGCAGTCGGAATACGACGCCCTCGGCACCGAACTGTACAACGTGATGAACAACACCACCTTCGGCGGCGCCAAGCTGCTCGCCGGCGGCACCATCGCCTCGTCCATGACGTTCCAGATCGGTTCGAGCACCAGCGAAAAAATGGTCGTCGACATGTCGGCCAGCATGACCACCCTGGGCACCGACGTGCTCGCCACCACCGCCAATTACGCCGCCGTGGCCGTCACCGGCACCGAACTGACCGCCGCCGGCACCGCCTCGACCTCGATCGACAAGCTCTCGACCGCAATCGCCTCGATCGGCACCGTGCGTTCGGCCCTGGGCGCCTCGGCCAACCGCCTCGAACACGTCTACAACAACCTGTCGAACATCAGCACCAACAGCAAGGCCGCCACCGGCCGCATCATGGACGTCGACTTCGCCAGCGAAAGCTCGAAAATGACCACCAGCCAGATGCTGCTGCAAGCCGGCACCGCCATGCTAAAACAGAGCAACAGCATGTCCTCGATGGTCATGTCGCTGCTGCAATAATCACCGGCTGGGCCAGCGGCGCGCCGCGCCGGCACCGACCGAGCCAGCCGGCCCACCGGCTGGCTCTTTTTTTATCCTGAACCTGCGTGAACGCCATGTCTACCATTCCTTCGCAGCCGCTCGGCGCGCCGATTGCCCCGCTGGCACCGCTGTCGCTGTTGCCGGCGCCGGCCTCGGCCGTGGCCGTGGCGGCCCTGCCGCTGCCGGAGGCGCAGACGGTGACGCCCTCGCCCGCCTCAGGCGGCGGCCTGCCCGCCAACCTGAGCGAAAGCGCCTCCATGCGCAGCGACCAGGTATTCATGGCGCGCCAGCTGGCCTGGCCGGTGCTCGACGGCGCCGCCCTGGCCAGCGCCTGGCGCGGCATGGTGCGCACCTACGCGGCCCAGCTGGCCACCTTGCAGGAGCAGGGACGCGCCCAGTTCATGCCGGGCAATCTGTTGATGTCGGGCGTGCAGCAAGCCATGCAGGCCAGCACGGTGCAGCAGCAAGCGACCTTGTTGTGGCATCCGGAAGCGTGGCGTTTCGTGCTGCCGGGCGCGGGCGGCCAGCAACTGGCGCTGCGCCTGCTGACCGGGCTGCCCGATCCGCCGCCCAGCCGGCGCCAGCGCGCCAAGGCGGCGCTGCGGCTGGACGTGGTGCTGTCCGACGGCAGCCATGCCACGGTGCAGCTGGAATTGCTCGATGGGGTGATGATGGAACTGGCGGCCGAGCATCCGCGCGCGGTGGCGCTGCTGCGCCATTCCTTGCCGGCGCTCAAGCAGGCGATCGAAACGGCCGGTTTGCGCCTGGCGCGCGCCAGCGTCAGGCACGGCATCTGGCCGGGCAAACCCTTGCAGCAGTATTCGTCCCAGGTCAGCGCCGCCCTGCCCCCGTCCCTGTTCCGGGCCATGGCCGAAGTGGCGCTGCTGCTGGCCAAGACCACCAGGACGGAAGCGGCGACCACGGTGCGGTATACCGAAAGGCCGTTGCCGGGGATGATGCCGTATGGCGAGCCCTAGCGCGGCTTATCCCACGGTGCCGACGATGCTCACATCGCGGTTCTCGGGAATCTCGTTGTAAGAAAGCACGTGCAGCCCCGGTGCGAACAGGCGCGCGTACCTGGCCAGCAGCGGCCTGATCTGCGGCAGCACCAGCAGCAGCGGCGCACTTTGCTGCTGCTTCATCTGCTCGCGCGCCACCGGCATGTTCAACTGTAATTGCGAGAGCAACTGCGGATCGATCGGGAAATTATCCAGCGCCACCTTGCCGCCCTGGCGCGCCTGGTTCAGCGACCCCAGCAACATATTCTCCAGCTCGCCCGACAGATTGAACGCCGGCATTTCCTTCTTCTTGCCGAACAAGGCCGTCACGATCTGGCGCCGCAGCGCGCAGCGCACTTCGGCCGCCAGCAGGATCGGGTCCTTGGTGGTTTCCGAACTGTCGAGCAAGGTGGTGCCGATCACCACGATATCCTTGAGCGAGACATTTTCGGCCAGCAACACGCGGAACACGCGCAGCAGCTGGGTGTGCGTCATCGCCTTGTCCAGCGCCGAGGCCAGCTTGGGCGAGAGCGCCGTCATCCGTTCCAGGATCGCCGCCACATCTTCATGGCGGAACAGGTCCGGCAGGTAATCGCGCACCACCTTGGAGCAATGGGTGGCGATCGCGCTCGGCACCTCGACCACCTGGTAGCCGAGCCCGAGCGCATGGGCCTTCTCGCTCGGGGCGATCCAGGTAATCGCCATGCCGTAGGCCGGTTCGATCCCCGGAATGCCGTCGAGCTGGCCGTACACCGAGGGCGAGGCAATCGCCATCAGGCATTCCGGCACCACTTCGGCCTCGGCCACCACGGTGCCGCTGAGCATGATCGAGTACTGGGTCGGGCGCAGCGACAGGTCGTCGCGCACATTGATTGGCGGCAGCAGCAAGCCCATCGCTTCCGACAGGCTCTGGCGCACGCCCTTGATGCGCTTGGTCAGCGGTTCGCCCTGGGCGGCATCGACCAGTCCGACCAGTTTGTAGCCGACCGCCACCGTCAGCGCCTGCACCGCCGGCAGGTGCTGCCATTCGAGCTCGGGGGCGCGCTCGTCGCGCAGGGCCGCTTCGATTGCCGCCACCCCGGCCTGGTCGGGCGCCTTGACCATGCGCGCCAGGCGCCAGCCCACGTAGCCGAGCACCACCGCAAAGATACCGAACATCAGCCATGGCATGCCCGGCACCATGGCCAGCACCAGCATCATGCCCGAGGCGCTGTAGAGCACCGCCGGGGACGCCAGCAGCTGCCCGCCGACCTGTTGTTCGAAGTCGCCCGCATCGCTGATCCGGGTCACCAGAATGGCGGCCGCGGCCGACAGCAGCAGCGCCGGGATCTGCGCCACCAGGCCGTCGCCGATGGTCAGCAGCGCGTACAGGCGGAAGGCGTCGCCGAAGGACAGGTCGTGCATCAGCGCGCCAATCGCCACGCCGCCCACCATGTTGATGATCAAAATCAGAATACTGGCGACCGCGTCGCCGCGCACGAACTTCGAGGCGCCGTCCATGGCGCCGTAGAAGTCGGCTTCGGCGGCCACGTCGCGGCGCCGCACCTGGGCTTTTTCCTGGTTGATCAGGCCGGCATTGAGGTCGGCGTCGATCGCCATCTGCTTGCCCGGCAGCGCGTCCAGGGTAAACCGCGCCGACACTTCGGAAATGCGTTCCGCGCCCTTGGTCACCACCGCGAAGTTAATGATCATCAAAATGATGAAGACCACGAAGCCGACCACGAAATTGCCGCCGATAACCACATTGGCGAAGGCTTCGATCACTTTACCGGCCGCGTCGCTGCCCGTGTGGCCGTGCAGCAGCACCACCCGGGTCGAGGCCACGTTCAGGGTCAGCCTGAGCATGGTGGTGCCGAGAATCACGCTCGGGAACACCGAGAAGTCGAGCGGCCGCTTGGCCGAGACCGACACCAGGATGACGATCATGGCCAGCACGATGTTGAAGGTAAACAGTACGTCGAGCAAGACCGGCGGCAGCGGCAGGATGATCATCGACAAGATGACCAGCAAGAACACCGGGGTGGCGAATTTATGCCGCTTTAACTCGGTCAGCAGGCTGTTCAAAAAACTCATGTGGCGGGAACCTCACTCAGATGAGATGGCACGACCACCTCGTTGGGGAAACGTGGCGGCGCAGTGCGCCGGCCGGCACGAAAAGCGTTCAGTTGCAGCACATAGTTGAGCACCTGCGACACGGCCTGGTACAGCTGGGCCGGAATTTGCTGCTGGACCTGGCTGGTATTGTAGATCGCGCGCGCCAGCGGCGGCAGCTCCAGGGTCTCGATATTGTGCTGTTTTGCAATCTGGCGGATGAACAGGGCCATCTCGTCGACTCCCTTGGCCACCACGAAGGGCGCTTCGGCGCGGCTGGCCTCGTACTTGAGCGCGACCGCATAGTGTTCCGGATTGACAATGACGACGTCGGCCGTGGGCACGGTCTTGCTCACGCTGCGCCGTGCCATCTGCTGCTGCAACTGGCGGATGCGCTGGCGCACTTCGGGCTTGCCTTCGCTGCTCTTGTGTTCTTCCTTCTGGTCGTGCTTGCTCATGCGCTGGTTGCGCGCGAACAGGAAAGCCTGCACCGGCACGTCGAGCACGGCGAACATGACGAACACCATGCACATCGCCATCAGGGCGTCGAGCATCATCCCGGCGCCGGCCGGCAGCGCTGTGCTGAGCGGCATTTTTTGCAATTCGACAAAGGCGTTCATGCCCGAGCGGCTCACGTGCACCAGCACCCAGCCGAGCACGACGGCCTTGCCGACCGAGGTCGCCACGCCGATGCCGTGCTTGGCGGTAAACAGGTTGCCCAGGTTTTTCATGGGCGAGAGGCGGTCCATCTTGGGCGCCATGTTCTTGGTGCTGATCACCCAGCCGCCCGGAATCAGGGACGAGAGCACCACCGCGAACGGCACGCCCAGGAGCGGCAGCACCATGGTGATCAAGAGCCACATGGAACTGGTGAAAATGGTCGAGCTCAGGTTTTCGATGGCGCCGTCGGCCCCGAGCGGAATGAAGACCAGCGCGAACAGGCTGCGGAAGGACTCCAGGTAGCTCGGCAGCATCATGGAAAACACTTTCAGGCTGACCAGGATGCCGATCGCGGTGGCCAGGTCGCGCGAACGCACCACCTGCCCTTCTTCACGGGCCTTGCGCAGCTTTTGCTGCGAGGCCTTTTCGGTCTTGTCGCCACCGCTCGCGTCGTCAGCCATGGGCCGCCTTCATCTGTTGGTCGATCAGTTCAAGGATCTGGTTGCTCATCGCAATATAGTGTTCGGGAATGAAGCGCACGATCTGGATCAGCATCATCAGGCCGAACAGGGTGGTCAGCGAAAAGCCCAGCGAAAACAGGTTCAGCGACGGCGCCACCCGGTTCAAGAGGCCAAAGCCGAGCTGCACCACCAGGGTGGAAAACACGATCGGCAGCGCCAGCAGCATGGCGGCCGAAAAAATCCAGGCCGCCTTCAGCGCCACCGTGCCCAGCAGCATCGGGGCGTAGCTTGCGCCCACCGGCCAGGCCTTGAAGCTCGTCGCCAGCACGCCGGTCAGCACCAGGTGCCCGTCGATGGCGAAAAACACGATGATCGCCAGCAAGGACAGCATGCCCGAGACCACGTCCGAGGCCGTGCCGTTGACCGGATCGTTCATCTGGGCCATCGAAAAACCGATCTGGCTCGACACCAGGTAACCGAGCACATTAATGATCGACATCGAAAAATGCATCGCCAGCCCCAGCACGCCGCCGATCACGGCTTGTTCGAGGGTGGTGGCGATGCCCATCACCGAAAACGGATCGACCACCGCGTTGCCCGGGCTGAACGGCAGCATGATGAAGGCCAGCACCAGCGCCAGCAGCACGCGCACCGGCAGCGGCACCAGGATGTCGCCCACCACGGGCGCCGCGCTCAGCAAGGCCAGGTTGCGCACGAACGGCCACCACAGGGCGTTCAGGAACGGCAACAGGTAGCCGGCCAGCTCCATGCTGCGTTATCCGACCAGGGCGGCGGCGCGCTGGAACACGGAGACGCAGTAATCCATCAGGTAGGACGTCATCCAGTGCCCGGCCATGATCACCGCCAGCAGGGTCACCAGCAGGCGCGGCAGGAAGCTCAGGGTCTGCTCGTTGATCTGGGTGGCGGCCTGCACCAGCGCCACCAGCAGGCCCATGATCAGGCCCGGCACCACCAGCACCAGCACCATCAGCATGACGATTTGCAAGGCGCCGACCATCAGGTCCACCGCCACGTCGGGGGTCATCGCCTCTCTCCCATACTGTCTCCCATCGTCAGAACGGCCGGATGCTGCCGACCAGGGTGTTGACGGTCAGGGTCCAGCCATCGACCAGCACGAACAGCAGCAGCTTGAAGGGCAGGGAAATGACCAGCGGCGAGAGCATCATCATGCCCATCGCCATCAGCACCGAGGACACCACCAGGTCGATGATCAGGAAAGGAATGAACAGCATGGCGCCGATCTGGAACGCGGTTTTCAGCTCGCTCAGGACAAACGCGGCCAGCTTGACCGTGAAGGCGCGCTGCTGCGGCGCCAGCTCGGCCGGTTCGCCCGCCAGGCGCGCCACCTGGGCCAGCGCGGCCTTGCTGGTCTGGGCCAGCATGAAGCGCGAGAGCGGCGCTTCGGCCACCTTCAGCGCATCCTGCATGCCGATCTTGTCCTGGTCGTAGGGCACGAAGGCTTCGCGCCAGATCTGGTCGCCGATCGGACGCATCACCAGCAGGGTGAGGATCAGGGCGACTCCGGTGATGATCCGGTTCGGCAAGCCCTGCTGCAGGCCGAGCGCCTGGCGCAGCAGCGAGAGCACGATCACGAAGCGGGTGAAGCAGGTCATCATCATGACCATGATGGGCAACAGCCCAAGCAGGGTCATCAGGACCAGCACCTGCGACTTGACCGTCAGGTCGGTCTTGGCGCCGGGAATCACCCCGGCCAGCAAGTCCTGGGCCGAGGCCGGGGCAGGCGCGGCCAGCATCAGCAGCAGGCCGCAAGCGAGCACAGCCAGCGTACCTGCGCGTGCCGCGCTTTTCATGCGGTCAGGAGGTCGAGGTCGAGGCCATCGAGGTCGATGACCTTCAGACCGTACTGTTCGCCGGCAACCACCACTTCGGCGCGCCCGATCGGGGTGCCGTTGACCTTGATGACCAGCGGTTCGCCGGCCAGCACGTCGAGCGCGATCACGCTCGATGGCCCGATCGCCATCAGTTCCTGCAGCGAAATCCTGGCCGAGCCCACTTCCAGGGTCAGGGTCACGGGAATCTTGCGCATCATCTGCGGCAAGTCGCGCTGCGGCCGCTTGTCGGCCGCGCGCGTGTTGTCGACCCCTGCGGGCACGCCCATGACAGGTTCATCGATGATCAATTCTTCGTCGATTCCGGCGGCCATATCCGGCGCCTGGAGTTCGTTCTCGTTGATATTCATTAGTCGCTATCTTCAAAAGAGGTTAAACAGAGCGTACCGTTATGCTCGGTTACCGCGGCAGTAAACAAACGCGACTCGGCCAGCAAGACATCGGCCCGGCCCACCGTCACCGGGATGATATCGCCCAGTTTGAGGGAAAACAGCGCTTCGAGCGTGATTTCCTTGCTCACCAGGCGCCCGTCCAGGGTCACCTGCAGCGCACTGCCGAGCGCCACGCTGGCCTGCGGCGCGCGTTCGCGCGCGCGCTCCGGCGTGAGTCCCTGCAATACGCGCGCCACCATGTCCTGGTCCAGCGCCAGCCATACCTGTCCGCATTCGCCACCCTGGCCCTGGCGCAAGGTAATGCCCAGGGTCCAGCCATCCGGCGCGGGCGGCGCCGGCGGCACGCTGCCCGGCACCAGCTCGCCGGCAGGCGCACTGGCTTCATTATGCGCCCGCGCAAGGTTTGCATCCACCCGTCTGGCAAGGACCGAGGCTAATTGTTGACCTAACACAACTGCGAGGCGTTCTTCCGTGGCCGTCACGCGTACTGTGGACGGGTCGACCGCCGGTCCGGGCGCGGCGCCGCGGCGGCCATAGCGCTGGTTCAGCACCGCCAGCAGCAGCGAGCGTTCGAGGGCGAAAGCGATATTCCCGGCGGGGCCTTCGAAGGCCAGCCAGCGTCCGCTCCGGGTGCTGTCGGGGGCGCCGACGAAACCGGCCGCTTCGATGCGGAAACCCTCCCAGTAGCGACGCACGGCGCTCTGGCGCAGGGCCACCGCCACATCCTCGGCCACCTGGGCGGCGAACTGGGGCAGCAAATGCACCGGCCGGCCCAGCAGGCGGGGGTCGAGCACTTGCGGTGATGTTGGCAAGTTTGTCTTATTTATCATGGTCATAAGTAACTCGGCAAGTGCGTGGCAAAGAGGGCAACTCTTTGTTTTGTTTGAGGAAAACAGTATATCAGAGCACCTTTATTTGATGGATTTAATTTCCAAGTGGCACTATAATTGCCAAGCGGTAAGTGGTTATTTGGTTCCTTATGGCAATTATTTCAAGGGAATGGCTCAAGTTCCCACACTTGCGCCCGTTACCAACAGTAAGCGATATCGTTAGGCATTTCGACACCTTTGCTTCTCCTCCAAGAGGTTTAGGGAAATTTGTTGGTTTTACCCGACTCAGCAATAAAATTTTTTGCCGTCGAGCATGTTTTCGTTTGGAATCGCGGCACGGAACGCGCACACTGGGCGCTTCACCGTTCAGGCCGGCTACGACAGAAAATCAGTCGTAACTGTTTGATTATGAACAAAAAATTATGCAGGGATGACAACATGGAAGTCGGAAACACAACAGGCAATACGCTCGCTACCCAGCTCCAGTCGGAGATGAAGGTACTGGCCAACGATGCCGGTCAACTGGCCGCGCACGCGCACATCGGCCATGCCGGCGGCCAGCAGCTGGCGGCCGGGTTTTCTTTCACGCAGAGCATGAAGGATGCGCTGGAAAGCGTAAACCAGCAAGACGCCGCGGCCGGCCAGAAAATGAACGATGTCGACAGCGGCAAGAGCGACGACCTGGTCGGCGCCATGCTGGCCAGCCAGGAAGCGAGCCTGTCCTTCTCGATGCTCATGCAAGTGCGTAACAAGGTCATGGGCGCGATGGACGAGCTGATCAAGCTCCCTGTCTAAGTTGCCGTTTGCGACTCCACCCTTACCACGGGAACCCACCAGCGTGATTGCCTCTCTTAAATCCACCTTCGCCGGGCGCATGGGCGCCATGCCGTCGCTGCCGCCGGCGCTGCGCAACAACCTGACCCCGATGCTGGTGCTGGCGATCGCCATCACGGCAGCGGTGATGATGTACATGTGGAACGACCAGGCGGGTTACAAGCCGGTCTTCGGCGCCAACGAACGGGTGGCCTCGGGCGACATGATGGCCGTGCTCGACGCCGACAAGATTGCTTACCGCCTGCATCCGGACACCGGCCAGCTGCTGGTGCCGTCCTCGGAACTGGGCAAGGTGCGCATGCTGCTGGCCGCCAAGGGCGTCACCGCCCAGCTGCCGGCCGGCCTGGAACTGATGGACAAGAACGATCCGCTGGGCGTGTCGCAGTTCGTGCAGGACGTGCGCTTCCGCCGCGGCCTGGAAGGCGAACTGGCGCAAAGCATCCTTTCGATGGACGCGATCGCCTCGGCACGCGTGCACCTGTCGATCGCCCGCTCGACCTCGTTCGTGGCCAGCGACGGCGAAAAATCGTCGGCCTCGGTGGTGGTGGCCGTGAAACCGGGCCGTACCCTGGCGCCGGAACAGATCGCCGCGATCATCAACATGGTTTCGGGCAGCGTTGCCAGCCTGTCCCCGGCGCGGGTGAGCCTGGTCGACCAGGCCGGCAATTACCTGTCGTCCCGCATCGACCTGTCGGAAGGCTTCGACGGCGCGGCCCAGGGCAGCGACGCCAACGCCAAGAAATACCAGGACCAGGTGCGCGGCAATGTGAATGAACTGCTCGGCCCGGTGCTGGGCGCGAATAACTTCAAGCTCAGCGTTACCGCCGATATCGACAACGACAAGATCGAAGAAACCAGCGAAAAATACGGCGACGCCCCGAAAGTAACCAGCGAAGCGACCCGCGAAGAGCAGGAAAAGAACCGCATGGCCATGGGCGTGCCGGGCACCCTGTCGAACCGTCCGCCGGCCCTGCCCGATCCGCAGGCCGCCGCCGGCGCCGCCGGCGCCGCAGCGGACGATGGCAGCGCGCGCAAGAACGCCAGCACGCGCCAGTTTGCGTACGACCGCAACATCACCCAGATCAAGCGCAGCCGCGGCCGTTTGCGTAAGCTCAGCGTCGCTGTGGTGCTGAACAATAACGTGGCCGCCGCGAAAACCGGCTGGACCCCGGCCGAACTGGCGAATATCGAAAAAACCCTGCGCAGCGGCCTGGGCATCAACACCGAACGCGGCGATGTGCTGACGGTGTCCGCCATGACCTTCCCGGTCCAGCCGGCCGCCGCCCCATGGTGGCAGGAACGCGACAACGTGGTCGACATGAGCAGCTGGGCGGCGTGGGCGGTGGGCATCCTGCTCGGCTTCCTGCTGATCATCCGTCCTCTGCTGCGCCTGCTCACGGTGCGCCTGGCCCCGGCTGCGGCCGTCGCTGGCGAGGCCCAGTTGCTGGGCGGCCCGGCCGGTTCGGCTGGTGCGGCCACCGCTGTCGCCGGTCCCGCCATGCGCGTCGGTGATGCCCGCCTCGGCGACGCCGGCGCGGTCCCGGCCCTGGGCGCCCCGCTGCAAATGGTGCCGCTGCTGGAAAACTATGATCTTCCCCCTGCCGGATCGGCAGTCGATGTGATGGTCGATCACCTGAAAGTCCTCGCTGCCAAGGAACCGGAGCGGGTCGCCGAAGTCGTCAAACAATGGATGCAGAAAAATGGCCGAACTGGACAATAATGTGGACGCCGAAGAGGCGCCTGGACTGACCCCTGTCGAACAGGCCGCCATCGTCCTGCTCAGCATTGGCGAAGAGCCGGCCGCCGCCGTGCTGCGCTGCCTCGACCGCGAAGAACTGCTCGAAGTGACGCAAGTCATGTCGCGCATGAGCGGCATCAAGGTCGACTCGGTGCGCATCGCGATGCAGACCTTCTTCGACGATTACCGCCAGCAGTCGGGCGTGCACGGCGCCTCGCGCAGCTACCTCAAGCGCTCGCTCGACCTGGCGCTCGGCAGCGACATCGCCAACAGCGTCCTCAACAACATTTACGGCGACGCCATCCGCCCGATGATGGCGCGCCTGCAGTGGGCCTCGCCAAAATGGCTGGCCGACTACATCGCCAACGAGCACGTGCAGATGCAAGCGGTGTTCCTGGCGTTTGTCCCGCCGGCGCTGGCCGGCCAGATCCTCGACGCCCTGCCGCTGGAGGGCCGCGACCTGGTCCTGCTGAACCTGGCGCGCCTGGACGAAATCGACCGCGACCTCTTGACCGAACTGGAAGAGCTGGTGACCCGCTGCCTGGGCGCGCTCGACACCCAGAGCGCCAGCGTGGAAGGGATCCGCCAGGTTGCCGAAATCCTCAACCGCTTGCCGGGCAACCGCGCCGGCATGGTCGAACTGCTGCGCGCCCACGATCCGGACGTGGTGACCGAAATCGAAATGAGCATGTACGACTTCCTGATCCTGTCGCGCCAGACCGAGGCCACGATTACCCGCATCCTCGACGACGTGCCGCTGGAACAGTGGGCGATCGCGCTCAAGGGCGCGGAACCGGCGATCCGCGATGCGATCCTGACCACCATGCCGCGCCGCCAGGCCCAGAACTTCGACGACCTGCTGCGCCGCGCCGGCCCGGTGCCGATGTCGCGCATCGAACAGACCCGCAAGGACATCATGGCAACCGTCAAACAACTGGCCGACAACGGCGAGATCGAAGTCCAACTGTTCGCCGAGGCCGTCGTAGAATGAAACAATTCCGCCCCTACCATTTCCCGCCGCTGTCGCAGCTCGACGTGCTCGGCGCCGCCCGTTCCTCCGAGGCCGCCGGCCAATGGCAAAGTGCGGTCGAAGAAGGCTACCAGCAGGGGCAGCGCGAGGGCTTCGAAAACGGCCAGGAACGCGGCAGCGCCGAAGGCTACGCGTCCGGCCTGGCCCAGGGGCTGGCGGCCGGCCGCCAGCAAGCCATGGCCCAGGTGCAGGAGCGCTTCGAGCAGCTGGCCGGCCCGCTCGACGGCATGTTCACCCAGTTGAACCAGATGGTGGAAGAATTCCGCTCGGCCCAGCGCAAGGAAGTCGTCGACCTGGTCGGCAAGGTGGCGCGCCAGGTGATCCGCGCCGAACTGGCCTTGCAGCCGGTCCAGTTGCTGGCACTGGTGGATGAAGCGCTGGCCGCCATGCCGCCCACCCGAGACCGTATCGAAGTGTGCCTCAATCCGGAAGAGCTCAAGCGCATCACCGAACTCGATCCGGTGCGCGCCGCCAAGTGGACCCTGCTGCCCGACCCGGCGCTGGAAGCGGGCGAATGCCGCGTGCGCGCCGGCGACAATGAAGTCGACGCCGGCTGCCAGGGCCGCCTGGCCAACTGCATGGCGCAGGTCAGCGCGCAACTGACGCCCGTCGTCGAGCGCGTGCCCGACGAGGTTGAAGCATGAGTAAGCTGGCCGATTCCCTGCGCACCGTCGAGCTCGAAGACGTCCCGGTCGCGATCCCGACCGGACGCCTGGTCGGCGCCTCGGGCTTGCTGCTGGAATCGGCCGGCTGCCGCCTGCACACGGGCCAGCGCTGCCGCATCGAAACGGTCGATGGCGAGTGGCTGGACGCGCAGGTGGTCGGTTTTCGCGAACGCCTGTCGTTCCTGATGCCGTTCAAGCAAGCCATTGGCCTGACCACCGGCGCCCGCGTATTGCCGAGTCCGACCGCCGCAACCTTGCAGATCGGCCCCTCGTGGCTGGGGCGCATGGTCAACGGCCTGGGCGAGCCGATCGACGGCCTCGGGCGCCTGGGCGGCGAGCACCGCCTGGAAATGACGCCGCCGAAAATCAATCCCCTGAAAAAACAACCGGTGGTCGAGCCGCTCGACGTCGGCGTGCGCGCCATCAATTCCATGCTGACCATCGGCAAGGGCCAGCGCGTCGGCCTGATGGCCGGCAGCGGGGTCGGCAAGTCCGTGCTGCTGGGCTTGATCACGCGCCAGACCGTGGCCGACGTGGTCGTGGTCGGCCTGATCGGCGAACGCTCGCGCGAGGTGCGCGAATTCGTCGACATGTCGCTCGGCCCGGAAGGCCTGAAAAAGGCCGTGCTGGTGATCGCCCCGGCCGACGAATCGCCCCTGATGCGCATCCGCGCCACCGAACTGTGCCATGCGATCGCGGCGCACTACCGCGACCAGGGCCTGAACGTGCTGCTGCTGGTCGACTCGCTCACCCGCTACGCCATGGCGCTGCGCGAAGTGGCGCTGGCGCTGGGCGAGCCGCCGGCCACCAAGGGCTATCCGCCGTCGGTGTTCTCGGCCCTGCCGCAACTGGTGGAAAGCGCCGGCAACGGCGAGCACGAACACGGCAGCATGAGCGCCATCTACACCGTGCTGGCCGAAGGCGACGACCAGCAGGACCCGGTGGTCGACACCGCCCGCGCGATCCTCGACGGCCACATCGTGCTCACGCGCGAACTGGCCGAACGCGGCCATTATCCGGCCATCGACGTGGCCGCGTCGATCAGCCGCTGCATGGCCCAGGTGGTCCCGGCCGCGCACGCGCTGGCCGCCCGCAAGCTCAAAGCCGCGCTGGCGCGCCACGCCCGGGTGCGCGACCTGATTCCGCTGGGCGCCTACGTGCCGGGCGCCGATCCGGTCACCGACCACGCGGTGCGCCTGGAACCCCATATCGACGCCTACCTGTGCCAGGGTACGCGCGAAGCGGCACCTTTGCCTGAATGCATTTCCCAACTTGAAGCGATGATGTCATGACCATCAACAGCACGATCGACAGCCTCGACACCCTGGTCCGCCTGCGCAGCACCAAGGTGGAAAAGTTGCAGGCAGACATGGCCGCCCAGCACGCGACCAAAGCCCGTTACCAGGCCAACCTGGCCCGCCTCGACAGCCTGGCGAGCGGCAGCGGCGCCAGCGGCGCGCTGCCGCTGGCGCTGGCCCTGAACTGCGGCCAGTACAAGCTGGCCGTGATCGCGCTGGCCGACAACCACCGCACCGACCTGTCCCTGCACGAAGCGACCATGGCCGTCTCGCAGCGCGCCCTGACCGACGCCTGGAGCGAACGCGAACTGCTGGGCCAGGTGCTGGAACAGAAAAAAGGCGTGGCCGAGCTGGCCCGCAACCGCACCGAACGCAAGCGCGAAGACGACCTGGCCACGCAATCGTGGCTGGCCGGCCGAAAGTAATTGAAGAAATCGAAAAAATTGCCGTAAACAAATAAATCGGCGCAATCGGCACACCGCGCAAGCTAAGCAAACCTGTCAGACATTCTGGAGAACCCCATGGCGACCATTGGCAACACCTACGATCCGGCTACCACCGCAACCGGCCTGGCGACCAACTACACCTCGGCGCGCCAGAGCATCCTGACCGCCCAGACCAAGCAGGCCAGCAGCGCCGCCGCCGCCCTGAGCTCGCTGCGCTCGGCCATTTCGGGCTACCAGAGTTCGCTGCTGTCCTTGACCTCCGGCAAGACCATGCTGACCCAGGCCGCGACCTTCAGCAACACCGCGATCGGCAGCGCCAGCGCCGGCGTGAACGCCACTGCCGGCAACTACAGCTTTTTCGTCGAACGCCTCGCCACCGCCAACCAGGTCTCGTACAACGGCCTGGCCGACAGCGCGGCCGACGGCGGCAGCCTGGGCATCGAACTGGGCGGCGCGCCCGGCTTTTCGATCAACCTGGCCAGCGCCAACAGCGACGGCAACGCCACCCTGACCCCGCGCGAAATCGCCGCCGCCATCAATGCCGAACCGACCAACAACGGACGCGTGTCGGCCTCGATCGTCACCGTCAACGGCGTCACCCAGCTGATGCTGACCTCGAAAGCAACAGGTGCGGCCGGCAATATTTCGCTGAACACGGCGGCGGTGGGCAATGCCGGCCTGAAAACCGCGCTCTCGAACGCGCCGACCCAGGTCGTCACCGGCCAGGACGCGCTGGTCTGGCTCGGCGCGCAGGGCAGCGGCACCGCGATCAACCAGGCCTCGAACGTATTTACCAACGTCGACGGCGTGACCATGACCTTCACCAAGGCGCAGGCCCCGGGCGACGCGCCGGTGACCCTGACGGTGGCCAGCGACAATGCCGGCACCGTGGCCAAGGTGCAGAAATTCGTCGACGATTACAACAAGCTCAAGACCGTGATCGACGCCATGGTGGCACCGGGCGACCCGGCCAAGGGCGCCAACCCGGGCGTATTCGCCAACGATGGCGGCGTGCGCGTGCTGCAGGCGCGCATGGTCAGCATGCTGCGCGGCGCAAACGGCGCCGACAGCCTGGCCGCCTACGGCATCGTGGCCACGCGCGACGGCAGCCTGTCGCTCAACGCGACGCGCCTGACCAGCCAGCTGGCGGTCTCGCCGAAAGGGCTCGACACCCTGATCGGCAGCAGCGTCAACGGCGCCAGCAGCGGCATCGCGGGCAGCCTGGACGGCTACCTGAAGGAATGGAGCAGCAGCACCGACGGCCAGCTCAAGCAGCGGCTGGAACAGAACACCAAATTGCAGACCAGCCTGGTCAAGCGCCAGGACCAGCTCGACAAGCAGTACGACAGCGCCTACAAGCGCTATCTGATGCAATTTACACAGTTGCAGACACTGCAAAGCCGCATGGCGTCCAACACCTCCATGTTCGACGCACTGTTCGGCGATAAATCCAATTAAGAGAGGAAAAGATGTCCTATTCCGACGCTTACAGCGACTACCACTCGGTTAACCTTGATGCTCAGACGGCGCGTGCATCACCGGTCGAGCTGGTGCTGCTGCTGACCGATGGCCTGCTCGACGAGCTGGCCCGCGCGCGCGGCCACATCGTCGGCAAGCGCTACGAGCAAAAGGCGATCAGCATCGACAAATGTGTCGAAATCATCAACGGACTGTCCAGCTCGCTGGACTTCGAGCAAGGCGGCGACGTGGTGGAAAACCTGGCACGGCTGTACGACTTCTGCGCCGCGCGCCTGCATGGCGCCGGCATCAAGATGGACCCGGCCATGCTGGACGAAGTGGTCGAGATCCTCGGCACGATCCGCCAGGGCTGGCTTGGCGTGCAGGCACGCAATGCCTAGGCGCGCCGCCCTGAACGCGCTGACGGCGGCCCTGGCCGCCGCCGGCGACGCGCGCGACTGGGTCGCGCTGGACCGCGCCGTTGGCGCCCTTGGCACCGAGCTGCGCGTGCTGGCGGCCAGCGGCCCCTGGAGCGCTGCCGAGACCCGCGCGCTGCAGGCGCTGCGCGCCCAGCACGACAAGGCAGCCGAGCTGTGCGCCGCCGAGCTGGATGCGCTGGAAGCGCAAATGAACCACATGCACACGAACAAAGCCGGGTTTATCGCCTACGCCCTCGACAATGAAAACGACACAGAACGTAACCAGGCATAACCATGATGCTCGCTAACCTGAATCCTACCCCGGCCGCGCCAGCGGCCCCCGGCACCGCCCCTGCTCCGGCCCCGGCCACGGCTGCCGCCGCCCCTGCGCTCGCGGCCGCACCCGGCGCCGCCGCGGCCGCTCCGGCCACCCCGTTTGCCAGCTGGCTGGTGTTCGACGCGCCCGCCGGCCAGTTCAATGCCGACGGCGAAAGCAGCGGCGAGGAAGCCCCGGCCGACGGCCTGGCCGAACTGCCGGCGCTGGCCGACGCGCCCGCCCTGCCCGTGGCGCATCTCGACGCCGCCAGCACGCCAGCCATGACGATGAGCTCCGCGTTCGGCATGAACCTGCCGCTCGGCATCGTCCTGCCGCAAGCTGCGCCGATGCCGATGACGGCCTCCCTGCCTGGCGCGGCAGCGCCGGTCGACGCTGCCGCGCCGCTCGCCGGCGCCACCGCCACCGCCACCGCCACTGCGCCAGTCAGTTTCTCTGTTCCGCTCGCGGCTGCGCCGGCGCCGGCGCCGGTACTGCCCGCAGCGCCGTTCGCCCCGGTCCAGGCAGCGGTTCCTGCCAGCACCGTCTCGTTCACCTTCAACGCGCCGGCACCGGCCGCGCCGGCCAGCGACACGGCCGCCCCTGCCGACGCCGCGGCAGCCGATGCGCGCGCGCCTGCCGCTGCGCCCGTGGCCGTGCCAGCGCCCGCCGTGGCCGTGGCTGCCCCGGCGCCGCGCGCCCCGCTGCGCAGCGGCGAGAGCGGCACCGCCGCCAGCGTCCCGCTGGCCCAGAAAACAACGGTCGCCAGCGCCGCCCAGCCGTTCGCCGCCGCGCCCGACACCATGCTGCGCAGCGACGTGCCCGTCACCGGCGCCGCCAGCATCATGGCCGGCACCAACGCCCTGGCCGCCCAGAACGTCACGATGGCCGCCCCGGCCGACGTCAAGCTGCCGGCCAATCCGGCCGACTGGCAGCAGCCCCTGCGCGAAGCGCTGGGCGAGCGCCTGCAACTGCAACTGGGCCGCAATATCGACCAGGCCGTGATCCGCCTCGACCCGCCGCAGCTGGGCCGCATCGAGATCGCGATCCGCCACGCCGCCGGCGGCGCGCTGGAAGTAAACATCAGCGCCAGCAACAGCGAAGTGCGGCGCCAGCTGGGCAATGTCAGCGAGGCCATGCGCTCCGACCTGGCCTCGCGCCAGTTCAGCGATGTCGCCGTGACCATTACGGCAACCCCGCGCAGCGGCGCCGCCTTTGCCGACCAGCAGGGCCAGGGCCGCGGCCGCCAGCCTGGACAGGAAGCGCAGGAGAACGATCCTGGCCGCGCACTCTCCGAAGCGGGCCAGCCGTCGTCCACCTTCTCCCTGTCCGGCCGTGAGTACGCCGCATGAAAAAATCGACCAAACTGATCATCGTGTTCGTGGTCCTCGGCGTGCTCGGCGCGGCGGGCGCGGGCGCCTTTTTGTATTTCAAGCAGCCGATCCCGAGCAAGGATGGCAAACCGGTCGCCGCCGAAGCGCCGAAGAAAAAGCCGGCCAAATATGTCTCGCTCGACAAGGTGATCGTCATGCTGCGCAAGAGCCCCGGCGAAAACCAGGCCCACTACATTTCGACCGACCTGGTGCTCTCGACCACGGCCGAGCAGGAAAAGAAGGTCAAGGATGACTTGCCGATGCTGCGCAGCGTGGCCGTGCGCGCGCTCTCGGCGCACAGCATGAGCGAAGCGCAGGACCTGACGGTCGAGAAGTACGCCGAGCAGCTCAACAGCACTTTCGCCGCCACTTATGACAAGGACAAGCTCGAAAAGCCGTTCTCCGAAGTCATGATCGGCAAACTGATCATCGAATAGCCAGGGGATCTCGTGGCCTATCACGCCGATTACACCGACAGCGGCAGCGCCGCCAGCTACATGCCCGTCCGGGACGTGCCCGTTCGGGACGAGCACGCTAACGACTACGGCAGCGCTTACGGCCAGGTTGCCGACTACGCGCCCGTGCTCGACGCCCGCGAAGAGCAGCGCCAGCTGGTCGCTTACGCGCCGCTGGTCAAGCGCATCGTGCGCCAGCTGGGCGCCCAGGTCTCGGGCCTGATGGGACGCGACGACATGGAACAGATCGGCCTGATGGGCCTGCTCGAAGCACTGCGCCGGTACGGCTCGCCCGACGCCGGTTTCGGCAGCTTTGCCTCGCTGCGCATCCGTGGCGCCATCCTCGATGAACTGCGGCGCCAGGACTGGCGTCCGCGCGCGGTGCGCCAGGACAGCCACAAGATGCGCGACCAGGTGCGCGCCCTGACCCGCTCGCTGGGACGGGAACCGACCGACACCGAAGCGGCCGCCTCGCTGGGCCTGAGCCCCGAAGCCTATGCCCAGTACCAGCTGGACGATGGCGCCGAACTGCTGCTGAGCTTTGACGAAGTGCTGCAGGAAGCCGCCGAACGGGCCCACAGCGCGCCCGGCCCGGAAGAGCAGTTCATGGTCAAGCGCAGCCTGGAACAGGCCTTGAGGTCCCTGGACGAGCGCGAACAGCGCGTGATCCAGATGATTTACGAATTCGAACTGAGCTACAAGGAAGTGGCCGCCGTGCTCGATTTGTCGGACGCGCGCGTCTGCCAGCTCAATAAAGCGGCGCTGGCCAAGATGAAAGCAGCTCTTAAAGGCTGAACAGACCCGGTTTTCCCTCTTACCTAAGCACAACAAGACTTACCAAAGGAATTTACTATGCAGCCATTAGTCGGCATCGCCATTGTTCTCGGCTGTATCTTCGGCGGATTTGTCCTCATGGGCGGCACCTTCGACGCCATCTGGCATCCGGTCGAAATCCTGATCATTGCCGGCGGCGGCGCCGGGGCGCTGGTGTTGGGGAACCCCAACCACGTGCTCAAGGAACTGAGTACCCAGATGCGCAAGATCGTCACGCGCAAGAAGCAGGGTTCCGAGTTCCAGCGCCAATTGTTGTTGTTGATGTATGAATTGCTGCAAACCGCCGCGGGCGGCCTGAAAGCACTCGATGCGCACGTGGAAGACCCGGCATCGAGCCCCCTGTTCCAGCGTTACCCGCTGGTGCTCGAAGAACCTAAACTATTGGCGTTTATTGTCGATAACTTCCGTTTGATGGCGATGGGAAAAATCAACGCCCACGAGCTTGAAGGCGTACTGGAGCAGGAATTGGAAGCCATTCACGAAGAGCTGGTGCAGCCGTCCAAGTCGCTGCACAAGATTGCCGAAGCGATGCCCGGGTTCGGCATCCTGGCGGCGGTGCTCGGGATCGTGCTGGCGATGAACTCGGTGGCCGAGGGCGCCGATGCCGGCGCCATCTCGGCCAAGGTGGGCGCCGCGATGGTCGGCACCTTCCTCGGCATTTTCTTCTGCTACGGCGTACTCGACCCGATCAGCAACATGATGAAGCAGCTGGTGAACCAGGAAGCGTCGAACATGGAATGCGTCAAAGTCGTCCTGGTCACCCACGTGGCCGGCAAACCGGCCCTGCTGGCCATCGATGCCGGGCGCCGCCTGGTGCAGCTGAACATCAAGCCGAGCTTCGCGCAGCTGGAAAGCTGGATCAACGCCATGGGCGGCGAAGGCGAGGACAGCGGCTCGCCGAAACGCCGCGCCACCGACAAGGCAGGAGAGCAGCGTGCAAAAGCAGCATGATAAACATGACAAGCACGACGCGGCGATCATCGTCCGCGGCCGTGGCAAGGCGCACGAGGACGACCACGGCGGCGCCTGGAAAGTCGCCTTCGCCGACTTCTGCCTGGCGCTGCTGGCCCTGTTCCTCGTCCTCTGGCTGATGGCGGCACGCGACCAGCAAACCATGAAAGCGATGGTGCGCGAGCAAAACGGCAGCTACGCCGACGGCCAGGGCAACAAGCCCGAAATCGGCGGCGGCCCGCGCGGCAGCCTGATCGAGCGTTTCGCCATGCCGCACAGCGGCACCAGCCCGCACAAGGAAAACGGCGGCGAAGGCCCGAAAGTGCGCTACGACTCGCCGGCCGAACTGGCGGTGCTGTCGCGCCAGCTGGGCATCATGAGCGAAGAAGCCGGCCTGACCAAGAACCTGGAAAGCGTGGTGACCCCGTACGGCCTGCGCGTGACCCTGCACGACACCGAGCGCCAGGGCATGTTCCTGCTGGGCAGCGCGATGCCGACCGACCGCTTCGGGCGCCTGCTGCGCCAGATGGGCCCGGTTTTTGCAAAAATGGAAAACCAGATGCTGATCATCGGCCACACCGACGCCCGCAAATATGCCGGCGACCAGGATGGCAATTCGAACTGGAGCCTGTCGAACGCGCGCGCCATGGCCGCCCGTTCCCAGCTGCTGCAAGGCTCGATGAACGCCGACAGCGTGCTGCAAGTGGTGGGCATGGCCGACCGCGCCCCGTTCGACCCGAACAACACCGGCGCGGCCGTGAACCGCCGCATCGAAATGCTGATCCTGACCCGCACCCAGGCCGATACCGTGGCCGCCATGTTCGGCGTGCCGGGCACGACCGAAATCGGCGAAGAAGCCGCGGTCGGCGCCAAGGGCTCGGTCGACGCGCTGCGTGACAAACTCAAGAACGTCAAGGGCGCCGACGCCCAGGGCAAATAATCATGACGATCCAATCCAAAAGCCGAGGTCCACGCATGAAAATCTCTTCTGGCGGTGCCTCCGCCGATGCGGCGGCGGTGCAGCGCAGCAGCGCCGCCGTGGTCTCCGAGGTCAAAACGACTGCCGGCGGCGCCGCTGTGGCGGCAAGCTCAGCCCCCCTGCAATCGGAAGTGCTGCAACCGGCCATGGCCGCCCTGGCCGCCATGCCCGACGTCGACCACGAGCGCGTGGCGCAGCTGCGCGATGCGCTGGCCAAGGGCGAACTGCCGTTCGACCCGGCCCGCCTGGCCGGCCTGATCACCCGCTTCCACGGAGGCCAGGGATGAGCCGCATGACGCGCGAGCAAGCCGTCGGCAAGCTGACGGCCGGCGTGACTGCCGACCTGGACGCCTGCAAGGCCATCCTCGCGCTGCTGGCCCGCCAGTTCGACGCCGCCCTGCGCCACCGCAGCACCGAACTGACCGCGCTGGCCGACGAACTGGCGCCGCTGCTGGACAGCATGGAACAGCGGCGCGTGCAGCGCGTGACCCTGGTGCGCGCCCTGTGCGGCGCCAAGGCCGACATGGCGGCCCTGATCGCCACCCTGGCCGCGCCGCAGCGCGATGCGCTCAGCGCCGACTGGCAAGCGCTGGAGCAATTGGTACTTGAATGCAAACGTTTGAATGTTCGCAACAGCGCATTGCTGACCGAACAATTTTCCATCATGCAGCGTGTGCTGCACGGCGAGGAGACCCTGTATGAAGCACGCTGAATTCCATACCGCCCCGGTCAGCCCGACCGCGCCGACCCAGTCGACGCGCCCGATGGCGGCCGTGGGCGGCGGCGCCGGTTTCGGCGGCGTCTACCAGTCGATGCAAAACGAAATCACCGATTTCATCAGCCAGGGCAGCGCCGACTCCGGCATGGCCAGCCTGAGCCCGCAGGGCCGCATGCTGCAGGCGCGCCTGCAGGAAAGTGAGGGCGCGCAGGGTGGCACCGTCGGCACGCTCGGCGCCGCCTTTGCCGACGGTTCCGGGCAAAAAGCCTTTCTGGACCAGATAGCACCATGGGCGCGCGAAGCCGGCGAACGCCTGGGCGTGGACCCGCAACTGGTGTCGGCCCATGCCGCGCTGGAATCGGGCTGGGGCCAGCGTCCGCTGCGCCAGGCCGAAGGCGCCAGCACCCATAACCTGTTCGGCATCAAGGCTGGTTCGAGCTGGCAGGGCGACGTCTCGGACAACGCCACCACCGAATTCGAACACGGCACGGCGGTCAAGAAAACCGAACGTTTCCGCGCCTACCCGGACCAGGCCGCCGCCTTCCGCGACTACGCCCAGATGTTGCTGGACAACCCACGCTACGCCGCCGCCATCGGCACCGGCAGCGATGCCGGCGCCTTTGCCCGGGGCCTGGCCAAGGGCGGCTACGCCACCGATCCGGCCTACGCCGCCAAGCTCACCCGCCTGGCCGCGCGCCTGCAGGGAGCATCCGAGTGATGCTGGTTTCGCATCAGGGCTGCGCCGAGCGCGGAATGTCCGCCGGCTCGACCGTGCCGGGCGCGATCACGCGCATGCGCACCACCCGGCCGTTGGCCAGGTTGCGTACCCGCACCAGCGCATTGATGGCGCCGGCGTCGAGCGCTTCGCCGGCCGTGCTGATTTCGAGCGCTTCGAAGCGCGCCAGCATGATCACCGCTTCGCCGCGCTTGACCAATAACGGCGCGCTCAACTGCGCCTGGCGCAGCACTTCGCCGGCCCGCAGCGAACGGCGCGCGGCTTGCCCGGTGGCCGCTTCGGCCGAACCGATGGCGTCGGCGATGGTGGTCACATCGCGCCGCTCGAGCGTCACATCCTGCACCGTGAGCGCCTGCCCGGCAGCGACCGGCACGGCGGTCACCGCCACCAGCGCGCTGACCGATCCGCGCAAGACGTATTCATATTTCCAGCCGCCGTTGTTCGATCCGGCATCCTGCGGGCACAGCACCGCAAAGCGCATGCGCGCCGGCGTGCGCGTGTCGACCGCTTCGATGTTGAGCGCTTTGGCGCACGGCGGCGCGGCGCGCGGCGTTGCAACGCTGACAGTAAATTGTGGTTCCGACAAGCCGGCCGTCTCGGCCTGGCGCGCCAGCTGCTCGCGCGCGGCCTGCTCCAGCCTGGCCGTGATCGACATTTCTGCCGCATTTGTGTTGCCCCCGGCTAATGAAATCAGTACAGCGGCCGTTAATGGCAGTAACAAAGCGCTGGTGGCGCGGCAAACATCGGACATAAATAGCACCTTGGCAATCGTTGCGCGCGACGCAAGGAACGCCGCACAGAGTCATTCTAACCAGATTCACACTGCAGTTCATTCACGGAGGAAGCTTCATGTCGATTGATTTCCAAAAGGCACTTGGCGTGCACGCCGACGCGCTCCATCTGCGCGCCGACCGCACGCGCGTACTGGCGGCCAATATCGCCAACGAAAACACGCCGGGATTCACGGCACGCGACGTCGACTTCGGCGCCATGCTGCAGCAGCGAATCGAGACCGACTCAAGCATGCCGGGTCTCGCCGACGATCAGGACGCTTTGTACCGCGTCCCGTACCACCCCAGCGCCGACGGCAATACCGTCGAAATCGGCGTCGAACAAGCCGCGTTTTCGCAAAACGCATCCGATTTCCAGACCAGCCTGACGTTCGTGAACATGCGGCTCAAGGGTTTGGCCAAAGCTATCGCAGGACAATAATCATGAGCTTTAAAGACATTTCCCAAATTGCAGGTTCGGCCATGGCGGCGCAGTCGGTGCGCTTGAATACCATCGCCAGCAACCTGGCCAACGCCGATTCGGTGTCCGGCTCGGAAGGCGAAACCTACCGTGCCCGCAAACCCGTGTTCGCCGCCATGCTCGACAACGGCTCCGGCAAGCTCGGCGCCGGCAGCCGCGTGCAGGTGCTCGACGTAGTCCAGTCATCCGAACCGCTGCGCAAGGCCTACGAGCCGGGTAATCCCGTGGCTAACGCCGACGGCATGGTGTTCTATCCGAACGTCAACCAGGTGGCCGAGATGACCGACATGATGTCGGCCTCGCGTGCCTTTGAAACCAATGTGGAAGTGCTGGGACGCATCAAGTCGATGCAAGCCGGTCTTCTGCGCCTCGGCGAAGGCTGATCCCATGCTCACCAATCACCTCAACGGCGCGAATAACCAGAACCTTGCCGGCAACGCCAACACGGTCATCGGCCAGGCTCCCGCCAGCGAAACGCAAGACATGTTCACCAAGCTGCTGGTGGCGCAGATCCGCAACCAGGATCCCCTCGAGCCAAGCGATCCGTCGCAGTTCGTCAACCAGCTCTCGCAGCTGAGCCAGACCGAAGCGATGCAAAGCCTGGCCAAGCTCAACAGCACCAGCGCCAGCGTGCTGGAAAGCATCCAGACCCTGGCCCTGGGCGCCCAGGTCGGCTCCGACATCACGGTCCAGACCAACAGCGTGCGCCTGGACGGCAGCGCGCTCAAAGCCAGCATCACGCTGCAGGGCGCCAGCGCCACCAACACGGTGACCCTGATCGGCGCCGACGGCGTCAAGCACGACGTGCAGCTCGGTTCGCGCGGTGCGGGTCCGCAACAGTTTTCCATCGATCCGGTCGCGCTTGGTCTGGCGCCCGGGAAATACGATATCAAAGTACAAACGAGTGCTGGTGCGCTCGACGCCATCGAAGTCATCGGCCGCTTAGACAGCGTGCGCATGTCGGCCGGTGGCGGTGTGGTCCTCAAGGTGGCAGGAATCGGCGATGTTGCGCCGTCGTCCGTCACTGGTTTCAACGGCAAGTCCGGCGCATCGCTGGCGGCCGCCAACTCCTCCACCGCAAATTAAAGGAATACCATCATGAGTTTCGAAATCGCATTGTCGGGCATCCAGTCGATCAACACCCAGCTCGAAGCAGTCAGTAACAATATCGCCAACGCCGGCACCTACGGCTTCAAGAGCAGCCGCGCCAACTTTTCGGCCATGTACGCCGGTTCCCAGGCCACCGGCGTGGAAGTCGGTTCGATGACCCAGAGTATCGGCCTGAACGGCGGCGTGACCACCACCGGGCGCAGCCTGGACGCCGCCATCGACGGGCGCGGCTTTTTTGTCAGCCGCGACAGCCAGGGCGTGATGAATTACAGCCGGGTCGGCATTTTCTCGGCCAACAAGGATGGCTTGCTGGTCGACAGCAACGGCCGCGCCGTGCAAGGCTACGCCGCCATCAAGGGCAGCAGCGCCATGGGCGTGATGGGCAATATCAACGTACCGACCGGCCAGATCCCGGCCGTCGCCAGCACCAAGGTCAACTACGTCGGCAACCTGTCCAACGACTGGACGGTGCCAGCGGTCCCCACCTTCGATCCGGCCGTCGCCGGCAGCTACAACATGGCCAAGCAATCGGTGTTCTACGATTCGCTGGGCAGCCAGCACACTCTGTCGCAGTACTTCATCAAGGGCACCGGCACCAACGTCTCGGTGCGCTATGCGATCGACGGTGGCACCCCGCTGGGCACCACCACCGCCCTGGCATTTTCCAACCTGGGCGCGCTGCCGGCCGTGCCGCCGGCCACCACCCTGAACTTCACCGCCACCAACGGCTCGGCCCCGGTCGTGCTCGACATCAACTACGCCGGCACCACCCTCAACGCCGGTGAAGCCATCACCACCACCAACAGCGCCGACGGCTACACCTCGGGCACCTTCATCGGCGTCGAAATGGCGGTGGACGGCTCGGTCATGGCCAAGTACAGCAACGAGCAAGCCCAGGTGATCGCCACCGTGGCGGTGGCCACGTTCGCCGACGAAGGTTCGCTGACCGCGGTGAGCGACACCAGCTGGACCGCCAACGCCTCGTCCGGTTCACCCCTGTACGGCAATCCGGGCAGCGGCCTGGCCGGCAAGCTCAATACCGGCGCGCTGGAACGCTCAAATGTTGACATTACGTCAGAACTTGTGGGCCTGATGACGTCACAGCGCAACTATCAAGCAAATTCCAAGGTGATTTCAACAGAAAATCAGATGATTCAGTCCTTAATGCAGGCACTATAAGTATCTGCACGGAAATACGAGTTTCTGGAACTGCGTCATTGAGGGAGCAACATGGATAAATTGATCTTTACAGCACTGAGCGGCGCCGAACGCGCGCTGAAGGCCCAGCAGGTCCACGCCAACAATCTGGCGAACATGGATACGACGGGCTTTCGCGCCAACCTGGAAATGTCGGCCACGCAAGCGCTGGGCGGCTCGGGCTTCGACGACCGCCACTATGTGCGGATGCAGTCCGATTCCGTGTCGGCCCGCTCCGGTCCGGTCAAGGAAACCGGGCGCGACCTCGATGTGGCGATTACCGGCAACGGTTACCTGACGGTGCAATGGCAGGGTGGCGAAGCCTACACCCGCGCCGGCGCCATCAACATCGACGCCGATGGCGCGCTGTCGGTCAACGGCCATCCGCTGATGGGCGAAGGCGGCCCGGTGGTTTTGCCGCCGCATAACGCGGTGACGATCGGCTCGGACGGTTCGATTTCGGTGCTGGCGCCGGGAACGGCCGAGATGCAGGTGATCGACAAGCTGCGCCTGGTCAACGCCGAAGCCGGCGAAGTGACCAAGAACGAAGGCGGCCTGATCGTCTCGCGCAGCGGCCAGCCGCTGGCGGCCGATGAAACCGTGGTCGTGCGCGGACGCCACCTGGAAGGCAGCAATGTGTCGGCGGTCGAAGAAATGGTCGCCACCATGAGCCTGAACCGCAGCTTCGAGTTGCAGATGAAGCTGCTCAAGGCCAGCGACAACATGAATGAAGTCGGCAACCGCCTGCTGGGCAGCTGAAGTTCCCCGCGCGCCACACAAGTTAAAGTTAAAGGAAACCATCATGAATCCAGCAATGTGGATCAGCAAAACCGGGGTGCAAGCCCAGGACGCCAAACTGCAGGCGATCGCCAACAACCTGGCCAACGTCAACACCGTCGGCTTCAAGCGCGACCGCGTGGTCTTCGAAGACCTGTTCTACCAGGTCGACCAGCAGCCGGGCGCGCAGCGCGCCGACAATACCCTCTCGCCATCGGGCGTGCAGCTCGGTAACGGTACCCATCTGCTGGGCACCCAGAAAGTGTTCACCAACGGCAGCCTGCAAACGACCAGCCAGCCGCTCGACGTGGCCATTTCCGGCAACGGCTTCCTGCAAGTGCGCCGCCCCAACGGCGACCCGGCCTACACCCGCGCCGGCCAGTTGCAGGTCGACGCCACCGGTACTCTGGTCAACGCCCAGGGCTTGCCGCTGGTGCCGCAGATTACCGTGCCGAACAACGCCACCGCGATCACCATCGGTGAAAACGGCATGGTCTCGGCGACCATTGCCGGCAGCACCACGCCATCCGAACTCGGTCAACTGACCCTGTCGAACTTCGTCAACCCGACGGGCCTCTTGGCACTCGGCGAAAACCTGTTCTCGGAAACCCCGGCCAGCGGCGCCGCCGCCGAAGGCCGTCCGGGCGACGGCGCTTTCGGTAAGCTCAAGCAGGGCGCGCTGGAAGGCTCGAACGTGCAGGTGGTCGAAGAAATGGTCGACATGATCGCCGCCCAGCGCACCTACGAGATGAACACCAAGGTGCTCTCGGCCGCCGACAACATGCTGCAATACCTGGCCCAGGCGGCCCGCTGATGAAAGCCGTCGCCGCCTTGTTTGCGCTGGCTGTGCTGGGCGGTTGCGCCAGCACCGTCCAGCCGCCACCGCGCGCGATGGCCGACGACACCGCCCCGCTGCCGCGCGCGGCGGTGCGCGGCGGCCTGTCGGGCGGCGTGTTCAATGCCGAAGCGGTGCCGCTGACCTCCGACAGCCGCGCCTTCCGCACCGGCGACGTGGTGACCGTGATCCTGCAAGAAACCACCCAGGCCAGCAAGCGCGCCGGCACCAGCATCAGCAAGGAGTCGAGCATCGGCGTGACCCCGCCTCTGCTGCTCGGCAAGACGTTCCCGAAAGCCGGCATCGACCTCTCGGCCGAACGCAGCTTCGAGGGCGACGCCACCAGCACCCAGCAGAACGCCCTGTCGGGCGCGCTGACCGTGATCGTGCAGGAAGTGCTGCCCAACGGCCTGTTGCGCGTGGCCGGCGAAAAAAGCCTGACCCTGAACCAGGGCGAAGAATTCGTGCGCCTCAAGGGATTTTTGCGCGCCGCCGACATCGACGCCGACAACCAGGTTTCATCGCTGCGCGTGGCCAATGCGCAGATCAGCTATTCCGGCAGGGGCGCCCTCGCCAATGCCAATCAGCCAGGCTGGCTGACCCGCTTCTTCCTCGGTCCCTGGATGCCGTTTTAAACGACGCCTCGCTTTTGCCCGTCCTGTGCCGTTCTAAGGAAACACCATGCAATCACGCGCTTTTTTCCATACCCTTACCCTCCCCTTTTCCGTGCTCGCCCTGCTCTCCTGCCTGGCCCTACCGGCGTCGGCCGCGCAAACCCTGCGCAACCTGGTCAGCGTGGAAGGCGTGCGCGAGAACCCGCTGGTCGGCTACGGCCTCGTGGTCGGCCTGAACGGCAGCGGCGACAGCACCCAGGTCAAGTTCGCCAGCCAGTCGGTGGTCAACATGCTCAAGCAGTTCGGCGTCAAGCTGCCGGACGGCGCCGAAGCGAAGAACAAGAACGTGGCGGCCGTCATGGTCAGCGCGGTATTCCCGCCCGGCTACCGGCGCGGCCAGCCGATCGACGTGACCGTCTCGTCGCTGGGCGACTCGAAAAGCCTGCGCGGCGGCGTGCTGCTGCTCACCCAGCTACGCGCGGCCGACAATGAAGTCTACGCACTGGCGCAAGGCAACGTGGTGGTTGGCGGCCTGAACGCCACCGGCGCCAGCGGTTCGAGCGTCACCGTCAACACCCCGACCGGCGGACGCATTCCCAACGGCGCCAACATCGAACGCGAAATCGGCAGCGACTTTTCGACCCGCGCCGAAGTCATGCTGCGCCTGAAAAACCCGCACTTCCAGACCGCCACCAACGTCGTCGAAGCCATCAACCGCCGCTTCGGCCCGCTGGCCACCACCGCCGACGGCGCCAGCATCGAAGTCATCGCCCCGGCCAATCCGACCGAGCGCGTGGCCTTCATGGCCAAGCTGCAGGCGATTTCGGTCGATGTCGGCACCGACACCCCGAAAGTGGTGTTCAATTCGCGTACCGGCACGGTCGTGATCGCCGAAGGCGTGCGCGTCAAGGCCGCCGCCGTCACCCACGGCTCGCTCAAGGTGGTGATCGCCGAAAGCTCGAACGTGAGCCAGCCCGGCCCGTTTTCGGGCGGCCGCACCGCCGTCACCCCGCAATCGAAACTCTCGGTCGACCAGGGTTCCGGCGCCATGTTCAAGTGGCCGGCCGGCGCCAAGCTGCAAACCATTGTCGACATCGTCAACAGCCTGGGCGCCTCGCCCGACGACATCATGGCGATCCTGCAAGCGCTCGACCAGGCCGGCGCCATCGAAGGCGAACTGGTCGTTATCTGAAGGAGTCCCGCCATGAATCCACTCGACCTGACTAGCAAGCTCACCCGCGCCGGCATGGGCGCCGACCACGAAGCCGCCGTGACCCCGGCCGCCGACCCGGCCTTCGTGGCGAAGGCCACCAAGGCCGCCATCGAATTCGAAAGTTTCTTTATCGGCAATATGCTGCAGCAAATGCGCAGCGGCACCCGTGCCATGGCCGACGACGACAGCGTCTTCAAGGACCCGGTCAACCGCGACATGCAGGACATGGCCGACAACATGATGGCCGGACAAATGGCGCACCAGCGCGCCTTCGGCGTGGCCGACGCCATCTTGCGCCAGCTGCTGCCGGCCACCGTCGCGCAAACCGCGGCGCCGGCCGCGCCGGCCGGCGCGCAGCCGATTACGCGCCAAACTCCGCAACAAAAAATTTAATGGCGGCAAGATTTCGGTCGCCTTGTCAGTATGACGACCCATCTTGCAGGGCTTTTAAAGCACGCACCGAGCAGCATTGAGAAAGAACCGACCCCATGAGCATCATGAACAACGCCCTGAGCGGCGCCCTTGCTTCCCAACTCGCCCTGCAAGCCACCAGCCAGAACATTGCTAACCTGCAAACGAAGGGTTACACGCGCCAGTCGGCCCTCTTGACCGCGGTCGGTCCGCAAGCCGGTCCGCGCTCGGCCGGCAACGGGGTGGCGGTCAATTCGCTGCTGCGTTTTTCCGATGGCTACAAGAACCAGCAACTGTGGCGCGCCGGTTCCGGCGTCGGCCAGTTTTCCCAGACCCAGCCGTACCTGACCCAGCTCGAGCGCGTGATGGGCGACAACGACGCCAGCCTCTCCAACGGCGTCGACAAATTCTTCCAGGCCCTCAACGCGGTGGCCGGCGTCGATCCGACCTCGACCCCGCTGCGCCAGCAAGTGCTGACCGCCGCCGGCGCCATGGCGCAGCGCTTCAACAGCATGAACAACCTGTACAACGGCCAGCTGCAATCGCTGCGCGACCAGCGCGGCGCGATCGTCGCCTCGGCCAACGCCTCGATCCAGACCATCGCCGACCTGAACCGCCAGATCAGCCTGGCCAGCGCTTCCGGCAGCAGCACCTCGACCCTGATCGACGCGCGCGACATGGCCATTGACGCCCTCTCCACCCAGGTGGGCCTGGAAGTGACCGACCAGCCCGACGGCACGCGCAGCATCTCGCTCAAGACCGGCCAGGCGCTGGTGATCGGCGACATCGCCGCGACCCTGGTGGCTGAAGGCGGCGCCACGCAAAACCTGCGCGTCGATTTTGCCGGCTCCTCGTTCCAGCTCGACAAGGCCGGCGTCGGCGCCCAGCTCGGCGGCCTGGGCCTGTTCGAACGCGATATCCTGCTGCCGATGCAAAAAGACGTTTCCAGCCTGGCCGAGCAGCTGGCGCAAAAGGTCAACACCCAGCTGGCCGCCGGCTACACCATGAACGGCACCCTGGGCGGCCCGCTGTTCGTGTTCACCCCCGGCAGCCCGTCGAACATGCTGCAGGTCACGGCCGGCTACCAGACCGCCGACCTCGCCTTTTCAGGCGATAATAAGCCGGGCGACAGCGGCAACCTGCAAGAGCTGATCAAGATCAAGAAGCAGACGGTCACCCTGGCCGGGATCGGCTCGGTCATGATCAGCGACGCCGATTCCCAGCTGGTCGGCAAGCTCGCCGTCGACAGCCAGCAGAACCGGGTGGCCCTGGCCACCGCCGAGACCATGCGCAACCATGCGATGGACGACTGGACCTCGACCAGCGGCGTGAACAAGGATGAAGAAGCGGTCAATCTGGTCGAGTACCAGAATATGTACCAGGCGAATATGAAAGTAATGTCAGTTGCCAACTCGCTGTTCGATGCGACGCTGGCCATGATGGGTTAAGGAGAAACGTATGCGGATTGCCACCAGCCAGTACCAATCGACGATGAACATCTCGCTCCAGCTGAACCAGGAGCGCATCAGCTACGTCAACCAGCAGATGTCGAGCCGCACCCGCATCCTGCTGCCGTCGGACGACCCGGTCGACACGGTGCGCATGTCGCGCCTGCACCGCGAAGAATCGGACGTCACCCAGTACCGCGCCAACATCGGCGCGCTCAAGATCCGCCTGACCAAGAACGAATCCTACCTCTCGAGCATGGTCAACGACATGATGGCCGGCCGCGACCTGCTGGTCTGGTCGTCCGACGGCGGCAACGCCCCGGCCGACCTGGCCGCCATGGTCTCGCCCCTGACGGCGCTGCGCGAAAGCCTGCTGTACACGGCCAACTCGATCGACCAGGAAGGGCGCTACGTGTTTTCCGGCACCCAGACCGACGTTGCCCCGATTACCTACAATGCGGCGGCCGCGCTTGGTTCGCGCTATAGCTTCGCCGGCAACACCAAGGACCAGACGGTGGTGGTGGGCAACGGCATCACCCAGGTTGCGAACGGCAACATGAAGGGCATCGAAACCATGCTCAACCAGCTCGACCAGAGCATCGCCGCGCTCGGCGCCCCGGGCGTCTCCGCCAACGACCCGACCGTGCGCACCATCCTGGCCGCCAACCTGGACGGCTTCGACACCGCGCTCGAGCTCATCTCCGGCAAGATCGCGGTGCTGGGCGGGGCCCAGAACATCATCAGCACGCTCGACGAAAACCACAGCAATGTGAGCCTGTCGAACCAGATGGCGCTGACCGACATCGGCCAGCTCGACTACGGCCTCGCCGCCACCGAGCTGGGCGGCTACACCAGCGCGCTGGAAGCGACCTACAAGGCCTACGCCAAGATCGGCAACCTGTCCCTGTTCGCGGCGCTATAACGCCATGGAAGCGATCCGCCCCACCAACAGCACCGCCAGTGCCACCAGCGGTCCGGCCGGCGCCCACGCCACCAGTGGCGCCGGGGTGCGCAGCGAAGCGGCGCCGGGCGCGGCGCAGGCGCGCCCTCCGCAACTCAACCCGGCCCAGCCGGTTCCTGGCTCGGCCCCGCCATTGCGGCGCGGCCTGGCCCGGGTCGACCATCAATTGCAGGGCGACGTCGCCAGCGCCCAGCAAGCGCTCGACTTCCTCGAACAGGTGGCCGGCCAGCTGCAAGCGCTCAAGGGTGAAATCAGCGCCAAGCTCAGTTCGCGGCGCGGCGACAGCGGCGCCATCGAAGCCCATCTGCGCCAGCTCGGCGCGACCATGGACAAGCGGCGTCAGTCCAGCGGCGGCAGCGTCGACGCGCGCCTGAATTTTTCCAGCCCGGCCCCGGCCAGCCAGCGTTTCCGCATCAAGGGCCTGAACCTCGACATGCTCACCGCCGGGGCCGGCCAGACCCTCTCGTTCTCGGTCGGCAGCAACACCCAGCCGCTGACGGTGGCGGTCGACCCGACCCTCACGCGCGACGAAATCGTGGTGCGCTTCGACCGCGCGCTGGCGCCCGCCAACATGCGCGTGAGCGCCGATGGCAGCGGCGCGCTGGTCTTCAGTACGCCCGAAAACGCCTGGCCGATGGTCCGCGACTCGCTCTCGATCCAGGGTGTGGGACGGGTCGCGGTGGAAGCCGACACCGACGTCGTCGCCCCGCAGCAATGGCGCGCAAACGACAGCGACGCCTTGCGCCAGAGTTTGCATGAAGTCGTGCAAGCGCTCTCGCAAGTGCAGCGTTCGCAGGATGCGGCCAGCCAGGCGCTCAGTGCGGCGGCCAGCCGCGCCTCCGCCAACCAGCCGCCGGCGGCCGACATCGAAGTAATGGCGCAGGATTTCGCCGACACCGCCAGCACCCCGAACTACGAATCGCTGCTGGCGATCACCTCGGCGCTGGTCGGCATCAGCCGCGAACGCGTGCTGGCCCTGCTCGGCCTGCACTAAGCCCCACCACCGGGGTCAGAGCTTTAATTAGCAATATCGCTGATTACGCCGATAGCCACGCGATTTCCCCTACCACCGGGGTCTGACCTCTGATTCGAAATGTTTCGAATCAGAGGTCAGACCCCGGTGTGTTTTTTGCGCGCCTTCCAGAGGCAAACACGCCGCACGGTAAGCCGGTGCTGTCCAGCAATCCGCGTGAATTGTCCGAGCCAGCCCTGATTGCACCTACAACCGGGGTCAGAGCTCTGACTCGAAATATTTCTGATTAAAGCTCTGACCCCGGTTGCAGGCGCATCCGACCACCCAGCGCCAGCTATCAGAAAAGCTAGTTATCCAAGCCTTATCCGCCGATTAATCTTGCTCATAATGCACATCCAGATAGCAGGCGGATGCGCAGTGTCGCGTGTATGAAGAGAAACTGGCCGCATCCAACCGGAGAGCATGATATGAGCACGGACAGCATCAAGCAACAACTCGAAAACACCCCGACAGGGACCTATCTGATGGCCCACGGCCACTTCGGCGGGTCGATCAATGCCACCATCGAGCAGGGTACGCTCAAGAGCATCGACTGGGCCAACGGCACCCTGGTTCTCCACAGCACCACCTACGATCGCGACCAGACGGTCGAGATCAGCAAGATTTCGTATATCGACGCCAGTCGCAGCGGATCGGGCGCGCTGGGCCCGGCGCAGGCACCGGATCTGCGCCAGGTAGGAAACGACTGGTACCGCGGCGATGTGAAAGTCAAATAAGACGCAGGCCACCTGCCCAAAACACCGCCGGCGTCATTTTTGCACGATGCGAACCGGCAATGCCGGACCGGGCTAGGGTATCGGCAGCACCGGCGTCGCGCCCGGCGCCGATGCCGCGCGGCGGCTCAGGAGCACCATGCCGACCAGTCCGGCCAGCGCAAGCACCACGGCAATCATCTCCGCCTGGCTCGCATGCACGCCGCCGATGGTCATGACGGGGTTGACCCGGATCTGTTCAATGACGAAGCGCTCGATGCCGGCCAGCACCAGGTACACCGAGAACAGCCAGCCGGTCTGGAAGCGGTGCTTGCGCAGCGCCCACAGCAGCGCGAAGCAAGCCAGCGCCATCACCGTCTCGTACACCGAGGTCGGATACACGCCCGGCGCCGCGATCACTTCGCCGAAGATATTGTTGTCGTAGGTTTGCGCCCAGAACCAGGTCGGCAGCCAATCGGGTTTCAAGGCCATGTTGGCGACCGTGCCCCAATCGCCGTCACCGGACACCTGGCAGCCGACGCGGCCGAGCGCGTAGCCGAGCATCATGGCCGGCGCGACCGCGTCGAGCAGCGGGCGGATCGGCAACCTCCAGCGCCGCAGGCACACCACCCCGGCCACTGTCCCAAGGATCAGCCCGCCGAACACGCTCAGGCCCGAACGGCTGAAAATCATGCTCCACGGATCAAGCAGAAACTGGTCGGTATGCTCCAGGATATGGAACAGGCGCGCGCCGACAATCCCGACCAGCACCACGATGAAGGCCAGGTCGCTGACGATCTCCTGCGGCGCCACGGCCACCTCGCTCACGCTGCCATCGTCCCCCTTGACGCGCTTGTACGCCGGCCCGACCCGCCCCTCGGCATGCAGGCGCGCCAGCTCGCGCTTGAGGCAGGCGGCGCCGGCCAGGATGGCCATGGCGACCAGCAAGCCGAAGGTGGCGATCGGCAACGGCAGGTCGAGGCCGGTCAGGTCTTTGATGACATCACTTAAAAACGGATACGACATGCAGTTCTTTCATAAATTAGCAGCCTGAGCCTGCAATGCGGCCCCGCATCAGTACCCTGCCTGGGCCCGACCTCGACAGCAGCCGCATCAGAAAGTTGTAAAGCCGGCGGCCGGCGAACCGGGGTCTGTCCCCGGTTTTACAACTTTTCCCGGTTTTGCAACTAGTGGAATGCAAAACGCCTTCCGCCGGACGGGTCCAGGGGAAGGCGTTGTCGCTACGGAATGCGAGGCACTCCGTTAGCGCCGGTCAATTACGCGGAATCGCGGCCGGCTTTTTTACGCTCGTGCTCTTTCAGGTAGCGCTTGCGCAGACGGATCGATTTTGGCGTGATTTCGACCAGTTCGTCGTCGGCGATGAATTCAACCGCGTATTCGAGCGACATCTGGATCGGCGGTACCAGGCGCACCGCTTCGTCGGTACCCGACGAACGCACGTTGGTCAGCTGCTTGCCCTTGATCGGGTTGACGACCAGATCGTTGTCGCGCGAGTGAATACCGATGATCATGCCTTCGTACACCGGGTCGTTGTGCACCACGAACATACGGCCGCGGTCCTGCAGTTTCCAGATTGCGTAGGCAACCGCGGCGCCGTCGTCTTGCGAGATCAGCACGCCGTTGCGGCGGCCAGCCATTTCGCCTTTCGAGTTGTCGACCGGTGCGTACTCGTCGAACACGTGGCTCATCAAGCCGGTGCCGCGGGTCAGGGTCATGAATTCGCCCTGGAAGCCGATCAGGCCACGCGCAGGAATCTTGTATTCCAGACGAACACGGCCCTTGCCATCCGATTCCATGTTCTGCAGGTCGCCACGACGACGGCCCAGTTCTTCCATGACGCCGCCCTGGTTGGCTTCTTCAACGTCAACCGAGAGTTGCTCGAACGGCTCGTGGCGCACGCCATCAACCATTTTGAACACCACGCGTGGACGCGATACGGCCAGCTCGAAGCCTTCGCGGCGCATGTTTTCGATCAGAATCGTCAGGTGCAACTCACCACGGCCCGAGACTTCGAAAATCGTGTCGTCGTCGGTTGGCGCAACGCGCAGGGCAACGTTGGCTTTCAGTTCGCGGTCGAGACGGTCGCGCAGCTGGCGGCTGGTGACGAACTTGCCTTCGCGGCCGGCCAGTGGCGAGTTGTTGACCATGAAGTTCATGGTCAGGGTCGGCTCGTCGACGGTCAGCATCGGCAGCGCTTCCGGGGTGTCCGGCTGGCAGATGGTCGAACCGATGCCGATTTCGTCGATACCGTTGATCAGGACGATGTCGCCGGCAACGGCTTCGTCGACCAGCACGCGCTCGAGGCCCTTGAAGTTCAGGACCTGGTTGATGCGGCCCTTGATCGGGGTCGAATCAGGACCGTTCAGGACGATGACGTCCTGGCCCGACTTGATGCGGCCGCGCGAGATACGGCCAATGCCGATCTTGCCGACGTACGACGAGTAATCGAGCGAGGTCACTTGCATCTGCAGCGGGCCGTCCGGATTGTCGTCACGCACAGGAACGTGCTTGAGGATGGCTTCGAACAGTGGGGTCATGTCGCCTTCGCGCACTTCCGAGTCGAGGCTGGCGTAGCCGTTCAGGGCCGATGCGAACACGACCGGGAAGTCGAGCTGTTCGTCGGTGGCGCCCAGTTTGTCGAACAGTTCGAAGGTCTGGTTGATCGCCCATTCAGCGCGTGCGCCCGGACGGTCGATCTTGTTGACGACCACGATCGGCTTCAAGCCCAGCGCCAGCGCTTTACGCGTCACGAAGCGGGTCTGCGGCATCGGGCCTTCTTGCGCATCGACCAGCAGCAGGACCGAGTCGACCATCGACAGCACGCGCTCGACTTCGCCGCCGAAGTCGGCGTGGCCCGGGGTGTCGACGATGTTGATGTGGGTGCCGTTGTATTCAACCGCGCAGTTCTTCGACAGAATCGTAATGCCACGTTCTTTTTCGAGGTCGTTCGAATCCATTACGCGGGTTTCGACTGCCTGGTTTTCACGGAAGGTACCGGATTGGCGCAGCAGCTTGTCCACGAGCGTGGTTTTGCCGTGGTCAACGTGGGCGATGATAGCGATGTTACGAATTGCGCGTTTTGAATTTGACATGGTCGTAAGGAACGGAAATGTACGTGGTGTACGAAGGTGTACGGTGCTGCTTAAATCAGGAACCGACTAGTATAGCACGCTAAAGCGGTGTATTGCGCACCACCAATTTGAAAATCCCTGCAATTTCAATGGCTTGCTGCTTTTTTCACCACAGACACGCAACGGCGCGGTGCAATTGTGACGGCTTTTCGTGTCCGCGGCATGACAAACGCCGCGATTGCCAGGCCCCGCCCCGGCGCAGCATAATCGCCTGTCTTTATAATTTGGAAATCATGATGAACGATCAAGCGGACAATGATAGCGGCACCGGTGGCTGGGACGCCATCAGCGCCAGCCTGGCGCAGCTGTATCCCGGCCAGGAGCCACGCCACGCGGCGCCGGTGCGGCCGGCGTTCCTGGGCGGCGGCGATCCACTGGACGGCATCAGCGTCTACCACAGCACGCACGGATTGCCGCACTGGCATTACGTCACCTACGGCCTGTCCGAACTGTACGGCAAGGAGTCCGAGGACCCGGACCACAGCGGCTACGGGCTGGAACTGACCTTCCGCCTGCTTGCGCTGCCGGGCGAGACCGAAGCGCCGTCGTGGGCCTTCGATTTCCTGCAGAACCTGGCGCGCTACGTTTTCCGCACCGGCAATGTGTTCGAGGACGGCCACTGGATGACCGCCAACGGCCCGATCGCGCTCGATACGCCCACCAGCATCTGCTCGATGGCCTTTGCCGGCGACCCGCAACTGCCGGCCATCGAGACCGTCAACGGCCGCGTCGAATTCCTGCAGGTGGTTGGCCTGACACTCGAGGAAGAGCGCGCGGCAACCCGCTGGGCGCCGAGGAAATTGCTGGACGCACTGCTGCCGCACATGCCGCTGTGGATCACCGACCTCGGGCGCGCCAGCCTTCTTGACCTGCCCGATGTCGGCGCGGCGGTGGCGGCCGGCATGGCGCGCGACGGTTCTTCAACCGGCCACATCTTCACCGATGTGCTTGAGGTGACCGAGCTGGTGCGCGGCGGCGCCGGCGCGTCGCTCGAGGTCACGCTGGGCGCGCGCCAGGTTACCGATCTGCTGGCCCTGCTCCCCCTGCGGCTGCCGTTCGGGAACGCGCTGGCACTGGCCGGCAGCGACTGGCAACTGGTGTTCGAGCCTGCCGCGATCGACGACGCGGTGCTGGAAGGCCAGACGCTGACCGTGTTCATGCGCCCCGTCACGCTGGCCGCCTTCGGATCGACCCTGGCGCCGTTCGCAGGCGACTACCATCTGGCTGGCCTGGCGCAAGTCGCGTGGTCGGTCAAGAAGACCCTGATCAGGGATGCCGACGGGGTAGTGGTGCAGACCATCGGCTAAGCGTCTGTCCGGCTATTCGTAGACCGTGCCGATCGCCAGCGGGCGCGTGACGGCATTCACCCTGGCCCCGGCCGGCAGGTCGGCAAAGCGCACCGTCACCACCTGATACATGCCCATCGAGCCATCCTCGAACGGGTGGGCGGCCTGCGGCGCCAGCATGCGCGACGCCGCCCCGCCCGCTTCCAGCGCAACCTCGGGCGTTGACCCGGCCGGATACACGATCGTCACGCCCGCGCACTGCTTGCCCAAGAGGCGCATGCGGTAACCCGAGGCGCGCTGCGCCGCCAGCAATTGCTCGCAGGCTTCGCGCAGCAGGCTGGCGTCGTACAGGCCGTCGTCGCGCTCGCGGATGCTGTAGCGCCCGCTGAAATAGTAGTTCCCCTTTTGCCGGTTCAGGGTGATCACCGCGTCATCTTCGTAGGCCTGTTTTTCCATTGGCAGCGTGGCCCGTCCCATGGCGTCGAGCGCCACCTCGAAGCGGGTGCGCGCGCCGGCCACCGACAGGCGCAGGCCGTCGAGCGGCACATCGGGGCGCAGCGGACGCACTTGCAGATGCGCCTGGATCAGGGGCCGGGTGCGCACGAAGGGGGCGAAGAAGGCGGCGGCCTTGTAGGCGCGCCGGTAGCCGATCCATTCCGGATCGCGCTGGGCGTTGATCTCCACCGTGGCAACGGGGTCGGTATCGGCGGCGCCCGCAAGGCGCGGCACGGCGCCAGGCAGGCAGGCGGCAAGCAAGAGCAATTTTGTCAGCGTTTTCATCGGCGGCAATACAGAGAGTGGGAGCGTCATTCTAGTGCAGGGCCGCCTCAGCGCCATGTGCCGGAAGGTAGAGACCGCGCATGACTTCCGGCACTGACCGGCGCCACCCGCCGTCACGTAAAATTGCAGCCTTGACAGCAAGCGCTTCCGGCGCAGACAGGCGCCACGATGACCTTCCGATTCGATCGACTTTTCCCGCGTGCCGTATGGCCCCTGGCCTGCCTGCTGGTGGCGGGACCGGGCTGCGCGCTGTTATGGATCTACATGCCCGATGCCGACAACTTCCGTAGCGTGAGCGGCTACCTGGCCCAGAGCGTTGCGGCCCGCTTCACCAGCGCGCCATCGGCCCTGGTCGCCGGCTCCGACCGCATCGAACTGACCACCCTGCTGCTACGCCTTGTGCGCACCGGCTGCGCCATCGGTTTTGCCGCGCTGGCCTGGCTGCGCGCCAGCGGACCGGCCTGGCCTGCCGTGCTGCGCTCGCCGGCGGCGCTGGCGCTGCAATTGTGCCTGGCCGTGGTCGGCGACATGGGCCTGATTTATGTCTTCAACGCCCAGCTCGGCACACTCCCGCTGCGCCAGGCCATGCGTTGGCTGGCGGGGGCGATCGTGCTGTCATCGGCCGCGGCCTTGCTGACGATTGTGTTGCTGCGCATGTCCGATGAGCGTTTTATCATGGCCTGCACGCTCACGGCCGCCGAAGCGGTCATCATGTGCATCGTCACGGCACTGGTGCTGGTGGCCCTGCGCGAACGGCGCGCGCGCGTGGCGCTGGCCGCGGCGCATGCCGAACTGCAGGCGACCCAGGCGCTGCTGGGCGAAGCGGTGCGCGCCAGCGAGCGCCTGCGCCTGGCGCGCGACCTGCACGACATGGCCGGCCACCATCTGACCGCGCTCAAGCTGCACCTGGACCTGGCCAAGCGCCAGGCGGGCGCGGCCGCCCCGCCCTCGCTGGCCACGGCCAGCAGCCTCGCCGCCACCCTGCTGGCCGACGTGCGCCTGCTGGTCAGCAGCGAACGCGGCGGGGGCGATATCGACATGCGCCTGGCGCTGCAAACCCTGTGCGCCGGCATTCCGGCGCCGCGCATCGCGCTCTCCATCGGCGAGCGGCTCGGCATCGATTCGGCCGCGCTCGCCCATGCGCTGTTCTGCGCGGTGCAGGAAGCGATCAGCAACGCCATTCGCCACGCGGACGCGGCATCCATGACGATCAGCCTGCAACGCGACACCAACGGCGACCTGCTGCTCGCGATTGCCGACGACGGCCGTGGCAGCGCGGGCGCGGCCGAGGGCAATGGCTTGCGCGGCATGCGCGAACGGCTCGATCAGTTGGGCGGCGCCTTGCTGGCGGCGAACCGCGCGCCGCATGGCTTCGCGCTCGACATCCGCCTGCCGCAAACAGGAACTTCAGCGGGAGCGGCCGCATGAGCCCGATCCGCGTGGTCCTGGTGGACGACCAGATGCTGGTCAGGAGCGGCATTCGCGGCCTGCTCGACCTGACCGACGACATCCGCGTGGTGGCCGAAGCGGCCAATGGCGAGGAAGCGGTGACCGTGATCGCGCAGGCGCAGGCCGATGTGCTGCTGCTGGACGTGCGCATGCCGCTGTGTTCGGGCATCGAGCTGCTGCGCAGGCAGCAGGGTTTGCTGCCGCCAACCATTCTCCTGACCACCTTCGACGATGACGAGGCGCTGTTCGACGGCATGCGCGCCGGTGCGCGCGGCTTTCTGCTGAAAGATATTTCGCTCGAACGGCTGGCCGACGGCATCCGCAGCGTCGCCGCCGGCGCCACCCTGTTCCGGCCGGGCCTGACCGAGCGCACCCGCGCCGCCTACGAACAGGCCAGCGGCGCGGCTGTCCCAGCCCAAGGCGCCGCCCGCCTGACCGCGCGCGAAACCGAAATCCTGGCGCTGATGGCGGCTGGCCTCAACAACGCCGAAATCGGCGCCGCGCTCGGGCCGAGCGAAGGCACCATCAAGAATCACGTCTCGAACATCCTCGCCAAGCTGGTCGTGCGCGACCGCGTACGGGCGGTGTTGCGCGGACTCGAACTTGGCTACATTTGACCACCCACTCCGACAGGAAACCATGACCACTTCAAGTCCGGCGCGCTACCGCGCCAGTGCCGCCGCCATTACCCTGCTGGCGGCCATCAGCCTGCCCGCCGCGGCGCAATCGTCCACCACCCAAATGCCGGAAGGCACCACCGATATCGACCTGAGCCTGATTGCGGCAGTGGTGCCGGTCAGCGAGGGCCGCAGCGGCATGAAGATGGTCGTGCTGCCGAGCATATCGGCGCAGTGGAGCAACGGCATCTTTGCCGCACCGGGCGAAGTCGGCATGCAACTGTCGGAAGACCCGATGCTCAAGTTCGGCCCGCTGCTGACCTACGGCACGCGTTCGCGCCGCGCCGACGACCGCGACGACAAGCTGCGCTTCGGCATCGAGGCCGGGGCGTTCGCCAGTTACCAGCTGGCGCACAACATCGGCTTTCGCTCCAGCCTGCTGTACGGGGGCGGCGACGACCGCAAGGGCGTGCGCCTGAAACTGGGCGGCAACTACGGCTTGCGCCTGAGCACACACCAATCGCTCAACGCCGGCGTGGGCATGAACGTGGTCAACCACGCTTACATGCAATCTTATTTCGGGGTGTCGCCGCAGCAGGCCAGGCGCGGCCGCAGACAGGTGTACCAGGCCAGCGCCGGGGTCAAGGACATCTATCTGTCGCTGCGCTGGAATGTGGAATTGAGCACAAAATACTCGCTGGGCAGCGGCGTGACGGTTTCGCGCCTGCTGGGCAGCGCGGCCGACAGCCCGCTCACCGACACCCCGCACAACGCCGTCGTGTTCACGGCGCTGAGCTATCACTGGTAAGCGAGCTCGCTAGCGGCGTTTCCGGAAATTGCGCCAGGTATCGACCAGCAGCCAGAGCGCCACGCCCGCCAGGCAAGCCAAATGCAGCGCGCGCAGCGACACCAGTCCGAGAAACGGATTGGTGCTCGACAAGGGCCACCATGGCTGGGTGTCGTCATGCATGATGGCGTCCAGCAAAACATGGGAAAAGGTGCCCAGGAAGGCGCCCATGCACGAGGCTAGCCAGCTGATCGGTTGATGACGGATGCCTAGCCGCCGCAGCACGAATTCGCTGACCGGCTTGCCGCTCAGCGCGGCCACGGCGCCGACCAGCAGCGCGCCGGGCACGCTGTGGGTGGGGCCATGCAGGATGGCGGTACTCATATAAATGCGCACCAGCGGTTCCAGGTCCATCAGCACTTGCGCGCCGCCGAACACCATGAAACTGAAATGGCGCCCGCCGATGGCCTTCATGGCCGCGCCGGGGCCAAGATGGAAAGGCGTGAACGGCATTGCTAGCGGCCGTGCACGGCGCGCGCCGGCGTTGTGTCTGCCTGACGGCAAAACAGGTCGCATGGTGAGGAGAGTAAAATGACGTTCACCTTAAGGCAGCGTTCATGAAAAAAAATCTACCCGGAATTATAGCGCTGATCTACGGCGCGGCACTTGGCCTGGCTTCTCCTTCCGCCCTGGCGGCGTGCGAGGCGGATCCGGGCTATCTGGCAGAATTCGAGGGCACCATCGGCGGCAAGTACCGGATCGGCATGAGCCTCAACTTCAACAACCCGGGCGTTGACGGCGACTATTTTTACGTCTCGCAGCGCAAGGACATTATTTTGCGCGGCACGATACAGGGCGATGGCCGCATCAAGCTGGCCGAATGGGACGAGCATGACAACGAGAGCGCCGACTTCGATCTGAGCCCGTCCAAAGAGTGCAACACCTTGGTCGGCGTCTGGCGCAAGCGCGGTTCGGCGACCAGCCTGCCGGTGCACCTGACCAGCACCGGCGGCGGCAAGGGCGGCACCCATGACCGCTACTGGCGCGCTGGCGCCGAGACCGGCGAGGATGTGAAGCGGATTAACCGCGCAGCTTACACATTCTGGCTGGGCGTCAAGGAAGGCAACAAAAAGGTGGTGGCGGCGCAGATCCGCTATCCGGTCAAGGTCGACCTTGGCGGGCGCCGTACCAAACTCAAGAACAGCGCGGCCTTGATCGCCAATTACGACGCCATTTTCACCGACAAATACCGGGCCGCCATCCTGAATGGCGTGCCGCATAATATGTCCAGCAACACCCAGGGCGTCATGCTCGGCCGTGGCGAAGTCTGGTTTAACGACCAGGGCAAGGTGATCTCCTTGAACAACTGAGGCGCCCGCGCCACCCGCCCGCGCCAGCGCCAGAACGCTGGCGGGGCGAGTGGCGCGGCCCCGTGGCTGGCCGCAAGGGTCCCGCTAGTGCGCGGCGGCGATCAGGCGTTCGGGCGCCAGGATTGCGTATTCCTGCAAGTTCGCGGTGCCCAGCAGGCGGGTGTCGTGATACACCCGCACCCGGCCCAGCGTTTCCGGCAAAGCGAGTCCTTCCTTGCCAAGCGCCAGGCGCTGGCCCTGCAGGAAGCGTTTGGCCAGTTCCCCGGTCAACTGCACCGCCGGAAAACTCGACAGCAAGGCATCGACCGGAGCAAGCAGGCTCAAGGGTGCCTCATGCGACTGCAATGCTTCCAGCGTGACCATGCCGTCGATCGTCAAGGCGCCGACCCCTGTCCGGCGCAACTGGACCAGGTGCGCACCGCAACCGAGCGCGTGGCCGATGTCTTCGCCCAGCACGCGGATATAGGTCCCCTTGCTGCACGTGACCGCCAGCTTCAGCAGCGGCGTCTCGAACGAGATCAGTTCAAGCTTGAGGATGGTGACCGGGCGCGCTTCGCGCTCCAGGGTGATGCCTTCGCGCGCGTACTCGTAGTAAGCCTTGCCGTCGCGCTTGAGCGCCGAATACATGGGCGGAACCTGCATGATCGGGCCGCGAAACTGCGGCAGCACGGCGTCGATCTGGGCCAGGGTCACGTCGACATCGCGCATGTCGATCGCTTCGCCTTCGGTGTCGCCGGTGGTGGTGGTGATGCCAAGGTGGACCGTGGTTTCGTAGGTCTTGTCGGCTTCGAGCAAGTCTTGCGAGAATTTGGTCGCTTCACCGAAGCACAGCGGCAATAAACCGGTGGCGAACGGGTCGAGCGTGCCAGTGTGGCCGGCTTTCTTGGCGTTGAGCACGCGCTTGGCCTTGATCAGCGCGTCGTTGGACGACAGGCCGACCGGTTTGTCGAGCAGCAGCACGCCGTCGACCAGGTCGCGCACCCGTTTGATGTGGGCTTGTTTCATGCTGGCTTATTCGGTGTCGGGCTTGCTGATATCTTCCGGGACCGGGTCCGGCTCGGCATCGGCCGCGCGGGTGGCGTTGGCCTGGTCGATCAGGAGCGACATTTCCATGCCGCGCGAGGTCGAGGTGTCGTGCACGAAGTGCAGCATCGGCAAGGTGTGGATGTGCAGGCGCTTGCCCAGCTGGTTGCGGATGAAGCCGGCTGCGGCGCCGAGACCGTCGACCGTGTTCTTGATCGTTTCCTTGTCGTCCTTGAACATGGTGAAGAACACCTTGGCATGGGCGTAGTCGGGTGTGATCTGGACTTCGGTGATGGTGATCATGCCGATGCGCGGGTCTTTCAGACCGTACGCGACGATCTCGACCAGGTCGCGCTGGATCTGGTCGGCCACGCGCAAGCCGCGGGCGGGAATGGTTTTGCTGTGTTTAGCCATGGTCGTATACTACTCTTTATGATTTTGTAGGGGGAAAAAGGTGGCGTGGCAAGTTTGAAACTCGCTTTTTGAAACACGCTTTAGTACCTGCCCCGCAAAACCGTCGTTCCCGCGCAGGCGGGAATCCATAGCACCTCTGCTTAGACGTGCCATGGATCCCCGCCTTCGCGGGGACGACGGCTTTTCGGTTTGCGGTGTCGGACACCAGTCCGCATGCCGGCTGTAAAAATACGGCCTGAAAACATCAAAACCGTCACTCCGCCTGCGCGGGAATGACGGTTTTTACGTTTGAGGCCAGAATGACTTCAATATGCCGTGGCCAGCGCCGCGTCCTGCTTCCGGGACGCCTCACCGTGCCACATCCAACGATTACAGCGTACGGGCGATCTCTTGAACTTCGAACACTTCGAGGACGTCGCCGACTTCGATATCGTTGTAGTTCTTGAGCGACAGGCCGCACTCCAGACCGGCGCGCACTTCTTTCGCGTCGTCCTTGAAGCGCTTGAGCGAGTCGATCTCGCCAGTCCACACAACGATGTTGTTGCGCAGCAGGCGTACCGAGGACGAACGCTTGACCACGCCATCGGTGACCAGGCAACCGGCAATCGCGCCGACTTTCGAGACCAGGATAACCTGGCGAATCTCGACCTGGCCGGTGATGTGCTCGCGCTTCTCCGGTGCCAGCATGCCCGACAAGGCCGCTTTGATCTCGTCGATCGCATCGTAAATGATGTTGTAGTAGCGAATGTCCACGCCGTTCGACTCGGCCAGCTTGCGCGCCTGGGCGTCGGCACGGGTGTTGAAGCCGATGATGACCGCTTTCGATGCGACTGCCAGATTGACGTCGGACTCGGTAATACCACCCACCGCCGCGTGCACAACCTGTACCCGCACTTCGGAGGTCGACAGTTTTTGCAGCGAGCCAACCAGCGCTTCCTGCGAACCCTGCACGTCGGTCTTGACGATGACCGGCAGATTCTTGACTTCGCCTTCGCCCATGTTGTCGAACATGTTCTCGAGCTTGGCAGCTTGCTGCTTGGCCAGCTTGACGTCGCGGAACTTACCTTGACGGAACAGACCAATTTCACGCGCTTTACGCTCGTCGGCCATGACCATGACTTCTTCACCGGCAACCGGCACTTCGGTCAGGCCCTGGATTTCGACCGGGATCGACGGACCAGCTTCGCTGATCGCCTTGCCGTTTTCGTCCAGCATGGCGCGCACGCGGCCATACGAGGAACCAGCCAGGATCACGTCGCCGCGACGCAGGGTACCGGACTGCACCAGGATCGTCGCAACAGGACCACGGCCCTTGTCCAGACGTCCCTCGACCACCAGGCCACGCGCTGGCGCGTCGATCGGGGCTTTCAGTTCCAGCACTTCGGCTTGCAGCAGAACCTGTTCCAGCAAGGCATCAATGCCTTCGCCGGTCTTGGCCGACACCGGCACGAATGGCGACTCGCCACCGTATTCTTCCGGCACGACTTGTTCGGCTACCAGTTCCTGCTTGACCCGGTCCAGGTTCGCACCCGGCTTGTCGATCTTGTTGATGGCGACCACCAGCGGCACGCCGGCAGCTTTTGCGTGAGCAATCGCTTCCTTCGTCTGCGGCATCACGCCATCGTCGGCGGCAACCACCAGAATCACGATGTCGGTTGCCTTGGCACCACGGGCACGCATCGCCGTAAACGCTTCGTGACCCGGGGTGTCGAGGAAGGTAATGATGCCGCGCGGCGTTTCGACGTGGTAAGCGCCGATGTGCTGCGTAATCCCGCCCGCTTCACCCGACGCCACTTTGGCGCGGCGGATGTAATCGAGCAAGGAGGTCTTACCATGGTCGACGTGACCCATGACGGTGACCACCGGTGCGCGCGAGACGGCTTCGAAGTGGGCGTGTTCGCCCTGGTCGGCCAGCAGTGCTTCAGGGTCGTCGAGTTCAGCCGCAAACGCCTTGTGGCCCATCTCTTCGACCAGAATCATCGCTGTTTCCTGGTCCAGCACCTGGTTAATGGTGCACATCTGGCCCAGCTTCATCAGCTGCTTGATCACTTCGGATGCCTTGACGGACATCTTGTGCGCCAGTTCGGCGACCGTGATGGTCTCAGGAACGTGAACGTCCTTGATGACCGCTTCGGTCGGCGCCTGGAAATTGGTTTCGCGGTCATCGCTGTGCGATGGACGACGGCCCTTGGCGCCACCGCGCCAGCTGTCGCGGCCACCCGGCGAACCGGTGTTGCCACGTGGCTTGATCGAGCCCGGCGCGCCGCGTTTTTTGGCGTCGTCCGACCAGGTCGAGGAGACATTGGCCGACTTGATCGACTTCTTGTCCGCCGTGACCGGCTTCTTGTCGCCCGGCTTGTCGCCCGGCTTCTTGTCGGCTGGCTTGTGCAGGGTGCCTTCAGGCGGCTTCGGCTTGATCGCGGCGACCGGCGGCGGAACGGGTTCCGGCGCCTTGATCGCGCGACGCGGCGCATTCATCATGGCCTTGATCTGCGCGACTTCGTCGGCCACGGCCTTGCGGGCGCGGTCGTTCGCTTCGGCGCGGGCCGCGGCTTCTTGCGCAGCGACAGCAGCCTTTTTCTTGGCTTCGTCGGCGGCAGCCTTCTTGGCGTCGTCGGCGGCAGCCTGGTCGGCGCCGGCAGCGGCGGCCGCGGCGGCAGCGGCTACGCGCTTCGCTTCGGCATCCGCTTCTTTCTTGGCGTCGGTCTCGGCCTGCTTGGCCTGGGCTTCTTTTTCAGCGTCGAGCTTGGCGAGGCGCTCCTGCTTTTCACGCAGGTCGGCTTCCTGGCGCGCAATCAGCTCTTGCTGGCGGCGTGCTTCTTCCTCGCGACGGGCCACTTCGGCCGCGTCGATCACTGGTGCAACAGGGGCTGCGGCAACCGGCGCGGGCGCCGGTGCCGGATCGTCGCGCTGGACGAAGGTGCGCTTCTTGCGCACTTCTACCTGGATCGTGCGCGACTTGCCAGTGGCGTCAGCCTGCTTGATCTCAGTGGTTTCTTTGCGCGTCAGCGTGATTTTCTTCTTCTCGGTGTCAGTCGCCGTGCCGTGGGTACGGCGCAGGTGATCCAACAACTTATCCTTATCATCTTTCGACAATGGATCTGACGTCGAACTTTTATCGACGCCGGCAGAACGCAGCTGCGTCAGCAGCAAATCTGCAGGCATCTTCAGTTCGGTGGCAAATTGGGCTACGTTGTTACTCGCCATTCAGTCCTCTTTTCTTTGTGTCGAGACAGATGATAAGGTTACTCAAATTAAGCCTTGGCCACTTCTGCCAGGCTCCAGGCTTTCGCCTGCAGCGCCTTGGCGCGGTCGTCATACTTTGAGTCGACCAGCTTCATCTCGTCGTCGGTCACATCATTAAATTCATTCTTGATCAGATCACGTGCACGGTCCGACGCCAGCGCCAGAATGGCACCGAATTCGTCGTACGCGAGCGCCGCGAACGCCTCAACGTTCTTGATACCGGCCAGACCCAGCTTGCCCGCAGTGTTGCGGTCCATGCCTTCCAGGTTAACCAGCTGCTCGTCCATCCCTTCCAGGCCTTCTTCCGAAGCAATTGCTTCAGTCACCAGCGCATCACGGGCACGGGTCCGCAGTTCGTTGACGGTATCTTCGTCGAAGGATTCGATATCGAGCATTTCGGAAATCGGCACATACGCGATTTCTTCCAGGCTAGCGAACCCTTCTTCCACCAGGATGTCGGCCACTTCCTGGTCGACGTCGAGTTTTTCCATGAACAGTGCGCGCACTGCCGCGGTTTCCTGAGCCGATTTATTCTCGGACTCTTCCGCTGTCATGATATTGATCTTCCAGCCGGTCAGCTCGGCAGCCAGGCGCACGTTCTGGCCGGAGCGGCCGATCGCGATTGCCAGGTTTTCCTCGTCGACAACGACGTCCATCGCATGCTTTTCTTCGTCGACCATGATCGACGAGACATTCGCCGGCGCCAGCGCGCCGATGACGAATTGGGCCGGATCTTCCGACCACAGCACGATGTCGACGCGTTCGCCGCCCAGTTCACCGGTCACGGCCTGCACGCGCGAACCGCGCATGCCGACGCAGGTGCCGATCGGGTCGATGCGCTTGTCGGCTGTATACACGGCGATCTTGGCACGCACGCCAGCGTCGCGCGCCGCCGATTTAATTTCGAGCAAGCCTTGTTCGATTTCCGGCACTTCCAGTTCGAACAGCTTCATGATGAATTCCGGCGCGGTACGCGACAGTATCACCTGCGGGCCGCGCATATTGCGGTCGATGCGCAGGATGTAAGCGCGGACACGGTCGCCGATACGCAGATTTTCTTTCGGGATCATCTGGTCGCGTGGCAGGCGTGCTTCGATCTTGCCCGATTCGACGATCGCGTCGCCGCGTTCCATGCGCTTGATGGTGCCGGTCACGAGCGAGTCGCCGCGCTCCAAAAAGTCGACCAGGATCTGTTCGCGCTCGGCGTCGCGCACACGCTGCAGGACCACCTGTTTGGTGTCTTGCGCGAAGCGGCGGCCGAATTCGACCGACTCGATCGGTTCTTCGATATATTCGTCGACTTCGATGTCGGGGATATTTTCCTTGGCTTCGAAGTGCAGGATTTCCTGGTCGGGCAGCTGCAGGCCGGCCTCGTCGGGCACGACATGCCAGCGGCGGAAGGACTCGAACTCGCCCGAATCACGGTCGATGGACACGCGAATGTCGACTTCGCCCTCGTAACGCTTCTTCGTGGCTTGCGCCAATGCGAATTCGAGCGCCCCGAAGACCACATCTTTATCGACATTTTTTTCGCGCGCCAGCGCGTCAACCAATAACAAAACTTCGCGGCTCATGCTTTGCGTCCCTTAAAATCCACTTGCGGCACCAAACGGGCCTTATCCAAGTCGGCGAGCGTAAACTCCAACAGCGCCGGACCATCCTTGCTTTCAAATTCCAATGCGATATTCTCGCCTTCCGGGGCCTGCAAGATACCGGTATAGGTCTTGCGGTCGGCCGTGCCGGGCATGGCCACGCGCAGCTTCACGGTGCATTCGCAACCGGCGAAACGCGCGAAATCGGCCAGGGTGCGCACCGGGCGGTCGAGCCCCGGCGACGAGATTTCCAGGCGCTCGTAATTGACGTTTTCCACAGTCAACACGTGCGACAGCTGGTGACTCACGGTGGCGCAGTCCTCGACCGTAATCGGGCCTTTTTCGGCCGCGTCGGCTGCAGTGAAATCGATATACACGCGCAGGATGCCGCGCTCGCCCCGTTCGACTTCAACGAGTTCGTAGCCCAGGCCACCGACTGTCTTGGCGATTAATTCAAACTGCTGCAAACAAGTTCTCCAGATCACGGCCCCGCAGGACCACTAAAAACGATTTACCAAAAAAAAAATGGGCATCTGCCCATCTTCCTATACTCCCAACCAGATGAAAGCACTTGCACCAGTGTGTGGTGGGAAGAACTTTTATTAGGCTGCAGATTATAACCTGTTATCGGGCCGTTCGCAATCCGATGACGGGCAAATGAACAGGCATACAACACTTATCAAGTTTAAAACAAAAGCCGCGCCGGCAGTGCCGCGCGGCGAGCCGTGCGCGCGGATGGGGGCCGAAAACAACACCCCGGCCACCCGCGTACGTACGCCTGGCGCTTAACCGCGGCGGCCGCGGCGCGGCATGCCGTGATCGGCGCCACGCGGGCCTTGCGGACCCTGCGGACGACGGTTGCCACCGCCGGCGTTGCCGAAACCAAATGTCGTCTGCAAGGGATCCGGCTGACGCGGGCCCTTGGCGCCAGCGCCATTGCCACCGTTGCCGCCACCCGGACGCGCGCTGCGCGGCTGCGCGTCACCCTGCGGACGCGCCGAACGCGGCTGGCCGTCGCCCTGCGGACGACCCTGGCCCTGGCCACGGCTCTGCCCGTCGAAGCCACCGGCGTTGCGCGCTTGTCCGCCCATGCCGCCGCCCATGCCACCCATGCCGCCCGCACCACCCGGACGCCCCTGAGGACGGCCACCGGCGCCGCGTCCCGCACCGCCACGCCCGTTCGGCGGACCGAATGGATCGGCATTGCGGTTGGCGTCGACGCGGTCCATGCGGTTGCCATCGGAACGCTTGTCGTCGTCGCTGCGCGGCTTGGCGTCGCTGCGGCCTTTCGGACCGCGCGCGTCGGCGCCGGCGCCAGCGCCGGCACCCTTCTTCTCGACACCGAAGGCGGCCAGCAGGTCGCGCACGGTGTTTTCTTCCATTTCATCCCAGCGGCCGCGTTTCAGGTTGCTTGGCAGGGTCATGATGCCGTAGCGGGTACGGATCAGGCGCGAGACGGTCAGGCCGACCGCCTCGAACATGCGGCGCACCTCACGGTTGCGGCCTTCGCCGATGACCACGCGATACCATTTGTTGATGCCCTCACCGCCGCCATCGGCGATCTTGGTGAAGGACGCCACCCCGTCGTCGAGCTCGACGCCGGCCAGCAGTTTCTGGCGCATGCCCTCTTCCAGCTCGCCCAGGGTACGCACGGCGTACTCGCGGTCGATGTTGTAGCGCGGGTGCATCAGGCGGTTGGCCAGGTCACCGGAAGTCGTGAACAGTAGCAAACCTTCGGTATTAAAGTCGAGGCGGCCGACGGCCAGCCATTTGCCGGCCTTCATGGTCGGCAGGCGGTCGAAGACCGACGGGCGGCCTTCCGGATCGTCGTGGCTGACGATTTCGCCGGCCGGCTTGTGGTACACCAGCACGCGCGGCGGCTTGCTGCTCACCTTGCGGTGGATCAGCTTGCCGTTGATGCGGACCGCGTCGGACGGCAGGATGCGCTGGCCGATATGGGCCGGCTCGCCGTTGACCGAGACGCGGCCGGCGACGATCAGGTCTTCCATATCGCGGCGCGAACCGAGACCGGCTTCGGCCAGCACCTTGTGCAGCTTCGGCGCATCGTCGTCGGAGGTCAGGTCGCGGCGTACCACCTTGACTGGCTGCGCGCGGCCGCCGTCGTTGGCATCGAAGGCGTCCGAGGTGACGTACGAAAACGCCGCATCGGCATCGTTCATCTTGTTCTTGCCGTGATGCTGCAGGCCCGGATTGCCTTTTTTGTTCTTTTTGACGCGCGGCTTGGCGTCAAGGCTGCGCTCGGGGCGCGGACCGCGCTCCGGACGGGCGAGCTGCTCGGCCGGTGCTTCGGCGACCGCTTCCGGTTCGCCCGACTCGATACGCTCCATCTGGATACGGGCTTCGCGCTGGCCGCGCAGTTCGCGCATCTGGCGCGGACCGCGTGGCGGACGCGGGCCGCGCTCGCCATTGGCTGGCGCGGCGCCGTCGGCCGGGGCGGGTGCATCGGCGGCCACTGGCGCGGCGGCTTCTTTTGGGGCGCGCGGCTTGCGGGCGGCCGGAGCGGGCTTGTCGGTGGCGGCGGCCACGGGCGCGCTGGCAGCGGCCGGAGCTGCGGCGACGGGCGCGCTGGCGGCTACCGGAGCGGACTCATCCGCTGCAACGGCAACTGCTTTCTTGGCGCGCGGCTTGGCTGGGGCCTTGGCTGGCGCGTCGTCCGCTGCGGGTGCGGCGGCAGTCGCGGCAGCCGGCGCGGTAGCCGGCGCGGTAGCCGACGCTACGGCCTCGCTGTCGGCGACGGCCTTCCTGGCGGCGGCGCGTTTCGGTTTCGGCGCGTCGGTGCCGGCGGCGGCATCGGCCTCGATCTGTGCCTTGGTGCGGCGTTTCGGCTTTGCTGTTGCCTCGTCCATGCCTGCTACGTCGGCGTTACTTGTCTCTGTCGGTTTAGTTGGATTCATTATTCGTTTCTTGGTTGTGCTGACCTGGCGCAGCGTCAACCGTTATTTCTGGCGCAGGGTCGTGAATGAGGACTTCAGGAGATGAAGTATCGGAGCCGGCCGCATCCGCGACGGCGGGAGGAAAGTCCCCCTGCGCGTCGCCGCTACCTGCACCATCGTCGTTTGCGGCCTCCGAGGCCGCCGCTTTATCAAAATTTTCCTGCAAGGCAGCCTCGAGTGTTTCCATGTCGTGACCGCCCCGCATGTCGCTGATTTGCTGCAACGGAGGCAGCTGGGACAGCGAATTCAACCCCAAATCGTCAAGGAACTGCTTGGTCGTGCCCAGCAAGGCCGGGCGTCCGATCACATCGCGGTAGCCGATGGCATCGATCCAGCCGCGGTCTTCCAGCATCTTGATCGTCTGCGAATTGACGGCAACGCCCCGTATTTCTTCGATATCGCCGCGGGTGACCGGCTGGCGGTAAGCGATGATCGCCAGGGTTTCCAGGGTGGCGCGCGAATACTTCTGCGGCTTTTCCGGGCTCAGGCGATCGAGGTACTGCTTCATTTCCGGGCGGCTCTGGAAGCGCCAGCCGCTGGCCAGGCTGACGATTTCGATGCCGCGTTCGCTCCAATCGCGGCGCAACTCTTCCAGCATGATCTTGATGGTATCGGCGCCGACCCCGGCGCCGATGGGGCGGCCATGGTCATCGACATCGACGAACAGCTTCTTCATGCCGTGGATCGACATGGGCTCGCGCGCACAGAGCAAAGCGGTTTCGAGGACCCGTTTGGCCTCATCAGTATTCATAACGATGTCGTGTGCGGATGTTGCAATTAGATCTGCAGAGAAAAAACAACCAAATACCATTCAACGCATGGCAGCGCGCATCACAAAATGACGCCGACAGCATGCAAACACGTTGAAACTGGAATCCGTCGCCTGCGACGAAGCGCGCTGGGCGGGAATGTTACAGGTGGCGAGATGCGAACCCTGCCACACGGTTGCCTGCATACCTGGCGAGGCTAAACCGTTGATTTTCAAGAGAAACGCTGGTTCGTCGCAGCGGCATGGAGGCCAAGCTCCGGGCGCGCACTACACGAACGATCGACATCGTTTGCTCCAACACAGGCCATTGTACCCGATAAAAGCGCAAAAAGGACAAGTCCCCGCGTCAGAATCCCCTGCAAATGCGCTCTGCCGAGAGGGCTGAGCTCCAAGCTGCAACTAATTGCAAAACCGGGGACAGACCCTAATGCCGTTAAGTTAAGCGCTTTGGGCCACAAAACTTAGCTCCGTCATTCCCGCCTTCGCGGGAATGACGGAGCCTAAGTTAACGCCATTAGGGACAGACCCCGGTTTTGCAATTATTCTGAAAATAGTTGTAAAACCGGGGTCTGTCCCCGGTTTTACAACTATTTAGCGGCCGAGCTTTTCGGAAAGGATGGCGGAGACGCCGAGGAAGGCGGGATAGTCGGCTGTAATGACAAACGTCGGCACTTGCGACAGGTACTGCACGAAGCGCCCTTTCTGCTCGAAGCGGCTACGGAAGCATGAGCGCGCAAAGCGCTCGCCCAGACGCGGCACGATCCCGCCACCTATATAGATACCGCCCTGCGCCCCGAGCGTGACCGCGAGATTGCCCGCCACCGTGCCGAGCATGCCGCAGAACGCTTCGATCGCCTGGTCGCACAACGCACATTCCCCCGCCAGCGCGCGCCGCGAGATTTCGGGGGCGTCCAGTTCCTGCGCTTCCTGCCCCGTGTGATGCGCCAGCGCCCGGTAGATCAGCTCGATGCCGTCGCCCGATAACAGCCGTTCCGCCGATACGTGCTCGTACTGGCGCCACGCAAATTGCAAGATCGCCACTTCGGTCTCGCTGGCCGGCGAAAACGTCACGTGACCGCCTTCGCTGAGCAAGGCGGTCCAGCTGTCGCCCGCGGGAATCAGCCCCGATACCCCGAGCCCGGTGCCGGCGCCAACCAGCCCCAGCGGCGTCCCGGCACGCGCCACGCCGCCGCCGACCTGCTGTTTCTTGTCAGCCAGGTGGGGCAAGGCGCGCGCCAGCGCGGTAAAGTCGTTGACCACTTCCAGCGTGTCGAACCCGCACTCAAGGCGCAAGGCGGCAATCGAGAATTCCCAGTGATGGTTGGTCATGCGCACCAGGTCGCCCGTGATCGGATTGGCAATCGCCAGCGCGGCGTGGCGCAAGCCGTCCACCCCGGCCGCCACCACCTTGGGCGAACCCAGGTAGGCGCGCAGGGCATCGGCCAGGGTCGGGTAGTTGGCGCACGGCAGCACGTCGATCCGGCCGACCTGGCCGGGAGCGGTCTCCAGCGCAAAGCGGGCGTTGGTGCCGCCAATGTCGGCCAGCAGGCGCGGACCGTCAACATAAGGGGATGGCGAGGCAGCAGGGTGAGGCGCGGTGGCGTGGTCGGTCATGGTGGCGATTGTTCTATGGACTCGCCAAGCTTAATGGATCACATACCGACGGTGCAAGCTTTCTTTGTAGTTTTAGTACATATACGGCACGAATTCTGGCCGCAGGGCGACTTTCGGCTAGCCCGGGCGTAGTATAGGTACGCGCTGTGACAGGGCCGGTCAGCCGATGTGGACGCTGCGCTGCCCGGCATCGCCGGCATGATGGGCATTCCATGCGTCCAGCCCGCCATGCAGGGGCCGCGCCCGGTGATAGCCGAGCGCGATGAGCTCCCGGGCAACCTGCGCGGCCGTCACGTCGTTGGGGCAGCTGCAATAGACGACGATGTGGCGCTCCTTGTCGAGCAGGGCCATGAAGCTCTCGCGCGCGGAGGCGTTGTAGATCAGCGCGCCGGGCACGGCTTGTTCGAGCTGCTGGGCGGTGATGCTGCGGGCGTCGACCATGATCGGCTGCTGGCCGCCGTGGATCAACTGCGCCAGGTCGCTCATGCTGATGCGCTCGATCTGCATCCCTTGGCGGAAACGGCGCCGCTCGACGTATTTGTACAGAATGAACAGCCCCAGCAAGGTCAGCAGGACCATCAGGGCGGTGCTACCCATGCTTTCGAGCATGACCAGGACCTTGTCGACGCTCTTATGGAACAGGGCGCCGATGGCGATCCCGGTGCCGCTCCAGAGCAGGCTGCCGGTCATGCTGAAGGCCAGGAAGCGCGGCGTGCTCACGCCGAGCGCACCCGACATGGGCGAGGCGATGATGTTAAAGCCGGGAATGAACTTGGCGACCATCAGCGATTTGGGGCCGAAGCGCTTGAAGCGGTCTTCGGTCTGGCTGACGCAGTAGTCGGGCGAGAGCGAGATCTTGCACAGCAGCCGCAGGATGCGCTTGCCGTAGTAGCGGCCGGCGTTGAACCAGATGACGTCGCTGATCAGGCAGGCGCCGATGGCCACGGCCAGGCACACGCCCCAGCTGATTTCGCCGCCCACGGACAGCGCGCCAGCCACGATCAGGATCGGGAAGGCGGGAATCGGCATACCGATTTGTTCGACCAGCACGATGGCAAACACGATGAGCACACCGTAGAGCTGAAGCAATTCGATAAGATTGGGCATGCCGCTATCTTATCCGAAAACGCGGCGCGGCTCTCCCCCAAAGGTGGTATTGCGGCCCGGGGCTGTGGCACCGCCGCCGGGTTCAGGTGCGCGGAATCGCCGCCAGCAGGGCCTGGGTGTAGGGATGCCGCGGATTGCGGTACAGCTCGTCCGAGTCAGCCATCTCGACCACCTCGCCGGCGCGCATCACCATCACCCGGTCGGCCATGTACTTGACCACCGAGAGGTCGTGCGAAATGAAGATGTAGCTCATGCGATATTCGTCCTGCAAGTCCTGCAGCAGGTTGAGCACCTGCGCCTGCACCGACACGTCCAGCGCCGACACCGATTCGTCGCACACCAGGATCTCGGGCCGCATGGTCAGGCAGCGGGCAATGGCGATGCGCTGGCGCTGCCCGCCCGAAAACTCGTGCGGATAGCGCCGCATGGCGTGCGCCGGCAGTCCCACCTTGCCCAGCAGTTGCAGCGCCATGGCGGTACGTTCGCCATCCGTCGCGCCGATGCGGTGGATGCGCATTGGTTCGAGCAGGATCTGCCCCACCGTAAAACGCGGATTGAGCGAGGCGTACGGGTTCTGGAACACGATCTGGATGCGCCGTTTATAGGGCAGGAAATCGCGCGCCGCCATGCCGATCAGGTCTTTGCCGTCGAATATCGCCGTACCGCCGCTCGCTTGATGCAGGCGCAGCAAGGTCAGTCCGACCGTGGTCTTGCCCGAGCCCGATTCACCCACCACGCCCAGCGTCTTGCCGCGCGCGAGCGTAAACGAGACGTCGCTCACGGCGCGCATTTCGCGCTTGCCGAACAGCCCCTCGCGCGCATAAAAACTCTTGCTCAGCTTGCGCACCACCAGCACCTCCTCGTCCCCGGCCGCGTAGCCGCGCACGCGCTGGGCGCCGGCGGCCGGCTCGCGCCCGTCGAGATAATCTTCCAGCACCGGCAGGCGCAGCGGACGCTGGTCCAGGCGCGGGCGGCAGTGCAGCAAGGCACGGGTGTACGCGTCCGCCGGATGGTCGAGCACCTGGCGCACCAGGCCCTGCTCGCGCACTTCGCCATGGCGCATCACGATCACCTGATCGGCGATCTCGCTGACCAGCCCCAGGTCGTGCGTGATGAACAGCACCGACATGGCGCGCTCCTTCTGCAACCTGGCAATCAGCGCCATGATCTGCTTCTGGATGGTGACGTCGAGCGCGGTGGTCGGCTCGTCGGCGATCAAGAGCGCCGGCTCGCAGGCAATCGCCATGGCGATCATCACGCGCTGCTGCTGCCCGCCCGACAGCTGGCCGGGGTAGGCGTCGATCTTGCGCGCCGGGTCCGGCATGCCGACGTCGTCCAGCAGCGCCAGGGTGCGCGCCCTCGCCTGCCGCGCAGTCATGCCCATGTGCAGGCGCAGCACTTCGCCGATCTGGTAGCCGACCGTGAGCACCGGATTGAGCGACGACATCGGCTCCTGGAAGATCATCGCGATCCGCTTGCCGCACAGGCGGCGCCGCTCGGCGCGCGCCAAGGCCAGCAGCTCGACCCCATCGAACACGATGCGCGAGGCCGGGTCGATGATGCTGGTCTCCGGCACCAGCAAGCCCATCACCGCCAGCGAGCTGACCGACTTGCCGCTGCCGGACTCGCCCACCAGCGCCACGGTGGCATTGCGCGGCACCGAAAACGTCACGCCGCGCACCGCCTCGACCGTGCTGTGCTTGTCGAGGCGAAAGGCAATGCGCAAATTGTCTACTTGAAGCAGCATGCAAGCCTTCTACTTGAGTTTCGGATCGAGCGCATCGCGCAGCGCATCGGTGAACAGCGAGAATGCCGTCACCAGCAGCGCCATGGCGCTGGCGGCGGCGCTGAGCTGCCACCATTTACCGAGGATCAGTTCGTTCTGCGCTTCGTTCAGCATGCTGCCCCACGAGACCACGCCGACCGGCACGCCGAAGCCGAGAAAACTCAAAATCACTTCGGCCTTGATGAAACCGACCGCCAGGATCGACAGCTGCACCAGCGCCACATGGCTGACGTTGGGGAAAATATGCGAGAACATCTTGCGCCAGTGCGAGGCGCCAATGGCGTCGGCCGCCAGCACGTATTCGCGCCCCTTGTGCTTCATGTATTCGGCGCGGATCAGGCGGTACGGCCCGGTCCAGCCGGTCAGCCCGAGAATGAGCACGATGGTCGCCACGCCCTTGTGCTGCAGCACGGCCGCCACCGCGAGGATCATCAGGATCGACGGGATCGAGGTGAACACGCTGTAGAACCAGTTGAACAGGTCGTCGACCACGCCGCCGAAGTAGCCGGACAAGGCGCCGAACAAGGTCCCCAGCGCCACCGCGATGAATGCCGCCGCCAGCCCGACCACGATCGAGGTTTCGCCGCCCTTGATGGTCTTGAGCAGGACGTCGTGGCCCCATTTGTCGGCGCCGAACGGCAAGGTGGCCAGGCGCGGCGGCGGCGGCGCGGTGATCGCCTCGCCCTGGGCGTCGATGATGGCGGCGATGTCGCCGGCCAGCGGATCGAAGGCATTCGCGGGCGGCGGCCCGCTGCGCGCCGCGCCGGCGCCCTCGCCCATCGGCGTATCGGCGCCGATGAACGATGGCGGCGCGTAGGTGACGGCCACCTCTTTCTCCCAGCCGGCGGCGACCAGGCCGGTGCCGGACAAGACCAGCAGCGCCAGGAACAGCGCCACCACCGCCAGCGCCGCCATCGCCACGCGGTCGGCGCGCAGGCGGCGCAGGGCCAGGGTCCACAGGCCCGCCGGGGCGGGGTGCAAATTCGCGGCCGTCATCATGCGAGCCGCACGCGCGGATCGACCGCCTGGTACAGCAGGTCGGCCAGCAGGTTGAACACCATAGTGGCGGCCGCCACGTACACGGTAATGGCTTTGATCACCGGAAAATCGCTGCGCTCGACCGCCAGAATCACTTCGCGCCCGATCCCGGGAATGCCGAAAAAGCGTTCCAGCAAGAACGCGCCGATCAACAGCGCCGGCAGGTTCGCCATCACGTGCGTGATGATCGGAATGGCGGCATTGCGCAGCACGTGCACCCACATGATGCGGCGTTCGGGCAAGCCTTTCGCGCGCGCCGTGCGCACGTAATCCTGCTGCACTTCGTCGAGCACGAAACTGCGGTACAGGCGCAGGGTCGGCGCGATCGACACCGCCAGCCCGATCAGCACCGGCAGTGCCGCATAGCGCAGCAGGTTCTCGCCCGGAGCGCTGCCCCAGCCCTGCACCGGAAACAGCCCGAGCTTGTAGGCCAGCCCGTACTGGAAGGCGATGATGTACACCAGAATACTGACCGACATGCCGACCGTGCAGGCCAGCATGACCGCGCGGTCGGTCAGCGAGCCGCGCACGAAGGCCACGGCCAGCGCCAGCGCGATGCCGATCGTGGTGTCGAGCACGGTCAGGGGAATCAGCACGGTCAGCGACGGCCCCAGCCGGCTGGCGATGATGCGCGCGACCGGTTCGCCCGTGCTCCAGGCGTTGCCGAAATCGACGGTGAGGATCTGCTTGACGAAGATCCACAGCTGCACATGCATCGGCTGGTCGGTGCCGAGCTGGCGCCGGATGTTCTCGATGTCGGCGGCATCGGACATCTTGCCGGCGAGCAGATACGCCGGATCGCCGCCAATCCAGTTAAACAGTATAAACACCAGCAGCACGACGCCGGCCATGGTGGGCAGCATCTGCCACAGGCGGCGCAGGATGTAGGCAAGCATGAGGTGCGGCGGGATCCTTCCTGGTCGGCGTGGCGGGTTGTTCGGCAGGCCATGACGATAGCGCATTTTGGCCCGGCGCGGGGCACCCGGCGCAGCATGCCGGCGCTGTCATGCCGAAAATAATCTTTGTTGACGGCAGACAACGGAGACAAATTCAAGTGCAAATTTGTAGCGTCGGGAAACTGTTGTTTCGCTGCCAAAGCGTACCGCGTGTACATTGACAGTCCGACATTCCAGTGTTGAGATGTGTGCGCTTGGAAAATGTTCTCACCAACTATTTCACAAGAAAACGAGAGACACCATGCATATTGCGCCCATCTCAGCAAGCCTGTGCTGGGAAGCGGGCGGAAAGCGAAATATGCATGCAGATATAGAAGTTTTTAACATTGATACCCTCTGGAGTTACACATGTTTAGAAAAACCGTAATGGCGCACGCCGTCTCTGTGGCGCTCGCTTCGGCAGCATTCACCCTGGCCGCACCGGCCATGGCGCAAGACCCGTCGGCACCGATCCAACGGGTCGAAGTCACCGGCTCGAGCATCAAACGTGCTACCGCCGAAACTGCTTCCCCGGTCCAGGTCATCACCGCGCAAGACATGGCCAAGTCCGGCAAGGGCACGGTCGCCGAATACCTCCAGACCCTGACCGCCGATGGCGCCGGTTCGCTGCCAACCGGCTTCGGCAACGGTTTTGCCGCCGGTTCGACCGCGATCTCGCTGCGCGGCCTCGGCGCCACCTCGACCCTGGTGCTGCTCAACGGCCGCCGCATGGCGCCGTTCGCGCGCGCCGACGATGGCCAGAAGAGCTTCACCGACCTGTCGACCATCCCGATGGAAGCGGTCGAGCGCATCGAAGTGCTGAAAGACGGCGCTTCCTCGACCTACGGCGCGGACGCGATCGCCGGCGTGGTGAACATCATCCTGCGCAAGGATTTCACGGGCCTGATCGCCAAGGGCACGATCGGCCAGTCCAAATACAAGGACGGCGAAATGGCCAAGGGCTCGCTGACCTGGGGCAAGGGCAACCTGGAAGCCGACGGCTACAACGTGCTGGTCAACGCCGAGTACTACACCAACAACGAATTGAAAAACAAAGACCGCGCCGAGCGCGGCTGGATCGGCCATGGCGACCTGCGCCCGTACGGCTACGCGATGGATACCCAGTTCGCTTCCGGCTACCTGGCGGGCAGCAACAACACCGGCGCCAGCCCGACCGGCTCGATCCGCAACCCGGCCAACAACACCTATGTGTCGCTGCCGGGCTGCGCGGCCCTGTCGCAAACCAAGAACAGCGATCCGCAAGGCGGCTGCCTGTGGCACCACGACCAGTTCCGCTCGATGCAGCCGCAGGTCGACGGCCTGAACCTGTACTCGCGCGTGAGCAAGAAGATCAACGACGACCTGCAAGTCTACGGCGAAGTCGGCTACTCCAAGCGCGACACCTCGTTCACCCTGGTTCCGGGCGAAATCACGCGTACCTATGCCGGTCCACCATCGGCCGGCAATCCGACCGGCGTGACCAACTGGGGTTCGGGCGTGGGCACGACCATGCAACTGGCCGCCAACCACCCGCAAAACCCGTACGGCGTGCCGGTGCGCGTGCGCTATTCGGCCTTTGACGTGGGCCCGAGCGAGCGTTCGGTCAACAATGAATTCAACCGCCTGGTGATCGGCGCCAAGGGCGCGGCCATGGGCTGGGATTTCGACACCGCCTACGTGCATTCGGAATCGAAACTCGACCTCTTGTACAGCAACATGCTGAACCTGCGCGTGGTGCAGGCGGCGCTGGGCAACCCGGCCAGCCAGTACTTCCCGTACTACATCGGTGAGCAGGCCGGCAAGAATCCGGCCTCGCTGTACCAGGCCATGGTGCGCACCGCCACCTCGCATTCCACCACCAAGCTCGACGTGATTGACTTCAAAGCCTCGCGCGAACTGTTCCAGCTGCCGGGCGGCGCCATGGGCCTGGCCGTGGGCGCCGAACACCGCCGCGAAAAACTCGACAATCCATCGCTCTCGGGCACCGAAGACGGCTCCATCAACTCGTCCTACGTGGCGGCCAAGGGCGAAGAGAAAATCTCGGCCGTGTTCGTCGAAGTTGCCGCGCCGATCATCAAGTCGGTGGAACTGTCGGGCGCGCTGCGTTACGACAAGTACACCAACTTCTCCTCGACCACGCCAAAATTCGGCGCCAAGTGGACCCCGGTCAAGAGCTTCGCCCTGCGCGGCACTTACTCGGAAGGCTTCCGCGCACCGGGCGCGGCTGAAGCGAGCGCCTCGTCGCGTTCGACCGGCACCGCCACCACGCGCGATCCAATCCGTTGCCCTGGCGGCACGCCGGCAGCCGGCGGCGGCAGCGCCACCGATTGCTCGATCTCGCTGGCCGCGGTCAAGGTCGGCAACCCGGCCCTGAAACCGGAAACCTCGAAGGGCATGACGCTCGGCATGGTCTGGGATCCGCTCAACGACACCAGCCTGTCGGTCGACCTGTGGAAGATCAAGCGCAGCGACGAGATCAATCCGCTGCCGTACAACGAAGCGGCGGCCCTGCCGACCGCGGTGCGCGCCGACAACAACCTGGTGGTCGGCGGCGTGGCCATTCCGAACACCGGCACCATCCTGATTTCGAATGCGCCTTACCGCAATTCGAGCTTCACCGAAATCAAGGGCGTCGACGTCGACATCAAGCAGAAGTTCCGCCTCGGCGACTACGGCCGCGCCAACCTGGGCCTGACCTGGACCTACATCGATTCGTGGATCCGGGCCGAGTCGGCCACCGTCAAGTACCAGTACGCCGGCACCCACGGCAACTGCGACACCTCCAACTGCGCCGGTACGCCGAAGCAGAAGATCAGCTTCGTGGCGGGCTGGGACTGGAACGACCTGAACCTGACCTTGACCACCAACTACCGTTCGAAGATGAAGAACGTGCAGTTCGAAGGCGACCTGTGCGCCTCCAAGTTCGCCAACGGCGCCCTGGCCCCGAACCCGGAATGCACCCTGGCCTCGTTCACCGCGACCGACCTGTCGGTGCGCTACAACCTGTCGAAGAACTTCCAGCTGTTCGGTTCGGTCAACAACCTGTTCGACAAGGTCGCACCGCTCGATCCACTGACCTACGGCGGCATGAGCTACAACCCGATGGACGCGTCCGGCGCTATCGGCCGCTACTTCAAGGCGGGCGCGCGTTACCAGTTCTAGTCTGAACGTGTAGCGAACGCATGACCGGGGGCGGTGCGCAGGCATCGCCCTTTTTCGTTTCCGCTACAAGCGCATCCCTCCCCAGAATGTCACTTTTGGCGAAGTAAGATCGCGCATCGTGTGCGGCGCTGCCGGTTATCCGGCGCAGTGCCGAAGTACGCGCGTCGCCGGCGTTTGCAACGCGTGATTAGGGCTGTAATCACGCGTTCACAAATATTTCGTCGCGTTACCCTGTAAGAATGGTTGCAATCAGGTAAACAGTCGTACACTTGGGGACGCCCACCTTTTAGAAAAACGACCATGAGCGTAATTTTGAAAAAGACGAGAAGGTCGCAGCAGTCGCGGCGGCGCTTGCGCCTGGCTTCTCTCAAGATGAGTTTGCCGAAAAGTTCATAGAGTTGTACCCAAAGGATTGGGAGCGGATTCAGAAGGCGTATCGCGGTCATGAGCGCAAAACAAAGCCAGGCAATTCACATCCGATGCCAGCGCCCCAACAGTATCTCAAGAACTGCTATAACACCTGGGCCACGGCCCGCTGAAGATCGTAAAACTATGAAAGCCACCCGGTTGTTCCTCCATGTCCTTGTCGTTGCAATATCGGTTTTTTCAACTATGACCGCTCGAGCAAATGAGGGGGAAGTTTGGCAAATTAGAGGTGTGGGGCAACACGGTTGCGGTAAGTGGATCGAGGCTAGACGCGAAAACTCGACCATGGTTGTGCTCTACGAACAGTGGGTTGCGTCGTTTATTGCCTCATACAACTACTACCAGACCGATAGAGCCCGAAAACTGGAAGTTGACGTGCCCGACTTTCCCACCATCAATGCGTATCTCGACAAGTTTTGCTCTGACAAGCCGTTGTTCACTGTGGCGTTTGGAGCGGCCCAGCTCGTACAAGAATTAGGTGGCGTGAAAGCACTCCACAACCGGCCCAGACCCAAGTAAGGTGATCCTGAGAGGAAAATATGCTAAAAACAGCTAGGCTACGACAGGCGCAAACGAAAAGTGACAAGCAACCGGCTAATCGCTGGTCAGCATTGTGGATGAGGGCAACTGGGGTACGGCACTTCCCAGAATAGTTCGAGGAAAATATGTTTGATTTGACCGACGACGAACGCGACAGACTGAATAGCACTAGAGAGTCACAAGCAAAAAAATATCGCCAGCAACTGCGTATGACTCGCAATAAGACATTTGCAATCAATCTAGTACGTAACCTGTATAGTCAAGTTGATACACAAGTGGTCCGGGCCAAGGAGCGGGGTCTACAATTTGATTGTACGTCAGGCTGTAACTTCTGTTGTTCGCTCCGAGTGGAAGTTGTACCGCCTGAAGTATTTCTAATAGCTCGCGAGTTGCGGAAACAACCAAAACAGGATTTCGAAATCCAGCTTAAAAAGATATCCGCGCAGGCATCGTATGCCAACGGGCTCAACATGGGAAGATACGACAGGCCGTGCGCCCTGCTCAAGGATGGCCGCTGCTCCGTCTATGATATTCGCCCCAGCATGTGTCGAAAGCTAAATTCACTTGATGTCGAGGCTTGCCGTAGACCTGGTACGGATGCTCCGGAAGATGAACAGATGGTTTCTAATATTGCTGCGATAGTAGTTGGAGCCAATGAGGGATACGGGCAAGCCAAATTTCCAAACGACAGCCACGAGTTGGGTCAAGCGCTTTGGGTTGCACTTACGGATGAGAAAGCGGAAGACCGCTGGTTCAGCGGTGACACCGTATTCCAGGCCTTACCGGACAGTTACTGAGCCCAAGGAAAATCACGCGCCGTGAGGCGCCCGCAGCTGGCCGGCCGCCAGTACCCACAATGGACCAGCGCATGGACAATAAGACTACTGCAGTCGCCCGAGTAAGTTCTAACGAATTGAGCGGTTGCAGCTTCTGCTCGCACTCGATCGACGGAACAATGGATTTTGCCGCTGCCGTCAACCACTATTTAACAGAGCATGGTTGCACTCTCCTGCATGTTGGTCAGGAGGACGTCCCTGGTCATGATGGAAAGCCGTGGGCAACGACGGTCGCGGTGCTCGCCGCCAAGTGATCAGTTCACCGGAAAATATTCTTATGTTCCACCCCGAGTTATGGAAAAGAATGCATTAAGTAAAAAAGGTTCCGACTTTCAAATTGGGGCCTTCTTTATTGGAGCGCTATTCGGCGAAAAAAGGAACCGCGTGATGGTGACTAGGGAACTAATCACACGTTCACGACGGCACAGTCAAAATAGTGAGGAAAATTCTGCAGTGCTTTGGCGTAAGGCGATTTTCAATATAGAATAATGCCATTCGCCCACCCCACCCTCCGTTTGAAGATCCTATGACACCAGAAGAATTCACTAGTCACCCAATTCATGCGGCAATCTCACTGATGAATACTCTGCCGGCCACAAATGCGCTTCGCGAAGCATTGATCGAATTGCCAGATGCAAAAACTTATATTACGCAAATTTTTGCCATGCGTCGTGTAATCGAAAGTCATTTGTCAGCCAACCCTCCAGAATTGATCAGCTTAGTGGGATTGAATCAAATTGCGCATCAGCTAAATGAAGTGCTCGCGCGATTTGAGGCTTTCACAACTACTCGTCAGCTCGACCAATTGGTATCTGCGGTTATAGTCGTTTCACAAAATATACAGCCTTTAATGTGGACTTTCGCTCGACCGCCCGAAGAAACGGCAGGCGCGGTATATAATAAAATGCTATCGGAACATCGTGACTTGGCGAAAAAAAGCATGGAAGACTTATCGCGTCAACATGCAAAAACCAAAGAAATGTTGGAAGTCCAAGCAGAAAGCGCTAACCATCTCCTGAGTAAGATAAAAAAGATGGATGAAGACGCGGCAAGCCTTCGGTCACAAGCATCAGCTCAAGTGGCGGAGTTACAGAGTCAGTACCACGACGCAGAACGTGACCGTAAAAAAGAGCATGACGAAGCAATGCAAGCCCGGCTAGTAGATGCGTCGAAATTACAAGAGACAGCCAAAGATGATGCAGAACGTTTTTCTGAAGTTCTTAAAGAATACGAAACCAACGCGGCGAAATTGTATAGCTCTTTTGGAACCAAAGGGGTGACTGGTAGTTATGAAAACGCGGCTGATAAGGAAACAACTCAAGCGAATCGGTTTCGAATTGCCGCGATTGTGTTTTTTTCACTTGGCGTGACCATGGCACTAGGATTGCTCGAAAAATGGATTGGACACGCACCGTCCGCGGAAACCATGATAACGGTCTTGTTTCGGATCGGAGCCACCATCACAATTACCTTGCCGGGCTGGTATCTTGCACGGGAATCTGCTCGTCATCGCACCACTGCCGACCGCGCCCGTCAAACTCAAATAGAACTCGCGGCCCTTGGGCCGTTTATTGAACTGATGGAAAAAGATAAAAAAGACACAATCAGGGAAGAATTGATAAAGAAATATTTTGGGAACGGCGTGCAAGAGCACACTGTCAGCGCGCCTTTTAATATGACAGAGGTGAGCGCCCTTGTTGAGGCTCTGAGTAAGTTCCGAGAGGCAAAATAATAAGGCGCTTACCAGAATAGTAAGGCGCGACTAGGGAGCTAATCACGCGTTCACTCCAAAACACGCAAGTCATTGCATAACGGGCGGTGCGCAGGCATCGCCCTTTTTCACACGGCCAACGGAGCCCCATGAATGTCACTCTCGGCGATGTGCTCTGGCAAGTAACCGACGACTGCGCCTGGTACCAGGGCTGGGTAGGCCTATCCAGCGGAAATATATGGATCGACGATGCACCCTTTGGCGACTACATCGCCGCTTGGTATCCGAATCTGGCAATGGATGCGCAGATGCTGGTAACCGTGCGCGACCGGGCCAGCGGCCGCCCCGCCCTCAGCGTGGCCCTGCGCTGCCCGGCGGGCCATCCGGAGCGGCTGGCGCCGGTCGAGGCCGACGACGTTCCCTGGGAAGGCGACGGGGTAATGTGGCAAATCCCGCTGGCACCGAGCGAGATCGCTAGCCATGGCCAGGCAGGTGCCACCGTGGAGCTCGCCGCACTGATTCTGCGCCGCGATCCGGCCTTGGTGAAATACCTATGCCAGCCCGGGCTGATCATTGCATCCGAAGACTCCCTGGACATGCCCTTTCCCTGACCCACGCGTTCAATAGACGGCAGCAAATAATGCATGTGTGAACACACTTGCTGACTGGAAGCTTACTTTGCAATCAAGCTAAACAATTTAGCCATTTTCGTTGTATTTCGATCAAACGCAAACTTGCACGATTGACACCCGCTGCCCCTGATGATTCTATAGTCCCCTCTCACTTTTGGATGGAGTTGAACAGCATGATGAAGCCAACCGTATTATCCCTGTCGTTGGGCGCGATGTTTGCAGCCGGCGGCGGCTTTGCAGGCGCGGCCTTCGCCCAGGACGGCCAGCCGATGCAGCGTGTCGAGATCACCGGATCGTCGATCAAACGCATTCAAAGCGAAACCGCCAACCCGCTGTCGATCATCAAGGCCGACGAGTTCATCAAGCAGGGATTGACCACGGCCCAGGAAGCGCTGTCGCGCATTCCATCGAACCAGAGCACCATGGGCAGCGGCAACGTCGTTGGCGGCAACAGCAGCGGCCTGCCGACCGGCGGCCAGGCCAGCGCCGACTTGCGCGGCCTGGGCGGCGACAAGACCCTGGTGCTGCTCAACGGCCGGCGCCTCGCCAACCACCCGTACGACAGCTCCAGCGTCGACCTGAACATGATTCCCCTGTCCGCCCTCGACCGGGTCGAAGTGCTGCGCGACGGCGCCTCGGCCATCTACGGCACCGACGCCATCGGCGGCGTGATCAACTTCATCACCAAGCGCTCGGTCACGACCACCACCATCACCGGCGAACTGGTGCGCCCACGCAAGGACGGCGGCGACGAAAAACGCGTCAACCTGTCCAGCGGCTTCGGCAACCTGGACAAGGACGGCTTCAACGTCTTCGGCGTGGTCGACTGGCACAAGCAGACCTCGATCGGTTCGCAGGAGCGCGAATTCTCGAAAACCGGGATCGTTCCTAGCCGCGGCCTGAACCTCACGTCCGGCACCACCTTCCCGGCCAACTTCTACGATGCCGGCGCCGACAAGTCCGGCAATCCGGGCTGGGCCACCGGTTGCAATCCACCGTTCTCGGTACCGAACGCGGCCGGCATCTGCCGCCAGGATTACACGCGCCAGATCGACAGCATGCCCGACCAGGAACAAGTGGCCCTGTTCGCGCGCGGCAGCATGAAGCTGGGCGCCGACCACCTGGCCAGCCTGGAATTTTTGCATTCGCAAAACGACGTCACCTCGCGCACCGCGCCGCCGCCGCAAACCGGCCTGATCCTGCCGAACACCAGCAAGTACTATCCGAAGAGCGGCGTGTCGGGCGGACCGTTGTCGGTCAACTGGCGTCCGCTGGAAGCGGGCCAGCGCACCATCGATTCGCAAGGCAAGGCCGACCGCGTGGTGTTCGGCATGGAAGGCTTGCTGGCGGGCTGGGATTACAAGGGCGGCATCGCGCACTCGATCTCCAAGTCGAGCGAAGACTTCGTGGGCGGCTACGTGGCCGACGCCTCGTTCGCGGCCGGCGTTGCCAATGGCATCCTCAACCCGTTCGCGCTGCAGGACGCGGCCGGCAAGGCCTATCTGGACAGCACCGCCCTGCGCGGCCGCGTGCAGAGCGCCGAAGTGAAAAACACCGCCTTCGATTTCAAGGCCAGCCGCGACATCATGGCCATGGGCGGCGGCCAGATGGCGGTCGCGGTCGGCACCGAGATCCGGCGCGAGACGGCCGAATTCAACGTCAACCGCGCGATCGCCTCGCAGGCGTCGAGCTCGGGCTTGTCGGGTTCGCTGTCGAAAACCGGTTCGCGCAATATCCAGGCCGTGTTTACCGAGCTGAACCTGCCGTTCACCAAGGAACTGGAAGTGCAGCTGGCGGCGCGCTACGACCGCTACAGCGACGTCGGCAACACCACCAACCCGAAAGTCGGCCTGCGCTACCAGCCGACCCCGCAAGTGCTGGTGCGCGGTTCGGCCAGCACCGGTTTCCGTGCCCCGACCCTGTTCGAAAAGAACGGTCCGCCGTCGCGCAACGATACCAACGACAGCTACAACGATCCGATCCTGTGCCCTGGCGGCAAGCCGCAGCCAGGCTCGAATCCGCTGCGTGACTGCGACCTGCAACAGTACAAGCTGCAGGGCGGCAATATCAACCTGAAGCCGGAGAAATCGAAGTCGTTCTCCTTCGGCGCGGTGATCGAGCCGATCCCGAGCGTGACGATTGCGGCCGACTACTGGAACATCCAGTTGAAGGACAAGATCGCCGCCCTGCCGGAGCAAAGCATCTACGGCAACTACGAGAAGTACAAGGCGCTGTTCCTGCGTAATCCGGACGGCTCGCCGAACGCGATCGAAAACTTCCTCAACAACCTTGGCGAAGTCAAGACCGACGGCGTCGACCTGAGCATGACCCTGCGCCTGCCGCGCACCAGCGTCGGCAACTTCACCGTGACCATGGACGGTACCTACGTGCACAAGTACGACTACCAGAACGAGCGCAATGGCGAGTTCATCCACAACGTGGGCCGCTACGCCGACATGGCGCCGGTGTTCCGCTGGCAGCACACGGCAGCGCTGAACTGGAGCAACGGTCCTTGGGGCGTGAACCTGTCGCAATCGTTCAAGTCCTCGTATCAGGACCAGAACCAGGTGGCCGACGAGTTCAAGCACAAGGTCGAAGCCTACAGCCTGCTGAACCTGTCGGGCAGCTACAGCGGCGTCCAGGGCCTGACCCTGACCGCCGGCCTGAAGAACCTGCTGGACGAACAGCCGCCGTTCTCGAACCAGGGCACCCTGTTCCAGAAGGGCTACGATCCGCGCTTCAGCGACCCGATCGGCCGCGCGGTGTACCTGCGCGCCAGCTACGCGTTTTAAGCGTCCCGGGCTGATGTGAAAAAACCGCCGGATGCACAGTCCGGCGGTTTTTTTTCGCCTGGCCGCTGGCACGGCCGGGCAAGCTTGATCCTGTCATACCATGCATCACGTCGTAACGTCAGTGTTTGCATCCAGGCCTCTTTGACACCGACTTGCGGGGAGCCCGCATGCGCGTCGCGAGTTCAGCCTCACGTTCCATTTGCGCGATGGACACCGTCTTCGAGACGAAAATTTCCTACAATTCGCTTGCCATGCCAAGCGCCAGCACGGTACGGATAAAGTTTTCAAACGTGCAGTCGCCACGCGTTTCCAGCCGCTGCAGCGTGGCCTTGCCGATTCCGGCCCGCTCGGCCAAGGTCTCCAGGGTAATTCCCTTCAAGAGCCGTCGCCGCCTGATGCTAAACATCCTCATTTTCGTAGCGGGAAAAGGCAATCAGGCCTTTGCCGAAGATCTTCGACGCCTGCCGTTGGGTCAGGCCGTAGCGCTTGCGCAATGCGATGTACTCTTCGCCCATCAGCTGCTCGCCATACTCGGCCTTGCGCGCCGCCAGCCTGCGCAAGTTGTCGGCGTGTTGCGCGGACAGCGTGTCGACGGCGCCGCAAGCATCGCATTGCACGTGCCGCAGCTCAACGCTGACCATCTTTTTGTTCGGGAAAAATTCGCGTCGAGATACGATCTCGTGCAGCTTGCCGTCCTTGCAGGCGCGGCAGGTCAGCGTTATCGGCATGGCGGTCATCCTCGCGATGGCTCCCGGCAGCGAAAAAGTCAGGTTGCCTGACAGTGAGCACATTGCGACATATTTTATCACCGTGATAAATCCCGCCATCGGCGCTTTTTACGCGCTCCTTGCGTTACATCAGCAATGCGCTTGTCCGGGGCGTGGATACTGGACAATTCCCTGTCCAGACCTTCCCCGCCATGCTGACTCTGAAAATTGCCGCCGCGCGCGATGGCGACGTGATCATCGCGGGCGCCGGCCCGGCCGGCGCCGCCGCGGCCGCCCATCTGGCCGACGCCGGCTTCTCGGTCCTCCTGCTCGACCACCAGCAATTCCCGCGCGATAAAGTCTGCGGCGACTTCGTCGGCCCGGCCGCCCTGCTCGAACTCGACCGCCTCGGCATTTCCGGCCTGCCCGGCTACCGCCACACCAACATCATCCACGAGGCCGCGCTGTACCTGAACGGGCGCCACCTGATCACCCATCCCATCCCGCGCGTGGCGGGCATGCCGGCGCATGGCCGGGTCATCGCGCGCAAGGAACTCGACCAGTGGATCCTCGAACGGGCGCGCGCGGCCGGCGCCCGGGTGCTGGAAAACACCCGGGTGCAGGGCTTCGCCAGCGGCGCCGGCGGCGTCAGCGTCGCGGTCAACGGCCCGGCCGGGCCGGCCACCCTGCGCGCGCAAGCGCTGATCGGCGCCGACGGCAGCAGTTCCGTGGTGGCCCGCCTGCTGCGCGGGCACACGGTGCCGGACCGCAACCGCATCATCGCCATGCGCGCCTACATGGACGGCTTGCCGGACACCGGCAACCGCTGCGACCTGTATTTTTCGGACGATACCTTTCCCGGCTATTACTGGCTGTTCCCGACCGGCCCCAGCTCGGCCAATGTCGGCATCGGCATGGTGCGCGCGACCTTGCCGCGCAACGAGGAACACCTGCGCCAGCTGATGGTGCGCCTGATCTCCAGCGACCCGGCCCTGCGCGCGCGCCTCGGCGACGCGCAACTGCGCGGCCCGGTGACCGGCTGGCCTTTGAGCACCTACGATCCGGCCCTGCCCTGCGTGGGCGAACGGGTGCTGCTGGCGGGCGACGCCGCCGGCCTGATCAACCCGCTCAACGGCGAGGGCATCCAGTACGCCATGCTGAGCGGACGCTGGGCCGCCGAAACCCTGCTCGCGGCGCGCGCGCGCAACGATTTTACGCACGCCAGCCTGCTGCCCTACGCGCAGCGGGTCGAACGCGAGCTGCGCTTCGACATGGCGCTGGCGCGCCTGATCGTGCAGCTGATCCGCAACCGCCACCTGACCCCGGTCTGGCTCGACGCGCTGCGCATCATCGTGGCGCGCGCCCGCAGCGACCCCGCCTACGCCGATGTCACCGGCGGCGTGCTGGCCGGGCTGGTGCCGGCGCGCCGCGTGATGGGCGCCGACATCCTGCGCAAGACCGCCTTGCAGGCGCTGCTGTCGCTGGCCGGGATGGGGGCGCGCCACCTGCTGCGCGGGCGTGCCCATTGCGTGCGTCTGGGCTTGCAAACAGGCACGGCGGCGGCCGGGGTGGCGCTGTCGATGGCGGCCAATCCGCGCGCCGCGCTCGACTGGGGCCTGGGCGTGGCCGGCAGCGCGCTGGAACTGGGCGGCGGCGTGGCCGGGGCGCTGCTGCAACCGGGCGCGCAGGCCGCGCCGCCGGCTCCCGCCGCGCTCGATTACAGATCGCGCTCAATCATGTAAAGCACCACTTGGTGCAGGAAGCGCTTGTGCTCGGAGTCGGGCAGCGCGCCGAAGACTTGCTCGAATTCATGCAGGGCCGCGCCGGCCAACTGGCGCGCGCAGCTGCGCGCATGGGCAATGCCGCCGTACTTGTCCATCGTGGCGCGCACCCAGTCGACCTCGGCTTGCTGGCGCGCCCCGCGGGGAAGCGCCAGGAAGGCCCGGATGCGCTGTTTTTCCGCCTCCTCGCAATGGCCCACCGTGTGGATCAGCATCAGGGTGCGCTTGCCCTCCCAGATGTCGCCGTTGATTTCCTTGCCGTACTTGCCTTCGTCGGCATCGAGGTTGAGGATGTCGTCCTGGATCTGGAACGCCGCGCCCATGTAGTAGCCGAAGCGGTCGAAGCGCTCGAGCGGCAGCGCGCCGCCGGTCGCGACCAGGGCGCCGATGCGCAGCGGGTGCATGCAGGTGTACCAGCAGGTTTTCTTGAGCACCATGCGCAGGTAGTCTTCCTCGCTCAGCTCGGCCACGTTGTCGCGCACCCAGCCCAGTTCCAGCGCCTGGCCTTCGACCGTCTGGCACACCATGTGCTCGATTTCGTTGACGATGCGCCAGGTCAGTTGCGGGCCGACGATCGCCAGGTTGTTGAGCAGCAGGCGGATGCACAGCACCTGCATGGCGTCGCCCACGTTGAGCGCGACCGCCAGGCCCTGGTCGGCCTGCAGGGTCGGCTGGCCGCGCCGGCTTTCGCTGCCGTCTTCGATGTCGTCGTGGATCAGGAAGGCGTTGTGATAGAGCTCGATGGCGACCGCCGATTCGAGCACCCGGCGCACCTCGCCGCCGAAGGCGCAGCAGGCGGCGATGCACAGCGCCGGCCGCAGGCCCTTGCCCGAGCGCAGCGGATACACCGGCAGCAGGTCGTACAGATAGCGCCGCGGCTCCTTGCTGGGCAGGTATTCCAGCAGACGCGCCATGGTGAGCTCCTTGTAGCGCGCCAGGCTGGCCTCGACAAAACGGGAACGCCCGTCCGCCTCACTCACCGGGCGACTCGACCTGCACGGTGAGCACGGCGCGCACCTGTTCCAGCGCGCTGGCCAGCAGCAGCCCGGAATAGGTGCCGGGCGCGCAATCCGGCGGCACCGTCACCGTGATTTGCACCGTCGCCGCCGAGCGCGCCGCGATGAACAGCTGCTCCGGCACGAAGGCGATCTGCGCCGCCGTCAGGCGGGCGCCGCTTTCGCTGAGCAGGTCGGCGCAGTGGAAACGAAACAACCCGGTCGGGACATCGGCCGCGTTTTCCAGGGTCATCGGCACGCTGAGCGAGCTGCCCGGCGCGATCGGCTGCGGCATCTTTAAGGACGCGGTGGCGTCGCCGCCCTGCTTCGGCGCCGCCGCGCCGCCGGGGCGCACCGTGACTACCCGCTCCGACAGCGCACCGAGCGAATTGCTGGCCAGGACCACCATGTCGAGCAGGATGTCGACCACCTCGTGCGCGTCGCGGCGAAAGCGCTGCATCACGTCGGCGGGGTCGCCGGCGCGCAGTTTTTCCACGTCCACGAAACGCATTTCGACCCGTTTGGCGGCCGCCACCCCGAGCGCGATTTCTTCTTCCAGGGTCGAGGCGGCCTGCTGCACGATGCGCGACGTCTTGCCGGCCATGCGGATCAGGTAATCGAGCTCGGCCCGGCTCATGCTGATGTTGTCGCTTTCATTGCTTGGCATTGCTCACAGCTCCTTGGCGTGACGATTACGGTTGGAAAGGCGGAGACCCGGGCGCGGCCCCGGACACATCAGCCGGGCACCGGGGTCGGGGTCGGCACATCGTCGCGGCAGGCGAACAAACGCGTGGTGCCGCGCACCGTGATGCTGGCAAACGGGTTGCCGAACACCTCGATGCCGATCGTGTAATCGCTGCGCGCGCAGATCGGTTCGCACACGGTGATGCACACGGGCACCGGCTCGCGCGCGGCCAGCAGCATGTTCATGCTGACCTGGAGCGGACGCTGCGGGTCGCTTGAGAGCATCACGCTGGCCGGGGACGGATCGAACGAAATCGAGACCGGGCACGGCTTGTCGAGTTTGAAGGTATGTTCGAGCCGGACCGTTTCTTCCGCGAAGGACAGGATCGAGACGTTTTGTTCGGGCATGATGGTTCTCCTCACAGGGTTGAAATTCAGCTTGCGGTGCGGGCCGCGCGCACCAGTTCGCGCGGCAGGGCGAACACCACGTGCTCGCGCACGCCGGGACGATTTTCCACCGGGCCGGCGCCCCACGCTTGCAGGCGCGCCACCACCTGCCCGAGCAGCACTTCGGGGGTGGAGGCGCCGGAGGTGATGCCGACGCGGCGGCGGCCGTCGAACCAGGCGCGCTGCAACTGCTCGGCGTCATCGACCAGGTAGGCGTCGACCTGCTGCCCCGCGGCGATCTCGCGCAGGCGCTGCGAGTTGGCGCTGGCGGGCGAACCGATCACCAGGATCAGGTCGCAGGTGGCGGCCAGTTCCTTGATGGCGGCCTGGCGGTTCTGGGTGGCGTAGCAGATATCTTCCTTGCGCGGCCCGGTCAGCGCCGGAAAGCGCATTTGCAGGATATGCAGGATGGGCTTGATGTCGTCGATCGAAAACGTGGTCTGGGTGGCGTACGCCAGGCGCGTGGGGTCTTGCACCTGGAGCTGCGCGGCTTCGCCGGCGTTGCCGACGACGTGGATGGCGCGCGCGCTGGGGCCGCTGTAGTGGCCGAGCGTGCCGACGATTTCGGGATGCCCGGCGTGGCCGATCAGGATCACTTCGCGGCCGTCGCGCGCGTGGCGCCCGACTTCCATGTGGACCTTGCCGACCAGCGGACAGGTGGCGTCGAACACGCGCAGGCCGCGCGCGTCGGCCTCGGCCCGCACCTGCGGCGCGATGCCGTGCGCGCTGAACACCACGATACTGTGCTCGGGCACCTGCGCCAGTTCCTCGACGAACAGCGCGCCGCGCTCGCGCAGCGCGGCCACCACGTGGCGGTTATGCACGATTTCGTGACGCACATAGACCGGCGCGCCGAACACCTCGAGGGCGCGCTCGACGATCTCGATGGCGCGCTCGACCCCGGCACAAAAGCCGCGCGGATTGGCCAACACGATTTGCATACATCCTCCGAAGCGGAGACTGGATCAGTCCGCTTTAGAGCTTACGTGGCTGGACCCGGCCGGGATTGATACAGATCAAACCCCTGAAATGTCGCAAGGCCGCACCGCCAAGAAAAAACCCCGCCGGACAGGGTGTCCGGCGGGGTTTTTTACGTCCTACAAGTTTCTTGCAAAGGTAAGCGGTGGCTGTCTGTCAACCGCCGCCCACCCCGGCAATTACAGGAACTTGTAGTTCAGACGTGCGTAAAAGGTGCGGCCCAGCGGGTTGGTGAACGACGCATCGTAGCCGACCTGGAAGTTGGCGCCGTTACGCGACGATGGTGGGTCTTCGTCGGCGATGTTCTTGACACCAAAGGTCATGCTCAGGTTCTTCATCGGTTTCCAGCCAATGGTGGCATCGAAGGTCGAGTAGTTGCCGACCTTGCGCAGTTCCGGGTAGTCGGCGGCGATCAGCGAAGGATCGGTGTAGTCCCAGTACCCTTTGGTGTAGTTGTGGGTGACCGAGCCGCTCCACTGGCCGAGGCCGTACGTCAGGCCCAGGGTGTGGCGATAGCGCGGGGTCGGGCCGAAGTCCTTGAATTTGCCCAGGTCGCTGACTTCCTTTTCGCCCTCGTACTGGTAGCCATGCTTGCTGTAGTAGGTCGAATCGTAGTTCGCGCCGACCGTGCCCATGTCGCCGAACTTCTGGCGGTAGTTCAGGTTCAAATCGACACCGGCGGCGTAGAACTTGCCGGTGTTCACGCGTGGCAGTGCCACGTAGGCGAGCGGGAAGTCCTTGTTGGTGCTGGCCTTGTAAGGAAGCTTCTTGGCGCCGACCGGCACTGGCGGCGGAGGCAGATTAAGCTTTTCCGCGTCTACTTTGTCTTTCAAATACTTGTCTTCGATTACCGGATCGTAGCGGTAGAACTGGTTGATGTTGGCAACCGGATCGCCGAACACGGTATTTTCCGACATCGCGTTGATCGACTTGTCGATCTTCACGTTCCAGTAATCGATCGAACCGCTGATGGTCGAGGTCGGCTGGAATACCAGGCCCAGGGTGTACTGCTTCGATTTTTCCGGCTTCAGATCAGGATTGCCGCTGTTCTGGGTGTCGAGCTGGACCGAGCACTCATCCTGGCGTTCGCCCACCGTGTCGTTGATCGCCACGCCATTCGGGCAGCGGATCGGATCGTTGAAATTCGACGAGGTGTTGTTCAGCGCCTTTGGATTGAGGTTGTCGACCAGGGTCGGGGCGCGGAAGCCGCGGGCCACCGAACCGCGCGCCATGATCATGGCGCTCGGACGGTAGGTGAAGCCAAGTTTCGGGCTCAGATTGTCGAATTCGGTGCCGAAACCGTTCTTGTACTTGTCGTAGCGCGCAGCGGCGGTCAGTTCCAGGTCCTTAACGACAGGAACAACAACTTCCGAGAACAGGCCGAACACTTTACGGTCGCCGGTCACGCCAGGAATTTCGCCAGCGCCGCCGACTTCGTCACCGTTCTTGAGCACATCGGACGATACCTGGCTCAGCTTTTCAGTACGGTAGGAGGTACCGACCGAGAAGCCGACCGCACCGGCCGGCAGGTTGAAGATTTCCTTGGACATACGGAAATCGAACTCTTTCGAGGTCGACACCCCGCCGTTTTCGAAGCCGCTCAGCTGCGAACCGAGCAAGGCTGCCAGACTGGCCGCATCCTGGGTGCCGAACACATTGATCTCGCCGGAATCGACCAGCGGCCGCAGTTTGGCGTAGCTGAACTTGCCTGGGCCGAAGCTGATTTCGACTTCGTTTTTGCCATAGGTCAATGCCGTTTCGTAATCCCAGCCGACCATATTGCCCTTGGCGCCCACCACGACACGGGTGTTCTCGGTCTTGGTCAGGTCGTTGCGGCCGCCGCCGGCGACGGTACGCCAGGTACCCGAGAGCGGACCGGTCGGGGTGACGTCCATATCGGCCGCGAGAACGCTTTCCGCAGTCGTAACAGTGCCATTCGGCATTTTGTAGCCGGCAGGCAGTTTCAAGCCTTTCGGCAGCTTGATGGTTTTCGGATAAAAGCGGCCTTTGACCGGGTAGTTCATCGGCTCGGTATACGGCGCCGGCGAGGACGCCGCGATCATCTTGTCCTTGGTGTAAGCCGCTTCGGCGAACAGTTCCAGGCTGTCGCTGACCTTGAACACGCCGCGTGTGACGATATTGTCGTGCTTGGCTTCAGGAACCAGGTCGATGTACTTGACGTAGTCGGTGCCGCAGCCTTTTTCGCTGTTAACCACCAGGCTGAATTCGTCGTTCTTGCAACCGTTGTAGCGGAACGGGTTGACGCCCACGTACTTGTTGCCGAGCGAATCGATGAAGGTCAGGTTGGGCACGCCGTTACGCGGCGAAGACTTGTTGATGCCCAGGTCGGGACGCACCGAGGTCGTCGAAAAGCTGCGCTCGGACGCCAGCAGTTTTTCGTTCTCTTCGTGGTTGGCGCTGACCAGCACGTTGAAGCGGTCGGTCGCCAGGTCGCCGAAGCCGGCCGTGATATTGAAGCTCTTGGTGTTGCCGCCACCCTGGTCGACGTGGGTCTTGTAGGCGGACATTTCCACGCCCTTGTAGTCCTTGCGCAGGATGAAGTTGATCACGCCGGCCACCGCATCGGCGCCGTACACGGCCGAGGCGCCGTCGCGCAGCACTTCGATGCGTTCGATGGCCGACAGCGGAATCGAGTTCAGGTCGACCGGGTTGTTGCCGACCGCATAGTTGGCCACGCGGCGGCCGTTCAGCAGCACCAGCGTGTAGCGGGCGCCGAGGGCGCGCAGGTTGGCGGTCGACGGCACGCCGGAGGCGCCGACGTTGTTGGCGGTGACGCCGCCGCCGAAGTTACCCGGAATCAGGTTGACGAGGTCTTGGGCGGAGGTGGCGCCGGTGCGCTCGATGTCTTCGCGTTTAAGAATGGTGACAGGCAGCGCGGTTTCAGCGGCGACGCGTTTGATCGACGAGCCGGTGATCTCGACGCGCTGCATCGAATTGTCCTGTGAAGCGGTCTGGGCGACGGCTGGCAATGCCGCAAGGCCGAGGCCGACTGCGATACCGCCCGAAAAGACCAGGCGCAGTGAACGCGATAAAACGGTTTCTGTCATCATGTGTGAATCCCTTGATTTTATAAAATATTAGTATTAACACCATCTCTTTTGGAGGGTGCATCAATTTAAGTAGCGAACCTCGCGGTGGCACGTTCCGGATCGCGGACACGTCCCGATGCAAAGTACAACAGCCGAGTTCTTGGTAACCTTGTCTCCGTCGGCTGAAACTTCTTCACTTCGCTTAAAGCGACATACTCCAACTGGCGCCGCACTTCTGTGCTTTTTTGCCAATCAAGCCCAAGATAGAAACATATGGGAATAATTGATGTCAACGGTAAACACACAATATGTATATAAACAACAGCCGTGGTCGCGTGCAGTCGATTGCACTGTAGTTTCTTGCATACGGAACAGAAATTTGTGTTTGAATAAAGGAAATTAATTGCAGGGGTTGGCAATGCGCAGCCGTGCCCGCTTGAAAAGCGGGCGCGTGGAAGCGCGCCATGTTGCGTATGGCGGCGTTCAATATGGGCGCCGGTCGCGGCGTTGGGGAAATGAACAGGCGGCGGCGCCGGGCAGCGCCGCCGTTTCAGCTTATCGGGAGAGGCGCGGGGCCGCTGGCGCACGCCCCGCTGTGCCTCAGTGCGGCATCTTCAGCCCGCTGCGATCGCTTCAGGCCGGCGCGCGCTGGCGGCGCTGGCGCACCGCCTCGGCCAGGCCTTCGAGCACGGCCACGCTGCTGTCCCAATCGATGCAGCCATCGGTGATCGACTGGCCGTACACCAGTTCCTTGCCCGGCACCAGGTCCTGGCGCCCGGCCACCAGGTGCGACTCCACCATCACGCCGACGATGCGGCCATCGCCCCCGGCCACCTGGGCGGCGATATCGGCGCATACCGGCACCTGGTTTTCCGGCTTCTTGGAACTGTTGGCGTGCGAAGCGTCGATCATCAGGCGCGCGTCCAGGCCCTGCGCGGCGATCTGCTGGCAGGCCAGGTCCACGCTGGCGGCATCGTAGTTCGGGGTCTTGCCGCCGCGCAGGATAATGTGGCAATCCTCATTGCCGTTGGTCGACACGATCGCCGAATGCCCGCCCTTGGTCACCGACAGGAAGTGGTGCGGCTGCGACGCCGCCTTGATCGCTTCCACCGCGATCTTGATATTGCCGTCGGTCCCATTCTTGAAGCCCACCGGACACGACAACCCGGACGCCAGTTCGCGGTGCACCTGCGACTCGGTGGTGCGGGCCCCGATCGCGCCCCAGCTGATCAGGTCGGCGATGTATTGCGGGCTGATCACGTCAAGGTATTCGGTGCCGGCCGGCAAACCGAGCTCGTTGATGTCGCGCAGCAGCTCGCGCGCCATGCGCAGGCCATCGTTGATGCGGAAACTGTTGTCCATGTACGGATCGTTGATCAAGCCCTTCCAGCCGACCGTGGTGCGCGGCTTTTCGAAGTACACGCGCATGACGATTTCGAGTTCGCCCTTGAAGCGCTCGCGCTCGCCGATCAGGCGGCGCGCATATTCCATCGCCGCCTTCGTATCGTGGATCGAGCAGGGGCCGATCACTACCATCAGGCGGTCGTCCTGGCCGTGCAGGATGCGGTGCAGCGCCACGCGCGCGCCGGCCGCGGTCTGCTCGGCGCGCTCGCCGCAGGCAAACTCGCGGATCAGATGGGAGGGCGGCGTCAGTTCCTTCATTTCGCGGATGCGTAGATCGTCGGTGCGTGGCATGGTGTTCTCCGTGGCTGGTGTATCAAACTGGTTTCTGACTGGCTGGACAAAAAAAAACCGCCATGACTGGCGGTTTCTCTGGATGTTGCAAGATCTCGTCGTTGCTACGTGAACCTGCCGCTACTCCACCGCCTTTGGGTTGGAATTGCTAAAGTAAAAGTAGCAGGTAAAGAAAACGACGTTGTGCATGGCAAGATCCGAAAGTGGTGCAAGGACTATAACAACAATTCCTGCAATTTGGCAAGCTGTTTTATCGGCACCCGTCAGCGCCGCAGCGCACAAGCGGTTGCGCGCTTCCCACAACAGCGGCGCCGATGCCTGTCACATTTGATCCAGATCAGTTGTGCGACCGCCTCGGGTGCAAAACTCAATCACCGAGCCCCCTGCCCGGCCTTTGCGCCAGATCAAATACGGTCAACTTTTCCAATCAGATAGATTGACCTAAATCATGGTACTTCGAAGCGGACGGGGCAGTCATACGCTTTATGGAGCCTCTCATGCAAGAAACCATTCTCTCCCGTTCGCTGCGGTGCCTGTTCGCCGGCGGCAGCGCCGCCGGCCTGGCCCTGCTCTCGTGCGCCGCCCAGGCGCAAACCGCCGCGCCGCCCGCGCCCATCCCGCGCGTCGAAATCACCGGCACCCTGATCCCGCGCGCCACCAGGGAAACGGCGGCCGCCGTCATCACCCTCAACCGCAACGATATCGAGCGTTCCGGCAAGACCACCGTGGCCGAGCTGCTGCAAACCCTGGCGGTCGACAACCAGGGCTCGGTGCCGTCGAGCTTCGGCGGCGGCTTCGCCAGCGGCGCCTCCGGCATCTCGCTGCGCGGCCTGGGCGCCGCCTCCACCCTGGTGCTGCTCAACGGGCGCCGGGTGGCCCCGTACGGCCTGGCCGACGACGGCCAGAAAGTCTTTTCCGACCTGAACATCATCCCGGCCGACGCCGTCGAGCGGGTCGAAGTACTCAAGGATGGCGCCTCGGCCATGTACGGTTCGGACGCGATCGCCGGCGTGGTCAACGTGATCCTGCGGCGCGACTTCCGCGGCACCACCGTGCGCGCCAGCTTCGGCCAGTCGCGCGAGCGCGACGGCAACGACGGGGTCGCCTCGCTCACCTGGGGCAAGGGCGACCTGCAGGCCGACCGCTACAACCTGCTGGCCAGCCTGGAGTACGGACGGCGCGGCGAGATCTGGAACCGCGACCGCGCCGAGCGCGCCTACATCGGACGCGGCGACCTGCGCCCCTGGGGCTTCAGCGCCCAGGAGTCGCTCGGCGGCACCGGCGCCATCACCGCCAACAATGCCGGCGGCAGCGCCATCAACGGCAATGTGCGCAACCCCGACACGCTCGACTATGACAACCGCGGCAACCCGGCCGGCGCCGGTTTCACGCGCACCTTTCCGGGCGCGGCCTGCGCCAACTTCACCCGCCATCCGCAGGGCGACCCCGGCGGCGGCTGCCTGGTCGACGCGGCGCAACTGTACAACCAGATCCAGCCGCGCCAGAAACGGATCAATTTTTTCGGACGCGCCACCTTCCAGGCCACGCCGGAGGTGCAAACCTACGCCGAACTGAACCTGTACCGCAGCGAATCGACCTCTTCCTCGACGCCGTCGGCGGTCAGCGGCGCGGTCGGCTCGCCCGCCGGGCCGGTCAACAGCGCCAACGTCATGCTGGGCGCTAGCCATCCCGACAATCCCTACTTCGGCACCCCGGCGCGGCTGCGCTACCTGGCCGCCGATGTCGGCCCGCGCGTGAGCCAGATCGACTCCGACTTCGTGCGCTTGCTGGCCGGGGTCAAGGGCAGCGTGGGCCCGTGGGAGCTCGACACCGCCCTGCTGTTCTCGCAAAACCAGGTTGACCAGGAACGCAGCCGCTACCCGCAGCGCGACGTCATGTTCGCCCTGCTCAATCCGAGCCCGGCCAATGTGGCGGCGGCCAGCGCCAATCCGGCCTACGCCGCGCTGGCGCCGGGCAGTGTATGGCGCATCGCCGAAAACGCCGGCCTCAATTCGCCGGCCTTGTACGCGGCGCTGGCGCCGGCGCTACGCAACGATGCCAGGAGCCGCATCGCCCAGCTCGACATGCGCGCCTCGCGCGAACTGGCCGCACTGCCGGGCGGGCCGCTCGGCGTCGCGCTGGGCGGCGAATTCCGGCGCGAAACAGCCGAGCTGGAAGCCGTGCCCGGCACCGGGCGCGGCAACATCGTCGGCCTCGGCTACTCGGCCTACAAGGGCGGGCGCAACGTGGCCGCGCTGTACGGCGAGGTGCTCGCGCCGGTGCACCCGACGCTCGAACTGACGGGGGCGCTGCGGGCCGACCACTACACCGACGCCGGCGACTCCTACACGCCCAAGTTCGGCGTGAAATGGACGCCGGTGCGCACCTTTGCCTTGCGCGGCACGTATGCGCGCGGCTTTCGCGCCCCCAGCACGGCTGAAAACGGCGTCGGCGGCCTGGCCGCGTTTTCCACCGCCGTCGATCCACTGCGTTGTGGCCTGGGGGTCGAAATCGCCTGTGCCCCGGCCCCGATCGCCATCATCACCTCGCCCAACCCGGCGCTGTCGCCCGAAAAATCACGCAGTATCAATCTCGGCATGGTGTGGGACCCTTATAAGCGCACCAATGTCGCGCTCGACCTGTGGGAAATCAAGCGCAAGAACGAAATCAACCAGGAACAGAGCGATGCCGCCATCGCGGCGGGGCGCATCGCGCGCGATCCGACCAGCGCCGCCTTGCCCGGCGACCCCGGCCCGATCACGGCGGTGCTGGCCAGCTATGTCAACTCGGCCCGCACCGAAGTACGCGGCGCCGACCTCGACCTGACCCAGCGCTTCGACGTCGGACCCGGCACCGGCGAGCTCACCATGAACGCCAGGTGGACCCACCTGTTCAAGTGGCTGCGCACCGAGCAGGACGGCAGCTCGCGCGATTTTGCCGGCACCCATGGCAACTGCGACGTCACAAACTGCGTCGGCACGCCCGACGACCGGGTCAATTTTTCCCTGTCGTGGGAGCGCGCCGCGTGGCGGGTGGCGGCCAACGTCAACTACCGGGGCGACCTCAAGAACACGCTGTTCAAGAACGACCCGGCCGGTTGCGCCAGCCATTTCGCCAATGGTGATGCGGCCCCGGCCGGCTGCGAACTGCCCTCCTTCACCACGGTCGACCTGACCTTCCGCTGGAAGCCGAGCACCCGGGTCGAAGTGTTCGGGTCGGCGCAAAACATCTTCGACAAGATCGCCCCGCTCGATCCGCTGACCTACGGCGCCACCGCCTACAACCCGCTCGACTATGCCGGCGCCGTGGGGCGTTTCTTCACGGCCGGCGTGCGTTACACCTTTTAACCGGAGCCGCACATGATTGAAAAAACCCTCTGCGCCGCCATTCGCCGTCTGTGCGCCGGTGGCGCCCTGCTTGGCGCCGCTGCGCTGGCTGCGCCGGCCCAGGCCCAGGCGCCGGCGCCGGCCGGCGCTTCCGGCGACATGCAAAAAGTCGAAATCGTCGGCACCTCGATCCGGCGCCGCCTGGCGGCCCAGACCGCGCTGCCGATCACCTCGCTGCGCGCCGACGACTTCGCCAAGCAGGGGCTCTCGACCGTGCAGGAGGTGCTGGCCACCATTCCCATGAACCAGACCTCGACCGGCGCCAGCCAGTCGGTCGGCTCCGGCACCGGCGGGCGCGCCACCGCCGACCTGCGCGGCCTGGGCGGCGACAAGACCCTGGTCCTGCTCAATGGCCGGCGCCTGGCGAACCACCCCTTCTTCGCCGATACGGTCGACCTGAACATCATTCCCGTGGCCGCGCTGGAACGGGTCGAGGTGCTGCGCGACGGCGCCTCGGCCATCTACGGCAGCGACGCCATCGGCGGCGTGATCAACTTCGTCACCAAGCGCTCCTACCGCGGCATGGAAGCGAGCGTGGAAGCGTACCAGCCGGCCGGCTCGGGCGGCGGCGACGAGCAGCGCATCAACTTCACCGGCGGCTGGGGCGACCTGGCCACCGACGGCTACAACCTGCTCGGGGTGGCCGACTTCCACCGCCAGTCTTCCCTCACCGCCACCGACCGCGACTTCGCGCGCACCGGGGTGCGTCCCGAGCGCGGCCTGAACCAGACCAGCGGCACCACCTTCCCCGCCAACTTCTATTCCGAGAAAGGCATTTCCGGCAATCCCAGCTTTGCCACTGGCTGCCGGCCGCCGTATTCCATCCCCAACCTGAGCGGCGCGCCGAACTGCCGCTTCGACTCGACCCAGTTTGTCGACCTGATCCCGCTGACCAGGCAAGAAACCTTCCTCGGCCGCTTCAGCAAAAAAATCGGCGCCGACCACACCGGCACCCTGGAATACCTGCACAGCCGCAGCACCAACGAAGCGCGTGTGGCGCCGCCGCCGCTGGCCGGCATCGGCCTGACCATGACCAGCACCAGCCCCTTCTACCCCGGCGCCGGCATCACGCCCGCCGTCGCCGGCCTCACCGGCGAGCCGCTCGACGTCAGCTGGCGCCCGCTGGTGACCGGCAAGCGCGAAGGCCTCGACGTGAGCCTGACCGACCGCCTGTTGGGCGGCATGGAAGGCAGCTTCGGCGGCTGGGATTACAACCTCGGCCTGTCGTATGCGGTAGGGCGGGCGCGCAGCGCGTTCACCGACGGCTACGTGGTCGATGCGCGCATCATCGAGGGGGTCGGCAACGGCTTGCTCAACCCCTTCGGCGAACAAACGAGCGCCGGCAACGACTACCTGCGCCAGTCGCTGTTACAGGGCGAATACCGGCGCGCCAAGATCAAGAGCGGCGCCATCGACTTCAAGGCCAGCCGCGAACTGATGACCCTGCCCGCCGGCCCGCTCGGCTTCGCGCTGGGCGGCGAATTCCGGCGCGACGAAGCCGACTACCGCGTCAACCGCGCCCTGGCCAGCCAGGCGTCGAGCTCCGGCGCCGCCGACTCCCAGGACCAGTCCGGCAGCCGGAACATCGGCGCCGTGTTCACCGAGCTCAATGTCCCTCTCCTCAAGGACCTGGAAGTGAACCTGGCCGCGCGCTACGACGACTACACCGATTTCGGCCACAGCTTCAATCCCAAGGTGGCGCTGCGCTGGCAGCCCACCAAGCAGGTGCTGCTGCGCGGCTCGTTCAACAAGGGCTTCCGCGCGCCCACCCTGTACGACCTGCACGGGCCGCAGACGACCACCAACACCAGCAATTCCTGGAACGATCCGGTGCTGTGCCCTGGCGGGAAAGCGGCGCCGGGGGCCAATCCCAACATTTCCTGCGATCAGCAGCAAAACATCCGCAGTGGCGGCAATTCCCAGGTCAGGCCGGAACGCTCGCGCACCTACAGCGCCGGGATCGTGCTCGAGCCGACCGACAAGCTGACCTTGAGCGCCGACTACTGGGATATCCGGCTCAAGGACCAGATCAGCGAACTGGCGGAGGAATCGATCTTCGGCGATTACCAGAAATACCAGAACCTGTATTCCTACAATGCCGCCCGCACCCGGCTCGACTACGTGCTGGCGATCATCCAGAACCTGGGCGAGGTCAAGACGCGTGGCGTCGACCTGGGCGTGCTGTGGCGCCTGCAGCGCGGCGCGCTCGGTAACTTTACGCTCGGCGTCGATGGCACCTATGTCGACCGCTACGACTACCAGAACGAGCGCAACGGCCCGTTCACGGTCAACGCCGGGCGCTTTGCCGATGCCACCCCCGTGTTCCGCTGGCGTCACAACGCCACCCTGGGCTGGACCCGGGGGCCGGTCAACGAGACCTTGTCCAACCGCTACCTGTCCGGCTATGACGACCAGCCCGACGAAAACGGCGTTGTGCCCGGCCGCGTGGGACACTACTCGACCTGGTCGCTGGCGGGCACGTACACGGCCAGCCAGAAGGTCAGCGTGACCGCCGGGGTCAAGAACCTGCTCGACGACGATCCACCATTCACGGTCCAGAGCACGACCTTCCAGCAGGGCTACGATCCGCGCTACACGGACCCGCTTGGGCGCACGTTTTACGTGAGGGCGACCTACAAGTTCTGACTGTCCGCACGTGCGCATGTTTTGTTTGACTGCGGGCAGCCGGCAACGGCCAGCGGCCAGAAACGCAAGGGGCGCACCAGAAGTGCGCCCCTTGGGAACTTGCCTGAACCGCGGGCGCCGGCAAGCGCCAGCGGCCTGCCAGCGACAGCCAGCGCTTTACGCGGTACCGCCCACGATCACGTCTTCGATGCGCAGGGTTGGCTGGCCCACGCCCACCGGCACGCTCTGGCCTTCCTTGCCGCACACGCCCACGCCGGAATCGAGGCGCATGTCGTTGCCGATCATCGATACGCGGTTGAGCACGTCAGGACCGTTGCCGATCAGGGTGGCGCCCTTGACCGGATAGGTAACCTTGCCGTTTTCGATCATGTAGGCTTCGCTGGCCGAAAACACGAACTTGCCGTTGGTGATATCGACCTGGCCACCGCCGAAGTTGACCGCGTACAAGCCGTTCTTGACCGAGGCCAGGATTTCTTCCGGGTCCTTGTCGCCGCCGAGCATGTAGGTGTTGGTCATGCGCGGCATTGGCAGGTGCGCGAACGATTCGCGGCGCGCATTGCCGGTGACCGGCATCTTCATCAGGCGCGCATTCATGGTGTCCTGGATGTAGCCTTTCAGGATGCCGTCTTCGATCAGGGTGGTGCACTGGGTCGGATTGCCTTCGTCATCCATGTTGAGCGAACCGCGGCGATCGGCCAGGGTGCCGTCATCGACCACGGTGACGCCCTTGGCGGCCACGCGCTCGCCGATGCGGCCCGAAAACGCCGACGAGCCCTTGCGGTTGAAGTCGCCTTCGAGGCCGTGGCCGATCGCTTCATGCAGCAGCACGCCAGGCCAGCCCGGGCCCAGCACGATGGTCATCGGACCGGCCGGCGCAGGACGCGCGTCGAGGTTGACCACGGCCGCCTTGACCGCTTCGTCGGCGTAGCGCTCGAGCATGGCGTCATCGAAGTAGCCGTAGCTGTAGCGCCCGCCGCCGCCGGCCGAACCGCTCTCGCGCCGGCCGTTCTGCTCGACGATGACTGTCACCGACACGCGCACCAGCGGACGGATATCGGCCGCCAGCACGCCGTCGCTGCGCACCACCAGCACCACGTCGTATTCGCCGGCCAGGCCGGCCATGACCTGCACCACGCGCGGATCTTTCGCGCGCGCCATTTTTTCGACCCGTTCGAGCAGCTTGACCTTGGCCGTGGCGTCGAGCGAGGCCAGCGGATCGTTGGGCAGGTACAGCGAGCGCCCGCCCACCGGGGTCATCGAGGACGCCACCTTGATCTTGCCGGCGCCGGCGCGCGCGATGGTGCGCGTGGCGGCCGCCGCATCGAGCAGGGCGCGTTCCGAGATTTCATCGGAGTACGAGAAAGCGGTCTTGTCGCCGGACACGGCGCGCACGCCGACGCCCTGGTCGATCGAAAAACTGCCGGTCTTGACAATGCCTTCTTCCAGGCTCCAGGATTCGCTCTTGGTGAACTGGAAATACAGGTCGGCGTAATCGACCTTGTGGGTAAACATCGTGCCCAGGGTGCTGAGCAGCTTGCCTTCGTCGAGGCCAAAGGGCGTCAGCAGCACATCGCGCGCGACTGCCAGGGAGGAGAGATTCGGTTCGAACGGTGTCATTTTGCGGGTCTTTCAGTGTGGATCAGGCATTGTGCCATAGTCGGCCTGTTACGGTAGCGCGCAGGGTGGCTCACAGCTTTCGGTGCTTAAGTGCCGGCAAGCTTTCGCGCACCCCCGCCAGGAAAGCCGCGTCGAGCTCGCCGCTGACGACCCCTTCGCCCTCTTCCAGCAGCGCCTTGACCTCGCCCCAGGGGTCGATCAGCATGCTGTGGCCGAAGGTGCGGCGCCCATTGACGTGGGTACCGCCCTGGGCCGAGGCCAGCACGTAGCACTGGTTTTCGATGGCGCGCGCGCGCAGCAGCACTTCCCAGTGCGCCAGACCGGTGGTGTGGGTGAAGGCGGCCGTGACCACGATCAGCGCGCACTCGCCCATGGCCCGGTACAGCTCGGGAAAGCGCAGGTCGTAGCAGACCGACAAGCCAACCCGCCCGAACGGCGCCTCGAACGCCACCACAGCCTCGCCCGGCACGATGGTGCGCGCCTCGTCGTAGGTTTCAAGTCCCTTGGTAAAACCGAACAGGTGGATCTTGTCGTAGCGCTGCACCGGCGCGCCTTGCGGGTCGTACACCAGGGTGGTGTTCATGACCCTCCCGGCGTCCGTGGACACCAGCGGCAAGGTGCCGCCGATCAGCCAGATGCCGTGCTGGCGCGCCAGTTGCGCCATGCAGTCCTGGATGGGACCGTGTCCGGGCGCTTCGGCGTGGGCCACCTTGTCGGTGTCGCTCATGCCCATGATCGGCCAGTATTCCGGCAAGGTGACCAGGGTGGCGCCGCGCGCGGCCGCCTCGCCCACCAGCCGGCGCGCCGTGGCGATGTTCTCGGCAACGATGGGGGTGCTGATCATTTGTACTGCGGCCACGTGGGTCATGTCTCGGTCTCCGGTCGGTGCTTCTGTTCAGTCGGTCTGTTCAGTTACTGTCGGGCTTCACGTTGCTCGCCGGCAGCACCAGCGGCGGCGGGCCCTTCGGCGCGCCGAGCTTGGTGATCACCGGCGCCTTCCACGGCCCGGTGACCTGCATTTCATAGGTCAGCGCCTTCATCACGGGTGCCCGCAGGAACAGTTGCGCGAGGAAACTGCCCAGCCCGACCACCGGATTGACCGCCAGCGCGTACACCAGCGGGCCGGTGCCCAGGTTAAATTCGGGGATCACCACCACATGCAGGTTGGTCGACTCGTTTGCAATGTCGGCCGTGCCGGCCATGAGCACGGTGGCGGCCACGCCATGCATTTTCAGGTTGTCGGTGCGCGCCACGCCGCGCGTGATGCTGGCGTTGGCGCTGATGCCGTCGAAGGCCAGCCCTTCCGAAAATACATCGTGGAAGTCGAGTTTGAGCAGGCGCGGCAGCATTTGCAGGCTCAGCACGCCGAGCAGCTTGGCCGCGCCCGGGTCTTGCTTGAGGAACTGGCCGGCCGCCACGCTCATGTCGATCTTGCCGGACAAGCTAGGAATGTCTAGCGAATACGGCAAGCCATTCCAGGCGATCTCGCCCGACATCTTGCCCTTGCCGCGCCGCAGCGTTTCGGGGAAGCCGAAACGGTCTAGCAGCTTGCCGGCATCCTCGATGTCGAGCACGAAGTTCAGGCTGGTGTTGCTCTGCCCTTCCCCGGTCACCCACTTGCCGGTGCTGCGCAGCACGCCGTCGGGATTGGCCAGCAGCAAGCTGTTGATCTGCCACTCGCGCCCGCTGGCAAGCTGGGCGTTGCTGGCGACCAGTTCCAGGCGTCCGAGTTTCTTGTTGAACAGTTCGAAATGCTCGGCCACGATGTCGAGCGCGGGAATGGTCGCGGCCGCGCTCTTGCCGCCTTCGAGCAAGTCTTTCACGCCGGCGGCGGCCGATTCCGGAATGATCAGCGAGGCCAGGCGCGCCGTCACTTTGCCCAGGCCCTGCCCGCTCGGACCCTCGACCCAGGTGACGTGGCCGGCCACCTGGCGCGCATCGACGTTGGCCTGCCAGGTCCCCTTGACATGCGAGGCGCCCACCACCACGTTGTCGAGCTTGCGTTCGCTGATGATCAGTTCGTTCGCGCGCGCGGCCAGCACATCGGCCACCACGTACTGGGCCAGGTCCATGCCGCCCTCGGCCGCACCAAGCGCCGGTGCGCCGGCCGCCGGGGCGGCCGCCGCCGCCGCTGCGGCCGCCGGCTCGGGCGCCGCGTGCGCCACCGACGAACCGATCGCGATCCACTGGTCGACGTTGATGGTCTTCATCTCGGCATTGATCATCAGCCCGCTGTCGGGGATCGGCGCCGGCACGTTCACGCCGATGCCGCCGCTCTCGACCTTCCACGGCCCCTTGCCCAGCTTGATGCGCTGGTAGCGCGCGCCGATGTGGGCGCCCAGCGCCAGCCGGATTTCGTCGCGCGCCACGCCGGCCTCGCTTACCGGCAAGCCGGTCAGGGTGAAATGCAGCGGCAGGCTGTCGGCGGCCGCCTTGTTGAGCGGCGCCGGCAGCTCCACGCCCATGCCGGCCAGGGTCGAATCGACCGTCACCTGGGCCTGGTGATCGCGCACCACCACCGAGCCGGTGTAGCGGGCCGCGCCCGACACCAGCCCCAGCACATGCTGCAAGGCCGCCGCTGGATAGGTCTTGCGGATGCCGTCGGCGCTGGCGCTGCCGGCCAGCTTGATCACGATCGCATTGTCGCGTTGCGTGCCGCCGGTGAGTGCCAGCGGCCCGCCCAGGAAGCTGGCGCCGACGCCGTTCAGGTTGAGGCCTTTTTCGTTGAATTCGAGCTTGCCGATGGCCGATTGCAGCGGCGGCAAGGGCTCGAACAGCACCACGTCGTTGTTCATCAGCTGCAAGCTGCCCTGCACTTTCGATTCGATCAGGTGCGCCAGCGGCAATTGCAGTTTCAAGCCCAGCCTGGCGTTGCCGGTCGCGCGCGTGTGTTCGGTAAAGCGGCCGATCCAGTTCAGCACCGGGCTCGCCTCGACGTAGCCGAGGAAGTCCTGCATCGGTGCGGCGGCGTTGCCGTCGATCTCGAGCACCTTGTCGGGATCGGCCAGGTCGGCGATCACGGCTTTGACCGCGCTCAGCGCCACCCCGCGCGTGCGCGCCGTGTCGCCCTTGATTTCCATGCGCGTGCGCTCGAACAGGAAGCTGCCGTTGATCTGCTCGGCCTGCGGCCACACCGGCGCCACCCCGTCGGGCGCGAAGTGGCCCGGCGCGTAGTTCAGTCTGGCGTTTTCCAGGCGTCCGCCGATGCGGAACTCGCCCTTGCGCTCGCCCGGCGTGTTGCTGCGGAACGGGAAATGCGCCATGTCGCCGCGCAGGCGGAAGGTGGCGTCCTGCGCCATGCCGTCTTCCAGCGCGCCGGTCAGCCAGTGGTGCAAGTGTTCCGGGGTTTTCAGGGGCAGATAGCGGCCGATGCTGTTGAGCGCGAAGCCGCTCACGGTGCCGCTGAGGTCGACCATGTCGGCCGCTTTGCCCGGCTGCGAGCCGAGGGTCATCTGGTGCGTGCCCGACAGCGAGCCGGTCAGCGTGCCTTGCGCGAAATTCAGGCTTTCCAGTTCCACCAGCAATTTGTTCTGGGGCGCAAAGGTCCAGCGGGCGCGCGCGTCGAACTGGTCGAAGGGCATGGCCGGGTCGGCGAACCAGGCCGGCAGTTGCAACACCAGTTGCTGCGAAGCGAGGGTGAGCGCGCCGCCCTTTTCGCTCGCGTCGATCGTGCCGGAGAGGTTCTCGATGCCCGGAATCGGCGGAAACGCCGCCCGTGCCGGGGTTGAGGCGGTCTTGGCCACGGCCAGCCGGGCCGGCTGGGCGCGCATGCTCAAGCCGTCGAGCCTGGCGCGCACGTGGTAGCTGGCGATGTCCGGGAACTTGCCCTGCCATTTGGCCGACAGGTCGCTCACCTTGCCGCGCAAGCCGCTGTCGACCAGCAACTGGCGCTGCACCTCGCTCAAGGGCAACTGTGCGGCCAGGCGCGACAGGGTTTCCAGGTCGAGTTGGCGCGCACTCACTGTCACCTGCTGCGGGGTCTGGCCGCGCGCCGGGGTGTAGGACTCGGACAAGGTGGTCGGCGCCAGGCTCAGGCCGTCGGCGGTGAGCAGGGAAAAATCGGTGAGCGTGACTTCGTGGCCGTGCGCGCCCCAGGCCGGGGTGCCGCGATTAGTGCCGGCGGCAAAGGTTTCGCGCGCGGACAGGCGGCCGCGCACGCGCGCCAGCGCCAAAGCCGGCAAGTCGCGCGCCAGCTGCGCGGAGACGCCGGCCAGCGCCACGTCGGCGGTGAAGCCGGCCAGCTTGGCCCGGTCCAGGCTGAGCCAGGCGCGCACCGATCCCTGGCCCTGGCTCAGCTTGACCGGGTAATCGAGATACGGGGTCCAGGCCGCCAGGTCGGTATCGGGCAGGTCGGCGTACAGCTCGCCTTTCCACTGGCGCATGTCGGCCATGCGCGCCGTAAAGCGCGGATGGGCAAAGTCGGCGCGCACGTCGAGCGGCCCGGCCAGGCTGGCCGGCGGGGTGGCGCGCAGGCCGAAGCGGTGGTGCTGCCAGCGGTTCTTGAGCACCACATCGACGTTCTCCAGCGCCAGCACCGGGGCGCCGCGCAGCTGGTCGGTCCACTGCACGCGCCCTTCGCGGATCAGGATCTGGCGCTGCTTGAAGGCCCAGTCGGCGCCACCACTGTCGCCGCTGTCGCCCTGCTTGATCGGCATGCCGGCCACAAACAGCTGGCCGCTGGCGTCGCGCCGGATGTCGAGGTCGGGCCGAATAATTTCCAGAGAGTAAAATCGCGGTTCCAGGGTCGGCACGCTCCACCACGACAGGGTGGCCGACACGCTCGGCAGGCTGAGCACCTGGCGGCCGGCCGGATCGCGCAGGATCACATCGCCCAGGAACAGGTTCGGGCGCAAGCCGCGCCAGGAAGCATAAATGCGGGTAATAGTGACATCGCTGCCCAGCGCGCGGCTGGCAATACGCTCGATATTGCCCTTGTAATAGTCGATATTCGGCAGGATGGCGTAGCGCAGCACCAGGAACACAATGGTGAACAGAAAATACACCAGCAGCGCCAGCTTGATCGTGAAGCCCAGCACATGATGGGTGGCGCGGTTGCAGGCCCGATAGGCGGAACGCAGCCGCCGCCAGCGCTCTGCAATGGGCAGGTGCTCGGCGGCCGCCTGTGCTTCCGGTGTATGCATCAATAAGCTGATAAAGGGTCCCGCCGTATCCAAATGTAGTGCAATAAGGTAGCGCTTGCGCGAATCGCGCCGGCTCCCTTACCATCGTCCTGATCCTCACCGTAGCGCGGCCCATGTTAATTTTACCTTATACAAGCGCCGCCGAACCCGACTTTCACTTACCCTTTCCTGACGCCAACCAATGACTCCAGCCTCCCTGACACCGCTCTCGCGCTTTTATCAACGCTGGCTGGCGGCCGACCCCAACCGCGCCGGCGCTGTTGCCAGCATCAGCGCCGGCGCGCTCGACCGGATTGATCTGGCGCAAACGCTGGCGCGCCTGGCGCTGGACGACGCCAAGCCGGGCGCCCCGCCGCTTCCCACCGTGCGCGCCATGCGCCGCCTGCGCAACCTGCTGGTCTCCGGATTGATCGAACGCGACCTGGACGGCCAGGCCGACCTGGCCGAAGTGGTGGCGACCATGACCGCGTTCGCCGACTTTGCCATCCGCACCCACCTCACCGCCCTCATGGCCGAGCAGGTAGCCAGCCACGGCATGCCGATGGGCTATGAATCGGGCTTGCCGCAGGAAATGATTGTGTTGGCGATGGGCAAGCAAGGCGGTGGCGAGCTGAATGTCTCGTCCGACATCGACCTGATCTTCGTCTACCCGGAAGATGGCGACACCGCCGCCGGGGCTGGCCAGCGCCCGCTGTCGAACCACGAGTTTTTTACGCGCCTGGGCAAGAAGCTGATCGCCGCCCTGTCCGAGATCACCGAAGATGGCTTTACCTTCCGCGTGGACATGGCGCTGCGCCCGAATGGCAATTCCGGCCCGCTGGTGGCCAGCCTGAACATGGTCGAGGAATACCTGATCGTGCAGGGCCGCGAATGGGAACGCTACGCCTGGGTCAAGGCGCGCGCCGTTACCGGCACGGCGGAAGATATTGCCGCGCTGGAAGCCATCGTCCATCCTTTTGTCTACCGGCGCTACCTCGATTTCGGCGTGATCGACGCCATCCGCACCATGCATGCCCAGATCCGCGCCGAGGTCGACCGCCAGGAGCGCCTGCACCCGGACCGCAGCAACAACGTCAAGCTGGGACGCGGCGGGATCCGCGAAATTGAATTTCTGGCGCAAGTGTTCCAGCTGATCCGCGGCGGGCGCGACGCCGCCCTGCGCGACCGCTCCACCCGCGCCACCCTGCGCGTGCTGGCCGACAAGGAACTGCTGCCGGCCGACACGGTCGAGCAATTGCTCGCTTCCTACAGTTTCCTGCGCAACCTGGAGCACCGCCTGCAATACCTGGACGACGCCCAGACCCACACCCTGCCCGCCAGCGACGCCGACCGCGCCGTCATCGCGCAAATGATGCGCCTGCCCGACGTGGCCACCCTGCTGGCCCAGCTCGACGCCACCCGCCAGTTTGTCGCCGCCCAGTTCGACGCCATCTTCAGCGACAAGTCCGAACAGAGCGGCGACACGGTCGACCCGGGCGCCAGCAACTGGGGCGGGGCCGACCTCGACAACCGCGAAGCGATCGAAGCGCACCTGCGCGCGCTCAGCTTCGACGACGCCGGCGGCGCCGCCGGCCGCCTGATGAGCACCTGGCAATCGAGCAAGGTGCAAGCCCTGCCCGAAGCGAGCCGCACCCGCCTGCTGGCGCTGGTCAACGCCGCGCTGCCGCTGATCGCCAAGACCGCGCAAGAGGCCGGCTCCGGCAGCGCCAGTTCCACCCTCACCCGCCTGCTGGCGTTTTTCGAAGCCATCGCGCGCCGCTCGGCCTACCTGTCCCTGCTGACCGAATATCCGCACACCCTGGAGCGCGTGATCCGCATGATGTACGCCAGCGGCTGGGCCGCCACCTTCCTGACCCAGCACCCGATCGTGCTCGACGAACTGCTCGACGAACGCGTGCGCAGCGCCGTGCCCGACTGCGCCGCGCTGGCCGCCGAACTCAAGGAGCAACTGGGCGCGGCCGCCGGCGACACCGAGCGCCAGATGGACATCCTGCGCGAAGCCCACCACGCGCAATTGTTCCGCCTGCTGGCGCAAGACCTGGCGGGCGAGCTGACCGTGGAAAAGCTGGCCGATTACCTGTCGGCGCTGGCCGACACCATCGTCGCCGCCACCATCGACGCCGCCTGGCAGGCGATCGCCTCGCGCCACCGCGAGGTGCCGCGCTTCGCCGTCATCGCCTACGGCAAGCTGGGCGGCAAGGAACTCGGCTACGTGTCGGACCTGGACGTGATTTTCCTGTTCGACGACGACGACCAGGATGCGCCCGGCAACTACGCCAAGCTGGCCCAGCGCTTCATTACCTGGATGACGGCGCACACCTCGGCCGGCATTCTGTTCGACATCGATACCGCGCTGCGCCCGGACGGCGCCAGCGGCATGCTGGTCTCGAGCGTGGCCGCCTTCGAGCGCTACCAGGAAAATTCGGCCTGGATCTGGGAACACCAGGCGCTCACGCGCGCGCGTTTCTGCGCCGGCGACGCCGCCATCGGCGAGCGCTTCGAAGCCGTGCGCGAACGGGTGCTGCGCACCGACCGTTCGGCGCGCGCGGACGAGCTCAAGCAGGAAGTGCTGAAGATGCGCAAGAAGATGATCGACGCCCATCCGGCGCGCCCCGGCCTGTTCGACCTCAAGCAGGACGTGGGCGGCATGATCGATGTCGAATTCATGTCGCAGTACCTGGTGCTGCGCCATTGCGCGCAGTATCCGCAGCTGACCATTAATCTGGGCAACATCGGCCTGCTGCGCATGTTCGCCGATCTGGGGCTGATCGATGCGGATCTGGCGCTGGCAGTGGGCGACGCTTACCGCGCCATGCGCAAGCTGCAGCACCAGATGCGCCTGCAGGGCAAGGACAATGCGCGCGTCGATGCGGCGCTGGTGGCAAAGCACAGCGCGCCGGTCAGGCAGTTGTGGGAGGCGGTGTTCGCCTAGTCAAGCGGCACGCAGGCCGCCTGTTACCGGGATCGGAAAGGTTGCTCAGCGTGCGGCGCTCAGCCTTTTCCTGGCAGCGTGATATTCGATTGGAACTTTTATTAGCAACAAGCCAGCGAAAGGCGCTGCAAGCAAGAAAAGGGTATAAGGCCAGTCCACCGCGCCGGTACGAAAATAGGATGCTAGCGCAAAAGGCAGCGCTACGGCGAACGGGAGCATCCAGTTTTTTCTCAGTACCTGCTTCACGACGTTCAGTAACATGTCTTCTCTTCCTTAAACGTTGTCCGGGGCTATGCCAACTGCGGATAGCCATGTGCCCGTGCCTCGGATTCCAGCACGCCGATGCGGGCATACTCTTGTATTGTATATAGCGCGAAAGCCCGGATCGACAGCGCCGGCATGATGGCGGCGAGCGCTGCCGGCGGCGCCAGCAAGGCCTCGCGCAACTGCTGCCGCAACGCCTCCGGCACGGCGGCGCCAGCCACGAGCGGCAAGCCGGGCGACGGCGCCGAGTATTGAAGCAGCGCGATCCCGTCCAGGCTCGCCGGCTGTTCCCGGCGCAGATAGCCGAGGGTGACGCAATCGATGGCAGCCAGGTCGACTGCGCCATTGCGCACCAGTTCCAAGCTGGCGCGGTGGCTGCCCGACCAGATCACCCCGCTGAAGAAACGCCCTTCGCGCGCCAGCGGCGCCACCGCATGGCGCAGCGCGTTCATGCCGCTGTTGGAAGCGGCGTCGTTGACGGCCGCCGTCCGCCCGCGCGCGTCGGCCAGGGTGACGATGCCGCCGCCTTCGCGCACCACGATCGCGCTGGCGTAGTCCGCCCCCTCGCAGCCTTCAAAGTCGTAGGCCGGGGTGGCCAGCAGCCGGACGTGGTCGCGCAACTGGGTCAGGTAAGGATAGCCGCAGGTCTGGCTGAGCAGCATGTCGGGCCGCTTCCAGAAATCCGGCAGGACCGGATCGCGTACGAGCTCGACGGCCTCAAGCATGCCGCCGGCGCGCAGCACCTCGGCCAGCGCCTCGAACAGGGCTTCGTACCCTGCTCCGATCCGGGCCGAGACGTTATACATCGGGAAAGCCACTTTCCACGTCATCGCTTACTCCGGCATGTGCGGATGCACGGGTGCGTCGACCGGCGTCAGGCCGAAGCGGCGCATCAGCTCGCCGTAGCCGCGCACGTAAAAGCCACCGCTGCGGGCGATATAGGCGTCGCGCCGCGCATGATAGACACGCGGCAGCAGATACCACGGCAGCGATGGAAAGTCGTGGTGCACCAGATGGAAGTTATTGTTCAGATACAGCAGGCGGAACACGAAACCCGCCTCGTTGAGCACGATGCGCTGCTTGTGGTGCTCGGCCGGGCGATGTTCGTAATAAGACCGGATCATCACCAGCGACTGCGCCGGGTATGAAATCGCCAGCACGTAATATACTGCCGACACACCGAACGTGACCTCCACCGTCCACAGCAGCACCGCCAGCATCACCACATGGCGCAGCCACATGTGCGCCTGCGTCCAGTCCCCGCGCAAGGGCTGGCGCACAGCCTCAATCCAGGCCGACGTGATCGCAATCGCCGGACCGACCAGCAGGCGGCCCCAGAAGGTCTTGTTAAACCACAGCAGCTGTCGCAGCGGCTTGCCCATGCCGGCCCAGGTGGCGGGCGACACATAATGGCTCTCGGTATCGAGCGCCGGCATGGTCAGGTGGAAATCGACATGATGGCGCAGATGACTGTCGCGATACAGCTGATACGGATACCAGACCGCCAGCGGCACCGTGCCGAACAGGCGGTTGAGCGTCGGCCAGCGGGTCGGATGGCCGTGGATCAATTCATGCTGGAGCGACATGTACCACGCGCACCACCAGATCATCAGCAGCGTGGCGGCGGGCGTGCCGAGCTCGCGCCAGTACGCCATGGTGGCCAGCCATCCGCCATGGATGACAACGATCAACAGCCAGGTGGGCCACTCCGCCAGCCATAGCCAGCGCCCGCGTTCGCCGCGCATTTGCTGCTGTTGCGCGGCGTCCATGTAGTTTGTGCACACTTCCTTTGCCACTGCTGTTGTCATAAGCAAGTTCTCCTGGTAAGTGCACTGCAACACTGTGGGGACCTCGCAAAACCGTAGCGAGCGGCGTCAGTTTCGTCCGAGAAGCGCAGCCGTACGAATGTACGGTGAGCATCGCAGGGGGAAAATGACGCCGCGCAGTAGGTTTTTCGAGGTCACCTGCTTAAAAACGCGCTTTGAGACGGACTCCCACTGTGCGCGGACGCGCCATGAACAAGGTATCCCCCGGCTGGATGGCGATGCTGTTGGTGGTCACATCGCTGACCTTGTTGCCGTTGGTCAGATTGGTGCCGAACAGGCCGACTTCATAGCCGCGCGTGGTGTAGCTCAAGGTAGCGTTGAGCGTATTCGACGATGGAATCTCCGAATAGCTGCCCTGCGCGGCGGCAAAGTTGGTGTAGGCGCTGCCCTTGTAGGCATAGCTGGCCGCCACGCCGACTTCATCCGTGCCGGCCACCGGAATCCGGTAGCTGACCGTGGCGCTGGCGGCGATGCGCGGTGCGTACGGCGTGCGCGAGCCGGCCGGAATATTCTGCGCCGCGATGCCGGTCACCACCGCGTCGCGCGCGTAGGCATGGTTGTAGGCCGCGTTGAAACCGATGCTGGCGCGCCGCGTCAGCTTGAACGCGCCTTCCACTTCCACGCCTTCGCTGCGGATCTTGCCGGCATTCTGGGTGAAGTAATAGGTGCATGGCAACCTGTTGAACACCTGCACGTCGTTCCAGTTGGTCAGGTAGGCATTCACGTTCAGCGTCATGCGGCGCTCGAACAGGGTGTTCTTGGAGCCGATTTCGTAGCTCCACAGGCTGTCCGGCGCAAAGGTCGACGGCGCGTTCACGCCGCAAAAATTGAACGGCACCGGCTGGTTGTTGCCGCCGTAGCGGAAGCCCTTGCCCGCGTTGGCGTACAGCAGGTGATCCTGATCCACATGGTAAGCCGCCGCGAAGCGCGGATTGGCGCCCTGCGCGGTGGCGCTGCTGCTGCTCACCTCGGGGCTGCCGGTGGGCAGCGCTGGCGTCGCGCCGACCAGGTTGCCGAACAGGCCGCTGAAATGCAGGTCGAAATCCTGGGTGCCCTTGAACAGGCGCAGGCCGGCGGTCAGGTCGAGCTTGTCGAACACGGTGTACGTGCCTTCGGCAAACAGCGCGACCTGGTGCGACTTGGTGTCTTGCCGGCCCGAAAAGTAATTGTTGGGCGTGGTGGCGCCGTCGTTGGTTTGCGAGTTATAGCCGGGGAAGTTGCGCGTCTCGCCGAAACGGGCGTCGAAGCCGGCGGTCGGCTGCTCCTGGCGCAGCTTGCGTTCGCCGGTTTCGAAAAACGCGCCGGCGGTCCACTTGAACGGGCCCGCCGCTTTCGAATTGAGGCGCAGTTCCTGGGCAAAGTCGGTCACCGCATTGCCGATCGTGTAGGCCGACGCCATCAGCGGATTCTTGCCGCTGAAAATGAAGGCCGTGGCCGGATACTGGGCTGACTGCGCATACGCCGTATCGCGGTGCAAATACGAGCTCGACGACACCAGCTGCGCGCCGCCCAGGTCATAGTTCACGGACAGGTTATACAGTTGCAACGAATCGTTGCTCTGCTGCGGCAGCAGCGCGAAGGTGGTGAATGGCGCCAGCTTCGAATATGCATCGTTGATGCCGCCCTTGATGTTGGAGGCGGTGGCGCTGGCGTCGATTACCAGGTCGGACGAGGCGCGGAGGCGCAGCGCGGCGCGGCCCTGGTTGGTCGAGACGGCGTTGGTGGTGGCGCCGCTGAAGTCGTTGCGGATGTAGCCCGACTCCTTGCCGGTATAGCCGGTCAGGCGCAGGCCGGCCACCTCGGCCTTGAGCGGAATGTTGACCATGCCGCGCAGGTTGCCGTTGTTGCCGCCAAAGCCGGAGGTGCGCGAGCCGACCGCTTCGACCGAGCCGAACAGGTCGGTCGTATCGGGCTTCTGGGTGATCTGGCGCACCGCGCCGGCCATGGCGCCGGCCCCGAACAGGGTCCCCTGAGGGCCTTGCAGCACTTCGATGCGTTCCAGGTCGAGCACTTTCAGGTCGGGGTTGCCGGACTTGAGGGTGACCGGCATCTCGTCGACATACACGGCCACCAGCGAGGAATCCTGGATTTCGGACGGCACGATGCCGCGCACGACCAGGCCGCGCATGGTGATGTTGTTCACGCCGGCGCCCTGCTCCTGCACGCTCATGGCCGGCACCAGGCTGGCGATATCGGACAGTTTTCCCAGGCTAAATTTGGCCAGGCCTTCGGGTTGCAGCACGGTGATGGCGGCCGGGACCTGCTGCACGTCGACGGCGTTGACGGCGCGGGTGGCGGTGATTTCGACCTTGTCGATCTGTTCGGAGGTGCTGGCGCCGGCCCCCTGGCGCGCGGCGGCGCGGGCGGCGCCATCGGTGGCAGGCGCCTGCTGGGCCTGGGTTGGAGCGATGACGCCGAGCGAGAAGATCGCCAGTGCGCCGTGGGCGATCAACTGCTTTGCCATCGGTGTTCCTTCTTGTTTGATTGGTAATGCGTGCTCGTCTATCTCGTCCGAAAAGTATATCGAAGGCGGAAAGCCTGCGACACGAAGATAAACAAGTTTGCTTATATGAATTAGCGTTTGGCGTGCTTTTGCCGACAAACTAAAAACCGTCTTTCCCGCGAAGGCGGGAATGACGGTTTTGAGGTTAGCGATTTTCGAAAAAAATCGTCGACAGTTCTGGCTGTTGCGATCTACAAAATGGCGCCCTGCGGCGCCATTATGCCGTTATCAGAACTGATACTGCAACGCGGCACGCACCGAACGGCCGCGCGATGGCTCGTATTCGGCGCGCACGTCAGGCGTCGGTGCGCGGTCGAACACGTTGTACAGATTCATCGACAGGGTGGTGTTCTTGAACCCGGTGTACGTCACGTGCATGTCGGTCACCACATCGCGCTTGATCTGGCAATATTCCGCGTCGATGCCCTGGCCGGCGCAACCTTCGGCCGTGTAGTTGGTGTCGTACTTGTCATTGTACAAACGGGTGCCCGGCACGTACGTCACCGCGCCGCCCACGCTCCACACGCCGCGCGTCCACGCCGTCGAGGCGCGCACGCGGTAGCGGTATTGCTCGTAGTTGCCGGCCAGGTTTTCGGTGAAGGTATTGGTCACCGTATCCCAGCTGCGGTAGTCGAGCTGGTAGTTGGCTTTCAGGTTGCTCACCAGCCTGCCTGCCGAACCCATGTTCCAGCGGTGGTTCATTTCCATGTCGATACCGGAAACGCGGGTGCGGTTCATGTTCTCGTAACGGTTCGACACCGCCGCAATCGGGCCGATCGGGAACGCGACATCGACACCGGTCAACTCCTTGGCGCGCGCCGCCAGGCGCATGTCGTCGGCCGTCACCGCCAGGCGCTGCACGCTGCCCGGACGACGGTCTTCGTCAGCCAGGATCTGGCGCGTGCTGCGGGTGTTGATTTCATTGCGGCGTTCGATATGGTAGTAGTCGAACGTCAGGCTCATATTGGCCAGCGGCTCGATCACCAGGCCAAGGTTGTAGCTGCGCGATTTTTCCGGCTCCAGCTCGGCATTGCCTTTGGTCAGCGAGGCAAAGCTGACGCTGCAGCCGACATCGCGCGCGCGCAAGGCGTCGGCCTGGTCCAGGGTAGTGCCGGTCTTGAGCGCGGCGTACAGCTGGTTGGCGGTGGCGCAACGCTTCGGATCGACGTTGCTATTGCGGAAAGCGGCCAGGTCGACCTTGCCGGTCTCCGCCACGTTAGGCGCGCGGAAACCATTGGCGATCGTGCCGCGCACCATGAAGCGCTTGTTCACTTCGTAGCGCATGCCCACTTTCGGCACCAGCGACAGGTCGGTGTCGCCCACCTTGTCGAGACGCATCGCGGCATTGAGTTCGAGCTGTTTGGTCAATGGCGCATTCAGTTCGGCGAACGCGGCGCTGACATTGCGCGCGCCGTCCACATTGATCGCGCCCAGTCCCTCGATCTGGCCGCTCGAGATATTCTCGCTCACGTAGGCGCTGAACGAATCGCGGCGCAAGTCGCCGCCGATGGCCAGCGACAGCGGACCGCCGTCGAGCTGCATCAGCTCGCGCGTGGCCTTGACGTCCATGAAGATCTGCTTCGACTCGCCGCCGACCGTCGAGGCCGGGAACATGCGCTGCAGCAGCTCGGGGCTGTTGACGCCGCCGAACTTGTATTCGCCGCTCATGATCGCGGCAGTGTAGTTGACGGCATGCTTGCGGCTGCGCGATTCATTGTCGACCTTCGAGCCCATGACGCCGATCGCCGTGGCCCAGTCCCAGCCGTAATCGCTGCCTTCGAGCCCGACCAGCGCGCGGTACTGCTTCGCTTGCGCATCTTTCTTGAAGAGATTGACATCGTCGGCGTAACGGTAGCGCAGCGCCACCGGGAAGCTGTAGGGATTGTTCGGATGGCCAACTGGCAGCTTCGGCTCGGTGTAGGAATTGAGCTTGCCATCCTTGCTGTTATACCAGTTGACCGGGGTGCCGGTGAACTGCATGATGGCCGGTGCATTGTAGTAAATGGTGTTGGTCTGGCCCAGGGTCACTTCGGAAAACGCGACGCGGTTGCCGCCCAGCTTCATGCGGCCGGTGCCGAAGAAGTTGTAGCGCTTCGCTTCCGGGCTGCGGCCCACGCGGCTCCACTGGTCGTAGCGGCAGGTGCCGTCGATCACGTTGGCGCAGCCGGCCAGCGGGGTGCTGAAGGTCTTGCCCGCCAATGCCGGATTGGCCGGGTAAGCGGCAGGATAGCGGTCGACCAGGTTGCCCGGATACGAATAGGTCGATTGCACGCCGTAGCTCGGGTTGACGTATTTGTTCCACCAGCCCGGCACCGCGTTGATGGCTTCGCGCGTCGAGTACGGCTCGCGGTGGTAGGCCTCGAAGTGGCCGAACACGTTGTAGCCGTCGGCTTCGAAGTCGCCCTTGCCGACCGTCAGCGAGGCGGTCTTGTCCTTGTCCAGTTTGCTGTTAAGCAGCGACTGGCGCGCGCCGGCCTTGGCCAGCGCGCCCTGGAAATCGCGCTTGGTGATGATGTTGATCACGCCGGCGACCGCGTCCGAACCGTACACGGCCGAAGCGCCGTCGAGCAGCACTTCGATGCGTTCGATCACTTCGGACGGCATGGCGTCGATGTTCACAAACGTTTCCTGGCCACCGTCGGCCAGGCCGTAGTTGGCGACCCGGCGGCCGTTGAGCAGGGTCAGGGTGGAATTCTTGCCCAGGTTGCGCAGCGAAATGCCCGAGGCGCCGCCGGCGAAGGAACTGCCGCCGTTCTTGTCGGACAAGGTGGTGGTGCCGCTCGAGGTCAGCGTGTCGAGCACGTCCTTGACGGTGCTGGCGCCAATGGCGGCGATTTCGGCCCGGCCCAGCACCTGCACGGTGGACGAGGTTTCGGTGTCGACCGCGCGCTTGATGTTCGAGCCGGTGACGATGACCTTCTGGATCGGTTGGGCGGCTTGTTCCTGCGCCAGCGCGACCTGGGCGCTGCCCAGGGTCAGGGCGACGGCGATGACGCTACGTTTTACTGCGAGTTTCTTGTTCAAAATCAGCTCCAGGATTGCTTTATAAGTATGTGTAAATCGTGTTTTCCGTTCCCCCCGCAGCGCACGCCCACAGGCGGGCACAAAAGCGAGGGCCATGAATTTCGCACAAACATGGATCGGGGGCCAAGAGGAATTCACAAAAATGTGCATCTATGTGAATTTTCGTTGTTTTCGTCACGAAAGAAACGCACGGTACAGGCGAAAAAAAACCCGGCGCCAGGGCCGGGTCGGGTAGCGCCGCCGGGCAGCGGCGCGCAACAGCGTCAGTACATCGATCAGAAGGTGTACTGCAAGGACACGCGTGCGCTGCGTCCGCGCACAGCCGGGTTGGAAGCACGTACGTTCGGCGGCGCCTCGCGATCGAAGATGTTGTACAGGTTCAGGGCGATGGTGGTGTTCTTGATCCCCGTGTAGCTCATGTTCAGATCCGTGACGACATCCTTTTTCACGCGGCACAGCTCGGTTGGAATACCCTGGTCTTCGCAGCCCGATGCGTTGTAGTTGACGTCGTACTGATCGTCAACCAGCGTCGTTTCTGGGCGGAAGGTGACCGCGGCGCCCACCTTGAACGGTCCGTTGATCCAGGCGCTCGAGGCGCGTACCTGATACTGGTATTTCTCGTAGTTGGCCGAGAGGTCTTCCGTGAACGTGTCGGTGACCGTATCCCACTTGCGGTAATCGAGCTGGTAATTGCCTTTCAGGTTGCTGACCAGGCGCCCTGCGGAACCGAGGTTCCAGCGGTGGTTGATTTCCACGTCGATGCCCGACACTTTGGAGCGGTTCATGTTTTCATAGCGGTTCGAAATCGAACCGACCGGACCGATCGGATACTGGATGTTTTTGCCCGACAATTCCTGGGCGCGCGTCGAGAAGCGCTTATCTTCCTCGGTCACGGCGCGGCGCTGCACGCTGCCCGGCAGGCGGTCTTCGTCCGCCAGGATCTGGCTGACGGTCTTGGTGCCGATTTCGTTGCGCCGCTCGATACGATAGTAGTCCACGGTCATGCTCAGGCTGTCGAGCGGTTGCAGCACGATACCGACGTTATAGCTGCGCGACTTTTCCGGTTCCAGCTCCGGATTGCCCTTGATCTGGGCGGCGAAGCTGACGCTGCAGCCGCGATCGCGCGCAGTCAGGGCGTCGGCCTTGTCGATTGTATTACCCTCTTTTAAGATGTTGTACAGCTGGGTGGCAGTTGCGCAACGCTTCGGATCGACCTGACTGTTCTGGAAGGCGGACAAGTCGACCTTCCCGGTTTCGGCCACGTTCGGTGCACGGAAGCCGTTTGCAACGGTGCCGCGCAGCAGCACGCTCTTGCTCACCTGGAAGCGCATGCCGAGTTTTGGCACCACCGAAATATCGGTGTCGCCCACCTTATCGACCCGCATCGCGGCATTGACTTCGAGTGCCTTGGTGATTGGCGCGTTCAACTCCGCAAAGGCGGCACTGATGTGGCGCGAGCCGGTAACATTGATTGAACCGTAGCCGACGATCTCGGCGTTGGCGATATTATCGCTGACGTAAGCGTCGAAGGAATCGGTACGGAAGTCGCCGCCGATAGCCAGCGCCAGCGGACCGCCGCCCAGCTGCATCAGTTCGCGGGTAGCCTTGAAGTCGATGAAGGCTTGCTTCGATTCGCCGCCGAACAGCAGGTTCGGGAACATTTTATTGAGCAGCTCAGGGCTGTTGACGCCGCCAAACTTGTACTCGCCGCTAGTGATCGCCGCGAGGTAACTCGCTGCGTGCTTGCTGCCTCGCATATTGTTTTCCACCTTGGAACCCATGGCGCCGACCGCCGTGTTCCAGTCCCAGCCATAATCGCTGCCTTCCAGGCCAACCATGACGCGGTACTGCTTGGCCTGGGCCTCGCTCTTGAACATCGTCACGTCATCGGCGTAGCGGTAACGCAGCGCGACCGGGAACGAATAAGGATTGTTCGGGTGGCCAACCGGCAGCTTCGGTTCCAGGAAGGAATTGAGCTTGCCTTCCTTGCTGTTGAACCAGGTCGACGGCGAGCCCGTATAACTCATTGTCGGCGGTGGACTATAGTAGGTGGTGGTGGTCTGGCCCAGCGTCACTTCGGAAAACGCGGTGCGGTTACCGCCCAGCTTCAGGCGGCCGCTGCCGAAGAAGTTGTAGCGCTTCGCTTCGGCATGCGCCCCATAGCGCGCCCACTGATCGAAGCGGCAGGTGCCATCTTCGACATCGGTGCAACCGGCCACAGGCGTATTGAAGCTTTTCCCGGCCAGCGCAGGGTCGGAATAATTGGCCGGATAACGGTCGACGAAGTTACCCGGATAGGCATAGGTCGACTTCACCCCGAAGTTCGGATTGACGTATTCCTTGTAATAGCCGGGGATTGCCGGCATGATGGTGCGGTCGTCGTACGGCAGGCGGTGATACGCCTCGAAGTGGCCGAAGACATTGTAGCCATCCTTTTCGAGGTCGCCGGAACCGGCCGTCAGCGAGGCCGTCTTGTCCTTGTTGATCGCGCTTTTCAGCAGCGACTGGCGCATGCTGCCGGCGACCATCACGCCACTGAAATCCTTGCGGGTAATGATATTGACCACGCCGGCCACCGCATCGGACCCGTACACGGCCGAGGCGCCATCGAGCAGGATCTCGATGCGGTCGATGATTTCCGACGGCATGGCGTCGATGTTGACGAAGGTTTCCTGGCCGCCGTCGGCGAGGCCATAGTTGGCCACGCGGCGGCCGTTGAGCAGGGTGAGGGTCGAGCCCTTGCCCAGGTTGCGCAGCGAAATGCCGGTGGCGCCCGAGGCGAAGGAATTGCCGCCGCCCAGATCGGTCAGGTCGGTCGCTTTCGACGTCAGGGTATCGAGCACATCTTTGACGGTGCTGGCGCCGATGGCGGCGATTTCCATACGGCCAATGACTTGCACCGGCGAGGAAGTCTCCTCGTCCACCGCGCGCTTGATGTTGGAACCGGTAACGACCACTTTTTGAATCGGCTGTGCCGCTTGCTGCTGTGCCAGTGCGACGTGGGAAACGCCGATGGTCAGCGCGACGGCGATAACACTTTGTTTCAGTACGAAAGGCTTTTTCAAGATAACTCCAGGTAAGAAATTCTTCCGTGAATAAAATCCGCTCTTTGTTTTTTGAAACCCATTTATGTGTACGGGTGATGACAAATTTCGCATGAACATGGTGGCGAAGAAAACAACTTATGCATATGCGTCAATTTTGCAGTATTTACTGTTGTTTTTAGACGAACATACCTATGCAAAAACCGTCGTTTTGCAACTTCGGCTGTATGTAGTTCAGTTCGGTACACTGTCGTTTTTGTGCATTGAATTCGCCGGCCGCACCCAGAATTTGCCGCAAAGTGCCTGACAAGCTGGCGAACATCGGCATAATGGTTCCACGCAACAACGCGCCATGGACCTGGATCGGAGTGTATTGATGAGAACAATGTTTTCCGCAAGCTTACTCAGCGTAGCCCTGCTGGCCCTGCCGGGAGCGGCGTGGTCGGCCGACAAAGGCAGTGCCGACGAAGCGGTCGCGATGGTCAAGAAAGCCGTCGCGCTGATCAAGGCCGACAAGGCCAAGGCCTTCGCGGCGATCAGCGACACCGCCAACAAGGAGTATCACGACCGCGATCTGTATGTGTATGTATATGACCTGAACGGTGTTTGCCTAGTCCACGGCAACAATCCCAAGATTGTGGGCAAGAACCTGATGGCGCTGGCCGACAGCAACGGCAAGCTGATGATCAAGGACATGGCCGAACTGGCCAAGTCGCCTGCCGGCAAAGGCTGGGTCGACTTCAAGTGGCCCAATCCCGTGACCAAGGCGGTCGAAAACAAGTCCGGCTACATCGAGCGGGTGGACGACATGATGGTTGGGTCCGGCGTCTACAAATAAGCATCCGCCGCAACTGCCAGGCCTCGTCCTAAAGCCTTTCGCGGCAAGCCCCTGACCCCGGTGTTGGGGGCAGGCTATTTTCCGTGGCCGGAAACCAGGGAAAACGTGGTGGCGACACGGTCGAGCCCGTCCTGGCGCTCGAGGTTGGTGATGACCAGGAGGTAGTCGCCCCGGACCAGGTCGAGCCGGCCGATCCGGCGCGTTTTGCGCGCGCGCTCGATGCCGCTGGAAACCTGGCACAGCGAGGTGAAGGTGCGCTCGATCACGACGGCCTTGTCCGACTTGCGCTGGACCACCACGCGAAACGGGATCGGGCGGCCCAGCCCCGCCAACTGCGCTACTGGAATGTCGCCATAATGCACACCCGGCCCGCAGTGCTGGTCGTAGCGCGAACCGACGATCTCATCCTTGCGCATCGCCCATGCATTCGGAAATGCAAACGTCAGGTCGAGCGAGTAGCTTTTGTCCACCGCGACCGAAAACGCGGCCGATGCGCTGGCGCCGGCCTCGGTCAGCGCCAGCGGCTGGTCGGCTATCAGCGGCGGAAAGGAACAGGCGAAGGTGATATACATGACCAGTCCAATGACTGGCTTCTGGCAGAGCGAGTAAGCGATCGGTCCCATGGTGCTCTTTGTGCTGGTTCGGACCAGCAGTATCGGATGCACAGTCGTGTTGCAGCGAAATGGCTGGCGCCGCTACCGTAGAGGGACTTGCGGGATTGCCTTTTAATACACTTGATGTTTCCGACGCACCCGCCTGCCCTGCCACGCCAAGTCCGGCGCGAAAAAAAACGCCCCGCAGGGCGTTTTTGTCGATCCGGCCAATGATTACTTGGCGTTCATCAGTGCCACCGTGGTGTCCAGCATGCGGTTCGAGAAACCCCACTCGTTGTCGTACCACGACGATACCTTGACCAGGCGGCCCGACACCTTGGTCAGGGTCGAATCGAAATTCGACGAGGCCGGATTGTGGTTGAAGTCGATCGATACCAGCGGCTCGGTCTGGTACGTCAGCACGTCTTTCAGGGCGCCTTCGGATGCCGCTTTCATCAGGGCATTGACTTCGTCGACGGTGGTGTCGCGCTTGGCGATGAAGGTCAGGTCGACCAGCGAGACGTTGATGGTCGGCACGCGGATCGCGAAACCGTCCAGCTTGCCGTTCAGTTCAGGCAGCACCAGGCCAACCGCGGCGGCGGCGCCGGTCTTGGTCGGGATCATGCTCATCGTGGCCGAACGGGCGCGGCGCAGGTCTTCATGCATCACGTCGGTCAGCACCTGGTCGTTGGTGTAGGCGTGCACGGTGGTCATCAGGCCGGTTTCCAGGCCGATGGCGTCGTTGAGCGGCTTGACCAGCGGGGCCAGGCAGTTGGTGGTGCACGAAGCGTTCGAAATGACCGTGTCGGTCGACTTGAGCACATTGTCGTTGACGCCGAACACGATGGTCGCGTCCACGTCTTTACCGCCCGGCGCCGAAATGATGACTTTCTTGGCGCCGCCCTTCAGGTGGGCCGAGGCTTTTTCTTTGGTGGTGAAAAAGCCGGTGCATTCCAGCACCACGTCCACACCCAGCTCACCCCATGGAATTTCAGCAGGATTGCGCTGCGCGAACACGCGGATCGCGTCGCCATTGACGATCATGTTGTCGCCTTCGACCGTCACGGTGCCGGGGAACTTGCCGTGCGCCGTGTCGTAGCGGGTCAGGTGCGCGTTCGACTTGGCATCGCCCAGGTCGTTGATCGCCACGATCTGGATGTCGTGTTTCTTGCCGCCTTCGTAGAAAGCGCGCAGGACATTGCGGCCGATACGGCCATAACCGTTGATTGCAACTTTGATCGTCATTACTTTGCTCCTGAGTGATAAAAATGGGTGGCACGCGGCGGCGCCGAAGCGCCGCCTGCATTCGCTTACACTTCGCTTAGTTCGTCAGTACCGACTTGACCTTGGCAACCACGTTCTCGACCGTGAAACCGAAGTGCTTGAACAGCACCGGCGCGGGAGCCGATTCGCCGAAGGTGTCGATGCCGACCACGGCGCCTTCGAGGCCAACGTATTTATACCAAAAATCGGTTACACCCGCTTCGATCGCCACGCGCGGCACGCCACGGGTGAGCACGCTGGCCTTGTAGGCGGCGTCCTGGCGGTCGTACACGTCGGTCGACGGCATCGATACCACGCGCACCGGAATGCCTTCGGCGGCCAGCGCGGCAGCTGCCTTGGTCGCCAGTTCGATTTCGGAACCGGTGGCGATCAGGATGGCCTTGGCATCAGCCACGTCTTGCAGCACGTAGCCGCCGCGCGCGATGTCGGCGATCTGGGCCGCGGTGCGTTCCTGGAACGGCAGGTTCTGGCGCGAGAAGATCAGGGTCGACGGGCCATCCTTGCGCTGGACGGCGGCGCCCCAGGCAGCGGCCGATTCAACCGTGTCGCACGGACGCCAGTTGTCCAGGTTCGGGATCAGGCGCAGCGACGAAACGTGCTCGACCGACTGGTGGGTCGGGCCGTCTTCGCCCAGGCCGATCGAATCGTGGGTGAACACGAAGATCGAGCGCTGCTTCATCAGCGCGGCCATGCGCAGCGCGTTGCGGCTGTAGTCGGAGAAGGTGAGGAAGGTGGCGCCGAACGGAATGTAGCCGCCGTGCAGGGCGATGCCGTTCATGATGGCGCTCATGCCGAATTCGCGCACGCCGTAGTTGATGTGGTTGCCTGGCTTGCCGGAACGCAGTGCGATGCACTCTTTCCAGTTGGTGAGATTGGAACCGGTCAGGTCGGCCGAGCCGCCCAAAAATTCCGGCAGGGTCGGGGCCAGCGCCTGGATCGCGTTCTGGCTGGCCTTGCGGGTGGCGATGTTTTCTTTTTTCTCGACGCAGGCGGCGATCGCCGCGTCCAGGGTGGCGTTGAAATCAGCCGGCAGTTCACCCTTCATGCGGCGCTCGAATTCGGCGGCCAGCTCGGGATATTGCGCGCGGTAGGCGGCGAATTTGGTGTTCCATTCGGCTTCCAGCGCGGCGCCGTGCTGTTTGGCGTCCCAGGCGGTGTAGACCTCGGCCGGGATCTCGAACGGGACCGAAGTCCACAGCAGGTGCTCGCGCACGGCCGCCACTTCCTTGTCGCCCAGCGCGGCGCCGTGCACCTTGTCGCCGCCTTGCAGGTTGGGCGAACCCTTGCCGATGATGGTCTTGCAGCAGATCAGGGTCGGCTTGGACGAGAGCTTCGCTTGGCAAATAGCCGCGTCGACCGCTGCCACGCTGTGGCCGTCGACGGCGGCGATCACGTTCCAGCCGTAGGATTCAAAGCGTTTCGGGGTGTCGTCGGTGAACCAGCCTTCCACCTTGCCGTCGATCGAGATGCCGTTGTCGTCGTACAGGGCGATCAGGCGGTTCAGGCCCAGGGTGCCGGCCAGCGAACACACTTCGTGCGAAATGCCTTCCATCAGGCAACCGTCGCCCAAAAACGCATAGGTGTAGTGGTCGACCACGTCGAAGCCCGGCTTGTTGAATTCCGCCGCCAGCAGGTATTCCGAGAGCGCCATGCCGACCGCGTTGGCGATGCCCTGGCCGAGCGGGCCGGTGGTCGTTTCCACGCCCGGAGTGATGTCGACTTCCGGGTGGCCCGGGGTCTTCGAATGCATCTGGCGGAAGTTTTTCAGGTCAGCCATGCTCAGGTCGTAGCCCGACAGGTGCAGCAGCGCGTAATGCAGCATCGAGCCGTGGCCGTTCGACAGCAGGAAGCGGTCGCGGTTGAGCCACTTCGGATTGGACGGATTGTGCTTGTAGTGGCCGGCCCACAGCGCCACCGCAATTTCCGCCATGCCCATTGGCATGCCTGGGTGGCCGGAATTAGCCTGTTGCACTGCGTCCATTGCCAGCGCGCGGATCGCGTTGGCCATCAAAGTGGTAGGGAGCGTCGTTTTCATGGGTCGAATCTGTGAGGTCGTAGGATTGGAAATGCGGGTGGCGCTGCTTGGCGTACCGGGTCAAGTATTTTACCAGACCATGGGGTGGCGAATTAAAATGAAGCGCTTTGCCGCGCCTGCCGGCCTCGACTACACCCTCAACTCATTCCCAGGATTCCATGCCCCGTTTCTATTGTTCCGTGCCGCTGGCGGTTGGCCTCACGCTCGACCTGCCCGAGGCGGTCGCTCATCATCTGCACGTGCTGCGCATGCAAATCGGCGCCGAACTGTGCCTGTTCAACGGCGACGGCGGCGAATACATCGCCCACCTGGCCAGCGTGGAAAAGCGCCGCGCCAGCGTCACCATCAAGGCGCAGGTGGCGCGCGACGTCGAGCTGCCCTACGAAATCACCCTGGCCCAGGCCCTGCCCGAAGCGTCCAAGATGGACTGGATCATCGAAAAGGCGGTCGAGATGGGGGTGGCGGCGATCGCCCCGCTGGCCGCGCAGCGCTGTGTGGTGCGGCTGTCGGGCGAGCGCGCCGAAAAGCGCCTGGCGCACTGGCAGGGCGTGATCGTGGCCGCCTCCGAACAGAGCGGGCGCAACCGCCTGGCGCGGCTGGCCCCGGTCGACGACCTGCACCAGTGGTGCGCGCAGCAGGGTATGCACAAGCGCATCTTGCTCAGTCCGCGCGGCGGGCAGTCGCTGGCCGACTGGGCCCGGCACCAGCCGCCGCAGGCGCTGTCGTTGATGATCGGGCCGGAAGGCGGTTTTACGGTGCAGGAAGAAGACGCGGCGATGGCGCGCGGCGCGCTGGCGCTGTCGATGGGGCCGCGCATCCTGCGCACCGAAACGGCCGGGATTGCCGCCGTGGCCGCGCTCAACGCCCTGTGGGGCGGGATGTAAGCGCCATCGGCCGCACGCTGCGCGTTCGCGCAAGCGACAGGAAGGCCGATGCCGTGCCTGTCCAGCCCGTGTCCAAATGCCAGACCTGACACCGCAGTGGACACCGCAGCGGACGAAAAAAAAGCGCGTTGCCGAAGCAACGCGCTTTTTGTCACGACTAACCTGGACTCAGCTTAGAACTTGTAGCTGGTGTTCAGGTAGACGGTACGGCCCAGCGTGTCCGCGTAACGGGCATCGTAACCAATCTGGTGGCCCGACGACGTGCGCAGGGTCAGTGGTGGCTCTTTGTCCATCAGGTTCTTGATACCGCCGCGAACTTCCCATTGCTTGCTGATCGCAAACTTGCCCTGGTAGTCGACCGTGCTGTACGACGGCACGTCCAGGCGGATCGCGGACAGCGCTGGCTTGGAGGTCGCCACGTCGTACGGGATCGTTTCCTGATCTTTGTAACCATTGCGGTAGTTGATCGTCAGCGCGTTGGTCATGCTGCCCGTTTCCAGAGCGAACACGGCCTTGGCGATGTTACGGAAGGTCACGGCAGCGTTGGTGCCGTAGCTATCCATGCTGTCGGTCCACTCGTTGTCGGTACCGGCCTTGGTGTAGCTGGCCTTGAGCATGTGGGTGCCGTTGACGTTCAGGGTCATCTTGCCGAACGAATACTTCTCGCCGACGGTCAGGTCCCAGTCGATACCACGGTTGTGGGTACGGCCGATGTTGATCGGCGCGTCGATGAACGCCCAGCTCTTGATACCGGTTGCAGGATCGGCGAAGTCGGTGAACAGTTCGCGGAACTTGCCGGCGTCGGCGAAGGCCTGGGTCTCGCTGACCGAGGACACCTGGTTGGTCATGCGCACATCCCACAGGTCGGCGCCGAAGGTCAGGCTCGACGATGGCTCGACGCGGAAACCGATGGTGTACTGCTTCGATTTCTCAGGCTTGAGCTGCTCGTTGCCGCCGCGGCTCAGGAAATACTGCAGGCGACCAGCTTTGCACAGCGCTTCGTTGGAAGCGATCAGTGCGGCCGGGCAGTCGTACGCGGTGGCGGTGACGCCACCTGGCACCAGGGTGCCGGCGATCTCGGCCTGGTCGGCTACGCGGAAGCCCGTACCGTACGAGCCGCGCAGCAGCACCGCGGTGGTCGGGGTGAAGCGTGCGCTGACCTTGTAGGTGCTGGCGTCCTGGGTTTTACCCTTGGTCGTGCCCGTGTTCGCGTCTTTCACGCCCGAGTAACGGTCGTAACGGACCGCCGTGGTCACTTCCAGGTTCTTGACGAGTGGCAGTGCCAGCTCGGCGAACGCACCGGTCGAATCACGCGTGTAGTCGAATTCGTTCGAGGCGCTGAAGCCATAGATGGTGCCATTCTTGGCAGCGGTCGAGGCGGTCTGTACCTGGTTCAGTTCGCGGTAGTCGGCGCCGATACCGATGCTGGAGGCGCCGCCTGGCAGCGTGAACAGTTCGCGCGAAGCGCGCGTGTCGATGGCGCGCATGTCGGAGTACGCTTCACGGATCGAACCGTGGAAGATCGAGCTGCCGATCTGCGCAGCCGTTGGCGAACCCGGCGAACCGGTTGGCAGGAACGGGTTGAAGGTCGAGCTGCCGATCAGGCTGCGGAATTCCTTGTTCAACAGGTAGCCGCCGGTGTAGCGCTCGTCGAGCTTGTACTTCGAGTAGGTCAGGCCGGTATTCACGTCCCAACCAGCCACGCTGGCATCGAAGCCGGTGACGAAGTGGATCACGTCGGTGATGGTCTGGCTGTCACGGGTGCCGAATTCGCTGGCGCGGTAAGTTGCGGTGGCGGTCTGGACGTATTTCTGCTGGTCGGCGCTCAGGTAAGGCTTGACGTACTGGTTGTAGACTGCCGAGTTCGGTGCAACGGCGACGCTGACCGGATTGGCGGCGATACGCGCGGTCAGGTCGAAGCGGCCCAGCGACAGATCGGCGAAGGCGGTCAGGTTGTCCGAGAACTTGAAGCGGCCCGAGGTGTACAGGGAGTCGCGTTTCGATTCAGGCACGGTTTCGATGGTCGACGCACTGTCCACGGCGCAGTAGTTGGCGGCCGGGGTGCTCGACAGGTACGGGAAGAAGCCGGGGGCGCACTGGCCGTTGACGGCGCGGTACGGGTTGAAGCCGTAGGCCGGCAGCTTGTCTTTATCGGCTTTACCGGTATTGTTGAACGCCACGCTCACGTTGGCCGCGGTGCCCGAGGTCGAGGTGCGGTCATAGATGTAGCTCTTGCCTTCGTGGCCGAACGGGATGTACGAGGTCTTGCTGAACTCGCGTTCAGTGGCCTTGACCATCTTCTGTTCGTCGTGGCGGTAGGTCATCAGGATGTTGTAGCGATTCGTTTCCAGATCGCCGAAACCCCAGGTGATGCTGGCGTTGGCGCTCTTGCCGCCCGGGTTGGTCGGTACCGACACACCCGCGTCCAGGGTCAGGCCCTGGAAGTTTTTCTTCAGGATGAAGTTGATGACGCCGGCGATGGCGTCGGCGCCGTACAGTGCCGAAGCACCGTCGGTCAGCACTTCGACGCGCTCAACCGCAGCCATCGGGATCGAGTTCAGATTGACCGCGCTGCCGCTGTCTTGCAGAGGCGCCATGCGGCGGCCGTTCAGCAGGACCAGGGTGTAGCTGCCGCCCAGATCGTGGATCGAGGCCAGCGTGCGGCCACCCGAGTTACTGCCCGCAGCCACGGCTTCAATCGTGAAACCCTGCATTGCCGGCAGTTTCTGGAGCAAGTCGGCTACCGTAGTCGCGCCCGAACGAGCGATGACTTCCTTGGATACGACCTGGACTGGCAACGCGCCTTCTTTCACAATCCGCTTGATGCTCGAACCGGTGATTTCAACACGCTGGATAGGTGCATCCTGGGCCAGGGCTTGGCCGGCGACGATACCAGCTAACAGGCCGAGGGCGAGGCGAACGGAACGTACGCCAATCTTCTCTTGAAACATCATTTTTAGAACTCCGTTTAGGATGAGGATAATGACACTGCAGCAGCTTGCTTGCACGACAGCCTTTCGGATCGCAAAACCGCGCTGGCACATTGCCCAGTAGAAAATCACCAGGCAGGCCGCGCGCGGCAGGGGGCGTCGCGTCATTTTTCTGCAAGGGGCATTATCGGGTCAGTGACAAAAAAATGGCGGCCAAAAAGAACCTAAATGCAACTTTGCTTGCGACTACAGCGAAAATTCTTCGTATGCGTATATGCACCAAACGAAATATTGTGCATTGCGGGAAAATAAGAACAATGAATGAGTCTGTTTTGCAACAAAATTTCTCGCAAAGACAATAATGGACGCGCAGCAACAACTTGACATCGAAAATACCCACGCTGTGTAGCGCGATTCGCCCATGCGGCGATGCAGCCGGTAAAATAGCGCCCTGCCCTGCTTTCCCTCACCCTGAACCACGAACGACTCCTATGCTGCGAATTAACGAACTCAAACTCCCGCTCGACCATGCCGACGCCGACCTGCGCCAGGCCATTCTGGCGCGCCTCGGCATTGCCGACGCCGACTTGCTGGGTTTTAGTGTATTCAAACGCAGCTACGACGCGCGCAAACGCACGGCCATCGTCCTGATCTATGCGGTCGACGCCGAGGTGCGCGACCAGGCCGCGCTGCTGGCCCGCCTCAAGCACGACGCCCACATCCTGCCGGCGCCCGACACCAGCTACACCTTCGTGGCCGGCGGCGAGCAGTTGCAGGGCCACGACCAGAGCGAGCGCCCGGTGGTGATCGGCACCGGGCCGTGCGGCCTGTTCGCGGCGCTGATCCTGGCCCAGATGGGCCTGCGCCCGCTGATTCTCGAACGCGGCAAGGTGGTGCGCGAGCGCACCGTCGACACCTTCGGTTTCTGGCGCAAGCGCGAACTGAATCCGGAATCGAACGTGCAGTATGGCGAAGGCGGGGCCGGGACCTTTTCCGACGGCAAGCTGTACAGCCAGATCAAGGACCCCAAGCATTACGGACGCAAGGTGCTGACCGAATTCGTCAAGGCTGGCGCGCCGGACGAAATCATGTATGTGAGCAAACCGCACATCGGCACCTTCCGCCTGGTCAAGATGGTCGAACAGATGCGCGAAAACATCATCGCCCTGGGCGGCGAGTACCGCTTCGAGAGCAAGGTCGCCGATATCGAGGTCGAGGGCGAGGGAGACGCGCGCCAGATCCGCGCCGTGATCCTGGCCAGCGGCGAGCATATTCCGACCCGCCACGTGGTGCTGGCCATCGGCCACAGCGCGCGCGACACGTTCGAGATGCTGTACGAGCGCGGTGTGTATATTGAAGCGAAGCCGTTTTCGGTCGGTTTCCGGGTCGAGCACCCGCAGTCGCTGATCGACGCCTGCCGTTTCGGTCCGAACGCCGGCAACAAGATCCTCGGCGCGGCCGACTATAAACTGGTGCACCACGCCGCTAACGGCCGCTCGGTGTACAGCTTCTGCATGTGCCCGGGCGGTACGGTGGTGGCGGCCGCCTCGGAGCCGGGCCGCGTGGTTACCAACGGCATGAGCCAGTACTCGCGCAACGAAAGAAATGCCAACAGCGCCATCGTGGTCGGGATTACCCCGGCCGACTATATCGACAACCCGGGCCACCCGCTGGCCGGCATTGCCCTGCAGCGCCGCCTGGAAGAAGGCGCGTTCGCGCTCGGCGGCGGCACCTACGACGCGCCGGGCCAGCTGATGGGCGACTTCGTCAAGGGCCGCGCCTCGACCGCCTTCGGTTCGGTGGTGCCGTCGTTCAAGCCGGCGGTGCACCTGACCGACCTGGCCACCGCCCTGCCCGACTACGCCATCGTCGCCATGCGCGAAGCCTTTCCGGCGTTCGACAAGCAGATTCGCGGCTACTACCAGGAAGACGCCGTACTGACCGGCGTGGAAACGCGCACCTCGTCGCCGATCCGCATCAAACGGCGCGACGACAACCTGCAGAGCCTGAACACGCGCGGCCTGTTCCCGGCCGGCGAAGGGGCCGGCTACGCGGGCGGCATCTTGTCGGCGGCGGTGGACGGCATCAAAGTGGCCGAGGCGGTCGCCTTGTCGATGGCGGCATGAGCCACGCCGGCGCCGCTTCCGGCGGCGCCGGCGCAGCGCCAGCCTTTGCCGCAGCAATGGCGGCAGCGCCATCTGGTTTCAATATGCATTCATATAAAAAACCGCAACGGGATTTTTGACCTTCCTGGCAAATCGTTTATAATTTAGAAAAAGAAATGTGGACTTAAAAACCATTTCATTTGAATTGAAATGCGATCCGGGTTTTACCCATTCCGCATAGGCGGACTTGCCGATATCTCCCAATCGTTTCTTCCAGATCTGCACGCGCCTTTTCTTGCGCGTGCACTGGCGAATGCTGCGCAACGACCTGCCCCATGCAAGATTCCGATACCGCAGCCCAGCCCTCCCCCGTCCCGCCGCAGCAAGCCCTGTTTCGCCAGGAAGTATTCGCCTCCAAAAATGCGCAATGGATCGGAGCAATCCGGTTGGCGCAGCCGGTTTCCAGTGCGCTGATCGCCTGTTGCGCAGTGGCGATTGCCGCGCTCCTGCTCGCCTTTATTACCTGGGGCAGTTTCACCAAAAAGGCGCGCATCTCAGGCATTACCACGCCGGCCGGCGGCAGCCTGACCATCAGCGCCCTCAATGCCGGCGTGCTGGTGCGCAGCCATGTGCGCGAAGGCCAGCGCGTCAGGGAAGGCCAGGTCTTGTTCGATTTATCGATGGAGCGCCAGGGCAGCAAGGGCGAAATCACGGCGCTGATCGGCCAGCAGTTAGCGATCCGCAAGCAAACGCTGGAAACGGAGCGCATGACCCGCATCGCCCAGGATAATGACAAACGCCGCAGCGTCGAGGCCCGTCTGATTAACTGGAACATGGAAGCGGAACAGATTGATCAAGAACTGGTGCTGGCGCAAAAACGCCTGGCGCTGGCGCAAAAGAGCCTGGAAAAATTTGAAACGCTGCAAAGCAGCGGCTTTGTGTCGCCTACCCAGTCGCAGCAGAAACTGGAAGACGTGCTCGATCTGACTTCCCGCATCAGCACCCTGACCAGGACCCGGGTCCAACTCACTTCTGCCAGGATGAGTCTGGAGTCGGAAAAAAACGATGTGACAGCCAATCATCAATCCATGATGGCGCAACTCGACCGCGCAGTCGCCTCGCTGGACCAGGAACTGGCCGAGAACCAGAATCGCAAGGCCAGCCAGATCGTGGCGCCGCACGATGGCGTGATTACCACGGTCACCTATCAGGCAGGCCAGCTGGTCAACGCGGGACAGGTGCTGGCCACGCTCATTCCCGACGACGCCGCCAGCGCTGCCGGCAGTGAACTGCAAGTGCATCTGTATGCCCACAGCCGTACCGCCGGATTCGTCGCGCCCGGCCAGGAAGTGCTGATTCGATATCAAGCCTATCCCTATCAAAAATTCGGGCTTCAGCAAGGAACGATCATCGATGTCAGCAAAACCCCGTTCGCGCCGAATGAATTGCCGTCAAACGTCGCCAGCACCATTCTCAGTAACGCCCAGCAGAATATTCATGGCGTCAATCCGAACGAAGGCATGTACCGGATCAAGGTCAGGCTGGCCAGACAAACCATCAAGACCTACGGCAGCGAGCAAGCGCTCAAACCCGGCATGACGCTCGATGCCGATGTCCAGCAGGACCGCCGCAAGATATGGGAGTGGATACTTGAACCGGTGCTGGCGTCGCTCCCCGCCAGGTAAGTCGATGACCTTCCCTCCGCATGCACGGCGCAGCGCGCCCGCCTCGCTTATTTTTTCGCCCTCCCTGGCCAATCCATGAAGTCCATCTTACAAACTGAATCAAGCGAATGCGGCCTGACTTGCCTGGCGATGGTCGCGAACCATTTCGGCTATCACGCCGATTTGAGCGATCTGCGGCGCAAATTCGCGATCAGCCTGAAAGGGGCCACCCTCAATCAGCTGATCCGTCACGGCGCTGCCATGCACCTGGCGGCGCGCCCGCTGCGGCTTGATCTTTCCGAGCTGGACGAGCTGAAAACACCGTGCATCCTGCACTGGGATCTCAACCACTTCGTGGTACTGAAAAAGATCACCAGGAGCCTGGGCGGGGCCGTCACCGTGGTGATTCTCGATCCAGCCGCAGGCGAGCGCCGCATGGGCCTGGACGAGGTGTCGCAGCATTTTACCGGCGTGGCGCTGGAATTGTGCCCGACCCCGGCGTTCAAAAAAGAAGACATCGCGCGGCGCATCTCCGTGCGCGAGCTGGCAGGCAAAATCATCGGACTGCGACGGGCCATGGTGCAAGTCATCATGCTCGCGCTTGCGCTCGAGGTGTTCGCCATCGTCATGCCGCTGTTCAATCAGTTCGTGGTCGACGAAGTCATCGTCAGCGGGGATCGTGAATTACTCAAGGTGCTGGTGTGCGGTTTCGCCTTGCTGCTGATTACCCAGACGGCCATCGGACTGGCACGCAGCTGGTTCCTGATGCGCTGGAGTATCGACATCGGCTTCCAATGGGCGACCCGGGTGTTCGCCCACATGACCCGTCTGCCCGTGAGCTATTTTGAAAAACGCCATGTGGGCGACATCGTGTCCCGCTTCGGCAGTATCGGCGCGATTCAGGGCACGCTCACGAGCCTGTGCGTCGAAAGCGTGCTCGATGGCGTCATGGCGCTGATGGCGTTCGGCATGATGCTGCTGTATAGCCCGAAGCTGTGCGTGATCGTGGTGATCGGCGTCGTGCTGTATGCACTGCTGCGCTGGGCCTTCTACCACCCGCTGCGGGAAGCATCGCGCGAGCGCCTGGTGCTGTCCGCCAAGGAAAACACCAATTTCCTGGAAACGATCCGCGCCATTGTCCCGCTCAAGCTGTTTGGCCGCGAAGCGGAGCGCTGTGCCAGATGGCAGAACATGAAACAGGACGTCATCAACCGGGACATCAAGACGCAAAAAATCGGCATCGCCTTCAAGATTTCCAATACCGCCATTGCCGGGGTACAGAGCCTGGCGCTGTTTTATGTCGGGGCCGGGTTGGTCATGGATAACGCGCTGTCGATCGGGATGCTGCTGGCCTTCACCAGTTACGCGGCGACGTTCTCAAGCCGGATCATGAGTCTGATCGATCTGTCGATCAACGTCAAAATGCTCGGCATGCATGCCGAACGGCTGGCCGACATCGTGTTGGAAGACACCGAGCCCGAGTCCGTCACCGAGACCGACATCAGTCGCATCAAGCCGTCCCTGACCTTGAAAAATGTCAGGTTCCGCTATGCCGAAGGCGAGCCCTGGGTGCTCGACAAGGTCAACCTGTCGATTCCGGCCGGCCAGAGTATCGCCCTGGTGGGCGCCAGCGGTTGCGGCAAGACCACCCTGTGCAAGATCCTGATCGGCTTGCTGGAACCGACCGAAGGCGAGGTATGCATCGACGGCATTCCGGTACGCCAGCTCGGCTTGCGGACGTTCCGGCAATTGGTGGGAACGGTGATGCAGGACGATGTGTTGCTGGCCGGGTCGATTCTCGACAATATCAGTTTTTTCGCCGACACCAGGGATGCGCAGCGCGTTGAACAGTGCGCGCGGATGGCGGCGGTACACGATGAGATCGCCGCCATGCCAATGGGATATCAAACCTTGGTCGGGGACATGGGAAGCAGCCTGTCCGGCGGACAAAAACAGCGCATCCTGCTGGCGCGCGCCTTGTACAAGGCGCCACGCGTCCTGGCGCTGGACGAAGCGACCAGCCACCTCGATATCAACAACGAAAAAAGAGTCAACCACGCCATCAGCGAACTTCACCTCACCTGCATCATGGTCGCGCACCGCCCGGAAACGATTGCATCGGCGCAAAGGGTGGTGGAATTACGCGGCGGTCAACTTGTCGAACTGCGCAGCCCCGAGATGGACAGGGACATTCACATCGATAAGGTATTAGCGCCGGTATAAGGCAATGGCGGCGATCGGTGCGCTCGCAGCAAGAAGCAGGGGAATGGAAGGCTGTTGCGGATTTTTACAGCGGACCAAGAAAAAATAATGAATCAGCGTAGCGCTGATTCGCAGGCAGGATGCAATTCAACGGGATTATTCTTGACTGATCATCGTCGACGAGGCGCCGACGCGTGTTATCTCAAGAAATACCCGTCGAATCAGGAACAACTTTGTATTATCAAGGCGGATGGTTGGTGTTGCCATCCTCACCTACCCATGGCTGGGTCGGGATAAACGGAGGATAGACGGGGCTGGAGGGGGTGACAGGGCCGGAGCTCCCATTACGGGGAGGTGCGTCATTTCCGCCAGCGTTGTCGTTGGCGTTATTATCCCCCTCACCACCTGAAACATAGTCCAGTTCAGTCACATTCAATGCGCGCATCGGCAATCCTTTATCAGCATTTAAAAATTCGAACAGCATCCGTAAACAATCTGTCCATCATCGGCGCCTGATCGTGGCCAAAGGGTATTTACCCATCAATCCACAATCAGGACGCTTTGACCGCTATGCCACAAGCACACCGGCAAGGTGCGCAGTGCCGGTGGCTTTATAGATCAGTCAATCTTGCCTGCCTGTGAACGGGATTTTTCTTGAATGATATCTCAAGAAATATCCCGTCGAATCAGCAAATTACTTTGAAGTATCAAGGAGGAAAGTTAATGTTGCCATCGCTATCGACCCATGGTTCGGTCGGGATAAACGGTGGGTTCACGGGGCCGGAGCCTGGATTAGGGCCCACTGTGCCATTGTTGCCAGCGTTGTCGTTGGCGTTACCATCTCCATCGCCACCCGAAACATAGTCCAGTTCAGTCATATTCAATGCGCGCATCGGTATTCCTTAATCAGCATTTAAAAAGTCAAACAGCATCGCAAAAACCTGCCCATCATCGGCGCCTTATCATGGCCGGCGGGTATTTTCCCATCGAGCCACAAACAGGACGCTTTGACAGATATGCCACCAGCACGCTTGCAAGTGCAAGTGGCTTTATAGATCATCAATCTTGCCTGTCTATGATCTTATTCTAGAGCAAAATTAATGGTGCGTCATTTATTTTCTATCATTTTGATTGTCGCTGCCACTTGCTATCGTCATTGATATAAATTTGGCTTGCGGCAATTTAAGTTTCTGGGCAAAGTAATATATGCAAAATGCATAAATCAGGAAAACAAATGGGAACGCGTCAATGCCGGAGCTTGATAAGTGCTGGCGTGGGAAAGTAGTGGCATGCAGCGCTACGCATTACCAAGTGGCGGCATTGGCACCGCGTATCACGGGCGGTGCATCCGCCGCGGCCGGCTTCGGCCACCGCCACCATGGCGCGGCGCGGCGGCGGTGAGGTAATCTCTATCGAGTTCATGCGCGTCTTTTAAGAGGCCGGCATCGTCGGCGCTGCGGCTACAGCCAGCCCGACTTCCTGAACCGATAATACAGGTAGAAGCACACGCTGATCATGATGCACAATGCGGCCAGGTAGCCGAAATGCCATTTCAGCTCCGGCATGAATTCGAAGTTCATCCCCCACACACCGGCAAACGCGGTAAACACCGCGAAGATCGCGGCCCATGCGGCCAGCCGCTTATTGACTTCGCCATCGTCGATGGCCACCATCGACAGATTGACCTGGATCGCCGTGCCGATGGTGTCGCGAATGGTGTCGAGCGAGGCGTTGATGCGCTGCAGGTGGTCGTGCACGTCGCGGAAGTATTCCTGGGTGTCGCGGCAAAACGAAGGCACGCGCCCGCCATGCAGCTTGCCGATGGCGTCGAGCAGCGGCGTGACCGCGTGGCGCAGCACCAGCACCTTGCGCTTGAGTTCATACAGGCGCTCGATATTGTCGCGCTGCGAGCCGCGAATGAAAATCCGGTCTTCGATGGTTTCGAGTTCCGATTCGAGCACGTCGACCACCGGAAAATAACGGTCCACCACCGCATCCATCAGCGCGTACAGCACGAACGACGACCCCTTCGCCAGCAGGTGCGGCTCGCGTTCGGCGCGCGCGCGCACGCCGAGAAAACCGCGCATCACGTTATTGCGCACCGAGAGCACGTAGTTCTCGCCGACGAACATGGCCACCTGGCCCACGCTCAGTTCATCGCCATCGGTTTCCACGGTCTGCACCACCACGAACAGCGAATCGCCGTACTCCTCGATCTTGGGACGCTGGTGGCCGCGCAGCGCGTCTTCCACCGCCAGTTCGTGCAGGCCGAATTCGTGCTGCATGATGGCCAGTTCGTCCGGCTGGGCGTCCTTCAGGGCCACCCACACGAAGCAGTCGGGTTTTTGGATGTAGTCGCTGATGGCTTCGACGGAAATGTCGGACAGCTTTTTGCCTTCCTGGTAGGCGACGCAGTTGATCAGCATGATGGTTCCAACAATAAATTGGACAGAAGCTTACACCATGCCGTACGGGGACGGGGCACGCGCCCGCCGCCCGTCACCGCCCTATTCGTCCTTGGCGCCGTCGATCCCCAGTTCGGCGATCTTGCGCGTGATGGTATTGCGCCCGATCCCGAGGCGCACCGCCGCATCGTTCTTGCGCCCGTGCGTGTGCTTGAGCGCCGTCTTGATCAGGGCCGACTCGAACTGCCGTCCCAGCACGTCCATCACTTCCGACTGCCCCGCCGCCAGCATGCCGGCCGCCTGCAGCTCCAGCAAACCGATCCAGCCGCCGGCCGCGTTCAGCGCCGCCATGCCGGCGCCGCCGTCAGCCATGGCGCCCTGCGGCGCCGCGCTCTCGCCCGGGGCCGGCGGCAGCGCCGTGTCGGCCGCGCCTTCCTGCGTCAGTTCGAGCGGCATGTCCTTGACATCGACCGTCTGCCCGGGCGCCATCACGGTGATCCAGTTGCACAGGTTTTCCAGCTGGCGCACATTGCCCGGCAAGTCGAGCCCTGTGAGGAAATGCAGCGCCGGGTCGCTCATGCGCTTGGCCTCGACCCCGAGCTGGCGCGCGCTCTGCACCAGGAAGTGGCGCACCAAAAGGGGGATATCTTCGCGCCGCTCCCGCAAACTGGGCAGGCGCAGGCGGATCACGTTCAGGCGGTGGTACAAGTCTTCGCGAAACAGGCCGTCGCGCACGCGCTGTTCCAGGTTCTGGTGGGTGGCGGTGATGACGCGCACATTGGCCTTCATCGGCTGGTGCCCGCCGACCCGGTAGAAGTGGCCGTCCGAGAGCACCCGCAGCAAACGCGTTTGCAGGTCGAACGGCATGTCGCCGATTTCATCCAAAAACAAGGTGCCGTTTTCGGCCTGCTCGAAGCGCCCGCGGCGCGTGGTCTGCGCCCCCGTAAAGGCGCCGCGTTCGTGGCCGAACAATTCCGATTCGAGCAAGTCCTTCGGAATCGCCGCGGTGTTCAGGGCGATGAAAGGCTGCTGCGCGCGCGGACTGTGCTTGTGCAGCGCGCGCGCCACCAGTTCTTTGCCGGTGCCCGATTCGCCGGTAATCAGCACCGTCACGTTCGACTGCGACAAGCGCCCGATGGCGCGGAACACTTCCTGCATGGCCGGGGCCTGGCCCAGGATTTCGGGGGTGTCGGTCGGTCCCGATTCGACGCTGGTCTCGCGCAGGCTTTCCTCCAGCGCGCGGCGAATCAGTTCGACCGCCTTGTCGATGTCGAACGGCTTGGCCAGGTATTCGAACGCCCCGCCCTGGAAGGCGGCGACGGCCGAATCGAGGTCGGAGAACGCGGTGATGATAATGACCGGCAGGCCGGGATAGCTGGCCTTGACCGTCTGCAGCAGGTCCAGCCCCGACTCGCCCGGCATGCGGATGTCGGACACCAGCACTTGCGGCGTATCGAATTCGAGCGCCGCCATCGCATCGCGCGCGTTCGAAAAGCTTTTGGTCGCGAGGTTCTCGCGTGCCAGGGCTTTTTCAAGCACCCAGCGGATGGAGGCGTCGTCGTCGACTATCCAGATTGGTTTCATGTGTTCGCGCTTCCCCGCAATATGGATCTTCAATTGATGGGACCCGGACAACAAGGCTGGTGCGCGGCTTATGGCAGCGGCAACAGGATCCTGAAATCCGTAAATCCAGGCCGGCTTTCGCACTCGATCACACCCATGTGCTGCTGCACGAAGGTCTGCGCCAGTGTCAGCCCCAGGCCGCTGCCGCCCTCCCGTCCCGATACCAGGGGATAGAAAATGCGGTCGCGGATCTGCGGCGGGATGCCCGGTCCATTGTCGATGATATGCAAGTCTAATGCCAGCCCGTAGCGGACCTTGGCCAGGGTCACCTGGCGCGCCACGCGGGTCTTGAAAATGAGCTGGGCGTCGCCCGCCACGATTTGCTCCGAGAGCGCCTGCGCCGCATTGTGGGCGATATTGAGCACGGTCTGGATCAGCTGTTCCTTGTCGCCCCTGAATTCGGGGATCGAGGCGTCGTAGTCGCGCCGGATGGTCAGGCCAGCCGGGAACTCGGCCAGCATCAGGCTGCGCACGCGCTCGAGCACTTCGTGGATATTGACGTCGCCGACGATATGCGGGCGCCGGTGCGGCGCCAGCAGGCGGTCGACCAGGGTTTGCAGGCGGTCCGCTTCCTTGATGATCACCTGGGTGTACTCGCGCAGCTGGGTCAGGTGCAGCGCCGGCAGTTCGAGTTCGAGCAGCTGCGCCGCGCCGCGGATGCCGCCCAGCGGATTCTTGATCTCGTGCGCCAGGTTGCGCACCAGTTCCTTGTTGACCTGGCTCTGGTCGAGGATGCGCTCCTCGCGGTCCAGCTTCAGTTGCTGGACGTTCTCGCGCAGCTCGATCACGATGCCCCACTCGCCAGCCTCGCTGACGATGCTGTGCACATGCAGCGGCTCGCGCCCGCTGCGCTCCAGGGTCAGGTCCTGGCGCAGGTCGGCATATTTATGGGCCAGCGCCTGCTCGCACAGATTGGTCAGCTCCTCGGCGTTGAGGAACAGCGTGTGCAGCTGCTGGCGTTGCAGGGCGCGCAGCGAGCTTTCGAGCAGGTTCTCGCAGGCGGCGTTGGCAAAGGTGATGGCGCCGCCGGCGTCGACCAGCAGCACGGCCGACGCCAGCAGGTCGAGGCCGGCCAGGCCGTCGCGCCGGGGTGCGGCTACAGTCATGGGAGCTCGCAAAACCGTAGCGAGCGGCGCAAGTTTCGTCCGAGAAGCGGAGACGTACGAAGGTACGGTGAGCATCGCAGGACGAAAATTGCGTCGCGCAGTAGGTTTGGCGAGGCTCCCATCATTTGATGTTCGAGATTTCGCGCCGCAGCGCTTCGATGTTTTTCTCGGCGCGCGCGATGTTGTCGGCCATTTGCTTGACCCGCTCTTCGTACTTGGCGTAGTTCTTTTCGTTGCCCTGGCGTTCAGGCTCGCCCTTGTTGTATTCGCGCCGCAGCTCCGCCAGCTTCTTCTCTTCGGCGCGCAGCTCCTCGTTGAGGATTTCGCGCCGGTCGGCGTCGCGCGCGCGCTGCTCGCTCCCGCCCACCTTCGGAAAATCGGTCGGCGTCGTCACCGGCTTGGCCGGACCGGTATTCTTGCGCGCGGACGGCGCCGGGATATTGTTGGGCACATCGAGCTGCTTGCAGCCGCTCTTGGGGTTGTCGGTCAACTCCTTCTTGCCATTGGCGTCGACGCACAAATAGATGTCGGCCCGGGCCAGCGGCTGCACGCCCAGGCCGGCGAGCAGCGCCAGCGCCAGTGCCAGTGCCAGTGACGGCAACATTGGCGAGCGCAGCGGGCGGAGCGGGCGAATCCGGGACATCCTCGTTATCATAAGCATCAGCGTTGTTTCACGGAATTCCGTGGAGTAATTAGATTCAACCGAATATACAACATCCAATGAAAAACGCGAGGAAAGCCTTGGCCTTCCTCGCGTTTTTATACCGTAGAGATACGTTTTGATGTCTCTACGGCCACAGGTGCTGCAAGTTGGCAATGCTTGCCAACAAAAAACAATTACAGCGAATAGTACATATCGAATTCAGCCGGGTGCGTGGTCATGCGCATGCGCTGCACGTCCTGCATCTTCAGTTCGATGTAGGCATCGATCATGCTGTCGCTGAACACACCGCCACGGGTCAGGAACTCGCGGTCCTTGTTCAGGTTGTCCAGGGCTTCTTCCAGCGAAGCGCAAACGGTCGGGATCAGCGCGTCTTCTTCCGGCGGCAGATGGTACAGGTCTTTCGACGCTGCCTCGCCCGGGTGGATCTTGTTGGCGATACCGTCCAGGCCCGCCATCAGCAGCGCGGCGAAGCACAGGTACACGTTCGCCAGCGGATCCGGGAAGCGGGTTTCGATGCGGCGGCCTTTTGGATTGGCCACGTGCGGAATGCGGATCGAGGCCGAACGGTTCTTGGCCGAGTAAGCCAGCTTGACCGGCGCTTCGTAGCCAGGCACCAGGCGCTTGTACGAGTTGGTGCCCGGGTTGGTGATCGCGTTCAGTGCCTTGGCGTGCTTGATGATGCCGCCGATGTAGAACAGCGCATCTTCCGACAGGCCCGCATAGCCGTCGCCGGCGAACAGGTTCTTGCCGTCTTTCCAGATCGACTGGTGCACGTGCATGCCCGAGCCGTTGTCGCCAACGATCGGTTTCGGCATGAAGGTGGCGGTCTTGCCATAGCTGTGGGCCACGTTCCAGACCACGTATTTCAGGTTCTGGGTCCAGTCGGCGCGCTCGACCAGGGTCGAGAAGCGGGTGCCGATTTCATTCTGGCCGGCGCCGGCCACTTCGTGGTGGTGCACTTCGACCGGGATGCCCAGTTCTTCGAGGATCAGGCACATTTCGGAGCGCATGTCCTGGAACGAATCGACTGGCGGGACCGGGAAGTAGCCGCCCTTGACGGTTGGACGGTGGCCGCTGTTGCCGCCTTCGGTCTTGGCGTCGGTCGCCCACGACGATTCATCCGAATCGATCTTGACGAAGCAGCCCGACATGTCGATCTTCCAGCGCACGCTGTCGAAGATGAAGAATTCCGGCTCGGGGCCGAAGTAGGCGGTGTCGCCGATGCCGGTCGACTTGAGGTAGGCTTCGGCGCGCTTGGCGATCGAACGCGGATCGCGGTCGTAGCCCTTGCCGTCGGCCGGTTCGATCACGTCGCACTGCATGAACAGCGTGATTTCTTCCATGAACGGATCGATATTGGCGGTGTTCGGGTCTGGCATGAGAATCATGTCGGACGCTTCGATGCCCTTCCAGCCGGCGATCGAGGAGCCGTCGAAGGCGTGGCCCGATTCAAATTTGTCGAGATCGAAGTGCGATACCGGAACCGTTACGTGCTGCTCTTTGCCGCGCGTATCGGCGAAACGAAAGTCCACAAAGCGAACCTTCTTCTCTTTAACCATTTCCAAGACTTCTGCGGCCGTCATTGCCATGCGTATCTCTCCTAATATAAATGGGGGGTTGCCGCCCGGGCGGCAAAACTCACAGGGATCATAGCAGAAAGCGTGCCAGCCAGACCACGTAGGCCAAAGGCCCCGGCGGCGTTGAATATGCTGCCAAATATCACTAAACTCCTGAGTCCCTGTTGGCGCCGTGGCCGCGCCGCCCGGCTGCGCTCGCACTAAACTGGTGCAAACGCGGCCGATTGCACCAGTTTGAGGCGGCATGCACCGAAAAGGGAAAAATGCCGCGCCATGGTGCGCCGCTCCTATAATAATCGCAAACCAGTCCCCACCATCACGAGGAATACGCCATGAGTAACGCCGAAACCCTGCTTGCCGCCGCCCGCACCCGCGCGCCGGGCCAACCGTATGCCGGGGCGGTGACGCCGCAGGAAGCCTGGGAGCTGCTGCAAAGCGAAGCGCGCGTGCGCCTGGTCGATGTGCGCACCGATGCCGAGCGCGCCTGGGTCGGCAAAGTCGCCATTCCCGCGCAGCAGCACTGCGCGGTGCAGTGGAGCGTGTGGCCGGAGGGCGTGCCCAATCCTGATTTTGTGCAGCAGCTGCAAGCGGTGGCGCAGAAGGATGAAGTGCTGCTGTTCTTGTGCCGCTCGGGCGTGCGCTCGCGTCACGCGGCCAGGGTCGCGACCGAAAACGGCTATGTCCACGCGTTCGATATCCTGGAAGGGTTTGAAGGCGACAAGGATGCGAACGGCCACCGCAAGACGGTGGGCGGGTGGTGCAAGGCAGGCTTGCCGTGGATGGGGGCCTGATACACGTTCACACAGCGGCGGGAGCACCGCAAGTTAACCTTAACGTCCCAAAGCGTCAGTAAGCCATCTTGCCCGGCACCGTCACCGTGATGTCCGTCCCCGCCCCCGCCTTGCTGTCAATGTCCAGCACCGCGCCGATGCTGCCCGCGCGCTCGCGCATGCCGACCAGACCCCAATGGCCCGCACGCTGGCCCGCCGCGGCGACAATGGCATCGAGTCCACGCCCGTTATCGCGGATGCGCATGACGAACTTACTGGCGCTGTAGGCCAGTCCGAGTTCGATCCGGGTGGCGTCGGCATAGCGTGACGCGTTGAACAGCGCCTCGCGCGCGATCGCGTAGACTTCCGCATGCACGTCCGGACGCAGCGTGACCGGACTGCCCTCGACCTGCATGTCGAACGCATGCGGCCAGTACTCGGCCAGCGACTGGCCGAACTGCCCCAGGGTCAGTTCCAGCACCTCGTCCGACGACGGCGTGCGCAAGCCCATGATCTGGTCGCGCCCCTCCGCCAGCAACTGCTCCGCCAGATTGAGCGTCTGGTCCAGGCACGTGCGCTCCGGCGTGCCCTCTTCCACCTTGCGGCTGTGGGCATCGAACGTCATCAGCAGCGCCTGCACGCTTTGCAGCAAGGTGTCGTGCAGGGTGCGCGCGACGCGGGTACGCTCCGCCAGGCGTTCCTGCAAGCGCTCCTGCATGCGCTGCGTCAGATAGCGAATGCGCAGGGCATACGCCGCATACAACAGCGACAAGCCGATCGCCACCGCCAGCAATGTGAACCAGCCGCTTTGCACGAAGGTCGGCGCAATCGCCAGTTCCAGCGTGGCGCCCGCAGTGTTCCACATAGTGTCCTCGTTCGCCCCAATCACCTCGAAGCGATATGTGCCCGGCGCCAGATTGGTGTAATACGCCTGGCGCCGCCCTATCGCCTCTTGCCACGCGCGGTCGAACCCGACCAGCCGGTAGCGCAGGCGCACGCGCTCGGGAATCGACAAACTCAATGCGGTGAAGTCGATCTGCAGATTGCGCGTTCCCTGCGCCAGCGCGGTCACATGGCCATCGGCTAACGGATAACGCACGCCATCGGCATGAACCGCAGTAATCTGCACCGGCGGCGCCAGCCGGTTACGCAAGATGTTGGCCGGATCGATGCTGCCGACCGACACGGCCGTGGCGTACCACAGCACGCCATCGCTGGCGCGCTTGAGCGACGGCACCGGCCGCAATTGCGGCGCGTGGCCCTGCATGCCGTCCTGCGCGTCGAAGCGCTCGAATGCCAGCGCCATGCGCGCATCGTTCAACCATCCATTCAGATCGGCGCGGGCGATGCGATACAGGCCATCGGCGCCATGCAGCCACAGGTCGCCGCCAGGCTCGCGCACAATCCCGGACACGCCCCGGAACTGTTCGTTGCGCTCGCCCTGCAAGGCGCTGAAGCGGCCGTCGCGATGCAGTGCTACGCCGTTCTCGCCGCCCACCCACATCGCCTTGCCGTCGGCGTGCAGCGTCAGGATGGTGCCCAGTTTCAGGCCCTGGTCAACCCCAAGCCGGCGTACGGCGCCATCGCCGGCGATGCTGACCTGGCTGCGCAGATGCCCCATCCAGACATTGCCGCCGGCATCGACCGCCATCGATGTCGCCAGCAGATCGGGAACGCCGCCCGCCTTGCTCCACTCGCCCCCGGCCAGTTTGTACACGCCCTTGCCGGCCGAGAATGCGACCCACAGCGCGCCATGCCGGTCCTGCTGCATGGCGTGCACGCGCAGCCCGGTCAGTTCGTCTGGAAAGCGGAACGCGGTCAGCGCGCCATCGCGCCCGCGCCGCTGCACGCCCTCCATCCCGCCCAGCCACAGCACGCAGTCCGGCGCCGTATAGCTGGCCGTCAGCTTGCCCGCCACTTCGCGGCTGATGCGCCCTTCGCGGTCGAAGCGCCACAGGTCGCCCGCATAGTCGCCCACCCACATCTGGCCCAATGGCCCGCTCACCAGCGCGGGAAACTCCAGTTGCGGGGTGACGGCGACCGTGCGCAGGCGATTCGGGCGCAGCCGGTCCATCCCGCGCTGGGTGCCGATCCAGAGATTGCCTTCCCGGTCTTCAAAGCGCGTGCTCGGGAACGGGCCGCTGATGCCGTGCTCCTTCGACAGGCGCTGATCCGGCAGGTTCGGGCCCAGGCGGCGTTCCAGGCCGTCGGGATGCATCATCCACATGGCTCCCTGGCGGTCGAAGAACATCCCATAGCCTTCGATTTCGGGTGCGGCCAGCGCGCCGGCGGCAGGTTCCGTGGTATGAACGCGGTAGTAGCCCTGCTTGAAGTCGTTGCCCCAGATCGTGCCGTCCGGCGCCTCGCACAGCCAGACCAGCGTAACGTGCGGCCATGCACGGGAAAAGCGGGTCTCGCCGCGCTTGCGAAACCAGGCGCCGGTGTTGGTGCCGACCCAGGTGGTGCCGTCGCGGGCGAACAGAATCTGGAATACGCCCAGCGCTGGCAGGCCGGACTCAGGACCAAGATAGCGGAAGCGGGACGCGCCGGGCGCCAGCACCGCCACGCCGTCGCGCATCGCCGCCCAGATCGTCCCATCGGGCGCCGCTTCGATGTGCAGCACGCCGACCGGCTGCAAGCCGCCGCCTTCCGCATAGGTGTGCGCGCCGTCCTTCCTGAACACAGACACGCCGCCGACGCGGTAGCCGATCCAGAGCGCGCCGTCCGGTGCGGTGGTCAGCGCCATGATATTGCTGGACTCGAGCCGGTGGCCGTGGACGGTGTCGGTGCGCTCGAAGCGCACGCCGTCAAAACGGTACAAGCCGGTAGGCGTTGCGATCCACAGCCAGCCGTCGGGACCCTGCGCAAATTTCGTCACGCCTGTCGGCGCGCCATCGCGCTCGGTCCAGGCGGTGTGCGTGTAGTCGGTGAGCAGAGGCCGGGGCGCCGCTGCGCAAGCGCATTGGTACGCGGCGGCCACGATCAGCAGGCAGGCGGCTCGCAGTGCCCGCAGGATCATCGACGGGCCGCTATTTGGCCGCTGCGATCGCGCCATCGGCGTTCTTCACCCGCTGCCGCACAAAATTGATATGGCTGCGCAGCCCATAGAGTCCATCGGCAAAGGCCAGCGGAATCGAAATCTGGTTCACCATCTCTTCGATTTCATCGAGGCGCTTTAACAGGCCTGCGCAAATCTGCGCGCGCTGCGGGCCTTGCGCCGCCTCCAGTTCCTGCTCCACGGTGCGCAGCTGCCCGTACCAGCGGTAAACGCGCGAGCGGATGCGCCACACGTACAAGGGCGGCACCACTTTCGACAGCGGCAGTATCAGGGCGGCCAGCGCCACCACCACGACCCACATCCGGTCGAAGAAATTGGCCAGCCAGAAGCTCATATAGCGCTGCAAGAGCGGCGCGCCATCCTTGTAGAACTTGGCCGCCTCGCGCGCGACCGGAATTTCGGTGTAGCGCGCCGAAGGAAATTGTCCCTGCTGCTGGAACCAGCCGGTGCCGCCATGGATTTCGCTGGCCGCCTGCACGAACAGGTCGATCAGCGCCGGATGCAGGTCCTCGCGCGCCACCAGTGTCGCGGTCGGCGCGATCAGGTGATAATCCTGGGCCGGCAAGTCGCGCCCGACGTCGACAATCCCGCGCGGCAGCACCACGTGCGAGACGAACGGCAAGCGCCGCGAATAGGCCTCGGCCTGCGAAAAGTCGAACAGCTTGAAGCCCGGCGTTTGCAGCAGCATCTGCACCAGCGGCGCGTCCGGTCCCGAACTGAAGACCAGGCCATCGATGCGCCCTTCCAGCAGTTCCACCGTGCCCGGCGTGTTTTCCAGCGCGCTGATGGTCAGGTCGCCCGGCTCGACGCCGTTCAGCGCCAGCACCTGGCGAAACAGCTTCGGCACGCCGCTGCCTTCCGGTCCGAGGTTGATTTTCAGGCCCTTGAGCTGGGTCAGCCGGGTCACTTGCGCGTCTTCGCGCAGGAACAGCCAGACCGGTTCGGTAAACAGGCTGCCGATGGAAACGAGCCCCTTGCGCTGGGCTTCGGCCTGCCCGGTCGACCCGCTCTGGACAAAAGCGATATCGACCTTGCCTTCATTGAGGTGCTGCAGGTTGTCCTGCGAGCCGAGCGAGCGCTGCAAGGTGACCTTGATGCCATGCTTGCCGAGTTTGGCCGCGTATTTTTTTCCGAATTCTTCGTAGGCGCTGTTTTCCTGGCCGGTGCCGAGGGTGACGCTGCGCGGCGGCGACGGGTCGACCAGCAGGTAGGCGACCGCGCACAGGGCGACGATGGTGAGGACGGTGGGACCGGCGGTGGCAACCAGGTCGCGAAACGAGAACTGGGTAAACTTCCGGATTTTGGACATCGCACGTTGCAAAGGTTTCATGGTTCGGTACGATGCCAACATTTTACGAACTATGCAAGTACGGGCCTTTCTTCATGCCAAAAAGCTAAGAGCCGTCTTTCCCGCGAAGGCGGGAAAGACGGCTCATGGTTTAGCGGGACTAAACAATCCCCACGGCTTAACCGCGTACTACTTCGTCACCGCACGCACTGCTTGGCGGTACCGTCCGTCGGCGGCTCGATCATCGGCATCAGGGTCGGCGCCAGCACTGTCAGCAACTGCACCGGCAAGGCACTGGTAAAGTCGTAATCGGCCGACGACGGTCCGTGCACATACGCCGTCATGCTGCCAAAGAAGCGCTCGCCGATGTTGAAGACGAACGTCGCCGAACGGTTCACGTAACGCGATTCGATCAGCCGTCCGCCGCCGCCATACACCTCGAAACGCTGGTCGCCGGTGCCGGTCTTGCCGCCCACGGCGATGATGCTGCCGTCGGCCATCTTGAAGGCGGTCTTGACCCGCTTGGCGGTACCGTCCGAGACCACGCCCCGGATCGCATCGGCCACCGCGCGCGCCACTTCCGGCGACAGGATCTGCTCGCCCGGCGCGCTCTTGGCCTGCTTGACCAGGGTTTCGTACGGCGTGCCTTCGGCGAAATGCAGCGAGTCGATGCGCTGCACCGGTTTGCGCACGCCCTTGTTGACGATAATGCCCATCATCTCGGCCAGCGCCGCCGGACGGTCGGCCGACGCGCCCAGGGTGGTCGCATACGACGGCACCAGCGAGTCGAACGGATAGCCCATCTTCTTCCACTGCGCGTGGATCTTCAGGAACGCTTCGACTTCCAGCAAGCCGGCGATGCGGCGGTCCTGCGCGTGCTTGCGGTGGGTGTTGAACAGCCAGGCATACACTTCCTGGCGCTGCTTGACGCTGGCCCCGATCATGTCCGAGTAAGTCGCGTTCGGGTTGGCGCGGAAGTAACCGACCAGCCACAGTTCGAGCGGGTGGATCGAGGCCAGGTAGCCGCGGTCGGCCAGCGACATGTTGGCTGGCGCGTACTGGTCGTACATGCGGGCGATGCGGTCTTCCGGCACTTCATTGGCCGACACCAGGTTGTCCTTCACAAAGGCCGAGAACTGGGCCAGGGTGGCATTGGGGGCGATCGTGCGGTGCACGTTGGCCAGCCGGGTCGGGGTCGGGCGGAAGCTCGCGAGCAGCACTTTTTCGGCGTCGGCCGCGTTCTTGCCCTTGTACTTGTTATAGAAGCGGCCAAGGAACTCGCGTCCTTCGCGGTCGGCGAAGCGGGCCAGGTATTCGGCGCGGCGCGGATCGTCGGCGTCGGCCAGCAGCGCGGCCGAGGAACCGGGCAGCTGGAACATGTAGTAGCGCACCACGTCGCGCATCAGGCGCACGAACACCAGGTTGGTCGAGCTGCGCAAGGCCTGGCGCACGCTCATCACGCGCGAGTTGTCGAGTTTGCTGAAGTTGCCGAAGGTGTGCATGCCGCCGCCGGTGAAGAAGCCTTCGGCCGGGCTGCCCGAGTACTGGCGTTCGATCGCCGCTTCCAGCATGGCCGGCAGGTCGCGCGCGCCGCCCGAGGGCATCATCAGGAAGTATTCGATCGCCCACTGCGACAGCCGGTCCTTCGGATCGACCACGGTCTTGCGCAGTTCCTCGGCGCTCATGCCGTTGAAGCGCTGGTACAGCTGGTCGATGATGTCCATGTAGGTCACCAGGGTGCGCAGCTTGGCGGTGGAGCCCAGATCGAGCTTGGCGCCTTCGTTGATGTCGAGCGGCTGGTCGTAGTTATCGGTCTGCACGCGCAGGTAGTTGGCCTTCTCGCCGCGTTCCATCAGGGTGAAGCTGTACACCACGTTGGCCGGGTCGCCGTTGCCCAGCATGCCCTTGCCGGTCAGGCCGGCCTCGCGCGCCGAGTCGGCGTTGCGCAGTTTGCGCAGCATGTCGGTGACGGCTTTTTGCGCTTCCGAGTCGAGCGTGCTGACCACCGACAGGTCGAGCCGGTCCACGTTGTACAGGCGCGGGTCGCCCAGCAGACCGGCCAGGTGGGTGCGCACGGCGTTCGAGGCTTTGCGCGAGACGAAGGCATTGGCCGCCGGTGGCGCCACCCCGGAACCCTTGGCCGGCGCCAGCTTGACAGCGAGGGCGGCGTCGCGCAGCTGGGTCGTTATCACGCCGGCCTGGGCCAGCACGCGCAGGTGGGTGTTGGTCAGGTTTTCAAGGTCGTTGGCGCCGGCGCCCAGGTAGTGGGCCGGACGGCGCTGGGCGATCATCAGCGAGAGCGCCTGTTTGTACACCAGCGCCGCCTCGGGCGAATGCGGATCGTCCTTGAGCATCTTGTTCATGGCCGCGAAATCGCGTCCGTACCAGACCCACATGCCATCGCCGATACCGTTGACTTCACCGTAGCCGAGTTTGGCCGACAGCGGCACCGTGTTCAGGTAGTCGATGACGATCTGGCGCCGCGCTTTGGTGGTGTCTTCGCCGTACTGGTAGGCGCGCAGGGTGGCCGAGACCATCTGGCGCGCTTTTTCCGAGAGCGAGCTGGTGCGTCCGTCCGGCGAATGGCGGTATTTTTCGATCTGGGTGGCCAGGGTGCTGCCGCCGGCCGAGCGCTTGTCGCCGCCGCTGAACACGTGCAGCGACTTGTCGAAGACAGCCTTGCTGAAACGGTCCCACTCGACCGCCGGATTGCGTTTCGGGTAGGTCGGGTCGAGCAGTTCGCGGTTTTCGATGAACAGCAGGCTTTTCACCAACGAGGAGGGCGCGTCGTCGAATTTTTCGTAGAAGCGCTCGGGAAAGCGCGACAGGAACAGCGGCTCGCTGCGGCAGTCGAGGATTTCGAGGCCGACCTTGGTTTTTTCGCGGTAGGTGGCAAACAGGCCCTGGTCGGCCAGTTCAACCATCTTGGGCGACAGGCGCGCCTGCGAATCGATCATGAAGTCGCGCGCCTTGAGCTTGGCCAGGTACTCGGGCATGTTGGCGTAGCCGAGCCGCTCGTCGTACGGGCTGTCGTGCGGGAAGCGGATGTTGGTGCTCGGGCCCTTCTCGACCTTGTAGCTGATCTTTTTTGCCATGCCGGCGAAGTACTTGGCCTGCATGGCCGAGGTGCGTACTTCGTCGAGCAGCCACCAGACCCCGGCCCCCAGCAAGGCCAGGATCAGCAGCCACAGGACCAGCTTGATGCGGCTGCGGCGGCGCGGAGGGGTGCCTTGGGGCTCGGTGTCGTGTTCGGAATCGGGCAAGGTGTTGCTGGTGGTGTCGGTATTGGGCAAGGTGTCGGCGTTGATGTTGGTGTCGGAATCGGTGTGCGTGGCGGCGGCGGCGCTGGCGGCGCCGTCGGACACGAGGGACAGGTGGGAATGCGGCGCCGCCATGCCGTCGTCCGGCTCAGGCGGCACATGGCCGAGTTGGATCATTGCCGCGCGGGCGCGCAGTTTGCGCACCGCGCTGGCGACGATGCGGGGCCGTCGAGAACGACGATTACTTTCCATGATGGCTCAACCGGTTTAAATCAATCGTACCTGCGATCACCGCATCAACCTTCGCCATCGTGCAACGGGTCGCTTCGTGTAATCGGGTGGTCAATCGCATTGCTGATCTATTTAGCTGATGTATTTAAAACTGCACTCGGTCGTATCTCACGCGAATCTCACGCGGGAACGAGTGCTGCACGGTCACCATTCCACCACATCGGGTGACCGTGGCGAAGGCATGTTCAAGAAAACTTGATCTGGTCGTTTGTTTTTCGCAAAAAAACAACGGCTCAGCGCGCCGCGCAAAAGCGCTGCCGCAAAACGCGTCACATGCCGGTCATGCTAGGTCCCGGCGCCAGCCTCGTACGGCGCGAATTCGATGCCCATGGCGCCCAGCTGCGCGCACATGTCGGCGAAGGCGGTCGCGGTCAGCGCCGGCTCGCCTTTCACGCCCAGTTCGATATGGCCGCGCGTGAGCGCGTCGCCCACGCTCGGCAGGCTGAATACCTTGACCGGGGCGAAGCGCGCTTCCAGTTCCTCCATCATCGGATTCAGGGTCGACTCCATCGAACCGTACACCAGCACCGACTGCTCGCTGTGCGGCTGCCGGTTGAACAGCTCGCTGTAGCAGTTGTCGAGCACCCAGGCGATCATCGGCCAGGCCATGACCGGAAAGCCCGGCACGAAGTGATGGGTGCCGACCGTGAAACCGGCGATCTTGTTGTAGGCGTTGGGGATCAGGGAGGCGCCTTCGGGAAACTCGGCCATTTTGAGGCGGTGCAGGTTTTCCGGCGAACCCAGGTCGGCCTGCGTGCCCGCTTCGCGCGCCATGTCGGCGATGCGCTCTTCGATGTTGAGGCGTCCCTGCGGGTGCAGCGCCAGCGGCACGCCGAGGGCGGTGGCGGCGCACTGGCGCGTGTGGTCGTCCGGGGTGGCGCCGATGCCGCCGCAGGAAAACACGATGTCGCCGCTGGCCATGGTGCGCTTGAGGGTAGCGCTGATGCGCGCCGGATCATCGCCCAGGTACTCGGCCCAGTCCAGCTTGAGGCCGCGCTCGGCCAGCAGCTCCAGCACTTTGGGAAAGTGCTGGTCGCGCCGCTTGCCCGACAGGATTTCGTCGCCGATGATGATCAAACCGATTGCCATGTGATTCTCCGTTGTTGCAAAAATGGTCAGTGTGCCACGAAAGCGCGTCAGGCAGGTGGCAGGGTGCCCGCGTCCACAGGGGTGGCAGCGCCGTCCGGGGCGGTTTTCCGGGCGGCGCGCAGGTCGGCCAGCGCCTGCATGCAGTAGTACTGGAACCAGAGCGCGGTAAATACGAAGATGAGCACATACAGCCAGATCGAGATCGCCGCCAGGAACGGGAACAGCACGAACGAGATGACCGCGCCGCCGAGCCAGACAATGCCGGGCAAGGCCCCGATGAAGCCCGAGACGATGCCGATGAAGGTCAGCTGCGCGCGGTGGCGGCGCCGGATTTCCTTCATTTCGTCGGCGCTGGCGTAGTCTTCCAGGGCGTCGTAGACCATCACGCGGGTGGTCAGCGCGCCCCACAGGACCACCTGCACCAGCACCGCCACCGGCGGCACGATGTACAGCGGCAGGGTGGCGATCCAGACCACCACGAACAGCAGCGAGGTGCTGATGTTGATCGCCAGGCCGGCCATGAAGCTGCCTTCATTCTTCGCTTCGAGGGTGCTGTAATGGCGCGCCGCGACGTGCCGGGTAATCGGCGGCATGGCGGCCACGCCCATGAAGATCAGGGAGGTGGCGATCATCAAAGGCAGCAGGAGCAGCATGGCGATCAGCGGCACGATCATGGTTTTTACCGCGCTCATGCCGAACGTGCCGAGCGTGGCGCTGGTGGTCTTGAACCAGTCGTGGTCCTGGAACAGGGCCTGGACGTAGTCGAGCAGCGGCTGGAAGCCGTAGGCCAGCAGGATCGCCCACAGCAGCACCGACAGCACGAAGGGAATCACCGTCAGCAGCAGCATCTTGGGATTGGCCTGCGAGACGAGGGCGCGGCGGTAGGCGGTGGCGACGGGGCGCCAGGGAGTCTTGGTCATGGAAAGCGGCCGGATGGTAGTCAAAAAGTCCACGCAGTGTAGCGCGCTTTGGGCGCGTGCGGGGGTGGCGTCAATAGCGCTTCGGCACGGCATGCACTACAATCGCCAATCACACCGATCCACTAAGGAAAACCATGTCCATTATTACTACCGAATCCGGCCTCCAGTACGAAGACACCATCGTTGGCGAAGGCGCCGAAGCGCAAGCCGGCCAGCACGTGACCGTCCATTACACCGGCTGGCTGCGCAACGACGACGGCACGACCGGCGCCAAGTTCGACTCCAGCAAGGATCGCAACGACCCGTTCCAGTTTCCGCTAGGCGCCGGCCGGGTCATCAAGGGCTGGGACGAAGGCGTGCAGGGCATGAAAGTCGGCGGCGCGCGGCGCCTGACGATCCCGGCCAGCCTCGGTTACGGCGCGCGTGGCGCGGGCGGTGCGATTCCGCCGAACGCCACGCTCATTTTCGACGTCGAACTGCTGAAGGTTTAAGCATGTCGATGGGCGCCCTGCGCTACGCGCTGGCGCTGCTGGTGCTGGCCATGTCGAGTGGCTGCGCCGTCGTTGCGGTCACCGGCGCGGTAGTCGGCGCCGGCGTGGCGGTCGGCTCGGCGGCGGTTGGCGCCGGGGTCGCGGTGACCAAGGGCGCGGTGAAGGTGGCCACGTACCCGTTCCGCGACAGCGATGAAGAAAAGGCGGCGAAGGCCAAGGCCGAGGCGGAGCGGAAGGATTAGTAGCTGCAACGCAGCTTGGTTCTCTGGGCACCCGCTACATCTCCCATACCCACGAGCGTCGAAACCGTCGTCCCCGCGAAGGCGGGGATCCATAGCACCTTTGATCAGCGGTGCTATGGATCCCCGCCTTCGCGGGGACGACGCGGTAGCGAAGCTGAGCATCCCCTCTAATCTCTTGCGCTTTTCCGGGGTTTGGCGTGCAAGCTGCGCTAAGATTCTCATCCTTCATTTGAGCCACCCCAGGAGATACGATGAGTTTGCAGGAACAGTTCGACCAGGCCTTGGCCGATTCCAAAAATCTGCCCGAGCGTCCCGATAATCAAACCTTATTGAAGATTTACGCGCTCTACAAGCAGGCATCGGCCGGCGACACCGACGGCAGCCGTCCCGGCATGACCGACTTCGTCGCGCGCGCCAAGTACGATGCGTGGGATGGTTTCAAAGGCACGTCGAAGGACGACGCCATGCAGCAGTACATCGACCTGATCGAAGAATTGAAGGGCTGATAGGCTCTGCCCGCCCCCCCGGCGCGGCCGCTTCAGGCTGCGCCGAATACCGCTTTCATCTTTTCCTTCACTTTCGCCTCGATTTTCGGCGCAAAGGCACTCATCAAGAACCCCAGGCGGATATGCATCGCCACCCGCTGCGCTTCCAGCGCCAGCGATCCGTGCACGCCGCTGCGCTCGAAATGGAGCACGTCGCCCTGCCACGCACAGGTCAGGCCATATTCGGCGGCAATCTTGTCGGCCACTTTCTGGGCCGCTTCGCGCGCCTTGATCGGTGTCAGGCTATGCTCCTGAACGATGCTGATGTCAGCCATGACTTTCCTTGTTGTGTTTTTCGCGCACATGATACCTTGTTGAGCTCGCCCCGCCTAGTTCGCCTCCGCCGCCCGCCCCTTCCCGTCCTATAATGCCTCTAGGCTACTTTTTATCGGAATGACATGAGCGACATGCAACTCATCGCCGCGATCCTGTTCGGACTCGCCCTGGCGCACACCTTCGCCGCCAAGAGTTTCGAACGCCTGGCCGACCGCTATCCGCGCCATGCCGGGCTGTTCCATTTCTTCGGCGAGGTCGAGGTCGTGTTCGGCCTGTGGGCGCTGGTGCTGATCGTGGCCATGGCCTTCCTGGTCGGCGGTAAGGAAGCGATCGCCTACGCCGAATCGCGCACCTACACCGAACCGCTGTTCGTGTTCGTGATCATGGTGGTGGCGGCGTCCAGGCCGGTGCTCGAAGCGATCCGCGCCGCCATCGCCGCCCTGGCCCGCCTGGTGCCGCTGCGCACGCCGCTGGTCAACGTGTGGCTGTGTTTGGCGCTGGTGCCGCTGCTCGGCTCGCTGATTACCGAACCGGCCGCCATGACCCTGGCCGCGCTGATGCTGGCACCGCAAATTTTCCGCAAGGACATGCCCGAGTGGCTCAAGTACGCCGCCCTCGGCGTGCTGTTCGTCAATGTGTCGATCGGCGGCACACTCACCTCCTTCGCCGCGCCGCCGGTGCTGATGGTGGCCTCCACCTGGAATTGGGACAGCGCCTTCATGGCCTCGACCTTCGGCTGGCGCGCCGCCATCGCCGTGCTGATCAACGCGACCGTGGTCACGGTCATGCTGCGCAAGCACATCGTCGATGCACCGCCGCCGTCGCCCGACACGGTCAGGGTGCCGCTGCTGGTGAGTGCGATCCACCTGGCTTTTCTGGCCGCCGTGGTCGGCTTTGCGCACCATCCGGTCATTTTCATGGGCCTGTTCATGTTCTTCATCGGCTTTACCCATGCCTACGACAAGTACCAGAGTCCCCTGATCCTGAAGGAAGGCTTGCTGGTCGGCTTCTTCCTGGCCGGGCTGGTGGTGCTGGGCGGCATGCAGCAGTGGTGGCTGCAACCGATCGTCTCGAGCATGGGCCCGACCGCGCTGTTTTTCGGCGCCACCGCGCTGACCGCGATCACCGACAACGCCGCCCTCACCTACCTCGGCTCGCTGATCGCCGGCCTGTCCGACCAGGCCAAGTACATGCTGATGGCCGGCGCGGTGGCCGGCGGCGGCCTGACCATCATCGCCAACGCTCCCAATCCGGCCGGCGCGGCGCTGGTGCGCGATGGCTTCGAGGATGAATCGATCGGCGTGGCCGGCTTGCTGGCGGGCGCGCTGCCGCCGACCATCATGGCCATGATCATGTTCCTGCTGTAGCACGATTTGGCGGGCTGTTTGCGCCGCATCAAACCGGTGCGGCGTTATCAGGGCGACCATTTCTGCTCAGTTCGCTTGGGTGGCAGGAAAACAAGTCTTGGTTTTTGAGCAAAACAGCCCATGTGTGCGGGCGCAACGGCGCATTTGCTTATGTGGATTGTGTATAAGCCTCAATTGTGGGAATAAGCGAATTGCCTTAAAATACAGTGCTTTGCTATGGTCGGCGTAAGCCCTTCGCCACCGGCCCGCAGCACCCTTTTCACTGATAGGACTGTTATGACCCACGTTGTCACCGAATCGTGCATCAGCTGTCGTTACACCGATTGCGTCGATGTATGCCCGGTAGATTGTTTCCGGGAAGGCCCGAATTTTCTGACGATCGATCCGGACGAGTGCATCGATTGCGCTGTGTGCGTGGCCGAATGTCCCGTCAACGCCATCTTTGCGGAAGAAGATGTGCCGGCCGACCAGCAGCAGTTCATCAAGATCAACGTTGAACTGGCGCGCGCCTGGCCGTCCATCACCAAGACCAAGCCGGCCTTGCCCGACGCGGAACAGTGGAAAGACGTCCAGAACAAGATCGATCAGTTGATCCGTTAAGCCAGCCAGCAGCCCCGCCGGACCGCCCTCGCGGGCCGGCGCCAGGGTTCGCGCCAGCAAGATCGTCTCCATCGTGGCACACTGTCGGCCATCCGCGACAACGCCCGATGCAGCGCTGCAAGCAGCAACCCCACCCCAAAATCAACAGGAAGTAAGCGCATGACTATCATCGCCAACCACGAAGCAGGCAGCGTCGCTGCCAATAGTTCCTTTGCCGGCGCCATCGAGTCCGATGCCGTGATCATCGGCGCAGGCCCGGTCGGATTGTTCCAGGTGTTCGAGCTCGGCTTGCTGGAAATTAAGGCCCATGTGATCGATTCGCTGCCGGCCGTGGGCGGCCAGTGCGTGGAACTGTATCCCGACAAGCCGATCTACGACATCCCCGCGGTACCGGTGTGTACCGGCCAGGAACTGACCGACAACCTGCTCAAGCAGATCGAACCGTTCGAGCCGACCTTCCACCTGAACCAGGAAGTGACCGTGGTGCAGCGCCGCGAAGACGGCCGTTTCAACGTTGAAACCTCGACCGGCACCCAGTTCATCACCAAGACCATCTTCATCGCGGCCGGCGTCGGTTCGTTCCAGGCGCGCACGATCAAGGTCGACGGCATCGACGCCTTCGACGGCACTCAGGTGCACTACAAGGTCAAGGATCCGAGCCAGTTCGAAGGCAAGAACCTGATCATCTGCGGCGGCGGCGACTCGGCGCTGGACTGGGCCCTCAATTTCGTGGGCAAGGCCGAATCGGTGGTGCTGCTGCACCGCCGCGAAGACTTCCGCGCCGCGCCGGCCTCGGTGGCCAAGATGAAGGCCCTGTGCGAAGCGTACGAAATGCAGCTGATTATCGGCCAGGTCACCGGCTTCGATGAAAAAGACGGCAAGCTGAGCGAAGTGAAAGTCACCGGCGCCGACGGCGTGACCCGCCGCGTACCGCTCGACATGCTGCTGGTGTTCTTCGGCCTGTCGCCAAAACTCGGCCCGATCGCCGAATGGGGCCTGGACATCGAGCGCCGCCAGCTCAAGGTGCAGAACACCGAGAAGTTCGAAACCAACGTGCCGGGTATTTTTGCGGTGGGCGATATCAACACCTATCCGGGCAAGAAAAAACTGATTCTGTCGGGCTTCCACGAAGCGGCGCTGGCTGCCTTCGGTGCGGCGCCGTACATCTTCCCGGATAAAAAGATCCACATGCAGTACACGACCACGTCGCCGAAACTGCACAAGATCCTGGGTGTCGAAACGCCGACGTTCGACTGACAAGCGGTCACGCCGGATCAGTCTTACTGCAACAACACATGCCCCGCTCAGTCGGGGCATTTTTCATGCTGCGTTAGGTAGCTCATAAACGCAGCGCAGCATTGTGTGATAAAACGGTGTATCGAACACGCCTGGCTTGCCTGAAACTGACAGCGGCGTAATTTCCAACAAGAATTGCAAATTGCAGACCGGCCTTTCAAATGGCCTATAATTCATCAGCACACCTTACGCAAACGATTGCAAGGCAACGATTACAACGAAGGAATATGTATGCTTTACCAATTGCACGAGATGCAACGCTCATTCCTGACGCCACTGATGCAGTGGGCCGACGCCTCATCCAAACTGTTTTCCAATCCGGTGTCGCCGTTCGCGCACACGCCGTTCGCGCAGCGTATCGCCGCTGGCTACGAGCTGATGTACCGACTCGGCAAGGATTACGAAAAACCCGCTTTCGACATCACATCGACCGTCATCGACGGCGAAACGGTCGGCATCATGGAGCAGGTCGTCCAGACCCGTCCGTTCTGCCGCCTGCTGCACTTCAAAAAAGACCTGAACGACAAGGCGATTGAAAAACTGGGCCAGCCGAAAGTGCTGCTGGTCGCGCCGCTGTCGGGCCACCATTCGACCCTGCTGCGCGATACCGTGCGCGGCCTGCTGACCGGCCATGACGTGTATATCACCGACTGGACCGATGCGCGCATGGTGCCGCTGACCGAGGGTCCGTTCCACCTGGACGACTATATCTACTACGTGCAGGATTTCATCCGCCTGCTCGCACCCGATCTGCATGTCATTTCGGTGTGCCAGCCGACCGTGCCGGTGCTGGCCGCGATCTCGCTGATGGCTACCGCCAAGGATCCGCAGCTGCCGAAAACCATGACCATGATGGGCGGCCCGATCGACCCGAGCAAGTCGCCCACCGCGGTCAACGACCTGGCCATCGAAAAGCCGTTTTCGTGGTTCGAAAACACCGTGATCTACGCGGTGCCGGCCAACTATCCGGGCTTCGGGCGCAAGGTGTATCCGGGCTTCCTGCAGCACGCCGGCTTCATCGCCATGAACCCGGGCCGCCACGCGCAGAGCCACCGCGAGTTCTACAACCACCTGGTGGCGGGCGACGACGAGCCGGCCGAAGGCCATCGCCAGTTCTACAACGAGTACAACGCGGTGCTCGACATGCCGGCCGAGTACTATCTGGACACCATCAAGACCGTGTTCCAGGAACACCGCCTGCCGAAGGGCACGTGGACCGTCGGCGGCAACCTGGTGCGTCCGCAGGACATCACCACAGTGGCGCTGTTTACGGTCGAAGGCGAGTTGGACGACATCTCCGGCGCCGGCCAGACCCAGGCCGCGCACGATCTGTGCAGCGGCATTCCGGCCGACATGCAGCAGGATTTCGTGGCGCCGAAATGCGGCCACTACGGCATCTTCTCGGGCCGTCGCTGGCGCGAAGTGATTTGCCCGAAGATCGGCGAATTCATCCAGAAGCACGGCTGATTTCAGCCCGCTTCCCAAAAATGCCGCACGCGGGTTGATCCCGTCTGCGGCATTTTTTTCGCCGCCAGCGGCGCTGCCCTGCGGGGCGGGCGCTGAGGATGGCGGGCGGCGACTATAATGTCGCTTTCCCACCCATTTGCCGCCCGCCGCCCGCCGCCGTGACCAAGACCCTGGCCGACCACATCGAAGACCTGCTGCCGCAGACCCAGTGCACCAAATGCGGCTACGCCGCCTGCCGCCCGTACGCGCAAGCGATCGCCGAGGGCACTGCCGACATCAACCAGTGCCCGCCGGGCGGCATCGAGGGCGTGGCGCGCCTGGCCGCGCTGCTTGGCCGCAAGGTCATTCCCATCAATCCGGCCAACGGCATCGAGCGTGCGCGCCCGGTGGCGTTTATCGATGAAGCGCTGTGCATCGGCTGCACCCTGTGCATCCAGGCCTGCCCGGTCGATGCCATCATGGGCGCGGCCAAGCAGATGCACACGATCCTGCCGAGCCTGTGCACCGGCTGCGACCTGTGCGTGGCGCCCTGCCCGGTCGACTGCATCAGCATGATGCCGGTGACGGGCGAGCGCACCGGCTGGGCCGCGTGGTCGCAGGAACAGGCCGACAGCGCGCGCGAGCGGCACGACTTCCGCACCGCGCGCCTGCAGCGCGAACGCGAGGAAAACGATGCGCGCCTGGCCGCCAAAGCGGTCGCCAAGATGCAGGAAGTGACGGCGCAGGTGACCAACACGCCCGAAGAAATCGCCGAGAAGGAGCGCAAGCGCGCCATCATCGCCGCCGCCATGGAACGCGCGCGCCAGAAGGCGGCGCCGCCTCCGGAACAATAAGATGAATCCAGCAAAACGCTTTGAAATCTTCAGCCGCCTGCGCGCGGCCAATCCGCACCCGACCACGGAACTCGAATACACCACGCCGTTTGAACTCTTGATCGCAGTGCTGCTCTCGGCCCAGTCCACCGATGTGGGCGTGAACAAGGCCACGCGCCTGCTGTACCCGGTGGCGAACACGCCGGCGGCCATCCTGGCGCTGGGGATCGACGAACTCAAATCGTACATCCAGACCATCGGCCTGTATCACACCAAGGCCAAGAATGTCATGGCCACCTGCCAGATGCTGATCGACCTGCACGGCGGCGAAGTGCCGCACTCGCGCGAGGCGCTCGAAGCGCTGCCGGGGGTGGGACGCAAGACCGCCAATGTGGTGCTCAATACCGCGTTCGGCGAGCCGACCATGGCGGTCGATACGCATATTTTCCGGGTCTCGAACCGGACCGGCATCGCGCCCGGCAAGGATGTGGTGGTGGTCGAGCAGAAGCTGCTCAAGTTCGTGCCCAAGGAGTTCATGCAGGATGCGCATCACTGGCTGATTTTGCACGGGCGCTACACCTGCATCGCGCGCAAACCCCTGTGCTGGAACTGCATGATCGCCGACCTGTGCGAGTACAAGGCGAAGACGCCGGCGCCGGCGGTCAAGTAGTCTCCTGACCAGGCGCGGTTTTTTGGAGAATCGGATGACCGACGACATGCTTCATCAGAATGGCGCACTGCTGCGCGCCGTACGCGCCGACATCACCACCTTGCCGGCCGATGCCATCGTCAACGCCGCCAACTCGTCCCTGCTGGGCGGCGGCGGGGTCGACGGCGCGATACACCGCGCGGCCGGGCCGGAACTGGTGCACGAATGCCGCCTGCTCGGCGGCTGCAAGACCGGCGAGGCCAAGGCCACCGGCGCATACCGGCTGGCCGCCAGATGCATCATCCACACGGTCGGACCGGTCTGGCGCGGCGGAGACAATGGCGAAGCGGCGCTGCTGGCGAGCTGCTACCGGCACGCCATCGGGATTGCCGCCGCGCGGGGGCTGGCGTCGATCGCGTTCCCGGCGATCAGCACCGGCATCTACGGCTACCCGCCGGCACTGGCCGCCAACGTGGCGCTGACCAGCGTGCGCGAGGCGCTGCTGGCCGCACCTGGCATCCGCGAGGTGGTGTTTTGCTGTTTTTCGGCCGCCGACCTGGCGCTGTATGAGGCGGAACTGATCAAGCGCTAAGTCGGCGTGTCGACGAAGTCCCAGTCGGCGTGCTGGAAGCGCACCAGCCAGTTCAGGGCATGGTGGCGTTCCATCACCACGTCGGCATCCGCCCCGAAGTCGGCGCCGGTCTTTTTCAGGCGGATCTGGCGGATATTCCAGTGCAGGCGGTAGGTCTGGTCGAGCGCGTCGACGATCTGGCTGGCGTCGCGCAATTGCGGCCCGCGCATCTCGATCTGGCGCGCCACCGCGGCGGCGGTGTCGCACGGCGCGTCCGGATACGGCAGCTCGTCGACCATGCCCAGCGCCCACTGCAGCACGTACAGGCTTTCGTAACGCCACAGGAACTGCGCGCACTCGTGCTCGGAGGGCGACTCCAGCGCGAGAAAAGTGCGTTCGGCCGGCGACAGGCTGTCGTCCGCCAGCGGCATTTTATCGAGCAGGGTGGCGACCGGCATCGGCTCGCCCGCCGCCACCGATTCGGCGCGCAGGGCCACCAGCAGCAGGGCGCGCGCGCGGCCGATCACTTCGTCGCGCTCGCGCAGGGTTACTTCTTCTTCGCACGCCAGCGGCGGCAGGCTGTCGGGCACCGCAATGCCGCGCGCGGCCAGCATGGCTTCGGTGGCGCTCTTGCGCGTCCACGCCTTGGCCGGATACGGCACCCTGGCATCGGCAGCGGCCTGGCCGTCGGCGACGTTGATCAGCACATGGCCGTCCGGGTCGCGCACGTGGCCGTCCGGCGTGAACAGCAGCGCGTTCGCGTCGCGCGCCCAGGCGTGCAGCTCGGGCAGCGCATCCTCGGCCACTTCCATGCTCAGGTGATGCTGGACCCGCTGCATGTGCAGGATGACGTGGTATTTATCGCGCGTCATCGCTTCCGTGCCGCGGCTGAACACATAGCCGCAAAAGCCGTGCAGGTGCACCAGCAGCTCGCTGTCGGACAGGTCGCGCCGCCCTTGCAGTTCGTGCGCAAAGGCCGGCTGCGCGATGGTGTGGCGCGTGCAGTAGATGTTGTAGAGAGTCGTCGCGCCGGTCGGCGCGGCCGGAACGACAGCCTGGGGGCGGGCGAACAGGCGCTTGAGTGAATTGATCATGGGGCTCGGTGGAACGATGGCGAAATTGCCATCATACCGTCGCGGCGCGTTTTTCGGCAGGATCATTGCGCCGCGCGGCCGCGCGCATGCCGCACACGCCCGTCCTACTCCTCGATGGTCAGCACATTGCCGCTGTCGTCAACGGTGGCCGAAAGGCTGTTTTCAACCATCTCGCCGGCCGCGCTCTTGCCGCGGAAGGTGGTCCACACGCTCATGCCGCTGCCGGTATCGAGATTGGTCGTTTCCACATGCTGGTAGCTGGCCGGGTTCAGCATGGTGCGCTTGATCTCCGCCTGCAGCTTCCGGTGCGCGCCGCTGCGCTTGTCGAACTGGCGCGCCAGCATGGCTTCGCGGCCGTGGGCTTGGCTGAAACGCTCGGTCTCGGCCTGTTCGCGCGCGCTGCTCTCCTTGAGTTGCGCGTCGAGCGCGGCCACCTTGGCGGCGAAGCGCGCATTCGCCGGGTCGAGCGCGGCCAGGCGCGTGTACAGGGCCAGACGCTGGCGCAGCGGCAGCGCCGCTTCGTCTTTCAGGCCCGCTTCGGTCTGGATGATGAGAATCGAGGTGCGCAGCTCATCAAGATCGCGGTCTTTCATGCGCGCGTTCGCTTGCGCGATCAGCGCCAGGGCTTCGGCCAGCTTGCCCTGGTCGCGCATGGCGGTGGCCTTGGCCAACAGGCCCGGCTTGGCTTCCAGGAAGCGCGCCCATTCGCGTGCGCGCGCGCTCTCGAGCGCCTGCACCTTGTCCTGCTCGCGCTGGACATGCTCCCCTTCCGCGACCTCGAAATTTTGCGCAATGCCGATCCAGCCCTGGGCGATGAACAGGACGAAGGTGGCCAGCGCCATGGCGCCCCCGGACAGGGTCACGCCGGTGCGCGCCGTGAAAAAGCGGCGCGACGGCGGCGCGCACACCAACACCGCCAGCAGGGTCACGAAGAACACCAGCACGCTGTAAGTGGTCGAATAGTAGAAGAAGCCGAGCAACAGGAACAGCAGCGTGCTGATCCAGCTCAGGAATGTGGAGAAGACGTCTTTCATGGGATGGGCGCACAGTCAGGCAGGCGGATGGATGCCAAAGCGTAACTGATCCGATGCTAGAGCGCAATGTTTCCAGAAGCGCAGCACGCGGCTGCGCTCCGGATCAGAGCAGGACCAGGTTATCGCGGTGGATCAGTTCAGGGCCTTCGAGAAAGCCCAGCAGCTTTTCGATCTCGGACGAGGGCTTGCGCAGGATGCGGCGCGCCTCGCCGCTGGTGTAGTTGGACAGCCCGCGCGCGACCTCGCTGCCGTCTTCGGCCAGGCAGGTGATGACGGCGCCGCGTCCGAACTCGCCGCGCACTTCGATCACGCCGATTGGCAGCAGCGACTTGCCTTCCCTGGTCAGCTTTTGCACCGCGCCGGCGTCGAGCACCACCTTGCCGGCGGTGTGCAGATGGTCGGCCATCCACTGTTTGCGGGCTGTCAGGCGCCCGGTCGGGGCACGCAGCTCGGTGCCAATCGCTTCGCCGGCGGCCAGGCGCGTGAGCACGTCGCTGTCGCGGCCCCAGGCGATGATGGTGTGCGCGCCCGAACCGGCGGCGCGCCTGGCGGCCAGGATCTTGGTCAGCATGCCGCCGCGACCGATGCTGCTGCCAGCGCCGCCGGCCATCGCTTCGAGGGCCGGGTCGCCCGCTTCGCCATGGGCGATCAGCACCGCTGCCGGGTCCTTGCGCGGGTCGGCGCTGTACAGGCCATGCTGGTCGGTGAGGATGACCAGGGCGTCGGCTTCGATCAGGTTGGCCACCAGCGCGCCGAGGGTGTCGTTGTCGCCGAACTTGATCTCGTCGGTGACGACGGTATCGTTCTCGTTGATGATCGGGACCACGCCCAGGCGCAGCAAGGTGGTGAGGGTGGAACGCGCGTTCAGGTAGCGTTCGCGGTCGGCCAGGTCGGCGTGGGTCAGCAGCACCTGGGCCGTGCCCAGGCCGTGCGCGCGAAAGCTGGTTTCATAGATCTGCGCCAGACCCATCTGGCCGACGGCGGCGCAGGCCTGCAGTTCGTGGATGTCGGTCGGGCGCTTCTCGAAGCCGAGGCGCAGCATGCCTTCGGCGATGGCGCCGGAGCTGACCATGACGACTTCCTTGCCGAGGGCGCGCAGGGCGGCGATTTGCGCGGCCCAGCGCGCGATGGCGGCGTGATCGAGCCCGCGTCCGTCGTTGGTGACGAGCGAGGAGCCGACTTTGATGATGATGCGGGTGGCGGTCTGGATGACGGAGTTCATGGGTCGGCGGTTCTTGTCAGCGCGGGCGCAAGGCAAGCAGCAGGAGGCCTGCCGCCAGTTCGATCCCGCAAACGATTAACAACAATCCCTGGGGCAGGCCGATGGCGAAAGCCGCGACAAAGCGGCCGGCCGGCTGCGCCAGGACGAACAATGCGGTGATATCGCCGAGGACAGGCTGGTCGGCCTGCCTTGCTGCCAGCAGCGCCAGGGCGGCGGTAGCCACCCTGACGCCGACATACATGGCGAAGAACTGGCTGTAGCCGTTCACGCCAACGAGAAACACGCCCATGGCGATCGCCACCCGGTCCGGGTCCAGCAAGGCCGCGAGTGCGGCCAGCGAACTGGCAAGGGCGATCAGGTTCAGAAGCTGCGCGCGCAGCTTCTGCTTGAGCATGGATACTGCCAACTTAGTCGAGGATCTTGAAGCGTGGATCGTCCGGATCGATCGACGCAATGCCGCGTGCTTCTTCGGTCATCTGCGTTTCTTCGGCGCGGTGCTCGCTCTTCTTGATGGTCTCGAGGTGCAGGTAGATGGCGTTGACCAGCTCCGGGCAGCCTTCGTGGCTCAGGGCCGAAATTTCGAACACAGGACCCTTCCAGGCCATGCGCTTGACGAAATCCTTGACCAGCTTCTTGCGGTCTTCTGCCGGCACCACATCGAGCTTGTTCAGGACGAACCAGCGCGGCTTGTCGACCAGCGACTCGTCGTACTTTTCCAGTTCCTTGATCAGGGCCTTGGCTTCCTTGACCGGATCGACATTGGTCTCGAACGGGGCCATGTCGACGATGTGCAGCAACAGGCCGGTACGCTGCAGGTGGCGCAAGAACTGGTGGCCGAGGCCCGCGCCTTCGGAGGCGCCTTCGATCAGGCCGGGAATGTCGGCGATGACGAAGCTCTTCTCGTGCGACACGCGCACCACGCCCAGGTTCGGGTGCAAGGTGGTGAACGGGTAGTCGGCGATCTTCGGCTTGGCGTTCGAGACGGCCGTAATGAAGGTCGACTTGCCGGCGTTCGGCATGCCCAACAGGCCCACGTCGGCCAGCACTTTCAGTTCCAGGCGCAGTTCGCGCCGTTCGCCTTCCTTGCCCTCGGTCTTTTGACGCGGAGCGCGGTTGGTGGACGACTTGAAGTGGATATTGCCCCAGCCGCCCTCGCCGCCCTTGGCCAGCAGTTCGGTCTGGCCGTGTTCGGTCAGATCGGCGATGATCTCGCCGTTGTTGTTATCGACGATCAAGGTGCCGACCGGCATGCGCATGTAGATGTCTTCCGCGCCCTTGCCATAGCAGTCCGCGCCGCGGCCTGGTTCGCCGTCCCTGCCCTTGTGCATTTTGGAGTAACGGAAGTCGACCAGGGTGTTGATGTTGCGGTCCGCAACGGCCCAGATCGAGCCCCCCTTGCCGCCGTCGCCGCCGTCCGGGCCGCCGAAAGGCCGGAATTTCTCGCGACAGAACGATGCGCAGCCATTGCCGCCGTCGCCGGCGATGACCTCGATTTTTGCTTCGTCGATAAACTTCATATTTTGTGCCGCCCTAAAACTAAAAAGGCTCTACCGTGGGCAGAGCCTTTCAATGGAAGGCTTGCGCCTTACAAATGTGCGCCATGACAGCGCGGATACAACTTACGCTGCGACTGCTGCTGGAGCTGCGTCGTTAGCAACAACGGTAACGAACTGCTTCGAGCCTGCGCCCTTGACAACGAACTTCACCTTGCCGTCGACCAGCGCGAACAGGGTGTGATCCTTGCCGGTGCCGACGTTTTCGCCTGCGCGCACCGGGGTGCCGCGCTGACGGATGATGATGCCGCCGGCATTGATGGTCTGGCCGCCGTAGACTTTAACGCCAAGGCGTTTTGATTCTGAGTCACGGCCGTTGCGCGTTGTGCCGCCGCCTTTTTTGTGTGCCATTTAAATACTCCTGGATAGCTGGTTAACTTTGGACTGATCTAGCCGGGCGCTTGCGCGCCTGGCACACGGAATTAACCGTTGATCGAAACGATTTGAATTTCGGTGAAATTCTGGCGATGGCCCTGATGCTTTTGGTAGTGCTTACGACGACGCATCTTGAAAATCTTCACTTTATCGTGACGACCGTGTGCCACAACAGTTACCAGTACCGTTGCACCTTCGACCAATGGCGCACCAAACTTGATGGTGTCGCCCGCGCCTACTGCGAGAACTTGATCGATGGTGAGTTCGGAACCAATGTCTGCCGGTATCTGTTCTACTTTAAGTTTTTCGCCAGCGACAACTTTGTATTGTTTGCCACCGGTTTTTATGACCGCGTACATGATAGGAAACCTCATCAAATGTTAAAAAATTCCCTGGCCGGAGCCGGGGGAACCGCAGATTATACATGGATTGGTTTTTTTCGTCAAAATACATGCACAGGGCCACATGTTCGTGGTATGTCGGCAACGACATGGCGCGCCACGGACGCACGGCCGGCGCTGCCGGCGGGCGGGCTTAACCGTAGAGCATGGGGCGGAAACAGGCGGCTTGTCGTATAATCGCCGCACCTAACGTCCATTGCAGGTTCGCCTTGTCCGCCGCCATCTTACACGCACCCCAAAATTCCATCGCCCAATCGATCGCTCCGGACATGGAGGCAGTCAACACGGTGATCCGCGCGCGCCTGCATTCCGAGGTCAGCCTGGTCAACCAGATTGCCGAATACATCATCAGCGCCGGGGGCAAGCGCATCCGCCCCGTGCTGGTGTTGCTGGTGGCTAACGCCTATGGCTACAAGGGCACGGCCCACCATGAGCTGGCCGCCGTGGTCGAATTCATCCACACCGCCACCCTGCTGCACGACGACGTGGTCGACGAGTCGTCGATGCGGCGCGGGCGCCAGACCGCCAACGCGCTGTTCGGCAACGCGGCCTCGGTGCTGGTGGGCGACTTCCTGTACTCGCGTTCGTTCCAGATGATGGTCGGCCTGAACAATATGCGCGTGATGCAGATTCTGTCGGACGCGACCAATGTGATCGCCGAAGGCGAAGTGCTGCAGCTGCTCAATATGCACGATCCGGATGTGACGCAGGAAAGCTACCTGAAAGTCATCCGCTCCAAGACCGCCAAGCTGTTCGAGGCGGCGGCCGAGCTGGGCGCGCTCATTTCCGGCGCCAACGATGACGAGATCAGCGCGGCCGGCGAATACGGCCGCTCGCTGGGCACGGCCTTCCAGCTGATCGACGACGTGCTCGACTACGCGGGCGACGCCAGCGAAATCGGCAAGAACGTCGGCGACGACCTGCGCGAAGGCAAGCCGACCCTGCCGCTGATCTGGCTGATGGAAAACGGCACGCCGGAACAGCGCGAACTGGTGCGTAATTGCATCGAGCAAGGCGACGAGCAGCATTTCGACGCGATCCTGGCGGCGGTGACCAGCAGCGGCGCGCTCGACTACACGCGGCGCGAGGCGGAAATTGCCGCCAAGCGCGCGGCGGACGCGATTGCAGGATTGCCGGAAAGTTTGTACAAGCAAAGCCTGCTGCAACTGTGTACCTTTGCAGTTGACAGGAACCACTGAGCGGCATAATTTATCAGGCGTGAGATCTGACCACCCGTCGGGGTGTGGCTCAGCCTGGTAGAGCGCTGCGTTCGGGACGCAGAGGCCGGAGGTTCGAATCCTCTCACCCCGACCAGAAGTAAGGGGACTTACTATGATTCATTGAGAAAGCGGCACTAGCGCGGGGAAGTACTAACGCTTTCGTGAAAATCGTGGTATGCGGAAATAAATCAAGCTTGCCCCCCGGTAGCCAATCAGTATTGCGCCGTCAAGTACGCTCCCATGCTGCCATGCACGAACGACAAATCGGCCTTCTCCGAGGACTCAACATGCGTATCAGAGATAACTCTAAGGCTTGGTCGGAATTACCAAAAATTAGGCTAAATGCATCATCTTTCCGGGCAATTAAGTAAGGTTTCAAAAGAGTTGCCTCGTGTGAATTCATTGCCAAATCAGAAGTGCAGCGGTTCATCTTCCGTATCCGCATTCGATTGCGCCCAAACTGATTTCCAACTCCAGAACGACACGCTCCGTTAGTAGCTTTCCTTTTTCCGGAAAAAAAACATTACTAACCAGAGAAATTTTGTATCAATAAAATGCTCTGACCTCCTATATTTTAACTTCTTATCCTTTACCCCTTAACTTAGCAGGAACAGCTTTGTTAGAACTAGTTTTTGGACAGTAATATTCAAAATTGTTACCAGGATTCTTGTTTCCGGGGCTCGTTGCCATTGTTAATTTACCATTCTTTTAATTTGACTTATCGCATGCTGCTTCGTTCAATCTTCCTGATGTGTAAATTTAGAAAGTAGCTCGCACGGAGACTCAGGCTCCTCACAGGAAAACCCACCATCAGGGCCGTAGACCAACCGAGTCGCACTCGCGATAAGATTCATACTCCCGAGGATTGACTGTACTAGGGTGCCTCCACACACCGGATGGTTCCATCCGCCCCAAAAATCCTCGGTTTCCTGCCTGGTCAAGCGCTCCACGTTTTCACTGGAGCATGTCAAACACTTGGGTTCAGATTTCCGCAAAGACAAATATTCGATATAGGTGGTCGCTTCTTCTAATTGTCTTGCCATCTTCCGGAAATTTTCGGCATCGATTTCACGCGAATTGGATAGCCCTTCATCAAGTGCATGAAACGATTGGCACTCCCACGTAGTCGCAAACCATCTCCAACGTGACGTTGCGGAGCCAAGTGAACGAGATATACGGCGCACAACGGCTAAGTGGTCATCCAACGAGAGGTCCTCTATGTTTCGCAACCCATCGCATGAGAAACACCAGCCCACACACGAATTTAGCCGCATATATCGACCATTCGAAAGTCGATAGTAGAGCGGTTTATGCGAGCCGCCTCCACTCTCTTGTCGAGCGCACTTAGAACATTTGTAGCGAATTATCGGGTATCCCAATTTTCTCTCCTTATTCTATTGTTCGCGCACCTACGCACCGCTCCCCCGATAGCCAGCATAATGGACCATATTAATAAGCATTACCAAAAATACAGAGAGCATACATCCGGACCAAGAGACCAAAATAGCGACTACGGCATAACTCATCAATAGAAGCGCTACATAATTCAAAATCCTGTGTTTCCACAGGACTGCGTCTAGCCCACCAGGATGGGCGGTCGACATATATGATTGCAGCTGCGATAATGCATTTCGCATACACCACGTGTTAATCAGGGAGATCAAAACGAAGAACTCGGCCACCCAGCGGACCCAACCGGAATAGAACGCTAGAACTAAGCAAGCTAATAGTGCTAAGACGTGACAGCCACCGTAAATTTGCGCCTTTTCCGCAATAGCCCTCTTCATGGGAGATATGCTTTCCAAAGCATGTGCTACAGCTAAAGGAAAACTCACTTCTTCTGGATATTTGGGCATAAATTTTCAATGCATGTTAGTAGTTTCTGATATTTTATCATTGAAAAGTTCCATAAAAGTAAATTTTTACCATAGGAAACGATAGTTACCCCAATGAATTTCAACGAATGGCAATTTGCTGATGCTCTTTTAATAGCCTTGTGGCAACTTGACTGCCGATGCGTGGACATTCCATAGTTGATACTGTGCATACACAAGTAAAAATCGCACTTCCATGATTGCGCCGCCCCTCATCACTTCCCCTAACGAGCAGCGTTCAACGATGCGGGTGATTCAATACAACGCGACATTCCCCCTCCCGCTTGACAATCAAATTGCCATACGCATCATTTACGAATCAGCTACACGCTGACCACATCACATAGGCAGGCTTGCCTGAGCACCTACTTAAAGAATCAATGGCCTTGCTGCGCCCGGTGTTCGCCTCCAGAAGGGCATTCCACACATTCTTGGAAAATCTTGAGGTGAGCGACATGGGACGCTTCCACGACCGATGGGCTCTGGCACTGGGAGAAATTACAGGATGCTTGGATGACGAATACTGCGTTACTGGCACAGACGCAGCATCTAAGTTCCCTGACCACGCTCAGGAAACAGGCCAAGCTTAAATTTGAAGGAAGCTACGCTTGCGATTTCGGCGCTGAAATCTCGCGCGTTCACTTTTGTACCATCCGGTCCGCGACGACATTTGAATTGCAGTACGCCCACCTCTTCGTCGAAAAATTAGCGGTGCCATGCAACTCTCGTTATCGCGCCAAGTCATCAAAAGACACCTCGCAGAATCATCTACGTCAAGCACCGCACAATTTCAGCGCTGAAGTCTCTAAGATGAACGAACACCTGACCGACTGACGCTGGTTCCTAGCGCGACGGGCCTGCGTCGATATTGCTCGCTGACCCTGTTCGTCAGGAGCAGCCAGAACCATCACTCCAAGTATTAACTCTCTCTGCGTCCGCCGTTTTGGCCGATGCATTTGGCATCCTTCTAACTGAAAAATTTAGAATATACAAAGGAACAATATAAACGTATTCACATCAAACTGAGTATGTCCCGCAACTCCTCTCGCGCTCTTATAGCGAGCCTGTACAACAACGAGGAAATATTTGCCACGTCCAGCGGTTACCAATCGGGCTGTGCGTTGCATGCATTGGGGCTTCCCCCCTCCTGCCTCAAGGAAACTCGTTCAACTGGAGCTGGATGGACAGAGAACGTTTCTTGGGCAAAGTATTGGATACGCACCGGAAGAGCGAGTATTCTTTGGCGGAGTCGGCAGCGCGTGGAGACTGTAGCGCGCACCTCAAGATGCGTAGACGAGCCGCCTCAATGGGCGGCTTTTTCGTTTGTCATCTTTCTTCGACTTCGTTGAAATGAATACCAATGCATACCAATGCATACCAAAGAGCTCTTGGTTACGGTTTCGCGCAACTATGCGCAAGTAAGCGGAGCGGTCACCAAATCATTGTTTTTACAAGGCGTTGGTAGGTAAAGGAATCACGATTTGCCGTTGGGGTATGGCTCAGCCTGGTAGAGCGCTGCGTTCGGGACACAGAGGCCGGAGGTTCGAATCCTCTCACCCTGACCATCCTCCTTGCTGCACCAGCGCATAGCTTGTCCGCAAAGTGTCTGCATCTCCCAACAGCACCTCGTCGATCGCGCCTTTTCCATCAGTAGTATGGAGCACTTAGCGTTAAGCTGCCATGGCCGGGTAAGGCTTCACGGCCGCGCCAAGCCTCAGGCTCGGCTGGTCTGTACATGCGCATTCGACCGCTAATGCGCACCAACTCCGTATAAGTTGCGTTGCGTGCGGAAATTGCACCTGGGGCATCGGTATCAAAGCCCACGATGGCCCATGCACCGCAGCTGAGCTGAAGCAGAAGGTCAGTGCAGCTCAAGTCGAGGTGGCGTTCTCATCAAAAGTCGCGGAAGCGGAGAGGGGTGTTCGCCGCCGGGTTACTAAGCAGGCATTATCCGAGATTCAATTTGACGCCTTGGTGAGCCTGGCATACAACCTCGGCATCCCAGGCTCATCGGACATATTCGACCTCGTCGGCAGCGGCAACCTGAAGGCGGCTGGACGGCTGATCGCATCAATGACAAAAGCACGGGTCAAGGGACGCGACGGCAAGACGAAGTTCGTTCTTTTAAGGGGCTTGATCATCCGCAGGGCTGGCGAAGCCGCGCCCTTCCTGTCGTCTGAAAAATAGCCGGGGCGCCAATACGATGCAAATTCTTCAATCCACACTATCGCACGTGTTTGTCGGTGTCCTCGGCGCTGTCATTGCATTGAGCGCGCGAGCCGGTGAAGCGAACAATGCCGATATTTTGGGCAAATGGACAGTTGTTACGGCCCTTGACTCAGCCGATGTAACCGCGATAGACGATAAACAGGCGAAACGCCTGGTCGGAAAACCGGTAAGCATCAGCAAGGACAGTTTCGCCTTCGACGGCCGCGTATGCAGGTCGCCGACCTACGCGCGAACGCAGGAGCGCACTGCCGACTATTTTCGCGAGCAGATGCACGCGAGCACCGACAAGCTGCACTTGCCCGCGACAGTGACACCCATTGATGCCAGGTGCACCTTCCTGTTCCCCAAGGCCGATGGGAAATTGATGTTCCTGTGGAAGGGCTTCTTCTTCGACGCGCAGCGAAAAAAGCCCTGGCAGAACCGTCGCTGACGCCCGCACGGGGCGTCGCGCCGCTTTACCGGCTGGCCACCATCATCACGCCGCGCTCATCAATCACAAGCTGGGTCTGCAGGTTGCGCGTCGCCGATACCTTGCCGTTGACATACAACGTGGTCTTCATCGTGTAGGTACCCTGCGATACCGACTGCGGCAAGGTCATGACGAAGGAATTCTCGAAGCGTCCGCCGCTGTTGTTGGTGAGCGGCTTCTGACCGCCCAGGAATTGCTTGCCGGACTGGTCAAATACCTGCAACTCTTCACGGACTTCGGTCACCTTGTTCTGCGAGCCGTTGACCAGTTCGACGGTCGAGTTGACCCGCACCGGCTGGCCACGCTGGGCCGTGCTGGCGATCGTCGGCGTGTAAGCCAGCACCTGGGGGTCGGCCGGCAGGCGGTTGTTGGCCTGGATGTAGGCCTGGTCGACCTGCGCCGCCGTGCGCGTCTGGCGCGAGTTGGCGTTAATCGCCAGGCAGCCAGCGGCACCGACGGCGCCACCGGCAAGCGCGCCTTTCACAGCACCCTTGCCGCCCTTGGTCAGGCCGCCCAACAGGGCGCCAATGGCCGCGCCCGCGAGCGCCGCTTGGCCCACGCTGCACGGATCTTCGGCGCCGGCGTTGCGCGGCGAATCGGAGGCGTTACGATAGACATCACCCTGCTGGGGAGGCATCGCGCAGCCGCCGACGATGCTTGTGACCAATGCCAGGGCAATCAGTTTTGTCGATGTATTTTGCATGGCTCTTCCGGGTTGTGAATTTATCTGAGGGTCGATTCTTGTTGCAATACCTGGTGTTCGCGGTCGTTGATACGCTGCAGCATGCTGTCCAGACGGGGATTGTTCGGATCCATCCGGCGTGCGCTTTCCACGTAGGTTTTGGCGGCATCGAATTTTTTCTGCGACAGCGCTGTCTCCGCCTCGCGCAGGAAACTGCCCGCCATCTCCGCCTTGACTGCGGCGCCGCTGTCCGCTTCCTGCTTACGACTCGGTGGCGGTGGCGACGGGCGCGCCGCTTCCTGCACCCGGACCGGGGCCGGGGCAACCGGCCTGGCAGGCTCCGGCGCCGCTGCGACAGCACGCGTCACGGCTGCCTCGGCGGCCGCCGCCACCGACTGGGCGAGCTCCTTCTTGAGCGAAGCCAGATCGGGGTTCTCGCGGTTCAGGCCAAGCAGGCGTGCATACGCCGTCTTTGCCGCAGCGACGTCGTTGGCGTCGAGCGCTTCACGCAGGATGGCTTGCGCAGCCTGCGTTGCCACGACTGCCGCAGTGAGTTTGCCGCGCGCCTGCGCGGCATCCGGCTCGGCCGAACACCTGCTAGAGAGCCGGTTCAGCGCCTCGCGCGCGCTGGCGAGCTTGTGGTCATCGAGGTGGCTGTCGATGGTGCGGAAGCTGCGCAGGCAACCGCTGCTGGCCGACTCGGCCGACTCGAGTGCCGTTTGCAGCGACTGCGCCTTGTTGCGCAAGTCCCCGGTGCAGCTGCCATTGGCCAGCAGCGCCTGGCTGCGCGCACCCGCCATGTCCTTGGCCAGCAAGGCCTTGTTGCCTGCATCGAAAGCGGCATTGCAGGCGACTTCGTTCTGGTCGGGCTTGTTCTTGAAGTAAAGGAACAGACCCGCCGCGATCACAGCCAGCACGACCCACTTGCCGAACCCGCCTTTTTTAGGCGCGACAGGCGCCGGCGGGACAGGGAACGATGGCGGGGTGCCGCGCACGCCCTCGCGCGCCGCGACGGCAGGGCCCGCCGCCGCTGCGGGAACGGCGGGCCCTGCCGGACCTGGGCGCGCTGCGGGAACCGCTGGCGCCGGCGCGGCTGCCGCTTCGGGCGCGCGCCTGGCGCGCGGCGCGGGCGCGGCCTCGCCATCGGCTGGCGCAGCCACGGCGGCGCGCGCCGCTGGCTTGTTTGCGCGGGCCTGGGCCGTCGTACCGTCCCCGCAGAACGGGCAGTATTTCACGTCGCTACAGAGCGGGGACGCGCATGTGGTACACGATTTCACAACAAATTCCTTAAACCAGAGGTGGAGGCATCATCGGCGCGGCCGGCGCCTGGAGCAGCAGCGCCAGTTCCGGCAACTGGCCCAGCTCGCCCCAGGCGGTCAGGCCCACGCGCCAGACCTTGGTGCCGGCAACGGCGATCTGGCCGGACTGGACCATCTGCACCACCTGCATCGCGCCGAACGGGCCGTACTGCTGGCCGCCCACCCCAAGGTGATACTGATGCTCGACCAGCGGCGGCGGCATTCCACCCAGCGGCGGCGGCATGCCCGGCATCGGCGGCATGGCCGGCGCCAGGCCCGGCAAGCCCGCCGCGCCAGGCGTGACGGCCGCGCCGGCAGCGGCGCCGCGCGCCAGCAGCGCCGCCATGGCGCCCGTTTCGAGCATCTCAGGACGCATGGCAAATTTCAGGCGCGGCTGACCATCGTCGCCCGGCTCGCGCACTTCGTAGTCGTAAGCATCTTCATCCGAATCGGCCACCACCACAGCCCAGTCCTTCAGGCTGTTCTGCAGGCGCTCGTCGAGCTGGTCCAGTTCGCGCTCGCCCATGCCCTTGCGGCGCGCTTTGTCGCGCAGCTCATGCATGACTTCGCTCGATATGGCGCTGGCGAAACCCTTGCGGCTCTCTTGCGCGCCGGTGGCGTCCTCGACCAGTTTGGGCGTGTACACGGCGGTCTCGTAGAAATGCGCCAGCGCCGCCAGGGCCGCGGTCTGCTCGGCGTCGCATTCGGCCAGGCGGTCTTGCACGCGGCTGACGATGGCGGCGCGGTAGGTCGACGGCAAGCCGTTCTGGCGCACGGCGCGTTCGTTGCCAATGCGGCGCACGTCGCCCCGCGCCACGGCGAACTGGTACTGGCCGCGCGGCACGATGCGCTGCGTCGAGCGGGTCAGTATGCCCAGCATGACAGCGAGCAGGTAGTACTTGAAGTCTTCGGCCAGGCGGCCAATTTCTTCGGTCGACGGCGCCATCGGGTGGCTGAACTGGGTCGCGTCGATGTGCGTGTGGGTCGGATTCTTTTCGGCTTCCTTGCGGTAGCTGGTGCGCCAGCCGGGCATGCCGCGCAGGACTGTCATGGGAATCCCGGACAGCTCGCAGTAGCAGACCGCGCGGCCGGGCACGCCGGTTTCGACGATTTCCAGTTGCGCCGCCGTAATCCCGGCGTGGGTCGGAATGCCGGCGCCTAGTTCATCGCCGAACTTGGCCTTGAACCTGGCGGCGCCGGCCACCCCGATGAAGCATTTGAACTGGTCGGCCTTGACCGTGAAGTCGCCCGCCAGGTTGGCGTCGATCCACGGCATGGAACAGGCCAGCAGCTTGCGGAACTTGTCCATGCGCTCGGCCGGATTCATCTGTTCAAGTGCATCGAACAGGGGATCCGATGCCGCCGTGTCGCCATCGGTGGCGCTGGCCAGGGCCAGTTGTCGCTCGGCCATGCGCTTGACCTTGAGCAGGATGTCGGCACGCTGGGCCGGTTCACCGAGCATCGGGAACAGCGCCCTGGAACCGCCCAGGTCCTTGAAGGCGTCGTCGGCCCATTCGCGCAGCTGGGCCGCACCCGGCAAGGCCACCTCGGGCTGGTTGACCTGGATGGCGATCAGGGTGGCGTGGTCCTTGCGCAAATCCTGCTGCAGCACGGCGTTGGAATGCTGGAGCTGGGCCAGCATGGCCAGCACCGCTTCGCGGCCGGCCTGGAATTCGCCGACCAGGCCGTTCCAGTGGGCGCGGCCCTGGGCATCGACCCCGGTGCGCTTGCCCAGCCAGGCCGACAGCTCGGTCATGAGCGCCACGGCTTCGTCGGCGGCCTTGGCGCGCAGATGGAATTTGAGGGCATTGGCAATTTCGGTGCGCAAGTGATCCATGACGGTCACGGCCTGCTTCTCGCCGCCGCCGAACAGGCCGCCACGGGTCTGCTCGAGGTTGGCCAGCAGGCGCTCGTACTCGCGGGTGCGCACGGCTTCCTTGATTTCGCGGTAGCGCTCGGCATTCGTGCTCAGGGCGTTGAGGATGCCGGTGCCGGGCGATTCGAGCTTGTCCTTGATCTGTTCGACCAGCGAGAGCACGTATTCGAGGCCGCCGAATTCCTTGTTGTCCAGGTAGGCATACAGCTGGGTGCGGATATTGCCCTTGATTTGTTCCAGCACTTCGCGGCGCCGCTTGGTAACCCGGTCTTCGGTGGTGTCGGCGGTCGAATCCTGGTCGCGCACGGCATCGCGTTCGAGCTGCTTGACCGCTTCGCGCACTTGCGCCGGCCATTCCTTGCGGTCGAAGCCGCTCTTGATGGTGTCCATGCGCACGTTGACGCGCTGTTCCACCCCGGCCAGCAGCAAGCCATTTTTGTCCTGCAGCAGGTTGTCGACGATGGCGTACTCGTCGAACTGGCCGCTCGATCGTTTCAGCTCGATGGCGCTGTCGGAAAACTCCGGAAAATCGCTGAATGGCGTCTTGTTCAGCGCCATTTGCGCGGAGGTGAATTCATCGCGCTGCTTGTCGGTGGCGCGGTTGGCGCCCACATCGCTGCCGCCCACCCCGAAGAAGGCCATCAGCATGGCGCCGGCCCAGCGGTAGGCGCGTTCGTCGCGGCGCGCTTCCTGGCGCGTGTCGAGCACGGCCTGGCCGAACGAGGAAAAGCGTTTCGAATACGACAGGCGCATGTCGGCAAAGCGGTTCTTCGGCACCAGTGCATCGTGCAGGAAGTTCTTGTGCTGCGCCTGGTTGACGGCCACCGAGCGCTTCTTGCGCGCGAAGTCGCCCGAGGCGAAATCTTCGAACAGGGCGTCGGCCACCATGTGGTAGACGTCCTTGACATCCTTGGTGTGCTGCTGCGCCAGGTTGCCCGAATCGATCAGGTAGACTTCGTGGTAGGGCTCGCGCGGCAATTCCGGCTGGTCGTAGGCATCCCAGCGGCCCACGTAACCCTTGTTGCCCAGCATGGCCGATTCGAGCTCCATCAGCGCGGCGTAGCCATTCGCTTCGGTGCGGTCCTTGTTGGCGCCCGCATAGCCGGTGGGCAGGAACAGCATCAGTTCGACGTCGGCGTGGCCGACTTCCGACTTGGCCAGCCAGCGCGCCATCAGGCCCATGTCGAGGAAGGCGCCGGAACCGGTGCCGCCGGCCACCGAACCGACGATGACGATACGGAATTTGCTCGTTTCCATGCGCAAGCCGAGTGCGCTCAGCTGGCTTTCGTGCGACAGGCCGGCCTTCAGGTTCTTCAGCTTGAGGCGGATCTTGTCGCGGATCTTGATGTATTTGTCGAACAGGTACAGGCGCGAGACGGCGCGGATCTGGCCCGCGCCCTTGGAAGGATCGATGCCCAGTTCACGGATTTTCTTGGGCGTGAGCGACAGCCATTCCTTGATGTGCGGGTATTTTTCCAGGGCGTCGTCGTCGCGGCTGTACTTGTCCATGTCGAAGCCTTCGACGATTTTTTCATCGTCGGTGAACTTGACCTGGTCGAACTGCAAGTCTTCCGACTGGGCCCGGCCGCTGTCGACGATGGCGCCGGTATCGAGGTCGAACTGGATGAATTGCGCAACCGGGAACTCGGTCAGGCTCTCGATGCGCGTGCGCGCGCCGGAACCGCCCCACATCGTGTTCAGGATACGCCGGCGCACCCGCATCAGCACTTCCATCCCGGTACCACCGATGCCTATGAAAAGCGTGGGGCGCAGGTCGATGCTCTGCTCCGCCTTACGCTCGTTGCCGGCGCCGATAGTCTGGTTGAGATTGTCTGCCATGATGCTTGGATTCCTTGTGAACTGTCAGTGGTGCGGGGGAAATTACTTGCGGCCGGAGAGGATCATCAGGACCAGGGCGACGATCGCCACCGCGCCGAGCGGGCCGAGGAACATGGGCGCGACGAACTTGGCCGAATTGACGACTGCCAGCACCACGGCGGTGGCCAGGCTGGCCATGAAAATGAACATCCACCAGCCGGCGGCATTGGCCTTGGCCGGCGGCACCCGTTTGCCGACGAGTCCGTTGGCGTAGGCGTTTTTCGCGAAAAAGAAGGCGATGAACAGCACCAGCAGGACGGCGCCGCCGATCATCATGTCGCGCGAGCCGGTGTTGACCGCTTCGGCGGGCAAGCCCGGCATTTGGCCTTCTACCGTGGTGGTCGCAGCAGGCGCCGCAGTATCGGTCGCAGGCGCGGCCGGCGCAGCCGGGTTAGTTTCGACCGGCGCCGGCAAGGCGAAGCCGGCATTGTCTTTTTTTTCTTGCATGATGGTTCCTGGGCGAGGTGAAAAGCGAAAAAGGAGATGGCGTCAGCCAAGGGTTAGCGTATGTCCCGGCAGCACGCTTGAGACTTGCGGGCCGCCGACACCGCGCCGTAGCGTGCCCACCGGATTGCCTTCGCCATCCTGGATGACCAGGCTGCGGAAGGGTTTGAGCACGACCTGGCGGCGCACGCCGTCGACATGGACGGCGTAGCGCGTGCTGCGGGACGACAACAGCAACAGGCCCAGCAGCGCCGCCACGAAAGCGAACACGGCGCCGATGACCACCAGCACGGGCAGCATCGGATACTGGACCCGCACCAGCAGCGGCACCCGGGTCATCGAGACGCGCACGCTGGCCGGTGGCACGAAGACGTCCGAGATCGGGTCGCCCGGAAACAGTTCGGCCATCTCCGCCTTGAAGCTGTCCGGCAGCGCCAGCTGCTGGTCGGACAGGCCCAGTTCGACGGTCATGGGGATCGTCACCTGCTTGCCCATGGCGGCCATCGACTGGCGCGACCAGGCCGAAGGCACTTCTTCCAGCGGCAGCTTGAAATTGACTTCGATCGACTTGCGTTCGCCCGGAGCGAGGTTGTCGATGTTGGCCGGCGTAACCTCCAGCGGCACCGTGCGCTGGCCGACCCGCAGTGTCCCCTGCACGCCCGCATGGCCGATCAGATACGGATAGAACAGGTTTTCCAGCGAAGCCTTCAGGCGCACCGCCGGCACCAGCTTCGATGCCTCGACATCGAGCACCAGGGTGCGCTGGTCGCGGCCGATGCTGGCCTTGATGTCCGGCGTATTGAGGATCGATTCGGGCACGATGCGCACGCCGTCCTGGTCCACCGGCTTTAAGCGGGCCGGCTGGCGCGTCAGGATGGCCGACAGCCTGCCATTGGCCAGGATCTTGTTGAGCTCGTCGCCGGCTTCCTTGCCGTAGGCGAGCGCGTAGACCATCAAGCCGCGCGCCGCGAATTTCTTGCCTTGAACGGGCATCTTGAGCGGGAACACGAGGGTGCGCGTGATGGACGGCTCCAGGTGCAGCATGCGGTAGAAATCGAGATTGCGCGCCGCGGTGGCGGGGTCGTTGCCCGGACTGTTCTTATTGTTCGTGAAAATCCAGATGATGCCCGGCCTGGCCCCGAAGGTCGTGCGAATGACGCTGCCGATGGCTTCCTGGAAATCCGTGTCGGCCAGGGCCGAGTTGGGACCTCCCTTGCGGGCCAGTCCCAGCGCGGCCAGGGACGGCATGACGGCGCCTGCGGTACCGATCTCGCCCAGCGCCAGCGGCGAGACATTGGTGCCGCTGGTCTGGCTGAACGCGAGCAGGGTCAGCTTGTCGCCGGGGCTGGCGGCGGCACCCGCGACGGCGGCGATGAGGGGCTTGAACTGCGAATCCGGATCGGTATAAAACGGCTCCATCCAGCCTGAATTCTGGACCAGGAATGCTTGCTGGACGGCGCACGCGGGGGCAAGCCATGCGGCGCCCAGGACAAACGCGACGGTCAACTTCGGGAACAGCCGGCCAAGCGCGCTCATACCGCCACGCCCCAGCCGATGATCCGCTGCATGCCCGGATGATAGGCCCACAGGGCGCCCTGGTGGACGAATACGCGCATGTCCCATGGCTGCGGCACGGGGATCGTTTGAATCACGAACGCGCTGCTGCGGTCTTCGAAAATCAGTTCGGCGCGCATCTTGTCGTGCGAATTGAGCAGCGCGGTCAGGCTCGATGTACTGGCCATCTTCAGCGCCAGCACGCCACCGTTCAGTTCCAGCAAGGGGAACACCACCGCGTTGGCGGCGCCGTCGTCGCCGTGTTCAGGTTCCAGCCACGGATCGACGCCCGGATACATGGTGCTGAAGCGGTAGTTGACCGTACCCGAGCACAGGCGCGGCGTGAGCGCGGGCACGCGCTCCCAGCGGGTGGTTCCGAGGCGCACGTACACATAGGTGTCTTCGGTGCCGGAAAAGCACAGTTGCCACAGCACGCCGGCACGCGAGAGGTAAGGCGAGCCGAATTCGAAGTGGGGCATGATGTCTTGCTGCCAAGGAATGAAGCTGGCGGAAACCGACCCGTCAGGCCCCGTCTGCAGACAAATCTGGCCTTTTCCACAAGGCCAGACCGCCGTCCGCCCATAGGCGACGGGCCGGCTCACTTCGCCAATATCGTGAACGTTGCCGAGTAACAAAGGCGGGCCCTCTTCACCTTCGGTATCGACGTTGACCATCTTGAGCATGCCGCTGCGGTCGGTCACGGGCACCCACACCCTTTTTTCGAAGGCGATCGGCGCAGCCTGCGCCGCACCGTCACCGAAATAGGCAACACGATACTGTAGTGCCGCAAAATCCGGCTGCAGCAGCACCAGGCCATTGTCCGTCGCCAGGAACAGACAGCTGTTAAATTGCACCATCAATTCGGCGCGCCATGCACGATGGGACAAATGACATTCGGACAGCAGGGCATCCTCGCCCGCCAACGGCTGCCAGGCCTGCGCGGCCGGCAGCCATGCAAATACCGCGCCCTTGCTGGTATCGATGGCAATGAGCGCACTGGCGCGGGTGCCGAAGGGCGCGGAAAAGAATTCATACGCGCCGGGCGGCGGCAAGGGCATTTCCAGCGGCGGCTCGCCATCGGGCTCGCCGCCTCTCAGCAAGGCGCTGTCGATCGATTGCGCGCTTTGCTGCAACCCCACGGCCAGCTGCGCCGACGGGTCGTTCACCGAACGCGCGCCGCTCGGTGCAATCCAGACCGCCTCGCTGCTACGGGCTGCCTGCAGGGGCGCGCCGTCCAGCGGCGAAAACTCGAACTCGGGCGGGTAAGCCGGGCCGGAACCATCCGGCGCGGTACGCATGTGCATCGCCTGGACCAGATCTGCGGATGTGAATAATGGAGAAACCGGGAATCCCATCCTGGTTTCAGTCAGCCGCAATTCGGCTCCGCCGCGCTCCATGGACCATGTGCCCGATTCCAGCGCCCAATTCGCGCCCTTTGATTGATCCGTCACTTCTGTAGCGCTCCAAAAACTTGTTCGAGTTAATCCGGTTCGGTGCAATGGCGATCGACAGACATCGATGATCGCGCTGGCATCTGCGTTTTATCAGCTTGCTTTTTCCTGCCAAATACATCGGCAATAAAATCTCCGGGCTTCTCAATCCGCAACAGGATGACTCACCATTGCGCATGATGTCGACGCATTCAAACAGCCCGTTATGCATGCTAAATAGCATCTAACAGCACGGAACTGACGAGGGAATACGAGGGAGATCATGCCTAACAACAACTGCGAAGGATGAGAGAGCTCAACGTTCTATTCAAACACAGAACATCGATTTCAACAAGCCACAACAGGCGACAATCATTCCATGATAACTCACTGAAAGGGCAATTATTCGACATCAGAACAAGACAATAAGTTCCAACAGCATCCGTCAAGACAGTGTTTCTATTAAGAATTAGCCTGCATCGGGCCACCTTCGGAGATATCGTTCCAGGCAGAAATTGACAGGCGCGGGTGCCGACTTTCATTACTACTGATCCACGCTTGCAATATACCATCAAATACCACTTAAGAACATTTCCATAAAACAATTTATTGTGTCCACGTGCCAAGATTCGCTTGCTTCGACAGGCCCTTCAGGAGCACAGGCGGCTTCTCTTCCTGCCATTTCTTGATCGTCGCGATCGGTGCATGGCGTGGGAGCGCCTAAAGCGCGCCGTGCTTGTCAACATTGGTGTGCTTGCGCAGCGTTGATGCCAGTAGTCCATTGCTTGTTGAGTTGCGCATGATCCTTGTCGGCGCGTGTCCATGCCGCCGCGATCCGTTGTTATCGCGCCAGCGCAGAGCGCCGCGCTTGGTGAGCCACAGGCGCGCATGGCACACTTGGCGTTTCGCCAGTCCCCGTCACTTTCTGATGCACAAGATCATCCTTCGATTGGCCGGCCTTTGCGGCATGCTGCTGGCATCGCTGGCGCTCGCCTGCCCCGCCCACGCGGCCACCCTCACCTATCCACTCACCAGCGAAGGCGTCGACAGCCGCTACGACTACGACTGGGCGGTGCTGCGCGCGGCGCTGGAAAAAACTGTCTCCGCCTTCGGCGCCTTTGAGCAGCGCCATTCGGCGGCCGCAATGTCGCCCTCGCGCGTGGCCCAGGAAATGGCGACGCCGTCCGGACGCATCAACATTTTCGTACGCGCCAGTTCGCCGGAACTGGAAACGCAATTCCTGCCCATCCGCCTGCCGGTCGACCGCGGCCTGCTCGGCTACCGCCTGCTGCTGATCCGCCAGACCGACCGCGCACGCTTTGCCCGCGTGAAATCCGCAGCCGACCTGCGCCCGCTGCGCGCCGGCGTCGGCCAGGGCTGGGTCGACATCGCGATCCTGCAACACGCCGGCATCAGCGTGGTCGAAGGCAGCAACTACGCCGGCCTGTTCGCCATGCTGGCGGCGGGACGCTTCGACTTTTTCTCGCGTTCCGCCGATGAAGCCCTGCGCGAATTGAGCGAACGCCATGACGCCTTCCCGCAGATGGAAATCGAACCGACCTTGCTGCTGCATTATCCGCTGCCGCGCTACTTCTTCCTGCGCCGCGACGCCGAAGGCGCGCAGCTGGCGCGCCGCATTGAAGCGGGTATGGAAATGATGATCCGCGACGGGTCGCTCCATGCCCTGCTCCTGCGCTACAAAGGCGACATCATCGCCAGGGCGGCGATGACGCAGCGGCGCGTGATCCGTCTGCCCAATCCCCGCCTGACGCCGCAGACGCCGCTGGCGCGCGGGGAACTGTGGTTCGACCCGCTGACCGGGAAATAGCTCAGCTCCTGCCACCGAACGCAAAACGAATCCGTGCCGGAAGTAGTCGGTGCCGAAACTGCCATCGCACAGTGTCGGCGATTCCAGAGTCCGAGGCCGCCAGCCTCGGGTTACACCGCCGGCAGTGCCGCGCGATCTTCGACAATCCGATCGCGTGCCCGGTTGATCATTCGCGCCCGTTTAGTGCCAAATTCAACGACTGCCTGGTCCAGGCCGATGAATTTCTCCGGATGAACCCGACTGATTTTCCTCTGAAATGCTTGTTTGATTTGCTCATTGGAACTGCTGCGATCGCCCCCAATAACATCGTCCGGATCCGGTTCCTCGGGCGTCGCCCTCGCCCGCCTGGGCCGACTGTAATAGATTCACTTTATTTTTCGAGTACTATATTTTCACCATAGCATCTCTGGTTTTGCGCAACCGTCCGCTGCTTGGCCGACGGTCACCCTGAAGTAATTAAATCATCCGTGGCGAAAGCTTCCCAAATTATCTTGCATGCGCAAAAGTTTCCATACGGACATTTAATAAGTCATTTACAAACCCCCTTACCATTAACGCCTCCAGGTCATCAATCATTCCATCATCAACGCGATAAGCACTAAAATAACAAGCCAAATCAAATAATTCAAGTTGCGTGTCTTTTGGCTGCCGTAATTTTTCGTAGCCTGGCTTAAATTCCTGATTTCGTTCCGGATGGCGTACGAGCGATATTTTCTGAATATCTCGCTTTCGGTTGTACGCCAGATTCATTTCTTTCCATATCGTCTGCTCTCTGGCTTTTCCGACATATAATGCACGTCCCCGGGAATCATAAAATATATATATCCCATGACTTTCACGAAGCGCATCTCTTAATCCTTTCGCATATAAATTTGCACCAGCTCCCCCATCGAAAACCAACCAGCCAGCGCCTTGGGCAGATTCACACCTATTAATTGAGTAAAATTCAACTATAGGTTGAATAGTCTCAAATTGGGACTTACGTACCGCTGCGGAGCGAGATTTTGCCAAAGCGGATGCAACCTGCAATGCGCTCAAATCTTCATCTCTATTCTTCCAATTGCTAAGCGTTCCTACCGTTACCCCTAATGCATCTGCGAGTTCAGATTGGGAAGTTGTGCCAAGTTTGCTGGATAACGCCGAGATAAGTTCAGCAGCTTTCATGTTCTATTATTTCCCATATCGTCTAGATAACTTAACCGTAAATTATTAATTCTCACCGTCTTGATGGCCGGATGCTGGCCCAGTTAAACAGGGTCGGTAAGCTGCTCGACTATCACACCCTTGATCAACCTACCAGGTATCAGTGTTTTGTACTATGGAGAGAAGTACTGTCACACCCGCTCCATTTGCATCCATGACTTGTTTGTCGTGATTTCTAGAGTCATTGAAATAATCGATTACCCGATCTCAATCAGGGGTATTCCCAAGTTTGCCTTTCCTTGAGTTGCCACCCATCCGCAAGATATCGTTGACGATAGAAGACCAGCCACCGGCAAGTCTGTCTTTATAATGACAGGTTCTTCCAGTCGAAAACGTTGGTAACTATAGAGGAAAAATCCAAATTAATGTCTACGCTCAACACTCCACGGACTCAACCTCACGACTGCGTTATTATTTACTAGTAAAAGATACTGAAATTCACCACTCCTTTGCTCTCCCCATAATGGCATGGTTCGGAGCGGCGCACTAGAGAACTCTTCTCCCAAAATGAAGATGCACCATAAAAAAATTCATTATCCAAGTCATAAAACCACCTCTGAGTTTCATTATCAATGGCTTCTGATTTTTTGGCCTGGAAAAAGCTTGCTTGAGATGTTACTGTTGTAGTGCTCATCACTGGGCACCTCGAATTACCGGTAATTTCCGCGTAATCGCCGGTCGCGATGCCGGCAGTTGCGTTTTTTGATGTCAGACCGAGCCGCTTCCCGCCTGTTTTATGGGCGCTGAACCTCGTTTTGTGCAGTCAGGACGGACTGCGGGCGTCAGAACGCCTCGACCCTGGCCTCCTTCAAATAGACCAGGCGCCGCAAATTGTAGGCGGCGACCTTCCAATTGAGCTGCAACGTGGCGCGCGCCAATCCGATCGTGCGCAGGCCCTTGCCGCCCATCTCGGCCAAGCCGGCAAACACATGCTCGATCCTGGCGCGGGTCTTGGCGATGCGCGTATTGCGCCGCTTTTGGGTTTCCGAAATTGGCTTGCCCTTGCTTCCTTTGCGCTGGATATGCATGCGCCAGCCCTGCCGCGTCAACCTGTCCTCGCGCTCGCCATCCACGTAGCCTTTATCTACCAGGACGTTGCGATTGGTATTCGTGGGGTCGAGCACCGCCTCGAAATGAAGGGTGTCATGCTCGCTGGCCGTGCTGACCTTGATCTTGCGTACCAGCTTGTAACGTTTGTCTGCATTAGCCGATACCTTGTAGCCGAAGTAGGACTTGCCATGCTTCTTGGTCCAGCGCGCGTCCATGTCTTTCTGCCGGCGCTTTGCAGGCTTCCAGTCGATGGGCATGGCGCCTTCTCCAACGAGCGCCTTTTCCTCTTTGTTCATTGACTGCTTCGGCGTTTGCACGATGCTCGCGTCAACCATCTGACCGCCACGCGCAATGTAGCCATGCCTGGAGAGCTGACGGTTGACGGCTTCAAAGATACTCTCGCTGGCACCGGCCTTGAGCAAGTGCTCCTTGAACGTCCAGATCGTTGTCCGGTCCGGTATCTGACTACTGGAACGCAGTCCAACAAAGCGCTGGAAGCTCAGGCGATCGAGCAACTGGAATTCCATTTGTTCGTCGCTCAGGTTGAACAACTGCTGGATCAGCAGGACGCGAACCATCAGTTCGGTCGGGAATGGAGGACGCCCGCCGCGTTCGCGGCCGGGACGCGGAGCCGCTTCATCAACCGCATCGGCAAGCGCGACGAAGTCGACATGCTGCTCCATCACCTTGAGCGCATCACCAAGCTTGTTCAGCTTAGCTTCGCGCTCTTGGTCGGCAAACAGACTCGTCTTGATCATGAAATTAGGTCAGCAACGTGGAGCCGTTATGATGCCACGGCTGCGCCGGTTTTTCGAGGTGCCCCACTGATGCCTTGCTCAGGTTGCTCTCCAACGCCGGCTGCTCCATGCCAGCACAATGATCCCGACAGCGTTCACCGCGCCCAACCCCAAGGAATCGACAGTGACCGGCAGCGCCCGCAAGGCGATCGCCAAGGCGACAATGACCGCACACGTGGTCATCAACGTTCCCGCCAGCAACCAGCTGCCCAAGACGTTGGGACGGCCAAAACCGGTCAGGGACAGGCCCGTCAGCAGGCAGCTCAGGTAAATGCACCAGTTGATCGCCAGGCTTTTCCCTGGCTCTGCCGGCAACGCGATGCGCCAGGCCAGCAGCAGCGCCGCAGCGATGAGCAAGAGCCCGAGCACATTGATATACCGGATCAGTTGACCCGATACGCTGGGCGGCACCGCTGCCCGGTCGGCCTGGAGCTGCCGCGCCGCTGCCAGTTCCTTACTGACGCCAAGGTGCGTTGCATGCAGCGCTGTCAGCTTCTCTTGCGTTGCCTGCGCCATCTTGAAGGCGTTACGCGCCGTGTGCCGCTCCTGTTCCAGTTCCGCCGTCAATGAAGCGACTTGTGCCTCGAGATTCTTTTCCCGCTTTCCAAACAGCGCCATGCGTATCCTGTCGATTGTTTAACCATGTCATAGCGCCGCACCGGCCCGGCTTGAACGCCTCGCCTGGCCGGCCGCCCCGAAGATTCGATAGGGCAATTTTATTGTCTTAATAGAAAAATAGAAAGAGTTGGTTATTATTATATTTCAGCAATATTTTTTGCTAAGATGGATGGTTTCGGCGATCTTGCCGTAAAGCGTAGTGAGAATGCAGCATCCCGATTCCCTTTTCACCGATCCGCCAGAGCCACTTTGAGCCTGACCTTACCAACTACAGGATGCATCAATGCAGCAACAACATACCAGTCTGGGCGAGCAAATCGGCAACCTGCCGGACGAATCCCGGCGCAAGCGCCGCGTCCGTTTTCACCAGGGCTGGTGGCGCGCGTTCGTGCTGGCCGAGACTGCCGGCCCGCATCCCCTACGCCCTGGCGACACGGTGTGCAGCATGCTCAACAACGGTGAGTCGTCGGAAAAGAATTTCTTTGGCCCCGGCACCATCGAGGCAGTGCGGGAAACACTGGACGAACATAAAAACCAAGCCGGCGGCATGATCGACGAACGGCGCCTGTTCAATAACATGCTGTCCAGCCAGCCGCTGTTGTTCAATTTTTTCGGCCCGCTCCGCAAGAACCTGCCGCTGGCAACCCACCTCGTGCAGGCCCTGATCCCGTCGATCGATGAGGTCACGGCGATCCGTTTCGAGTACGCACCGGAACAGTGGATCGACAATTCCGCCTTCGACGTGAAGCTGGAAGTGACAGCGCAAGGCCAACGCGGCTTGATCGGCCTCGAAAGCAAGTTTACCGAACCGTTTTCGCCAACCATCTACGACACCGCCCAGTACGAAGAGATCGCAACGCGCTGCGGCGCATTCAACGTGCCGTACCAGGCGTTCATGACGCCGGCATTGAACCAGCTGTTCCGCAACCAGCTCATCGCCGAACACGAGATCGAGCAAAAGAACGTCGATTTCCGGATGACCGGCCTGTTCTGCGAACCGGGCGACGCCAGCGCCATCGCGACCGGGCAGGCGTTCGGCGCGCTGCTCAAGGATGGCGCTTCCTCATTCCACATCATTACCTTTGCCCGGTTCATCGAGGCGCTGCAGATGCTGCCGCTGACATGGCCGCAGCGCGAGTGGAGCATGATGCTGTGGGCGCGCTATTGCGGCCAGGCGCTCAGCGCCGGCGCTTACGCCGCCGGCCAAGCCGGGTAAGATGCGTGCGGTCCGCTGTCGCGCAGCAGCAGTCCGGCCCATGGCCTGCTGTGCCCGCTGTTGACACAGCGTCCCATTCCTGGCCCTGCCACGACCATCCATCCTGGCGGCCGTTTAACATCAAGCAACTAAGATCGACCACATGACACACGATTCCAACCTTGTCGGCCAGCTCGACGCCGCCGAAGATTCCTACAAGCGCAGCCGCCTGCGCACCATGCAGCGCGTGGCGCTCGGCCTGCTGCTGGCGGCCGCCGTGCTGTTCGCCATCGCCCGCTCGCAGCGCGGGCAACATCCTGCCTGGGCGTATCTCGAAGCATTCGCCGAAGCGGCCATGATCGGCGCGGTTGCCGACTGGTTTGCCGTGGTCGCCCTGTTCCGCCACCCGCTCGGCATTCCGCTCTGGCATACCGCGATCATTCCCAACAGCAAAGCGAGCATCGGCGCCAACCTGGGCAGCTTCGTGGAAAACCATTTTGTTACCGAGCAAGGCGTGGCCGAGCGCATCCGCCAAGCCGACCTGGCCGGCCGTGCCGGTGCATGGCTGGCCGACCCGGTCCATGCCGGACAAGTGAGCCAGGCGCTCATCGGCGTTCTGGCGCAGGCGCTCGACAAGGTGGACGACGAGGCGATGCGCATCCGTATCCGCGACCTTGCCAGCGCCGAGCTGGGCAAGCTGGACCTGTCCGGCCTGGCCGGCGGCTTTCTCGACACCATGATCGGCAAAGGCACGCCCCAGGCGCTGCTCGATCCGCTGCTGGAAAAGCTGATTACCTGGCTGGGCGACGACGGCAACCATGACACCATCGGCGAATTCATGCTGCGCTGTTTCGCCATCGAGAACGCGATGGTCAAGTCGATGGTGATCGGTTACGCGCCAAAAGTGATCGGCTCGCTGCGCGAACAGGCGATCGACGTGCGCATGAACCGCGAGCACCCGCTGCGCGGCAAGCTCGACAGCTGGCTGGCCGACAGTGCCGTGCGCCTGAAGGCCGATCCCGGCTGGAAGGAATCGGTGGCGCGCTACCAGGCCGACGCCTTGCGCAGCGCGGAACTGCAAGCCATGCTCGGCGGGATCTGGGATACCTTGCGCCAGCGGGTGAAGGCCGATCTGCAGGGCGCCGATCCGGTGCTTGCCGCCACCGTGCGCCAACTGGTGCAGGAATGCGGACGCGTGCTGGGCGCCGACCCCGGCGTGCGCACCTGGCTCAACAGCGCGATCGAGGCCGGCAGCGCGGCCCTGGTGCAGCGCTACCGCGGCGACGTGGGCAAGTTCATCGAGCAGCAGCTGGCCAAATGGTCGAAGGAAGAAATGAGCACGCGCATCGAGCTGGCCATCGGGCGCGACCTGCAATTCATCCGTATCAACGGCACCGTGGTGGGCGGGCTGGTGGGGCTGCTGATCCACGCGGTCGCGCAGTGACCGGTCCCGCAATCGACGCTGTATCGGACGCCTGCCCATGCCAATCCATGTTTAAATTTCCATCGCGGTCAACTCTGGAGAAATGAACATGGCGGAAGAATTCAAGGCAGGCGACAAGGTAACGTGGAACTCGCCACAAGGGACGGTGCACGGCACGGTCAAGAAAAAACTGACCTCGCCTGGCCATATCAAGGGCCATGACGTAGCGGCCTCGCCCGAGCACCCTGAATATCTGGTGGTCAGCGACAAGACCGGCGCCGAAGCGGCGCATCGCGCCAGCGCGCTGAAGAAGATATAGCCGCGCGCGTTCCGATGACAAAGCCAGCCGCCTTCCTGAGGACTCAAACCGGATGAACGACGCCTATCGACGCATCTGCAGGCAGCTTGGGCTGCCGCTTCCCGGCCCGTTTTCACAAGACTGGGAATGCGAGTTGCCGGGAAAATTCAGGACGGTTGATTGGCTGGAAAAATACCTCGCCTATCATGCAGCTCCCGGCTGCTCAAGCGACGAGCGGGAAATCATGATGGAATTGATGCTTGAGACCGCAAATGATCTCGCAAATCAGACCGGCCAGGATGTCCATGTCGACAAGGTGATCGACGCACTCGCCAGAAATCACAGAATTCATTGGGAAATGATCGATTACTGGGCGCTCGAGGATTCGACGCTGGAAGATGCGTTTGCCTTGACGCCAGCCATCCGGCTGCTGAAAGCGGCATTGCTGCGCCCTTCGTCCCGGCGCAGGAAAAGTGCGCAGCATGCCAGGCGCGCGTCGCCAGACCATCGACAATGACCGGCCCAAACCGAATCCCCCGCGCCTGCGGCAAGGAGTAAAACGATGATGACTTTTTCCGGAATCGGCGATTTGCTGGCCCACCAGGATGCGTTTCCCGAGAGCGGATGGATCTTCGTCGAGAAGAGCTTCGACACGACATCGGAAAAAGACATCAGGGAAGGCCGGTTTTATATCGCGCAGGACGACGATGAAAAATTCGACCTGGAGGAAACCCATTGCACCTGGCTGGAAGCGCCCATGTTCCAGGCGATCGTCGGCGAAAGACTGGAAAAGAATCCTGCGGCGCCAGTCGGGGAGCTGATCGCCGCCGCCGTCTATTATCTGGACAAAGACACCTTCATGCCATGACAATCAAACCAGTCAGCGCCGGCCACATGAACAGAGAAAAGCTGAGCGCGATTTTCCTGGAACATGAACATGCTTACGCCAGGCTGCTCAACCAGGCGCAATCGCGTGGCGTATCCGAAAAATGGGGCACCGGACTGCCCCCGCTGACCCTGGAGCCCTACGATAATGAACTGCGCGGAGAGACGCCCTCCCCGTTTCTGAAACGAGCAACCGGTCCCGGAAAAAACCGTTTCAGCTACCTGTTCGACCAGCAGGGGCGTGTGGTCGCGATGACGTGGTATTCGGCGTTGATGGACGACGGCCTGTGGATGCACGCGGACGAGGTTACCACCTACGACGGCGATGGCGTCTGCGAATTCAGGTTCGCCAGCGTGTGCGGCACTGAGGCGACGGCGAGCTTGCAAAGAGTGACGTACGGCGCGCTGCACGACGGCCGCATCCAACAAACCTGGACCTTGCACGCCGGCGGCGACTACACCGAAGCGGATTTCCGCTACGAAGATGGGCGCGTCAGTGCTGTCTGCATGCGTCTGTGGTACGAAATTTATATAGAACGGCACTTCAGGGTGAAGCACGACGCCGGCCGCGTCTCAGTTACCGAAGCGGCGAACGGGAAAATCCACCAGATCTACCCACGCCGCTGACATTTCCAAAGCCGCGCATGGCACGCGCAGCCCGTTACGGTTTCCCGGCGGCTGCGTTGTTGTCCTGCTCCAGCTTGAGACGCGCGCGCCGCTTCTTTTCGATCTCCACCACCGATTCGAACTTCCTCCCCTCGCGCCGCATTTTTTCCATGTCCTTCGCCGCTTCCTGCGCTTCGTAAGGGATTCTCGGTTCATACACAGGAATCAATCCATAACCCTTGCCGTTATCGTCAACCCACATCGGCCAGCGCTTGAAGAACGCCCCGGTGGTGCCGACTGCGGTCACCACGATCAGCAACGCGCTCCACTTCCCCATCAACAGTCCCTGGCGCTGCGCCCACAGTAGCGTTCTCTGGCCGCCGGCCTTTTTCAACCAGCGCACGCTGAGCCATTTCGCGACGAACCATCCCAGCAGGATGAAAGGAATCGTCATCAGCCCCATTTCCCACTGAATAGCGGCATTGTCCGGCTGGTAAATGAAGCGTTGCTTATCGGCCGACAAGAGGTCGATCGCCTTGTTGCGCTGAAGATACCCGTTCGCGGCAAACGAAAACGGGATCGCCAAGACGATCAACACAATCAGCGACCGCAAACGCGACCAGTTCGCCGCCACCGACACCGTGGTCCTGAGGTTTTTCAAGGTCTGTTCAACATACGTTTCCGAGACCGAGCGGCTGACCCTTTCCACGATCGCATTCGGCGCCAGCCCTTCCGAGGTCGCGTCGAGCACCATCTGGTTCACCTCCGACTCCATGAACGGCGCGACCGCCTTGCGCGCCGACCGATAAAACCAGGGCGACCAGCGCGCGCCGCCGCTGCTCACGTCCGCCAGGGCCTTGAAGTCGCTCTCCAGCAGTGCTTCCAGCACCCCGCCGGCGTCGAATATCTGCGGATCGGCGCCGAACATCACCCACTGCGATGTGACGCCGCGCACGTCGATCGACAGCTCGCAAAATGGTATCGCGCATTGATACACGAACTCCGCCGCCGACTTGTCGCGCAACACATCCACCTTCTGGAGTGCGATATCGCCATGACTGGCCAGGCTGGCAAATCCCACCTTGCACAGGGCCGCATGCACGTAATCGGGCGTGCCTTCGGGATAGCGGCCCGCGAAACCCGGAATGGTATAGGTCGCCGTCGAGGTGACTTTGGTCAGGTAGCCATGCCCGGAACAGCCTGTGCAGGTAAGCTCGCCCGTACCAGCGCAGTTGCCGCAGCGGTTTTTCCCGGAGCCGCCGCAGGTGAAACACGTGACGCTGCCGCCCGAACAGGAACCGCACGAGCGGCGCTGCGTTTCGTGGCGGGTGTGACCGTTGTAGTCTGTCACGGTCGCATGTTGGGTGATCGAGCCGGAACCGCCACAGCTCGAACAGCTGGTGCGTCCCGAACCCGAGCAGCTCCCGCACCGGACCTCGCCCGCGCCGGAACAGTTCCCGCACTGTACCCTGCCCCGGCCATTGCATCCATTGCAGGTATAGGTATGGAACAGGCGCCGGGGATGAGTGCGAATGCAGGTTCTGGCGGAAATGGCGGCGTACGCCTGGGTCCTGACCGACTGCACCAGGCTATCCATCGTCTCGGGACGCACAAATTCCGAACGCGCCTGCGCTCCCACTTCCTCCTGGTACCACTTCCAGTCGGCCGTGCCAAAATCGCCTTTATCGGGATGGTGCACGCCGTGATAGTCAATCGCCTCGGAAATGACTTCCAGGTCGTGCCGGACCGTGACCGAAAACTGGCGCATGACGGGGCGCGCGCCGAGCAGCACCAGGTCGGTCACGTTAAAGCGGGTTGCGCGCTCGATATACCCGGCCGCCGTGGCCTTGCAGCGTTCCAGGTACAGCTGCATCGCGCTGTCGTCAGCAGCCATGCGCCGCGCTCCTTCGATTCAAGATGGCCGGGCTCGGCGACATTGGCAGCAAGATGCGCTGTGCGGACATGATCTACTCTTTGACTGAACGACGAAAAGTTGATCTTAACACAATAGTCATTGCAAACGTCACCGGTAGGTGTCTGCGTGCCCCGCGTTCCGATACAAATTGTCTGGAATGAAATGGTTTGATAGAATCCTTTTTGCTCTTTTTATATTGCACGCATACCTGATGGATCTCCTCAGCATGGTCAATTGCAAGGACTCAACTCAAACGCACGCCAGGCCAGGCCGCCCGATCGCAAGCGCCTGGCGCCTGGCATGGCTGGCCGCCTGCCTGCTGGCCACGCCCTGGGCGCCGGCCGCGCCCTTGCCGGAGCAGCCTTCCGCGCGCCAGCGCTGCCCCGCCACCGACGCCGCCAACGCCCCGCGCCTCTTCGCCGCCCTTGGCAAGGAGCGTCATGCCGCGCTGAAGAAAGTGCTGGCCGCCGGCGACAATCCCAACCCATGCCACGGCGGGCGCACGCCGCTGATGATCGCCGCCGCCGCCGGCGACGCCGAGGCGCTGCACCTGCTGCACCAGGCCGGCGCCGTCATCGATGCGCCGCGCGATGCCCAACAAGGCGGCACGGCGCTGCACGCGGCCCTTTCCGCCGGCCAGTGGCGCGCCGCCGCCGTCCTGCTCGAACGCGGCGCCGATACGCGCCTGCGCGACGACGACGGCAACACCGGCTTGCACCACCTGGCCAACAGCGCCCACGGCGCCGACCCGGGCGCCCAGGCGGCGCTGGCCGACAGCATGCTCAAACTGGGCGCGGCGATCGATGCGAGCGGCCCGCAGGCCAGCACGCCGCTCATGCTGGCCATCGACGCCGGCAAGCGCGACCTGGCCGCCTTTTTGGTCGACCAGGGCGCCGATCCGTTTCTTCGCAACGCGCGCGGCGAAAACGCGCTGGCCATTGCGCGCCGGCGCGCCCTGCCCGCCATGATCGACATGCTCGAACGCTGCACCGGCCCACGCGCCCCGCGCTGTGCCGGCGACGCCACGGCGGCGCGCTACTCCACCAAATAGGAGCGCCACCGACAACCCCGCCACCTCCCATCGCCGAATACTTTTTGAACTTCACAAAACGGAAAGCAGCGCATGAGCGACACCACAGCAGCGAGCAGCAGCGGCAGCAACGCCCGGATCGGCATCCACGAAGGCAGCATCGGCCTGCCCGCCGGCTACGAGGACCGCACCAGTAACATCTTCATCCCGGCCAACCTCCAGACCCAGCCCAACCTGAGCATCGCGCGCGACTGGCTGGCCGAGGGCGAAGACCTGGCCGCCTATGTCGAGCGCCAGATCGCGCTGCTCAAATCGCGCTTGGCCAGCCACAAGCTGCTGGCGCGCGCGCCCGAACGGCTAGGCCTGCACGACCCGGCCATGCAGGGCGAACGGATCGAGGCGCAGTACAAGAACGGCGCCCAGACCATCCGCCAGCGCCAGGCCGCCTTCGTCATCGGCCCGCGCCGCGCGCTGATCCTCACGGCCGCCAGCGCGCGCGCGTTCGACCAGGAGTTCGAGACGCTGTGGCGCGCCTGGCTCGACAGTTTTGCGCCGCCCGCCGACGCCCCCGCCAGCGCCCCGTAACACCCAACGGAAGGTCCGCCATGCTTGAAGCTGCCCGCATCACCGACCCGATCGCCCACACCAGCGCACTGACCGGGTTCCTGGTCGGCGCCGTGATCGGGATTGCCCTCATCGCCGCCGTCGCCTTTGCCACCTTCACCTGCGGCTTCGGCGTGGCCCTGCTGGCCGGCATGGCCGCCGGCCTCGGCGCGAGCGGCATCCTCGCGCTCGGGGAGGGCATCGGCAAGATGTTCTCCTCGCCGGCCGGCACCATCATCACCGGCTCGATGAACGTGTTCACCAACAACCTGGCCGCCGCCTATGCCACCGTCAGCACGGTCGCGTGCAGCAATCACTCGCCGTCGCCGGTGATCGCCGACGGCTCGGGCAACGTCTTCATCAACGGCCTGCCGGCGGCGCGCAAGACCGACGCCATTGTCTGCGGCGCCAAGATCGACGGCGGCTCGCACAATGTCTTCATCGGCGGCGGCACGGTGCGCTACAAGGAAGTGGCGGACGAAGTGCCGGCCTGGCTGCGCACCACGGTCGACTGGGCCTTCGCCCTGGCCGGGCTGGTGGGCGGCCTGGCGGGACTGGTCAAGGCCGCCGGCGGATTGTCCAAGGCGGTGCTGCCGTGCGCCGCCAAATTCATCGGCGGCTTTATCGTCGGCGAAGCGGTCGGACGCTATGTCATCTCGCCGGTGGTCGGGCGCGTCATGGGCGGCTTGTTCGGCAAACCGGTGGAAGTGGCCACCGGCCGCAAGCTGCTGCTGGCGCAGGATGAAATCGACTTTGTGGTGCAAAGCCCGCTGCCGCTGGTGGGTTCGCGCTTTTACGCCAGCAACCTCACCGCCGAAGGCACGCTCGGGCGCGGCTGGGTGCTGCCATGGGACCTGTGCCTGCAGCAGCGCGACGGCAAGATCTGGTACCGCGATGGCCAGGGCCGCGAAACCGGCTTCCCCCTCCTTCAAGCGGGGACCACGGCATTTAGCGAAGAAGAACAATGCTACCTGGCCCGCACTGCGGACGGGCAGTTCATCCTGTACACCCTCAACGACACCTGGTTCGACTTCGGCCACCTCGACCCGGCCACCGACGATGTCGCCTGGGTGCGCCGGGTCGAGGACCGCAGCGCCCAGTGGATCAGCTACCAGCGCGACGACGCGCAGCGCGTCACCGCGATCCGTTCCAGCGGCGGCCAGGAACTGAGCCTGCACTACAGCGCGCTGCCGGCGCGCCTGGCCATGGTCGAATGCACCCACGGCGGCACCCCGGGCCCGCTGGTGCGCTATGGCTATGACGCGGCCGGCCAGCTGCTCTCGGTGACCGACGCCAACGGCGACCTGTCGCGCCAGTTCACCTGGGCCGCCGGCCTGATGACCAGCCACACCACGGCGCTCGGCCTGGTGTCGCGCTATACCTGGGCCGAGGTCGACGGCCAGGCGCGGGTGGTGGCATGCAGCTCCAGCGAAGGCGAACACACCGCGTTCCGCTACGACACGGCGCAGCGCCAGAGCTGGGCCACCGACGAACAGGGACGCACCGCGCACTGGGTCTACGACGAGAACTTCCGCATCCTGGCCTGCACCGATCTCGATGGTGGCAGCTACCGCATGCAGTACAACGCGGCCGGGCAACCGGTGCGAATCGAACTGCCCGGCGAGCGCACCATCGCCTTCGAATACGACCCGCTGGGGCGCATCGTGGCCGAAACCGATCCGCTCGGCCGCACCACGCGCACCGCCTACGACGGCAACAGCCTGCGCGTGACGCAATTGACCGCGGCCGACGGCAAGCGCTGGACGGCGCACTACGATTACCTTGGCCGCCTGCTCTCGACCACCGATCCGCTCGGACGCACAGCGCGCCAGGAATATCCGCCCGGCCTGTCGCCCTACCCGGTGGCGCGGGTCGATGCGCGCGGCGGGCGCAGCACGCTCGAATGGAACCGGCGCGGCCTGCTCACGTCCTACACCGACTGCTCGGGCAAGACCACCGCATACGACTACGACGCCGATGGCTTGCTGGCCGAAGCCATCGACCCGCTCGGCCAGCGCACCCGCATCGAGCGCCTGCGCAGCGGCGAACCGGCGCGCGTGACCCTGCCCGACGGCAGCGTTGAGAGCTTTGTCTACAACGCCGCCGGCCACCTGACCGAACGCCGCTACGGCGCCGAACGGATCAACCGCTGGGTGCGCAATGCGCGCGGCCAGGTGCTCGAAGCAATCGATGCGGCGCAGCGCCATCTGCACTACCGCTACGACGTCCAGGGCCGGGTGGTGGAGATGGAAGCCGGCGCTGCGGCGCGCTACCGTTTCGAGTACGACAGCGCCAACCGCCTGACGCGCGAAATCCGGCCCGACGGCATGGAGCGCCTGCTGCGCTACGACGCGGCCGGCAACCTGGTGGAGATCGAAAAAATCGGCGCGCCGCTTGCCGGGCAGGCCGAACGGCCACGCCGCAGCACGCGCTTCGAGCGCGACAAGATGGGCCGCCTGCTGGCACGCCTGACCGCCAGCGCGACCAGCCGCTATGCCTGGGATCAGCAAGACCGCCTGCTGGGCGGCGCGCGCGTGCCGACCGAGGCCGGGGCCGCCCTCGGCGTCGTCGCCAGCAGCGTCCACTTCGATTACGACGCGGCGGGCCGGCTGGTGGCCGAACACGGCGCCGAGGGCACGGTCGGCTACGCGTTCGACGAACTCGATAACCTGACCACGCTGAACCTGCCGCACGGGCAGCGCATCGACACCCTCACCTATGGCTCCGGCCACGTGCACCAGATCCGCAGCGCCCAGCACATCATCAGCGACTTCGAGCGCGACGACCTGCACCGCGAAGTGCAGCGCACCCAGGGCCGCCTGGTGCAGCGCATGGGCTACGACGCGCTGGGACGGCGCGCCTGGCAGGCCAGCGGCCCGCACGCGGGCGGCGTGGGCCGGCAGCAGGGCGACCTGTGGCGCGACTACCGCTACAGTCCTGCGGGCGAACTGGCCGGGCAGCGCGACAAGCTGCGCGGCAGCATCGACTTCCAGTACGATCCGGCCGGCCATCTGCAGCGCGAGACGCGCACCGACGAACAGCGCGAGGAACAGTTTGCGTGGGATGCGGCCGGCAACCTGCTCGACGCCGGCGCCGCCGGCAAGAGCCGCGGCCAGGTCGAAGGCAACCGCCTGCGCGTGTGGCAGGATATCCGCTTCGACTACGACGCCTGGGGCAATGTGGCGCTCAAGCGCAAGGGCGCGCACCAGGTGCAGCATTTCAGCTTCGACGCCGAAGACCGCCTGATCGGCATCCGCACCGAAACGGTGCGCGGCCTGGTGGAAATGCGCTTCGAGTACGACGCGCTGGGACGGCGCATTGCCAGCACCGAAGCGCGCACCGATAGCGGCGGCATGACGCACGTCGAGCGCAAGCGCTTCGTCTGGCAGGGCTTGCGCATGGTGCAGGAAGTGCGCGAGGGTGGCGTGAGCAGCTACGTCTACAACCCGGACGCGGCCTACACGCCGCTGGCGCGCATCGATGCGGTGATCGGCGCGGCGATGGCGGCAGTGGCGATCGACAACGCGCGCCAGGGCACGCGCGTGTTCCACTTCCACACCGACCTGGTGGGCGCGCCGCTGGAAGTGACCGACGAGGCCGGCCAGATTGCGTGGGCCGGCAAGTACAAGGCCTGGGGCAAGGTCGAGGCGGGCGAAGACGCGGCCCTGGTCGCGCGCATCGACCAGCCGCTGCGCTTTCCGGGGCAGTACGAAGACCAGGCAACGGGACTGCACTACAACACGTTCCGGTATTATGATCCGGATGTGGGGCGCTACATCAGCCAGGACCCGATCGGGCTCGATGGCGGCGCCAACCTGTACGCGTATGCGCCCAATCCGAGCGGGTGGATGGATCCGCTGGGGTGGGTCCATGAATCGACGCCGGGTTACTTTGTCTACGAACTGTGGGCGCCGGGTGGGACCAAACCGTACTACGTCGGCATTACCGATGACCTCAAGCGGCGCGCCGCGGAGCATCGCAACTCGGGGCGGATGCCCGAAGGCTCGGGGGCAAGCATGCGCGAAATTGCCAGCGACGTCACTTATGGCAAGGCGCGCGGCATCGAACAGGCCAATATCGAGCATCACCACACCAAAAACGGGACCATCGGCATGGACTTGAAAGATGCGGCTGATTGGGATGCGCGCGGCAACAAGGTCGCCTCATTCGACCATAAGAACACCACGCGGGCGGAAACCAGGCAAGCGTATTTTGAACGTGAATTTCAAGCCGAGACAGACCGGCTCAATGGCAAAAAAGGCGGAAGCGGAGGCAGTGCGGACGCCGGTACAGGCAGCGCGGGCTGCTAGAAGCGCCCTCCTGTAGCCACATAGTAAACTCAAAAAAGGAGCATGTAATGGGATGGTGGAGTGCACCGGAAAATCCGGACATAATGGTCGGCGATGCCGTACTCGACTCGGTGCGGCATTTCCTGCGCGATTTCAGCCGTGAGTACCAGGAAGACTTGTCGCGCAAACCGACCCTGCAGGAACTTGAATACGCCCTCAACCTCGCTTTCAAAGTCAACGTCGATAGCGACATCCTGGACGGGGTCGACGAACTGGAAATCAAGCAGGTCGTACTGAAAACGGCCAAGCGGCCGAAGAAACACAAGGTCAGCACGGGTGATATCTTTGCCTACAAGCTGAAAGACGGCCACTTCGGCTTCGGCCGGGTTGTCGCGGACGCGTCGGTCGGCGCGTTTGCCGAGATTTTCGACTATTTCGCCGAGCAGCCGGTCTTCGATTACACGAAGATCGATACCTGGCTGGTGCCACCGGTGCTGATCGAAAGCTATTCTTTGCTCGAAACCCGTTCAATCGGGGACTGGCGCATTATCGGTCACACTGCGGACTTCGTGCTCGGCCCGAAATACAAAGCCTTGCGTTATGTGTATGGTTCCACCCCAAACACCCTGATGTGGAAAGATATGGAAGGCAAGAAAGGGGATATCTCCGCGACCGAGGCGGAGGGACTGCCGCCCTACATCGGCCTGGACGATTATCTGTTCGAGCAACATATCGCCAGTCACGTTCCACCGCGAAAACCGGCTAAGTGACAGCACACCTGCCCTTGCCTGCGGTGGGCAGCATGAAGGAGATTCGATGGGCTGGTGGAATGCACCGGACAATCCGGTGGTCACCGTAGGCGATACCGTACTGGACTCGGTGCGGCATTTTCTGCGCGACTTCAGTCGCGAGTACCAGGAAGACTTGTCGAGAAAGCCGAGGCTGCGGGAACTCGAGTATGTACTCACGCTCGCGTTTCGGGTCAATCTCGACAGCGACCTGCTTGATGGCTTTGAAGAACTAGAAGTCAAGCAGCTTGTCCTGAAAACCGCGAAACGTGCGAAAAAGCAGAAAGTAAATCCGGGCGACATTTTTGCCTACAAACTGGACGATGGACGGTTCGGCTTCGGACGGATTCTCAGCGATGCGTCAATCGGGGCTTTTGCGGAAATATTCGATCACTTTGCCGAACAACCGATCACCGACTTCAGCAAACTCGATCAATGGCTGGTGCCGCCGGTGCCCATCGAGAGCTATGCCTTGCTGGAAACACGTTCGAAGGGCGATTGGCGCGTTGTCGGCCATACGCCGGACTTCGTTCCAGGCCCGCAATACAAATCACTGCGTTACGTCTACGGCATCGCCCCAAACGGGCAAACGGCCACGGATGTTTTCGGCAACAAGGAACCGATCAGCGGTGCCGACGCCGAAGGTTTGCCGCGCTATTCGGCCTACGATGACTTCCGCTTCACGCAACTCATTGCCAACCATGTCCCACCGCGCGCCGACGGTATCGGGCGCGCACGTTGACTTACCAAGGAACCCTGTATGGGATGGTGGAATGCACCGGACAATCCGGATCTGACCGTGGGCGATAGCGTGCTTGATGCGGCACGCCGTTGTTTGATCGACGTCAGCCGCGAGTTCCAGGAAAAATTGTCGCGCAAGCCGACCCTCCAGGAGCTGGAATACACCTTGAATCTGGCGTTCAAGGTGAACGTTGACAGTGATATTCTCGCCGATGTCGACGAACTGGAAGTCAAACAAGTGCTGTTGAAAACCGCCAGGAGGCCGAAGAAGCAGAAAGTAAAACCAGGTGACATCTTTTCTTACAAGATAAACGATGGACGCTTTGGGTTTGGCCGTATCGTCAGCCTGACGTCGGTTGGCGCCTTTGCTGAAATCTTCGATCACTTCGCAGCGCAGCCGGTTTGCGATGTCGGCAAACTGGGAAAATGGCTGGTCCCGCCTGTCCCGATCGAAAGCTACTCGCTGCTCGAAACGCGTTCGATTGGCGACTGGCGGATCATCGGTCACACGGCCGGCTTCGTCCCTGGTCCGGAATTCAAGGATCTGCTTTACGTTTACGGGTCATCTCAAAACAGTTTGTATGCTATCGGTATTGACGACCAGGATCGACCGATCAGTGCTGCCGATGCCGAGGGTCTGCCAGAGTATGTCGCTTACGATGACTTTCGCTTCCAGCTCTTGATCGCCGGGCATGCGCCACGACCTGGTAACTGACTAAAGGAGAAGGCATGGGATGGTGGAACGCGCCGGACAATCCGGAATTGACCGTGGGCGATGCAGTGCTGGATCTGACGCGCCATTGCCTGTTCGATTTCAGCCGCGGGTATCGGGAAGACCTGTCGCGCAAACCGACCTTGGCGGAGCTGGAATATGCGCTGAACCTGGCGGTCAAGGTCAATGCCGGCAGCGATCTGTTCGATGGCCTTGATGCGCTGGAAGTCCGGCAGGTAGCGCTGACGACAGCGAAACGGCGGCGGCGCCAGACCGTATCGGCCGGTGATATCTTTGCATTCAGGCTGGACGACCGCCGCTATGGCTTCGGACGCATCGTCACCGACACGTCGATGGGTGCGGTAGCCGAGTTCTTCGACTATATCGCCGGGCAGCCCATCCTTGATTATTCAAAAACCGGGAACTGGCTGATTGCGCCGACCACCATCGACAGTTTCTCGTTGCTGGAAGCGCGCAAGGATGGCGACTGGCGGATTATCGGACACACACCCGGCTATCAACCTGATGCCAGGTTCAGCGCCTTGCGTTTCGTGTATGGCACGCCACCGAATTTTTTGAAAGCAGTCGATATCCACGGTAAGGAAGAACCGGTCAGTGCCACAGCGGCAAAAGCACTGCCGGCCCTGGCGGCGCGTGGCGACGTCAATATCAAGACGCTCATCGCCGCGCGCGATGGCGCCGGTGGCGCTCCTGCCTCATGCGGAGGTCAATAATGGGATGGTGGAACGCGCCGGACAATCCGGATATCATGGTTGGCGATGCCGTGCTTGACTCGGTGCGGCATTTTCTGCGCGCTGTCAGCCGTCAATACCAGGAAGACCTGGCGCGCAAACCGACCTTGCAGGAACTGCAATACGCCTTGAGCCTGGCATTCACGGTCAACCTCGACGACCAGATCGTTTCCGGTCTTGAAGCGCTCGACCTCCGGCAGGTAACGATCAAGACCGCCAAACGTCCGAAGCGGCAAAAAGCCACGCCGGGGGACATTTTCGCTTTCAAGCTTGACGATGGACGCTGGGGCTTCGGCCGGATCGTCAGCAAGATGACGGTCGGCGCACTGGCCGAGTTTTTCGACTATACGGCCAGCCAGCCGGTGTTCGACTACAGCAGGATCGACACCTGGCTGATTCCACCGATTACCATCGGTACCCACGGGCTGTTCGAAGCGCGCGTTGAAGGCGACTGGCGCATCATCGGCCATACAGCCGGCTTCGCGCCGGACGAGCGCTACCGCGATCTGCGCTTTGTCTACGGCGACCCGCACTGGATGGCCGTGGGGGTTTTCGATATCAGCGAGCCGGTCAGCGCGGAAGAGGCGCAGCGCCACTCCTTCTACGCTTCACGGCACGACCGCAATGTCAAGAATGAAATCAAACGCTACCTGGCCGGCAAGCCCTTGTACTGGACCGGCGGTTGAAGGCAACGCTTAACCCGCGTCGTCTTTCACGCTGCGTCCGGCCGCGCTGGCGTCAGGCAAATTCAAGTGCAAGGAATAATCCGGGGCACGGCTCTCGCCGTACAGCACGCCGAACGCCCATAAACCGCCGACGTCGCTGTTGCCGCCGAGGAAGGCTTGTAACAATCCCGCAGCGACATGCTTCAAGGTGTTGAGCGTGCTTCGGTTCCTCCAGCCAAGTGCTTTGCCGCTTTCATCACCTTAATATTCGGACATTTCATATTGCTCAGTATCATCACTGACGCGAATAATGCATATAGAAAAGAAATGATCTGATATTGACGATGGTGATATGGGGCATCATAAATCAAAATTTTCTTTATAGCTGCGATTCTCTTATACTGCACTGCAACAACACACAGTTTAATCCAGGAGAGTTCCAAATGAGCAGCGCCACCTACACCCAACCGACGAACCAGGGCTTCCGCCATTACCTGACCGACGTCAGCAATGCGGCCCGTGCCTTTGCCGCTGCGCTGTTTGCCGCGCAAGAGCGCCAGTTCATCGCGCAGGAAGTAGCGGTCAAGCCGACCCAGGACGAGCGTGCGCGCATGCGCAGCCACCGCAAGCTGATCGTGATGGCGAATGCCTATCAGAACATGCATCCGAGCCTGGCTGCCGAGCTGCGCAACCTGGCATCGCGGGGTTGAGCATGGAAGTGATCGAATATCTGCCTGGCGCGCTGGCGGCGATCGCCCTGGCCGTCCGCATTGCCATTTTCTTCCGCGACGGCCCCGAGCCGGAGCAGGACCAGCAAGACGCCTGATTCCTCACCGGCCGCGCTCGTGGCCGGACGCATGTCCGCGCTACCACTGCTGCAGCGCACAAAGCCCTCCGATGCCGGGCCTGGCATTCCCCCTCAATGCCAGGTTCGACATCCTCCCCTTCCGGTTCTCCCTGCGGTGCCAGGTCTGACATTAAGACACAGCCTCAGCAATCGCCGCAAGAACAATTCACGCGATCATATTCTATTCCGTGATATATTATCTGGGTTGATAATGAATGCCGTACCTTCTCATGCCCGAACACCAACTCGATCTCGACCGCTTCGCCGCAGGTGCCGACAAAGCCTGCGCGCTGCTCAAAGTGCTGGTCAACCGCGACCGCCTGTTCCTCCTGTGCCAGCTGTCTCATCAGGAGCGCAATGTGGGCGAACTCGAACAATTGACCGGCATCCGCCAGCCAACGCTGTCGCAACAGCTCACCGTCTTGCGCAATGAGCAACTGGTCAGCACCCGACGTGACGGCAAGCAAATTTTCTACTCGCTCAGCAGCGAGCAAGCCAAAGCCGTCATGGACGTGTTGTACCAACAGTTCTGTTCGCCCATCCCGGAGAAGCAAGATGATGCCCTCGCTCAACCCTGACCTTGTCCGCGCGCTGGCGGGCGGCGCCCTGATCGGCCTGGCCGCAGCCATGTTCGTGTTGCTAAATGGCCGCATCGCCGGCATCAGCGGCATCCTCGGCGGCTTGTTGCGTCCGGTTCGTAGCGAACTCGGCTGGCGCATTGCCTTTGTGCTTGGACTAATCATTTCGCCATTGGCATTTGTCGTTTTCGCTCCCCTTCCCGCCGTGCACGTGGAAGCCGGCAAGGCGAGCCTGATCGTCGGCGGCCTGCTGGTCGGACTCGGCACCCGCTACGGCTCGGGCTGCACCAGCGGACACGGCGTGTGCGGCATCGCCCGCCTGTCGCCCCGCTCGCTGGCCGCGACTGCCGCTTTCATGCTGGCCGGCTTCGCCACCGTCTTCGTGCTGCGCCATCTGGCCGGATCGGGAACCGCATGAAAAACGTCATAACCGCCTTCGCCAGCGGCCTGGTGTTCGGCCTCGGCCTGATCCTGTCGGGCATGACCGATCCGGCCAAGGTCATCGGCTTTCTGGACCTGGCCGGCAACTTCAATCCCGCGCTGGCCTTCGTGATGGCTGGCGCCATCCCTGTGGCGGCGATCGGATTGCGCATCGCGGCGCGGCGCCCGGGCGCGCTGCACCTGCCTGCTACCCGCATGATCGACAAGCGCCTCCTGCTCGGCGCGCTGACTTTCGGCGCCGGCTGGGGCGTGGCCGGCTACTGCCCGGGTCCGGCTCTGGCGTCGCTCACAACCGGCGGCAGCGATGCGCTGGTGTTCGTGGCGGCGATGCTGGGTGGAATGATGCTGTTCGAACTGGCCGAGGCCGCACGCAAGCGCTGGCAAGCCCGCTAGCAGCTGCATCTCCTTGCGCCGCCGGCGCCGTCATACCAGCCATAGGCCGTTGGCGCCAAACTGCCCCTGCGCCGCGCCGCTGGCATCGATCCAGACCGCGACGAGCTCGGCGCGCGTATGCGTACCCAGGTAATCGATCCACGCGCCCTCTTGCGCGGCAGTGGCGTCCACACCCGCGTTGCCGTAGAGGGAATGGACGAATTGCGCATCGGCCACGCCGTCATAGCGCGCCTTGAATTCGTCCGAACCGGTGCAGGCCTGCGCCCGCTGCAAGGCGTTCAAGCCGCGCCCCACCAGGTCGTTGATGCCGTGCAGATCGGCGGGGCGGTCCAGCACGCTCTGATACAGCAAGCCCACGCTGCGCAAGGTCGCGCTGCTCGCTTGCGTGAATGCCAGGTCGACCGTCACGCCGCCGAATTCGCCCAGTTCGATCCCACTGATGGTATCGACGTCGCCACTGGCCTTGTCCGCAATGCGCACCTTGCCGTCCATGCCCAGCAGGATGGCGTAGTCGCCCAGCTTGCCGCCGTACACCACGGTATCGCTGCCGTCGCCGCCCACCAGCAGGTCGCTGCCGCTGCCACCGTCGAGCCGGTCGTTGCCGCCGCCGGCAATCCAGTTGCCTTCCACCCCCGCCATGCCGCTGCCGATGGCCACCCCGGCCGGCGTGTCGATGCGCGCCTGCAGTTCGGTGCCGAGCGCGAAACCGAGCAGCACGTCGGCCCGGCTGTGCACGCCTGTAGCGCCGCTGCCGTCGAGCTGCGCCAGCCAGAATGCCAGGCCGTCCGCGTCCGGCGCACGGCCCAGGCCCTGGCGGTACAGCGTGGTCAGGAACGCCAGGTCGTCCAGCGCGCCATTGCCGGCATCAGCCCATTCCTTCGATGCCAGGAAGGAAGCGGCGGTGGTATGCAGGTCGCCGCTGTCGGTGGCCCAGAACGCCAGGCCCGGCAAGTCCGCCACGCGGCCAAAGACGGCTTGGTACATGCCGGCCAGTTGCAGCAGCTTGTGCTGCGGCGCGTTCAAGAAGGCCAGTTCCGGCGCCGCCGCATTCAGGTCGGCGCGCGCCACCGTTTCGCTCTGGCCCGGCGCGAACAGCGCTGTCTGGTGGCGCCCCGTCAGCGCACCGCTACGCTCGATCCAGAATTGCCAGGCGCCGCTGTCGCTGCGCCCGCCCTGCAGCAGGTCGTCGCCGCTGCCGCCTTGCAGCTGATCGTTGCCGATGCCGCCGGCCAGCTTGTCGTTGCCGCTGCCGCCGTCCAGCCAGTCCTGGCCGCCGGCGCTGCCGATGAGGTCGTCGCCGGCGCCGCCGAAGAGCAGGTCGTCGCCGGCCCCGAGCAGGATGTTCTGCGCGGCGCCGTCGCCGATGACGAAGTTGCGGCCATCGCCGCCACGCAGGGTGGCAGCGCCGACAATCGCGGCGAAATCGACGTTATTGAGTTGCAGCACTGCGTTCGCCGGCAAGCCGCTGGCGTCGATCACGAGTCCAATGGCGCCCGGGTGATGGCTGCCCTCGGCCGCCGTGGTCGAGCTGCCGCTGATGAGAATGGCCGGTGCCGCGCTGCTGCCGGGCGCCACTTGCGGCGTGATGGTCATGCTTTCCAGCAGCACGTCGCCGAACAGCGAACCGAGAAAATCCCGGCCCAGGCCTTTCATGGCGTTTTGCACCTCGCTGCCGGCCGTGGTCTTCTGTTCGATGCGCCGGATCAGGTCGAGCAAGGCTTGCTGATTGCTCAGCAGGCTGTTGGTGCCATCGACCAGCAGGCCGACCCCGTCGGGCAGGCTGACCGTCAGCTTGACCGCCACGCCGCCCGCGCCGTTGTTCAGGCCGAGCGCAATATCGGCCAGGGATGCGTTGGGCGAACCCGGATCGTCAGGCCGGCCCGTTTGGATCGGCGAAATCGCGATGATGGAACTGCTCAGGCCCGTGGCCGCGTTGTAGGTAACCGTGGTATCGAGCACCACGCCGTCGACCGTGCTGCGCCCGGCCGTCACGGGCAGGGCGGGCAGCGGCGGCACGGCCGCAGGCGGCACGACCGGAGGCGGCGCGACCACGGTGTTGATGGCGTAGGCGGGCGAGGCCGGCATGCCCGTGCCCGCATTGCCGGCCAGGTCGGTGACACCGCTGGCGGCGAGCGTGATGGTGTTGGCCGCGGCAGTGGTATTGGCGGCCGGCGTGAACAGCGCCGTCCAGGTGATGCCGTCGATGCTGGCCAGGTTGCTCAGGGTGCCGCCGCCGGCGCTCAGGTCGGCCAGGTCGAGGCCGATGACCGCCTCCGAGAACGCAATCGTCAGCAGCGCGGTCTGCCCCGCGCCCAGGTTCAGGCCCGACATGGCCAGGGTTGCGCCCGGCGCCGTATGGTCGCTGACATAGCCCTGGCCGCTCAGCCCGGCCGCGATCGGATTGCTGGCCGTGTCGGCAATGCCGGTGCCGCTGCCCTTCAAGTTCAATTGCAGCATGCCGTCGCCAGCGACCGTGTCGACCGTAACGGTGTAGGTGCTGCCGCTGCCGCTGATCGACGCAATCGTGCCGGCGGCGCTGCCGGAGGTGGCCAGCGTAAAGTCGCCAGTGTCGACGCCGCTGACGTTTTCCGAAAACGTGACCGTGTAGGTCACGCTGCTGGCACTGGTGCGGGCCGGGCCGGCCGGCACGATGGACGACGCCAGCGGCGCCAGCGCATCGACCTTCACGCCGCCCAGCGCGGCCACGCCGTTCAGGGCCAGCGTGGCATTGTTGCCGAGCGCATCTTTCAAGCTACCGCCATTGAGCGCGATGGCGCCGGCCAGGGCCACGCCGCTGCTGTCGCTCTGGCCGTTGGCCACCACGTAGCGGAAGGTCAGCGCGCTGCCGCCGCTGCCGCTGACGTAGTGCGCCTGGGCGCTGCCGCCGCTGTCGAGCGTGATGCCGATCGAGGGCGTGCCGCCGCTGGTGTCGACGCTGGTCGCTTCGCCGAACTGCACCACGAAGTCGAGGGCGGCGCCGGCCAGGTAGGTCGCGTCGGCGGGCGCCGTCACGGACCCGACCAGCGGCGCCGTGTGGTCGAAGGTATACGCCTGGCCGGCCGTGAAGCCGGTCGCGATCGGGCTGCTGGCGCCGTCGATGATGCCCGTGCCGGAACTGTTCAGATCCAGGCGCAGGGTGCCGTCGCCGGCGATGTTGTTCACCGTTACGGTATAGGTGGCGCCGCTGCCCGACACCGATGCGATGTTGCCGCTCACGGCGCTGCCGGTCAGGCTGAAGTCGCTGGCATCGACGTTGCTGACGGCGCTGGAAAACAGCACCGTGTAGTCCACGCTGGTCAGATTGTTGCTGGCGGCCTGCACCCGGCTGATCGAGGTGACGGTGGGCGCCAGGCCGTTGACCAGCACGCCCGTCAGCGCGCCGACGCTGTTGAGCGCCAGCGCGGCATCGTTGCCGGCCGCGTCTTTCAGGGTCGCGCCGTTCAGGTCGAGCGCGGCGCCGAGCGCGATGCCATCGTTGTCGGCGGTGCCGCTGGCGACGATGTGGCGAAACAGCAGCGCGCTCGCGCCGCTGCCGCTGACGTAGTTCGCATACACCGTGCCGCCGGTGGCGAGCATGACGGCGATGCGCGGCGTGCCGCCGCCGCTCGCCACCGTGACGGCCTCGCCAAAATTGACGCTGAAATCGAGCGCCTGGCCGACGCCATAGGTGGCATTCGACGGCACCGCCACCGACGCCACCGCCGGCGCCGTGTGGTCCAGGATATAGCTCTGGTTGCCGGTGCGCGGCACGTTCGGGATGGGATTGCCGGCCAGGTCGACAATATTCGTGCCGGAACCCTTCAGGTCCAGGCGCAGCTCGCCGTCGCCGGCGACGCTGCCGATGGTGACGACATAATCGGCGCCGCTGCCGGAGACCGAGGCAATGCTGCCATTCGCCGTGCCGCCCTTGTACAGCGAAAAATCACTGGTATCGACGCCGCTGACGCTCTCGATGAACTTGACGTTGTACTGGACGCTGGCGCCATTGTTGTTGCGCGCACCGATGCGCGTGATCTGGTACAGGTCGGGCGTCTCGGTATCGACCAGCACGCCGCCGAGGGCGGCTACGCCGTTCAGCGCCAGCGTGGCGTCGTTGCCCGCCGCATCTTTCAGGGTAGCGCCGTTGAGCGCGATGGCCGGCCCCAGGGCCGGACCATTGGCATCGTTCTGCCCGCCGCCGACGGTGTAGCGGAACACCAGCGCACTGCCGCCGCTGCCGCTGAGGTAGTGGGCGTTGACCGTGCCGCCGGTGTCGAGCGTGACGGCCAGGGTCGGCGTGCCGCCATTGCTGTCGACCGTGACCGCTTCGCTGAAATTGACGGTGAAGTCGAGCTCGCTGCCGGCCTTGTAGCTGCCATTCGCCGGCGCCGCCACCGAGGTGCTGGCCGGGCTGGCCGTGTCGATGGTGTAAGCGGCGCCGGCGCTGTAACCGCCTGCGATCGGAGTACTGGCGCCATCGATGATGCCGGTGCCGGAACTGTTCAGGTCCAGGCGCAGTGTGCCGTTGCCGGCCACCGTGTTTACGGTCACGGTGTAGGTGGTGCCGCTGCCGGAAATGGCGGCGATGTTGCCGCTGGCGCTGCCGCTGCCGTTCAGGACGAAGTCGCCGATGTCGACGTTGGTCACGGCGCTGGAAAAGACCACCGTGTAGTCGACGCTGGCCAGGTTGTTGATGGCCGCGTTGACCAGTGAGATGGACGACACCTCGGGCGCCGCGCCATTGACCAGCACGCCCCCCAGGGCGCCGACGCTGTTCAGGGTCAGCGTGGCGTTGTTGCCGACCGCATCCTTGAGCGTACCGCCGTTCAGGTCGATGGCGCCGCCCAGCGCCACTCCGTCGCCATCGACGTTGCCGTTGGCGACTGTATAACTGAACGTCAATGCACTGGTCCCGCTGCCGCTGAGGTACTGCGCATACACGGTGGCCGGGCCGTCGATGGTGAGGACCAGGCGCGGGGTGCCGCCAGTGCTGTCGACCAGCACCACTTCATTGAAGTTGACGGTGAACTCGAGCGCGGCGCCGCTGAGATAGGTGCTGCCGGCCGGGACGCCGACGCTGCCGACGATCGGGCCCACATTGTCCACCATGAACGATCGACCGCTGGCGTAGCCGATGCCGGTTTCCAGGTTCCCGGCGTGCTCGACGACAATCGTTCCACCAGGGCGCGCCTCCCGGGTTTGCTGGTCGATACTGCGGCTCGCTTTAGGGGAGGGAAACAAATCGGATGCGCTGATCATATTAAGGTTCCTGAATGGTTGGCGGGTTGCTGATGACATCGGCGCAGCGAGCTGCGCTTGCCGCAAAATGTCGGTGTGGCCTATGGATCGAACAGGCCGGACAGAAATACCCTGGCGCCCGCCCCTGGCGCGCATCGCACGCAGGCGCGGGTAACCCACTTGCGCGTCAAGATCGGCGGCATGCTATATCCACATGATTGCAGTCGTCTTCGGAACCGGCGACGCGACAAACGCGGGCACCGGCGGCATTGTCTGACCAGCAGGCTGGTTTACCCAGTTTAATGCATCTGGTCAACATAAAAACGATAAATCGGCTATTCCGCGTAAAACGGGCTAATCGGTACAGCGATGGCGCTGGCTGCTCAATCAGGTTGACAAGGACCGATTTGGCTGATCGTTTGTACTTGCTTTGCCGATGCCGCCGGAGCGCGCATTGTCCGCACGGCGGCTCCGCCTGCGCTAGAATGCGATCGTGCAACTTCCCGCATTTCCTTTCATTTTCCACTGAACTGTATTTACCATGCGCCTAATTGTCCTACCCCTCCTGGCCGCGCTGTGGGCCATCCCCGCTGCCGCCGTCGCCGCCGACCCCATCAGCCTCGATCAGGCGATGGCCCATCCCGACTGGATCGGCACGCCGGCGGAAACCGCCTGGTGGAGCTGGGACGGCAAGCAGGTGTTCTACAAACAGAAACGCACAGGTTCGCAGCTGCGCGACATCTACCAGGCCGCTCCCGGCAAAGCGCGTCTGGTCGGCGACGGCGAATTGGCGAACCTCGACAGCGACAAGGTGATCTACAACCGCGAGCGCACGCGCTCCCTCATGCTGCGCAACGGCGACCTGTTCGAACGCGACCTGAAAAACGGCGCGCTGACCCAGATCACCCGCGGCAGCACCGGCATCATGGCGCCGCAGTACGCCGCCGACGGACGCGGCGTGCAGTTCCGCGTCGGCCACGAGTGGCTCGGCTGGAACCGCGCCGACCGCCTGATATCCCCGCTGGCCGCCGTGCGCGCCACCAAAGACCCGGCCGCCGCGCCGGACGCCGACAATCTGCGCGACCTGCAACTGCGCCTGATCTCGACCCTCAAGCGCCAGAAAGAAGACCGCGACGCGGGCCGCGACCGCGCCGAACAGGAACGCCGCGCCGACGCCACGCGCGCGCCGGCGCCGATCTACCTGGGCGACAAAGTCGTCATCGATGGCAGCGCCCTGTCGCCGGACGGCCGCTGGCTGCTGCTGGTCACGGCACCGAAGGTGACCGACAAGGGCCGCATCGGCAAGCTGCCGCGCTACGTGACCGAATCGGGCTACGAAGAATTCGACGACCAGCGTCCGCGCGTGGGCCGCAACGCACCGGTGTCGCATACGCTCAAGCTGGTCAACCTGGCCACGCGCGAGATGCGCGACCTGTCGTTCGACCCCCTGCCCGGCATCACCGTCGATCCGCTGGCGGACCTGCGCAAGGCGCAAAAACTGCCCGAACTGAAAGGCAACCGCGTGGTGCGCGTGGACGACGACGGCGCGGCGATCGAATGGAGCCGCAATGGCACCGGCGTGGCCGTCATGCTGCGCGCCGCCGACAACAAGGACCGCTGGATCGCCACCGTCGACCTGGCCGGCGCCACGCTCAAGCCGGCCCACCGCGTCACCGACAACGCCTGGGTCAACTCGGGCAACAACGAATTCGGCTGGCTTCCCGATAACAGCACGCTGTGGTACCTGTCGGAAGAAAGCGGCTACGCGCACCTGTACACGCGCGCCGGCGACGGCAGGACACGCGCGCTCACGCAGGGCAAGTGGGAAGCGACCCGTATCCAGTGGACGGCCGATGGGACCACGGCGTACATGATGTGCAACCCGAAGAATCCGGGCACGTATGAAGTGTGCGCAGTCTCGAGCACCGACGCGAAACTGCGTGAAGTGACGGCGCTCGAAGGCGTGGAGCAGTTTGCGCTGTCACCGGACGAACGCAAGCTGCTGCTGCACTATTCGTCGAGCTATATGCCGACGCAGCTGGCGACCATCGCTGCCAGCGGCGGTGCGCCGGTGAAGCTGACCGACACGCGCTCGCCCGCGTTCAAGGCACGCAGCTGGATCGAACCGCAGTACGTGGCAGTGCCGTCGACCAAGGGCGCGGGCCAGATCTGGGGCAAGCTGTATCGCCCCGCCACGCTGGAACCGGGCAAGAAGTACCCGATCGTGATGTTCGTGCACGGCGCGGGCTACCTGCAGAACGTGAGCAAGCGTTATCCGGTGTACTTCCGCGAGCAGATGTTCCATAACCTGCTGGTCGAGAAGGGCTACATCGTGCTCGACCTGGACTACCGCGCGTCCAAAGGCTACGGCAGCGCATGGCGCACCGCGATCTATCGCCAGATGGGTTATCCGGAACTGGAAGACTACGTCGATGGCGTGAACTGGATGGCGGCGAACCACCAGGGCGACCTGAAAAACGTGGGCGTGTACGGCGGCAGTTATGGCGGCTTCATGACCTTCATGGCGCTGATGCGCGAGCCGGACATGTTCAAGGCCGGCGCCGCGCTGCGGCCGGTGACCGACTGGACCACCTACAACCACGAGTACACCGCCAACATCCTCAACACGCCGGATCTCGATCCGGAGGCGTACCGCAAGTCGTCGCCGATCGAATACGCCGACAAGCTGCGCGGGCACCTCTTGATCTCGCACGGGATGGTGGACGATAACGTGTTTTACCAGGACTCGGTGCGCATCGCGCAGCGCCTGATCGAACTGAAAAAGGATCACTGGGAACTGGCCAGCTACCCGCTGGAACGGCACGCGTTCGTGCAGCCGGAGAGCTGGTACGACCAGTATCGCCGGATTTACCAGCTGTTTGAGCGGACGTTGAAGTAACCCCGCGCGCACTTACCGCTACCTTACGAGCCGTCTCTCCCGCGCAGGCGGGAGCCCATAGCACCTGTGATCAAAGATGACATGGGCTCCAGCCAAGGGGACGCGCGGGGGGCTGGCAGAAACAGAGCAGGATTACTGGCCCAAAAAATCCAGCAACGTCAACGCCACCACCTTGGTCGCCTTGCGCAAATCCTCCAGCGCCAGGCGTTCATCGGCCTTCTTCGCATTCGACTCCGGCACCGTCCTTGGCCCCGCGCCATACAGCACCGCCGGAATCCCATGTTCGCCATACAGGCGCGCATCCGCATACAGCGGCGTGCCGTGCGCAGTAATCTCTTCGCCGATCACCTGCCTGCCGTTCTTCTGCAAGCTCGCCACCAGCTTGTCCTGCCCCGGCAAGGGCCGCAGCGCGTGCGACAGAAGCAAGCGCCGGATCTCGACCCGAATCCCCGCTTCATCGCGCACGGCATCTTCGATCAGCGCCCTCACCTGCGCCTCCACCGCCACCGGATCTTCCTCCGGAATCATGCGCCGGTCCATCTTCAGCACCACCTTCCCCGGCACCACGTTGGTATTGGTCCCGCCATCGATGCGCCCCACCAGCATGGTCGGCGAATCGATGCCCGCCACCTTCGACTTGATCTTTTTCAGTTCCGGCAGCTGCCCGTAGATCGCATTCAAAATACGCGTGGCCGCCTGCAAGGCATCGTGCCCGGTTTCCGGCATGGCGCCGTGCCCGGACTTGCCATGCACGGTCACTTCCAGTTGCAGGCAGGCGTTATGCGCGGTGACGATGTTGTAGCTGAAGCCCGCCGCGATCACGAAATCGGGCTTGGTCAGTTTCTGTTCAAGCAGCCAGCCCGGTCCCAGCAAACCGCCGAATTCCTCGTCATAGGTAAAGTGCAGTTCCAGGGCGCCCTTGAGCGGCACGCCCAGCGCTTCCAGCGCGCGCACGGCAAAAATATAGGTCGAAAAATCGCTTTTTGAGACCGCCGCAGCGCGCCCGTAAATGAAGCCGCCTTCCACCACCGCGCCATACGGTGGATGCACCCAGCCATCGCCCGGCGGCACCACGTCGCCATGCGCATTGAGCGCAATGGTCGGCCCGCCCGCCGCATACGGCCGCCGCACGATCAGGTTGGTGATGCTCTCCATGCCGTAATCGCGCACGGCCTGCTCGGGCACCGCGTGCTTCTCGGCGCTCCAGCCCAGTGCTTCCACCATCGTGGCCACGGCGTCCGCGTGCGGCGCGTTGTTCCCCGGCGGCGTATCGGTCGGAATGCGGATCACTTCCTGCAAAAACGCCACCTGTTCGTCGAAGTGGGCGTCGATCCAGTCGACCAGTTTTTCTTGTGCGTTCATTGTTGTCCTCATTTTGCGCCGGCTTCGAACCAGGCGGCGACCTGTGCGCGCTCGGCGTCGGTCATATTGGTCAGGTTCCCGATCGGCATAGCTTTCAGCTGCACCGATTGCTGGTAAATTTTCGCTGCGTTCTGGTGAATCAAATCAGGCTTGTGCAGCATGATCCCGGCCGGCGCGGTGGCAAACCCGGGCTGGGTCGGATGCTCGGCGTGGCAGGTCGCGCAACGCTGCGTGATGATCGCCTCCACCTGTGCGAACTGCGCCGCCGGATCTGCCCCCGCAACGGCGGCCGCCGGCGCTTTCGGCGCGATGGCGATCGCCACCGCCAGCAGCAGCGCCACGCCGGCTGCCGGGTAGCGCCACTCCACGCGGCCGCGATGGCGCAGGTTGAAGAAATGGCGGATCAAGACGCCGGCCGCCATGATCCCGGCCAGCACCGCCCATGCGTGCTCGTGGCGGTAGGTCATGGCGTAGTGATTGCTGATCATGATGAACAGGACCGGCAAGGTAAAGTAGTTGTTATGCACGCTGCGCTGCTTGGCCTTGAGGCCATGGATCGGGTCCGGCTTCTGGCCAGACGTCATCGCCGCGACCATCTTGCGCTGGCCCGGAATGATCAGCATGAGCACATTGGCCACCATCATGGTGCCGATCATCGCGCCCACATGAATATAGGCGGCGCGCCCGCTCAGGTATTTGTTCAGCACATACGCGCTGGCCACCAAAAACAGGAACATCACGATCCCGAACGGCAGGTCGCGCTTGCCCAGCGGGGAGCGGCACAGCAGGTCGTACACGGTCCAGCCGACCACCAGACTGCCGACGCCGACGCCGATCGCCTGCATTGACGAGAGGTCGGCCACGGCCTTATCGACCATCATCGCCTGCGCGTTGAAGTAGTAGACGATGGTGAGCAGCGCAAAGCCCGACAGCCAGGTGGAATAGGCTTCCCACTTGAACCAGTGCAGCTCCTTGGGCAGTTCGGCCGGCGCCACCAGGTATTTTTGCGGGTTGTAGAAACCACCGCCATGCACCGCCCACAATTCGCCGGACACGCCTTTTTTGGCCAGCTCGGAACCCGGGGCCGGCGGGCGAATGGTGTTATCGAGCCAGACGAAGTAAAACGAGGCGCCGATCCAGGCGATTCCGGTGATCACGTGCAGCCAGCGCACGATGAGGTTGAGCCATTCGAGGCCGTAGGGGAGCAGGTATCCGTACACTTCCATGGGTTTCCTTGTTGCGTGGGCTGCGGCGATAGTAGCGCGAATTTACCCAAGATAAACTGATTCAAGTGTCATTACATGAAATATCGCGTATATTCCACATACTCGAATTCATATACACAACGATGTCCAGCCTTCCCCAACACCTCGACCTGCACCTGATCCGCATCCTGTACCTGCTGCTGGTCGAAAAAAACGTCTCGCGCGTGGCGCTCAAGCTCAATCAGCCGCAGCCCTCGATCTCGGCCTCGCTGCGCAAACTGCGCGAACTGACGGGCGACCCGCTGCTGGTGCGCGGCGCGCGCGGCATGGTGCCGACCCAGCACGGCGAAAGCCTGCTCAAACCCGCCAAGCGCATCCTCGACGAAACCGAGAGCCTGTTCGTCAAAAAGTCGCCCTTCGTGCCGCAGGAAGAAGCGCGCACCTTCCACATCGCAGCACCCGATTACCTCGACAGCCAGTTCCTGCCGAACGTGGTGGCGGCGCTGCGGCGCGGCTCCCCCAACAGCCGCGTGGTCATTCACAGCCTGGGTGGCGGCGTCGATTACATCCGCATGCTGTCGGACGGCGACATGGACCTCGTCATCGCCAACTGGGACGAGCCGCCGGCGCACCTGCACATCTCCAAGCTGTTCGAAGACCCGATCATCTGCACCATGCGCGCCGACAGCCCGTACGCCAAGCGCACCGCCAGCGACGCCATGACGATCGAGGATTACCTCACCCTGCCGCACGTGGCGCCGTCGCAGACGCTGCCCGGTTACCATGGCGTGATCGACGCCTTCCTCGAACGCCAGGGCATGCAGCGCACGGTGGCAGTGGAATCGGCCTATTTCGGCCTGATTCCGTATATGCTGACGCAGACCGACCTGGTACTGACCACCGGGCGCCAGTTCATGCGCTTTTACGAAAAGACGCTGCCGCTGAAAAGCTTCACGGTGCCGGTCAAGTTCCCGCCGATGCGGTTTTACCAGTTGTGGCATGAGCGCGTGCACCAGGCGCCCGAGCACAAATGGCTGCGCGACCAGGTCAGCGCGGCGGCCAAGGCGCTGGTGCAGAAGTAGCGATAGCGTTTATCAGCCGGCGCGTATGTTTGCAACGCGGCCAGCGCTTATGATCGGTAATCAAGAATGGACACCCCATGACCACATTAACTGATTTGAACGGCTGCGACGCGGCGGCCTTTATCGACACCCTGCGCGGCATCTACGAACACTCGCCATGGATCCCCGAACGGGCAGCGGCCGCACGGCCGTTTGCGACCGTGGCAGCGCTCAAGTACGCGCTGCAAACGGCGGTGGCCAAGGCCAGCGTCGACGAGCAGCTTGGCCTGATCCGCGCCCACCCGGAACTGGCCGGCAAAGCCGCCATCGCCGGCGAACTGACGCAGGAGTCGACCAACGAACAGGCCAAGTCGGGCCTTAACCTGTGCAGCGCGGAAGAATATGCGACCCTGCACAAGCTCAATGCCGATTACAACGCCCGCTTCGGCTTTCCGTTCATCCTCGCGGTCAAGGGCCCGGACGGCAATGGGCTGACGCGCAGCGCGATCATCGAGACCTTCACGCGGCGCCTGAAAAACCAGCGCCTTGATGAAATGGCCGAAAGCCTGCGCCAGATTCACCGCATCGCCGAACTGCGCATCAACGACCTGCTCAAGCTCACGCTCACGTTCGGCCCCACCATCATGCAGTGGGCCGAAATCATCGGCGCATGGAGCGAAGCGGACGATGGCCTGACTTGCTCCTACATGACCCACGTACACCAGCGCACCGCCGCGCAGCTGGCCGAGTGGATGCGCGAGGCCGGCATGGAAACGCATATCGACGCTGTCGGCAACGTGGTCGGGCGCTACCTGTCGCATGACCCGGAAGCAAAAACGCTGATGACCGGATCGCACTACGACACCGTGCGCGATGGCGGCAAATACGATGGGCGCCTGGGCATCCTGCTGCCGATTGCGGTGGTGCGCCACCTGCACCAACGCGGCGAGCGCCTGCCCTACCACCTTGAAGTGGTGGGCTTTGCCGAAGAAGAAGGCGTGCGCTTTCGCAGCACCTTCCTGGGCAGTAACGCGGTGATCGGCCAGTTCGACATGGCGTTGCTGGAACAGACCGATGCAGCCGGCGTGACCATGCGCGAGGCCTTGAGAGCGGCCGGTCATCATCCCGATGCGATTGCGGGCATTGCGCGCAATCCGGCCGATCTGCCGGGGTTCGTGGAAGTGCATATCGAACAGGGTCCGGTGCTGCTGGAACGCGGCCTGGCGGTGGGCGTGGTGACGGCGATTGCCGGCAGTTCGCGCTACCTGGTCGAGCTGACCGGGCTGGCCAGCCACGCCGGCACCACGCCCATGAACATGCGCAAGGATGCGGCGGCGGCGGCTGCGGAAATCGTGCTGCTGGTGGAGCGGCGCTGTACCGGTGTGGCGTCGCTGGTGGGCACCGTGGGCCAGTTGCAGGTGCCGAATGGATCGGTGAACGTGATTGCCGGCCATTGCAAGCTGTCGCTGGACATCCGCGCGGCGGACGACGCCGTGCGCCATGCGGCGGTCAAGGATATTTTGGACGGCATCGAGGCGATCTGCGCTCGCCGGCATGTCGACATGGAGATCGAGCAGATCGTGTCGGCGCCGGCCGCGCCGTGTGCGCCGGCGTTGATGGACCAGCTGGGTGCGGCAATCGAGCGTGCGGGTTTACCGCGCTACGACCTCGCTTCCGGCGCGGGACACGATGCGATGGCCATGGCGAAGATTACCGATGTGGCGATGCTGTTTGTCCGCTGCGGCAATGGCGGCATCAGCCATAACCGGCTGGAGACGATGACGGCCGATGATGCCGACATGGCGGCGCAGGTCTTTCTTGATTTCCTGCGCAGCCTTGGGTAACGCCGCTCCTGCGCGGGGCCGACGCCACGCGCAGGGCCGTTACGCTTACGGCGTGAGCACCACCTTGCGGCAGTCATCCTCTTTTTTATCGAACATCTTGTAGCCCTCGGCCGCCTGCGACAGGTTCAGGCGATGCGAGATGATCGCATTCGGATGCAGCTTGCCTTCTTCGATGAACTTGAGCAGTTCCGGCATATGCTTCTGCACGTGCGTCTGCCCGGCCTTGATGCCGATCCCCTTCTCGAAAATATCTCCGAACAGGAAGCCGTGGATAAACCCGGCGTACAGGCCAGGCACACTGACCGTCCCGCCGCGCCGCACCGCCGCGATACACTGGCGTAGCGCCTTGCCGCTGCTGCCTTCGAGCTTCAGGTTGGTCATCACGGTTTCCACCGCACTGCCCTTGGCCTCGAAGCCGACCGCCTCCACCACGCCATCGACGCCGCGCGCATCGGTGTGATCGAGGATGAACTCCGCAGCGTCGCACTCTTCAAAATTGATCGGAATGACGCCATAGGTTTGCTGCGCAAAATCGAGCCGGAACTTGTGATGGTCGACCATGAAGATTTTCTCGACCCCCAGCATGCGCGCACTGGCCGCCGCCATCAGCCCCACCGGCCCCGCACCGAAAATCGCCAGGCTGCCGCCCTTGCCCACGCCCGTGTTCAGCACCGCCTGGTAACCGGTCGGCAGGATATCGCTCAGGAACAGCACCTGTTCATCGGCCAGGTTTTTCGGAATCTTGATCGGCCCAACATTCGCCTTCGGCACGCGCACATACTCGGCCTGCCCGCCGGGTATGCCGCCATACAAATGACTGAACCCGAACAGCGCGGCACCCGAGCGCAGGCTTTTCTTGTTCATGATCGAACCGCGATCGGGGTTGGTCGTCTCGCACGCCGAGTACAGATCCATATCGCAAAAAAAGCAGCTGCCGCAGGCGATCACGAACGGCACCACCACGCGGTCGCCCTTTTGCAGCTTGGTGACGTTGGGTCCCGTCTCGACGACTTCGCCCATGAATTCATGGCCCAGGATATCGCCGCTCTTCATTGCCGGGATCTTCCCGCGGTACATGTGCAGGTCCGATCCGCAGATCGCGGTGGCAGTCACTTTCAGGATCACATCGTCGAGCTCCTGCAAAATCGGATCGGGTACGTTGTCGACCTTGACGTCGTTGCTGCCGTGATAGGTTAAAGCGCGCATGAACTGTCCTCCTCATGGAAAAGGACAGCGTAACAAGCAAACTCCTACGCACGAATCAGAACAGTCCGGGCGTAGCAGTAGGAGAACGCCGACGTGATTTCTTAACTGAAATTATCAGCGAACGATTTTCGCCCGTTCCAGCATGGCATGCAGCAACACATTGCAGCCGGCTTCCAGGTGGTCGGACCTCGCATCCTCGATTTCGTTGTGGCTGATGCCATCCTTGCAGGGCACGAAAATCATCCCGGCCGGCGCCAGCCGCGCCGCGTAGATCGCATCGTGACCGGCGCCGGAAACCACGTCCATGGTCGAGTAGCCGAGTTTTGCAGTCGCCTCGCGCACCGCACCCACGCAGTCCGGATGGAAGGGACAAGGCGGATAGTACGACACGCGCTCGATCGACATCGCCAGGCCGGAGTCGCTGCGGGTCTTGTCGATAAAGGCCAGCATTTCTTCGTGCATGGTATTGAGCAGTTCATCGTTCACGTTGCGCAGGTCGATGCTGAATTTGACCTCGCCCGGAATCACGTTGCGGCTGTTCGGGAACAGCTGCACCATGCCGACCGTGCCGCGCCCGTAAGGCGGATAGCGATTCGCGATCTTCACCACCTCCTGCATGATGTAGGTGGACACCTGCAAGGCATCCTTGCGCAGCCCCATGGGCGTGGGGCCGGCGTGCGCCTCCATGCCGGTCACCACGCAGTCGTACCACGACAACCCCATCACCGCCGGCACCACGCCGATCACCTTGTCGGCGTCTTCCAGCACCGGCCCTTGTTCGATATGCGTCTCGAAATACGCGCCGATCGGATGCTGGCCCGGCACCTGCTCGCCCATGTAGCCGATGCGCGCCAGTTCGTCGCGCACGCTCTTGCCTTCGGTATCCTTGGCGGCATACGCGGTCTCCAGGCTGAAGGCGCCGCAGAAGACGCCCGAACCCATCATCACCGGCACGAAGCGCGAACCTTCCTCGTTGGTCCAGAAAGCCACTTCGACCGGTGCTTCGGTCTCGATGCCCTGGTCGTTCAGGGTGCGTACCACTTCCAGCCCGGCCAGCACGCCGTAGTTGCCGTCGAATTTGCCGCCGGTTGGCTGGGTGTCGATATGGCTGCCGGTCATGATCGGCGCCAGTGCCGGATTGCGGCCTTCGCGCCGCATGAAGACGTTGCCGATCTGGTCGACCGTGATCGACATGCCGGCTTCCCTGCCCCAGCCGACCACCAGGTCGCGGCCCTGTTTGTCGAGGTCCGTCAGGGCCAGGCGTTTGACGCCGCCTTTTGGCGTGGCGCCGATTTTGGCCAGTTCCATCAGCGAGGCCCACAGGCGCTCGCCGTTAATGCGCAAATCGTTCATTGATCACTCCAGGGTTGAAGACGTGCGACGGGATTTACGCATGGGTCTTGGTGAATGCGGGCCGGTCCACATGCCGCCCTGCCCCTTCGACCGCGCGCAGTTCGCCCTTGGCAAACACCACTTGCCCCGCGTGCAGGGTATGCGAAGGAATGCCCCTCACGGTGCGCCCTTCGAAGACGTTGAAGCCACCCTTGGCGAACTGCGTGCTGGCGGAAATGGTGCGCGTGCCTTCCGGGTCCCACACCACCAGGTCGGCATCGGCACCCACCGCCACCACGCCCTTGCGCGGGTACATATTAAAAATCTGCGCCGCATTGGTCGACGTCACGCGCACGAATTCGGACGGCGTGAGCATGCCGGAGTTGACGCCCGCATCCCACACCACCGACATGCGGTCCTCGACGCCGCCGCAGCCGTTCGGAATCCTGGTAAAGTCGTCCGCCCCCGCCGCCTTTTGCTCGGCGCAGAAGGTGCAGTGATCGGTCGCCGTCGTGTGCAGGTTCCCGCCGCGCAGGCCCTGCCACAGCGCCGCCTGGTGGTGCTTGCTGCGAAACGGTGGGCTCATCACGTGCCCGCGTGCGAATTCAAGGTCGGCGCTCTGGTACACGCTGTCGTCGATCACCAGGTGCCCGGCCAGCGCCTCGCCGTACACGCGCTGGCCCTTGGCGCGCGCGCGCGAAATCGCATCGAGCGACTCGGCGCACGATACGTGCACGATGTACACCGGCGTGCCGAGCACATTGGCAATCGCAATGGCGCGGTTGGCCGCTTCCGCCTCCACCTCGGGAGGACGCGAGAGCGGATGCGCGCTCGGACCTGTAATGCCCTTCTTGAGCAGGTCTTGCTGCAACTGGAAAACCAGCTCGCCATTTTCGGCGTGCACGGTCGGAATGGCGCCCAGTTCCAGTGCGCGGGTAAAGCTCTTCACCAGGGTTTCGTCATCGGCCATGATGGCGTTCTTGTACGCCATGAAGTGCTTGAAGCTGTTCACGCCATGCTCGCGCACCAGCACACCCATTTCTTCATGCACCTTGTCGCTCCACCACGTTACCGCCACGTGGAAGGTGTAGTCGCCGGCCGATTTGGCGGCCCAGCCGCGCCACATGTGGTACGCCTCCAGCAAGGACTGCTGCGGGTTCGGAATCACGAAGTCCATGATGGTCGTGGTGCCGCCCGCGAGACCGGCGGCGGTGCCGGTAAAGAAATCGTCGGCCGTGACGGTGCCCATGAACGGCAGCTGCATGTGGGTGTGGGTGTCGATCCCGCCGGGCATGACGTACTGGCCGCTGGCGTCGATCACGGTGGCGTGAAGGGGCGCATCGAGCTGCTCGCCGACGGCGACGATCTTGTCGCCGTCGCAGAGCACATCGGCGCGAAAGGCGCGGTCTGCGTTGACGACCGTGCCGCCGCGGATAATCGTGGTCATAAATCTCTCCTGTAAGACAAACGGAAACTCAGGGACGGACGGTGGCAAGGGCCGGCACTGCCTTCCCCTTCATCATCACGCCGTACACCACTGCGGAAATGGCGATGCCGACGAACCATGCATAGGTATACAGTGTCTTGAACACGGGGCCCACGCCGGGGAACGAGGCCGGAAAGGCCGCATTCAGGAAGCCGGGAATATTCGGCAGCACGCCGACCACGAAAGCGACCACCGCCGCCACGTTCCAGCCGTTGCCGTACGAGTAGGCGCCATCGTCGCGGTACAGGCTCGGGATATGCAGCTCGGTCTTGCGGATGAAGTAGTAGTCGATGATCATGATGCCGGCGATGGGACCGAGCAGCGCCGAGTAGCCGATCAGCCACGTGAAGATATAGCCCTCGGTCGATTCGAGGATCTTCCACGGCATCATCACCAGCGCGATGCCGGCGGTGATGTAGCCGCCGGTGCGGTAGGTGATGTGCCTGGGCGCCAGCGACGAAAAGTCGTAGGCAGGTCCGACCAGGTTGGCGGCCAGGTTGACGCTGACGGTATCGACCAGCAGCACGATCAGCGCAATCAGCACGGCGATGCCGGTCATGCGGCTGGCCAGGTCGACCGGGTCCCAGATCGCCTTGCCGTACAAGACCACCGTGGCCGAGGTCACGATCACGGCGAGCGCCGCCAGCAGGCCCATTGGCAGCGGCAGGCCGACCGACTGGCCGATGATCTGGTCGCGCTGGGTCTTGGCGAAGCGCGTGAAGTCGGGGATGTTCAGCGCCAGCGTGGCCCAGAAACCCACCATGGCCGTCAGCGAGGGCCAGAAGGTGGACCAGAACTGGCCGGCCTTCTTGCCGCCTTCGACGAACTGGGAAGGTTGTTCGAGCAGCGGGCCGAAGCCGCCCGCCTTGTTATGCGCCCAGCCAAGCAGCACGAAGCAGATCAGGATCTTGAGCGGCGCGGTCCAGGTTTCGAGTTTGCGGATCGATTCCATGCCGTGCACGATGTAATAGAACTGGATCGCCCAGAAGGCCAGAAAGCACAGCAGCTGCATGCCGTTGATGCCCAGGCCCGCAATCCTGGCGCCGCCGATGTCGGCCCCCATCATCACGCCGAGCAGGGTGTAGATCATGCTGCCGCCGAACCAGGTCTGGATGCCGTACCAGCCGCAGGCCACGATGGCGCGCATCAGTGCCGGAATGCGCGCGCCCGTGGTGCCGAACGAAGCCCGCGCAAGCACGGCGTAGGGAATGCCGTATTTGGTGCCGGCGTGGCCGATCAGCAGCATCGGCAGCAGCACGATGGCGTTGGCGATGAAGACCGTGAGCACCGCCTGGTAGCCGGACATGCCGCCCTCGATCAGGCTGGCCGACAGCGTGTACGCCGGAATGCACATGACCATCCCGACCCACAGGGCGGCGAAGTGATACCAGCGCCAGGTACGCTGCGCGTCGGAAGTGGGCGCGAGGTCTTCGTTCCAGAGCTGGGTGTTGGCGGACAGGTCGTTGCTCACAGTGGTATTCTCCTAAGTGGTGACGTCGGAATCCGTCGTTCCCGCGCCAAGGCGGCCCTCGGCGGGAACGACGGCTCAAGGGCTAACTAAGCACTTCCGCCCTCGGATTACGCGGATCCTGCGTCCAGTTCATGTACGCCTTCCCGGTCTCCTGCGGCACCATCGTGATGCACGCGTCCACCGGGCAGGTAATCTCGCACAGATTACACCCAACGCACTCCGACTTGATCACTTCGTACGTCCGAACACCCGCCGCGTCGATCAATTGGGCGATCGACTGGTGCGAGGTATCCTCGCACGCCACATAGCATTTGCCGCACTTGATGCATTTGTCCTGGTCGATCTGCGCGATCACCTGGTAGTTCATGTCCAGGTATTTCCAGTCCGTCGTGTTGGGCACCGCCTTGCCGGAAAACTCGGCGATGGTCTTGTAGCCCTTCTCGTCCATCCAGCGCGACAGGCCGTCCTTCATCTCCTCCACGATGCGAAAGCCGTGCAGCATCGCGGCGGTGCACACCTGCACCGACCCGGCGCCGAGCGCGATGAATTCGGCCGCGTCGCGCCAGTTGCCAATGCCGCCGATGCCCGAAATCGGCAAGCCATGCGTCTCCGGATCACGCGCAATCTCGGCCACCATGTTCAGCGCAATCGGCTTGACCGCCGCACCGCAGTAGCCGCCGTGCGTACTCGCGTTGCCGACGATGGGCAGCGCCACCATGCGGTCCAGGTCCAGGTGCGTAATCGAGTTGATCGTGTTAATCAGCGACACCGCATCGGCCCCACCCGCCTTGGCCGCGCGCGCCGGTTTGCGCACGTCGGTGATGTTCGGCGTGAGCTTGACGATCACCGGCAGCTTCGAGTGCTTCTTGCACCAGCGCGTGACCATCTCCACATACTCGGGCACCTGCCCCACGGCCGCTCCCATGCCGCGTTCCGGCATGCCGTGCGGGCAGCCGAAATTGAGTTCGATACCGTCCGCACCGGTCGCCTCGACCTTGGGCAAAATCTCGGCCCACAGCGCTTCTTCGCACGGCAGCATGAGCGAGACGATCATGGCGCGGTCCGGCCAGTCCTTTTTCACCTGCGTGATCTCGCGCAGGTTGATCTCGAGCGAGCGGTCGGTAATGAGTTCGATGTTGTTAAACCCGATCACCTCGCGGTTCTTGCCGTACAGGGCCGAGTAGCGCGACGACACGTTGACGGCGGCCGGGTCTTCGCCGAGCGTCTTCCAGACCACCCCGCCCCACCCCGCCTCGAAGGCGCGCACCACGTTGTAGGCCTTGTCGGTCGGTGGCGCGGAGGCCAGCCAGAACGGATTGGGGGACTTGATGCCGCAAAATTCGATGCTCAGGTCAGCCATGGGAAGCCTCCACCTTGAATTGGATGTCATTGTGAATGGCCATCGCCGCCAGCTTGCCATGCTGGACCGCCTGTACCGTCAAGTCCTGCCCCGGCGCGACGCAATCGCCGCCCGCGTAAATACCCGCCAGCGCCGTGCGGAACTGCGCGTCGACGTGGATCTTGTCGCCCTCGCGCGTGAGCTGCTGCGCCATCTGGTCCGACAAACCCACCGGGTCCATGCACTGGCCGATGGCCTTGAACACCGCATCGGCGGCGATCTCGATAAAGGCGCCGGTACCGATCAGGCGGGCGCCATCGAGGCGCGTCTCTTCAAAGCGCATGCCGCGCACGCGGCCCGCATCGTCGAGCAGCACTTCCAGCGGCGCCGCCCAGGTGCGGATACGCACCATATTGGCCTTCGCGATATCCTGTTCGTGGTGCGTCGCGCTCATCGACTCCGCACCGCGCCGGTACACCAGGGTCACGTCTTCGGCGCCGAGGCGCTTGATCTGCACCGCCATGTCGATCGCCGTGTTGCCGGCGCCGATGACAATGGCGCGCTTCGGCACCGGCAAGCTGGCCAGGTCGGTAGCCTGGCGCAGGTCGGCGATGTAGTCCACCGCCGCCATCAGGCCGGGGGCGTCTTCGCCGGTCAGCCCGAGCTGGCGGCTGGCGTTCAGGCCCAGGCCGAGGAACACGGCGTCGTACTGGGTGTGCAGTTCGTGCAGGTGCAGGTTCACGCCGAGGATGCGGCCGTGCTGCACGTCGATGCCGCCGATACTGAGCAAGAACTCCACCTCGCGCTGGGCGAAGTCGCCGGTCAGCTTGTACTTGGCGATGCCGTATTCATTCAGGCCGCCGGACTTGGAGCGGGCTTCAAAGATGACGACATCGTTGCCCAGCATGGCCAGGCGATGCGCGCACGACAGGCCGGCCGGGCCGGCGCCGACCACGGCGATTCTTTTGCCGGTGCGCTCGGCGCGCTGGAACGGATAGGAGGTAAACGAGGCATGATCGAGCGCGTGCCGTTGCAGCAGGCCGATCTTGACGGGCTGGCCTTCTTCATCGTGATTGCGCACGCAAGCGTCTTCGCACAAGATCTCGGTCGGGCACACGCGCGCGCAGCTGCCGCCCAGGATGTTCTGCTTGAGGATGCCCGCCGCCGCGCCGTTGATGTTCTGGTCGTGGATGTTGCGGATAAAGCTGGCCACGTCGATTTCGGACGGACAGCTGCGCGTGCACGGCGCGTCGTAGCAGTACAGGCAGCGCGCGCTTTCGATGGCGGCCTGGCGGCGGGTCAATGCCGGTGCGAGGTCGGTGAACTGTTCGGCCAGCGCGCTGCTGGAACTGGCCGCGTGCGGCAGGTGCTTGAGAGACTCGATCATGTTTTACATCCCTGTTTTTCTAATTAGGTTCACCTACCCCCGTGGACACATTATTAGCTGAACCCTCGTCTCCCCCGCGCAGGCGGGGGTCCATAGCACCTTTGATCACAGGTGCTATGGATTCCCGCGGGGGCGCCTAGCCCTGCGCGGGAACGACGCATCATCAGCCAACCGTACGCATCCCGCATTCAGGGTCTTCTACTTCATCTGTGGAAAAGCAAATTCCACGCCAGCACTCGCGGTGTTCGGCCAGCGCTGCATCACCGCCTTGTGCCGCGTATAAAAGCGCACGCCTTCCGGACCGTAGGCGTGGTGGTCGCCGAACATGCTGCGCTTCCAGCCGCCGAAACTGTTGAACGCCATCGGCACCGGCAGCGGCACGTTCACTCCCACCATGCCGACCTGGATCTGGCGCACGAACTCACGCGCCGTGCCGCCGTCGCGCGTGTAGATCGCCACGCCGTTGCCGTACTCGTTGGCGTTGATCAGCTTGACCGCCGTGGCCACGTCCGGCGCGCGCAGCACGCACAGCACCGGTCCGAAAATCTCTTCCTTGTAGATCGTCATATCGGGCGTCACGTGATCGAACAAGGTGCCGCCGACAAAAAAGCCGTTCTCGCGTTCGGGCACCTTGCAGTTGCGCCCATCGACCACCAGCGTCGCGCCCTGCTCCACGCCTTCGCCGATCAAGCGCTCGATGCGTTCCCTGGCTGCGGCACTGACCACCGGCCCCATTTCGGCGTCATGCGCCATGCCGTCGCGGATCTTGAGCGCGGCGGTGCGCTGGCCCAGCGCGCCAATGAGCTTGTCGCCGGCGTCGCCCACCGCCACCACCACCGAAATGGCCATGCAGCGCTCCCCGGCCGACCCGAAGGCGGCGCCGATCAGGGCATCGATCGCCATGTCCATGTCGGCGTCGGGCATGACCACCATGTGGTTCTTGGCCCCGCCCAGCGCCTGCACCCGCTTGCCGCTGGCGCTGCCGCGCGCGTAAATATATTCCGCGATCGGGGTCGAGCCCACAAAACTGACCGCCTGCACTTCCGGATGATCGAGCAGCGCGTCGACGGTGACCTTGTCGCCCTGGACCACGTTGAACACGCCGTCCGGCAGCCCGGCTTCCTTGAGCAGCAGCGCGTGCAGCAGGGACGCCGACGGGTCGCGTTCGGACGGCTTCAAAACAAAGGTATTCCCGCAGGCGATCGCGACCGGGAACATCCACATCGGCACCATCACCGGGAAGTTAAACGGCGTGATCCCCGCCACCACACCGAGCGCCTGGCGCATCGACCAGGCATCGATGCCGCGCGAAATCTGGTCGGTGAATTCGCCCTTGAGCAGTTGCGGAATCCCGACCGCGAATTCCACCATCTCGATGCCGCGCGCCACTTCACCCTGCGCGTCCGAAAACGTCTTGCCGTGTTCGCGCGTGAGCATGGCCGCAAATTCGTCGGTATGCGCCTGGCATAGCTGCAGATACTTGAACAGGACCCGCGCGCGCGTGAGCGGCGGCGTCGCCGACCATGCCGGAAACGCCGCGGCGGCCGCGGCGACGGCGGCATCCACATCGTCGGCCGTGCCCAGCGCCACGCGCGCGCATGGCTCGCCCATGGCGGGATTGAAGACGTCGGCGTAGCGGCCGCTGGCCGTATCGACCTTGGCGCCGTTGATGAAGTGAGTGATTGTATCCAACTGCGTGTCGAGATTGCTCATGGGGTCAGTCCAGGTTTTTGAGAATGGTTGCCAGCTTGCCGAACAACTCGTCGATGTGCTTCTTCTCGAGTACCAGCGGTGGCGACAGGGCGATGATGTCGCCGGTGGTGCGAATCAGCACGCCATCGGCAAACGCCTTCTTGAAGGCCCCAAACGCGCGCGCACCCGGCTTGCCGTCGATGGGCGCCAGTTCGATGCCCGCCACCAGCCCGATGGTGCGGATGTCGATCACGTGCGGCAGGCCCTTGAGCGAATGCACCGCGTCGGTCCAGTATTCCTGCACGGCTTTGGCGTTGTCGAGGATCTTCTGCTCTTCGAATACCTCCAGCGTGGCCAGCGCAGCGGCGCAGGCGAGCGGATGGCCCGAATAGGTATAGCCATGGAACAGTTCAATGCCGGCCGGGCCGTCCATGAAGGCGTCGTGGATATGCTGTTGGGTAAACACCGCGCCCATCGGCACCATGCCGTTGGTCAGGCCCTTGGCGCAGGTGACCATGTCCGGAATGACGTCAAAGTAATCGAACGCGAACGGCGTGGTCAAGCGCCCGAAACCGGTAATGACTTCATCGAAGATAAGCAGGATGCCGTGCTTGGTGCACAGTTCGCGCAAGCGTTTCAGATATCCTTTCGGCGGAATCAGCACGCCGGTGGACCCGGCCACCGGTTCCACGATGACCGCCGCGATGGTCGATGCGTCGTGCAGCGCGACGATGCGTTCCAGTTCATCGGCCAGGTTGGCGCCGTGTTCCGGCTCGCCGCGCGAGTAGGCGTTCTTTTCCAGGTTGTGCGTGTGCGGCAGGTGGTCGACACCCGGCAGCAGCGGCCCGAAAGTGCGGCGGTTGCCGCCGATGCCGCCGACCGAAATGCCGCCGAAACCGACGCCGTGGTAGCCGCGTTCGCGCCCGATCAGGCGCGTGCGCCCCGCTTCGCCGCGCGCGCGGTGGTAGGCCAGCGCCATCTTCAGCGCCGTGTCGACCGCTTCCGAACCGGAGTTGGTGTAGAAGACGTGGCCAAAACGGTGGCCGGTGTAGTCCATCAGTTTTTCGGCCAGGTCGAAGGCGGCCGGGTGGCCCATCTGGAAGGTGGGCGCGAAGTCGAGCTGGCCGACCATCTCGCGCACGGCGGCGACGATCTTCTGCTGGTTGTGCCCGCAAGGCACGCACCACAGGCCCGCTGTGCCGTCGAGCACGGTGTTGCCGTCGACATCCTTGTAATACATCCCCTCAGCCGATACCAGCAGGCGCGGGTTGGCTTTGAAATCGCGATTATTGGTAAATGGCATCCAAAACGACGACATCGATGCTGGTCTGGACTCGTTCATGCGACTCTCCAATAGTTTTTACAACTAAAAAAATAATTTACCAGTTGGCAAAATGATGATGCAATAATAGTCAGCAGATCAACTATGGCACATATACACAAATCGCAAAACCCGCCAACCGTATCGGTAGCGCAAACAATACAGTTTGCGGCGCCGCAGCAAAGGACTTGTGGATGGATGAGAGCGACGTTCTGCGTGAGGAAATTCCTCCTGGCAATTGCGGGGATGGCTGGCCGGTGCTGGCAATCGAGCGCAGCAAGCGCGGCGGCCTGGTCGACCAGATCGTGGCGGCCATCGCGCTGATGGTAAACCGGCGCGAATTGCGCGTGGGCACAAAGATGCCCTCGGTTCGACGTTTCGCAAAGTGTAACGGGGTGAGCACCTTCACGGTGGTGGAGTCGTATGACCGCCTGCTCACCCTGGGCTTATTGAGTTCGCGCCGCGGTTCCGGCTTTTTCGTGGCGCGCAGCGAAGCGGCCAGCGCGCCGCAGCAACTGGCGCTGCAGCCCACGCCGGCCGCCATCGACGCCCTCACCCCCGACCTGTATTCCGGCGTGTCGGATGCGCTGCCGGTGGGCGCGGGCTGGCTGCCGCCCGAGTGGTATGGCGACGACACGGTGCTCGACGCGGTGCGCCACGCGATGAAGATTCCCGCCAGCCGCCTGCGCGGCTACGGCCATCCGCTCGGCTTTCCCACCCTGCGCCAGCACCTGGCCGCGACGCTGGCCGACGAACTGTTTGCCGTCACGCCCGACCAGATCCTGCTCACCAACGGCGCCACCCACGCCTTCGACCTGATTTTGCGCACGCTGACCAAGCCGGGCGACACGGTCTTTGTCGAAGATCCGGGCTACAGCAACCTGCTCTCGCTGATCCGCCACCACGGCTGCATTGCGGTCGGCATTCCACGCGGGCCGGACGGGCTGGATATGGATGCCTTGATGGCGCAGGCGGCCAGCACCCAGCCCAAGCTCATGTTCGTCAACACCGTGCTGCAAAATCCGCTCGGCACCTCGCTCACGCAGGCGCAGGCGCACCGGCTGCTGCTGGCGGCCGAGCAGTTCGACTTCTGGCTGGTGGAAGACGACATCTACCGCGAACTGGCAGCCGGCGGCGACGCCTCGCTGGCGGCCATGGACGGCTTGCGGCGCGTGATCCGCGTCGGCAGCTTTTCCAAGACCTTGTCGCCGGTGCTGCGGGTCGGCTCGATCTGCGCCTCGAATTCGCTGATTCCCGAACTGCTGCGCGTGAAGATGCTGACCGGGCTGACCACCTCCGAAATCAACGAGCGCGCGGTGTACCACGCCCTCTCGGCGCGGCCCTACAAACGCATGGTGGAACGCCTGGTCGATCAACTGCGCTCGGGGCGCGAACGCACCATCGAGCGCTTGCAGGAGGCGGGCATGGAGCCGCTGGCCCGGCCGCGCGGCGGCATGTTCGTCAGCGCCGGCTGGCCCATCACCCCGACGGCGGAGTTCAACGGCAAGGTGATCGCCGACCGCGCGCTGCGCGCCGGCATTTTGCTCTCGCCTCACGAGTTTTTCATGCTGCGCCCGTCCCCGAGCATCTGGTTCCGCTTCAACGTGGCGTATGCCGCCGACGCGCCCGAGCTGATCGGCTTCCTGCAATCGCTACGCTGAAAGTCACCATGGCCGCCACCAAGACCGCCGCAGTTGCGCGCACGCCCGCCGTCAAGCGCCGCATTCTCAATCGCGACAAGCTCGAAGCCGACATCGCCAACGTGGCCGTGCGCGTGTTCGCCGAATGCGGCTACGAAGGCACTTCGATCGCCACCATCGCCGAGCAGGCCGGCCTGTCGAAGCAGAACCTGATGTACTATTTTCCGACCAAGCAGGCGCTGTACGAGAGGGTGCTCGATGGCGTGCTCGATGACTGGCTGGCGCGCATGGCCACCCTGGCCGATCCTGGCCAGGAACCGCGCGACATGCTGCGCGCGTACATCCAGGCCAAGCTGCGCTTTTCACGCGAACAGCCGTGGGCGTCGCGCGTGTATGCGATGGAAGTGATCAGCGGCGCGCAGCTGTACGGCCAGCAGATCCAGAGCCGGGTGGTGCCGCTGCTGCGCAAGGATATCGAGGTGTTCGAAGGCTGGATCGGCGAAGGCCGCATCGGCCCGATCAACGCCACCCACCTGCTGTTCGCCATCTGGGCCATGACGCAGTCGTACGCCGATTTCTCGGCGCAGATGGCACTGGTGCTGAACCGCAAACAGCTCTCGCGCAAGGACTTCGACGACGCCGAGGAAATGATCACCCACATGGTGCTGGCGGCGGTGTCGATGAGCGGCACGGCCGACCGCGCCGGTCACGCATGAGCGCTCAATGAAACAGGCGGCGCCAAAGCCAAAGCGGCCAAAAGGAGGCAAGCGGCATGCACCGTCCGCAGCCGACGGCGGCCAGGTCCTCGTCTGGTACGCTGCGGACTATCATGACAACAACGATCACGCGCGCAGCACCGCTACTTTGTTGTTCGGCTACGGCGTCGTTGCGCCCGTCGCCGGACTTTTTTTGCTAGTAAATATGGCGATGTTTTTCGTTTCGCTGATCAGAGGCGAATCGCCGCACTGGCGCCTGCCGGACGATGACATGCTGTGGAGCGCAGCGCTGTGCATTGTGGTGATGGGCGTCATGTTCTACTCGATGACGGGCAAGTACACCGAAGTCAGTAATGTCAGCGCCTATGAGATCGACCTGCGAACCGGGCAGCTTACCTTGCACCAGTCACAGTCTCACAATCGCGTCGACGTCGTCACGATCCCGTTTTCGGCAATCGTCTCCATTACTCCTTACCTGCCGACCATCTATGCCGACACCGGTGGTTTCTGTTTTAGTTACTACGCCAACGGGACCGAGGCGGTGTACTGGGAAACACGTGACAGCATGTCGAAAAAGACCATGCAAGCTCACGCTGACGCGCTGCGATCAGCACTGGGCTCCCGTGTACGCGATCAGATCTGCTACGACAGGTGAACTGTATCGCAATTCCACTGCCGGCAGTGCCCGCACCTTGGCGGCATAGTATGATCACGCGGTGGGACCGCCACGCTGAACACAACCCGCGCACAGACACCACCATGCATTCGACTATCGACGTCACCGAAGCGGGTGCCGCATGACCGTCTACCGGTCGCGCCGGCTGAACCTGAAACGCTCGCAGGCGCGCAACACGCTGGCGCCGGAAGCTTCCAACGCCGCCCGCATGGCCGCCGCGCCCGCGCTTCCAGCCGCCCCTGTCGAACTCGAATGGTGCTCCGATTTCCACGACAAGAACACGCCGGAGGAAACGCCGCCTAGGTTTTCGGTCCTGTCCTTCATTGAAGAGCAGCCCTTCATGACGAGCTTCCTGCTGATCCATGTGCTCTTTTTCGTGCTAATACTGACCAACGAAAAGATCTATCACCTGGTCGCCAGTAACATGTTTGCGGTCGTGCTGTGGCTGACCTGCGTGGCCACGGTATGGTCGATGGCGTCGCTGGGCACATCCAGCGCGGCCGTGGTGTTTTACCAGATCGACCTGGAGTCGGAGCAGCTCTTGCTGCATCTTCGCGGCGCCGCCAGGGGCATCCGGATCATGAGGCTGTCGTTTTACTCGATCACATCGATCCGCGCATTCAAATACTATAGCTATTCCACCACCTGCGGCATCGACATCGGCTATCTCGACGAGCGGCTCAAGCTGCGGAAACTGCAGGTACCCGACGTGCTGCCTGAAAGCCTGGCCGAGGCGCACATGACTGCGCTGCGCCCGGCACTGGGCCTCAAAGTCGAAGAATCGCTCACCTACGACAACTGACCGTGCCGCCATGCCGCCGCAGCCCGCGCCGGCCGCATAGTATGATCGGCCACTGGATCACCACCCTGAACCCAACCCGCATAAAGAAACCACCATGGATTCGTATATCGAAGTAACCGGCGAGTCGTCACTGGTCGAACAGGTTGCCATCTACCGCGCCGACCTGTCGATATCGGTGCGCGCCACCACAACCGAGCACGCCATCACCGAAGCAGGCGCGCTGCGCGACGACTGCATCCGTGTTCTCAAAAGTTCGGGCATCGCGCCTGATGAAATGAGCGAGGGCGGCAACGCCATCTGGCAGCCGTGGTTCTGGAAGAAAAACAAGCCAGGACAGGAGCGCAGCTTCAAGATTTTGCTGGCCTGCCCGGAAGCGAAGCGCCTGTACAGCGCGCTCGACGCGCTACAGCCGATCTTTGAACACCAGCGCTACACCCTGAACGTGTCGATGCTGCCGCCGCAATTCGACGCCTCCGAGGCCAAGCGCGCCGCCGCCCATGCAGCGGCGATCGCCAACGCGCGCAGCGTGGCGCAGATCATCGCGGACGAAGCGGGCCTGCAGCTGACGTTCGTCTGCCAGGTAGAGGCTATGGGAGCGCAGATCGAGCATTCCGGCGCCTTCGGCGACCAGGGCTGGGGCAGGGCCGGCCTGATGCGCGGGATGGGAGGATCGGGCGACGATAGCGAACCGGCGTACCTCGAACTCGACGCCGCGAGGCGGGTCAGCACGCTGCGCTATCGGGTGCGTTTTGGGATTGCGGCGGCGCCATCTTCAGGTGGCGCATGATCGCACTCCCCTCGCGCCGGCGAGCCAGTTAGTGAGCGACGTCGTGCGCGACGACGCGCCCGATGTGGGCAGCATCTGGCTACACTATCTTGACGGGCAGGTGGGTCCCGACTCATCGCGATACAGAAGGCACTTCCCGAGACGATCATCCAGGTTCACCTTGAGGCACTGCGTCCGGCGCTCGGCGAAAAAATCAAGCGTTGGTATATCACCCACCCTGACTGATCACGCCTGATGCCCGACGCGCCACCGCCGGGAACACCATCTGTGGCATTCCCGGAAGCGCCCAATGGCATCAGCGCACTGGCGGCACGGCCGACTTGTCGCCGGTGGTTCCGGTGCTGTTCATGCCGCCCGTGCGCGGCGCAGGAATATCGCCATTGCGCGCCGGTTCATTGGTGCTGGTCGTGCCATTGTTATTCATGCTGCCGGTTCCGCTGGCGCCCGTGGTGCCCGACGAGCCGCGCATCTCGGCCCCGCCGCTGGTGGACGAGCGGTCGGCGTCGCGCGCGGCCGTATTGTTCGTCGCGGTGCCGGTGCCCGTGTTGGTGGTGCTATCGCGCGGGTCGTTCGCCACGTCGCGCTCTTCCGGTGCCTTGTCGCGGTTTTGCGGCGCCTTGTTGCGGTTACGATCCTGCCGGTTCGGACTGGCCCTTGTCGCATCCCCGCGTGCGGCCGTCCCGGTATTGGTGGCGGTCGATCCTGTGGTAGCGTTGCCGCTGGTGCCGCCCTGGGTTTGCGCCATGGCGGCGCCGCCGACCATGAGTGCGACGAGAGTGATTGCGATCCTGGTTTTCATGCCTGTCTCCTGATGAAGATATCGAACAGACATTCTTACATTGCAAGCGACCCATGCGAGTAGGAGCATGCCCCGGGTGCGCGTGGGATCAGGTCGTGCTGTTTTTGTCGTCAGGAAAGAAACAATGCCGGCGGGACGACGGCTGCGCGCGCCTGAAGCGGCATTCGTGTATTCTTATTAACCTACTAATTTGCCGGACCGTCCCATGCCAGAAATTGCTCCAGTCACCCTGCAGACCGAACGCCTGACCCTGCGCTTCCTGCACGCCAGCGACACGCAGGCGCTCTACACCATCCACTCCGACCCGGCCGTGATGCGCTACTTCAGCGGCACCGCCTGGACCGACCCGGCGCAGGGCGACGCTGTCATCGCGCGCGCGCTGGACGGCTACAGCGATGGCAGCAGCATGGAGCTGGCGCTGGTCCTGCGCGAGACAGGCAAGCTGATAGGCACCATGAAGCCGCACGCCTTCCATGCGCAGAACCGGCGCTGCGAAATCGGCTATGCGCTGGCCAGCGCCCACTGGGGCCAGGGCTACCTGAGCGAAGCGATGCGGGTCACGCTCGACTACCTGTTCAAGGAAATGAACATGAACCGCATCGAAGCCGATATCGACCCGCGCAACCTGGCCTCGGCCAAGCTGCTCGAACGCATGGGCTTTCAAAAAGAGGGCTACATGCCGGAACGCTGGATCGTCAACGGCGAAATCTGCGACACCGTCTTTTACGGCCTGCTGCGGCGCGGCTGGGAGAGCATCTGATGGCCGGCCTGCGCTACGCCGCCGCGCAGTATGCCAGCGTGCCGCTCGATATCGAAGCCAACGTCGCGCGCCATCTGGCCGTCATCGACGCCGCCCGCGAGGCAGGCGTGCAGCTGCTGGTGTTCCCCGAACTGTCCTTGTGCGGCTACGAGCTGGCCGGCCTGGCCGCCTGCGCCCTCAAGGCCGACGACGCCGTGCTGGCGCCGCTGCGCGAGCGCGCCGCCAGCGCCGGCATGACCATCGTGGCCGGCGCGCCGCTGGCCAACGCTGGTGCGCTGCCAGGCATCGGCGCGATTACCTTCCATCCGGATGGCCGCACATCTTGCTACCGCAAGCACTTCCTGCACGCGGGAGAAGAACAGCACGTCGCGGCCGGCAGCGCCATCAGCCAGCTGCACGATGTGCGCGGCACCAGGGTGGCGCTGGCGATTTGCGCCGACACCGGCCAGCAGCAGCACGCGCACGCCGCCGCGGTGGCCGGGGCCGAACTGTATGCGGCCGGCTCGCTGATCTCGGTGGGCGGGTACGACAAGGATACGGGCCAGCTGGCTGGCTACGCCAAGTTGTTCGGCATGGGTGTACTGATGGCCAATCACGCGCGCGCCTCGGGTGGCTACCAGAGCGCCGGCCGCAGCGCGATCTGGGCCGCCGGCGGTGCACTGATCGTGGCCGCGCCGGGGCCGGGCGAGCTGCTGGTGATCGCGGACGACCTTGGCGGCAAGGTGGTGGCGCTGGCCTGAGCTGGCGGCCCGCTTATCGCCCATGCATACCGGTCGCCCCCCATTTTATGCACTTCGTCGGACAACCGTAGAGCATTCGCCGCGCACTTGCTACAGTCTCTCCATCGACAACCCTCCCCTGGAGAAGCAAATGAGCAACCCTGCCTTTACGTCCCTGTATGCCAGCCTGCAAGACCTGAGCCGCACCCTGGTCAAGGCAGCAAAATACGCCGTCGGCGCCATTTCCACCATGTCGTGGCCGACTCTGATGCTCAGCGCCGTCGGCCTGGCCTTGCTGCTGACCATCGTACCGCTGGTGCTCACCTTGTTCGTGTTGTTCATGGTCATTAAACTGGTCAACGGCTACGTGACCGACCGGGCCGCGCAAGGCCGCGCCACGCGCGGCCCGGCCACGCCCTACACGCCGGTGAAGACCGAAGGCCAGTAACAGCGTGAAAGCAAGCCAGCTGAACAAGGTGATGGATTTCCTGCGCGATTCCCTCGCGCAAGCCACGGTGCTATGGTGGAACTTCTTCGACTGGCTTGCTCTGGTGGAATGGCGGCAACTGTTCATCACCTGGTTCCTGGGCCTGGCGTTCGGCCTGATCCTGACCCTGCCCGAACCGGCGGTCTGGTACATCATCATCTCGTACGGCGTCAAAGTGCTGGCCGGCGGCAAGCGCCGCGCTGAACTGGTGGCCAGGGAAGCGACCGCCGAAGCCAACGTCGCCGTGCTCGAACGGCGCCTGCTCGAAGCACAGATGGCGACCCTGCAGGCGCAGGTCGAGCCGCACTTCTTGTTCAACACCCTTGCCCTGATCGGCCAGCTGATCGAAACCGATCCGCCGCAGGCGGCGCGCATCCACATGCACCTGATCGAATACCTGCGTTCCACCCTGCCGCAGATGCGCGCGGCCGGCGGCGGCACGCTGGGGCGCCAGGTGCAGCTCTCGCGCGCCTACCTGTCGATCATGCAGGCGCGCATGAAGGAGCGGCTGGCGGTCAGCTTCGACGTGCCCGCGCACCTGGAGCACACGCCGTTCCCGCCGATGATGCTGCAAACCCTGATCGAAAACGCCATCAAGCACGGCCTCGAACCGAAAATCGAGGGCGGCCGCATCGACATCGGCGCCCGCCTGGTGGGCGATTCCATGCACGTCGACGTGCGCGATAATGGCGTGGGTTTTAACATGCATGCGGGCGACGGCGTGGGCCTGGCGAATATCCGCGAGCGCCTGTTCCTGCTGTTCGGCGCGCGCGCCGAGCTGGTGATCGAAATGCCGCTTGAAGGCGGCGCGCTGGCCTCGCTGCGCGTACCCTATGCTGCCCGGGAGAGTAACTAACATGACCAGCGCCCTCATTGTCGACGACGAATCACCCATGCGCGACCAGCTGCGCGCGCGCCTGGCCGAGGTGTGGCCCGACCTGCTCATCGTAGGCGAAGCGGCGAACGGGTTTGATGCCGTCAGCATGGCCGACCAGCACCAGCCCGACATCGTCTTCCTCGACATCCGCATGCCCGGCCAGGGCGGCATCGAAGCGGCGCGCCAGTTGTACAACCGCTGCCACATCGTGTTCGTAACGGCCTACGACCAGTACGCGCTGGACGCCTTCGAACAGGGCGCCATGGATTACCTGCTCAAGCCCGTGGTAGCCGAACGCCTGCTTGTCACGTGCGAACGGCTGCGCACGCGTTTGACAAAAGCGCCCGAAAACATCGGCGAGCAATTGCGCCAGCTGACCCGGATCCTGCAGCAGGGCGACGCCAAAAAGCCCGCTTACCTGCGCTGGATCCAGGCCCAGGTGGGCAGCAACCTGCGCATGATCAGCACCCGCGAAATCCTGTTTTTCCAGTCCGACGACAAGTACACGCTGGTGCGGACGGCGCAGGCCGAACTGCTGATCCGCAAGACGCTCAAGGAGCTGGCCGACGAACTCGATCCCGACGAATTCTGGCGCATCCACCGCTCCACCCTGGTGCGGGTCGACGCCATCGCCGAGGTCACGCGCGACGAGCGCGGACGGCAGATGCTCAGGGTGCGCAACCACCCCACGCTGCTCGAAGTGAGCCGCAATCACGCGCATCTGTTCCAGCAAATGTAAGCGCCACGGCTTCAATAATCCAGTACCATAGGGACCTTGAAAAACCCTGCTTTTCCGATCACCTACCCAGGAGAAGGAACATGTCAGCAAGCCCGAAACAAACCCGCGCCAACGTCATTCCATGCCTGCGCTACCGCGACGCGCCGGCCGCCATCGAATGGCTCTGCAATAATTTCGGTTTCCAAAAGCAACTCGTCGTCCCCGGCGACAACAACATGATCCTGCATGCCCAATTAACTTTTGGCAACGGCATGATCATGCTCGGCTCGACCTCGGCCATCGATTCCGAATACAGCAAACTGATGAAGCAGCCAGACGAGATCGGCGGCGCGCAGACCCAGACCATCTGCGTGGTGGTCGCCGATGCCGACGCCGTCTACGAGCGCGTGCTGGCGGCGCGCGCGCAGATCGTCATGGAGCTCAAGGACGAAGACTATGGCGGGCGCAGTTTTACCTGCCGCGACCTGGAGGGTCACGTCTGGACCTTCGGCACCTACGACCCCTTCGAATAATTCCGCCAACTCATTGAGCCAACCAAGGCAGCCATCGAGGAGCACACCATGTCACGTGCAGTCCACTTCGAAATCCAGGCCTCCGACCCGCAGGCGATCATCGACTTTTATCAACGCCTGTTCGGCTGGAGCTTCAACAAATGGGCGGGCGGCGAGTACTGGATGGTGCACACCGGGCCCGAAGACCAGCCGGGCATCAACGGCGGCCTGCTGCCGCGCCGCGGTCCGCTGCCCGAGAGCCAGGCGGCGGTCAACGCCTTCGTCATCACGGTCGACGTGGAAGATATCGACGCCTCGCTCGCCAAAGCCGTATCCGGCTCGCCGCACGGCGTGGTGTGCGTGCCCAAGATGGCGGTGCCGGGGATCGGCTGGCTGGCCTACGTCAAGGACCCGGACGGGAACATCTTCGGGATGATGCAGGCCGATATCACGGCTGCTTAGCTGGCTGCGGCTGCGCCAGCGCCGCCACCAGCGCCTGGTCGGCCACCTGTTGCGGACGGATGCGGATAATGTCGCGGTACAGCGGCGGCATGTTGGCGCAGATCGCCGCCAGTTCAGGGTCGCCAAGTGATGCGCTCACGTACTGGAACTGCGCCGGGTTATCCGCCGGCAGCGGCCCTTCCATGGTCGAGCCGTAGGCGCCCAGGTTCATGTAGCTTTGCGCGCTGGCGTCGGGCCCGCGCGCAAACACAAAGGTGCCTTCGCGCGGGTGGGCCAGGTACTGGCGCACCTCGGCCTGCGCCTGCGCGTCCTGCCCCTGCATCAGGGTGTAGCGCAGCTGGGCATACTGGCGCGTGCATTCCATGAACGCGGTGCAGATGGCCGACAGCGCGCGCCGGCCCGGTGAACACAAGAGCAGGTTGCCGAAGGGATCGAGCAAGGCGACGGCATCGCCCTCCCCGCCCTGCTGGCGGTCGCGTTCCATGGCCGCGCGCAGATACGGCGCCAGGCCGGCATCGGGCTGCTGCGGCGCGCAGCGGTAGGCCAGCGCGTCGGGGTACAGGGTTTTGAGCTGGCGTACCAGCGGGTGGTCAGGGTCCAGCTGCGCTGGGTCCCTGAGCTGCCCGCGCGACAGGTCGCTGGTGAGCAGCAGCTGGACTTTTTCGGCGGTCGCTTCGAACACCAGCGAGCAAAGCGCCTGGGTGGGTTCGGCGATGGTTTTCCCGATGAAGAACGACTTGGGCGCGGCGCCGGCGCTTTCGCGCGCGAACGGGGACGCGCCTTTCACGGCCGGGTAAAAGAAGCTCGCTTCGGCCAGCGGACGCAGGCCGGCGGGCAGGCTGGTAAAGGTGAAACTGGTGTCGTAGTTAATGCCGGCGTTGGCGTCGCGCGCGGCGACGACCACGTTAAAGCCGGCCGACAGGATCGCGCCGGTGCACATGGCGCACGGGTCGAGCGAGGTGACGAGGGTGATTTCTTCGGGCGGCGGCAAGGCGCGGCCCTTGGCGCGTTCGGCGAAGTACCAGTCGATCAACTGGCGCTCGCCGTGGGCGGTCGGGTCGAAGATCAAGCCTTCGCGCACCACATTGTTCTGTAGTGATTTGAGCACGTTGCCATGCTGGTCGAGCAGCACGCCGCCGACCCCGAAGGTTCCCTGGGTCTTGGCGGCGATGGCTTCAATCGCCGCAAGGGCGACTGCGGCCTGGACATCGATGGTTTTTTTCAAGGCTTACTTCTTCAGGTCCCAGCTGCCGAACGCGTTCGGCAGCTGGCCGGCTGCCGTCGTTTCAAGAATGTCGCCATTCAGGTTGGTCAGCACGATTGGCAGGTCGTTGCCGCCCAATTCCAGGATCACCTGGCGGCAGGCGCCGCATGGAGCGATCGGGCCGTCGGTCTGGCCGATCACGGCCAGCGCGGCGAAGTCGCCGGGTTTGTAGCCGTGTGCGATGGCGCTGAAAAAGGCAGTGCGCTCGGCGCAGTTGCACAAGCCGTAGGCCGCGTTTTCGACGTTACAGCCACGGAAGATGCGGCCGTCCTTGCATTCGAGGGCGGCGCCGACCTGGAAGTTCGAGTACGGGGTGTAGGCCAGCAGACGGGCTGCGGTGGCTTCGGTGATGAGTTTTTCGTATTTCATAAGTGGTCCTGACAAGGCAGTTTAACTATCACGCCGGGTTCAGGCCCCACTGGGACCGTCTCCCTCAAGACCGTCGTCCCCGCGCAGGCGGGGATCCATAGCACCGCTGCTCATAGGTGCCATGGCCCCCCGCCTGCGCGGGGGAGACGGGGGTAAAGCGACGTTTAAGGGCGGATCGTGCGGTAGATGATCGGGTTCGCAGCCGGCTTGGTATCGCCAACCTTGTACGCAGCCTGCACCTCGCGCACCGCCTGTTCAGCCGCAGCCTGCGTGCGCGCGTGTACCATCGCCAGCGGCTGGCCGACCGCAATTGCGTCGCCCAGTTCCACCAGGTCCGTCAACCCGACCGCAAAGTCGATCGCGTCTTCCGGACGACGACGACCGCCGCCCAGGCTGACCACCGCCAGGCCAAGGCCACGGCAATCGGTCGCCGTCGCAAAGCCGGCTTGCAGCGCCGGTACCGGCACGATGATCGGCGCCTTTTCCAGATACGCATCCGGACGCTCGACCAGGTCAGCCGGGCCACCCAATGCCGCCACCATGCGCGAAAAGCGCTCGGCCGCTTCGCCCGAGTCCAGGCCCGCCTGCAGCTTGGCGCGCGCATCGGTTTCATTGGCGGCCAGTTTGCCCAGCACCAGCATCTCGGCGCACAGCGCCATGGTCACTTCGTGCAGGCGCGCCGGACGCGAACGGCCGGTCAGGTAATCCATCGCCAGGCGCACTTCCAGCGCATTGCCGGCCACCGGACCGAGCGACTCGTTCATCTCGGTCAGCAGCGCCGAGGTGCGCGTGCCCGCGCCGTTACCGACAGCGACGATGCTCTCGGCCAGTTCGACCGACTTGTCGTAACTCGGCATGAAGGCGCCGGTGCCGACCTTCACATCCATCACCAGCGCATCGAGGCCAGCGGAGAGCTTCTTCGACAAAATCGAACCGGTGATCATCGCCACCGATTCCACCGTCGCGGTGGTGTCGCGGATGCTGTAGAAACGCTTGTCCGACGGCGCCAGTTGCGCGGTCTGGCCGATGATGGCCACGCCCACGTCCTTGACGACCTTGCGGAACAGTTCCGGATCGGGCACGGTGCAGTAGCCGGGAATCGAATCGAACTTGTCGAGCGTGCCGCCGGTGTGGCCCAGGCCACGGCCCGAGATCATCGGCACGAAGCCGCCGCAGGCTGCGATCATCGGTCCCAGCATCAGCGAGACCACGTCGCCCACGCCGCCGGTCGAGTGCTTGTCGACCACGGGACCCGGCAGGTTCATCGAGCGCCATTCCATGACCTGGCCGGAGTCGCGCATGGCCAGGGTGAAAGCCACGCGCTCGTCCATGTTCATGTCGTTGAAGAAGACGGCCATCGCGAGTGCCGCGATCTGGCCTTCGGTGACGCTGCCGTCGGTGATGCCGCGTACGAAGAACTGGATCTCTTCAGCAGAGAGAGCCCCGCCATCGCGTTTTTTGCGGATGATTTCCTGGTTTAAGAACATGTGAAGCCTTTATTTGCTAATTGCTTGATATTGTCGTCACTGGCCGCCGGCTTACACGCCGTACGGAATCCAGACATTCTTGACCTGGCTCGCGTGCGCCAGCACTGCGCGTCCGCCGGCCTGTTTGGTGTCGTACCAGTCGCGCCCTTTGCCGCCGCCCACCCAGGTGCGCTTGAGCGATTCGGCCGACAGGCGTTCGACTTCGGCGCAGCCGTCAAGCGAACCGTCGTGACGCCACACGGCGTCCACATCGGAGTGCGTCGCCAGGGTCTTGGCCAGTTCATCGGCGCTGCCGGTGATAATGTTCAGTGCACCGCCCGGCAGGTCCGAGGTATCGAGTACCTGATACAGGTCGGTCGCCGCCAGCGGATACGCTTCCGACGGCACCGCGATCACGCGGTTACCCAGCGCCAGCGCAGGCGCCACCAGCGAGATGAAGCCGAGCAGCGGCGACTCGTTCGGGCAGATGATGCCGATCACGCCAACCGGCTCGTTCAGCGCCACGGTGATGCCGTGCATCGGCGGCTGGTGCGCCAGGCCGTCGTACTTGTCGGCCCAGGCGGCGTAGTAGAACAGGCGTTCGATCGAGGCCTGCACTTCCTTCTCGGGATTTTTGGCGCCGGTCATGGCCGCCAGGCGCGCCGCGAATTCGTCGGCGCGGATCGCCAGGTTCTCGGCGATGTAATACAAGACCTGCGCGCGGTTGTGCGAGGTGGCCTTGGCCCAGCCGGACGCCTTGTGCGCCGCTTCCACGGCGTTGCGGATATCCTTGCGGCCGCCCTCGCCCACGTCGCCAACGAATGCGCCGCTGGCGCCGACGATGGCGCGAGTGTAGGCGCCGTCAGGGCGCGCCTGCTTGCCGCCGATGTACATCTTGGCGGTACGGTCGATGGCGAACGGACCCGGTGCCTCGGCCGGCTTGGCCTTGCCCTTCGCTTCAATGACTGGCAAAGCAGGACGCGCGTCTTCCGACAGCGCCGTCATGTACTCATACATGCCTTCCTTGCCGCCTTCGCGGCCGAAGCCGGACTCGCGGTAGCCGCCGAAGCCGCAGGCGGCGTCGAACTGGTTGGCGGTGTTAATCCACACCACGCCGGCCTTGATCTGCGGCGCCACGTCGAGCGCGAGGCTGATCGACTCGGACCACAAGCTGGCAGCTAAGCCATAGACGGTGTTGTTCGCCAGCTGGACCGCTTCAACCGGCGTGCGGAAGCTCATCGCAACGAGCACCGGCCCGAAGACTTCGGTCTGGGCGATGCCGGCCGAGGTGGAAGCGCCGGTAATCAGGGTCGGCGGGAACCACGAGCCGGTGGCCGGGATGTCGCACGCTGGCTGGTAAATGGTGCAGCCTTCGGCGCGGGCCGCGTCGACCAGCCCTTCGATGCGTTGGCGCTGGATCGGATCGACCAGCGCGCCGATATCGACCGATTTTTCAATCGGCGAACCGAGACGCAGGTTGTCCATGCGTGCACGCAGCTTGGCCAGGAAGCGTTCTTCAATCGATTCCTGCACCAGCAGGCGCGAACCGGCGCAGCAGACCTGGCCCTGGTTGAAGAAGATCGAATCGACCACGCCTTCGACGGCGGCATCCAGATCGGCATCTTCAAATACGATGAACGGCGACTTGCCGCCCAATTCGAGCGAGAGCTTCTTGCCGCTACCGGCGGTGGCCTTGCGGATAATGCGGCCAACTTCGGTGGAACCGGTAAAGGCGATCTTGTCGATGCCCGCATGGTTGACGATGGCCTCGCCCACGCGGCCGTCGCCGGTGACGATGTTGACTACGCCGGCCGGCACGCCGGCCTGCTGGCAGATCTCAGCGAACAGCAGCGCCGACAAGGACGTGAATTCAGCCGGCTTGAAGACCACCGTGTTACCGGCGGCCAGCGCCGGTGCGATTTTCCAGGCCAGCATCAGCAGCGGGAAGTTCCAGGGAACGATCTGGCCCACCACGCCCACGGCGCGGTAGTCGGCAAATTCTTCCGACTGCAACTGCGCCCAGCCGGCGTGATGGTAGAAGTGGCGCGCGGCCAAAGGCAGGTCGGCGTCGCGCGTTTCGCGGATCGTCTTGCCGTTGTCGAGCGTTTCGAGGACCGCGAACAGACGCGCATGCTTTTGCAGCAGCCGCGCCAGCGCATACAGTACGCGCGCGCGGCCATGGCCGCCCAGCGCCACCCAACCCGGCTGGGCGCGGCGCGCCGCTGCCACTGCGCGGTCGACATCGTCGCCGCTGGCCTGGCTGACTTGCGCCAGTTCCTTGCCGTCGGCCGGATTGGTCGAGGCGAAGGTATCGGCAGAATCGGTCCAGGCGTTATCGATGAACAGCCCGAAGCGGCGCTCATGCTGGTCCAGCCATGCTTGCGCTTCTTTGGTGCTCTCGGGTGCAGGGCCGTAGTCCATAGTTTGAAGAATCTCGTTAATTGTGGGCATGACGAATCCGTAGGTGTTTATGGTTGCGCGTGGCGATGGTTGGCCGAATAGTTCCCGGTGACGTAGTGTTCGAGCTGGCGCTCGATGTCGGTCAGCAGGCTCGATGCGCCGATGCGGAACAGATGCGGCTCCAGCCACTCGCGTCCCAGTTCTTCCTTCATCAGGGTCAGGTACTGCAGCGCGCTCTTGGCCGACGACACGCCGCCGGCCGGCTTGAAGCCGACCCGGAAACCTGTCTGCTCGTGGTATTCGCGAATCGTGCGCACCATCGTCAGGGCAACGGGAATGGTGGCGTTGACGCCTTCCTTGCCGGTGGAGGTCTTGATGAAGTCCGAACCGGCCATCATGCACACCCACGAAGCCTTGGCCACGTTCTCCAGCGTGAGCAGGTCGCCGGTGGCGAGAATGGCCTTGACGTGCGCTTCGCCGCAGGCTTTGCGGTAGGCGACCATTTCGTCGTACAGGGCCTGCCAGTTACCCATCAGGACGTGCTGGCGGGTGATGACGATGTCGATTTCGGTGGCGCCGGCGGCAACCGACAGTTCGATCTCGCGCACCTTGGTTTCCATGCTGGCCAGGCCGGCCGGGAAGGCGGTGGACACGGCGGCGATCGGCAAGCGGCCTTGCAGGATTTTGGCGGCTGGGGTGATCATCTCGTGGTACACGCATACTGCGCCGGTGGTCAGGTTCGACACGCCCAGCGCGGCCATCAGGTCCGTGCGCAGCGGGCGCATGGCTTTCATGCACAGGCGCTCGACGCGGCCCGGCGTGTCGTCGCCGCCCAGGGTGGTCAGGTCGATGCATTGCAGCGCCTTGATCAGCCACGCGGCCTGATATTCTTTCTTGACGGTGCGGCGATTGGCCAGGCTGGCGGCGCGGCGGTCCGACGCGTTGCGATTGACTTTGATCTGGTTGACCCAGCCGAGATCGAGGCCAACCACCTCGTTGCGTTTGAATGCGGGATTGTGAGTCATAGCAGAGCGGTTCCGTTGGAAAGTGGTGTGACGCCGAGATGCTTGGCCAGGGTAGCGCCGATGTCGGAGAAGGTGTTCGATACCGGCAGCGCGCGCGCGCTAACGCCCGGCCCGAAGAAGATCATCGGAATGTGTTCGCGCGTGTGGTCCGAACCAGGCCAGCTTGGGTCGCAGCCATGATCGGCGGTGATGACCACCAGGTCGCCCTCTTTGAGCTTGGCCATGAATTCCGGCAGGCGCGCATCCATCTCGTGCAGCGCATTCGAGTAGCCGGCCACGTCGCGGCGGTGGCCGAAGGCCTGGTCGAAGTCGACGAAGTTCACAAAAGTCAGCGACTTGTCGCCGGCTTCGTCGGCCACCTTGAGCAGCGCGTCGAACAGGGCCATGTTGTCCACGCCCTTGACCACGCGCGAGATGCCCTGGGTCGCAAAAATATCGCTGATCTTGCCGAGGCCAATGACTTCTCCGCCTTCGTTTTTCACGTGGTCGAGCAGCGTTGCGCTTGGAGGCGGCACGGCGTAGTCGTGGCGGTTGCTGGTGCGGCGGTAGTTGCCATTCTCGCCGAGGAACGGACGCGCGATCACGCGGCCGATGTTGTACGGCTTGACCAGTTCGAACGCGGCTTCGCACACGGCATACAGACGTTCGAGGCCGAAGTGTTCTTCGTGCGCGGCGATCTGCATGACCGAGTCGCCCGAGGTGTAGACGATGATTTTGCCGGTGGCGACATGTTCGTCGCCGTGCTTGTTAATGATGTCGGTGCCGGACGCATGGCAGTTGCCAAGGTAGCCGGCCACGCCGGTCAGTTCTTGCAGCTTGCCGGTCAGTTCGGCCGGGAAGGAAGGCACAGTGCGCGGGAAGTAGCCCCAGTCGAATTCGACCGGGACGCCGGCGATTTCCCAATGGCCGCTTTGGGTGTCCTTGCCGGTGGAACGCTCGCGCGCCGCGCCGTAGGCGCCGGTGAAGCCGTCGCGCTGGTTGAAGCCCGCAGCCCACTCGCCACTGGCCAGGTGGGCGGCTGCGGCGAGGCCGAGGCGTTCGAGGTTCGGGAGCTGCATGGGTTTACCTTGTTGGGCAGCCCAGGCGGCGATATGGCCGAAGGTGTTGGCGCCAACGTCGCCGAATTTGTCGGCGTCGGGCGTGGCGCCAAGGCCGAAGGAATCAAGCAGGAGGATAAATGCGCGTGACATGGGATCGCTCGCTTCAGAAAGGTTCAGGTATGGTAGATGTAATACAAGCCCGCTACCGTTTGCCTCCGTCTCCCCCGCGAAGGCGGGGGTCCATAGCACCGATGCTTACAGGTGCTATGGATCCCCGCCAAGGGGGCCGCCCAGGCCGGGGACGACGGCCTTGGGGCTAGTGGCATCGGGACAGCGACAGCGACAAATCGAGTCAGGCAGCGGCGCGCGGTTGTTGCGCAACGCGCTCCAGGAACGCCGGGATCAACTCAACCAGATCCTTGGCGCCGATGGCGGCGTACTTCAAGGTCTGCTCGTGCGACAGCGGGAACGGCGACATCCCTTCGGCCAGGTTGGTAATCACCGACACGCCAACCACCTTCAAACCGCAATGGCGCGCCGAGACCACTTCCGGCACCACCGACATGCCCACCACGTCCGCACCCAGCTTGGCCATCATGCGGATTTCGGCGGCGGTCTCGAAGTTCGGCCCCGGATACGCAATGAACACGCCTTCATGCAAGGTGATGCCCTTGGCCGCAGCGGTCTCCTTGACCACGTTGCGGATATCGCTATCGTAGGCATTGGCCATGCTGAAGAAGCGCGGGCCGAAACGGTCGTCATTCGGGCCGACCATCGGCGTGCCAGGCAGCCAGTTGATATGGTCGGTCAGGGCCACCAGGCTGCCCGCGTCGACTTCAGTGCGCAGCGAACCGGCGGCGTTGGTCACGAACAGCATCTCGCAGCCGAGCAGCTTCATGGTGCGCACGGCGCTGGTCATCACGCCCATGCCGTAGCCTTCGTAGAAGTGGCCGCGGCCCTTCATGCACACCACGTTCACGCCCGCCAGGGTGCCCAGCACCAGTTCACCGGCGTGACCGTGCACGGTGCTGATCGGAAAACCTGGCAGTTCGTCGAAGCCGATCGAGACCGCGTCGGTCATCTGCTCGGCCAGCACGCCAAGGCCGGAACCGAGGATCATCGCCACGCGCGGCTCAAAACCAGGTTTGCGGGCGCGGATGATATCGGCGGCTTCGAAGGGGGTGTTGTTCGACATGTGGATTCCTTATCTGTTTCGGAGAGGGCGCTGCCGCGCGGCGCGCATGGTGCGGGCGGCGCGGAGAATGAGTTCGCTAGCTATTATAACTATGCAGGATCAAGGATATGTATGGCAAATACCATTTTTCTTCTTCATTTATACGCGCAAGATATAAATCCACGCTAGAATCAGTTGGCCCACTCAGTTTGATTCAGGCACACTATAGGAGAGCAGGACACAATCATTGATTGACAGCACTAAGACATTTGTCTAACATCGCAAACAATTGTTTAATGATTGCTTATTGTGACCGAACTCTCCAAAAAAGACCAGTTGTACGAACTGATCCGCGCCAATCCCTTCATTTCGCAGCAAGATCTGGCAAGCGTGCTGGGCTTGTCGCGTTCCGCCGTGGCCGGCTACATCGCCGGCCTGATCCGCGACCGGCGCGTGCTCGGCCGCGCCTATGTGCTGCCCGATAACCGTCCCATCGTCTGCCTCGGCGCCGCCAACCTCGACCGCAAACTGCGTTCCATCGCCACCCTGAAGATGGGCACCTCGAATCCCGCGCGCCAGGACGAATCGTTCGGCGGCGTGGCGCGCAATATCGCCGAGAACCTGGCGCGCCTGTCGGCCCCCGTTGCGCTGATCACCGCCATCGGCGACGATTCGTCCGGCAAGGCGCTGCTTGCGCACGCCGAGGCGGCCGGCATCGACACCCGCGCCACCCTGCACCTGACCGGGGTTTGCAGCGGCACCTACACCGCGGTGCTGGACGACCATGGCGAAATGCTGCTGGCGCTGGCCGACATGGCCCTGTACGACGCCCTCACCCCCGCCTTCCTGGACACGCGCCAGCCGCAGCGCGCCGGCGGCGCCCTGATCGTGGCCGACCTGAACCTGCCGCGCGAGACCTTGCGCGTCCTGCTCGACGACGCCGCGCGCGGCGCGGTGCCGCTGGTGGTCGTCGCCGTATCGCAGCCGAAAATGGCGCACCTGCCGGACGACCTGCGCGGCCTGCGCCTGCTGATCCTGAACCAGGGCGAACTCGAAACGCGCATCGGCGCGAAGCTCTTGACCGACGCCGACTTCCTGGCCGCCTGCCGCGCCATCCAGGCGCAAGGCGCGCAGGACGTCATCGTCACGCGCGGCGCCACCGGCGTGGTCTACACCACCGCCGGCGGCATCGCGCAGCTCGACGCGCAAGCGGCGCGGATTGTCGACGTCACCGGTGCGGGCGACGCCTTTGCCGCTGCGGTATGCTGGTCCCTGTTCCAGGGCAGCGACGACATGACGCTGGCCTGCCGGCGCGGCCTGCAGTTGTCAGCCATGACGCTCGCCTGCGAAGAAACCGTGTGCCCTTACCTGACGGCGGAAGTGCTCGCCGAGATTCCGAATCCCGACGCCCTCCCCGGCGCCCAGCAACCGTTCAACGCTCTTTACCAGGACTGACCATGCACCAATATCTCTTGTTCTCGCCCGAAGTCGCCGCCGCCCGCACCGCCGGCAAACCCATCGTCGCCCTGGAGTCGACCATCATCTCGCACGGCATGCCGTACCCGCAAAACGTGACGATGGCGCAGGAAGTCGAACACGTTATCCGCGCCGCCGGCGCGGTACCGGCCACCATCGCCATCATCGAAGGCAAGATCTGCATTGGCCTGGTGGCCGAGCAGCTCGAACTGCTGGCCACCTCGCCCGACGCCATGAAGGTCTCGCAGCGCGACCTGCCGTACGTGCTCTCGCAAGGCCGTCTGGGCGCCACCACCGTGGCCGCGACCATGATCTGCGCGCAGCTGGCCGGCATCCACGTTTTTGTAACGGGCGGCATCGGCGGCGTGCACCGCGGCGCGGAAACGAGCTTCGACATCTCGGCCGACCTGCAGGAACTGGCGCGCACCAACGTGGCGGTGGTCTGCGCCGGCGTCAAGTCGATCCTCGACATCGGCCTCACGCTCGAATACCTGGAAACGCATGGCGTACCGGTGATCAGCGTCGGGCAGCCGGGTTTTCCGGCCTTCTTCACGCGCGACAGCGGCTTCAAGGCCGACTTCCAGCTCGATTCGGCGCTGGAGCAAGCCGCCTTCATCCAGACCAAATGGCAGCTAGGCCTGCATGGCGGCATCGTCGTCAGCAACCCGGTGCCGGAAGCGTTTGCGATGCAAAAGGATGAAATCGACAGCATCACCGAACAGGCATTGCGCGAAGCGCGCGATGGCGGCGTGACCGGCAAGCTCGTTACCCCGTTCCTGCTGGCGCGCATCAAGACCCTGACCGAAGGGCGCAGCCTGATGACCAACATTGCACTGGTCAAGCACAACGCCCAGATTGGCGCCGAGCTGGCCGTGGCCATGCGCGACCTGCCAGGCCTGCAGCCGATCTGACCCACTCACCTATCCGCCCCCATGTCCATCGACCTGAAACAGCTCAAGTACTTCCTCGCGGTAGCTGAAGAAAAAAGCTTCAGCCGCGCCGCCGAACGGCTGCACATCTCGCAGCCGCCCTTGAGCCAGCAGATCATGAAGCTCGAGAGCGAGTTGGGCGTGCGCCTGTTCGCGCGCACCACCCGCACCTTCGAGCTGACGGTGGCGGGCAAGGCGCTGATGGGGGAAGCATCGGACCTGCTGGCCAAGATGCGCATGACGATCGACACCATCCGCCAGATCGACCGCGGTGAAGTGGGCCGCCTGCGGGTCGGCATCGTCGGTTCGGCCATGTGGGGACCGATTCCCAGCCTGCTCGAAGAATTCCAGACCAAGTTCCCGCGCGTGACCTGGACTTTGCACGAGTCGGGACCGAACGTGCAGTACGAGGCGCTGCGCGCCAAGCAGATCGACGTCGGTTTCTGGCGCGAGCCCAAGCTCGATGAAGATGAACTCAAACACGACAACCTGCGCCAGGAATTGTGCTTCCGCGAGAATGTCTGCGTGGCGGTCAACGAGCACCACCGGCTGGCCACGCAGCCATGGATCGAACTGGCCGACATTGCCGACCAGCCGATGCTCACGCTGGCGCTGGACAAGTCGGCCTTCCCGCGCTACCTGATCCAGTGCTGCATCAAGGCCGGCTTCCAGCCGACGATCTTCCAGGAAGCGTCCGAGCCGCAAACCTTGCTGGCGATGGTGGGTGCGGGCCTGGGCGTGGCCTTGATGCCCGAGACGACCAGCCGCATCGGCTGGCCGGGCGTGATCTTCTTGCCGATCAAGACCAACGCGCCCTCGGCCAATCTGTACATCACCTACACCACCCAGGACGACGCGCCGGTGGTGCGGGCATTCCTGAACATCCTCAATCCGACTGCTTAGGAAACTGCGCCGCCGGCTTCGCACACATCAAGGCCGGCGGCCAGCGCCACTTCCAGCGCAATAATCAATCCGCGCACCACCTCGGCCAGCGCCATGCTGGGCGCCCCCGGGTGGGCGGCGGCCTGCTGCGGCAGGTAGGGAATGTGGATGAAGCCCGCCCGGATATCCATGCCCGCCGTCCGCTGCATCAGGCTGTAGAAAACGTGATTGCACACGAAGGTGCCGGCACTCTGCGACACCGACGCCGGTAAACCGCCCTCGCGCAGGGCGGCCACGATGGCCTTGATCGGCAGGGTCGAAAAGTAGGCCGCCGGTCCGCCTTCAACCACCGGCTGGTCGATCGGCTGGCACTGCGCATTGTCGGGAATGGGCGCGTCGTCGATATTGATGGCGATGCGTTCGACCGACAGGTCCACCCTGCCCCCGGCCTGGCCGACCGCGATCACCACGTCGGGGCGCAACTCATCGATCGCGGCGCGCAGCACCTCGCCGGCGGCGCCGAACACGCAGGGCAACTGGCGCACCTCGATCCGGTAGCCGTCACCCTCATGCCCGGCCAGCGCGCGCACCGCCTCCCACGCCGGGTTGATGGTCTCTTTGTTGAACGGCTCGAAGCCCGTCAGCAGCACTGTCTTGTTCATTTCTGGCCCATCAAAAAATACAGCAGGAAGATGTTCGCCACCAGCAGCGGCAGCGCGGTCGGTATCTGCGCCTTGATCACCGCGTGCTTGTCCGGCAGTTCAAGCAGCACCACCGGCACCACGTTGAAGTTGGCGGCCATGGGCGTCATCAGGGTGCCGCAGTAGGCGCTGAACACGCCGATGGCGGCCATCACCGCCGGGTTGGCGCCGTACTGCTGGACCAGGACGGGAATGCCGACGCCGCCCGCCATGACCGGAAAGGCCGCGAAGCCATTGCCCATGATGATCGTAAACAGCGCCATGCCGACGCAGAACACCACCACCGCCACGAAGCGCGAATCCATGTTGATGTAGGAGGTGGTGATGTGCGCGACCGCCTTGCCCACGCCCGCTTCGGCAAACAGCAGGCCGAGCACGGCCAGCATGTGCGGCAGCACCACCGCCCAGCCGACGGCATCGGTCAGGCGGCGCCATTCGCGCATGCCTTGCAGCGGCGTGGAACGGGTCAGCCAGCAGGCCGCGCCGACCGCCAGCACCGACGCGCAGCCCAGGCTGACCAGGGTGATGTGCTTGGTTTCGAGCAGCAGCAGGCCGCCGATCTGGACATCTTTGAGCAGGGTCGAGCCGATCATGGTCACGACCGGGATGATCAGCGCGGGAATGAACAGCAGGTGGCCGAGGCGGCGCGCGCTGGTGGTTTTTTCTTCCGCTGACCGCACGCCGTATTTGCCGAGGGTGACGCCGCCGCAACCGGCAATGAGGGCCATCACGATCATGATCACGCCCACCAGCGCCGGTGGAATTCGTTCGCCGACCAGGTAGACCACCGCGTACAGCCCCCAGAACAAGGCGCTCGAATAGCGGCGCGGATTGTCCTTGTCGCGCAGCGACATGACGGCGGAAGCGGCCAGCATGGCGCCCAGCGCCAGATAAAAATAGTCGAGCAGGATGATCATTTCGCTCCTCCGTCGCGCGCGATTTCGGCGTCGAACCGGTGCAGGCGCCAGGCGTGAATGATGAAGGCGGTGATCGCGGTGGGAATGCCCCACATCGCCATGTGCAGCGGATTGACCAGGATGCCTTCGGCCGCGAGAATGGTTTGCATCAGGACGATGGCCCCGAAAGCGACAAACACGTCTTCGCCGAAGAACAGGCCGACGTTGTCGGTGGCGGCCGACATGGCGCGGATGCGGTAGCGCAGCTGGTCGCTGATTGTGCCCTTGCGCGTTTCGGCGGCCGCTTCGGCCATGGGCGCCACCAGCGGACGCACCATCGACGGGTGGCCGCCAAGGCTGGTCAGCCCGAAGGCGGCCGAGACTTCGCGCACGAACAGGTAGACGATCAGCAGGCGGCCGGTGGTGGCCGATTTGATTTTGGCGATGCTCGCTTGCGCATGTTCCTTGAGGCCGAAGCGTTCGAGCAGGCCGATGGCGGCCAGCGGCAGCAGCAAAATCATCGGCAGGTTGCGGGTTTTGATGAAGGCGGTGCCGAGCGAGGCAAGCAGCGCGTCGATTGGCATCGCCACGGCCAGGCCGGTGGCCCCGCACGCGGCGACCACCACCAGCACGGGATGCACGCGCAGCACGAAGCCGGCGATGATGACGGCGACGCCGATGAGCGGCCACAGGTTGACAGCTGTTTGCATGGTTTCTCCGGTAGACCCGTCAGGGGGCCGGGGAATCTTACCCGATACCAGGGCGGCGCCCTATTCTTCTTCGGGCTCCGCACCGGTGATGCGGATAGCGACGAAATGGCGCTTGTCGTAGCGCGAATTGAACTGGTACTCGACCTGAATGTCGGCCTGCTGCCCATGGACGGCAAAGTCGCCGGACATCGAATTGACGCTGACGTCCTTGCGAATCAACTGCGTGCCTTTGGTCACGCACGCAATCACCCGCGAAATGTTATGCCCCATGAATTCCGCCGAGGTGTGCATGGCCATCCACTCGCAGACCGCCCGGCCTTTCGCATCCATGGCGGATGGCTTGCAGCTCTTCGACGGCACGATACTGCCGGCGGCGTATTTGGTCTCCAGTTCCAGCGAGCGCTTTTCGCCGACCGCGATGCCTTCGGCAAAGCTGTCGATCACCGCGCACATCCCGTCTGGCTTGGCCTGCGCCACGGCGAGCGAGCATACGCCGCACAGCGCCGCGCCGCCGACCAGGGCATGGATTGATTTCATGTTCTTCCCAAAAAAAACAGCCCCGCACATCTTGCGACACGCGGGGCCGGTGACTACGTCAGAGCGATGCTCAGAACGTCGCTTTCATCTGCACGCCCAAGGTGCGCGGCTCGTTGACGATACCGGTCAGGTTGTCGAAGTCGATCGCGCCGACCGACTGCACCTTGTCGGTGATGTTACGCGCGAATGCCGCCACTTCGTAGTTATCCCACTTGTAGCCCATGCGCAGGCCGCCTTCGACCAGCGACTTGGCCTTGTATTCCTTGGCTTCGTACAGGAACATATTGTAGGTGCTGCGATATGCCCAGTCGGTGTAGGCAAAGAATTCGCCATCGGCCACCGGCACGCTGTAGCGCAGGGTGAAGTTACCCTGCCACTTCGGTGCGCGCGGCAGCGGGTTGCCGTTCAGTTTTTGCGTGTACGCGAACGGGCCTGCCACGCCGGTCGGGGTGCAACCGTTCACGCCTTTGGTGTTCGGCTCATTGCCGCAGGTTTGCACGAACAGGTCGGAATCCTTGATCTCGGTGTTGTTGTAGCTGCCGCCGAGGGTCATGCGCAGTGCGTCCGACAGGTTGGCCTGGAAGTCCAGTTCCACGCCCTGGCCGGTCACGCGGTCGGCGTTGATCAACTGGTTCATGTTGATCTGGCCCGAACCGGCGGTCAGCTGCTTGTCCTTGACGCGGTACTGGAACACGCTGGCCGACAGACGCGCGCGGCGGTTGAACAGGTCCTGCTTGATGCCGGCTTCGTACGACAGCACTTTTTCGGCTTCGGCGAACGATGGACGATCGGCCAGGCCGTTCAGGCGACCCTGCATGCTCGGCGCGCGGTAGCCGGTGGCGACGCGGGCGAACAGGTTCGAATCGGCGCTGAGCGCGTAGGTGCCGGACATATCCCAGCTCACGTTGGTCGACTCGTTGCTGATCCCGAACGGACCGGCAGTGGTCAACTCAACCCGCTTGGCGGCGAAGTTCTTCTTGTCGTTGGTGTAGCGCAGGCCGCCGCGCAGCTTGAACTTGTCGGACACGGTGTAGTTCAGCGAACCGAAGGCCGCCCACGATTTGGTGTCCTGGAATTGGGTCGCGTAGAACGGGTTGAGCGGATTGCCCGGTGCGAGCGAATCGAAGCTGATGCTGTCGATCTGGATGTCTTCGTTGAAGTAGAACAGGCCGGCGATCCACTGCAGCGGGCCGCTGTTGACCGACTCCGCGCGGAACTCCTGGGTGAACTGGCGGTGCTTCGGCAGCACGTCCGCGGTTTCGACCACGAACGGGATGAACGCGGCCTGGTTGGCGTAGCTCGGGCCCATCGGCTGCGCGTACACGGCGCCGTAGCCGCCGTCGACGTCGGCGCGGCTGTAGAAATCGGCCGACTCGTAGCCGGTGATCGAGTGCAGCGTCACGCTGGAGAGGTCGAGGCGCAGGCGCATGCTGGCGCCTTCGGTCTTGAGGCGCTGTTCGTTGACGCCATCGGTGTCGTAACGGCTGTATTCGAAGCCGTCGACCAGTTCATTGCTGCCCTTTTTGAGGATGTTCGAGCGGAACAGGGTGGCGCTGCCATCCATGTCGCGCGCGTGCACGTTGAACAGGGCGCTGAAGGCGCTGGTCGGCTTGACCAGCACTTGCAGGCGCAGCGCGTCGTCGTGGTAGCCCTCGAAACTCTTGGTGCCGTTGCCCGGACGGCCGCTGTGAACGCGGTCGTCGCGGTTCTGCGACTGCACCGAAACGCGCGCGGCGACGGTGTCGCTGATCGGCAGGTTGATCGCGCCTTCCAGGTTGCGCGCGCGGTAGTTGCCGATGCCGACGGTGGCGTAGCCTTCCTGCTTGCCGATGACCGGCTTGGCCGAGTCGAACTTGATCACGCCGGCCGGCGAGTTACGGCCGAACAGGGTACCCTGGGGGCCGCGCAGCACTTCGACCTGGTCGACGTCGAACACCGGGAAGCCCTTCAACATCGGGCTTTCCTGCACGATGTCGTCCACCACCAGGCCGACCGGCTGCGATGCGTTCAGGTCGAAATCGGTATTACCCTGGCCACGGATGTAAAAACGCGGGAACGAACGGCCGTAGTCGGATTCGATGTTCAGGCTTGGCGAGCGGCCCGACAGGAAGCGGATGTCCTGCCCGCCCGAGGTGAGCACGTCGAGCTTTTCACCTTTGAGCGTGGTGATCGCCATCGGCACGTCCTTGATGTTCTCGGAACGGCGCTGCGCGGTCACGATGACGGTTTCCAGCTGGCCGGCTTGCGGCCTGGCTTCTGCGGCTGGCTTGTCCTGTGCCATCGCAGCGTGCAGCGGAAAGGCGCTGGCGACGGCCAGGGCGATCAGCGAACGGGTGGCGAACTGCTTGCTCTTGATTGTCATGAAGGTATTTCCTTAGGTCGATGAACCATTTTGATGAAACCTGCGTCCCGGTTCGCATCGGCATGACAACCTCGGCGCTCAGCGCTTTGCAGCGCACAAAATGGCCCCGATCACCCTGCTGCGACTGCGTTTCCGTCCGTATTTTGTTGTTGCCTGGGCATCGTAGCATGAAAAGAATTGACCCGAAATCATGGCAATTGCGTTTTCATTTATATTTCGATCATATAAATGCCGAAGCAAAATCGTATTTGTCATACATATTAGGGCTGATGCATAGTTCTGAAGCTGTGCCTGTGCGATTTGGCGCAGCGCAATATTCCCTAGCCGTATGTACTCCCGGGCGTGGCGAACATGGCGACAAAACCGGCCCCGCCACAGGTACCGGACGAGCAGGCTCCGCACCAAAAGACGCGCTATGCGGCGCGTCATTTTCGCCACATGAGTTGTTGCAACAATACGACATAGTTCGCCAGGAAGATTGCCATGAACCAACTTAGTGCATCCGCCAGCCGCCTCAAGGCCGTGGCCGGGCTGGGCCAGCAAATCTGGCTCGATAAGCTCAGCCGCGAACTGATCTCCTCGGGCCAGCTGGCGCGCTGGATCGCCGACGACGGCATTTGTGGCGTGACCTCGAATCCCTCGATTTTCTACAACGCGATCCGCAGCGATGCCGCCTACCAGGCCGCGCTGCCGGCTTTTCGCGCCGCCCACGTCGACCCCGAAGCGCGTTTCGAAGCACTGGTGCTGCCCGACGTGCAGGCCGCGTGCGACCTGTTCGCGCCCTTGTACCTTGACAGCGACGGCCATGCGGGCTTTGTCAGCTTCGAGGTCGCGCCGCGCCTGGCGCACGATGCCGCCGGCACCGTGGCCGATGCACAGCGCCTGTGGGCCGCCATCGGCCGGCCGAATGCGATGATCAAGATTCCCGCCACCGAAGCGGGCATCGCGGCGCTGGAAGAAGTGATCTACGCCGGCATCAACGTCAACGTCACCTTGGTTTTCAGCGCCGCCCAGCTGGCCGCCGTGCGCGCCGCGCACCGGCGCGGCCTGGCGCGCCGCCTCGAAGCCAAGCTCTCGGTGCAGCGCATCGCCAGCGTGGCCAGTGTCTTTATCAGCCGGGTCGACGCCGCCGTCGACGCGCTGCTGCCGCCGGCCGCATCTAGCCTGCGCGGCAAGGCGGCCATTGCCGCCGCGCGCGTGGCGTATCACGAGTTCCGCAACGACGGCAGCTTTGCGATTTTCAGCGCGTTCGGCGCCACCCCGCAATGGCTGCTGTGGGCCAGCACCGGCGTAAAGAATCCGGACATGCGCGACGTGACCTACGTTGAAGAATTGATCGGTGCGGAGACCGTCAATACCGTGCCCGATGCGACCCTGGCGGCGTTTCGCGACCATGGCGAAGCGCGCCTGTCGCTCATTGACGATGTCGATGGCGCGCGCGCCGTACTGACGCAATTGACCCGCCACGGCATCGCACTCGATACAATTGGTAACGACCTCTTGCGCGCCGGCCTGACACAATTCGAGCAAGCACACGCCAATTTGCTGGCTTTGCTTGCTTAGTGTCGTTAAGCTTACGCATTCCTTTCGCCCCATCGCAGCCGGTGTGCCGGGTACAATATCGCTTTCCAGGAGTTAAGTCATGAAATTAAAGCAACTTAGTATCACGATCGCGGCGCTGTGCGTCGCGGCCAGCGCCACGGCTGCCGACCCAAAACTGGGCATCGTGTACGACGCCGGCGGCAAGTTCGACAAGTCGTTCAACCAGTCCGCTTTTGAAGGCGCCGAGCGCTTTAAAAAAGAGACCAATATCAAATACATCGAGGCGCAGGCCAGCAGCGATACCCAGGCCGAGCAAGTGCTGCGCGGCCTGGCGCGCAAGAAGATGGACCTGATCGCGGCGGTTGGCTTCTCGCAGACCCAGGCCGTGCAAAAGGTCGCGCAGGAGTTCCCGAACGTGCGCTTCGTGCTGATCGACGCTGTGGCCAAGGGTAACAACATCAACTCGATCCTGTTCAAGGAAGAAGAAGGCTCGTACCTGGCCGGCGTGGCTGGCGCCATCGCATCGAAGTCGAAAAAAATCGGCTTTGTGGGCGGCATGGATATTCCGCTGATCCGCACGTTCGCCTGCGGCTACAGCCAGGGCGCCAAAGCGACCAACCCGAAAATCGAGATCATGCAGAACATGGTCGGCACCACCGCCGCAGCCTGGAACGATCCGGCCAAGGGCGGTGAGCTGGCGCGTGCGCAGTTCGACCGCGGCGTGGACGTGGTGTTCGCCGTTGCCGGCGGCAGCGGCATGGGCACCCTGCAGACGGCCAAGGAAAAAGGCAAGCTGGCCATCGGCGTCGACTCGAACCAGAACTACCTGCATCCGGGTACCATGCTCACCTCCATGGTCAAGCGCGTCGACCTGGCGATCTACGAGTCCTTCATGCAGATGAAGAACAACACCTGGAAAGCCGGCGTTACCTACAAAGGCCTGAAAGAAGGCGGCGTCGATTGGGCGCTGGACAAGGATAACCGCGCGGTCGTCACGCCGGAAATCGAAAAACGCGTCAATGAAGCCAAGGCCAATATCATCAGCGGCAAAGTCAAGGTCGTCGACTACCGCGTTGGAAGCAGCTGCCCGGTCTGATTTTCCCTGCACTCCAGAAAAGCGCGCCGCGCTGGTGAGAACCAGCCCGGCGCGCTTTTGAACTCATTTACCTTTATCTCTTACCACTGACCGCTATGCAGCCAGCTGTAGAATTTCGCAATATCTGCAAAGCCTTCGGGGCGGTGCAAGCGAACGCCGACGTCAGCTTCTCCATCGCCAAGGGCTCGATCCATGGCGTGATCGGCGAGAACGGCGCCGGCAAGTCGACCCTCATGAGCATCCTGTACGGCTACTACAATGCCGACAGCGGCGCCCTGCTGATCGACGGCCAGGCCCAGGACATCCGCACCAGCCAACAGGCGATCGCCCTCGGTATCGGCATGGTGCACCAGCACTTCATGCTGGTCGAGAATTTCACGGTGCTCGACAACGTCATGCTGGGCTCCGAGGGCGGCTTCAAGCTGTCTTCGCAGCGCGCCACCGTCGAAGCGAAGCTGCGCGAGATCTGCACCCGCTACCGGCTCGACATCGACCCGCTGGCGAGAATCGAAGACCTGTCGGTCGGCGCCCAGCAGCGCGTCGAGATCCTCAAGCAGATCTACCGCAGCGCCAATATCCTGATCCTGGACGAGCCGACCGCCGTGCTGACCGCGCAGGAGACCGCGTCGCTGTTCGAGATCCTGCGCCTGTTCAAGGAACAGGGCAAGACCATCATCCTGATCACCCACAAGCTGGGCGAAATCATGGAGATCACCGACCAGGTGACCGTGATGCGCGCCGGGCGCGTGGTGGGTGCGGTGCACACCGCCGCCACCTCGAAAGAAGAACTGGCCAACATGATGGTGGGCCGCCCGATCCAGGGCGAACTGCCGCGGGCCCAATACAACCCCGGCGCCGCCGTGCTGGAAGTGGCCGGCCTGCAGTTGCAGGATGCCGCCGGGGTGCGCCTGCTGGCCGATATCGACTTCACTTTGCGCGCCGGCGAAATCGTGGCCATTGCCGGCGTATCGGGTAACGGCCAGAGCGAATTGATGCAGATTTTGTCGGGCATGCGCCTGCCAAGTAGCGGCAAGGTCGACTTCCTCGGCACTGCCCTGCCCTACAGCGGACGCTCCGACGCCGACGGCTTGCCGGCCACCTTCCGCAAGCTCGGTATCGGCCACGTGCCGGAAGACCGCCTGCGCGACGGCGTGATCAAGGATTTTTCGGTCATGCAGAACACCGTGTTCGGCTACCAGGACCGGGTCTGCAACCGCTGGGGCCTGTTCGACTTCAAGGCCATCGCGGCGCGCTGCGGCGATCTGCTCAAGGCCTTCGACGTGCGGCCGGCCAATCCGGACCTGCGTATCGGCCTGCTCTCGGGCGGCAACCAGCAAAAGGTGGTGATCGCGCGCGAAGTGTCGGCCAGGCCGAAGCTGATGCTGGTCGGCCAGCCGACCCGCGGGGTCGACATCGGCACCATCGAAAGCATCCACACCCAGCTGCTCAAGATGCGCGACGAAGGCGTGGCGATCCTGCTGGTATCGGTGGAACTGGAAGAAGTGCGGGCGCTGGCCGACCGCATCATCGTCATGTCCGGCGGACGCATTACCGGTGAACTCAAGATTGAAGAATTCGACACTACCCGCATCGGCTTGCTGATGGGCGGGATGCACAAAACATGAAAACGACCGAACTCCCACGCTGGGCAAGCGCGTTTGTGCTGCCTGTACTGAACCTGCTGTCGGCCTTGCTGGTGGCCGCGCTGGTGATCCACCTGCTCGGCGAAAGCCCGACCGAATCGCTCGGCATCTTGATCGATTCGGCCGTCATCAACCCCGAGGGCCTGAGCTACACGCTGTTCTACGCCAGTACCTTCATCTTCACCGGCCTGTCGGTGTCGATCGCCATGAAGGCCGGCCTGTTCAACATCGGCAGCGAAGGCCAGATGTACCTCGGCGGCCTGGGGCTGACCGTGGTCATGCTCACGCTCGACCACTCCCTGCCGGCCTGGCTGCTCATTCCAGCGGCGATGATCGGCAGCGCGCTGTTCGGCGCGGCCTGGGCATTCCTGCCCGGCTACCTGCAGGCCAGGCGCGGCAGCCACGTGGTGGTCACGACCATCATGTTCAACTTCATCGCGGCCAGCCTGATGAACTTCATCATCGTCAAGTACCTGATCCCGGAAGGCCAGCAAAACCCGGCCAGCCGCGTGTTTTCGGAAGCCGGCGCCATGCCGCGCCTGAACGAATGGTTCCCGGTGCTGGGCGACACGCCACTGAACGTCAGCTTCCTGATCGCCATCGCCGCCCTGGTCATCTACGGCATGATGGTATGGCGTTCCTCGTGGGGCTACCAGCTGCGCGCCACCGGCCTCAATCAAAACGCCGCGCATTATGCGGGCGTGTCGATCAGCCGCATGATCATCGTGGCGATGCTCATTTCGGGCGCGCTGGCCGGCCTGGCCGCGGTCAATTCGGTGATGGGCTCGACCCATTACCTGAGCCTGAACTTCCCGGCCGGCGCCGGTTTTATCGGCATTGCGATTGCGCTGATGGGACGCCAGCACCCGGTCGGCATTTTCCTGTCGAGCGTCTTGTTCGGTGCACTGATACAGGGCGGTTTCGACCTGTCGCTGGAAAAACCGAACATCCCGCAAGAGACCTTCATCTTCATCCAGGGGCTGATCATTTTGTTCTGCGGCGCGATGGAAAACCTGTATGCGCCCGCTGTCCTGAAGCTGCTTAACATTCGCAAAGGATAAGCCATGTTCGAAGACCTCCATTTATCCAGCATTGTCGTCTCCACCATCCGCAATGCGCCGGTCCTGATTTTCGCCGCGATGGCCGGCCTGTTCGCCGAACGCAGCGGCGTGGTCGACATCGCCCTGGAAGGCAAGATCCTCGCCAGCGCGTTCGTCTCGGCCGCTGTCGCCTTCACCACGCAGAACGCTTGGTACGGCGTGGCGGCCGGCGTGGCCGTATCGGCCGCACTGGCGCTGCTGCAGGGTTACGTGAGCATCACCCAGAAGGGCAACCAGCTGGTGGGCGGCATTGCGATCAACATCGCCATGAGCGGCCTGACCTTCGTGCTGGCGCAGTTCTTTTACCAGCAGGGCGGCCGCACGCCGGACCTGGGCCAGGCGCGCCTGTTCGACATCGTCCTGCCGGGCACCCAGGCGCTGGAAGGCATTCCCTTCATCGGCTGGTTCTACGGCCACGTGATCGGCGGCCATTCGGCGCTGGTCTACCTGGCCTTCGCGCTGATCCCGCTGGTGCACTGGGTGATCTACCACAGCCGCTTCGGCCTGCGCCTGCGCGCCTGCGGCGAAAACCCGCACGCGGCCGACGCGGCCGGCGTCAGTGTCGCCACCACGCGCTACATGGCGATGCTGGTGGCCGGCATCCTGTGCTCGTTCTCGGGCGCTTACCTGGCGATCGTGCAGAGCGGCTTCTTCCTGCGCGATATGTCGGCAGGGGCAGGCTACCTGGCGCTGACCGCACTGGTATTCGGTAACTGGCGTCCGATGTACACGGCGCTCGGCTGCATGATGTTCGGTTTTTTCAGCGCGGTGCAGATCCAGATCGAAGGCGTGGACTTGCCGGGCATCGGACGCATTCCGGGCTCGCTGATCCAGATGGTGCCGTACGTGGTCACCGTGATCGTGCTGGCGGGCCTGATGGCCAAGTCGGTGGCGCCGAAAGCGATCGGCAAACCGTTCGTCAAATCGCGTTAAGGCGGTGACAAGCCGCAGGGCGAAGCGCGGCTTGGCCGCCTTCGCCTGTCTTCTGTTACTGGGATTGGCGGCGCTGTTCGGCGCCGGCGAACTTCTCAGCTCTCCTGCGCGGCGCCAGATCGGTGCCGCGCCACCCGGCTTTCCCGCTTCTTCCGTTACCATACCCACCGCAGCCGGTCCGATTCAGGGCTGGATGATGCGCGGCGCGCAGGGCGCCGGTGCGGTCCTGCTGCTGCACGGCGTGCGCGGCAACCGCCTGCAGATGCTGGGACGCGCGCGTTTTCTGTCGCGCCTCGGCTATGGTGTTTTGCTGATCGACCAGCAGGCGCATGGCGAAAGCGCCGGTGAGCGCATCAGCTTCGGCGTGCGCGAGGCCGATGGCGTGCGTGCCGCACTGGCGTTCCTCAAGCGCGAACAGCCCGGCGAACGGATCGGCGTGATCGGCATGTCGCTTGGCGCCGCCGCGCTGGTGCTGTCGAAACCCGGTCGCGCGATCGACGCGCTGGTGATCGAGGCGATGTACCCGACGATTGAAGAAGCGATCGAGAACCGCCTGCGCCTGTATTTGGGAAACGCGGGCGGCAGGCTGGCGCCGCTGTTGCTATGGCAGGTGCCGTTGCGGCTTGACCTGACCTTGGACCAGCTGCGGCCAATCGACGCGGTGGGTGCCCTGGCCTGCCCTACCCTGGTGGTGGGCGGAGAATTCGACCGCCATACCAGCGAGCTTGAAACGCGCCGCATTTACGCTGCCGTGCCGGAACCGAAACAACTGTGGGTTGTGCCCGGGGCCGAACATACCGATTTTCATGGATTCGAGAAGCACGAGTATGAAACGCGCATCGGGCAGTTCTTAGCCCTGCAACTCCGAATTGGACGCCGTTGAGCAATGACGGGTTGTTGGAACGGCGGCGGCGCCTAATCGGCTTGGCTGCCCTAACACTACCTCAACGCTTGGCATTAAGTCAGTGAGCATAATTCTTGTAATTTCTGCACACTTACTGAGAGAGTGGGGGTATTAAGTACGAAAAAAATACTATTCAGGCTTTGTTGTTGCGATCCTGATTTTGCGCAGGCAAAAGCGAAAGTACCCGAGCAACGCGATAATGCACATTATGAGAAGGAGCATCTCTGGAAGCCAGTAATCAATTGAGTCAACACGCGTTCTGTCGACGACCATCGATATTCCAATTCCTCGCTGAAGCATACTTACGATCGCATTATAGCCTCCGTGTACAATCATTGGGGCATAGAGTGAGCCGAACCTTAAGGCAAGTAGCGCGAAAAATACGCCATGTATGAAGCTGCCCAAGAATGATTGATCAATATGGAACACAGCGAACAATAGAGATGAGATAACGATCGCCTTGCTTAGTCTATATTTCTCACTCAAACGGCGAAGAACGAAGCCTCGGAATACGATTTCCTCGGTAATCGGAACAAGAATTACACCGCACAAAAAATCCAGCACCAGCCAGCTAGGGCGCCACGTCACTGCTTGAAATTCATCTATAGTTAGCAAGCCCCAGTGCTTATACGTCCAATCAATATCGACTTTCGCGCTCAACATCACCAACAGCGCCCAGCAGGCTATGCCCAGCAATACGCTTGTGGCAAGTGCGAACGATAACTCACCAATTGAAGAAACAGGAAGCTTGCTCCCTAAAAATTTCGCGAACGTAAGATTCTCCAAGCGGACGAAAAATTTAGTCCAAATAACCATCGTGATTGCAATCCCGCCCCACTCCAAATATATTACATTGGGAATGTCGCCACCCAGATATGTCAACGCACTATGCCACGCGAGCGTAGCTGCCACCCAAATAAATATGACCTGATAAACTCTAACCGGAACAGGAGGACGCTGAAATTTAATGGGAAAAAGACGTATAGTTGACATGATTTCATTTATACACGACGATACAATTTAGCTGACTGGCAAAGCGCGTCAGGGAGCGCTTTGCCGATCCGCGCATGTTCACGACATTCCAGCGCGATAAAGTACTAACGCAGGTGTCTAGTGAGTGACATCGTAAATCCAACATCCCAGATCACCGCCCAGCCGCTGAAGTTCTCTAAACCCTCTCGAAGCCAATTTCCCCCATTCGCCTATCGCCCCGGTGCAGCTAGCCTCTTTAGTAGATATTGTACAACTGATCTGGATGTCACTTCCCTCGCTACGACTACCACCACCGCCATTAACTGCGTCAAGAAATGCATCATTGTCGATAACTTGCATGTTTACTCCTAAGAGAAGTTAATCACACCGTATTGCATGATCAGGATCGGCATAGTCCGCAAACCGGCCATCAATACCCTCGTCAAATCGGATTACGAAATAGTACTCTAAATGCAAATTACATATCCATTTTGCGCAATGACAACTTTATTGACTATTACTTCTCGTTTAGGCGAAATATCGCAGAGGCTCAAGCTTGATCACCCTGCATAGTGCAGTTAAGAAACGTAACACGATTCCTATTGCCTAATCCGGAGGAGATTCTATTCGGCAATATTACAAGGACATGCCTTGAGCCATATACGACAAAATCCCAAGTGGGTATTGCTAGACCAACGCCCAAGGTCGTCGTAATTGCTGGTAGATGTCGAACCGCCCCTATTGCGTCGCGCGATGAAGGTAGCGCGACGCAACTCGATCTCCTCTGCCATTTCTACTGTCGGAATGAGCTAGCGTAAGCATCCTTGACATTTGATTTGATAAATGCCCGCCTGGACGGGAGACAGCAAACGAACGCGGCGTTAAATTGCACGACGCTGAACCCGAGAGTAAGCAGTGCTTTGGCGGGCTTCAGTCGCCGGCAAAACGCGTTGAACGGCCCAGCGTCCAGGCAAACGCCACGCCGGCCGAGGCGCCGGACTTCTTCTTCATCAGCGGACTGTCTTCGTTGGCGGCGCCCGCATAACTCTCCAGACGCACAAAGCCGAACACGCGCACGTCTTCATTGATCATGCGCGAGGCGCTTGCGCCCACCCTTGTGAGCATCAACCCCGCGTCGGCCTGATAGCCGGGCCGCGTGGCCGTGGCGTATTGCGGCTGCACCTCGTAGAAGTAGCGGTTCACTTTCTTGTCGCCGATGACCACGCCCGCGTTGGCGTCAAACGTCCACAGGCCGTCGGCGCTGCGCATTTCGACCACCACCTTCGGCTCGAACGTGAAGCCCTGCGTGCGCACGCCGGCGCGCGCTTCGATCACGGCGCGCAGCGGGATGTCGAGGCGGATGCGGCTCGACGCACTCGGCTCGGCGATGCGCACCTTCAGGCGTGGACCGAATTCGAGCAATGTGCCCAGGTTGGGCATGCCGGAACGCGCCGCCACGTCGTCGGAGCGGGCCGGCAGCGAGGCGGCCAGGCCGACATCGAGTTCGACCGCCTCGCGCTTGACCAGGCGCGCGCCGATGCCGGATTGGTCGGCGCGGAACACCTTGCCCCGGTAGATCAGGAATGGCAGCAGCAAGCCGCGCGATGAGCGGTCGGCAGAGCCGGGATAGGCCGGCGTGGAGGCGACGCCGCCGAGGACGCCGGCCTCCCACAGCGGGAGCGGCTTGCTGTCGGCCGGTGCGGCGCAGGCGGCGATGGGGATAGCCAAAACGATGGCGGCGAATTTTGCGGCTGGCTTCATTCGGATGCTCACGGGTGGATCAGCGAACTTGGGTCCCCGCTTGCGCGGGGACGACGTGGTAAGGGGCTGGGAATGACTGAACTATGGCGCTTACGGCCAGATGGTTTGCAGCAGCGACGCCAGGTTGTACCCACCCTTGATCAGCTGCGTCTTGGCCAGCGCGGAACTTGGCACCGGATAGTTCGATCCCATCTCCAGCCCGAAGGTGTAGTAGGTTTCGCCCTTGCGGTTGGTTTGCTTGCCGATCGCACCGGGCGTGACGTCCGAATACGCCAGCTTGGATGCAGCCAGCGCATCGTCGGCCCACTGGTACGGCCAGCTGGTAGCCTCGCCCGTGTTCTTCGCCACCACCGGTTTGCCGTCGATGACCTTCTGCGCGAACTGCTCCGGGGTCTTGGTGCTGATGCGGCGCATCGCGTAGTCGACCACGGTGCTGTCCCAGTACGAGTGGAACGGCCGGGTGGTCCACTTCTGCGCACCCGGCGGCAGCGGCCTGGCTTCGCCCTCGATCAGCTTCGCGCTCAGCGTCGTAAGCTTGTCGTCGTCGAGCAGCAGGCTGTTGCCGCCGCGCGAATCGTAGATATTCAGGCTGTCGACATCCTCGTGCTTTTTCGGCACCGCGAACTTGCCATCCTTGCCGACGAACGCCGCGCCCACGTGCAGCGGCTGGTGGATGTCGCCGGTCATGTGCGCCACCAGCAGCAAGGCCTGGCGGCGGGTCAGCTTGTTGGGATTAAGCGCCGGGTCGGTCTTGCCCTGCAAGACGGCGATGGCCTGCTTGAGCGTTTGCACGATGTCCACGTCGGCCGTGCCGACCGCGCCGTCATGATAGTGCTCGTTCTGGAACGGGATGTCGGTGTAGTGATACTCATTGTGGCGCGGGTTGACCGCCGTGTAGGCGTTCATCTCGGCGGTCGGCGGCGTATAGCCGGCGCCACCCTTGGCGCTGTCGGCCCAGACGGTAATCGATTCGAGGCTTTCGCCGGGCAGCAGCAAGGCCGCCACCTGCTTCTCGGCGTTGCTGCCCTTGATCAGTTTTTCGGCGATGGCGCCGACCGCGCGGTGCCCTTCGGCGCCCCAGGCCAGCGCTTCCGCCGACACGAAGGCGCCCGCGAGCGCCAGTACACAAGCCAGTTTCTTCATCATTCAGTTCCCTTGTTCGGTTTTGGATAGTCTTTGCCAATCTCGATCGGCGCCGCGTACGACGAGCTCCAGGTCTGCTCGTGCAGTGCGCCCAGGCGCTGCGCCATCTTCTCGTTGCGCAGCACGACTTCGAGATTGCGCGACTTGTCGAAGTACCCGCCGGCCCAGTTGCTGGTGCCGACCCAGGCCAGCTTGCCGTCGATCGTCATGGTCTTGCTGTGGATGACGCGCGCGAACGGAATCGGCCCGCTCGACGCCACCGGCAAGGTGACGATGCGCACCTCGACGTTCGGCAGCAGCGCCAGGCTTTTGAGGTAGGCGATGCCGGGTTGGTCGGTGTTCCAGTTCGAGACCATGAGCTTGATTTTCACGCCGCGCGCAGCGGCTGCGCGCACCGCGTTGTCGATCACGCCGTAGTACGGCCGCGTGTTGTCAGGCCCGTAACCGAGCGGCGCGTAGTCGAGCAGCTGGATGCGCACTTCGTTCTTCGCATCGGCCAGCAAGGCCGGCAGCACCACTTCGGAATCGGCCACGCCGGGCGGATTGTAGGCCGCCGGGCTGGCGACCAGTTGCGCGGCCTGCGCAAGCACGTTCGCCGGCACCGCGCGCGGCACCGCCAGCTTTGACGCCAGCAGCGACTGCGCCTGCCAGTCACGCTCGAACACGGCCTGCACCTGCGCCACCATGGCCGCGTCGCTGATCAACAGGCCGGTTTCGTGGATATGGGTAAACGCGCGCCAGTCGAAATTCTGGCTGCCGATAAAGGCCGCCTTTTTATCCACCGCGAGGTACTTGGCGTGGATGATGCCGGTGCCGGTCAGCTGCGCGTAATCGAGCACGCGCAGCTCCAGATTGGGGATCTTGCGCAGCCGCTCCAGGGTGCCGGGGTCGGACAGGCCGACGCCTTTTTTATCGAGCAAGAAGCGGATCTTCACACCGCGCTTGCCGGCCGCTTCCAGGCGCTCGACCACCTTGTCGAACGGCGTGCCGGCCTTGCTGATGGCGTAGAACTGGCCGATCACGATCTCGCTGCGCGCCTCGTCGAACAGCTGCGTCCACACGGCCGTACTGCTGCGCAGGTCCGGGTTGACCAGCGTGGTTTCCACCGGCGCGGTCTGCACCAATTCATAGCCGGGAATGGAAAAGCCGGCCTGCGCCTGCGGTCCCAGGACCAGCGCAAGCAGTGCGGCGAGGCCGCGCCGAAGCGGCGTCATTGGACCGTCCCGATGCGGCCCGGCGGCGTGTCGCTGCCGGCCGGTTTGCCCGCCTTGTCCTGCTGGACCAGGAACTGCACCACGGCGTCGATATCGCGGATCTGCGTGTCGCGCTTGTTGGCGGCGGCGGCAAAGGCGGGGAAGCTGTCGCCGCCTTCGGCCAGGAAGTTGTTGCCGGCCACGCGATACATGGCGGCGTCGTCGAGCGCCTTGCCGTTCAGGGTGACGCTGTCGCGCACCACGCGCTGGCCCTTCGGCGCGTTCTTGTTCCAGCGGTAGCTGAAGCCGTCGGAGACCTGCAGCACCGAGACGCTGCTCGCGCCCGGGCGCGCCCACTGCTGTTCGAGCAGCGCGCGGATCTGGGCGCCGCTCATGTCCATGACCACGATGGTATTCCCGAACGGGAGCACGATCTGCACGTCGCCGTAGGTGGCGGTGAGGTTCGCTTCGACGTCGAGGTCCTGGCGCATGCCGCCCATGTTCATGAAGCCGATCTGCACGCCCTGCGCTTTGGTGGCGGCCAGCACGGCGTCGGCGATCAGGCCACCGAGCACGGTTTCGCCGCCGGCGCTTTCCTTGCGGTGGATCGAACGCACGGCCACGCGCGCTACCGGCCGCCCCAAGGCCGCTTCGCTGCGTTCCTTGGCTTGCCTGAGAAACGCCGACACGCGCGCATCGGGTGGATATTCGCCCGGCTTCATGATCACGTTACGCACCGCGATGTCGGCCACCGCGCCGCTGGCCGGATCGACCATCATCTTGATGCGCGACAGGACGTGGCCGCCCATCTCGCCCTGGGTTACCACGCGCCCGTCCACCTTGCACTGAAAGCCCGTGTGCGAGTGGCCGCTGACGATCACGCGAATGGCAGGATCGAGCTTCTTGACGATGTCGACCACCGGGCCTTTGAGGGCGCTGCAATCGGGCTTGTCGAACGGTTCCGGAGTGGTGCCGCCTTCGTGGATCAGCACCACGAACACCTGCGCACCTTCGGCGCGCATGGCGGGGATGACGCGGTTGATCGCGGTCGCTTCATCTTCGAATGTCAATCCGACGATGCCCGAGGCCAGCACCACCGAAGCGGTGTTGCGCAGCACGGCGCCGATCAGGCCGACCTTGACGCCCTTGACGTCTTCGATCCGGTAGGCCGGCAGGAAGGGTTTACCGGTGGCGTCGTCGATCACGTTGGCGGCCAGGTAAGTAAAGCCCGCGCCACGGAAGTCCTTGCTGAACTGGCAGGCCTTTTCGGGACGCACCGACTCGCAGCCGCCGCGCTGCTGGCGCAGCAGTTCGGCGCGGCCGTTGTCGAATTCGTGATTGCCGACCGAGGAGATGCGCATGCCGGCCATGGTCAAGGCTTCCAGCGCCGGTTCGTCGGCCCACATCGACGACATGGCCGGCGAGGCGCCAATCAGGTCGCCGGCGCCGACGAACAGCAGGTCCTTGTCTTCGCGGCGCCAGGCCTGGACGGCGGCGGCGATGGTATCCACGCCGCCCGCCTGCGCGGTTTGCTGGCCGCTGGCGTGGATGCTGGTGTACTGGAATTTGGTGGCGTCGAGGTGGCCGTGGAAGTCGTTCAGGGCGACCAGGTTGATCTCGATCGGGGCCGTCGGGCGCGTGGCGCAGCCCGCCGACAGGAAGGCCGCGGCGAGCGCGGCGCAAAGGGGCCTTGAGTATAGATTCATAGGTAGTAGGATAACCGAAGAGCGCAGGCCGCAGCGGATGCTACGCCCTCTAATATGTATCGGAAATGTATCGGGCGGGACGAAAAAAAACGGCCAGTGTCGCCACCGGCCGTTCCTTGAATTACTCAGCTATGCATCAGAATTCGTACTTGACGGTCGCCTGGATGGCCCACTGCGATTCGCCCTTGGTCTGGCGAACGTCGAGCGATTCGACGTTGTCGCGTACTTTGTAGATGTACTTGCCGTTTTCCATACCAACGTAGTCGACGAAGCTGCGTGCCTGGGCGCCGGCGCCCTGGAAGCCGACTTCATTGATACGGCCCCATTTCTTGTTCAGCAGGTTGCCGACGTTGAAGAAGTCGAGGCTGAAGACAGCCTTGTTCTTGGCGAACAGGCCTGGCAATTCCTGCGAGACGCGCATGTCGAAGCTGTTGCTCCAAGGCGAGAAGTCCGTGTTACGGCCAACCACGCCGCCAGCGGCTTTCTTCAGCACGCTGTTGCTGTTGACCACGCTCCAGAACTTGTCTTCGTTGACAGTGCTGCCTGGCTTGTCGCCCGCGAACACCACTTCGCCCGAACCTGGCGCCGACGGGATGTACATCAGGTCGTTACCAGCGGAACCGTCGCCGTTCAAGTCGTTGTTGATGGTCCAGCTGTAAGGTTTACCCGAACGGCCTTCGTAGAACATGCCGAAACGCGTCTTGTAAGCGCCGAAGAAGTTCTTCTGGAAGTTGACGATGGCGTTCACGCGGTTCTTGACCAGGTAGCTCGAATTGGCGTTGACTTCTTCGTTCGGATTGAACACCGAACGGCCGGTGAAGTTCGAGTTCGAGGTCGACGAGGTCAGTGGCGAGACTTCCTTGGCATCGGTGTAGGTGTACGCTACCGACCAGCCCAGGCCCGAGGTCAATGGACGGCTGATCGACATGGTGGCCATGCCGCTGCCGCCCTTGTCGGTCTTCTGCGCCAGCAGCACGTTGGCGAACGATTCGTTGCTCAGTGCCTTGTTACGCAAGCCGGTGCAAGCGGTGCCGCTGGCGATCGAGTTGCCGGTCGCGCTCCAGCACAACGGGTTGTAACCCTGCGCGGTGTAGAACAGGTCGCGGCCGTCGCTGCCCTTGCGGGTGGCGGCGCCGAGGTTCAGGTTCTGGTAGTAGATCGCGTCCTTGGACTTCACGTGCAGGTATTCCGCAGAAAAGACCAGGCCGTACCATGGCAGTTCCATGTCGAAGGCGACGTTGGCTTTCCAGACCGACGGCTGGCGCAAGCCCTGCGCCAGGATGTCGACGTTGGCCGCCGGCGCCGAGGCGTTGCCGCCAATGGTGGTTGGCTGCTGGTCCGGATTGGCGCTGAACAGGGTTGCGCCATTGCAGGCAGCGAAGTTACCGGTGCCGCAACCGACGGTGGTGGTTGCCACGCCAGGGTTGGAGAACGGGTTCGACAGCCAGACAGCGGCAGCGTTACCCTGGAACAGGCCGGCGCCACCGCGGATTTGCATCTTGCGGGTGGTGTCGAGGTTGTAGTTGATGCCGAAACGCGGCTGTATCAGGTTCTGGCCGTCGAAGGTGTTGGTGTTGTCCAGGCCATAACCGCCTTTTTCGCGGATGCCCTTGGCGAAGTCGCCTTCGATCTTCGCTGCGGCGATCGCGCTGTTGCGGCGTGGACGGTCGCTGATGCGCGCTGCATCGAGACGCACGCCGGCGGTCACGGTCAGGCGCGGGCTGATGGTCCAGGTATCCTGTACAAACGCGCCGTAGTTTTTCAGGGCGAAGTCGGCAACGGCGTCGTTCAGGTTCACGCCCTTGGCGGCAACCTGCAACTGGTACGAGCTTGGACGGCCTTTGCTGAAGTTTTCCAGGATGGCTTGCTCAACCTGGGCCGGGGTGGCATTGGCGCAGGTGGCAAACGCGAAGCTGTAGGTCCAGGTGTTGCTTGGATTCTGGCAGCTGAAGCTGTAATTGCCGAAAATGTTTTGCTGGAAGGCGTTGTAGACCTTGTTGTTGCTGTAGTCGGTGCCGAACTTGACTTCGTGGTCACCCAGGGCCCAGTTGGCGCCCAGGTAGATGTCGTCGGTCTTGGTGCCGAGAATGTTGCGGTGACGGCTGTTCTCGGTACCGAAGTTGAGCGAGCGGTTGGTGGTCGGCACGGATGCCGGCGTACCGGCCGGGTTCGCTCCTGACATCGACAGGCTGATCGCAGGCAGGCGCGAATTCAGGGTCGGCACGCTGTCGTAGTCGCGCTGCGATACCTTGAATTCGGTCGAGAAGTTAGGGGTCCAGTCGGACGTCAGCTGGGCGACGAAGGTTTCGATCGACTTGTCTTGCGCGTACCACTGCGAGTTGAGCGACAGGCCGGTGGCGGAAATGCCGGCAAATTGCGGCTCGGACTGCGAGGTCTTCGAGTAGCGGAACATGGCGCGGTGGTCGTCGTTGATGTTCCAGTCGACCTTGACCAGCGCGTCTTCCACGTTCAGCTTGGCGCCAGCCGGCACGTCGGTGGTGCCGGCGTTGATGCCGAACTTGTCCTTGGCGATGGTCTGCGCGTTGGAAATGAACGCTGGCGTGAGGCCGACGTTGGTCAGCGAGCTGCCCAGCGGGCCGAAGGCTGGCGCGGCGCGGCTCGATTCGAGCTTCTCGTAGTTAGCGAAAATGAACAGCTTATCCTGGATCAGCGGGCCGCCCAGGGTGAAGCCGGCGGTGGTGTCCTTGGTCGACGGTGGCGCGTAGTAGGTGTCGTTGGCGTTGTTGTAGCGGTCGCCCGACAGCTTGTCGTTACGGAACACATAGTAAACACTGCCCTTGAGCGTGTTGGTGCCGGACTTGGTGACGGCGTTGATGTTGCCGCCGGTGTAGCCCTTTTGCGTCACGTCGTAGTTGGCGACGTTGACCTGCACGGTCTGGATCGCTTCGATCGAGATCGGCTGCTTGGCGGTCGGGCTGCCGTTCGATTCCAGGCCGAAGGTGTCGTTCACGGCCACGCCGTCGATGGTCAGCGAGTTGTAGCGCGAGTTCTGGCCGGCCACGGAGATTTCGCCGCGTTCCTTGTCGGTCTGGGCCACGCGCGGGTCGGCACGGGCGTAATCTTGCAGGTTGCGCTGGATCGATGCCTGGGTGGCGATTTCGTTCGAGCTCAGGCTGGTGCCGGAACCCATGTTCGATTTCGAGAATTTTTCCGAACGGGCAGCCGAACCGGCGATGGTCACGGTCTGCATCGGCGCGCCCAGGGTGGCGTCGACGGAAGCGGTCTCGGCCAGCTGGATGAACACGCCTTCGCGTTTTTCGGTGATGCCGTCTTTGGTAATGATGATCGTGTACGGACCGCCCGAACGCAGGCCGCGTGCCACATAGCGCCCTTCGCCATCGGTGACGACATTGCTGACGGAACCGGATTCGGCGTGGACGATGGATACGGTTGCGCCGCCGGCTGGCTTGCCGTCGGCGGCGGAAATACGCCCGCCGATAGCCGACGTGGTGTTCTGCGCCATGGCCGGCAAGGTCGCCAGCGCGATTGACAGCGCCAGCGCCAGCTTGGTGACCTGCATCCGATTATGTTTGATCATTGTGTAACCCCAAAAAAAGACATGTTATGGTGAAAGGCGGCGAAGCCTTTCCTCTGTACTTTGCTGCAAATCTGCGCTGGCGGCGCTGATGGCGCCGCCACGAAAAAACCAGTCGACGCCATGCGCGGCCGTCGTTATTCTTTGCCTTCCAGGTCCGTCGAGCGAGTGCGCCCGACCGCGACAATGCCCTGCGCAGCGCGCAAGTCTACTGGCCGAATATGTCACCAGCATGACCAAGTGGCGACTGGCAAGATTGCTTCGTGGATCATCCTCAGGTCACTATGCAGCAGTGGCTGCGACGCTGACAAATACCATTTCGTTTATGCATTTATATATCGATCATATAAATTCATGCATAAAGTAGTGCTAGATGGGGTTCCTGAGGCGTGTTTCCGGGCTTGTGGCCTTGGCGGGATTATAAATCCTAGGTTATGAGGTGAAATCCTTTCATACAGAATTTCGACAAACGTTTGCCCGGACGCGCAAATGTGTAGCGGGACGGCCACACACTTTCCATTACGTAAATCATTTTTTGCAACTAAAGCGGAAGAGTTGGAGCTAACTCAAGATGGCACGGCAGATATTGTGCTGAGTTTGGGAGGCAGGCAGGGGGGAACGGCAGAAGGTGCCGTTCCCGCGAGCGCGGGAACGGCGGGGGCGGGTCAGCGGGCGCGCGGCGCGACGCTGGCGGCGGTTGGCCACGAGGCCACCTGCGCCTCAAAGCGGGCAAAGCGCTCGTCGAGCTGGCGCGTCAGGCGCTGTTTTTCCTGCTGCGGCAAAAAGGCGTAGCGCACGCCGTTGTACGAAACCTTCTTGATTTCGGCGTAGGACGGCTGGTAGCGGCTGGCGAACAGCGTGTATTCCTGCGACAGGTTGTGGCGCGTGACGCCCGCATCGTCGGTCGAAATCACATACGGCACGCCGAACTTGCGGTACAGGGTCACCGGGTGGTTGGCGCCCTTGATGCCGGAGATGAAGGCATTGCTGGTCAGGTTGATCTCGACCGGAATATCCTTCTCGCGCATGGTTTTCATGATGGCGATCGCATTCGACTCGTGCGCCAGGTCGATGCCGTGGCCGATGCGGTCGGCGCCGGCCACGTTCAGGGCCTGCTCGATGTGGAACTTGAGTCCTTCCGGCGGCACGTCGCCCAGCGCCAGCTCGCCCGCGTGCAGCGCCAGCTTCACTTTCGGGTACTGGGTCTTCAGGAAGCGGAACATCTTCATGTGCAGCTCGTAGTCGCGCATCGATGGCGCCAGACTCTCCTGGCCGACGATATTGACGCCGACGATCAAGTCGCTCTGGCTGGACGCCTTGAAGGCGGCCAGCATCGACGAGAACACCAGCGACGGGTTCACAAGACGCAGTACATACGCCTGGTAGCGCATGGTGAACTGCTCGTCGTCGATGTTGGCGTGGTTGGTCTTGATGCGCTCGACGTAGTCGTCCAGGCCCTTGTTGAAGGCGGGGTCCTTGTCGAGCTTTTCCATCCAGCCGCGCATGGCGGCGGTGAGCGCGGCGTCGTCGCGGGCCTTCCACATGGCCGTATCGGCGTCGCTGTTGCCGGTCATCGGCGCGAGCTTGAACATGGTTTCGATGTAGCCGACGTTTTCGGCGATGGCGCGCTTTTTCAGCTCCAGCAAGCCTTCGTTGAAGTTGTCGTTCGAGACCGGGCCGAAGAAGCCGAAGGTCTGGAAGAACTGGCGGTCCGGCGGCGGCTGGATCGCGCCGTGGTTGTCGAAGTCCTTGCTCGACCAGCGCTGCAGCAGTTCGCGGTAGGTGAAGTCGTCGGCCAGCACCTCGGCGGACGAGAGGCAGGTGCGTTCGGCGGCGGGCAGCGCGCGCTGGGCGGCGATGACGGCCTTGTCGGTTTCGATGCGGTAGGTCTGCTTGTTGACGCACAGGCCCTGCTTGTCGAGGAAGTCGACGTATTGTTCGGCGTAGACGGAACCGGAGTAATGGTGATGCAGGTCGGCGCCCTTGGGCATCTGCGAGAAGAACAGGGTCAGTTCGGACAGCTTCGGTTCGGCGCCGGCGATCAGGCCCGCCAGGTGGCGCGCGGTGGCCGCTTCGTTGGCCCTGGACGTGGCGGTCGGTGGCGCGGCATACGCGCTGGCGGCCAGGGCCAGGGCGATCAACAGGCTGCTCGTTTTACGGATCATGGATTTCTTCTTCTCTAGTCGTTGAGTAACGCCGTCGCCCCCGCGAAGGCGGGGGTCCATAGCACCGATGCTCAGAGGTGCCATGGATCCCCGCCTGCGCGGGGAAGACGAATCAAAATGCGGTGGTACTTACAACGCCTGCTGGGGAACGACGGTTCAAAATGCGGCGGTACTTACAACATCACCCCCGTGCGCTCATGCACCTTGCGCCCAGCCGCATAGGTCGCACCCACGCAGCGGTCGTCGCCCAGCAGCGCCAGCGCGAACAGCAGCTCCTCGAGATTGTTACAACGCTCCGTGCGGCGCGCCAGCAAGGGCGTCGCTTTCGGGTCGAGCACGATGAAATCGGCTTCCGCCCCCGCCACGAAACTGCCGATGGTCCCTTCGAGTTGCATGCTGCGCGCCGCGCCCAGGGTCGCCAGGTAAAACATGCGCGCGGCCGGCAGATAGCTGCCTTTCAATCGCGCTACTTTATAGGCTTCATTCATAGTTTGCAACATGGAGAAGGATGTCCCCCCTCCCACGTCGGTCGCCAGCGACAGCGAAACCCGCGCCGCGTCGGCCTTTTCGAAATCGAACAAGCCGCTGCCGAGGAAGAAGTTGGAGGTCGGGCAGACCGCCGCCGCCGACCCGGTCTCGGCCATGCGCGCAAAGTCGGCGTCGTCGAGCCAGATGCAGTGGCCGAACATGGCGCGCTCGCGCATCAGCCCATAGTGATCGTACACGTCCAGATAGCTGCGCGCATCCGGAAACAGCGACTTGACCCAGCTGCACTCGTCCGCGTTTTCCGACACGTGGGTCTGGATATACGTGTCCGGATACGCCGCCGCCAGTTCACCCGTCAGGCGCAACTGCGCTTCGGTGGACGTGGGCGCGAAGCGCGGGGTGATCGCGTACATGGCGCGGCCCTTGTTGTGCCACTTCTTGATCAGGTCCTCGCTGTCGCGCACCCCGCCCTCGGCGCTATCGCGCAAAAACTCGGGGCAGTTGCGGTCCATGAGCACCTTCCCGGCCGCCATGCGCAGGTTGCGCGCCGCGCTGGCCTCAAAGAACGCGTCGACCGACTCGCGGTGCACGGTGCAGTACACCATGGCCGTGGTGGTCCCGCAGCGCAGCAGCTCGTCGAGGAAAAAATCGGCCACTTCGCGCGCATGCGCCGGGTCGCCGAACTGGCGCTCGGTCGGGAAAGTATAGGTTTCCAGCCACGGCAACAGGCCCGGCGCCGGCGAGGCGATCATGTCGGTCTGCGGGAAGTGCAGGTGGGTGTCGATAAAGCCAGGCATGATCACCTTGCCGCGATAATCGACCACCTGCACGCCGGGGGGCAGCGTCGCCAGCAGCTGCGCGTAGTCGCCGGCCGCCCGGACTTTGCCGTCGGCAACGATCAACAGGCCATCTTCGTGCCACAGGCAGGCATCCTGGCTGAAGGCCGGGTCGGCGTGAAAATGCAGCAAGCTGGCTCGGTAGGCTTGCACGGTGCTTGGTGGTACGGTAGACATCAGACTCTTTCGGTGATTGCGGCCCGGGGCAGCCTGGACGCGCTGGGCGTTCCTTGCATGGTTTCCCAGACGGTCAGTAATTGCGCGCAGACAGAAGCGGCGATGACCGCCGGCGCCTTGTTGGTAATGCCGGCCAGCCCGATCGGGCAGACCATTGTATCAATCCGCGCCGCGTCCACGCCACGCGCACGCAGGCGGTGTTCGAACTGGCGGCGCTTGGTTTTCGATCCGATCAGGCCGAACCAGCCGACACCGGGGCGCGCCATGATCGCCTCGGTCAGGCGCTGGTCGAGCGCGTGGCTGTGGGTCATGACGAGGTAGCTGGCATTGGCCGGGGCGCAAGCCACCAGCGCTTCCGGCACGTCGGTCGCCTCCACGGTGACGTTGGCCGGGACCCATGGGGGGAACATGTCGTCGCGCTCGTCGACCCAGGTGACCGTGCATGGCAAATGCGCCAGTGCGCGCACGATGGCCGTGCCCACGTGGCCGGCGCCGAACAGCACCAGGTGCGCGCGCGGCGCGAACAGCGGGTCGACCAGCCAGCGCCGCCCGTCCGGCTCCTGCATGACGTAGGCGCCGCGGTCGCGCGCGAAGACCGGTGGACGGCTGCCGGCGAGCCAGCGGCCGTCGCCGTCGAACAGCGCGCTCTCCGGCGCGCCATCGATGGCGACCACGCGCCAGCTGTCGTCCTGGCGGCGCTGGCCGAGCAGCGCGGCCTGCGCCGCATCGAACAATTCGAACGACAGGTGCACCACGCCGCCGCAGCACTGGCCCAGGCTCGGGCCGAGCGCGTAGCGTTCAAAGTGGCGCGCGCGGCCGCCTTCCAGCATGGCGCGGGCGGTCTCGATGGCGCGGTGTTCCAGGTGGCCGCCGCCAATGGTGTCAAGCACGCGGGTGGCGTCGACCAGCATCTTCGCGCCGCACTCGCGCGGGCCGGAGCCTTCGACGATGGCCACGGTCACCAGGATGGCAGGCGTAGGGGTAGCGGCGGTGGCGCTGAGCCAGTCGTCCATCACGCCGCCTTGAGCGCCGCTTCGACAGCGCAAATGGATTTGAGGATTTCTTCGCTGGTGGCCGGCGCATTGAGCGGCGGCTGGACCTTGTGCCCGCCGACGCTGGAAACGGCATCGCGGATGGCGAAGAACACCGAGAACGGCAGCAGCAGCGGCGGCTCGCCCACGGCCTTGGAGCGGTGGATGCTGTCTTCGACGTTGCGGTTGTCGAACAGGCGCACACGGAAGTCTTCCGGGCAGTCCGATACGCCCGGGATCTTGTAGGTCGACGGCGCATGCGTCATGAGTTTGCCGGCCGGGTTCCACCACAGTTCTTCGGTGGTGAGCCAGCCCATGCCCTGGATGAAGGCGCCCTCGACCTGGCCGATGTCGATGGCCGGGTTGAGCGACTTGCCGGCGTCGTACAGCGCGTCGGCGCGCAGCAGCTTCCATTCGCCGGTAAGCGTATCGACCACCACTTCGGCCACGGCGGCGCCGTAGGCGTAGTACGAGAACGGGCGGCCGTTCATGGTTTTCGGGTCCCAGTGCAGGCCGGGCGTGGCGTAGAAGCCGTCGGACCACAGCTGCACGCGCGCCAGGTAGGCTTTTTGCACCAGTACCGGGAAGGCGACTTCGTGACCGTTGACGAACACCGTGTCGCCGGCGAACACCACGTCGGCAGCCTCGCCGCCATACAGCTTGACCGCGTAATCGGCCAGGCGCTCGCGGATCTGGCGCGCCGCGTCCTGGGCCGCCTTGCCGTTCAAGTCAGCGCCGGTCGATGCGGCCGTGGCCGAGGTGTTCGAGACCTTGCTGGTGTCGGTGGCGGTGGCGCGCACGTTGACGATGTCCACGCCCAGTTCATGCGCGACCACCTGCATCACCTTGGTGTTGATGCCCTGCCCCATTTCGGTGCCGCCGTGGTTGACGATGATCGAGCCGTCCACATACACGTGCACCAGCGCGCCGGCCTGGTTCAGGTGCGTGACGTTGAAGGCGATGCCGAATTTGACGGGCGTGAGCGCCAGCCCTTTCTTGAGCACCGGGCTGGTGGCGTTAAAAGCGTTGATCGCGGCGCGGCGGGTGCGGTATTCGCTGGTTTCTTCCAGCTCGGCGGACAGCGCGTGAATCACGTTGTCGACCACCACCTGGCCGTACGGCGTGACGTTGCGCTCTTCGCGGCCGTAGAAATTGAGGCGCCGGATATCGAGCGCGTCGCGTCCGAGTTCGCGGGCGATTTCGTCGATCACGTACTCGATGGCGATTGCGCCCTGGGGGCCGCCGAAGCCGCGGAAGGCGGTATTCGATTGCGTGTTGGTCTTGCCGCAGGCGGCGCGGATGTCGACGTCCGACAAATAGTAGGTGTTGTCAAAATGGCAGACCGCGCGCGTGGCCACGGGCCCAGACAGGTCGGCCGAATAGCCGGCGCGGGTGACCATGTCGACCTTGGCGGCGACAATGCGGCCGTCGTCGTCGTAGCCGACTTCGTATTCGTAATGGAAGCAGTGGCGCTTGCCGGTGACGAGCATGTCGTCGTCGCGGTCGGCGCGCAGCTTGACCGGGCGCTTGAGTCTTGAGGCGGCGATGGCCGACGCGGCCGCCCACAGCGCCGATTGTGACTCCTTGCCGCCGAAGCCTCCGCCCATGCGCCGGCATTCGACCACGATGTTATGCGAGTGCAGGCCGAGCGCATGCGCCACCACATGCTGCATTTCGCTCGGGTGCTGGGTCGAGCAGAGCACCAGCATGCCCTTGTCTTCTTTTGGAATGGCGTATGAAATCTGCCCTTCCAGGTAGAACTGCTCCTGCCCGCCCACATACAGCTCGCCCTTGACCGAGCGCGGCGCCTTGTCGAACGCAGCCTGGTAGTCGCCGCGCGCCAGGCGCATCGGCGGCAGCACATACGATTGCGCCGCGCGCGCCGCTTGCGGGGTGAGGATCGCCGGCAGTTCTTCGTACGTCACCTGGCCCAGGCGCGCGGCACGGCGCGCGTGGTCGTGGGTGTCGGCGACGACAATGAAGATCGGCTGGCCGACGTACATGACCAGGCCATCGGCCAGGATCGGGTCGTCGTGGATGATCGGGCCGCAGTCGTTGGTGCCGGGGATGTCGGCCACCGTCAGCACGGCGACCACGCCAACGCTGGCGCGCACCGCGTCAAGGTCGATGGCGGAAATGTTCGCGTGCGCCTTGCTGGACAAGCCCAACGCCGCATGCAGGGTGCCCTGCACTTCCGGGATGTCGTCGGTGTAGGTGGCCTGGCCGAGCACGTGCAGCGCGGCCGATTCGTGCGCGCGCGAGACGCCCACGCCGGTCCATGCCGCCGCTTTGAGCGCTGGGATAGCTGCGTCGTTCATGGTGTTCTCCTTACGCGCGCACGGCAAAGGCGTTGACGGCATCTGCCGCCAGCGGGTTGTGTTGACGGGTCTCGAACCAGAAGCGGCGCAGCAGATTCTGCGCCGTCTTCATGCGGTACTCGCTCGACGCGCGCATGTCCGACAGCGGCGCGTAATCCTGGGCCAGCATGGCCATGGCGGCGTCCACCGTCGCCTCGCTCCACGGCTGGCCGAGCAGCAGCGCTTCGGTCTGGGCGGCGCGCTTGGGCGTGGCGGCCATGCCCCCAAAAGCGATGCGTGCCTCAAGCACCAAGTCGCCCTCGAAGCGCAGCGCGAAGGCGGCGCACACGGCGGAAATGTCCTGGTCGAAGCGCTTGGCCAGCTTGTAGGTGCGGAACTGCACGCCAGCGCGCGGCAGCGGCACGCGCACCGCTTGGACGAATTCGCCGGGCTGCAGGTCCTTTTTCTGGTAGCCGAGGTACAGGTCTTCCAGCGCCAGCTCGCGCTCACCGGCGGCGCCGCGCAGCACCACGCGCGCGCCCAGGGCGATCAGCCACGGCATCGAGTCGCCGATCGGCGAGCCGTTGGCGACGTTGCCGCCCAGGGTGCCGGCGTTGCGGATCGGGAGCGAGGCGAAACGCTGCCACATGCTCGAAAGTTCGGCCGGATAGTGCGCGCTGACCGCCTTGTAGGCTTCTTCGAGCGTGACCCCGGCGCCGATGTCGATCATGCCGCCATCTTGCGTGACCTGTTTGAGGGCGTCGACGTGGCCGAGGTAGATGATGTCGCCCAGTTCGCGCATCTGCTTGGTGACCCACAGACCGATGTCGGTGGAACCGGCCAGCAGCACGGCGCCGGGCTTGTCGGCGCGGATGCGCACCAGTTCATCGAGCGTGCGTGGAGCGTAGAAGCAGGCGCCGGCGGCACTGTAGGTGGCCATGACGCCGCGTTGCAGGGGCGCCAGCCGGGCGGCCAGCGCGGCGCGGTCGAAGTGCACGGGCGGCAGTTCGCCCATGCGCTTGGCGGCGTCGATGATCGGGCGGTAGCCGGTGCAGCGGCACAGATTACCGGAAAGGGCATCGTCGATCTGGCAGCGCGACGGCTCGCGACCTTCCTGCTTGAGGTACATGCCCCACAGGGACATGACGAAACCGGGGGTGCAAAAGCCGCACTGGGAGCCGTGGCATTCGACCATGGCTTGCTGCACCGGGTGCAGCAGGCCGTTCGACTGCTGCACATCTTCGACGGTGAACAGGGCCTTGCCGTCCAGGGTGGGCGTCAACTGGATGCAGGAGTTCACCGCCTTCATCTCGACCTGGCCGCCGACGCCGAGCGAGCCGATGACGACCGTGCAGGCGCCGCAGTCGCCTTCGGCGCAGCCTTCCTTGGTACCGGTGCAGTGCAGGTCCTCGCGCAAATGCTGGAGAATGGTCTGCGTCGGCGCGGCCTGTGTAACCTCGCGCACGGCGCCCTGATAGTAGAAACGGATCGGTGTTGACATTCTTGCCTCGGCTTTATCCCAGTGTGCAAGGTTAACACCGACGGCATCCGCAGTTATATCTATTTGCAGATGTGGCTTATCAGCCAAACGAACTAGTACGGGTGAACGGCCTTCCAGTGCTCGGCAATATCGATGCGGCGCGTGATCCAGACCCGATCATGACTTTGCACGTAGTCGAGGAAGCGCGCCAGCGCCGCCGCCCGCCCCGGACGGCCCACGATGCGGCAATGCAGGCCGATGGAGAGCATTTTCGGCTGGTTCAGGCCATCCGGATTGCCTTCGGCGTACAGCACGTCGAAGGCGTCTTTCAGATAATCGAAGAACTGGGTGCCCGAATTGAAGCCCTGCATGGCGCAAAAGCGCATGTCGTTGGTGTCGAGCGTGTATGGCACCACCAAATGTGGCGTGACGCCGCCGGCGTGCGCGACCTGTTGCCAGAATGGCAAATCGTCGCCGTAATGGTCGGCGTCGTAGGCAAAGCCGCCATGTTCGACCACCAGGCGGCGCGTGTTGGGCGAGTCGCGCCCGGTGTACCAGCCCAGCGGCGCGGACCCGCTCAGTTCGCGCATGATCTGCACGGCCTCAATCATGTGGGCGCGCTCGGTCGCTTCGTCCACGTTCTGGTAGGAGATCCACTTCAGGCCGTGGCAGGCGATTTCGTGGCCCAACTCCTGAAAAGCGGCCACCGCCTCCGGGTTGCGCTTGAGCGCCATGGCCACGCCGAACACGGTCAGCGGCAGCTTGCGCTCCTCGAACATGCGCAGCAGGCGCCACAGGCCGGCGCGCGAACCGTATTCGTAAAGCGACTCCATGCTCATGTGGCGCATCGGAAAGGCCGCAGCGCCAATGATTTCGGACAGAAAGGTTTCGGAGGCGGCATCGCCGTGCAGCACATTGTTTTCGCCGCCCTCTTCATAGTTGAGCACGAATTGCAGCGCTACCCGCGCCTGGCCCGGCCATTGCGGATGGGGCGGCGTGCGCCCGTAGCCGGCCAGGTCGCGTGGATAGTTGTCGTAAGTCGTCATGAATGGGCTCGGGATGGAAGGGAATGCATGGAGGGTATAGTTCGCATCATATAGTGGCGTTCGCACGCCGGTATATGATCAGCCAGATAACATGCCTCATTTTGATGATATAGGAAGGATTATGGGAAAACTTAGTACGCACGTGCTTGACACGACGCAAGGCAAACCTGGCAACGGCGTGGTAGTCGAACTGTACGCGGTCACGCCTGGCGCGCGCACCCTGATCAAGACTGTCACCACCAACCGCGACGGCAGGGTCGATATGCCCCTGCTTGAAGGCGACGCCATGCAGGCCGGGCGCTATGAACTGGTGTTTGCCGCCGGCGACTATTTTGCCGCCCAGGGTGTGAAGCTGCCGGAACCGCGCTTCATCGACCAGGTGACCCTGGCCTTCGGCATTGCCGATCCGGCCCAGAATTACCACGTGCCGCTGGTGGTGACGCCGTGGTCGTATTCGACCTACCGGGGCAGCTGACGATCAAACAGAACTGTGCGGGCGGCAAAAACTTGCTATTCTTGGGCGGATAGCGCTAAGTAAGTGTGCAGAAATTATTGTCATTTATAGCGAACAGAAGCGGATGCCTGGCAAGGCGCACGCCGCGACGCAGTGCGAGCACTGCTAGCGGTGGGCAACGCAGCAAGGCGCCGCTTATGGAAGCTGGAAATGACAAGAATTTATGGGCACTTACCTAGGTAACTGCGTCCAGGAGAGAAAATGTCACTGCACATCGTTCACTTTATCGGCCCCATCAATCACAGCGCGGTGTGCGCCGTCCGCAACCTGTGCCTGCAAGCGCTGCAGAGCGGCGCCAGCGAGATCGAGCTGCACATGTCGACCGAAGGCGGCAACATGACCGCCGGCTTCGCGCTGTACTTCTTCCTCAAGTCGCTGCCCCTGCCCCTGACCACCCACAATATCGGCAGCGTCGAGTCGGTCGGTGTGGTGATCTTTCTGGCAGGCAGCAAGCGCTACGCCTGTCCGGGCACGCGCTTCCTGGTCCACCCCTTGCACTGGGGCTTCGGCAGCCTGGTCGCGGCCGACCATTCGCGCGTGAGCGAGTGGCGCGACTGCCTCGATTTCGACGCCGAGCGCTATGCCTGTATTTTCGAGGAAGCAACCAAAGCGGCGGGAGTGCAGGGCGATATCCGTACCAATCTGTTCGGCAACGCGCGCATCTACGACGCCACGCAAGCGGTAGAAGCGGGCATCATCGACAAGGCGGTGCAGGCGCGCCTGCCGGGCGCGGGGGCAACCTCGCACTGGTGGAACGGCTGATGCCGCGACAAGACGCTGCTAAAAGTTGCTGCACATAATTCTGGTCAAACTTGCACGGAAACGGACCTTGACTTAGAATCAGCAGCTCTGCGGTTGCCGTTCCGGCGACGCACCATTCTGGGCCTGGCCCACTCAAGATGCTTCCCTGTTCTTCTACCGCTGCCGCACGCTGACCCTTGGATACCGTGTCACCCTGGGTGCTTGTCGCCGCGCTGGTCTTCCTGATCCTGTGTTCGGCCTTTTTCGCCATGGCGGAAACGGCGCTCATGGCCGCCAACAAATTCCGCCTGCGCAGCCTGGCCAAGCGCGGCCACCGCGGCGCCATCACCACCTTGTGGCTGCTCGAGCGTACCGACAAGCTGCTCTCGCTGATCCTGATTGCCAATACCCTGGTCAACGCCATGGCGACGGTGCTGGCGACCGCGATTGCGATTTTGCTGTTCGGCTATGAAGAGAGCGTGATCGTGATCGCCATCGCGCTACTGGTGTTCGTGCTGATCGTGTTCGCCGAAATCGCGCCCAAGTTCATCGGCGCCACCTATCCGGAAACCATCTCCCTGGTCGCCAGCACCCTGCTCAAACCGCTGATGGCGGTGGCCAAGCCGCTGATCTGGTTCGTCAACCTGTTCGTGCGCCTGTTCCTCACCATCTTGCGGGTCAAGCCGGCCGACAGCGCCGCCCAGAACCGCGTCTCGCCCGACGAATTGCGCGCCATCGTGCTGGAAGGCGGCAATTTCATTCCGCAAAAGCACAAGAGCATCCTGCTCAACCTGTTCGACCTCGACACGACCTCGATCGAAGACATCATGACCCCGCGCGCCCAGATCGAGGCGCTCAACCTGGCCGTGCCGGTCGCCGAACTCAAGGCCCAGCTGACCAGGTGCCGCCACAACAAGCTGCCGGTGTATGAAGGCGAGATCAACCACATCATCGGCATCCTGCACGTGCGCCATGCGGTCGCCCTGCTCAACGAGGACGACGAGCTGAGCATCGGCCATTTCCGTGGGCTGCTTACAACACCGTACTTCATTCCCCAGGACACCAGCGTCTTTACTCAGCTACAATATTTTCAAGAAAACAAAGAACGCCTGGGCATCATCGTCGACGAGTACGGCGAAGTGCAGGGCCTGGTCACACTCGACGATATCATCGAGGAAATGATCGGTGACTTCACCAGCTCCGCGCCCGGCGCCGCGCCGAGCGACAACTTCGGCTGGGATGCGCGCGGCGAATGTTTGTTGGAAGGCACGGCGCCCCTGCGCGAGATCAATAAACGGCTGGGACTGGCGTTTCCGCTGGACGGCCCCAAGACCGTCAACGGTCTGATGCTGGAGCAGTTGCAGGAAATTCCCGAGGCCCCGATCAGCCTGAAAATCGGTAACGTGGCGATCGAAGTCATCCAGGTGCAAAACCAGGCGATCAAGGTCGTCAAGCTGACCCGCCCGCCGGCGCGCTGAGACAGTCCCTAATCAGACTGTCACCAACAATTCCACTCCAGCCACAGAAGTTCTAAATCGCAACGAAACGTTCCATTTTACCTACGTGGTATGGTTGCCTCCCCCATGCAGCAAACACTTTACAAATGTGATGCTCGGAGGCATGATCCAAGGCAGTTCGCCGCAACAGTCACTACTGGACGGCGCTTTGTCGTTCCCCGACCTCTTTAAACCAAGCGCGCATATGGCTGCAGTCCTCCCGAACACGACCCCCGGAACCCCGATGCCGGGCCTGGCCCGCGCCTTGCTGCAGGCGGGCCGCCTGAGCGCGCAGCAGGCCGATTCGCTGCACAAGAAATCGCTGGCGGACAAGAGTCCTTTCATCGATACGCTGCTGCTGACGGGCACCTTCGACTCGCGTACCCTGGCCGCCTTTTGCGCGGAAACCTTCGGCTACCCGCTGATGGACTTGCAGAGCTTTAATGTCGACGCCCTGCCGGCCAACGCCATCGACGGCAAGCTGATGCAGAGCCAGCGCGTGATCGCCCTGGCCAAGCGCGGCAACAAGATGTCGGTGGCCATTTCCGACCCGACCAATATCCAGGCGCTCGACCAGATCAAGTTCCAGAGCGAAGCGTCGGTCGAGCCGGTGATCGTGCTGCACGACGTGCTGCTGACCTTGCTGGCCAGCCTGGGCCGCAACGCCGAAACCAGTCTCAACGACATGGTGGGCGACCAGGAAGAAATCCAGTTCGGCGAGGACGACGCGCCAGCCCCGGTGGTCGACCAGGGCGCGGCCGACATCGAAGACGCGCCGATCGTCAAGTTCCTCAACAAGATCCTGACCGACGCGATCAACCTGGGCGCGTCCGATATCCACTTCGAACCGTTCGAAAAATTCTACCGCATCCGCCTGCGCGTGGACGGCATGCTCAAGGAGCATGCGCAGCCGCCGATCACCATCCGCGACAAGCTGGTCTCGCGCATCAAGGTGCTCTCCAAGCTCGACATCTCCGAAAAAAGGGTGCCGCAGGATGGCCGCATGCGCCTGATCCTCTCGCCCACCAAGGCCATCGATTTCCGGGTCAGCACCTGCCCCACCCTGTTCGGCGAAAAGACCGTGATGCGGATCCTGGACGCGACCCAGGCCCAGATGGGCATCGACGCGCTCGGCTACGATCCGGACCAGAAGGAATTGCTGATGGAAGCGATCCAGCGTCCGTACGGCATGGTGCTGGTGACCGGCCCGACCGGTTCCGGCAAGACGGTGTCGCTGTACACCTGCCTGAACGTGATCAACAAGCCGGGCATCAATATTTCGACTGCGGAAGACCCGGCCGAGATTAACTTGCCCGGCGTGAACCAGGTCAACATCAACGAACGCTCCGGGCTGACCTTCCCGGTGGCGCTCAAGTCCTTCCTGCGCCAGGATCCGGACATCATCATGGTCGGCGAGATCCGCGACCTGGAAACGGCCGACATCGCCATCAAGGCGGCGCAAACCGGTCACATGGTGTTCTCGACCCTGCACACCAACGATGCGCCGTCGACCCTGACGCGCCTGATGAACATGGGCGTGGCGCCCTTTAACATCGCCTCGTCGGTGATCATGATCACGGCGCAGCGCCTGGCGCGGCGCCTGTGCACCTGCAAGAAACCAGTCGAGACCAGCCGCGAAATCCTGCTCGCGGCCGGCTTCAGGGAGGACGAGCTGGAAGGCGGATGGAAGCCTTACGGTCCGGTCGGCTGCGACCGCTGCCTGGGCGGCGGCTACAAGGGACGGGTCGGTATCTACCAGATCATGCCGATCACCGCGGCGATCGAAAAAATCATTCTGGCGCACGGCAACTCGATGGAAATCGCCGCGCAATCGGAGCTCGAGGGCGTCAAGTCCCTGCGCCGCTCCGGCCTGATGAAAGTAAAGCAAGGCTTGACCAGTCTTGAAGAAGTTCTCGGCTGCACCAACGAATAGGAAAATACAGTATGGCACTCGCACAAACCAAAACCGCCGCCGCCGTCAAGGAGTCGGTCTACGCCTGGGAAGGCAAGGACAAGACCGGCAAGACCGTGCGCGGCGAACTGCGCGCCGGGGGCGAAGCCGTGGTCAACGTGACCTTGCGGCGCCAGGGTGTGATGGTGACCAAGGTAAAGAAAAAGCGCTATCGCAGCGGTAAAAAAATTACCGACAAGGATATTTCCCTGTTCACGCGCCAGCTGGCCACGATGATGAAGGCCGGCGTGCCGCTGCTGCAATCGTTCGACATCGTCGGCAAGGGCCACTCGAATCCATCGATGTCCAAGCTGATCATGGAACTGCGCGGCGACATCGAAACCGGTACCAGCCTGAACAATGCTTTCCGCAAGTATCCGCTCTACTTCGACCCGTTGTTCTGCAACCTGGTCGGCGCCGGCGAACAGGCCGGTATCCTGGAAGACTTGCTTACACGCTTGGCGATCTACAAGGAAAAAACCCTGGCCATCAAGGCCAAGATCAAGTCAGCGCTGATTTATCCGGTGTCGATCCTGGGTATCGCCTTCATCGTCACCGCGGTGATCATGATCTGGGTGGTGCCGGCATTTAAAACGGTGTTCGAAAGCTTCGGCGCCAATTTGCCGACCCCGACCGTCATCGTGATGGATATCTCGGACTTCTTTGTCTCGTACTGGTGGGCGATCTTCGGCTCCATGTTTGCCGGCGGATATTTCTTCTTCCAGGCCTGGCAACGCTCGGCCAAGATGCAGCGCTTCATGGACCTGGCCCTGCTCAAGGCCCCGATCTTCGGCTCGGTGGTCCGCAAGGCGGCGATCGCGCGCTGGACCCGCACCCTGGCCACCATGTTCGCGGCCGGCGTGCCGCTGGTCGAAGCGCTCGACTCGGTCGGCGGCGCGGCCGGCAATGCCCTGTACCTGGAAGCGACCAAGAAAATCCAGAACGAGGTCAGCACCGGTACCAGCCTGACCGTGGCGATGCAGAACGCCAATGTGTTTCCGCCAATGGTGACCCAGATGGTGGCGATTGGCGAAGAATCGGGCGCGCTCGATTCGATGCTGGGCAAAGTGGCCGGCTTCTTCGAAGATGAAGTCGACGAAGCGGTCGCGGCCCTGGCCTCGCTGATGGAGCCGCTGATCATGGTGATTCTGGGCGTGATCATCGGCGGCCTGGTAGTAGCCATGTACCTGCCGATCTTCAAACTGGGCGCGGTGGTGTAATCGCCCGGCCCGCCAAGGGCCGATCCGCTCCCGTCGCCGTAGCCGTTTGCGTTCACAGCAAGCCGCTACGGCGATTTTCTTTGGGAAATGCCGTTGCGCCGCATCAGCCAGCGGCGCAGCGGTGCATCGACGCGCTGGTCGAGCAGCCAGCACAGCGGCAACAGCAGGCCCGCGAAGACCAGCCCGGCCACCGCCATGACCGGTGGCGACGCCGCAGGCAGCAGCAGGCCGAGCGCGCCGTTGACCAGCCGGCCCAGCGGCACATGCAATACATACAGCGGATACGAGATCGCGCCCAGCAGCGCGCAAGCCTGCGCCGCGCGGCCCGACACGCGGCAGCCCATCGCCAGGTAAATCAGCAGGGGAAAGGCCAGGCTCACAGCCGCCAGATCGAACCAGGGCCGCAGCGCGGCCGACGGGCGCGCCAGCAGCACGGCCAGCAAACCCGCCAGCACCAGCGCGCCGCACAGCCAGGCGCGGGCGCCGCGCCGCAGCGGCGCCCGCCTGCCGCTGTTGAAGTAACGCAGCAGCGCCACCCCGGCGAAAAATCCATACCCCACCCGGCACAGGCCGACGGCCATGGTGGCGGGCGAATAGCCGCCGTGCAAGCCCTGCCCGGGCGCCGCCTGCAAGGCCAGCGCCAGCCCCAGCGCCGAGGCCAGCAGGATGGCCGCCAGCAGCGCGCTGTCCAGATAGCGCAGCACGGCCGCATACGCCAGGTTCGCGCCCAGCTCGAAGAACAGCGACCAGGCCGGCGAATTGAGGGGGAACAGGTTCGGCTCCGACACCAGCGGCAGCAGCAGCGCGGCGGCCAGCAGCACCAGCGGCAGGGGCGTCGCGAGCGACGGCGGCCACAGTCCCAGCAGCGCGGCGGCGACCGGAATCAAGCCGAGCAGGCTGCCCAGCAGGTACAGGGGATACAGGCGGATCAGGCGCAGCAGCGCGAAACGGGCCGGCGCCAGGCCGGCGCGCAAGCGCGCCTCGTAGGCGTTGGCTACCACCACGCCGCTGAGCACGAAGAACAGATCGACCGCCAGATAACTCTGCGGAATGGTCCAGCCGCTCCAAAAATAGCCGGTGTGGCGCCACATGACGATCAGCGCGGCGATCCCGCGCAAGCCGTCGAGCAAGTGGAAGTAGTGCTCTTTGGTAATCATAGGGACCTCGAAACGGTACGCGGGCGGCCATCCAGTATCGGCGGGTGCCGCCGGCGGCTCTCCAAATGCGACAAGATCGGCCTTGCGCCCCCTCAGAAGGCCATCGTCCTTCCTTAAAACGGGTGAAACCCCTAAAATAGATTGTTGTACAGAACTGCTTGATCAATTCATAACGTGGAGCATCATGCTACCGGAAACACTCTTGTTCGCCGCCTCCGGCTCCCTGGGCCCGGCCCTCGCCGCCGGCCTGTTCGGCCTGCTGGTCGGCAGCTTCCTGAATGTCGTCATCTACCGCCTCCCCAAGATGATGGAGCGCGACTATAACGATTACCTGGCGGGCGAATACGGCTGCGGCTGCGGCACCCGCAAGGCGCACACCGACACCTTCAACCTGATGGTGCCGCGCTCGGCCTGCCCGCATTGCGGGCACAAGATCGGCGCCCTGGAAAATATCCCTGTGATCAGCTACCTGATGTTGGGCGGCAAGTGCAAAGGCTGCAAGGCGAAGATTTCGCCGCGCTATCCGATCATCGAACTGGTGTCCGGCCTGCTGTCGGCCCTGCTGGTGTGGACCTTCGGCAGCGGCTACGCCGGGCTGGCGACGCTGGTGTTCCTGTACCTGCTGATCGCGATGACCTTCATCGACGCCGACACCCAGCTGCTGCCCGACGAGCTGACCTATCCGCTGCTGTGGATCGGCCTGCTGCTCAATACGCAGGCGATGTTCGTGCCGCTGCAGGACGCCGTCATCGGCGCCGCCGTCGGCTATCTGGCGCTGTGGTCGGTGGCGACCCTGTACGAGAAGCTGCGCGGCCAGGTCGGCATGGGCCATGGCGACTTCAAGCTGCTGGCCGCCCTGGGCGCCTGGATGGGCTGGAGCATGCTGCCGAGCGTAATCCTGATTTCGTCGGCGGTCGGCTCGGTGGTCGGCATTTGCCTGATCGTGTTCGGCGGGCGCGAGCGCAACGTGAAAATTCCCTTCGGCCCTTACCTGGCGGCTGCCGGCCTGATCGTGATGCTGTACGGCAAGCAAATCGCCGGCGTGACCGATGTCGTCATCAAGCACTGGGTTCAATAAGTGGCCAGCGCGGCGCACAGCGGCAAATTCAGCGTCGGCCTGACCGGCGGCATCGGCTGCGGCAAGACGGCCGTCTCGGACCGCTTTGCCGCGCTGGGGGCGAGCATCATCGATACCGATGTCATCGCGCACGCCCTCACCGTCCCCGGCGGCGCCGCCATGGATGCCCTGCTGCAAGAGTTCGGCCCGGCCTTCGTCACTGCCGACGGCGCCCTCGACCGCGTACGCATGCGCGAACTGGTGTTTTCCGACCCGCCCGCCAAGACGCGCCTGGAAGCGATCCTGCATCCGCGCATTCGCGCCGCCACTGCGGCTGCGGCGCGAATGGCCAGCGGCCCGTATCTGGTGTACGTGGTGCCCCTGCTGGTCGAGTCCGGCGGCTGGCGCGAGCGGATCGACCGCGTGCTGGTCATAGATTGCCCAGAAGAAATGCAAATCGCGCGCGTCATGCGCCGCAACGCCATGAGCGAAGACCAGGTGCGCGCCATCATGGCCACCCAGGCCAGCCGCGCCGAACGGCTGGCGGCAGCCGACGATGTGATCAAGAACGATGGCGGCCTGGAGGCCCTGGACCGTCAAATTGCTCTATTGCATGCCCAATATCTGGCATTTTGCGGGAGAATGGCACGATAACCGGTGCGGCGTTTGTAATTTTGCCTCGCTTGGTTCAGAATCACGGGATTCTTCTCCTGCCATGTAAAGGGATGTCATTTTGATCGTCTACGAATACCCTTTCAACGAGCGCATACGCACGTTGTTGCGGCTGGAAGACCTGTATGAGAAATTCAAGTTCTTTGTGCACCAGGAACATGCAATGCAGCATCACGTCGCCCTGGCCACCATTTTCGACATGCTCGAAGTGGCCGGCCGCGCCGATCTCAAGAGCGACCTGCTGCAGGAACTCGAACGCCAGAAGCAAAGCTTGCTGAGCTACCGGTCCAATCCGAACGTGGCGGCCGACATGCTCGACGCCGTCCTGCTCGAAGTCGAAACCGTCAGCGCCGCGCTGGTCGCGGCCCAGGGCAAGACCGGCCAGAACGTGCGCGACAACGAATGGCTGATGAGCATTCGCGGGCGCACCATCATTCCCGGCGGCGCCTGCGAATTCGACCTGCCGTCCTACTACGCCTGGCAAAAACGCCCGGCCGAACAGCGCTTCAACGATATCGTCAACTGGTTCGCCCCGCTGGCGCCCCTGTTCGACGCCCTGGCCCTGGTGCTGCGCCTGCTGCGCGACTCGGGCGGGCCGGTCAAGATGATCGCCATCGCCGGTAGCTACCAGCAAATGCTGCAAGGCAAGGTCTACCAGATGCTGCGCCTGACCATGGACGAGGCGATGGGAGCGATCCCCGAGATTTCCGCCAACAAGTACATGTTGTGGGTGCGTTTCACCACGCAGGGCGGCGATCTGAAACCCAAGCCGCTGGAAGAAGACGTCCCGTTCGAGCTCACGCTCTGTAATTTTTAACCCGTATCCTTCACTCATTGATGTTGCCATGACCGTCGTCAGCTGCCCCACCTGTTCCAAAAAAGTCGAATGGACCGAGGCCAACAAGTTCCGCCCCTTCTGTTCCGAACGCTGCAAACAGATCGACCTGGGCGCCTGGGCCGAAGAGAAATACACCATTCCCGGCGCCGCCCCGTCCGACCCCTTGCTGGACGACGACAACCTGCCGCAATAGCGGCATGGCCCGCTTTTGCCGCAGTGGCGGCAAAAGGGCTTACAATGACTGACCGCCCACCATGTAAAGGATGCAACACCATGTCAACCTCGCGGGCATTCCAATGAGACTCGACCGTTTCATTAACGAGCGCATGGAAGAAATCCTGACGGAGTGGGAGGCATTCGCCCAGACCCTGCTGCCGGCGGCCAGCCAGATGACCGACCTGGCGCTGCGCGACCACGCGCGCCAGATCCTGCAGGCGATCGCGCTCGACATCGAAACCTCGCAAAATGCGCAGCAGCAGATCGCCAAGTCGCAGGGCCTCGCGCCCGACACCGTCGACGGCGAGAGCGCGGCCTCGATCCACGGCGCGCTGCGCCAGGCCAGCAATTTTTCCCTGCTCCAGCTGAGCGCCGAATTCCGCGCCCTGCGCGCCACCGTGCTGCGCCTGTGGCTGCCGCAGGTGCAGCGCATGACGTCCGACGTGGCCGACGAAATGGTGCGCTTTAACGAAGCCATCGACCAGGCCCTGGCCGAATCGGTGGTGACCTATTCGGCGCGCGCCGACCACATGCGCGAACTGTTCCTGGCCATTCTCGGGCACGACCTGCGCGCGCCGCTGTCGAGCATGTCGATGGCGGGCGACCTGCTCAGCCGCAAACAGGTCGACCCGGCCCAGGCCGCCGACATCGGCGCCAGAGTCAAGCGCGGCGCCCGCCTGATGAGCAGCATGGTCGACGACCTGATCGGCTACACCCGCACCCAGCTCGGCGGCGGCATGCCGACCGTGCTGCGCGAGGTCGACCTGGGCGACGTCTGCCGCGCCGCGCTGGCCGACGCCCACGCCACCCATCCGGCCACCCGTTTCGAGATCGAGGCCGACGAGGATATCAAAGGCCAGTACGACGCCGTGCGCCTGCACCAGTTGCTGACCAACCTGATGGTCAACGCCGCCCAGTACGGCACGCGCGGCACCGCCGTGCGCATCGTCGCGCGCGCCCATCCGGACGCGCTGACGGTGGCCGTGACCAATGACGGCCCGGTGATTCCGCCGTCTTCGCTGGAAAGCATTTTCAGTCCGCTGATTCAATTGCCGGGCGAGGGCGAAGCCGAGGCACGCCCGCGCACCAGCCTGGGACTGGGTTTGTTCGTCGCGCGCGAAATCGCGGAGGCGCACGGCGGCACCCTGAAGGTGAGCTCCAGCGAAGAGTGCGGCACCACCTTCACGGCGCACCTGCCGCGCGCGCCGAAGGCGCAGCTGGCCGACGCCTGATCCGCCGGCGGCGTCAATCCCCGTAGCGGCTCATGAACAAACCTTCGGTATCGATCTCGGGCGCGCGTCCCGACACCAGGTCGGCCAGCACCCGCGCCGAACCGCACGACATGGTCCAGCCCAGGGTGCCATGCCCGGTGTTGAGGAACAGCTTGCGGTAGCGGGTCGGCCCGATCAGCGGCGTGCCGTCCGGCGTCATCGGCCGCAGGCCGCACCAGAAGGTGGCCTGCTCCACATCGCCCCCGCCCGGAAACAGCTCGCTCACCGCATGCACCAGGGTGGCGCGGCGCGACGGGTGCAGGCGCAGGTCGTAGCCGGCGATTTCGGCGGTGCCGCCGACCCTTATCCGCTCGCCCAGGCGCGTGATGCCGACCTTGTAGGTTTCTTCCATGATGGTCGACTCGGGCGCGCTGGCCGCATCGATGATCGGCAAGGTGATCGAATAGCCCTTGACCGGATACACCGGGATCTTGATCCCCAAAGGCGCCAGCATCAGCGGCGAATAGCTCCCCAGCGCCATGACGAAGGCATCGGCCCTGAGTTCTCCCAGCGAGGTATCGACCGCCGTGACGGCGTCGCCCTCGTGCAGCAGGCGGCGGATCTCGACCCCGTTACGAAAAACCACGCCGAGGTCTTGCGCCATCCGCGCCAGGGCCTGGGTAAACTTGAAGCAGTCGCCGGTTTCGTCGCCCGGCAGGTGCAGGCCGCCCACGATCTTGCCGCGCACCCGCGCCAGCGCCGGTTCCACCGTTTCGCAGCCGGCGGCATCGAACAGCGCATGCGGCACGCCGTAGCGCTTGAGCACCGCGATGTCGTCCTGCGCTTCATCCAACTGGCGCGGATTGCGGAACACCTGCAAGGTGCCCTTGCTGCGGTGGTCGTAGGCGATGCCGGTTTCCTCGCGCAGCGCGATCAGGCAATCGCGGCTGTATTCGGCCAGGCGCACCATGCGGCTCTTGTTGACGGCGTAGCTGGCCGGATTGCAGTTGCCCAGCATCTGGAACAGCCAGCGCCACATGCGCGGATCGAACGAGGGACGGATTACCAGCGGGCTGTGTTGCATGGCCAGCCAGCGCAAGGCTTTCATGGGGATGCCCGGCGCGGCCCAGGGCGCGGCCATGCCCGACGAGACTTCGCCGGCGTTGGCGAAGCTCGTTTCCAGCGCGGCGCCGCCCTGGCGCTCGACGACGCTCACTTCATGGCCGGCCCTGGCCAGGAAATAGGCCGACGTGGTACCGACCACGCCACTACCGAGGACAATAATTTTCACGGACTTCCTTGCGCTGCGTTGGCTTGCCGGAGCTGAAAAGTTTAGGGGTAGCGCACCTGGTCAAGGCATGCGAGCAGCGGAATGGTGGCCGGCAGCAGCGGCGCGACGCCCACCACGCCCTGCCACGCAAAGGCCTGTCCTTCGAGGCTCTGGGGTTCGCCCCGCCACTCGCGGCTGATAAAGAAGTGCAGGCGCACGTGCGCGTGTTCGTACACGTGCTCGACCCCGCACCATTGGCTCGCGCTCAGGATATGAACGCCAAGCTCCTCGACGAATTCGCGTTTGAGCGCGTCGAGCAGGGCTTCGCCGTTTTCCACTTTCCCACCCGGGAATTCCCAATAGCCCTCGTACGGTTTGCCGGCCGGACGCTGGCCAAGCAGCACGTCGCCATTGGGTTTCATCAAAATGCCGACTGCGACATCGATCGGTTTTTTGCTTGTTGATTCGGTCATTCCGGCAGCCTTCCCGCATAGTCGCGCGCGAACTGCCACGCCACCCGGCCCGAGCGCGAACCGCGCTGCAAGGCCCATTGCAGCGCTTCCGGGCGCGCTGCTTCGATCTGCTGCGCAGTGCAGCCGAAACTGGCCAGCCAGTGCGCCGCGATCTCAAGGTAGTCGTCCTGCTTGAACGGATAGAACGAGAGCCACAGGCCGAAGCGCTCGGACAGCGAAATGCGCTCTTCCACCGTTTCGCCGGGATGCAGGTCGCCATCGTCGCCGTGCTTGTAGCTGGCGTTGTCGCTGGTTTTTTCCGGCAGCAGGTGGCGCCGGTTGGAGGTGGCGTAGATCAGCACATTGTCCGACTGCGCCGCGATCGAGCCGTCGAGCGCTACCTTGAGCGCCTTGTAACCGGCCTCGCCTTCCTCGAACGAGAGGTCGTCGCAAAAGATGATGAAGCGCTCGGGGCGCCCCGCCACCAGGTCGACGATGTCGGGCAGTTCGGCCAGGTCGGCCTTGTCGACTTCGATCAGGCGCAGGCCGTCGGCGGCGAACTGGTTCAGGCACGCCTTGATCAGCGACGACTTGCCGGTCCCGCGCGCGCCGGTCAGCAGCACGTTGTTGGCCGGGCGCCCCTGCACGAACTGGCGCGTGTTGCGCTCGATCTGCTGCTTTTGCGGCCCCACCTTATGCAGGTCCGACAGCGCGATGCTCGCCGCATGCTGCACCGGCTGCAGGTAATTGACATTGCTGCCGGGGCGCTTGCGCCAGCGGAACGCGGTGCCGGAGCGCCAGTCCGGCATGCGCGGATAGGCCGGCGGCAGCACCGCCTCCACCCGCTGCAGCAGGGCTTCGGCGCGGCGCAGGAATTGGTCGAGTGGCGTCGTCAAGGCGCGGCTCAGGAACGGTAGTCGGCGTTGATGGTCACGTACTCGTGCGACAGGTCGCAGGTCCAGACGGTGGCGCTGTGGGCGCCGCGACCCAAACGCACGCGCACCGTGATTTCGCTCTTTTGCATCACGCGCTGGCCGTCGGCTTCCTGGTAGGCCGGATTGCGCCCGCCGCTTTTTGCCACCAGCACGTCGTCGAGGTACAGATCGAGCTTGGTGACATCGAGGTCGTCCACGCCGGCATAGCCGATCGCGCACAGGATGCGGCCTAGGTTCGGGTCGGACGCGAAGAACGCGGTTTTCACCAGCGGCGAGTGGGCGATCGAGTAGGCGATTTTCCGGCATTCTTCCATGTTGCCGCCCTCTTCCACCGTGACGGTGATGAACTTGGTGGCGCCTTCGCCGTCGCGGATGATCATCTGCGCCAGCGAACGGGCGATGTCGGTCACGGCGGTTTTCAGTTCGGCGTATTCGGTCGAATCGGTGTTGGCAATGGCCAGGCTGCCGGTGCCGGTGGCGATCAGCATGAACGAATCGTTGGTCGAGGTGTCGCCGTCGATAGTAATGCAGTTGAACGAATGGTCGGCCGCGTGCTTGACCAGTTCATTCAAGACCTCTTGCGAGACCTTGGCGTCGATCGCCAGGTAGCCGAGCATGGTGGCCATGTTCGGGCGGATCATGCCGGCCCCTTTGCTGATGCCGGTCATGGTCACGCTGTGACCGCAGATGTCGACCGTGCGCGAGGCGGCCTTGGGCTGGGTGTCGGTGGTCATGATCGCCTCGGCGGCGTTGAACCAGTTGTCGGCTTTCAGGTTGCCGATGGCGGCCGGCAGCGCGCCGACGACTTTGTCGACCGGCAGCGGCTCGAGGATCACGCCGGTCGAAAACGGCAGGATCTGGTGCGGCTCGCAGGCGAGCAGCCTGGCCAGCGCGGCGCAGGTGGCGTTGGCGCTGGCAAGACCGGTCTCGCCGGTGCCGGCGTTGGCGTTGCCGGTGTTGACCACCAGCGCGCGGATCGGCGCGCCGCCGGCGGCAACCGCCGCCAGGTTGGCTTTGCTGACCTGCACCGGCGCGGCGCAGAAGCGGTTGGTGGTGAACACGCCGGCCACGGTGGCCGTGTCGGCCAGCTTCATGACCAGGATGTCCTTGCGGTTGGGCTTCTTGATGCCGGCTTCGGCAAAACCGATCTCGATCCCGTTGACGGGCTTCAGGTCGGCGGCGACGGGCAGAGGGGAATTAACGGCCATGGCGGATTCTCTAGCGTGGAAGTGGGAAGACGCTATTGTAACGCTTGAAACGATATGCGGGAGGCAACTGCAACGCTGCCCGCTATCGAGGTGGCTGGCAAGTTATAGTAAGATTGAAATGTTGCCATGCAATCAAGCCACATGCGCCTTCAACCAATCAACGCAAGGGAGCGAACATGGGTTCTTTTTACACCAGCCACACATTGCGCGGTCCGGATCAGGAGGCCGTGCTGGCCCACATGCACGAGCGGCGCGCCTTCGTCTCGCGCCAGGAAGACGGCAATCTCACCGTGCTCGACGAATCGACCGAATGCCAGGACCCGCAGGTGCTCGGGGCGCTGGCGCAAAGCCTGTCGGCCATTTTTGCCTGCCCGGTGCTGGCGGTGCTCAATCACGATGACAATTTCCTGTATCTGGCGCTGTACGAGAACGGCGCGAAGACCGATGAATACAACTCGAATCCGGCGGCGTTTTCGGAAGACGACGAGGACGGATTCGGCGTGCCGCAAGGCGGCGACGCCGCGCGCCTGTGCGCCGCGTTCGGCGCGGCCGATGTGGCGGCGGTCGAGGCGGTGTTGCGCGACGACTCGTTCATGATGGCGGTGGAACGGCACGAACGCCTGGCCGAGGCACTCGGCCTGCCGCCGTTCTCGGTGGGGCTCGGCTACAACTACGCCGAGGCCGACGACGGCGTGCCGGAAAACTGTTATACGCCCAGCGCCGCCGCGGCGTAATCGCGCTGCGCGGCCTTCTCCACCCTTGAAAGCACCATCATGACGATCGTTGCACGCATGTTCCCAAGAACGCGCTCCCTGCTGGCGCTGGCCTGCCTTGCGGCGGGCCTGTGCAGCCAGACGGCCTTTGCGGCTGCGAACGAGAGCCAGGTTGCGGACGCGGAAATGCGCGCCCAGCAAGACATAGCACAAGAAACCGTGCGCCACGTGCTGGCGGGCGATGTCAAGCAGCTCGAAGCGCTGTACCTGCGGCTGAACCACCCCGGCGAGCGCACCCCGGGCGGACTATGGAAGCTGTCCGTCTTCTACAGCCAGCTGCGCAACTTCCCCAGCCGGATCTCCCACACCCAAAAGTGGATCGAGATGCAGGAGTTCGCGCGCCATTGGCAAGCGAGCTATCCGGACTCGGTGCCGGGCGGCCTGCTTGGCGTGTTCGCCAAGCTCGATGAGGTCGAGATAGCGCGCGGCGCCAGTACCCTCGACGCGATGCCGGGCATGCACCGCCTCCTGACGGAGATCTTCGCCGACGAAGCCATGAAGATACTCGAAAAGATGCGGCCCGCCGCTGCCAAAGCCAACGACCCGGAATGGCACCGCACCATGCTCGAAGTGGCGCCGTACCTGGGCGGCATGTCCGCCGACGGCTACCGCCAAAAGATGGACGAGGCACTGGCGCGCCACCCCGACTATCATGACGCCTGGTTCACGGCCGCGCTCTTCTCGCGTCCGGGCTGGGGCGGCACGCCCGATGGCGTGGCGCGCCTGGCCCGTGACGCCAGCCAGAGCGCCGGCAAGGAAGCGCCCTCGCTGTATGCGCGCATTTACTGGGCCATGGACCAGAGCACGTATCAGGGGCGCCTGTTCGATGCCGGCGGCGCCGACTGGCCGACCATGCGCACCAGTTTCGAGCACATGGTCGGCCAGTATCCGGCCGCGTGGAACCTGAATGGCTTCGCCTACTTTGCCTGCATGGCCAGGGATTACAAGACCATGGACGCCATCGTCGGGCGCATTGGCCCGGAAGTGGTGCACGCCGTCTGGGGCGCCAATGGCAAGGCCACGCACGCGCTCTGCCTGGCGCACAAGGCGCCGGCCAAGGCGCCGCGCGCACCGAAAGCGCGGCGCCTGTAGCGCATCCGGGGGCGCCTGCGCCGCCCCCCAGCGTCATCTCTTGCGTTTTCGCAGACCGCAAAGAGTTGCACACTGTCATTATTTCACTGCCGTGGATGCGCTGCATGGCGCCATCCGGCCTTGAAAGGGACATCATGACGACATTTGCGCGCATTTCCCGGGGCGCCCGCTCCTTCTTCGCACTGGCCTGCCTGTCGGCCGCCCTGTGCAGCCATGCCGCCGCCCCGGCCGCCAACGACAATCCGCCGGCCGATGCGGAAACGCGCATGCACGAAGCGATCAAGCAGGAAACCGCGCGCTATCTGGTGGCGGGCGACTTCCAGCGCCTCGAAGCGCTGTACCGCACCCTCAACCACGCCGGCCAGCGCACCCCGAGCGGGCTGTGGAAACTGGCCATCTTCTACAACCAGCTGCGCCGCTTCGGCACCCAGACCACCGACATGGACTATTGGGAGGCGGTGGAAGAGCAGGCGCGCGAATGGCAGGCCGGCTATCCGAAGTCGGTGCCGGCGCGCCTGTTCGGCGTGTACCTGCAACTGGGGCGGCTGCATGTGGCGCGCGGCAGCGGCTTGTTCAGCAAGCTGCCGGAACAGCAGCGCGACGCCGTCTCGTACGGCGCCGAGGTGGCCATGCGCATGCTGGAAAAGACCCGGCTCATGGCGGCCAGGGCCAACGATCCGGAATGGCACCGCGCCATGCTCAGCGTGGCGCCGTACGTGGACGGCATGTCCGCTAGCGCCTACCGCAACAAGGTGCGGCAGGCACTGGCGCGCCACCCGAACTATCACGCGGCCTATTTCACGGCGGCGCTGTACTCGCACCCGCGCTGGGGCGGCACGCCCGATGGCGTGGCGCGCCTGGCCCACGACGCCAGCCATGCCACCGGCAAGGAGCAGCGGTCGATGTATGCGCGCATCTACTGGTTCATGGACCAGACCGAGTATCACGGGCGCCTGTTCGACGCCGGGCGCGCCGACTGGCCGACCATGCGCGCCAGCTTCGAGCACCTGGTCACGCTGTACCCGGCCGCGTGGAACCTGAATGCGTTTGCCTACTTTGCCTGCATGGCCAAGGATTACGAGGCCATGGAGGCGATCGTCGCGCGCATCGGCCCGCAGCTGATCTTCGACGTGTGGGGCGACGATGGCGAGGCAACCCACGCGCGCTGCGCCGCGCGCCGGGCGCCGGGCGCGGCGCTTCATGTGATCCAGGCAAAGCTGTCCGGCCCGGGCTTGGTCGTTGCTAATTCGCCACCATAAAAAATGCTTAATGACAAGTAAACACATTTGCCCGATAATGCCGAGCATTATCTATTTGCCAATCTATCTCCAGTGAAAAAACTTCTCCTGTGCGCGGCCCTGATGGCCTCCCTCCCGGCCATGGCCGCCACCGCGACCGCCAGCGCCAGCGCCAAGGCGCCCGCCGCCAAGACCGAGTCGAACATGGCGGACGCCATGGAATCGGCCACCTACGAACTGGAGCAAAGTTTCGGTACCGCCAAGGGCAATCCGATTCCCATCCTGGACAAGCTGGCGGTCTACGAGTTCAGCCCGCCAACTGCCGCGAAGCTGAAAACAGTCTTCGGTTCGGCCCGTCCGTACACGCTCACGCGCGCGCCGGCCGCCGGCGGCATGATCGCCTTCGATTTCTCGGTGCCCGCGCACAATTACGCCGACCTGAACGAGCAAACCTGGTCGTGGAGCGCACTCAATCTCAATATGCTGACCGACGAGGCCGGCCGTACCCTGACCAGCAGCGGCAGCTGGCCGGCGTTCGTGATCGACGGTAAACCGGGCAAGATGACCATCAACAACATCACCATGGAAGGCAAGCAGACCCGCAACAGCGACGACGTCTGGGTCGGCGCGGCGCGCGCCGATGCCAAATCGCTCGAGATCAGCGGCAAGAACCATCCGTTCAGCATCAAAATGGAAAAGCTGTCGGTGACCTCCATGGTTGAGCCGAACGGCAAGGACTACGACCTCGGCAGCGACTTGCGCATCGAACTGATCACGGTCATGGAAGAAAAGATCGACGACTTGCGCGCATCCATGCGCATGAGCAAGCTCGACCTGAAAGCGTTCGAGCAGTTAAGCAGCGATATCCGGAAAAAGACCAAACCGGGCGCCGAGCCGAAGCTGGACGATTTCGGCCCGCAGATCAAGGCTTTCGCCAAGGGCATGTCGGCGCGCGGCACGGCCATCGAGCTGACCGAGATGAGCGTGGGCTACCTGGGCCACCGCGCGCTGTTGAAGGGACGCTTCTCGCTGGGCAAGACGGTCGAGAAAGACTTCAAGACGACCGCCGCCCTGCTCAAGAAAATGGATGCGCGCTTCGAGGTGCGCGTACCGGTCGCGCTGGTGACTGCCGTGACGCGCAAGATGACGGCGGCGCAGGCGGCCACGCAGGCCGAAACGCCGTCGCCTGAAGCGATCGACGCCACCGTCAAGTCGATGACCGACATGTACATCAAAATGGCGGTCGATGCGGGCTATGCGCGCCTTGAAGGCGACGTGCTGGTATCGATGCTCGACTACAAGGCGGGCCAGCTGACGGTCAACGGCAAGGCCATCGCCCTGCCGGCCGGCGAAGGCAAGAAGCCGGTTGCCCGCGCCAAAAAACCTGCGCGCCGCAGCAAGTGATTGCCTGGTAGGAAGCACACAAGCTGCACCCCAGCGTAGCATCAAGCGGTGGCCATCGGATGATGGTCGCCGCCCTCCCCTCTCCCGCCCCCCCCCTTTCAACACAGACCGTCGCCGGCGTCCCGGCTGCACCCGGCTTTCCCACGCTAGCGAATGCTGCGCAGTTCACGCCGCAGGGCCGCCAGATTCGCGGCATGACGATGAAGAGCATCGTTGCCAGCCCCGTGTTCGCGGGCGGTCGTCAGCGCTTGCTGTTCCGACGCCAGTTCGTTTTCCAGGATCGCGCGGCGGCCAATGTCGCGTGCCTGTTGCGTTTTGCGATCCACTTTGGGAAAGTCAGCGGCTGCGGTAATGCGCACCGGTGCGCGCAGAGGAACGGACGAAGGTAACGGTGCTGCGATGTCCCCAGGCCTGGGCGGCATGTTGCTCAATACGGTAACTCCGGTGGCCGGATCAACGCGCACATGGATTTCTGCGCATGCGGGTGCCAGTGCCAGCAGCATCGGCATCAGCAGGCAGGCACGGATCATTGCACCACGACCAGGCGGTGCTGCGCCAGCCTGGCAAGGCGCTGCCCCACTGTCAGCCCGGCCCGCGAGGCACCACCGGCGGCCAGCTCCAGGCAGGCGTGCGCGCGCCGCATGGCCTTGACGCGCCACGGCTTGACGTCGCGATGGATCGCCAGGATCAGGCCGTCGCTGTCGAGAAACACGACGTCGATCGCAAAGCGCATGAAGAAGGTGTGAATGTTGGAACAGGGCGCCAGCAACAGGCCCTCGTCCGGCGCCAGCGCGCGCCGCCCCAGCAAGCCGGCCAGGCGCGCGAAAAACGAGCGCGCCACCTTGATGCGCATGCCACGCACCTCGATGTCTTGATGATCCATGTTCAGTTCTCCAGCTTGCTCCGTTCGGGCGGGACGGTGATGCGCACCACCGACTGCGACAGGATCGGGATGGCGTTGAGGGCATAACATTTGAGGTGATCGAGCTTGGGATCGGACCACATGTCGCTGGTCAAGACCTTGATAATCATCCTGTCGATGATCGGAATGATCATCTTGTAGCAGTAGCGCGTTTCGATCTTGAGCAGCAGCGCATCGGAACGCTGCTGCTGCGATTTGCTGCCCATGGCATTGTTGGCGTACAGGCCGTCCACAGGAATGATGCGTGCCTTGTCCGACGCACGCGTGATCTGGAAGTCGTCGAACGATTGGGTGGTCGGATTAAGCACGGTAATACGATGCATTCTCGCGACCTCGGTTTCGAGCCTGGCACGCGCAATCGCCGAACTGGCGACGCTCCCGTAATTCGATTGCGCGTCGACGAAGCCCTCATCGCTGATTCGCCCCAGCCCGCTGGTGGCGTACAAAGGCGCGATATGCAAAGCAAACGCGCGCCGCATCTCGCCCATGTCCAGCCCCGAGGCCGCGCCGGCACGGGCGGCGGCCAGCGTGGCGACATTGGCCGTGTTCTTGGCCACCATGAACAGGCCCAGTTGCAGGATCGCCATGAACATGGGAACCAAGACCCAGAAGGCAATGATGTAGAACTCGATCGTCGCGGCACCGCACTGGGCGCGCGCGCAGCCGGCGGCCCCAGTCGCTCTCACTGCTGCGGCTCCGGCGCGACCTGCGGCACCGGTGGCACAAACGGGCCAAGCGCATGATCGACATCGCGCATCAGCGATTGCAGCGCTTGCCGGTTCGGCACCGACACCTGGCTGCTACGTACGGCAATGCTTGCCATGCCGCGCAACTGGATCGCGTGGGCCAGCGCCAGATTGGCATGGGCCTTGGCCATGTCCGGGTCGATCTGCAAGGCCTGCTCGAACGCGCGCTGGGCCTGGCGCGCCTGATTGGTGCGCAGGTAAACGGTGCCGAGCCGGAACCAGGCCGTCGCATTCGAGGGAGAAGCTTCCACAATTTGCAGGTAGCGTAGCCCGGCATCGTTAAAACGCCCGGCGCCGATCTCCTGCTCGGCCCGCGCAGCCAGTTGCACCATCTGCGCCTCGCTCATCTGGCCGGCGGCAGGTGGCGCCGGCGCCGGCGTGGCACAAGCGACCAGGAAAGCACTGCAGCAGATCAGCGCTGCGCGAACAAAGACGTTACGTAGCTTGAGCATAAAGGTCCCTTCAGTTAATTGCACCCACCATCTTGACCACGATCGGAAAACCGATCACGACGAAGGTACAAGGGAAAATACACAGGATGAGCGGGCCAAGCATCTTGACCGGCGCTTCCATGGCCAGCTTCTCGGCGCGCGCAAAGCGCTCGTTGGTGCGCTGTGTCGACTGCGCGCGCAGCACCATGCCGAGACTGGCGCCGGTCTTTTCGGCCTGCACCAGCGCGCTGATGAGGGAGCTGACGGCGGCATTGTCGAGCCGTTCCTCGAGCATGCGCAGCGCGTCGATGCGGTTGCGCCCGGAGCGGATCTCGCGCAGCAGGCGGGCAAAGGCGCGGCGCAAGGCATTGTCGGGCGTTTTCTCGACGGCGATATTCATCCCCACGGTCAGGTTGCAGCCCGACTCGATGGCCAGGGTCAGCATGTCGAGGAAAGCCGGCAGATTCTTCAGCACGTCGATTTCGGTGCGCTTGATGCGGTCGCGCATCCAGATCTCGAGGTAGCAGAAGCCGAACACGAAGCCGGCTATCGGTATCGCCAGGCCGGCCGCGCCGACCCACAATGCCAGCAGCGTGACCAGGCCGCCGATCAGGCACGCATACACCACCTTCGACGCAAACCACTGCTGGGGCGAGAGCGCGTAATCGAGTTCGACCTTGCGCAGCCGGCGGATGGTCTTCTCGCGGTACTCGACCGACAGCAGGGGACCGAGATAATGCGTGGCCAGCGCAATCAGAGGCCAGACGCGCGCCATGGCCGGTGGCGGCTTGTCGGCATAGGTGCGGTCTTCGGCTTCGACGGCTGTGACGATGCGGTAAGCGAAGACCGCGGCGAACATCATGGCCATCGCAAACGCGCCGGCGAGCAGATACATTTCGGTCATGCGCAACTCCCCCTACACATCGATGGCGACGATCTTGCGGATCAGGACAAACCCGACGCACTCGAGCAAAAAAATCAGCAGCAGCACGCCATACCCGATCCAGGTCGTAAACAGCGGCGCCATCGCTTCCGGTTCCATGGCGTTGAGCGCGGCCATCAGGAACAGCGGCAGGCAGCCGACGATGATGCCCTGCAGCTTGCCCTGGGCTGTGAGTGCATCGATCTTGTCTTCCATCGCCAGTTTGCGGCGCATGGTATCGGCCAGGCGTTCGAGCGACTCGGTCAGGTTGCCGCCGACCTCGCGCGCGATGCGCATGCTGGTGGCGAACATCGTGTACTCACGCGAACCGATGCGCAACTCAAGTTCATCGACCGCTTCATCCATGCCCACGCCCATGCGCAGCTTGCGCACCAGTAGCGAAAACTCCTGGCTGGACGGCTTGGGCAACTGCTCGGCCAGCAGCGCCAGTCCCTGCTGCAAGCTCATGCCTGAACGCAGGGCGCCGACCAGCGAGTCGAGGGTATCAGGCAGTTGGCGGATCAGCATCCGGCGGCGGCGCGCCTTGAGGCGCTTGTGCACCAGGCCGGGGCCGACCAGGCACACCATGGCGCCGGCGACGGCCAGCAGCGGATTGCCGCTCAAGACCAGCAGCACGACCGGCACCAGTACCGTGGCAATGATGCTCAACTTGGTCAGCAGGCGCGGATCCATGAAAATGAACATGTCCGACAGCTTCAGGCTGGTCGTATCGAGCACCTTTTCCTGGTAGGAGGCCGCCAGGCTGCGTCCCAGCATCCACATGGCGGCCACGAACAGCACCATGGCCACAGCGATGCCGGCCGCGATCACGCTGGGCAGGAGCGACTCATCCATGGCCGGTCTGGCCAGCCGCAGCGGCGCCGTCCACGCCAAAGGTCGTCAGGTCGATGGCGATGCCGAAGCCGCGCAGTTCTTCATAGAAGGTCGGCACGTTCCCGCATGGGACGAACTGGCCACGCACCTTGCCGTTATCGTAAAAGCCGAGACGCTGGAAGCGGTAGATCTCCTGCATCTGGATCACACCGCGCTCCATGCCGGTGATTTCGGTGATGCTGGTGACCTTGCGCGTTCCGCAGGCAAAGCGGGTTTGCTGGACGATGATCTGGACTGCCGCGGCCACCTGTTCACGGATCGCCATCACCGGCAGGTCCATCCCGCCCATCATCACCATCACTTCGAGACGCGAGAGCATGTCGCGCGGCGAGTTGGCGTGGGCCGTGGTGAGCGAACCATCATGACCCGTGTTCATTGCCTGCAGCATGTCGAGCGCCTCGCCGCCGCGGCATTCGCCGACCACGATGCGGTCGGGCCGCATGCGCAGCGCATTCTTGACCAGCTCGCGGATGGTGATCTGTCCGCGCCCCTCGACGTTGGCCGGGCGCGCTTCGAGGGTAACCAGGTTGTCATGGTACAGCTTGAGTTCCGCCGCATCCTCGATCGTGACGATGCGCTCGTAGGGCGGAATCAGGTTCGAAATAATATTGAGCAGCGTGGTCTTTCCCGAGCCGGTGCCGCCGGAGATGACGATATTCTTTTTTTGCTCGACGCAGGTGCGCAGGAAGGCGACCATGGCGGCATCGACCGAGTCGAAGCTGACCAGGTCGGCCACCTCGAGGCGACGCTTGGCGAACTTGCGGATCGAGACCGACGGCCCCTTGAGGGCGATCGGGCGGATCGCGATATTGACGCGCGAGCCGTCCTTCAGGCGCCCGTCGCACAAGGGCGAGGATTCGTCGACGCGGCGCCCGATCGGCGAGACGATCCGCTCGATCACCCCCATCAGGGCTTTCTCGCTGCTGAAGGCAATGTCGCAGCGGCGCGTCTGGCCATCGCGTTCGACGAAAATATCATGCGCACCGTTGACCATGATCTCGGTCACCGAGCCATCGGCCAGCAGGCTTTCGAGCACGCCCAGGCCAACCGCCTCGTCGAGCACGAACCTGGCCAGTTCATCGGGATCGGTCACGGCCGGCAGGGTGAGCTTGGCCATCAGTTCGCGGATCAGCTTATCGGCCACGCTGCGCAACTCGGTGTCGCCCATGCGCGTGACATCCTGGCGGCGCAAGTCGAGTGTCTGGATCAGCTCCGCATGCAGCACTTCGGCATTGCGCGACAGGGCCAGATGATGCGCGCGCGCCGCATCGCTGCGCGCGCCGCTGTGGGGCTGCGCGATCGGCTGGAGCGGCGCCGGCGCGGCGGCAGCCGGCGTGACAGGGTCGCGCATGGACGGCTTGACCGGTTCGGCCGGACGCGCCAGGCCGACCGCCTTGACCCGCAGCTGCTGGCCGCCGACCATGATGGCGTCATCCACGCGCAAAGGGCCGTAGCGCACGATCCGCTCGCCGTTGACGAAGACGCCGGCCAGCGAGGCCAGGTCGATCACGCTGGCGCCGCCTTCGGCGTCCACCGTCAGGCGCAGCGCGCCTTTGCCGGCTGCGGCAGGCAGCGGAATCGGCGAAGCCGCCTCGGCGCCGATGACGGCGGTTTTGCTGATCAGATAATCGGCGAGCTGGCCGTCGGGCTGTCTGGATTCGATCGTGATCATGGGATTATTCCGTCATCGTCAGCGGTGCGGGGGGCTTCGGCCCGAGCTGCTTGTCGCGCAGGGCCTTGTCGAATTCGTACAGCTTCTCCTTGTTCACGTCCGCCGGCCCGGCAGCGGGATTGGGCGTGGCCTGCACCAGGCGCGGCGTGATCATGATCGCGACTTCGCGCGTGGCGCTGACGGTCGCCTTGTTGCGGAACAGGCCACCGAGAATAGGTATCTGTCCTGCCCCCGGCACCTTTTGCGTGTCGCGCGCTCCCTCATACGAGTACATGCCATTGAGGACTACCGTCTCGCCATCGCGCGAATTGAACTCGGCGGTCGATTTGCGCTTGAGCAGGCCTGGCACACCGAGCACCGTGACCGAGCGGTCGATGCTGCTCACTTCGACGTCGACCTTGGCGTAGATGGCGCCCGATTCGTCCGTCACCGGCGTGACGTCGAGGATCACGCCATACTCCTTCATCTCGACGCTGGTGCGTCCGAGCGCGTCGACACTGGGCAGCGGGATTTCGCCACCGGCCACGAAGCGCGCCTTCGACCCGCTGCGCGTGCTCAGGCTGGGGGCGGCAAGCACCTGGGCTTCGCCATCCTGCACCAGCAGATTGATGCGCGAGGTGATCAGCGACGTGAGATTGATGAAGCCTTTGGGCGGCCAGATCTTGTTTGCCAGAGCGCCCTCTGCGATATCGAGGCCGCTGCTGCCGGCCGGGGGAAGATAGCGGAACGTCGGGTTGCTGTAGAAATCGGCAATCACGCCGGCATGCGGTCCGTTGACGTTCGAGTCCCAGCGGATGCCCAGGTCGCGCGAGCCCTTGGTGGTCAGTTCGAGGACCTTGACGTCGAGGTAGACCATTTTCTCCCAGCCGACCTTGCCGACGAAATTGACCACCTGCTCCGGGAACATCTTCTGGATCGACTGCGCCCGCTCCTGGTTGATATCGCTGACCATGTCACCTTCGAGCACGATGCGGGCACCGGCCACGCGGGCCCGCACATTCTGGACATTGGCCAGCAGCCGGTTGATATCTTCCAGCGTGGCGGCCAGATTCGCCTCGCGTACCTGCACCGTCATGATTTTCTCGCCGCCGCCCTTGAGCCAGACGTGCAAGGTGCTGGTGCCGCCCGTTTCGGCCAGCACCAGCATCTGGTTATTGGCCAGGCTGGAAGCAGAGATCACCTTGCCGTTGCCGATTGCGATGCGCGACGGCGACAAAGGCAGCACGCGCGCCTCGCCGACGAACATATTCATCGTAGTCGGGGGCGCGGCATGGGCCGGTATAGCCAGCATCACCAGGATGCTCAGTGTAGCGACGAGTGCTTTGATCACTTGGTTAGTCCGTTCTTATGGCTTGTTGGAGGAAGCCGCGGCAGTGGGCGACAATGCCGGAGCGAGGCCGAGGCGGTTATGCACATTAGCGGCGCTGGGGGCGGCAGCCGGCATGGGTGCGGCGGCCGGTGCTGCCGGACGTGGCGTGATCTCCTTGAGCAGGGTGGCAAGCGCCTCGCCGCCTTCCGGCGACTTGACGCGCGCCCCGCCGGCAGTGCCGGTACCGCCGATGATGATCTCGATGAATCGGCCCTCGTCCGGCTTGGGCGCGGCGCCCTCAACCTGTTTGAAGGTCGCCTCGTCGAGCACGACGCGCTTGAGCACTGCCTTGTCTTCCGGGTTGCGTAGCACTGCGGTCAGCTTGCCGATCTGCTGGGCCAGCAGGATCTGTTCGGCGTCGCGCGGGCCGACGTTCAAGGTGACGGTACTGAATTCGGCGTTGACTTCCTGCTCGCCCCCGCCTTCGGTGCGCACCACGCGCTTCTGGGTGGTTTTACCGGTCGCCATGACCGATACCGCTTGCATGATCAGGCGTACATGCAGCAGCTCCTTGGTATGCGACTGGCCATCGGCGTCGGGTGGCTGCTTGTACGAATTGCTGGTGGTGCCAGGGCCGGTGAAGAGCAGGTCGATGATGTCGCCGGGGACCAGCATGCCCGAGATCGAACTGATTTCGTCGACCGGGAAGGTGATCGCACGCTCGCCCTTGGCCACCGTGGTCGAGAGGGCCGCGTGGTCGCCGCGTTCGAGCGCGCCGCGGTCGATCGGGTCGCCAGGTTTGAGGGCCACCATGATTTTCTGGCCCTGCACCATATCGAACGAATCGGGCGCCAGTACGGTACTGCTCAGATAACGCTCCGGAACTGAGCGCACCGCCAGATTGTCGCCGCTGAGCTGGGCACCGGCAGGAATCTCGGCCTTGGCCACGAGGATTTTCTTGGTCTGGTAGTCGCCGGCAAGCCTGGCTTCCTCACGACTGAGATGGGCGCGCAGGAAGTAGTTGGCACCGACAAAGCACACGATGCCGAGACCGACCGCTCCACCCAGCAGCAGGGTATTTTTAGAGATTTTCAAGGGACGCATTCGGACAGTGGGTTAAGCAACGGACATCATGAAGCTGTAGCTGCGGAAGAAAGCCCGCACAGCGCGCGCCAGATAATCGGCCAGCGACATGTCATTGGTCAGGGCGGTGGGAATGAACAGGACCAGTGCAACGGTGCTGGTCACGACCAGATACTCGATCATGGCCTGGCCGCGCTGGCGTGTGCCCGGCGCTGGGAGTACGGAGGAAGACGATTGGTGGCGGCGCATGCGGTTCATCCTGGCGGCTTAGTTAAGGAGGGTATTCATCATGACGATCGACCCGTTGGGCTGGGGGCTCAGGGTGGCATCGAATTGCTGCTTGCCCTTGTTGGCGGCAAATACGATGCCGCTGGGTTCAGCCTTGAAGCGGTGGCGTTCCCAGCCCGACGCTTTGAGGGATGCTTCGAGCGAGGCGGCGGTGGCCGTCATCGAGCGTTTCGATACGGCGATCACTTGCTGGGATGCGCGGCCCTGGTCGACCGAATCGATGATGGAGACCGCCGTCATGTCGGGAGGAAGGCGCACTGCCAGTTTCGGTTCGCGGGTGGCCGAAGGCGACGTCAGTGCGACAAAACCCTCGATCGTCGACGCGCTGGACTGGCGCACCTGAAAACTGCGGTGCTGCGCGCCGACGGTCTGGTTGAGGACTGTCCAGGCGCTGTTGACCGAGCGCTTGACCTCGCCCGGCAAGCGGCGCCAGCGTGTTTCGACGTCTTGCAACAGGGTGTCGAGCGCGAGTGTGGAGGCGAAGGCGCGTACTTGCATGGGTGTGCCGTTGACCTGCAAGGTGTCGCCCATCGGTTGCAGCTGAACGGTGTCGGGCATGTCTTGCCAGCCGGCGCAGGCAGTGTGGGGGAATGCGAGCGCCATCAGGATCAGTACCATGCGCCCCGTCATCGTTATCAGAAGCATTGAGCGCCCCCGTAAGCTGGCAGATTGCTGCCTGTGACGCGATCGGCCGGGACGATGTCGGGGCAGATCTGGCCTGGTTCGAAATGCCGAAAGGCTGGTTCGAGGGGAACCAGAAGGTAGCTGGCGGCCTTGATCACCGGTGTTATCCTATGGAACAGCCCGACTCCGGTGAAGACACGGGTACGTTCGGCGACCTGAGACGGACTATTCGCATCCCAGTTGTCGGTGATCAACGATGAGGTTTCGTTGAGTGTGAGGTTGAGCTCGTTGAGCGGTGCGGGCAGCGAGGCCACGTTGCTTAGTTTGACGCTGACGGTGCTGGTGTACAGGCCGCCTTCCGGGAGTTTTTCGCCGTCGGATATTGTCGCGAGAAATCCCGTTACGATACCCATCACCTCCGCTGTCACACTAGCGGCCTTACCGGGTAGATCGCCGCGCACTGTACGGACCGATACATCGCTGGGATTGTCAACTAGACGTATTTTTCCCGAGTGGTCTTTCCATATCTCAGTCTGGCCGCCCCACGCGGCAATGTCGGTGGCGCCGTCGTTACTTCTGAATGCGTCGGAATTCCAGTTAAACAGTCGGGAACGCGTCTGTTCCTGGAGTTTGCTTTCACTGAACGTTGACGGGCGTACCGTTCGCTCCCATGAGGCATAGCGCGCGGCCTGAATAGTGCTTGCCTGAATGTCGTGAAACTTACCGAGATAGAAGATAGCAAAAAATATCATGACCACGAAGGTCGCCACAACGGCCATTTCCACCATCGCTTGGCCTTCCTGATATCGAACAAAACGCGATATCATCATTTGGCGCTCGCATTGACAAAGATTGTTGGACTTACCTTGATGCCGACTCTTAAAGACACTGGCTCAAGGATCATTGGGCTGCCAAACACCGACTTTCCTGGCAAATCACGCGAGTAGACGATAGGAGGCTTTCCGTCTGACATCGCTATTCTTCCAAGTTTCGGATCGAGAACGCACATTTCAGCGACAATCTTTCCCGCAACCATTAAATCGCTCTCATCAGTGCATTTGACAGCAATATTGTTTATTTTTTTGGAGATTGAATATCCTGACACACTCTCTGGATCATAAGGCTTAGCTTCATACTTTACTCGCTCTGACTCCGCCTGGCTCTGAGTCTGATCATCAAGTACATATTCAAACCCGTTGTGTGCTACCCATGTGTTTGAACCGCCGCCGAATTTCGTTTCGCAACCGTTTTCTGGCGTTACCCCATCGATATCAACGCCGAAACCCTCTTCGGTAGTCCTGAACGATTTACCGTCACTGATGATGGTGGTGCGCGTCATCACGAAGTTCTCAGGAATAACCGGAAACGGCTTCACCGGAAGATTTTTAGCCCGGGCCAGTGCTCTGCACATCTTATATGGCATACTCAGTAGATTGACATAGTCGTCAATTGACGTTGGCCGGTGTACGGTGACCAATTCATAAGTGTCTCTAATTTGAGATAATGTAGGAGATGTCGACGAGGTGTGAGCAGGGGCACTATCATCTCCACATGCGATGAGAATTCCGCACCCAACAAATAGAGATGATACCATTTTCAACGCAGTCAGGGTTTTCATACTCGGCACGATCCTTTACCAGACACCCTCATCGGAAATAGTCCTTTTACCACTTTAACAAGAGCCATAGAGCGAAAATCATCAGTCGCAAGTGATGCTCTCCAGTAAGGATTAAACAGGCTCGGAAATTCCGGCGCGCCATCCAGACGCGGATGATTGAAGGGACGTTGGAACGCTACGCACGCTTCCGCAATCGCATACACTCCTCCGTTATCGACATAATGGGGGGCGTGTTCAACCATAATGCCATTTGTCAAAGCAGCTTTAGCCCCGAACTCACTGTTAGCCGAGGGAATCGCAGATTTTTTTATAACCACTTCGACAGCGAATGGGAGCATGTTAGCTTTTGGCTCTCCGGCATCGAATTTCTGCACATCTCGATAACCAGGAAAATCAACTAGCTTAGATCCAAATTTAAGTGGATTAGCAGTTATTTTACTTTCTGCAGCATCACGTGCAAGGACACCATCGATAGCGTTCCAATCGTTGATGTCACCATGCATACCGATTTTCTTCACAGGCATTCTCGTCGAATAAGCTTGCGCGCCTCCCCAGCCTAAGGGAAACTTTAATTGTACGGGTGGTACTCCTATGCTTACAGCGACAGAATCCATTGCCTTCCAAGAATCGTAATCAATCAAATCTGTACCACCCTGTTTACGGAAACCTAAAAAAACATTAAGACTCCAGTCGCGTGCACGAGTAAATCCGTCGCGTGAATTAAGCGCCACTTCGCGCAAGCGCTTGCGTCCATCGTCTTTTAGACCAATGGAAGGCCGATTATTCTTGTCATACGTTTCGGTGAATTTTACCCAAGACTCAAGGTTCTGTTCGAATAAAGCTACATCGCCCAGAGTCAGCATGGCCCCATTCTTTTTTGCGATCTCGTTAGCAATATCCATTGCTATTACAATACCGACGCCATTAAAACTCTTCTGCGCATTGTGTTCCAAATAACTAAGGGTGCGTAACGCGTCTTCCACTGGCGGTAAATGGGTTTGCACTTGATTGTTCACACTCTCCAACACTCGGACAGCCGTTTGCACTGCCGCATAAATTGGCGGGTAGAGTTTTGCTATGTGACTGACATTTCTGACAAACTCCGCCAAATAATCAATCCATGAACGAAGGCTCACGGATTGGGCGATCGCCACTTCATTGACGATCATGGCCCGGTTCATGTAAGCCTGAAAATTAAGAGTACGCGCCTGCCACACAGCACCGCTGTAGGCGGCAGCGTCAGTCGCATTCATAGCGCGCATTTTTGCATTGGTCACCTGCCCGGAATTGAACGCCACGAGCATGATCCCGATCAGCGCAGCAGCAAAGGCAAGGAATAGGACAAGAGCCTGGCCGTTCTGATAGCTTCTAATTTTTCGCATATCGTCCCCGACGATGTCTCGGGGGACGCTCCCCCGAGTTCAAGATATCAACTAGTACTATCGATATTATTTGACGCCGGCGGTCGACTCATAGTCGTCCAAGTGGAGGCTTTTAGCGCGGGCATTTGCTGCGGTGTTCCCTTCGGTGACGACCTTCCTGGCTCCCTCATTCTTCGCCCCAGCCAGGGTTGAGGCGGCGACACCTGTTTGTCCGCGGATCACGTCTCCGAAGGCTTGGTATACGCCGATGGCGGCGATTGCTATCAGGGCGACAATAATGATGTACTCAGTCATACCTTGGCCAAGTTGACGACGACGTGTAATGAACTTATTCATGTTGACTCCATTTAGATTAATCGAGAGAAACCACACGAACTGGACGAACTATACTCATGTACCAGGATGCGAACAATCTTGAATGCAAGACCTTTAATCTAGATCAAATCCGATTCAAAGCTCGTGCATAAGTGTTGCGAATCTGGCTCAACCTCCTTTCGTATAAAAATACCGCCATATTTTTATGGTCGACTTAGCAATTGAAATTGCCATCTAATCCAGCTTCAATCTGCTCACACTCATGCATAAAAGTGTCCGGATGAAAACGTTGAGTCAGATTAGCTGATCATAAATTCAATGTTTTGATCTATATCCGTATTTATCTTTGCAAATTGGAAAATTTATTTCCTAATTGAAATTTCTATCTCGCGGATACCTGGGGAAATGACATCAAACCTCGCTAGCCGAAACGTGCCAAATTAGCACTTCCGTGGCAAGCTTCCGTCTGTGATTGGTTGGGGGATGTTTATCTGAGGAAAGTCAAGAACTGAGACGGATTGTTCTTGCTAGAATAACTATCAGTAAATAGATAGTTAGAGAAATTACAAGTAGCTACAACCAGAATTCGACCGCTTCCGAGCGAAACAGTGTACGCAGGTGTCAAGCGACTTATATCCGGCAAAATTTTTAATTAAATCACCATTCTGAATCGAGTTTTGTTGTCGCGGCGTCAAGCGGTACTTTCCTATCAACCCAACTGGACACATCATGGCAAATAATTCCTATCTTTTACTGCCGGCAGCCGCCGTCATTTGCTTGCTTTTCATTGGGTGTTCGCGTCAGTCCGACATCGCGACACCGGCAACGACCCGGCCCGAGCCAATTCTGCACTCCGTGCCCCTTAGCTCTGCGGAGTCGCCTCCCACAACTTCCTCCATGCCTGCGACGTTGTCAGCTTCGCCCCTCGTTCAACCAGACACGCCCGAAAGCCCTCCAATTTCGGGCTCCGCAAATCCTGAGCAGGCTATTCTTGCAAGCAGCGATATCTTGGACAGGATTCCACTCACAACCACGACGGTGCCACCCTACCCCTTTTTTGAGTATCCAGAAGTCATCGGCAATCACCAATATCGTGGGGAGCCTGTGGAATTCGACAGGTTCGGGATCATCGTTGGCAATAAGGTGCATGTTGTGGAAGGACGTTACGCAGAAATCCTATTTTCGAATCGGGAAGCGAATCTGACTGTGCTGGCGTCGCACCGCAGCTACACCAACGCCATTGAGGCGCTTGGCGCGGTCAAAGTGAATAGTGTCACGCCGGACGACCCATCGTTTCTCAAGGAATTCGACTCACCAAAACTTCGCAAAGAGCTACACATACCCGAGCGGGAAATGTCTTATGACGCGTACGCGCTGCGTACTACCGAAGGCATTTCCTGGATCGTTCTGATGGTGAACGAATCGCGGACGAAGATCTTCGTCGCGCAGGCAAAGGAGCTGGTCTCGCCTGTGATCCTAAAGCGCGCCGCAGCAATCAAGTCGGAACTCGATGCAAAAGGTCACATCGCCTTGTATATCAATTTCGATACCGACAAGGCAGTCGTCAAGGCGGACGGCAAGGCGGCGGTCGATGAGATTTCGAGCGTGCTCAAATCGGATCCTGCGCTGCGCCTGTCGATTGAAGGACATACCGACAATGTTGGTGACGCCGGGCATAACAGCACGCTTTCGAAACAACGGGCCGAAGCAGTCCTCCAATCCTTGCTGGCCAGCGGCATCGATAAAACACGCCTGGCCGCCGCCGGTCACGGTGCCGACAAGCCCCTGGTGCCCAACACAGACGAAGCAAGCCGCGCCAAAAATCGACGTGTCGAGCTGGTTAAAGTCGTAAAAACCTGAAACGCCGCGTTCAACAAACAAGGCTGCACGCGCCCCATGGCGCCTGCAGCCTCGTTCGCTTCTCAGTAAGTGCCCACCTGGCGCGACTTGGCCCCGCTCGGCTGAGGCGGCGCTACGGCTGCCACATTCCGGTTCGAATTGGACCACACCTGCATGCACTCGGCGCCGGTCCAGCTGGTCGCGTCAGGACAGACGCAATTGGGCCCGGCAAGGTGGCTGTTGGCTGGACATGGCTTGTCCGAACGCTGGACGGTCAGCCCCGGCCCTCCCGGCATCTGGCGCGGCTTGCTCCAGACCGATGCGAGCAACAAGCCCGCAAACACGGCGACAGCGACAAAAATGGCTTTCATGAGCTCCTCCTGATTGGCGATGAAACCTAACCATTGCAGGAAGCGCCCCAGCCATTGTTGCGCATCGTCAACTTCTCTATTCTTACCTGTAGGTAATGCTACAGATGTGGCGTCCGCGCGACGTGAGCACACCTCATCAGCCGCCGGGATTAACCGCGCAACTGTTGCCGATGCGCGTCCAGCGCACCCGCTGGCGCGCCTGCGTGGCCACCGACTCGCCCGACTTCGCCATCGCCGCCCGTACCGCTTCCGCCTCCCGGGGCGTCTTCGCATTGCGCAGCGCTTTGGAAAACTCCACGTTCACCTTGACCTGTTTTTCCGCCAGCTCGCGCTGCAAGCGCGGCAAATCAAGCAGCTGCTGGGCAGCCCTGGCGCGCGCTTGCGCCGTCTTGCCCTCGGCCGCCTCGCGTTCGAGCACGGGACGCATCCACGCCAGGTCGGCCGCCGGATCGCTGGCCCGCGTGGCGCTGACGGTGTCGTATTCCCACGTCACCTTGTCGATCCGCCGGATGGTCAAGGTCACCACCCCCGCCGGACAGTTCGCCGTGTGCACCAGCACCCCATCCGCGCCCACCTGGCTCGATTGATCGGGACACGACGCCAGCGCCACCGCCGACGAATACAGCGCATCCGAAATCCTGCGCGGCCGGATGCAGTGCGTGACCGGGCCCTTGCCCTCGTAGACCTTCTCGCCCGAGTCGCCCGCGCCGACCCGTTCGCGCCGCACAATGTCGCCGTTGGCACCATCGACGCGCGTATCGACCCGGTTAGCCGGCGCTGGCGCGGGCATGCTGCTGGTCGACGCCGAATCGAGCCGGTACAAGCCCGGTGAAGGCAAACTCTGTTCGAGCGCGGGGGCAGCGACCGCCATCCCGCCGGCCAGCAGCGTCATCGCCGCCAGGCTGCCGCGGATTACTGAAAAAGTCATTGAATACTCCTGAAAATTGTGACCGTACAGCCGCGCCGAAGACCGCGCAGCCGTAAAAAAAGGGAGGCGGAACATCACGTTCTGCCTCCCTTGTCGGTCATGCCGGGCGCTTTATGCGAGCTTGCCGTGGCATGCCTTGTACTTCTTGCCGCTGCCGCAAGGGCATGGGTCGTTGCGTCCCACCTTCGGTCCGAGCATCTCGTCTTCGCCAGGCGCGCCGACCGACACCGGCGCCAGCAGGTCTTCCGGCGCGGTATCCGGATTGAAGTCCGCGTGCTGGTAGCTGACGTTTTCGACGTGCGACTGGTGCATGGCCGCTTCGGCCGCGTCGATCTCTTCGCGCGACTGGATCCGTACCGTCATGACCATGCGGATCACTTCGTTCTTGATCATGTCGAGCATCGATCCGAACAGCTCGAACGCTTCGCGCTTGTACTCCTGCTTCGGGTTCTTTTGCGCATAGCCGCGCAGGTGGATACCCTGGCGCAGGTGGTCCAGCGCGGCCAGGTGTTCGCGCCAGTGGCTGTCCACGCTTTGCAGCATGACGTTGCGCTCGAAGCCGCCGAACGACTCCTTGCCGACAATCGCGATCTTGCTGTTGTACGAGGCGTTGGCCGCGGCCAGCACGCGCTCGCGGATGTCGTCGTCGGTCATGCTGGTATCGGTGGCCAGCATCTGCGCCAGCGGCACGTTGAGCTGCCATTCGTTGGCCAGGGTCGCTTCCAGGCCGGCGATGTCCCATTGCTCTTCGACCGATTCTTCCGGCACGTAGGCATGCACCACGTCGGTGAACACGCCGGCGCGCAGCGAGGCAATCAGGTCGGCGATGTCGGTCGTCTCCAGCAGTTCGTTACGCTGGGTGTAGATCACCTTGCGCTGGTCGTTGGCCACGTCATCGTATTCGAGCAGCTGTTTGCGGATGTCGAAGTTGCGCGCTTCGACCTTGCGCTGGGCCGATTCGATCGAACGCGACACGATGCCCGCTTCAATCGGTTCGCCTTCCGGCATTTTCAGGCGGTCCATGATGGCGCGCACGCGGTCGCCCGCGAAGATGCGCAGCAGCGCATCGTCGAGCGACAGGTAGAAGCGCGACGAACCCGGATCGCCCTGGCGGCCGGAACGGCCACGCAGCTGGTTGTCGACGCGGCGCGATTCGTGGCGCTCGGTGCCGATGATGTGCAGGCCGCCGGCGCCCACCACGTGTTCGTTGAGCGACTTCCACTCGCTGCGCAGCTTCTCGGCCTGGGCCGCCTTGTCGGCATCGGTCAGGGCCGGATTGGCTTCAATGATCTGGATCTGCTTTTCGACGTTACCACCCAAGACGATGTCGGTACCACGGCCGGCCATGTTGGTGGCGATGGTGATCATCTTCGGACGGCCCGCCTGGGCGATGATTTCGGCCTCGCGCGCATGCTGCTTCGCGTTCAGCACGTTGTGCGCCAGCTTGGCCTTGTCGAGGATCCCCGACAGCATCTCGGAGTTTTCGATCGAGGTGGTACCGACCAGCACCGGCTGCCCGCGCTCGAAGCAATCGCGGATATCGATCAGCATCGCGTTGTATTTCTCGGCCGAGGACTTGTACACCTGGTCCTGGCGGTCCTTGCGCTGCGACGGACGATTGGGCGGAATGACCACGGTCTCGAGACCGTAAATTTCCTGGAATTCGTATGCTTCGGTGTCGGCCGTGCCGGTCATGCCGGACAGCTTGGCGTACATGCGGAAGTAGTTCTGGAACGTGATCGAGGCCAGGGTCTGGTTCTCGTTCTGGATGCGCACGCCTTCTTTCGCTTCGACCGCCTGGTGCAGGCCGTCGGACCAGCGGCGCCCGGTCATCAGGCGCCCGGTGAATTCATCGACGATCACCACTTCTTCGTTCTGCACCACGTAGTGCTGGTCCTTGTGGTACAGCGCGTGCGCGCGCAGGGCCGCGTACAGGTGGTGAATCAGGGTGATGTGGGCGGCGTCGTAGAGCGAGGCGCCTTCCGGCAGCAGGCCCATTTTGGTCAGCATCGCTTCGGCGTTCTCGTGACCGCGCTCGGTCAGCAGCACCGTATGCACTTTTTCGTCCTTGGTGTAGTCGCCCGGGACCGAGACCACGCCCTTGCCGTCCGGCGTTTCTTCGCCGATCTGCAGGGTCAGCATGCCCGGCAGCGAATTAATCTGGTGATACAGCTCGGTGTGGTTTTCGGCCTGGCCCGAGATGATCAGCGGCGTACGCGCTTCATCGATCAGGATCGAGTCGACTTCATCGACCACGGCGAAATTGAGCGTGCGCTGAACGCGCTCGCCGGCCTCGAACACCATGTTGTCGCGCAGGTAGTCGAAACCGAATTCGTTATTGGTGCCGTAGGTGATGTCGGCAGCGTAAGCGGCTTGCTTCTGGCTGTGATCGCGCTGCGACAGGTTAATGCCGGTCGACAGGCCCAGCCAGCCGTACAGGCGCCCCATCCACTCGGCATCGCGCTCGGCCAGGTAATCGTTGACCGTGATGACGTGCACGCCCTTGCCGGACAGCGCGTTCAGGTAGGTCGGCAGAGTCGCCATCAGCGTCTTGCCTTCGCCGGTGCCCATCTCGGCGATTTTGCCGTAATGGAGGACCATCCCGCCGATCATCTGCACATCGAAATGGCGCATCTTGAGCACGCGCTTGGCCGCTTCGCGGCACACCGCGAATGCTTCCGGCAGCAGCTGGTCGAGCGTTTCGCCCTTCGCGACGCGATCCTTGAACTGCGGCGTCTTCGCTTGGAGTTCAGCGTCCGACAGCTTTTCGATCTGTGGCTCGAGCGCGTTAATCTCGCGCACGGTTTTTTGATATTGCTTGAGCAGCCGCTGGTTGCGGCTACCGAAAATCTGGGTCAGTAATGACATGCTTGAATTCTTGAAAAAAACGCCGCAAAAAGAAGCCGCAATGATAGCAAAAACATATCACCCAACGGCCGACTATGCAAAAAAGACTGTGATTTTATCATGCGATACGGCCACACTTGGGGATATTGGCCCGGAACTCAAGGGGCAGGGGCAAAACAAAGTTAATAAAATGACTCCGGGACGCGCTTGTGGCGGGGCGTCGCGCGCTGTGATATGTTGCGCCTTATGCATATCTACGGAACCAAGACGCGCCGCACCTCGATCGTCGCCACCGATTTCCTCAAGCGCAACGACAAGATGGCGGCCCTGCTGCCGACGGCGATGCGCATGGCCAGCCTGCAGAGCGACTGCGCCAGGGCGCTGCCGCCGATGTTCGGTAATTGCGACGTGCTCTCGTTCGAAGACGCGCGCCTGGTGCTGGCCGTGCCCAGTTCGGCCGTCGCCGCCAAGCTCAAACAGCAGCTGCCCAAGCTGCAAGGAGCGCTGCAAAAGCGCGGCTGGCATATCGACGAAATCAAGCTGAAAGTGCAGGTCACGCGCAGCATTCCCCAAGTGGTGCACACGCACCAGCTGATCCTGCCCGGGACCGCGCGCTCGGCGTTCGAAGCGCTGGGCGACGCGCTGCCGAAAACCAAGGCCAACGCCACCCTGATCGCCGCCGTCAAGGCGATGGCGGCGCGCCAGCGCTAGGGCTAGCGCTCTGCGCGGGGCTTTAGGTAAGCGCCCACTCGCGCGCCATCTGGCGCACGTACGAGGCCGGGGCGCTGCCCGGTTGTTCGAACGCGACGATTTCGTACGCGTCCGGATGCTTGAGCAGTTCGAGCAGCAGCAAATTATTGAGCGCATGGCCCGACTTGTGCGCCTCGTACCCTGCCAGCAGCGGGTGCCCGACCAGGTACAGGTCGCCGATCGCGTCGAGGATCTTGTGGCGCACGAATTCATCGTCGTAGCGCAGGCCGTCGGAATTGAGGATGCGGTACTCGTCCATCACGATCGCGTTCTCTAACGAACCGCCGCGCGCCAGGCCCATGCCGCGCAGGCTTTCCACGTCCTGCATGAAGCCGAAGGTGCGCGCGCGCGCCACGTCGTGCACGTACGACACGTCGCCAAAGTCGACGAAAGCGCGCTGGGTGGTGCCGTCGACCGCAGGATGATTGAATTCGATGAAAAAATCGAGCTTGAAGCCGTCGTACGGGGTCAGGCGCGCCCATTTTTCGTTGGCGCCGCTGCCCTGGCGCACTTCCACATCTTTCAGCACGCGGATGAATTTTTTCGCCGCGCCCTGCTCCTGCACGCCCGCCTGTTGCAGCAAAAAGACAAACGACGAGGCCGAGCCGTCCATGATCGGAATTTCTTCGGCCGACACGTCCACATACAGGTTGTCGATTCCCAGCCCGGCGCAGGCCGACATCAGGTGCTCCACCGTGGACACGCGCGCGTCGTCCTTGACCAGCACCGACGCCATGCGCGTATCGCCCACCACGCCGGCGCTGGCCGGGAATTCGACCACCGGGTCCAGGTCCACGCGGCGGAACACGATGCCGGTGTCGATCGCGGCCGGGCGCAGGGTCAGCTCGACCTTGGTCCCGGAGTGCAGCCCCACGCCGACGGTGCGCACCAGTTGTTTGACGGTTCTTTGTTTTAACATCCGGCGATTATAGCGAACTTGATGGGCCGCTGCTGCCGGGTTCTTCCGATCGGTTACGGATGCTCGGCCTGGGCGTGCGCGCGCTCGTGCCGCACCAGGTAGATGCCGCTGCCGATGATGATGGCCGCGCCGACCAGGGTGTACTGGTCGGGCAGGGTGCGCCACAGGATCCAGTCCAGCCCCACGCCCCAGGCCAGCCCCGAATACTCGAACGGCGCCACGCGCGAAGCCTCGCCCGAATTGAACGCCTCGGTCACCGCCAGCTGGCCCAGGAAACCGGTCAGCGACAGGCCGCACAGCAGCCACACATCGGCGCTGCGCACCGCCACCCAGTTGGGTGCGGCCAGGGTGGTCGCGCCAATGGCCAGGAACACCATCAGCCACAGCACCATGTGCTCGGAGCGGTCGGTGCGCCCGACGATGCGGGTGGTAATGGCCGACACCGCGTAGCATAACGCCGCGCCCAGCACCGCCAGTCCGCCCAGGGTCAGCATGCCGGTACCGCTCGGGCGCAGCACCACCAGCACCCCGCCCAGGCCGACCGCAATGGCGATCCAGCGCGCCAGGTTGACGCTCTCTTTCAGGAACACCACCGACAAGGCGGTAATCAGCGCCGGGGCGATGAAGAAGATCGAATACGCTTCGGCCAGCGACAGATTGCGCAGGCCGAAGGCGAACAGGCCAAGCATGGTGATGCTCAAGCCCGCGCGCAGCAGGTGCAGCGGCCAGCGCACCTGCAAGGCGCTGGCGAAGGCGCCGCGCCAGCCCACGTAGGCGAGCACCAGCGGCAGCGACGACAGGCCGCGCATGGCGGCCACCTGCAGCGCTGGATAATGCGCCGACAGCAGCTTCATCACCGTGTCCATCAGCGAGAACATGGCCACCGCGATCAGCATCGCGTAGACGGCACGCAGATTTCCGCTACGCGCCATCACAGGCGCTTGACCATGAACAGGCTCAGTGGATCGGGCTGATAATCGCCGAACGGCGCGCAGCGGATAAAGCCGTCGCGCTCATACAGGCCGATGGCTTCCGGCTGGCTGATGCCCGCTTCGAGCCTCAAGCAAGGCAGGCCGGCGGCCGCCGCGCGGTGCGCAATCTCGCCCAGCAGCTTGCCACCCACGCCCTGGCCACGGCTGGCCGGTTCGACGTACATGCGTTTGACTTCGCCGTAGCCGCCACGGTCGACATAGGCGCCGCAGCCAAGCGCGCGGCCTTGATCGTCGCGTGCGACCAGGAACACCACGCCGGGTGCGCACAGCGAATCGACATCCATCAGGTGGTTGCTCTCGGGCGGATACAGCGCGGCAAAATAGGCGTCCAGCTGCTCTAACATGGCGATGACGTCGCCCTGGCGTGGTGTTTCGGTTTGAATATGCATGGCGGTATAAAAAACGGCGCTGCGGCGCCGTTTGTGCGACAGAGGTGACAGGTGGGTATTAAGCGACTTGCTTGAGCAGCGTTTCGGCGTTCGAGACTTCGAAAGCGCCGCCCTGCTCCACATTCAACTGCTTGACCACGCCGTCTTCGACCAGCAGCGAGTAGCGCTGCGAGCGCGTGCCCATGCCGAACTTGGAGAAGTCGGCGTCCAGGCCGAGTGCCTTGCTGTAGGCGGCGTTACCGTCGGCCATCATGCGCACGATGCCGGTGGCTTTCTGGTCGCGGCCCCAGGCGCCCATGACGAAAGCGTCATTGACCGAGATGCACCAGATTTCGTCGACGCCCTTGGCTTTGAATTCGTCGGCCAGCTTGACGTAACCCGGCACGTGCTGTGCGGAGCAGGTCGGGGTGTAGGCGCCCGGCAGGCCGAAGATGGCGATTTTCTTGCCCTTGACCAAGTCAGCCACCTGGAAGGTGTTTGGGCCGAGCGAGCAGCCTTCGGTTTCGGTCTCGACGAATTCAGAGAGGGTGCCTTCCGGCAGGCGGTCGCCGATTTTAATAGTCATTCGAGGCTCCATAATGTGGGGTTGATAAGATGGCTAGTATGCCTGATCCTGCCCGATCTTGCAGGCAGCCGGCGTGCCGGCGCATCAGGGGAGCGTGGCGTTTTGCGCCTGCACGCGGGCGATCGCCGCCAGCGCGGCGGCACGCAGCGCGCCATCCCGATGCCGCGCCAGCCGGCGCAGGCTGCGTTCCAGCGCGCCACGGCGCCGCTGGCGGGTCCATTCCTTCAGGGCCGCGTCGATCTGTTGTTCATGCGTGCGCGCCTTGGGCTCATCCGGGAAACTGCTGGTTTCGGGCCAATCCGCATGGCGCACCGGGATCGCCGCCAGTCGGGCCAGCAGGTCCGCCCGGCCGCCGCCGCGCATGGCCTGGCGCAGCGCCGCCAGACTGTCGAACACCGGCGCGCTGGTGCGACCGATAACGACCGGCGTGGCGATGCTGCCATGCCAGCGGTCCTCCACTTCCAGGAAAGCGAAGGCGCTGGCCAGTTGCAGGGTGCGCGCCTCGAGCGGCACATCGCGCGCAACGATGTAGTGCAAGCCGTCCGGCAAACCGAAGGCGCGGGGAGCGAGCCGTGCCCAGTCCAGGTAGCCGGGACTGCCAAGCATCAAACCAGGCGCTTCGCGCCAACTATTGAAAGGCGCCACTGGAAATGACACGATGCGCGCGCGGTACGCTCCGAGCGGTGCGTCAACCGTGTACCCGACCGGCTGCAGCAGCGTTCTTGTCGTCTCCCGGTCGCAGTCGCCGGCAAACAGCAGCATTTCGCGCCACGCCGGCGCCTTGGCGACCATGCGGATTGCGCTGCGGTTCAAGTCGATCGGCGCCCGGTCGATCGCCACCTCGGTTGTCGCGCCGTTAGCCAGATTGCGGAATGTGTAACGCTTGCCGGGCTCGAAGCGGCTCGCCGGCTCGAGCCGGAACAGCGGTTCGGGCGCACCAAAGACCGGGTACACCAGCGACATGTCGGGTAACTGGTCCAGTGCCTGAAGGCGCCTGACCCGCACCGGCAGCTTGCGCCCGGTATCGACGTCGACGATGGAAAACCCGTGCGCGCGCGGCGTCGAGGTCCATTGATACAGCACGCCGGCAGCATTGGCGGGCAGATGCACCACTTCCCCGGCAATGCCGGAACGGGTGATAAACCTGCCGAACTTGTCGATCTCATCCGGTGGCGGGCGCTCCCGTTCCTGGACCGAGCAGGCGAGCAGCGGCGCGCTGCCAAGTGCCCCGATGAGTAACAAAGCCAGACCGCGCACCATGCGCTTGAATGGAACCCGGTCATTGCGGTGTGATGAAGGCGTCATCGAATGGCTTTCGGAGAAGTGAGGCAAGCGCGTACGCGCCAGGCTGGCGCCATCGGACGCCCGTCGCCCGCGTCGAGAATGCGAGCTAATGGGAATCGGCCGCAGGCGCTTCGAGCAGCGTCACGGTCGCCTGCGCCCGGTCGCGCACGGCGCTGTCGGGATGCTTCAAAAGGCGCGCGCGGATGGCAGCAGCGGCAAAAACGCCTCGGACGGCACGCAGCCGGCGGGCGAGATCGGGACACCCGTTTCGGTGAATTCGCACACTAGTTCCAACTCGTCGACCGCGCGCCGCAGCTCGAACAACGCCAGCACGGCGCTGCGCCGCACGCCGGCGTCGGGATCGCGCTTGGCCGCCAGCAGCGCGTCGATCGCCGTGCGTGCGCGGGTCGGGTCGCGCAGCGGCAGGTACTGCACCCGCACCAGCGCCGGCAAGGCGGCGCTGCGCACTGCCGGTTCGCGGTGCGCCATCAAGCGGTAGATGGTCGCTTCCAGGGCGCCGCGGTGACGCTGCGCCAGCCATCCGCGCAGCGCGGCCGGCTTGCCCATGCCCTCCGGCCCGAGCGACTCTGGCTCGATGACCGGCCCACCGTAGCGCATGTCGCTGGTGCGCACCGGCGTGACTGCCAGCTGGGCGGCGATGCGGGCGGAATCGCCGCTGCGCATGGCCGCGCGCAGTCCGCTCACGCTGTCGAAGGGCGCCAGCCGGTCCGGCGCAATGTCGACAAACGACGGGGCGCTCGGATGCCAGTCACTGTCAACCTCCAGAAAGGCCACGGCAGCGGCCAGGCTAGCACGCAGCGGCAGCGCCGGCAACGCGTCGACGCTCGCATGCAGCAGGCCCGCCGGCAAACCATACGCCGAGGGAAAACCAGGCTGCGCAAGCTCGAATGGCCGCAGGACTTGCTGGCCTTCCGGCACGCGCCAGGCCAGGCCGGCCGCCTTCACGGTCACGGCCAGCAAGCGCTGGCGGTACGGCGCGAGCGCCGCCGGCACCTCGTAGTCGACCGCCTGCACCAGCACCTGCTCCGGCGGGCCCCAGCAGCCGCTGCCCATGTTCTCGCGCCATGCCGGCTGCGTTGCGCGAAGCCGCACAAGGCTGCGCTTCAGGTCGACCGCCTCGCGGTCGATCGCCACCTCGAGCACCTGGCCCGAGACGCGCTGGCGCACCGTGTAGCGCCTGCCGGGCTCGAAACCATTGCGCGCTTCGACCCGGTACAGCGATGCGCGCTCCGAGTCAAACTTCTGCAGGCTAGGCAAGCCATCCACATTGCCGGCGCCACGAACGGGGCTCAGCACCACCTCCAGCGCCCGGCCGCTTGCCGTCTCGACGATTGAAAACTGCTGCTTTTCCAGGTGCTCGGGCGAGCAATACAGCACGCCGGCGGCATTCGCCGGCAAGTGCACCGGTGCGCCGGGCGTGGCCGGCCGTGTCACGAAGTCGCGCAGCGGGTCGGGCAGCGGGATTGGTGCGCGCTGGATCATGCAGGCGGAAAAAGGCGGCTGCGGATAACAGCTCATGCCGGCGGCGGCGAGGAGAAAGGCGTGCATGGATCGACCGATGAACAAGAATCTGCTCACTGTATCAACATTTACATGCTTTATCGAAATATTTACATCACTGCGGACAAGACCGGACGCCGATCACGCGTGGCGCGCACAAAAAAAAGCCGGGGAAGTCCCCGGCTTCTTCAATCGCGCACTGCGACCGGCTTAGTCGGCTTGCTTGCGCAGGAACGCCGGAATGTCGTAGGTTTCCACGCCATTGCGCTGCATCGCTTGAACCTGCTCGGAGGCCTGCTCGCGGCGCCACACGGCTGGCTGCTTCATGCCTTCCATGGCGTGGCCGCTGGCCGAGCCGGAACCCATCGACACGCCGACAGTGGCGCCCACGCCGCCGGCCGACATGGCCGGGCCGTTGTGGGTACCGGTGCGCAGCATCGGCTGCTGCACCAGCTGCATGGCCTTCTTGGCCTTGCCCAGGCCCGTCGCCACCACGGTCACGCGGATGTCGTCGCCCATTTCGTCGTCGTACGCGATACCCTGCGCGATCGACGCGTCCGGCGCGGCAAACGCGCGCACGGCCGCCATGACTTCCTTGATCTCTTTACCCTTGAGACCACGGCTGGCGGTGACGTTGACCAGCACCCCGCGCGCACCCGACAGGTCGATCCCGTCGAGCAGCGGCGACGCGACTGCCTGCTCGGCCGCAATGCGGGCGCGATCGACGCCGCTGGCGGTGGCGGTGCCCATCATGGCCTTGCCCTGCTCGCCCATGATGGTCTTGACGTCGTTGAAGTCGACGTTGATGTGGCCCGGCACGTTGATGATCTCGGCGATACCGGCCACCGCGTTGTTGAGCACATCATCGGCGTGGCGCATCCACTCGATCATCGATTCATCTTCGTAGATCTCTTCGAGCTTTTCGTTGAGGATGATGATCAGCGAATCGACGTGCAGCGACAGTTCTTCCAGCCCGCTCTCGGCCACGTCCATGCACTTCTGGCCTTCGTACGAGAATGGCTTGGAGACCACGGCCACCGTCAGCGCGCCGAGCGACTTGGCGATTTCGGCCACGATTGGCGCGGCGCCGGTACCGGTGCCGCCGCCCATGCCGGCCGCGATGAAGACCATGTGCGCGCCGCGCAGCGCGTCTTCGATGCGCGCGCGCGATTCTTCGGCCAGCTGGCGGCCGACGGTCGGCTTCATGCCGGCGCCCAGGCCCGACTCGCCGATCTGGATGATGTTGTGCGCGCTGGACTTGGCCAGCGCCTGCGAATCGGTATTGGCCGCGATGAACTCAACGCCAGACACGCCCTTGTTGATCATGTGCTGAACCGCATTGCCACCCGCTCCGCCGACGCCGACGACCTTGATGACGGTTCCTAGTGCTGCGTTATCGACCATATCAAACTCCATGATGAACTCCTAATCAAAGTGCGGTTTCCAAGCGCCAGGACTCATAGTGGTATGAAACCTGGAGATTGAAAACTGCGTTAACCGTTAAATAACAAGAACCCGTGTGCGTATCATTCCAACCGTACCGATTTAAAAATTCCCTAAAAACCATTCCTTCATGCGCTGCCAGACCGCTTTCACCGAGCCGTCCTGGCGCGTCACGATATGCCCGCGCAGATACTGCTTCTTCGCTTCGAGCAGCAGCCCGAGCACGGTCGCGTAGCGCGGACTGCGCACCACGTCGGCCAGCTGGCCGCGATAGTCCGGCGTGCCAAGGCGCGCCGGCTTGAGGAAAATATCTTCCGCCATTTCGACCATGCCGGGCATGATCGCGGTGCCGCCGGTGAGCACGATGCCCGACGACAGAACCCCTTCGTATCCCGATTCGCGCACCACCTGGTGCACCATCGCAAACAATTCTTCCACCCGCGGCTCGATCACCGCCGCCAGCGCCTGGCGCGACAGGTTGCGCGGTCCGCGGTCGCCCAGTCCGGGCACTTCGAGCGACTCGTGCGGATCGGCCAGCACCTGCTTGGCCACGCCGTAGCGGATCTTGATCTCTTCGGCTTCGGAAGTCGGCGTGCGCAGCGCCATCGCGATGTCGTTGGTGATCTGGTCGCCGGCGATCGGAATGACCGCCGTATGCCGGATCGCACCGTCGGAAAACACAGCAATGTCGGTGGTGCCGCCGCCAATGTCGATCAGCACCACGCCCAGTTCCTTTTCGTCGAGCGTGAGCACGGCGTCGGCCGAGGCCATCGGCTGCAGGATCAGGTCCGACACTTCAAGACCGCAGCGGCGCACGCACTTTACAATGTTTTGTACCGCCGACACCGCACCGGTGACAATATGCACCCGCACTTCCAGGCGGATGCCGCTCATGCCGATCGGCTCGCGCACGTCTTCCTGGCTGTCGACGATGAATTCCTGCGGCACCGTGTGCAGCAATTGCTGGTCGGTCGGGATGTTGACCGCCTTGGCCGTTTCGATCACGCGCGCCACGTCGGTGGCGGTGACTTCCTTGTCCTTGATCGCGACCATGCCGCTCGAATTGAACGAGCGGATATGGCTGCCGGCGATGCCCGCGTAGACATTGCGGATCTTGCAGTCGGCCATCAGCTCGGCTTCTTCGAGCGCGCGCTGGATCGATTCGACGGTCGCCTCGATATTGACGACCACCCCTTTTTTCAGTCCGCGCGACTCGTGCTGACCCAGTCCGATCACCTCGTGGCGGCCGTCGGACATGACCTCGGCCACTACCGCCACCACTTTCGAGGTGCCGATGTCGAGGCCGACGATCAGGTTTTTCGCGTCTTTTGTCATGTGCTGTCGCCTACTGTCTTTGCTTGATTTTGCTGCTGGTTGATGTGCTGTTCGGTTTTACCGCTTTTTTTGGCGCGGCCTTCACAGGCTTGTGCGGATCGTCGGGCAGTACCAGGGCGGCGGCGGAAAGCGCCAGGCCGTTCTGATAGCGCATGTCGATCGTGTCGATGCCGTCCTGCAGGCGGCTGGCCAGTTGCGGATAAATCCCCACCAGCCGCTGCACCCGCTGCTTGAGCGTCGTCTTGTCCTGCTCCCGTCCCAGCGCCACGATCATGCCGTTATCGAGTTTCACGGTCCACGCGTAGCGGCTCGACAGGTCCAGCTTTTCCGGCACCAGCGAAATCGGCGCAAACATCGTGCGCAATTCCAGGAAGCGTGCCAGCACTTCCTTCTCGCTGCCTTCCGGCCCGTCCAGCGCCGGCAGCGGATGGTCCTCGTCCGCCTCGGCCAGGTTGGCGGTAAATACGTCGCCCTTGACCGACAACAGGCGCCCGTCTTCGCCCCAGGTGCCGAGCGCTTCGTGCTCCTCGACTTCCACGATCAGCTGGTCCGGCCACTCGCGCCGCACCGTGGCCCGCCTGACCCAGGGTACCGCTTCGAAGGCGGTGCGCACCTGTTCCAGGTTGGTCGTGAAAAAATTCCCCTTGATGCGGCCCACCACGCCGGCGCGCAAGGTGAGCTTGTTTACGTGCTGCAGTTCGGTTCCATGCACGCTGTCGACCTGCACCGTGCGCAGGGTGAACATGGGCAGCTGCGACAGCCACCACACACCCGACGCCAGGCAGGCGATCACCACGGCGGCCATCAGGCCGCTCGCGGTTGCGTTCAAAGAGCGTACGTCATGCCACATTACTGTATTAACCCTGGCCCTGGGCCATTTTCAAGCGTGCCGAACGAACTATCTCGACACACAGGTCTTCATAACTGATGCCGAGCGCGCGCGCCGCCATCGGCACCAGCGAGTGACTGGTCATTCCGGGCGAGGTATTGACCTCGATCAGGAACGGCTTGTTGTCGCTGGCGCGCAGCAGCACATCGACCCTGCCCCAGCCTTCGCAATCGATGGCGCGGTAGGCTTCCACCGCCAGGCGCGCCACTTCCGCACTGGTCGCGTCGTCCAGCTGCGCCGGGCAAAAATACTTGGTGTCGTCGGTGAAGTACTTGTTCTGGTAGTCGTAGTTCCCGTCGGGCGCGACGATTTCCACGATCGGCAGCGCACGCGCCTGCGCGCCGCGGCCCAGCACCGCCACTGTCAGTTCGCGCCCGGTGACGAATTCCTCGGCCAGCACAATCTCGTCGAAACCGGCCGCCACCTCGTAGGCCGCTTTCAGGTCGGAGCCAGCGCGCACCTTGGTGATGCCCATGCTCGAGCCTTCGTGCGGCGGCTTGACGATCAGCGGCAGGCCAAGCTGCGCCACCACCTGCGCCAGGTCGGTGCCGGCGTCGAGCGAAGCGTAGCGCGGCGTAGGCAGGCCGCGCATCAGCCAGATCATCTTGGTGTAGATCTTGTCCATGCCGATTGCGCACGCCATCACGCCGCTGCCGGTGTAGGGAATGCCGAGCTGCTCGAGCGCGCCCTGCAGGCTGCCGTCTTCGCCGAAGCGGCCGTGCAGCGCGATGAACACGCGGTCGAACTCCTGGGCCGCCAGGTCGGCGATGCTACGCTCGCCGGTATCGAACAGATGGGCGTCGATGCCCTTGCTTTGCAGCGCCGCGTGCACGCCGTTGCCCGACATGATCGAGACGGCGCGTTCGGCCGAACGGCCGCCGAACAGCACGCCGACCTTGCCCAGTGCGGCGGCGTCGCCGGAATTAAAACCACTCATGCTCATGCCTCCACAGGATTAACAAGTTTATTCGGAATGCCGCTGATCGAGCCGGCGCCCATGGTGATCACAACGTCGCCGTCGCGCACCACATTCATGATTGCAGCCGGCATGTCGGCCATCGCCTCGACAAAAATCGGCTCGATTTTTCCGCCCACGCGCAGCGCATGCGCCAGCGCGCGGCCGTCGGCGGCCACCACATGCGCTTCGCCGGCGGCGTAGACTTCGGCCAGCAGCAGCACGTCGGGCGTAGCCAGCACCTTGACGAAATCTTCGAACAGGTCGCGCGTGCGCGAATAGCGGTGCGGCTGGAAGGCCAGCACCAGGCGCCGGCCCGGGTAGGCGCCGCGCGCCGCCGCCAGGGTCACTTCGGTCTCCACAGGGTGGTGGCCGAAATCATCCACCAATGCAAAACTGCCGCCGCCCGGAATCGCAATGTCGCCGTAGCGCGTGAAGCGCCGGCCAACGCCGTGGAACTCGGCCAGGCCCTGCTGGGTCGCACTGTCGTCGATGCCGATTTCGCGCGCGATGGCGATCGCCGAACAGGCATTCTGCACATTATGCATGCCCGGCTGGTTCAGGATGAACTGTGTATCCGGATAGCCTTCCTGGAGCACCGTGAAATGCATCTGCAGGCCGATGGCGGACGCGTTGATGGCGCGCACCTGGGCCGCTTCGGAAAAGCCGTAGGTGGTGATCGGCTTGGTCACGAACGGAATGATGTCGCGCACGTGCTGGTCGTCGATGCACAGCATCACGCGGCCATAGAACGGCAGGCGGTGGGTGAAGTGCACGAAGGCCTGCTTGAGCTTTTCGAAATCGTGCTCGTAGGTTTCCATGTGATCGGCGTCGATATTGGTGATCACTTCGATCATCGGCGTCAGGTTCAGGAACGAGGCGTCCGATTCGTCGGCTTCGGCCACGATGTATTCGCCGGTGCCCAGCTTGGCGTTGGCGCCGGCGCTGTTCAAACGGCCACCGATGACAAAGGTCGGATCGAGGCCGCCCTGGGCCAGTACCGAGGCCACCAGGCTGGTGGTGGTGGTCTTGCCGTGGGTGCCGGCAATGGCGATGCCGCGTTTCAAGCGCATCAATTCACCGAGCATAATCGCGCGCGGCACAATGGGAATCTGCGCTGCGCGCGCCGCCACCACTTCCGGGTTGTCGTCCTTGACGGCGGTCGAGGTCACGACCACGTCGGCGCCAAGGATATTGTCGGCCGCGTGGCCGAGCATGACCTGCGCGCCCAGGCTCGATAAACGCTGGCTGGCCGCGTTGGTGCCCAGGTCCGAGCCCGACACGCTGTAGCCGAGGTTAAGCAGCACTTCGGCGATGCCGCTCATGCCGCTGCCGCCGATGCCCACAAAATGGATGTTCTTGATTTTATGTTTCATGTTCTGCTTCTAGGTTTTATTGACTGTTCCTGCCAGTTGTTCGAGTACGTCTGCGATTGCTTCATTGGCGTTGCGCTTGCCGACCGCCAGCGCGGCGAGCGCCATGGCGCGACAAGTCTCGCGGCTCAGGCCTTGCAGCAGCTCGGCCACGCGCTGCGCGCTCAATTCCGTCTGCGGCAAATGAATTGCCGCCTTTTGCTTGTCCATCCACTGCGCGTTGTCGCGCTGGTGGCTGGTGGTGCTGGCCACGAACGGCACCAGCACGCTGGCCACGCCCGCCGCCGTCAATTCCGACACCGTGATCGCGCCGGCGCGGCAGATCACCACGTCGGCCGCAGCGTAGGCGCCGGCCATGTCGTCGATGAAGTCGACCACGTCGGCCGTCACGCCGGCCTTGGCATAGGCCTCGCGCAGCGCATCGATATTCTTCTTGCCCGACTGGTGCGTCACATGCGGACGCTGCTCTTGCGGCAGCAGCGCCAGTGCGGCCGGCACGCTGTCGTTCAACACCTTCGCTCCCAGGCTGCCGCCGACCACCAGCACGCGCAAAGGCCCGCCGCGGCCGTCGAAGCGCGGCAGCGGCGCCGTCATGGCCAGGATCTCCTTGCGCACCGGGTTGCCGGTGACGATGGCCTTGGCGGCGGCGCTGCCGAAATCGGCGGGAAAGCCGAACATCACTTTTTTCGCCAGCGGCGCGAGCGTCTTGTTCGACAACAGCAGCGCGGCGTCGGCGTTGACCAGTGCCAGCGGCACCCCGGCGGCGCGCGCCATCATCCCGCCCGGGACGCACACATAGCCGCCCATGCCCAGCACCACGTCGGGCCTGCGCTGCCTGATGAAGCGGCGGCAGGCCACGAAGCTCGCGGCCATCTTGAAGGCGCCGGTCACGCTGTGTTTCAGTCCCTTGCCGCGCATGCCCGAAAAGTCGATGCTGTCGATGGCGATGCCGTTCTTCGGCACCAGGTCCTGCTCCATGCCGTGCGAGGTGCCCAGCCAGCTCACTTCCCAGCCGCGCTGGCGCATGGTCTGCGCGATCGCGATCCCCGGGAAGATATGCCCGCCGGTCCCGGCCGCCATGATCATCAAACGCTTCATGGCCGTCCACCCCTCATCAACACACGGTTTTCATAATCGATACGCAGCAAAATCGCCAGTCCCACACAGTTAATCAAGACGCCCGAGCCGCCGTAACTCATCAAAGGCAGGGTCAGGCCCTTGGTCGGCAGCAGGCCCAGGTTCACGCCCATGTTAATAAAGGTCTGCACGCCGATCCAGATGCCGATCCCCTTGGCCACCAGGCCGGCGAAGGTCTGGTCGATGGCGATGGCCTGGCGCCCGATGTCGAAGGCGCGCTTGACCAGCCAGTAGAACATGGCGATGACGACCAGCACGCCGGCCAGGCCCAGTTCTTCGCCGATGACCGCCATCAGGAAGTCGGTATGCGCTTCGGGCAGATAGTGCAGTTTTTCGACGCTGGCGCCAAGGCCCACGCCGAACCATTCGCCGCGCCCGAAGGCGATCAGCGAGTGCGTCAGCTGGTACGCCTTGTCGAGCGAATTACCCTCGGCCCAGGGGTTCAGGTAAGCGAACATGCGCGCGCGCCGGAATGGCGACAAGGCGATGATGGCGCCAAAGATGGTCACCAGCAGTACCCCGATGCCGCCGAACCAGACCGCGTTGATCCCGCCCAAAAACAGGATGCCCATGGCGATGCAGACGATCACGCCGAACGCGCCCAGGTCGGGTTCGAGCAGCAGCAGCAGGCCCACCAGGCCGATTGCGCCGGCCATCGGCAGGAAGCCCTTGGTCAGCTTGTGCATGTATTCCTGCTTGCGCACCGTGTAGTCGGCGGCGTACAGCACGGCGGCGATCTTCATCACTTCCGACGGCTGGAGTTTGAAGAATTTGAGGTCCAGCCAGCGCTGCGCGCCGTTGACCGAAAAACCCACGTGCGGCACCAGCACCAGCACCAGCAAGACCAGGCTGCCGACGAACATGGTGGAGGCATAGCGCTGCCACAGCGCGACCGGGAAGCGGAACACGAAGTACCCGGCCAGCATCGAGACCATGATGAAGATCGCCTGGCGCTGCACGAAGTAGGTGGTCTTGTAGTTGGCGTACTTGGGCGAATCGGGCAGCGCGATCGAAGCCGAGTACACCATCACCATCCCGAACAGCATCAGCAGTACGGTGACCCAGACCAGCAACTGGTCGTATTCCATCATTTTCGACGGGCGTGAGCGGTCCCCGGACAATGCGTCCGAAGCCGGGCCGGCGAATTTGAATGGAAACTGGAGGGCCATCAGAGATCCTGTCCCTTGTCCAAGGCCAGTTCGCGCACGGCGTCGACGAACACCTGGGCGCGGTGGCCATAGCCGGTGAACATGTCGAAGCTGGCGCAGGCCGGCGAGAGCAGCACCGCGTCGCCGGGCTGGGCCAGCGCGGAGGCGCGCCGCACGGCTTCCGGCAGGGTGTCGCAGTCGATCACCTCGACGCCGGACGGCTCGATGGCCTCGCGCAGCAGCGGCGCGTCGCGCCCGATCAGCAGCACCAGGCGCACGTAGCGCGAGCACGGTTCGGCCAGCGGTTCGAATTGCTGGCCCTTGCCGTCGCCGCCGGCGATCAGCACGATTTTCTGCGACTCGCCGCCGAAGGCCTTGCCCAGGCCCGTCAGCGCGGCCACGGTGGCGCCGACATTGGTGCCCTTGCTGTCGTCGTAATAGTCGACGGCGTCGATGGCGGCCACCAGTTCGACCCGGTGCGGCTCGCCCTGGTAGTCGCGCAGGCCATGCAGCAGCGGCGCGAACGGCAGGCCGATTGCGCGGCACAGGGCCAGCGCGGCCAGCGCGTTGGTGGCGTTGTGCAGGCCGCGGATGCGCAGCGCGTCGGCCGGCATCAGGCGGCTGATCGTGCACGGCACCACGTCGATCGGCTCGTTTTTCTTGCGCTTCTTTTCGCTTTCCTCACCGGCCACGGCCACGGTCAGCCACAGCACCCCGCGTTCGTTGTGCAGGCCGAAGCTGCCGGCTTCCTGCGGTTCGTTCGTGCCGAAGGTGCGCACCACGCTGCCCGCTGCGGCCATGCGCGCAACCAGCGCATCGTCGCGATTGAGCACGCGTACCGTCGACGCGCCGAAAATGCGCGCCTTATCAAGACCGTAGGCATCCATGTTGCCGTGCCAGTCGAGATGGTCCTGGGTGAGGTTCAGGACCGTGGCGGCATCGGCATTGAGGCTGAAGGTCGAATGCAGCTGGAAGCTCGACAACTCGAGAATCCATGCTTGCGGCAGCTCGTCGGCGTCGAGTACTTCGCGCAGCACGCCGAGCGCCGCCGGACTGATATTGCCGGCTACGCGGGTCGACAGGCCGGCGCGCTGGCACAGCAAACCGGTCAGGCTGGTGACGGTGGTCTTGCCGTTGGTGCCGGTAATCGCAATGACTTTGGGCGCGTACGCGCGTTCTTCTTTCAAGGCCGCCAGGGCCTGGGCGAACAGTTCGATCTCGCCCCACACCGGAATGGCGCGCGCGGCGGCGGCGGGAATGATGGCAGCCAGTTCGCGCCCGGGCGCGAGACCCGGGCTGACGGCCACGAAGTCGATGGTGCCCAGCAGTGCTTCACCCAGTTCGCCGCCGATGAACTCTGCGCTCGGTACGGCGCCGGTCAGCGCCTGCAGGCGTTGCGGCGCCTCGCGGGTGTCGGCCACGCGCACGCGCGCTCCGCAGCGCGCCAGCCACTGCGCCATGGCCAGACCCGACTCGCCCAGTCCGAGGACCAGGGCGTGCTTGCCGGCGTATTGTTCGAGGTGGTTCATCAGCGCAGCTTCAGGGTGGACAGGCCGACCAGCACCAGCATCATCGTGATAATCCAGAAGCGCACGACGACCTGGGTCTCTTTCCAGCCTTTTTGTTCGAAGTGATGGTGCAGGGGCGCCATCAGGAACACGCGGCGCCCGGTGCCGTAGCGCTTCTTGGTGTACTTGAACCAGCTGACCTGGATGATCACCGAGACCGTTTCGGCCACGAACACGCCGCCCATGATGAACAGGACGATCTCCTGGCGCACGATGACGGCGATAGTGCCGAGTGCGCCGCCGAGCGCCAGCGCGCCGACGTCGCCCATGAACATCTGGGCCGGATGCGCGTTATACCAGAGGAAGGCCAGACCCGCGCCGGCCATCGCGCCGCAGAAAATCAACAGCTCGCCCGCGCCGGGAATGTGCGGGATGAACAGGTATTTGGAATAGGTGGCGCTGCCGGTCAGGTAAGCGAACAGGCCGAGGGCCGAACCGACCATCACGGTGGGCATGATCGCCAGGCCATCGAGGCCGTCGGTGAAGTTGACCGCATTGCTGGTGCCGACGATGACGCAGTAGGTCAGCGCGATGAAGCCCCACACACCGAGCGGATAGCTGACGGTTTTCACGAACGGCACGATCAGGTCGGCCTTGGGCGGCAGGTCGAGCGAAAAGCCCGACTGCACCCACGCGTAGAACAGGTCCCACACTTTACCCGGCGTTGGCGCCGACACCGAAAACGCCAGGTAGAGCGAAGCGGCGATGCCGATCAGCGACATCCAGAAGTATTTTTCGCCCGAGCGCATGCCTTCCGGGTCCTGGTAGACCACCTTGCGGTAGTCGTCGGCCCAGCCGATAGCGCCAAAGCCGAGGGTCACGACCAGCACCGGCCACACCAGGCGGTTCGACAGGTCGCACCACAGCAGGGTGGAGACGCCAATGGCGATCAGGATCAGCACACCGCCCATGGTCGGCGTGCCGTGTTTTTTCAGGTGCGTCTGCGGACCGTCCGGGCGCACTGCCTGGCCGACTTTGAGCGAAGTCAGTTTGCGGATCACGGCCGGACCGGCGACGAGGCCGATCAGTACCGCCGTGATGGTGGCGAACACCGCGCGGAAGGTAATGAAATTGAAGATTCGCAGAGGACCGAGTTCGTCCTGGAACATTTGTGCGAGCCAGAGCAGCATGTTAGTGGGCTTCCTTACTTGTGTTGTGTGATCCGGCCAGGTGAGCGACGACCCGTTCCATTTTCATGAAACGCGAGCCTTTCACCAGAACAGTCGCGTCAGATTTGCTGCCCAATTGAGAATCGAGTGCTGCCAATAATTCGTCGAACTGCGTGTAATGCTGTGCGCCCGAGGCGGCCATGTGGCGCGTCAGTTCGCCGGTGACGAGCACCGTGTCGATGCCGCGCGCGGCCGCGTAGGCGCCGATTTCTTCGTGAAACTCGCGCCCCTGCGTGCCGACTTCGCCCATGTCGCCCAGCACCAGGATGCGCGGCGCACCCGCCTGCGCCAGCACATCGATGGCGGCGCGCACCGAATCCGGGTTGGCGTTGTAGGTGTCGTCGATGACGGTGGCGCCGCAGGCGGCCTCTTTGCGTTGCAGGCGTCCGCTGACCGGTTCGAAGGCGGCCAGGCCGCGCGCCACCGCGTCCGGCGCAATACCAGCGGCGATGGTGCAGGCGATCGCCGCGAGCGCGTTGCGCACATTGTGCAGGCCGGCTGCGGCCAGCTTGACGTTAAAAGTGCGCAGCGGCGCGCCGTCGATGCGCACGCTCACATCGAGTTCGCTGCCGAAATCGGCGGCGCGCTGCGCGCAGCTGACGTTGCATGCGGCGTCAAAACCAAAGGTGATGCAGGTGCGGCCGGCGGCCAGGCCGCGCCACAGCGCGCTGTATTCGTCGTCGCCGGGGAACACGGCCACGCCATCGAGCGGCAAGCCAGCCAGCACGGCGCCATTTTCCAGCGCCACCGCTTCCACGGTGTGCATGAATTCCTGGTGCTCGCGCTGGGCGTTGTTTACCAGGCCGATGGTCGGCGCGGCAATCGCGGCGAGGCGCGCGATCTCGCCCGGGTGGTTCATGCCCAGTTCGATCACGGCCGCCTTGTGCCCGGCGCCAAGACGCATCAGGGTCAGCGGCACGCCGATTTCGTTATTCAGGTTGCCGCGCGTGGCCAGGCGCGCGTCTTCCGACAGGCCGGCCGCCAGGATCGCGGCGATCATTTCCTTGACCGTGGTCTTGCCGTTGCTGCCGGTGACGCCGATCACCGGAATGCCATACTGCGCGCGCCAGTGGTTGGCGATGCGGCCCAGGGCCACCAGCGTATCGGGCACCACGATGGCCGGCAGGGTCCAGCCATCCGGCAGGCTGTCCACCACCACGGCAGCGGCGCCGCCGGCCGCCACTTGCGCCAGGAAGTCGTGGGCGTCGAAGGTCTCGCCGCGCAAGGCGACGAACAGCGCACCAGGACCGGCGCTGCGGCTGTCGGTCGAGACGCTGGTAAAGCTGGCGTCGGCCGTCATGCGCGCGCCGGAAATGGACGCGGCCAGTTGTGCGAGCGTGCCGTGCATCAGTTGGTCCTCATCATGGTCACGCGCGCGGCCAGCGCCAGCGCGGCGTGGTCGGCGTCGGAAAACGGCATCTTGCGGCCCTTGATTTCCTGGTACGGTTCATGGCCCTTACCGGCCAGCAGGATCACGTCCGGCTTGGCCGCGTGCTTGACGGCCGAGAGGATCGCGGCGGCGCGGTCTTCGATCGCCTGGAAGCGCGAGGTCGGATGCGCAGCGTCCATGCCGGCGACGATCTGCTTGATAATGGCGGCCGGATCTTCGCTGCGCGGGTTGTCGCTGGTGACCAGCACATGTTCGGCGATCTGCGCAATCGCGCCCATTTGCGCTCGCTTGCCCGGATCGCGGTCGCCGCCGCAGCCGAACACGCACCACAGCTGGCCGCCGCGTTCGTGCGCCACCTGGCGCAGCGCGCCGAGGGTTTGCTCGAGCGCGTCCGGCGTGTGGGCGTAGTCGATCACCACCATCGGCGCATCCTGGCCGCCGATCTGCTGCATGCGGCCCGGGGCCGGCGTGAGCGCTTCGATGGCGTCGAGCGCGGCGCGCAAGGCCACGCCCTTGGCCAGCAGCGCACCGAGGACCGCCAGCGCATTGCTGATATTGAAACGACCCACCAGGCGGGTCTTGACCTGGGCGCCGCCGAGCGGGGAATCGAGATGGAATTCGGTGCCCGCGTGGCGGCTGCGGAACTGCGAGGCGCGCAGCATGGTCACGCCGGCGACGTCGGGCTGGGTGGCCACGTCGCGCAGGGTGTAGCCGGTCACGGAAGGGCCGCCGGGCTGGGAGGTCAGTTGGTTGACCAGGCGTTGTCCTGCCGGGTCGTCGAGGTTAAGCACTGCTGTTTTTAATCCTGGCCACGCGAACAGCGTTGCTTTCGCCGCTTCGTAGCTTTCCATGGTGCCGTGATAATCGAGGTGGTCGCGCGTCAGGTTGGTAAACAACGCAACGTCGAAATGCATGCCCAGCGTACGGCCTTGCCCGAGCCCGATGGAGCTTACCTCAATCGCCAGCGCAGTGGCGCCCGCATCGCGCACGCCGGCCAGTTTTTCGGCCAGCAGCACCGCGTCGGGCGTGGTGTAGCCGGTGACGTCGTACTCGACGTCACCGCGCCCGGAAAACAGGCCCACGCCGAGCGTGCCGATGACGGCCGCCGTGTCGCCCAGGCGCGCAAAGGCCTGGCCGAGCCAGACCGCGCACGAGGTCTTGCCGTTGGTGCCGGTGACGCCGACGGTAAACATGGCGCTGTCTGGCATGTGATAGCAGGCGTGCGCGATCGGACCGGCCTGCGCCTTCAGGTCAGGCACGGCCAGGTGCGGCACGTTCCAGGCGTCGTTCCAGGCAAAATCTCGGTCGTCGTACACGATGGCGGCGGCGCCCTGCCCGATCGCCGTGGCGATATAGGCGCGGCCGTCGGCGGCGTCGCCCGGATAGGCGAAGAACACGTCGCCCGGCTTGACGCGGCGCGAGTCGGAGACCACCCTGGCGCCAGCGGCGGCCTCGGCAATCCAGGTGCAGACCTGCTGCGGATTCAAAGACAGCATTATTTGAGTCACTACATCACCTCCCCGGAGCCGTCGTTCGGCGCGACGATTTCGGTCACGTCCGAATCGGGCGGAATATTCAGTGCGCGCAGCGCGTTGGCGGCCAGCGCGGCAAACGTCGGCGCCGCCACAATGCCGCCGAAGTGGCCAATGGCGGTCGGTTCGTCGATCATGACGGCGATGATGAAGCGCGGGTTCGACATCGGCACCATGCCGACAAAGGAGCCGATGTACTTGCGCGGAATCGCGTACTTGCCGTTTTCGACCTTGTAGGCGGTACCGGTCTTGCCGCCCACGCGGTAGCCGGCCACGCGCGCCTGCTTGGCGGTGCCGTGCGCGCCCGAGACCACCAGTTCGAGCATCTCGCGCATCTGGCGCGCGGTTTTCGGCTTGATGATCTGGTGCCCGACCGGCGGCTCGGTGATTTTCTGGAACGACAGCGGAATGGTGTCGCCGTCGCGCGCGAACATCATGTAGCCACGCGCGAGCTGCAGCAGCGAGACCGAGATGCCGTTCCCGTAGCTCATGGTGGCCTGTTCCACCGGACGCCACGATTTATACGGACGCACGCGCCCGGCCACCGCGCCCGGGAAGCCGAACTTGGGCTGCTGGCCGAAACCGACTTCGGTAAACATCTCCCACATTTCGCGCGGCGGCATCGACAGCGCCAGTTTGGAGGTGCCGATATTGGACGACATTTCGACGATCTCGGAGACCGTGATCACGCCGTGCGCCTTGGTGTCGGAAATCGGCGCGCCGTTGATCACGAAGCGCCCGGCGCCGGTATCGATGCGGGTGGTGGGCGTGACGCGCCCGCTGTCGAGCGCCAGCGCCACGGTAAATGGTTTCAGGGTCGAACCCGGCTCGAAGGTATCGGTGATGACGCGGTTGCGCAACTGCGCGCCGGTCAGGCCCTTGCGGTCGTTGGGGTCGTAGGTCGGCCAGTTGGCCAGCGCCAGCACTTCGCCGGTTTTCACGTCCAGCACCACGGCGGCGCCGGCCTTGGCCTTGAACTTGGCCACGGCTTCCTTCACCTGGTTAAAGGCGATGTATTGCAGCTTGCTGTCGACCGACAGGGTCAGGTCCTTGCCGTCGTGCGGCTCTTTCGACAGGCCCACGTCTTCGACGATCTGGCCGAGGCGGTCCTTGATCACGCGGCGGCTGCCGGTGGTGCCCACCAGGTTCTTTTGCTGGGCCAGTTCCATGCTTTCCTGGCCGGCGTCTTCGACGTTGGTGAACCCGACCAGGTGGGTCGCGATTTCGCCCTGCGGATAGAAGCGCTTGTATTCCTTGCGCGTGTCGAGGCCCTTGATGCCCAGTTTGGCGATCTGGTCGATCACCGGCATTTCGACCTGGCGCTTGAGGTACACGAAGGTGCGGTCGGAATCGAGTTTTTTGCGCAGGTCGGCGTCGCTCATGTCGAGCAGCCCGGCCAGCGCGCGCAGTTTTTCCGGCGGCGACTCGAGCACGTCTTCGGGAATCGCCCACACCGCCTTGACCGGCACCGAGGACGCCAGCACCTGGCCGTTGCGGTCGAGGATGCGCCCGCGCGTGGCCGGCAGTTCGATGGTGCGCTCGTAGCGGTTCTTGCCCTGCCCGATCAAAAATTCGTTGGACACGGTTTGCAGCCACATGGCGCGTCCGGCCAGCGCCACGAAGGAGGCGAACAGCACGAACAGCACGACGCGCGAACGCCAGGTAGGCAGGCTGACTGCCAGCACCGGGCTTTTCGAGAACGATACGCCTTTCGAGGCCGCTACCCGCGCGCCTGCCGCACCACTGTTACCGCGTTTCATTGCGCCCCTTCCGTCAGGTACTGCGTGCGCGCCGGGGTCAGCGGCGTCATGTCGAGCTTGTCGCGCGCGATCTGTTCGATGCGCGCGTTGGTGCCCAGGGTCGACTGGTCGAGCTGCAACTGGGCCCAGTCGATGTCGAGCTGGCGCGCCTGGTGTTCGAGCTTGCCCAGCTCGATGAACAGGTTGCGCGCCTGGAACTGGGCGTTAACCAGCGACAAAGCGCAGCCGACCAGCAGGGCGGCGAGCACGATGTTGATCTTGCTGTTCACGCAACACTCCGCGCTGGCAGCCGTTCGGCCACCCGCATCACGGCCGAGCGCGAGCGCGGATTGCCTTCAACCTCGCCGTCGGACGGCTTCATCTTCTTGACCAGCTTCATCAGCGGCTGCGGCAGGTCGACCGCGCGGATCGGCAGGCGGCGATCGGGCTGCTCGACCTTGACCTTGCTGGCCAGGAACTGCTTGACCATGCGGTCTTCCAGCGAATGGAAGCTGATGATGGCGATCCGCGCGCCCGGCGCGAGCATGGCGTAGGCCGCGCTCAAGCCTGTTTCAAGGTCTTCAAGCTCTTTATTGATGAAAATCCGGATAGCCTGAAAGGTCCGAGTGGCCGGATCCTTGCCCTTCTCCCGGGTTTTAACCGCGTTTGCCACGATGCCGGCAAGCTGTCGTGTGCTTGAAATTGGTTCGACTGCCCGGCGAGCAACAATCGCCTTTGCAATCTGAAAAGCAAACCGTTCTTCCCCATAATCCCGAATGACCCTTTCCAATTGTTGTTCAGTCTCGCTGGCCAGCCACTCGGCGGCGGAAACGCCGCGCGTGGTGTCCATGCGCATGTCGAGCGGGCCGTCATTGCGGAAGCTGAAACCGCGCGCGGCGTCGTCCACCTGCGGCGAGGAAATGCCAAGATCCAGCAGGATGCCGTCCACCTGCGCCACGCCGCGCGCCGCCAGGGCCTGGGCCATGGTGGCGAAACTGTCGTGCACGATCTCGAAGCGCGGATCAGTAATCTGGCCGGCCGTGGCAATTGCCTGCAAGTCCTTGTCGAAGGCAAACAGGCGCCCGTTCGGCCCCAGCCGCGACAGGATCAGGCGGCTGTGTCCACCGCGACCGAAGGTCCCGTCTATATAAGTGCCATCGGCGCGTACGCCTGTCAGGTCGAGCGCATCGACCGCTTCGTCCAGCAACACCGTCCGGTGCTGAAATTCCGGCACCGCCACCACATTCATCATCGGCGCGCCTTAGAAAGAAAAATTAGATAAGACATCGGGCATGCCACCGGCGACGGCGGCTTGCTCGTCTTCGGCCAGTTTGGCGGCATCCCAGATTTCGAAATGGCTGCCCATGCCAAGCAGCATGACCTCACGGGTGAGGCCGACAGCACTGCGCAGTTCGGGCGCGATCAGGACGCGCCCGGCGGAATCGAGCTCGACATCGCAAGCGTTGCCGAGGAAAATACGCTGCCACGCGCGGGCCGACATCGGCCAGGCGGCGATCTGCTCGCGGTGCGATTCCCACACCGGACGCGGAAAAAACAGCAGGCACCCGTGCGGGTGGCGGGTAAGCGTGAGGCGGCCTTCGCACTGGACTGCGAGTGCGTCGCGATGCTTGGCGGGAATGGACATCCTGCCTTTCGCATCGAGATTGATTGCGGACGCGCCTTGAAACACGAGTTACCTACTTGGAAAAGTTTATGATGAAGTCGGTGTCTTGGCGCTAGAAACATGGATTTCATCCCACAAAACTACACTTTTTCACACAGTTGCCCACTTTAGATGAAGCCATCTGGACGGTCAAGCGCTTTCAATCGTGCTAAAAGGGAATTTTGTTAATGAAGTCAAGGACTTAGCGCATTACCTTGAAGGATCTTCAAAGCAAAATATGTCGAAAAATTAGAGACTTAGGCAGTACAGTGAATGTTCAACCTCATCTATACACATGGGTTTGCCGGACACAACAAGACTTAAATAAATTACATCTGCTTACTTTTGCGCAACGGATGAGTGATTTGTCCGGTGTGTGGACGGTGGAGTGTGCTAGGAAGCCCGCAGCCGGCCAGCGCTGCGGGCAGGCTGCGGATCAGTACAGCAGTGGCGAGCCGTCGTTCAGGCTGGATGCGGGCAAGAATTCCTGCGCCGCGCTGCCGAAACCGCTGTTGCCGACAATGGCGATCGCCACCGCTGCGCCAACATTGGCAAGGTTACCGTTGAGCGCATACTGGTAAGCCAGGTCGGCGCCGATGGCCGCCGTGTCGCTGCCGCCACGATGGAATTGCTCAAGCGTGGTCCACGCGCTCCAGGCCGTCGCGCCGTTGGCACGCGCCTGGTCGAAGCGCCCCACCATGGCGATGAAGTCGAACTGCTCGACCAGGTTGTCGTTGATCGGGCTCAGCGCTTCAGGATGGTAGTCGCTGGAAGCGGCGGTAACGACCTGCAAGGTGCCGACGCTGGCGTTGCCCGGCGCCGCGTACCAGCCCTTGAGCACGATCTGCTCGGCCACCCCGGTGGTCAGGACCAGGTCGTTGCCGGACTTGGTCAAGAGCAGGTTGGCGTAGCCGATCCCGCCGCCCAGCGACAGGGTATTGTCTGCGCCGGCCGTGCCGATGACAGTGTCGACGCCGTCGCCGCGATTGAAGACGATCATGTCCTGGCCGCTGCCGGTGGTGATGGTGTCGGCGCCCTTGCCGCCAATGAACAGGTCGTTGCCGCTGCCGCCCACCAGGCGGTCGATGCCGGCCCCGCCGTCGAGCAGGCTGGCGCGGCCAAGCGTGTCGGTGAGCCCGTCGTTGCCAGCGCCGCCCTGCAGCAGGTCGATGCCGTCCAGGCCGTCCAGCAGGTTGACGCCAGCGTTGCCCTTGAGCAGATTATCGAGCGCGTTGCCGTTGCCGTTGAGCGGCGCCGTGCCGGCCAGTGTCAGCAGCTCGACGCGATCCGGCAGGGTCAGGCTGACGCTCGAGGTGACATGGTCGAGGCTTGCCCAGTCCGTCTCGACGATGACGTCGCCGGCGTCGTCGACGCTGTAGCTGTCGTTGCCTTCCCCGCCCACCAGCGTGTCCTTGCCGGCGCCGCCGTCGAGGGTGTCGTTGCCCTCCATGCCAGTGAGGAGGTCGTCGCCGGCCAGGCCGCGCAGGCTGTCGTGGTTTGACTTCCCGCTCAGAACATCCGCGTCCGCCGTGCCCGTCAGGTTCACGCTGGCGGCGCGCGTCACGGTCAGCTTGAATTCGGTCCTGGCAAAGTTGCCGCTGCTGTCGATCAAGCCCACCGTCAGGCGCGTTTCACCAGCGTCGAACAGCTCGGGGGTGCCGCTCAGGGTGCGGGTGGCACGGTCGAAACTGAGCCAGCGGGGCATGTCCAGCACGGTCATGAGGCTGACGCCGTCGTCATCCTCGTCGCGAAACAGGTCGGTGGGAAGAACCAGACTGAACGGCAAAGAGTCTTCGGTCGCCATGTCGGGCAGCGCGGCGGTGACCATTGGCATCATATTGTCCCTTCCCAGCGCCAGCGCGCGGATCACGCCGCTGTCGAGCACGGTGCCGTCGGCAAACGTGAAGGTCAGCGCCGGCAGGCGGGTGGGGCCGTAGTCGACATCGCTGTCAATGCGCAAGTTCAGCGGTCGGTCCGACATGGGGTCGTTCCACGAAACGGCCAGCAAACTCATGTTGGGTGGATTGATTTCCATGCGCAGATCGGAGGGCTTGATGTCCGCGCCGAAAACGACATTGGCCTTCGCTTGCGGCCCTTGCAGCAGGAGATTGTCGAAATCCGAGTCGCGCCCGACCAATACGGTGGCCGCGCCGTCGATCGTGATGATGTCGAAGCCCGCACCGGCATCGACGGTGTCGCCGGCGCCGCCAGCCAGGGTATCGTCGCCAGTGCCGCCGATCAGCACATCCGCGCCCGTACCGCCGGTCAGCCGGTCGTGGCCGCCCATGCCATTTAACACCTGGCCCCTGTCGCTGGCCGTGATGTGGTTACTCTCATCACTGTCAATCATGGCAGGGGCAGTATACAACTTGGCCAGCTCGGCGATGCGCTCGCCGCTCCATACGCTGCTGTCGGCGAAGCGGATCTGGATGTCAAAACGCGACATCTCGAAGAAGCCGCTCACGGTCAGGGCATCGGCGCTGCCTTTGAGTTCGATGACCAGGTCATTGCCATCCCGGATGAGTCCGACGGCGCCGGGCACGATGCCTGCCGCCAGCGCGATGGTCTTGCCCGCCACTCCGAACCCATGCGCCGTCAGCAAGGTGTCGCGGCCGTCGCCGCGGCCGAACTGAATGGTGTCGTTGCCGGTCCCGCTATCGAGCAGGTCGTTGCCCGCGCCGCCGGCAAGGACATCGTCGCCCGCGCCGCCGTTGAGCTTGTCGTTGCCGGTGCCGCCGCGCAGCACGTCGGCGCCGCTGCCGCCGTGCAAGGTGTCATTGCCGCTGCCGCCGCTCAGCAGATTGGCATTGGCGAGGCTGCGGATCTCGTCGTTGCCGCCACCCGCGTCGAGCGGCATGAAGGTCTCCATGACGTTATCGCCATCGTCGAGCTGCGTGAACGGCTTATAGGACAGCAAGGTCCGGGCCAGCACCGCTTCCGCGTCCCAGCGCATGCCGTTGGCGAAGCGAATTTCTTCGATGAGATGGGGCTGTACGGTATTGGTCTCGCCTCCCTGCTTGACGAAGTAGGCGTCGATGGTCAAGTGGCGTCCTCCACTGCGGTCGGCGATGAGCAGATCGTTATCGCGGCGCTCGACGATCACGTCGTCCGGGTTGCAATCGAGCATCCACAGAACATCATGGGTGCCAGGCGTGACGTTATAGCGCGGCAGGATTTGCTGAGAATTGTTTCCATAAACATAAACTTGATTGACGCCAACAGGAAGACCGTTCATGAACATTGCTTTCGATAAAGTTTAAAAATATTTGTTTTATAGAAATATAGAATGATTGTCAATACATTGTGAAGAAATCGACGGTGATGTGAGCATTCTGTTGCGCGCCCGCGCAGCAGCGCGGCTGAACGGGCGGCGGAAGAAGGCCATTCCCGAACGGGAATGGCCGTTGATGAAGAACCTGCGTGGATCAGTACAGCAGCGGCGAGCCGTCGTTCAGGCTGGCGCCTGGCAGGAATTCCTGCGCCGCGCCGCCGAAACCACTGCTGCCCACGATGGCGAGCGCCGGCGCCGCACCGACATTGGCCAGGTTGCCGTTGAGGGCGTACTGGAAAGCGATGTCGCCGCCGATGGCCGCCGTGTCGCTGCCGCCACGGTGGAATCGCTCGAGCGTCGTCCACGCGCTCCAGGCCGTGGCGCCGTCGGCACGCGCCTGATCGAAGCGCGCCACCATGGCGATGAAGTCGAACTGTTCGATCTTGTTATCGTTGATCTGGCTCAGCGCGCCAGGATGGTAGTCGCTGGAAGCGGCGGTAACGACTTGCAAGGTGCCGACGCTGGCGTTGCCCGGCGCCGCATACCAGCCCTTGAGCACGATCTGCTCGGCCACCCCGGTGGTCAGGACCAGGTCGTTACCGGACTTGGTCAACAGCAGGTCGGCGTAGCTGATCGCGCCGCCCAGCGACAAGGTATTGTCGGCCCCGCCCGTGCCGATGACGGTGTCGACGCCATCGCCGCGGTTGAAAACGATGATGTCCTGACCGCCACCGGTGGTAATGGTGTCGGCGCCCTTGCCGCCGATGAACAGGTCATTGCCCCTGCCCCCAACCAGGCGGTCGGCGCCGGCGCCGCCGTCGAGCAGGCCGGCGCGCCCAAGTGTATCGGTGAGCCCGTCATTGCCGGCGCCGCCCTGCAGCAGGTCGATGCCATCGAGCCCTTGCAGCAGGTTGACGCTAGCGTTGCCCTTGAGCAGATTGTCGAGCGCGTTGCCGCTGCCGTCCGCTGGCGCGGTGCCGCTCAGGGTCAGGATCTCAAGGTGCGCGGCCAGGGTCAGGCTGGCCGCCGAGCTGACCTGGTCCAGGCCGCCGCCGACCTCTTCGAGGATGACATCGGTGGCGTCGGCGACGTAGCTGTCGTTGCCGCTGCCGCCGGCCAGGGTGTCCTTGCCGGCGCCGCCGTCGAGGGTATCGTTGCCGCCCATGCCGTTGAGCTGGTCGTCGCCATCGAAGCCGCGCAGGTCGTCGTGGTTCGACTTGCCGGTGAGGATGTCGGCATCGGCCCCGCCGCTCAACGTCAGGCTGGCCGCCCGATTGACGGTCAGATCCACGATGACACTGGCATGCAAGCCGCCCCGGTCGGTCCAGGTCACGGTCAGCGGTACGATCCCGGTATCGCTGTACGACGGCGTGCCGCTCAGGATGCGCGTGAGCGGATCGAACGCCAGCCATGCCGGCAGAGCGCCGACGCTCATCACGCCGCTATCGCCCTGGTCCGGGTCGAAGAACATCTGGGGTGGCAGGGCAAACTCGAAACGCTGCGCTTCTTGCGCCGGCGGCGGGTCCGAGACGTAGCCAGGCACCGGTGCATGGTTGTCGAAAGCCGACAGGGGAATGCGCCCGCCACCGGCAAATTCGAGGTAGCTGTGCGCCAGGACCTCGGCCACATTACTACTGTAGATTCGGTCGATCACGACCGAATCGCTGCCGTAGCTCAAGCGCATGATGGAACCGCTGACTGGCGCGGCGACGATATCGGCGAAGCCGATGCCGGCGCCGAAACGGATCACGCTGCCGGCGCCCCAGCTCCGGATGATGTCGGCGCCGTCGCCCCGGTTCAGCAGATAGGTGTTAGCGTCATCGCCGCCGCCGTCGAGCATGTCGTCGCCGCTTCCACCCGAGAGGGTATCGTGGCCATATTTGCCCTCCAGGGTGTCGTTGCCGCCTTTCCCTTCGAGGACATTGTCGCGGAAGTCACCCGTCAGCATATTGTCGCGCTCGTTGCCGATCAGCGAGCGGGCGAAAATGGCATCCCGGTCCCAGACCGTGCCGTCGGGAAAGCGGATTTCGTGAACGGACGTCGGGCCGTAATAATGATAGTCGTAACTCGGGAGGGTGATGCTGTCCGCGCCCGACGCCAGGATCAATGTGCCGCCACGGTTACCGTCACCCTGGTTCACCAGGCTGACCCAGACGTCCTGCGGTGTGAGGCCGCCCTCGAAAACGATCACATTCTTCTGGTTGGCTTCGTTTTGCGAGATGTTCAGTGTGTCGTTGCCGTCGCCGGGTGCAAACACAAAGGTATTGCTGCCATCCGTTTCCCAGATCTCATCATCGCCGGCGCCGCCGCGCACCGTATCGTTGCCGCTGCCGCTCAACAGCTCGTCGTTGCCAGCCTCGCCTTGAAGCACGTCATTGCCCTCGCGGCCGAAGAGCACGTCGCGGCCCTCGCCGCCTACCAGGAGATCATAGCCGTCGCCGCCGTCCAGGCTGTCGTTGCCGTTGCCGCCGTACAGCGTGTCGTCGCCACGGTAGCCCTCGAGCGTGTCATTGCCGTCCATGCCGTGCAGGACGTCGAGACCGCCGCCGCTTCTGATGAGGTTGTCCCCCCCGTCACCCCCGTACAGTCGATTCATGATGTAGTCCTCGCTCCAGATGGTGCCGTCGGCAAACTGGAGCTGCACAGGGATCCGCGTGCCAGGCTCGATGTCGGGCAACGTGTTGACGAAAAATTGCAGCAGTGCCTTGGTGCCGGTAATGGCGAGATTGAGCTGGCTTGAATAGTCAACGGAAAAGGTCACATCGCTTGGTGTGACATCGTCCCCGAACAGCACGATATGGGTACCGTCGCGGCCGGGTTGGAGCAAATAGGTTCCCGCATCACGGCCGAACTTGTAGAGATTGACCCCGGATCCGCCGGTCAAGGTGGCGTCGCCCGCACCCGCGTCGAAGAGGTTGTCGCCTGCGATGTCAAACAAGACGTCATTGCCGGCGCCGCCGAGGAGGACATCGTTGCCTTCGCCGCCCGCGAGCGTGTCGCTGCCGTTGCCGCCGCTCAGCAGCGTGTTATGCGCACCGTCGGCAAGAAAGTCGCCGTCGTCGGTGCCGGTCAAGTCGGGACCGTCGGTCAGGATGGTCGACATGCGCAACTGCTCGGCGTTCCAGTTGCTGCCGTCGGCCAGCACGATGCGTACGCGCGCGGCGATCTCGGGCGATTGCGGGTCGAAGTAATCAGTCACGACGATGCTTTGCGTCCCGCCCTTGACGCCGATCAGCAGATCCCTCCCTTCGCCGGAAGGCGCAAAGGTCAGCGCGCCCGCCAGCACATCGGGCAACTCGATCAGATCCACGTGCATGCCATAGCGGCTCGCCGCAATCGTGTCGTGCCCCCAGTCGCCATTGAAACGGTAGGTGTTGATGCCCCGACCGCCCTGAAGCGCGTCGTTGCCAGCGCCGCCGATCAGCAGATCGTTGCCGTCGCCGCCGTCGAGGCGGTCGTTACCGTTGCCACCGGCAAGCTGGCTGCCCGAATAGCCGCCCATCAAGCTGTCGTCGCCGTCGCCGCCGTCCAGATTGGTTCCCTGGAACCAGTCGGCGCCGGCGGACAAGGTTTGAACGGGATTGAGCATGCCAAAGACGTCAGCGTGGTCCCAGCTGGTGCCGTCGGCGAAACGGATGTCGGCGATCGGCGCGGGGCGCGATTCGCCACTGAACTGGTCAGCGCCAGGGCCGAAATACCCGTTGACGGTGACGCTGTCGTTACTGTCGCGAATCGACAAGGTCAGGCTGTCGTCGCCTGCTCTGGACAGAACAATGTCGGCCGGATTGATGCCGTCGCCGAAATGAATCAGGTTACGTTCCTTCGGAGCGCCCCAATCCGCACTGATCTGATCGCGACCATGGCCGCGCCCGAAAAAATAGGTATCGTCGCCGGCGCCGCCCGTGAGGGTGTCGTTGCCCGCCCCGCCAACCAGGGTATCGTTGCCGGCGCCACCGTCAAGGCGGTCATCGCCACCATTGCCGAGCAAGTAGTTTTTATCGGAATTTCCGATCAGGAAAGAGGACTGGTCGTCAATGCTGCGAATTACAGAGATCATCTAAAATTTCCATTAAGAATAAAGAAACATTTCTTTTATAGAAATAATTGATGAGTGTCAACATATGAAAATTTGATGTCGCCGTTCGGCAACTGCGCCACGCCGGAAGCGCGGGCAGATGAATTGGGAAAATTCGCCAGCAGCAAGCGAGGATCTGTCAGCGGCGCCTTGCGCGCCGGATTATTCAGTGTAAAGCAGGCCGATAGGCCGGATTTTGTTACGGCGACTACCCTTGCAGGCATTCGCTATGACAGCCATTCCTCTAGGCGCAGAATTACTCCTGCGCTCAAGCTCCCTACCCGCACGCTCCGCGAGCCGCCTCAACGCGTGCCTATTTGGGATTGCTCCAGGTGGAGGTTACCGCGTTTCACCGTAACTTAATACGCTCGTCTCTGTGGCCCTATTCCTCGCCTTATACTCCCCGGCTTGCGCCGGTCGGCTTTCAGCGGACGGCCATTAACCGTCACCCTGCTCTATGGAGTCCGGACCTTCCTCCCGCCGACGCATTACGCGCCAGCCAGCGACTGTCTTGGCCTGCTTCACACCGCCATTGTACCGCGCCGCACCGTGCGCGACCAAATTTAAGCATTTCCCCTTCCTACCCATACCAATTTCGATATGCATCATGTCAAAAAAGTCATTGCAGTGGCCTTATCCGGCATACATACGAACTATTACAATATCGACAATTTTTAAAAAGGAAACTTTAATGAAACTGTTACCTCTTGCCGCACTGATCAGCACCACCCTGTTGGCCAGCTCCGCCGCCCACGCCGCCGACTGGCCTGAGAATTTTTTGAAATGCGCCGCCCAGGGCGGCACCTGCGATATCGGCACTGCCAAGCGCCAGATGTCGTTCGGCATCAAGAACAAATGGGTGGTCAAGTCGCTCAGCGGCAAAGTGGCGTGCACCGCCGCCACCTTCGGCAGCGATCCGTATCCGGGCGTCGACAAGAAATGCGCGGTCGGGCCGCTGGACGGCACCACGCCGCCGGTCACGCCGCCAGTGACTCCGCCGGTCACTCCGCCGGCCGGCACCGATCCGCTCACGCAAGCGGCGCCTGCAACCGGCTGGGCCAGCTACAGCAGCGGCACCCGCGGCGGCGCGGCGGCGACGCAGAAAGAGATCTACCTGGTCGGCTCGCCGTCGCAGTTGCTGGCGGCGCTCAAGGCCCAGGCCGGCAAGCCGGCACAGATCAAGGTCTACGGCACCATCGACATGACGGCCAGCGACAACGGCGGCGCCTTCAAGAGCGCCAGCGACCAGGGCGCGCGCAGCCTGATTTCGATTCCGTCGAACACCACCCTGATCGGCGTGGGCAGCGATGCGCGCATCGTCAACGCCCGCATCATGATCAAGGGCGTCGATAACGTCGTCGTACGCAACCTGACCATCGCCAACCCGTGCGACATCGCGCCGAAATGGGACCCGACCGACGGCAGCAGCGGCAACTGGAACTCGGAATACGACGGCGTGAATATCGACAAGTCGACCCACGTCTGGATCGACCACAACACCTTCACCGATGCGCCGCGCACCGATGATCAGTTCCCGACAGAAAAAGGCAAACTCAAGCAGTGCCACGATGGCGCGCTCGATGTCAAGAACGGTTCCGACTACGTGACCGTGTCGAACAACGTGTTCGAACTGCATGAGAAAAACACCCTGGTCGGCTCGTCCGACAGCACCAGCGCCGACGACGGCCACCTGACCGTGACCTTCCACGGCAACCACTACAAGCAAGTGACCAGCCGCGCCCCGCGCGTGCGTTTCGGCAAAGTTCACGTGTACAACAATTACTACGAAGGCGACCGCAACGCCAGGCTGTACGCGCACCACTACAGCATCGGCGTCGGCTACAAGGCCAAGATCGTGTCGCAGAACAACGCCTTCGACGTCATCGGCGCCAGCGAATGCGGCGATGTGATCGAAGCATCGGGCTCGTCCAGCAAGACCGGCGCCATCATCGACAGCGGTTCGCTGCTGAACGGCGCGGCACTAGGCTTGGGCGGCGCGAGCTGCAAGTTCAGCAACGCGATCGGCTGGACCCTGCCGTATACGCCAGCCCTGCTCGACACCGCCAAGGTGCGCGAATCGGTGCTGCGCAATGCGGGCGCCGGCAAGCTCAGCGTCAGGTAATCCAGGCACGTCCTGCATCGCGCCGCAGCCCGCCCCCGGCTGCGGCTGCGGCGTCGATTGCAGCATGTGATTGCAGCATTCGGCGCGCCGCACAGGCGCCGCATTGGACCATCATTACACCGTGGCCGGCGCGGCGCCGCCGGCCGCATCCGCATCCGCTTCCGGCGGCGTCACCAGCACCCGGTCGATCCGGTGCCTGTCCATATCCACCACCTCGAAACGATAGCGTTCCCACACAAAACGGTCGGACGCGGCCGGCACATGCCCGAGCTGTTCCAGCACGAAACCGGCCAGGGTCTGATACGCCCCGCTCGCTTCGCCCGGCAGCGCATGCCCGACCCCGAGCACCTCGCGCAGGCGCGCCAGCGGCATGGCACCGTCGAGCAGCCAACTGCCATCCTCGCGCCGCACCGCATCGGCCTCGCCCTCGTCGCCGGGCGGCGCGCCGATCAGGGCCGCCATCAGGTCGACCAGGGTCACCATGCCCTTGAGTTCGCCATGCTCGTCGACCACCAGCGCCAACTCGGCCTTTTGCTGGCGCAACTGTTCCAGCAAGCCGCGCGCGCTGACCGTTTGCGGCACCAGCAGCACCGGACGCATGGCTGCGCCGATATCAATCGCCTCGCACGCGCCATGGGTAATCGCCTGGGCCAGCAGCGCGCCGGCGTCGACTACGCCCAGCACCTGCGAAGCATCGCCGCGCACCACCGGAAAGCGGCTCAAGGGGCTGGCCGCGATGCGCGCCAGGTTGGCGCCGCGCTTGCCGTCGAGGTCGATCAGCTGCAAGGCGGCGCGCGGCGTCATCAGCGCATCGAGGCGCAGGTCGTCCAGGCGCAGGGCGCGCGCCGCGATGTCCGACTCGGTCTTGTCGAGCACGCCCGCGTCGGCGCCCTCGCGCAGCATGCCGCTGATGTCGTCGGCGGTAGGGGCGCTGTCGGGCGGACGGCCCATGCCCAGCGCGCGCATGATCAGGTCGCTCAGGGCCGAGAGCAGGTTCACGAACGGCGCCATGGCGCGCGACAGCGCCCGCAGCGGCGGCGCGATGAGGGCCGCCACCGCTTCCGGATACTGGATCGCGATGCGCTTGGGCACCAGCTCGCCAAGCAAAATCGACACCAGGGTAATGCCGGCCACCACCAGCGCCAGCGCCACCTGGCGCGCATAGGGCGCGAGCACCGGCACCGTGGCCACCTGCGGCGCCAGGCGCTCGGCGAGCGAGGCTTCGCCGAAGGCGCCATTAAAAATGGCGATCAGGGTAATGCCGACCTGCACCGTGGACAGGAAAGCGCCCGGGTCGTCGGCCAGCTGCATGGCCGTGCGCGCCCCGCCCCGGCCCCCGGCCGCCATTTTTTCGAGCCGCACGCGCCTGGCCGACACCAGCGCCAGCTCGGACATGGCGAACACGCCATTGAGCAAAATCAGGACGAGGATGATCAGCAATTCCATGGACAGCAGCCGGTGGACAAGGTCGAGCCATCCACGTTAACCCTGCCATCAGGCCCGGGTTTGAGGCAGCGCAATGTCGCGCGCGGTCCGGCGGGGATAGAAATTGTGATATTTAATGTCGTAATTTCAAAAGCTTGCCGCAATCGGCTCGCATAGAATGGCGCATACTCAACCATCCAGGCAGAGACTCCATGACGCACCCTTCCCGCAGTGGCGGCCAGATTCTGGTCGATGCCCTCAACATTCATGGCGTCGACACCGCCTTCGGGGTTCCCGGCGAAAGCTACCTCGACGTGCTCGACGCCCTGCACGACTCCGATATCCGCTTCATCATCAACCGCCAGGAAGGCGGCGCCGCGTTCATGGCCGAAGCCTATGGCAAGCTGACCGGCAAACCCGGCATCTGCTTCGTCACGCGCGGCCCGGGCGCGACCAATGCCTCGATCGGCGTGCACACGGCCTACCAGGATTCGACCCCGATGATCCTGTTCATCGGCCAGGTCGGCAACGACTTCATCGACCGCGAAGCCTTCCAGGAAATCGACTACCGCCGCATGTACGGCCAGATGGCCAAGTGGGTCACCCAGATCGACCGCGCCGACCGCATTCCCGAATACATCGCGCGCGCCTTCCAGGTGGCCACCAGCGGCCGTCCCGGCCCGGTGGTGCTGGCGCTGCCCGAAGACATGCTGATCGACACCGCCGCCGTGGCCGACACCCGCCGCTACCAGCCGGTGCAGGCGTCGCCCTCCGCCGCCCAGATCGCCACCCTGCGCGAGATGCTGGCCGCCGCAAAAAGCCCGGTGGTGCTGCTCGGCGGCGCCAGCTGGAACGCCCAGGCCTGCGCCGACTTGCAACGTTTTGCGGAAGCTAACGCGCTGCCGGTCGGCTGCACCTTCCGCTTCCAGGACCTGCTTGACAACGCCCACCCCAACTATATCGGCGACGTCGGCATCGGCATCAATCCAAAGCTGGCCGCGCGCGTGAAAAATGCCGACCTGGTGATCGCTATCGGCCCGCGCCTGGGCGAAATGACGACCGGCGGCTACACCCTGCTGGCCTCGCCCGTGCCAAGCCAGCGCCTGGTGCATTTCCATGCCGACGCCGAGGAACTGGGCAGCGTCTACCAGGCTGAGCTGATGATCAACAGCGGCGCCGCGCAAGCCTGCGCCATGCTGGCCGCGATGGAACCGGTGGACGCCGCCGCCTGGCGCGGCACGGTGGCCGAGGCGAAGGCCGAGCTGGCCGCCTACCAGGAACAGCCGCCGATTTTCAAGGATGGCAAGGCCCCGCTCGACCTGTGGCAAGTGGTGCAGGAATTGATGGCCCAGGTTCCACGCGATACGATCATTACCAATGGCGCCGGCAATTACGCTTCCTGGGCGCACCGCTTTTACCGCTACGGCGGCATGCGCACCCAGCTGGCGCCGACCAATGGCGCGATGGGTTACAGCGTCCCGTCCGGCATCGCGGCCAAGATTGTCGACCCGTCACGCACGGTGGTGACATTTGCCGGCGATGGCGAGTTCATGATGAATGGACAAGAACTGGCCACGGCGGTGCAATATAAAGCCGGCGTGATTATTATTGTTTTTAATAATGGCATGTTCGGCACCATCCGCATGCACCAGGAAAGGGATTATCCGGGCCGCGTATCGGGCACCGGATTGCATAACCCGGACTTTGCCGAACTGGCCAGGGCGTATGGTGCGCATGGCGAGGTGGTCAATGCCACGGCTGAATTTGCTCCGGCACTGGCCCGCGCGCTGGCGCACACGCGCGAGCATGCGCTGCCGGCAGTGATCGAATTGCGTTACGACGGGAATTTGATTACGCCGAACGCGACCCTGGAAACCATTCGCAAGACGGCTGAAGCGGCCAAGGCCGGCAAGTAAACAACGTACGTCGTTCCCGCCAAGGGGGCCGCCAAGGCCGGGAACGACGAAAGAATTACTGCGGGCTGGGCAACTGTGCCTGCGGCAGCAGTTCAAGACTGAGCCCGGCTGGCATCGGCAGCGGGCGGTCGTAGGCACTCTGGGTCTGGGCAACCGGTGCCGTAAAGAAACATGCAACGGTGGCGATAAACGCCAGTCCGATAACATTACGTATCCACATCGACCCCGCCACATGAATCGTCTCCGGCGAAATCAACAAGCTGAAATTTTCTGGGCTTTTCACACTGCCTCCTGTCATAGTTTCGTAATAATTTATACCCTTTCCAGATAAAAGCCTAGCGATTCTTGAGGGGAATTGATGCATATGTGTGCCGATCCCGACAGCCTATTTATTTACGGCGCGTTTGAGCCAGCGCATCACGCTTCCTATCAGCGGCAGCTTCTCGTAAAGCTCCTCGGCGGCGTCCCAATAATCGCGGTGCGTCGTTACAGCTCCGCTCGCGTCAAAGCGAATCCGGGTGGCGCCGCGAATGCATTGCGGTTCCTTTGAAAAACGCTTCATCCGGAACAGGAACTCCCATGTCAGAAAGGCATCGTCGCCCTGCAATACCGTCGACGTCACCACGAAGCGGGGCTCATCGACCTGCTCGAACATATGCTGGAAGATCGCCACGATCGGCCCGGTCCCGCGCACCTCGTTGAACGGGTCCTTGAACTGCGCATCGGGGGCGTAGATCTGCTCGATCCGGTCGCGCATCGACGCCCGCTCGATGGCTTCGTAAAACGCCACCAGCCGTGCCAGTTCCGGCGCGCGGTTCATAGACCCGTCACCTTATGGATCAGCCAGAAATACAGGCGGTACGGCAGCAGGCGCGCCAGGCGCATGCTGTTGGTGAAGCGCTTCGGAAAATGAATATGAAAGTCGCCCCGTTCGATCCCGTCCACCATCGCATACGCGGCGTCGGCGGCGCTCATCAGCGCCGGCATCTTGAAGTCGTTCTTGGCCGTGAGCGGCGTGTCGACAAAGCCCGGATTGATCTGGTATACCGCGATCCCGCGCGAACGCAGGTCCAGGTACAGCGACTCGGACAGGTTGATCAGCGCCGCCTTGGTCGGCCCATACACCAGCGCCTTGGGCAGGCCGCCGTAACCGGCCACCGACGCCACAATGCCGATCCCGCCCGCCCCCTGCTTGATCAACACCGGCAGCGCCACGTCCAGGCAGTTGAAGGCGCCGCGCAGGTTCAGGTCGATCATCTGGTTAGCCGCCGCCAGGTCGATCGCGTCGGCCCGCATCTCGTTGTAGCCGCCGGCGACGATCAGCACCAGGTCGATGCCGCCCCATTCGGCCACGATGCGCTGGCAGGCCATGTCCACGCTGGCCCGGTCGGTGACGTCGAGCGCCAGCGCCAGCGCGCGCGGTTCGCCCGCCACCGTCTGTTCCAGCTTGTCGGCGCTACGCGCCGAAAACGCCACGCGCGCGCCCAGGTCAAGCAGCAGATGCGCCGCCGCTTCGCCGATCCCGGTCGAGGCGCCGATCATCCACACGCGCTGCCCGCGCCACTCGTTGATGCGCGGGTTCATTGAGGCGCCGCGCCCGTGCGCTTGGTGAACGACAGGGTCACGCTGCCCAGGTTCACGCCGAACTTGCTCATCGCCGTGCGGTTCAACATGACCTTGTCGTCGATCAGGAACATCCAGTCGTCCATGTCCATGTTGATCACCTTGCCGTCGACCGGCAGCGCCAGCACGTACTGCCAGCGCAGCGCATTACCCGACACCGTGCCGCGCGCGCTGCCGACGACATCCGCCGCGGTGGCGGTAAAGGTGTTCGGGCCGGTGCGGGTCAGGGTCCAGATGCGCTTCTGGCGGGTGCCGTCCGAGTAGACGAAATCTTCATCGAGGATGCCGGTGTCGCCATTCCACGTGCAGCGCATCTGCACCACGAAACGCTTGATGACTTCCCCGGAGCGGTCCTGGGACATGCCGTGCGCGTCCAGCGTGCCGTTGAAGTACTTGGTGATGTCGAGCGCCGGAGTCTGTTTTGCATACGTCTCGGGGGTGGGCGTGCTGCAGCCGGCAATGGCCAGCGCCAGGGCGCCGGCGGCAAAGATCCTGTGGAGTTTCATGGGGCTATCCTTTTCAGTTAACAGTGACGAAGCGGCGCGCGCCACAACATGGCGGCGGCCAGCAATTTGAGGGCGCACGGCAGCAGCGCGTAAGCCGCAGCCAGCGCCGCAGTACCATTACCACTGCCACCGCCCGCGCCGGGCACGTAGCCGAGCCACGCCAGCAGCGGCAGGGCGATGCCGGCCGCCAGCGCCAGGGTCATTTGCACGCCCCAGTTCCACACGCCGAAGTACGCCGCTTCGCGCCCGCCCGCATGACCGGCGCCGGCGATCACGCCGGCCAGCAGCGCCGGCGGCAGCGCCAGGTCGGCCCCCAGCGCCAGCCCTGAGAGCAGGCAGATGACGCCGAAGGCGATGCCCGCACCCGCGCCGAGGCCAAACGCCCAGACGAAAACGGCGGCCGCCAGCAGCATGCCGGCGGCCCACGCGCGCGCCTCGCCGAAGCGGGCGGAGGCGGCGATCCACAGCGGCATCGAGCAGGCCGCCGCCGCGAAGTAAATAATCAGGAACAGGGCCGACATGGCGCCCAGTTGCAGCCGGTCGGTCGCAAAAAACAGGAACAGCGTGGCCGGAATCGACGAGGCGACGCCGTTTACGATCAGCACCGCGAACAAGGCCCGGAACGGCTTTTCGCGAAACGGGGCAGCCATGGCGCGCCAGCCGGGCAAGGCCTCCGCCGCAGCCTTGACCACGGGACGCGGCGAGCGCGCCAGCAGCAGCGCGCCGCCCGCCGCCAGGGTGGCGCCGAAGGCCAGACTCAAGGCGTCGTAGCCGGCCGCACCGGTGACTGCGGCGGCCAACACCACGCCGGCCAGGCCGCAGGCTTCGCGCACGCCGGTCACGCGCGCGCGTTCCAGCGGCGCCTGGGTCAGCGCCGCGCCCCAGCTCTGGTGCGCGATGGTGGCGATGCTGAACCCAAGGTAGACCAGCATCAGCGTGCCGAGAAACCAGGCCATGGTCGCCAGGCTGCCCAGCGCCGGCGGGTGGAACAGCGCCACGAAGCCGGCCAGCAGCAGCGGCAGCGCCAATGCGACGTAGCGCGCATAAGCGCCCTGCCCGCGCTCGATCCACCAGCCGAGTAGCGGGTCGATGAAGGCGGCGGCCACGCGGGCGGCCAGCAGCACGGCGCCGATCAGCGCCAGCGACAGGCCGGCGCGTTCGGCGTAAAACTGGGGCAGGTAAACATAGATCGGCAGCGCGACCATCGCCAGCGGCAGGCCGAACAGGCCGTACGAGAGCAGCTTGGCCAGCGACAGGCGGCTCATCGCGGCGCGGCGTCTTTAAGCAGTGCCGTGCGCAGCGAACGGGCAGTGGTCGCCGGGTCGAGCCAGATGCCGAAAAAGGCGCGCGCGAAGTCCTGGTCGGGCACCAATGCCAGCGCCTTGCCGTCAAGGTAGAAGCGCGCGCCCGCGCCAGGCAGGAACACGCCGCTGATATGCGTGCCCTCTTTCACATCCGGGAAGATGGTCTTCATTTTTGCCAGCCATTGGGCGCGCTGGGCGGGCGTGCCGGCACCGGTTTTTTCCATCTGCTCGGCGCTGGCCTCGGCGATCTTGACGCCATCGAGCTTGCGCGCGTAGCGCAGGTCGAGCGCAAACGGCGCAGCAAAGGGAGCGTCCAGCCGGTAGCCCTTCTCGCCCACCCACAGTTCGGCGTCGTAGATCGCCAGCGAGAACCAGGTAAACGTACCCTTGCCGGCCACCCTGGCCTGCGGCAGGTGCTCTTCGATATGGCCGGGGGCTGCGCTGGCGGACGTGACGACCATCAGCGCACAGGCGGACAACAGGAGCTGGCGGCGCAGCATCTCAGGCTTTCGTCAAGGTGAAGTGCATGACGTCGGTGTTCTTTTCACGGAACGCGGCCTCGCAGTAGCACAGGTAAAACTCCCAGGTGCGGATGAAGCGCTCGTCGAAGCCCTGCGCGCGCACCTCGTCCAGGCGCGCGTGGAAGGCTTTGCGCCATTCGACCAGGGTGTCGGCGTAATCGATGCCGAAGCGGCACTCGCTGGTGACGATCAGGCCATGTTCGAAGGCCATGCGCTCGAAGGCCGAGGGCGACGGCAGCATCCCGCCCGGGAAGATGAACTGCTGGATGAAGTCGGTGCCCTTGCGATAGCGCTCGAACAGTTCGTCGGCGATCACGATGGTCTGGATGCAGGCGCGCCCGCCCTGCTTGAGATTGCGCGCGATGCACGCGAAGTAGCTTGGCCAGTAGCTCTCGCCAACCGCTTCGAACATCTCGATCGAGGCGATCGCGTCGTACTGGCCGGCGCTGTCGCGGTAGTCGCACAGGCGCAGGTCGGTTTTATCAGCCAGGCCGGCCTTGTCGAGGCGGATTTTGGCGTAGGCCAGCTGCTGCCTTGATAAGGTCAGTCCGGTCACATGGACTTCGCCATCGCGCGCGGCCAGTTCGGCAAAGCCTCCCCAGCCGCAGCCGATTTCCAGCACCTTTTGGCCGGGCGAGACTTCCAGCTGGCGCAGGATGCTGCGGTACTTGGCCTTCTGCGCCTGTTCCAGGTCGCGCCCACTGGCCTCTGTATACAAGGCGCTCGAATAGGTCATCGACGGGTCCAGCCAAAGTTTGTAGAAATCGTTGCCGATGTCGTAGTGGGCGTGGATGTTCTTGCGGCTGCCCGACTTGCTGTTGCGGTTCAAGAGGTGCTTGATGCGGTACGCCAGGCTGCCCCACCAGCTGCCGTAGACCAGCGTTTCGATGGCGGCGCGGTTGCGCGCCAGCAGGGCGATCAGGCCGGTCAGGTTGTTGGTCTGCCAGTCGCCCTCGATGTAGGTTTCGGCAAAGCCGATGTCGCCCGAGCGCAGGGCCGCCGAAAAGCAGTTCCAGTTATTCAGTTCCAGGATCACCGCAACCGACTCGTCGCCGTAGTGACGCTGCGCGCCGTCCGGCGTGATCAATGTCAGCGCGCCGTGCTTGAGGTTCTCGAGCAGCTTGAGAATGACCTTGGCGGACGACGGCGCGGGCGTGGCGGCGCGAATACCCGGCGCGGCCGGAACAAGCGATGGCAGGGATTGGGAGCTCATCGGGTTACCTTATGTTGGGGTGGAGTCGGTTTGGAAAAGAACGGAACGCGCCGCAGCCACAGGCGCAGCGCTTGGATATGGATGCGCGCCACCACGCCGGCCGTCATCAGCGGAAAGCCGAAGAAGGCGCGCGCCACGCTGGCGGCGCTGATCGGCGCGGCGCTGCCGGACAAACTGGTTTGCAGCAGCGGGCCGTCGGCGTCGTCGTAGTCGATGCAGGCCAGCGTGCTGTCGCGGGCCTGGTCATCCTGCATGCGCACCACGTGCGTGAAGCGGAAGCGGTAGCCGCCCTGCACGTCGCAGAAGGGCGAGACGTGGAACACCTTGCGCGCGTGCAGTTCCTGGCCGTTGGCGATGTCGGCGCCGGTGTCGAGCAAATAGAAATGGCGTTCGCCGAAGGTATTGCGCACGTCGCACACCAGCGCGCGCAGGGCGCCGTCGCGCCGGTGGCAAAACCAGAACGAGACCGGATTGAACACGAAGCCGAGCACGCGCGGCATGGTTTGCAGCCAGACTTCGCCATCGGCGTCAAGAATGCCTTCCTGGCGCAGCAGGCCGTCGATCCAGTCGACCAGCGCGGTCTTGCCGTCGCCATGGTCGGCGTCGGCAAACGACAGCAGGTTGAAGCGGTTGCGCGAAAACAGCGCGCAATCGAAGCCTTGCGCGGCCATCGCGCGCAGCGGCAGGCGCACATAATAAGTGGCATAGGCGAAGGCGTTGAGCACCGGCCGCAAGCGCGTGTGGCGCACCTGGCCGAAGCACAGCTGCGCGCGTGGCGCAGGCGCCGGGTCAGGCCGCAGCATGCCGCGTGCCCTGCATCAGGTCCGTCAAGGCAGCGGCGGCGGCCAGGCCCGACTTGAGGCCATCTTCATGGAAGCCGTAGCCGGTCCAGGCGCCGGCGAACCAGGTATTTTGCTGGCCCTGAAAGCCAGCCAGGCGCCCTTGCGCGGCCACGGCGGCGTCGTCGAACACCGGGTGCGCGTAGTCGAAGGACTTGATGATGCGGGCCGAATTCGGTTCGTCGATCGGGTTGAGCGAAACGATCACCGGCGTCTTGAAAGGCAGCGGCTGCAACTGGTTGAGCAGGTAATGCACGCACACCTGCGGCGTGGCCGACGCCGTGCTCTGGTAATTCCAGGCCGCCCAGGCCTTGCGGCTGCGCGGCAGGCAGCTCGCGTCCGTGTGCAGCACGGCGCGGTTGGGCTGGTAGCGCACCGCCGCCAGCACCGAACGCTCGTCCTCGCGCGCATCCTTGAGCAGCGCCAGCGACTGGTCGCTGTGGCAGGCCATGACGACATGGTCGAACTGTTCGCAGTCGTGGGAGGTGTCGACCCGCACCGAGCGCGCGCCGCCGGCCGGGTTGCGCGTGACGGACGTGACCGGGGTGGCGAGGCGGCGCTGGGGAATCGCGGCCAGCAGTTTGTCGACGTAATTGCGCGAGCCGCCGCGCACGGTGTGCCACTGCGGGCGGTCGCTCACCTGCAGCAGGCCGTGGTTGTGGCAGAAGCGGATGAAGGTCGCCACCGGGAAGGCCAGCATCTGGTCGGATGGACAGGACCAGATGCAGGCGGCCATCGGCAGCAGGTACCAAGCGCGGAACTGCTCGCTGTAATGATGCTGGTCGAGGAATTCGCCCAGGGACATGGCCGGCATGCTGTTGGCGGTGGCCAGGCTGGTGGCGTGGCGATTGAAGCGCAGGATGTCGCGCACCATGCGCAAGAAGCGCGGGCGCAGCAGGTTGCCGCGCTGGGCGAACAGGGTGTCGAGATTGCCGCCGGCCCATTCCAGCACGCGCGCGCCGGCTTGCTGCCCCAGCGGCAGCTTGACCGAAAACGACATGTCGCTCGGCGCCGTTTCCACGCCCAGCGCGGCGAACAGGGAAATCAAGTTGGGATAGGTGCGCTCGTTGAACACCAAAAAACCGGTGTCGACACCGTGCGTGACGCCGTCCAGGGTGACGTCGACGGTGTTGCTGTGGCCACCGAAGTAAGTGCCCGCCTCGTACAGGGTCACCTCCGCCCCGCCATGGACAAGCCGGTACGCACACGACAAACCGGAAATGCCTGCCCCAATCACTGCAATTTTCATACATCCACCTGTTTTCCTTGTTTTGTCCAGGACAAAATTACCACCTGACGGATAATCCGTGAAATAATGAAATCTGTCAACGATTTGTCCATGACAAAAATGTGTCAGCATGGATGTATACGCAACGGGTGGAAAATTGGATTCAAAAATCGTGATTGATGACGGAGCAGAAAAATCCACAGGCATGGCATCATGTCGCGCTGGCAGCGAACTGCGAAAACAAGCTGATACAAAGAGTAGTTTCCTGGATATCATTTCAATTTACAATCGGGACGATGTCCTGAACAAACCATGAATGCGACCATGAGCCAAGGTCCGACCACTGCGGTCTTCAGCAGCATCAGCGACGTTGAACGCGAGACCGGCGTTCCCAAGGAAACCCTGCGCGTGTGGGAGCGCCGCTATAACTTTCCGCAGCCCGAGCGCGACGGCAACGGCGAGCGCATGTATCCGCTCGAGCAGGTGGCGCGCCTGCGCGTGGTCAAGCGCCTGCTCGACATGGGCTACCGGCCCGGCAAGATCATGCAGTTGAGTACGGAGGAGCTGAGCAACATGGCCAGCAAGTCCGGCACCGGCTCGATCGCCGGCGACGCCGGGGACCCGGTACTGCGCCAGTGCCTGGCCATGATCAAGGCGCACCAGATGCACGAGCTGCGCCAGAAAATGGCCCAGTCCCTGCTGCAACTGGGGCTGCGCCGCTTCGTGCTGGAACTGGTGGCGCCCCTGACCACGCTGGTGGGCGAAACCTGGGCCGCCGGCGGCCTGGCCATCTTCGAAGAACACCTGTTCGCCGAAATGCTGCAAAGCGTGATGCGCAACGCGATTTTTTCGGCCAACCAGCAGGTCGGCCATGCCGACGCCGTTCCGCGCATCCTGCTCACCACCGTGCCCCAGGAGCGCCACGGCCTGGGCCTGCTGATGGCCGAGGCGCTGTTCGCGCTGGAAGGGGCGCACTGCGTCTCGCTCGGGGTGCAGACCCCGCTGGCCGACATCGTCGAAGCGGCGCGGGTGCAGCGCGCCGACATCGTGGCGCTGTCGTTTTCGAGCGTGATGTCGCCGCGCGCGGCGGTCGACAATGTAATCGAGCTGCAAAGCCGGCTGGGAGACCGTGTGCAGGTCTGGGCCGGCGGCAGTTGCGCGGCGCTGGCGCGGCGCCAGCTGGGGCCGAACCGGGTGCTCGACCTGCATGATATCGACGCGGCGGTGGGACGCTGGCGGGCGCAGAACAGCGCGGTTGCCACTTAACGATGTATAGCGGCCAGCCAGGCGGGGGAAAGCGCGTGCTGCTCTGGTAAAATACGCGGCATCGAATTCGTCGTGCCCGGCGCCGCCGGGCATCAGCATGCTGCGCCCTCCATCACATTCCCATGTTTAGTTTTTTTAAGAAAAAACCGCCCGCCCCCGATTCTCCGCCGCCAACGCCGCCCGCAGCGCCTCCTCCGCCGGTCCCCGTGGCCCCGGTGCTTGCAGTCACGCCCGTGGCCCCCGCCGTTACCGAGCCGGCGCCCGCGCCGTCGCCGTCGCGCCGCTACGGCAGCACCTCGACCTTTGTGGCGCCGGCCGTGCCGGCCTTCGGCACCGAACTGATTCCCGAAACCGCCGAACGCCTCGGCAACGAGGCCGACAGCAAGAGTTCCTGGATGGCGCGCCTGAAAGCCGGCCTGTCGAAGACCTCGAACAACCTGAGCCTGCTGTTCGTGGGCGCGCGCATCGACGAAGACCTGTACGAGGAACTCGAAGCGGCGCTGCTGATGTCCGACGCCGGCATGGACGCCACCGATTTCCTGCTCACCGAGCTGCGCCGCAAGGTCAAGGAAGACAAGCTGCTCGATGCCGCCGCCGTCAAGGCCGCACTCAAGGTGCTCATGACCGACATGCTGCGTCCGCTGGTCAAGCCGCTCGAACTGGGCCGCCACGAACCGCTGGTGATGATGATCGCGGGCGTCAATGGCGCCGGCAAGACCACCACCATCGGCAAACTCGCCAAGCACATGCAGAAATACGAGCAATCGGTGCTGCTGGCCGCCGGCGACACCTTCCGCGCCGCCGCGCGCGAGCAGTTGATGGTGTGGGGCCAGCGCAACAACGTCACCGTGATCGCCCAGGAGTCGGGCGACCCGGCCGCCGTGGCCTTCGACGCCGTGCAATCGGGCAAGGCGCGCAAGATGGACGTGGTCATGGTCGACACGGCCGGCCGCCTGCCCACCCAGCTGCACCTGATGGAAGAACTGAAAAAGATCAAGCGCGTGATCGGCAAGGGCATGGACGGCGCCCCGCACGAAGTACTGCTGGTCATCGACGGCAACACCGGCCAGAACGCGCTGGCCCAGGTCAAGGCGTTTGATGACGCCCTGCAACTGACGGGCCTGGTCATCACCAAGCTCGACGGCACCGCCAAGGGCGGCGTGCTGGCCGCGATCGCCCGCACCCGCCCGATTCCGGTCTACTTCATCGGGGTCGGCGAGAAAATCGAAGACCTGCAACCATTCAGCGCCGACGAATTCGTCGAGGCGCTGCTGGGATAAGCGTTCATGATCGAATTTAGGTGTGTCTCCAAAACCTACCCGGGCGACGCCACCGCGCTGCGCGAAGTAACCCTGAACATCGCGCGCGGCGAGCTGGTCTACCTGGCCGGCCCGTCCGGCGCCGGCAAGTCGACCCTGCTCAAGATGATCGCCGCGATGGAACGCCCGACCTCGGGCAGCGTGCTGGTCAACGAGCAGGATATCGGACGCATGAACAACGCCGCCCTGCCCTTCCTGCGGCGTAACCTCGGCCTGATCTTCCAGCAGCAGCGCCTGCTGACAGACCGCTCGATCCTGGCCAACACCATGCTGCCGCTGCTGGTGACCGGGGCCTCCAAGGCCGAGGCCGAACTGCGCGCCCGCGCCGCGCTCGACAAAGTCGGGCTGGAGGGACGCGCCTTGTCCAAGCCGCTCGAACTGTCGGGCGGCGAGCAGCAGCGCGTGGCGATCGCGCGCGCCATCGTCAACCGGCCGCAGATCATCCTGGCCGACGAACCGACCGCCAACCTGGACCGCGCCAGCGCCGACAAGGTGCTCGACGCCCTGCGCGCCTTTCACTCGGTGGGCGTGACCTGCCTGGTGGCCACCCACGACGAACTGGTGCTGTACGACGCCGCGCGCCACAAGCACGCGCGCGTGATCCGGCTCGACCATGGCACGGTGGTGGGAGACGCCACATGAAGCGCTGGTTCCGCCAACACAGTTTCGCGATCAGCTCGGCGCTCGGCACCCTGGCCAAGTCGCCGCTCAGTTTCCTGTTCAATGTGATCGTGGTGGCCATCGCGCTCACCTTGCCGTTCGCCGGCCTGACCCTGCTCGACAATGTGCGCCCGATGTCCGAGCAGCTTTCGGTCGAGCCTGAAATCAGCGTGTTCGCCAAGGCCGACACCACGCGCGCGCAGGTGCTGGCCATGGAACCGGCGATCCGCGCCATCGTCGCCGATCCCAAGTCGCGCATCGTGTTCGTGCCGCGCGAACAGGCGCTCGAGAGCTTGAACAGCAAGACCGGGCTGACCGACGTGCTGGCCACCCTGGGCGAAAATCCGCTGCCGGACGGCTATGTGCTCAAACTCGACAGTTTCAGGAGCGTTAACGAAGCCGGCAGCGTCGACGCCATCGCCGCGCGCCTGCGCACTTTACCGGGCGTGGACGCGGTGCAGGTCGATTCGGCCTGGGTCAAGCGCCTGGCCGCGCTGCTGCGCGTGCTGCGCCTGATCCTGCTGCTGCTGGCCGTCACGCTCGGGATGGTGGTGGTGGCCGTGGTATTCAACACGATCCGCCTGCAGGTGCTGACCCAGCGCGATGAAATCGCCGTCAGCAAACTGATCGGCGCGACCGACGGTTTTATCCACCGGCCCTTCTATTACACCGGCGGCTTGCTCGGCTTGTGCGCCGGCGCGGTGGCGCTCGGCGCGGTGACCTTGTCCTTGCAGCCGCTCAACGTGGCCATCGGCGACTTCGCACGCCTGTACGGCTCTTCCTTCCAGCTGGCGCCGCTTAATCCCGTGTTCATGGGGCTGCTGCTGGCGGTCAGCGCCACGCTCGGCCTGGCCGGCGCGGTATTGTCGGTGCGCAGGCACCTGGCGCGCCTGCGCTAAGACGAAAAAATGGCCGCTTGCGCGGCCATCAAGACAATCGAAGGGGCCGCTGATGCGGCCCCTTTTGCGTCTTGCTCAGATCAGGAAGCCGGAGCCATCGGCCAGGTTGATCGGCGAGGTCAGGTACTGGCCGTCGCCGAAGCTGCTGCTGCCGATGATGTTCAGGGCCGGCATCTGGGCCACGTTGGCCAGGGTGGCGGCCGTGGCGTACTGCTGCGCCAGGTCGCCGCCGATGGCCATGTTGCCGCTCGCCTTGATCCAGGCGCCGGCCAGCTCGGGCGCCAGGTTCCAGCTGGCCAGCGCCGGATTGGCCTGCATGGCCAGCTCGAACTTGCCGGCCAGCGCATCGAAGTTGAACAGCTGGACTTTCTGGCTGTGCATGGCCAGCGGCGACGCGGCCAGGAAATCGCTGCTGCCGTCGATGAACATTTGCAACTTGCCCACGCTGTGGCTGCCGCTCGTGGCAAACCAGCCCTTCAGGCTGATCTGCTCGCCGGCGCCGGTGCCGAACACCAGGTCGCTGCCCGCTTTCTTGAACGTCAGGTCGGCATAGGTAATGCCGCGTCCCAGCGAAATCACGTTGTCGGCCACGCTGCCGGGAGTGACCGTATCGCTGCCGTCGCCGCGGTTGAAGGCGATGATGTCGACGCCGTTGCCGGTGGTGATGATGTCGTTGCCGGCGCCGCCGATGTACATCTCGTTACTGGCACCGCCGCTGAGCGTGTCGACGCCGCTGCCGCCGTCGAACAGGTTCTTGCCCATGGTATCGACCAGGCTGTCGTTGCCGGCGCCGCCCTGCAACAGGTCGTTGCCGCCGTAGCCGTTCAGGAAGTTATTCCCGCTATTGCCGTACAAGACGTTGTCGGTGCCGTTGCCGTAGCCGGCAAACGCGCCGGTGCCGCCCAGTACCAGCACCTCGGCATTGACCGGCAGGGTGTAGCTGAGCGCGGCCACCAGGGTGTCGCGCCCTTCGTTGGCCAGTTCGACCACCAGGTCGCCCGCCGCATCGACCAGGTAGCGGTCGTCGCCAATGCCGCCGGCCATGCGGTCGGCACCCAGGCCGCCATCGAGGGTGTCGTTGCCGCCGAAACCGTTCAACTGGTCGTTGCCCGCCATGCCGGATAAGGTGTCGCCGGCCGAGGCGCCATTGAGCACATCGGCGTCGGCCTTGCCGTCGAGGTTGCGCGCCGCATCGGCTGCGATGTTGAGCTTGAAGCCGATGGCGCCGTTCAGGCCGAAGCTATCGGTGCCGCCCAGCGCCAGCGACAGGCTTGGCGCATCCCCGGCCAATGGCGTGCCGGACAGGGTGCGGGTGAGCGGATCGAAACTGAGCCAGGACGGCAAGGCGGCGCCGCCCGACTGCGTCAGGCGGTAGGTGACGGCGTCGCCATCCGGGTCGACCAGGGTGCGCGCCGGCAGCACGAAGGAAAACGGCGTGTCGCGCGCGGCGTTAAGGGTACCGGGCGCCTCGGTCGGGACCGGGGCCCGGTTGGCGTTCTTGACCACGATATCGATGTTGCTCGATACCGTCAGGCGGCCCTGGTCGGTGGCGGTGGCCACCAGCTGGTAATTGCCGGCGCGGTCGTAATCGGTCACGGCCTTCAAGGTTTCCTTACCGTCGAACCAGAGCCACGACGGCAGGGCGCTGCCGTCCGCCATGCGCAGCTTGACGCTCAGGCTGTCGCCGATGTCGGCGTCGGCAAAGGTCGGCGTGCGTACGCTGAAGCCGCTGTTTTCATAGGTGGTGATGGGCTTGAGCGCGAGCGCCACGGTCGGCGCGGTATTGCCGGCGCCCACCGCCAGGATGAAGTCATCGGTGGCATGCAGCCCGGCCTGGTCTTTCGCCGTCACGCGCAGCGGGATGTTGCCCTGCACGCCCTGCGGGACCGTGCCCTCCAGCAGGCCGCTGGCCGCATCGAAGCGCAGCCAGGCGGGCAAGGGCAAGCCGTCGCTTTGCGCCATCATCAGGCTCAGCACGTCGCCCGCGTTGGGGTCGATAAACATGTCCGCTGGCAGGCTCAGCTTGAAATACTGGCCCGGCGTTGCCGCCTGGTCAGGCAGCGGCAGCTTGAGCTGGGGCGCCTGGTTGAGGTAATCGCTCGGGTAGCCCACGCTGCCATCGGCAAACTCGATGCGCTTGATCGGGCTTTCGGTGCCCGGCGTGCCGCCGCTGGTGAACATGATGACGTCGCCCAGCTTGCCATAGGCGAGCTCAAGGCCGCTGCCGGCCGGCGTCATGCGCAGGTCGGCGGCCGTGATGCCGGCGCCGAAGCGCAGCGTGTTGCCAACGCCGCTCATCTCGCGCGTGTCGACCAGCAGGTCGCGCCCGTCGCCCAGGTTGAATACGTAGGTATCGGAGCCGTCGCCGCCGGACAACTGGTCGTTGCCGCGTCCGCCGATCAGGGTGTCGTCGCCGCCCTTGCCGGCCAGGATATCGTCGCCGCCCCTGGCGTCGATCACATCGTTGCCATCGGTGCCGGCCATGCTTTCGCCCATCTCGCTGCCCCGGTTCACGCGCTCGAAAATGGCCGCCGCGTCCCACTTGCTGCCGTCGGCAAAGCGGATTTCCTTGAGCTGCATGTTGGTGGCGTACAGCGGGTCGTTGAAGATGTAGCCCTGCACCGTGATTTCCTGGCCCGGCGCGCCGTTAATCGTCAGCACCAGGTCGTCGAAACTGCCGCGGTTGACGCGCTGCAACTGCACTTCCTCGGGAACGATGCCGGCGCTAAAGACGATGGTCTGGTAGCGCAGCTCCGGCATCTTGAGATTGTTGAAAATCATGTCGCGGCCGTCGCCGCGCGCGAACACATAGGTATTGTTGCCGAGACTGTCGTCCAGGTAGTCCTCGCCCTGGCCGCCGTTGAGGGTATCGTCGCCCTCGCCGCCGTGCAGCAGATCGACGCCGGACCCGCCCAGCAGCAGGTCGTTGCCCTGCATGCCATGCAGCATGTCGTTGCCGCCGCGGCCGTCGATGCGGTCGTTGCCGGCGCTGCCGCGCAGGTCATTATTGTCGTCGTTACCGGTCAGCAGCAGGTTGTTGATGAGCGCATTGTCCCAGCGCGTGCCGTCGGCGAACTGCAGCGCGATCGCTGGCCCTTGCATGTCCGTTGGCGGAAAATAGGCGCCCACCCGCAGGCTGGCTGCGGCGCCGCCTACATTGATCAGCAACTCGGGGCCTTGGCCGTTATTGCTGCGGGTCAGGACGATATCGGCCGCGCCGATGCCCGCTTCCAGCAGTACCGTGGTGACGCCGCGGCCGCCGAGCATCGGGAGCAGCTCGTCATGGCCGGAGGCGCGCCCGAACAGCAGCGTGGCGCTGCCTTCGCCAATCATGATGCGGTCGTTGCCGGCGCCGCCATCGGCGACGTCGTTGCCCTGGAAGACATCGAGAATGTCGTTGCCGTCGCCGCCGATCAGCAAATCGTCGCCGTTCTGGCCGGCCAGAGTATCGTCGCCGGCGCCGCCGCGCAGGATGTCGCTGCCATAGCTGCCATTGAGGAAATCGGCGCCGTCGGTGCCGCTGACGGTGTTGACCGGCATTGCGCCCCAGGCCCGCATGTCGATCGCCGACTTGTTCATCACGCTGCCGTCGGCGAAATGGATGCTCACCGTACGCTGCACGATGAAATAGTCCTTGATGGTCAGGCGCTCGCCGCTCAGCGGCAATTCCAGCACCAGGTCCGGGCTGTCCGGCGGGGTGCGCAGCACCGCCAGGGTCCCGGCCTGGACCCCGGGCGCCATATCGATGGTCAGCACGTCCCCCTGGGCGTACTTGGGCGCGACGATGGTATCCTGGCCGCTGCCATGACCGAAGCGGTAGGTGTCGTAGCCGCCTTCGCCGTTAAGCACGTCGTTGCCGGCGCCGCCATCGAGAAAATCGTTGCCGAAGCCGCCGACCAGGCTGTCGTCGCCGCTGCCCCCAAGCAGCACATCGTTGCCCGGGGAACCGATCAGGGTATCGTTGCCGCTACCGCCGCTCAGCACCGACGGCCCGCCGCCGTACAGCATGTCGTTGCCGCCGGCGCCGTCGATGAGCGGACCGTACATCGTGTTGTCCTGCTCGTCGAGCACCAGCAGCGGCCTGCCATCCATCAGGAAGGTGGACTGGATCGCTTGCATATCCCAGCGCGCACCGTCGGCAAAGCGGATTTCACTGATGGAATAGGCCCACGCCATGGCCCCCGTATACGTCGCTTGCTGTGCGAAAAAAAGATGGACGGTCAAGCTGTCCTCGGTACCGGAGATGCGCAGCACCAGATCGTCGTTGTTGCGGGTCAGGCGCAGTTCGGACGCGGTCACGCCCTCGCCCAGTTGCAGCACGTTCATGCCGGCATCCTGCGCGCCGTTATAGACGATGATGTCCTGTCCGCCGCCGCGCCCCCAGTGGTAGGTATTCGCGCCAATGCCCCCGTGCAGGATATCCTTGCCGGCACCGCCGTCGAGGGTGTCGTTGCCGTCGCCGCCGGACAGGAAGTCGTCACCGCCTTTGCCGTTGATCACCTCCGCCGCCGAGCCGCCATTGAGTTGGTTGTTATTGTCGTCGCCATCGATGATGATAATCGGAACCATGATGTCCTTCAAAAAATGTTGAGATGTCATTGTTTTAAAGAAATTCTTTCACTCTGTCAATACAACTTCTTACATTTGCATTTATCCGTGGCGGGTAAGCAACTGCGCCGCCTGCGCGCCCAAGGTGTGGGAACGAACAGACCCCGGCGCCGCCTTGCGCGATACTGGGATTGTTGGTGCCGGTGTGCGCTAAAGCAAAGAAAATGACGATTCTCCGCAGCGCTGGTTTGATCCGTATCAAGGCGTAATTGCAGTCCTCGACTAGAGTGAAGCTTGCCAATTTATGGTTGCCTCTACGCAATAACATTTCGCTATCACTGCCATACATTCTGCACATTGGCACTCCTCGGCAGAGAGTGCTAATATAGGGACTTGCATGGCGGGGAAGACCCGAAGCCACCGCTGGCATCAGAGCGCAACAATCGCCCCGCACCCGTCTTCCGGCCCGGGCATTCGATGATGCAGCACAGAACTCTACGAGGAAATACATGATGACGTTGTCCGCACAATCCGCATTGGTTCCGACCGGCAATCGTGCTTTAGGACTCGGTTTCACCGGCAACCTGGGCAATATCGACGCCTATATCTCGGCGGTGAACCGCCTGCCGATGCTGACCCACGAAGAAGAGATTTCCCTGGCCCAGCGCCTGCAAAAGAACAACGACCTCGGCGCCGCGCAAGAACTGGTGCTGTCGCACCTGCGCCTGGTGGTGTCGATCGCGCGCGGCTATCTGGGCTACGGCCTGCCGCACGCCGACCTGATCCAGGAAGGCAATATCGGCCTGATGAAAGCGGTCAAGCGTTTCGACCCGGACCAGGGCGTGCGCCTGGTGTCGTACGCGATGCACTGGATCAAGGCTGAGATGCACGAGTACATCCTGAAGAACTGGCGTCTGGTCAAGGTGGCCACCACCAAGGCCCAGCGCAAGCTGTTCTTCAACCTGCGCAGCAACAAGCAGGGCCTGGACGCCATGAGCCCGACCCAGATCGATGCGCTGGCCAAGCTGCTCGACGTCAAGCGCGAAGAAGTGATCGAGATGGAAACGCGCCTGTCCGGCCGCGACATCGCGCTCGAAGCGCCGACCGACGACGAAGACGACAAGTTCTCGCCGATCGCCTATCTGTCGTCGGACTTGTCCGAGCCGACCAAGGTGCTCGAAGCCGAACAGGTCACGCGCTTGCAGTCCGAAGGCCTGGAAACCGCGCTGGGCAAGCTCGACGCCCGTTCGCGCCGCATCGTCGAAGCGCGCTGGCTGGCCAACGACGACGGCTCGGGAGCGACCCTGCACGCCCTGGCCGACGAATTCGGCGTCTCGGCCGAGCGCATCCGCCAGATTGAAAGCGCCGCGCTGAAAAAGATGAAAGGTGCACTTTCAGCATTTATCTGAGAGTAACGCACGTACGGCGCCCCGCGCCGATGCCGCCTGGTGTAGACTAGGCGGCATTTTTTTTGTCGGTACAATTCGTTAAGCTTGTACAAGTCAATACACTTGATTACATATTTATAATTCGACTTTGACGTATCATGCATACCGTGCCGGTGTGCGGGCGCGGCAATCATGAGGCCCCGAGCCGCCCCGAGCGCCGTCACAGCCTTTTTCACAGATCAACATGAATAGGTAGTCTGCAAATGAAATACATAACATGGACACGACATCTGGCCGCCCTGCTGCTGGCGCCCGGCCTGGCCGGCGCCGCTCCGGCCCTGATCGAGTCCCCTGCCCTGAATAATGTGAGCAAACGCTACGCCAGCCAGGGCGGCATCGAACTGGCCGACGTGCGCGCCAGCCGCGGCCTGGCCGAGGTCACCCGCGCCATGCACCTGCGCCCCGGCGACGTGCTGGGCGAAAACGAACACGATATCGCCGCCGCCCTGGGCGTGGTTGCCAACAGCAATCTCGGCTCCTGGAGCACGCCCACCCTGCGCCAGGCTTACCCCGACGCGCGCACCAGCTTCGACAAGCAGCCGCGCAGCGCCTTCGACACGGCCGGCACGCGCGCCAGCGTCTCCTCGCAATCGGTGCCTGAACCCGAAACCTACATCATGCTCGCCGTCGGCGTGGCCGTCATCGTACTCACGCGCGGCACCCGCAAGCGCCTGCAGGACAGTCTCGACGCGTAAGCGCGCCACTCAGGCGCGACGCCGCCATCCCGGCCGCTGCGACCGCGCCGGCGGCCACCTGTTGCTCCCAGTATCTTTCTTACAATGTTGTGCTATGACGTACGGCTAGCCCTCGATTAAGATGGCAACTTGAAAACGCCGTGGGGCGTTCATCGATGTCAAGACACGACAAGGAATCGGATCAATGAAACTGTTTACATTGCAGATGGGTGCAGTCGCGCTGGCTTTCGCGTCCGCCAACGCAGCGGCGGCGCCGACCGTCATCGAAGCTCAAGCCTTCACTTTCAGCAACCCTGATTCGAGCGTGGCCGACGTGCTGGTATCCGATACCGGCGCCGCCACCACCATCCGTTTCAGCGACTTTGCCAACAGCATGGCCGTCTCCAGCAACGATGCCGACGGCAACGGCTACTCGGGCGACCTGGGCTTCGCGGCGCGCTCGGGCTACGTGATCACCGGCTATTCCTTCTCGGCCACCTTCGTCGGCACGCTCGACGCCGCCATGGCGCCGGGCGGCCAGGGCGGCAGCGCCAGCAACCGCGGCGCGGTCAGCCTGTTCGCCAACGGCGACGATAACTGGAGCACCAACAGCAACCGCCAGGTCAATCTGCTCAATGGCAACGACACCTTCGTGTTCAGCTCGGGCAACGTGGCGCTCACGCACATGACCATGTCGCTGAACGGCAGCATGACCGTGTTCGCCATGCCGGCCACCTGGACCACGCCGGACGGCGTGCTCCATAGCCAGGATTCGTTTGCCGGCCTGACCCTGCTGAACCCGACCCTGACGGTCTACACCAGCGCCGTGCCGGAACCGGAAACCTACGCCATGCTGGCGCTCGGCCTGGCCGTGATCGGCCTGACCCGCCGCACCCGGCGCCGCCTGCAAGACGCCGTGGCATAAGTGTCATTGCCTGAAGGCCAGCCCCGGCTGGCCTGGCATTTACTCATTGCAAGGCAAGTGCGCGGCAGCAGCGCCACGCGCCGGCTCCTCAATTGCGCGGCCACACAGTGGCGAAATTGATATGATCTATGATCGGCTTTCCCACTACTGAGGAGCCCATCATGAACAAGCTACTTTTCGCGATCGCCGCCGCCTGCGTATTTACCGGGAGCACCGCCGCGCCAATGAAGGAACCGCCGATGCACCACAAGAACAACCAAACCGTGGCCTTGTTGCCGCAGACCAGCACCACCCTGGCGCCGGACACCGTCCTGCGTTTCGAGCGCGTCGACGACAGCCGCTGCCCGCCCGACGTGGTGTGCATCACGGCCGGCAAGATTGTCTACCACTTCACCCTGATCTTTCCCACAGGCCGAGAGCCGTTCGACCTGGAACCGGCCGAGCCGACCTACATCTCGGTGCAGCGGCCCGACCTGGTGATCGCCCTGGCCACCACCCCGCCGCCACCGCGCCCGACCAATGCGCCGCCGGCCCCGCCGTCCGCGGTGCGCCTGACCATCAGCCAACCTGCCGAAAGCGGATAACGCCCCATGAGCCACGCCGCCCGCCGCTTCGCCCTCGCCTGCACCATCGTCCTGATCGTTCCCGCTGGCCATGCCGGCAGCCCGGTGGCCGGCACCCCGGTGGCCGGCACCCCGATGGCCAGCGGCAGCGGCGGCGCGGTCGCCACCATCAGCGAACAGGCCTCGCAGTCGGCCATGGCGATCCTCGACAAGGGCGGCAATGCGATTGACGCCGCCGTGGCGGCGGCCGCCACCCTGGGCGTGACCGATCCCTACAGCTGCGGCATCGGTGGCGGCGGCTTCATGATGATTTACCTGGCCAAAGACAAGCGCGTGATCACGGTCGACCACCGCGAAACGGCGCCAGGCAAGATCACCCCCACCGTATTCCAGGAAAATGGCAAGGAGAGCAATCTCGATGCCACCATCGCCAGCGCCGCCTCGGTCGGCGTGCCCGGCACCGTGCGCGGCTGGCACGAAGCGCTGAGCCGCTACGGCACCATGTCGTTCAAGCAGGTACTGGCGCCCGCCATCGGCGTGGCCAGCAAGGGCTTTCCTGTGCGCGAGAACTTCAATCGCATGAGCGCCGACAACCAGAAAAAATTCCAGCTGTTTGCCAGCAGCAGCGCGCTGTTCTTAAAAGATGGCAAGCCGCTGGCGGTCGGCACAGTGCTGAAAAACCCCGGCCTGGCCAAGGCCTACCGCGAACTGGCGGCGCAGGGCCAGAAAGCCTTTTACCAGGGCCCGATCGCGCGCGCCATCGTCGACGCCGTGGCCAGGCCGCCGGTGGCGGCCGGGGTGCGCGTGCGTGCCGGGGCGATGAGCATGGCCGACCTGGCCAACTACGAAGCGCGCATCCGCCAGCCGGTCAGGACCACCTACCGCGGCTACGAGATTGTCGGCATGCCCTTGCCAAGCAGCGGCGGCATCGCCATCGGCGAAGCGCTCAACTTGCTCGAAGGCTACAACCTCAAGGCGCTGCCGCGCGCCAGCGCCGAGCATCTGACCATGGAAGCGAGCCGCCTGTCGTTCGCCGACCGCAACGCCTACCTGGCCGACCCGGAATATGTCGACGCGCCGGTAGCGGGCCTGCTCAGCAAAGAATACGCGGCGCGCCGGCGCACCCAGATGAACCTTGAACGCGCCGGCCCCAAAGTGCTGGCGGGCGACCCGTACCCGTTCCAGAACGACCCCAGCGTGCCGCAGCGTCCGCAAGCCACGCGCCTGTTGGCCGACAACGCCCACACCACCCACCTGGCCGTGTCCGACAAGGAAGGCAATATCGTCGCCTACACCTTCACCATCGAATCGTGGGGCGGCAGCGGCATCGTGGTGCCCGGCTACGGCTTCCTGCTCAATAACGAGATGACCGATTTCGACTTCAGCGGCCCCCACCCCAACGTGCCGGAAGCGGGCAAGCGCCCGCGCAGCAGCATGGCGCCGACCATGGCCTTCAAGAACGGCAAGCCGGCGTTTACCATCGGCAGCCCGGGCGGCGCGACCATCATCACCACCGTGCTGCAAACCATCGTCAACCACGTCGACTTCGGCATGCCGATGGACAAGGCCATCAACGCCCCGCGCCTGAGCCAGCGCAACGATGCGACCACCGAGATCGAACCGGGCTTTGCCGGCAGCGCGCAGGCGCTGGCCCTGGAAAAACTGGGCTACAAGTGGGCCGCCAGGCCGGAAGAAATTGGCGCGGCCAACGCCATCGTGTTCAATGCCGACGGCACGGTGACGGCGGTCAGCGAAGGCAAACGGCACGGCGTCGGCAGCGCGCTGGTGCAGAAAAGCGCGAACTAGAGGCGGCCGGCTGGAAAGGCCGCCGCCGCCTTCACCATGCGCAGCCAGCAATGGCGCGCCCAGGCGGCGCCGGCCACCAAGGTGACGGCGCCGAGCGTCCACCAGATGGCGTTGTCGAACCTGCCGCTCAGGGCGGCATATTGCAGTGCCAGGGCAGGCAGCAGCCAGACCGCGCAAGCGGCCAGCACAGCACCCGGCGCGCCCTCGTCCGCCGCGTAATCACGCATGGCCAGCGCACTGGCGCCCATCGCGAGGCAACAGGCCGGCAGCAGGCGCACCACTTCCGTCAGGCTGGCGCCGAGACCGAACGCCGATGTCAGTGTAAGCAGGTTGATGATGGCCCAGCAGGCGGCCAGGCGGCCGAGCAAGGCGCGCGCCAGTACCGTATTCATGGCGGCGGCGCCGGGCATGCGCGGCGCCAGGCGCAGCAAGGATTGTTCGGCGCGGGTCTGGCGGAACGCCAGGACCAGCCCGTACGGCAGCATGGCTTGCAACAGCAGCAAGAAGCACATCATCGCCGGCATCGGAAGCACGAACGATGTCGCCTTGAACAAGCCAACCGCCCCGGCCGCCACGCTCATTGCGCTGAAGACGACCGCCCCGATCCACCAAGTGCGCTCCAGGCGTACCGCCGGGCCCAGCGCGTGCAGCAGCAAGACGCCAGCGTCGCCGCGAACGCAGTCGCGCCGCAGCATGCGCGCATAGGCGCCCCCCGCCGCCCGCCCGCCCCGTGCCGTGCCGCCCGGTACCAGCCCATGCCCGGGCACGGGCCACGGGCCGCACGCCATGCGCCGCAGCAAGGCATAGCCTATCGCCACGCAACATGCCGCGCCGATCGCAGTGAGCCGCTCCGCGCTTAACCATCGTTCCGGCACGCCTGGCGCGAACCACGACACCACGCCGGGCATGAACAGCGCGGCGCAACACAGGTAAGCCAGGCGCGGCAACACCACGAAAGTCGCCGTGAAGATCATCACCGAGCACACCAGCACCAGCGTCGGCAGCGCGGGCGCGCCGGCGCAGGCAAACAGCGCGGTCAAGACGGTGGCGACCAGCACAAAGAGCAGCGCCACCAGGCGCTGCGAGCGTGTGGCGAAGTCGGGCACCAGGATGCTGGCGGCGTGGTTCTGCCGGGCGATCGACGGCAACAGCAATCCCCACCACATCAGCGCCAGCAGCGACAGCGGAATGCCCGCGCCGAGCCCGATCGAAACAAGCCAATGCCCGCTCAAGGCGCCGGCCAGCAGCGGGATCACCAGCGCCAACGCCAGGAAAACCGCGTTCAGTCCGTTGCCGCCGAGGCTGGTGCGGCTGCGGATCGCCGCCATCGCGATGGCGCGGCTGGCGCGCCATTCGGCGCCGAGATCGTCGATGCGCAGCACGCTCATTGGGTCACCTCCACGAACAGGTCTTCCAGGCTGAGCGGTTCAAGGCGCAGCGCCGGTTCGCGCGCAGCCAGCGCCAGCAGGCCGGGATTGGCCGCGCCGGTGATCACATGGACCTGGCCGTCGGATGTGCTGGTGCGGCGCAGTTCGCCGTCGACCTTGATCGACGCAAACAGCGCGGCCGGGCCGCTGACCCGGCGCGCGCTCTCCAGCAAGTCGTCGAGCCCGCCCTGCAGCGCGATCTTTCCGTCTTTCAGGAAAGCCACGTCCAGCGCCACCCGCTCCAGGTCGGACAAAATGTGCGTCGAAAACACCACCGTGGTGCCGCGTCCGATCACATCGTCGACCAGCTCGCGCAAAAACTCGCGCCGGCCGACCGGGTCGAGCGCCGACACGGGTTCATCGAGCACCAGCAGTTCCGGGTCGTGCGCCAGGGCGCGGATGATCGACAGGCGCTGCTTTTCGCCGCCCGACAATTTGCTGATCGGCTTGCCGCACATGAGCGCGTCAAACCCCCAGCGCGCCAGCAACTGCGCCACGCGCCCGCCGTTCCAGCGCGGGTACAGCGCTGCGAAGTAGGCCAGCATCTGCTGCGCCGTCATCCACTCGAACAGGTCGCTCGCCTGCGGCACGTAGCCGATGCGGGCGCGCGTGGCCGGCGACAGGTCGCCGACGGCTTCGCCGAAGGCGGTGACCGTGCCGCCATCGCGCTCGCGCAGGCCGAGCAGGCATTCGAGCAGGGTCGACTTGCCGGCGCCGTTGCGGCCCAGCAGGCCGATGACCTGGCCCGGCCGCACCTGCCAGTCGAGCGCGTTGAGGACTGGCTGGCCGCCAAAGTGCTTGGTCAGCGACGAGGCTTGCAGGATGGGGGCGGTCATGGCGTGTCTTTCATTATCTGGGTGAACAGGGCAAGGACGGTGTCGGGGTCGAGTTCGAGCTGGCGCGCTTCGCGTGCGGCGCGTTCCAGGGTCGGGCGCAGCAACCGGGCGCGTTGCGCCAGGCTGTGGCCGGATGGCGGCGCTTCGGCCACCGTCATGCCAAGCCCACGCCGGCGCGTGAGCACGCCTTCGGTTTCGAGCAGGCCCCAGGCTTTCGAGACCGTCATGGGATTGACCGCGAGGGCCAGCGCGACTTCGCGCACGGACGGCATGGCGTCGCCGGGAGCGAGCTGGCCGCCGGCGATCAGGCGCCGTGCCTGGTCCACCAGTTGGCGGTAGATCGGCTCGGATGACCCGGTGGCGATCGAGAACAGATGGACTAGTGGAATGGTCATGTCAACCTACTGTATTAATTAAATAATACAGTATACGGCGCAAACGGCCCGGTCAAGTGTTTCCGGCAATCTTCTTGTTTGGTGTCAGGGCTGACGGCGGCGCTTCTGGCGCACGCGTGTGGCACAAGGCGCGGCGAACCCACGGAAAGCCAGATCTGGCGGCGGGTTCGGATTGAACAGGGAGGGTGACGCTGCCTTCATGTCGCCCTCCCTGACGTCTTAAGCAGCCTTGCGGCGGCGCACGGCAGCGCCGATGGCCAGCAGGCCCGCGCCCAGCATCAGCCAGGTTTGCGGTTCGGGCACGGCGCTCACCTTATAAGTGACGTCCGAAGTCCAGCGGCCACCGGCAATGGACGGCGCGCCACCGCTATATGAGCCTGAGGAGAATCCGTAACTTTGCCCCGTGGTGAGGGACTCGGAAGAATAATACTCTGAAGTTTCTTTGCGGAAGTAAATGCTGAACTCCGGCGCACTGCCCGGCATCCACGAGAAACTGGAGATCGAGCAGCCGTCGCAGGTCGGATAGTTCTTGCCGTTATAGGATAACGCTTGCAATTGAGCTTTGTCGAACTTGCCGTCGGCATTCACATCGTCCACCGTGAAAGTGCCCTGGAGCATTCCGTCGAAGGGAGAGCCGCTTTCGAGACCGAGGAAGCCGCCGTTAAACGTCCAGTCATAGGTCTGGAGAGCGGCGTGGGCCGGGGCGGCGAACATGAAGGCCGTGGCTGCGCACGCGAGATAACGCAACATTTTTATTCCTGTAATGTTGTAAAAATTTACATTGTATCAGTGAAAAATGTTGTACACCCAACCATAAATACGATGTCATGGCAGTGCCGGGCTACAGGAGCCCGGCCCGGCCCGACACCGGGATGGACACGGGCATTTGGAGGAGCCCGCATTGGATCAGGCGTCGTACACGAGCTCAGGCAGCACCACTTCCCACTGCGGGCAGCGGACCAGGTGGCGGAACTCGGGATCGCCATCGTCGGCCTGGCGCACCACGATCGCGGCCACCCGCCCTGCGCTCCAGCGCAGATGGCGCGGCGGCTTGAACGACCTGGCCAGTTGGCCGACCACCACGCCATCGGGCGTCGACAGTTCCCATTTGGTCTTGCCTTCGCGCAGATGCAAGGCGTCGTCGATGCGCAGCGCGGCGATGGCACGGTGGACCGGATCTCCCGGCGCCATGCGGCCGGCGAAGCCGATGTCGATATCCTGCAGCGTGAGCTGCAGGTAGCGGCGCCGCAGCGCACCCGCCGGCGCGCCCAGGGCCACCGGCGCGCGGCGCAGCAGGCAGGGGGCGTCGGCCAGTGCGTCGAGCAAGCTGGCCGCACGGCTGCGCGATGGCGCATGGCGCGCCAGGGTCAGGGTCTGGCGTGCGCGCGTCATGGCCACGTAGTACAGGCGGCGCGGCGCATCGGCGTCGTCGTTCTCGCCCAGTGCAGTCCAGTCGCCATCGGCCACGGCAACATGGTCGAACTCCAGCCCCTTGGCGCGGTGCGCTGTCAGCAGCAGCAAACCGCCCTGGCGCCGGCGCGCTTCACGTCCCCATTCGGCCAGCCATTCGATGAAGTGCGCCACCGGCAGTTCGGCGCCGCCCGTCTCGAGCGCATATTCCTGCACCGCCTGGCGCAGCAGCGCGAGCCAGGTGCCGGCCGGCTGGGTGTCGAGCCAGGCGTCGATGGCGGCCGTGTCGACCAGCGCACTGGCCTCCTGGCGCAGCCAGCGCACCAGCGCCTGGGTTTCGCGCAGGCGCCAGAACTGCGCGGTTTCTTCGTTGGCCAGCTGCACCGGAATGGCGTTCAGCATGCACAAGGTGCGCACCGGTTCCAGGGTTTTCCATTCGCGCGCGATGACCGCCACGCGAGCCCAGTCCCAGCCGGGATCGAGCGCGGCGAGGCGCTGCAATTCGGCCATGATGGCCAGCGCCTGGCTGGCGTCGTCCACGCCGGCGTCGATGATCTGCACGCGCCCGCGCGCGACGGCATCGCGCGCCTGCCATGCGCCGCCCGCATCGCACTTGCTGCGGGCGCGGTCGATGCCGATCGGGTTCGCGCTTTTCATGCGCGCGCCGGCTGGCGCGATGACCAGGTTGGCGCAATCGATGATGTGCCGCGTCGAGCGGTAGTTCTCGGTCAGGTAGGCCGGCCTGGCGCTGTAGTCCTGTTCGAAGCGGCGGATGAAATCGACCGAAGCGCCGTTGAAGGCGTAGATATTCTGGTCGTCGTCGCCGACTGCGAACAGTGACACGCGCGCATCCTCGTCGGCGCTGTTGCGCCCCGCCAGCGCGGAGATCAGCGCGTACTGGTCCGCTCCGATATCCTGGTATTCGTCCACCAGGATCGCCCGGAAGGCGCCCAGCAGGCGGTCGCGCTGTTCGTCCGCTTCCTGTGGCGCCAGCCCCGTGCCGTTCAACAGGGCCACCGCTTGCGGAATGACTTGCCTGAGCAGATCGTCGTCGGCGCCAAGGCGTTTGCTCAAGCTGATGCCGGCCAGCCGCATCGCCAGCGCGTGGCAGGTCAGCACGATCACGCCGGCGGCGTCGCGCCCGATCAGGGCCGCCAGGCGGCGCCGGATTTCGACGGCGGCGTGACGGTTGTAGGTCAGCACCAGGATGGCGCGCGGATTTTCGCGCCGCACCCGCACCAGGTAGGCGATGCGGTGCACCAGCACGCGCGTCTTGCCCGATCCGGGGCCGGCCAGCGCCAGCACGTTGGTGCGTTCGCGGTCGTCGGTCACGATGCGCTGCTGGGCGCTGTTACCCAGGCTCTCGACAATCGCGCGCCACGAGGCCGGCGTGGTCTGGCGCTCGAGTTCCTTCCCGCGCGCGGGCAGCCATTGGGCCAGGAACTGCTCGCGCTCCATGCTGAAGTAGTCCATCGCCAGCTGCAGCGCATCGGCCATCTTTTGCAAGCCGCGCTGCACGTATTCGGCCATGACGTGAATCTGCACCACCTGTTCGCCGTAGTGCAGTTCGAGCGGCGCGTAGTCGGCCTTGTAGAAGCCGCGCCGCTCGGGCGCGAGACGGATCGTCATGGCGGGGCGAAATACCGCCATGCCCTTGTTCAGGCGGATCACGCCCTGTTCGTGAAGCCACAGCAGGCTGCGGTCGACCAGCCTGGGGCACGATCTGGCGCGCCCCGCCAGTTCCAGGTCGCCTTCGACCGCGGCCAGCAGCCGGCCGAGCGTGGTGCTGGCCAGTTGGTCGTTGCCGCGCGCACCGGGCGCCAGGCTGGCGAGCAGGTGCTCCAGCAGCGCTGCGGCGCCATCGCGGCGCAGGGCGGCGGTGGCGGCCACCTGGTTCCAGTTGCGCTGCAAGGTGAGCTGCACGTTTTCCGGGTCGAGCTGGCGCACGCCCAAACTGCCCACGCCATCGTCGCCCTGGCCGTCGTTGGCGATGCTGCGCACGATGCGCAGCAGCTGGTCGGGCAGGGCCCAGGCCAAGCCCGCGTCTTTCAGGCGCGAGCTGGCGTGGCGCAGGTGCAGCACCGACGAGCCGCCCTTGGCCAGGTCGGGCGCGCCTTCGCGCATGGCCGCCAGCAGCGCTTCTTCCAGCGCGCAGCTTTGCTCGAACAGGCGCTTCGACGACATCTCGACCGCCACGTGCACAAAGGCGGTCAGCGCGGTGTCGTTGCTGGCGATCTTGTACTGCTCCAGCTCATACAGCGCGGCGCGCACCTTCTCGGCCGACAGGCCGGAGGCGTTCATCAAGTCGTCGGTGGAAATGCCCTCGTCAGTATCGGCCCCGATCAGGGCCTCGACCAGCGCCAGCAAGGCGCTGCGGTGCTCCTGGAACAGCGGGTAGGCGGCCAGCTTTTCGCGCGCCTGCTCCAACGTGGCCACGCGCAGCGAGGACGGGAAGATCTGCACCTGGTTTTCTTCGCGCGTGAGGAGCCTGGCTTCTTCCAGCCAGGCGATGGCGGTGCGCACGCGGGTGTCGTCGGTGGCCGAGTCGCGCGCAAAGTCGCCGTCGGCGTCTTCGGTCAGGATTTCGCCGGCGGTGGCGACGATGTCGGCATCGCCATGCTTTTTGCGCTCGAGCCGCTTGATCGCCTTGAGCACGACCTGGATATCGCGCTGCGACAGGCGCGAACGGGCCGACATGGCGAACTGGCGCTCCACGTCTTCCACGGTGTAGAGCAGCACGCATTGGGCGGCGCCGCAATCGCGCCCGGCACGCCCGGCTTCCTGCAGGTAGTTTTCGAGCGAACCGGGTATGTCGGCGTGGATCACCAGGCGCACGTCGGGCTTGTCGATGCCCATGCCGAAGGCGTTGGTGGCGACGATGACTTTGAGCTTGCCGGCGATGAAGGCTTGCTGGCGGTCTTTTTTGTCGCGTCCGCGCAGGCCTGCATGGAAGTGGCTCGCGCTCACGTCTTTCTGGCGCAGGAAGGCGGCGATTTCCTCGGTCTGTTTTTTGGTGGCGCAGTAGACGATGGCGCCGCCGGGCGCGGACGCGGGCAGTTCGGCGTCGAGCAGCTGGTGGATGTGGGCGAATTTTTCAGCCTGCGTGGTGGGCACCACCGAAAACGACAGGTTGACACGGCGCGCGCCGCCATCGAGCACGGTCAGGTCGATGCCGACCTTGTCGCGAAAGTGGGCCAGCATATCGGCCACCACGTCCGGCTTGGCGGTGGCGGTCAGGCACAGCACCGGGGCAATGGCGCCCTCCCCGGCCCGTTCGCGGATAAAGCGCCCGACGTAGCGGTAATCGGGCCGGAAGTCGTGGCCCCACTTCGAGATGCAGTGCGCTTCGTCGAGCACCCAGGCGCCGATCTCGCGCTGTTCCAGTACGCGCCGCACACCCGGGCTGCGCAGCTGCTCCGGCGAGACGATGACGATGCCGGCGTCGCCCAGGCGCACCCGGTCGAGCGCGGCGGCCCGTTCGGGAATCGAGAGCAGGCCGTTGATCGCCACCGCGCAAGCGATGCCGCGCGCTTCCATCCCGGCCACCTGGTCGGCCATGAGCGCGACCAGCGGCGAAATGACGACCGTCAGCGCGCCGGTTTTATCGTAGCGCGACAGCGCCGGGACCTGGTAGCACAGCGACTTGCCGGTGCCGGTGGGGAGGATGCCGAGCACATGGCGTCCGCGCATGGCGGCGTCGACGATCGCTTCCTGCAAGGGGCGGCCGTTGGCGTCGCATGGTTCCGAGCGGAAGGCGTCCAGGCCAGACCAGCGCTTGAGTTCCGATAGCGGGTCGTGGCGCGCCCTGCACCAGGCGCAGGCCGGGTTGGCGCAGGCCGTGTCGCGCAGGCGCCGCACCAGTTGCGCCGCCTGCGGAAACTGGTGGCGCACCCAGGGCGGCATGACCGAGCTGGCGCCGGCCACCGAGAGCCAGGCCAGCGCGTAGGCCAGCGCCCAGCCGAGCGCGGGCGCGTCGGCGGCGATGGCGCGCGCCTGGTTCAGGCAGGCCTGGCCATCGAGGCGGCGCAGGATGGCGGCGCTGGCATCGGCGTCAAGCGGGCGTGGCTGGCGGCGCACCATCATGAACAGGGAATTGAGGCCGGACAGGGTAGCGGCGCTGGTGGTGAGCCAGTGCCAGGCCAGCAGCAGGTCGGGCGCGCGCTCGTGCGTCTCGCGCAGGGCGGCCAGCTGGTCGGCGAACACCTGGAGCGTCAGGCGGGCGTCACGCTCCGGGTCGTTCAGCTTGCCGCGCTGGAGCTGGCCGTGCTTGTAGTGCTTGACCAGGTGATGGTAGGGGTGGCGCGGAAAGGCCAGCGGGTTCAGGCGCAAGGTGTCGACCATCGGCAGCTTGAGCAGGCGCAGCTGCGGCGCGCAGGCGGCCAGGTGCGGTGCGTCGAACGCGATCAGGTTGTGGCCGAGCAGAAAGGCGACCGGATCGGCGAAGTCGTCGAGCTGCGCCAGCGCGTGCTGCACATCGCCGTTGGTGAAGACGAAAGCGGCGCCGGTGTCGCCGCGCACGGCGGCGAACTGGTGGATCAGGCCGTCTTTCAGGCCGACTTCGAGATCGATCGAGAGGCAGCGCGGGGCGATGACGGCAGCGGCGGCCGACCGCTCCGGCTCGACCTGCGGGCCGGGGGTGTCAAGATTCATACAACGCTTTGCAATGAAGAGTTTCGCACCGCGGGGTGTTCCTCGCTTGCTTTATGAGGCGGATTCTAGCAGCGCGCACTTCATCAATGCACAAAAAAAGAGCGCCCCGTCCCAAAAACCCGTATCGCATGCGACGGGATGGGTGCGGAGCGCTGCTGGCGCGCCGGCCGGGCGGCCGGCGCAACGATTACAGGTGCGGCGTGATCTTCGGCATCAGCTGATCGAAAGTCTGGCCGCTGCCGTTTTCGCCGATCGCGTGCATCTTCCATTCGCCGCCGTGACGGTACAGCTTGGCCATGATCTGGGCCGTGTGCTCGCCCTGCACCGACAGGTTGAAGCGCGCCACTTCCTTCTGGTCGGCGCCGTTGATGATGCGGCAGTAGGCGTTTTCGACCTGGGCGAAGTTCTGGCCGGTGAAGCTGTTCACGGTAAACACCAGCGACTTGACATTGGCCGGCACCGCCGTCAGGTCGACCAGGATCTGCTCGTCGTCGCCGTCGCCGGCGCCGGTGCGGTTGTCGCCGGTGTGCACGATGCTGCCATCCTTGCTCTTGAGCTGGCGGAACCAGACCACATCGACCGGGCTGCCGCTCTCGTCGAACAGCAGGCAGGATGCGTCCAGATCGACCGACTGGGTCTTGCCGCCAAAGCCGAACAGGCCCTTGGTCTTGATGGCGTCCCATCCCAGGCCCATGGTGATGCGGGTCAGGGTGCTGCCGGCTTCTTTGTCCAGAGAAATTTTCTGGCCTTTTTGCAGATTGATTGACATGGTATGACTCCTTGGTTTTAGCGCGCGCCGCCAGCCGCCCAGGCTTGGAACGAGGCACGGTTGCGCGAACAAATATAGACTTTGCCATTGCCGGAGAAGCGTAGCACGATGCCCTCCCCGCTGGTCTGGCTGTTGATCAGATTACCGAAAAAGCCGCCGCTGGTGCCGGTGGTAATCGACGGTGTGTAGTGCAGGCTGCTATCCCAGGCGACCACGTGCGAATTGTCGATCGTGATGTCCTTGCCCTTCTCGACCATCAGCTCATGCATCGAGCCGAAACCGGACACGACCACCTGGCCGTTGCCACTGGTCTCGGTGACGAAAAAGCCGCCGCTGTCGGCGAACAGCGCATTACCCAGACTTTGGGTGCGCACCTTGAGTTCGACCCTGGCGCTGGCGGCGACAAACGCGCCGTCGCTGAGCAGGTACTGGTGCTGGCCGACGTCGATGATCTGCATCGCGCCCGGCAGGGTTGGCGAGAGCAGGCAATCGCCATCGCCGCGCACCGCTTCAATGTGCTGCTGGAAGAACGATTCGCCGTTGGCGAAGCGCCGCATCAGCGCGCTGCCGATGCCGCCCTGCATCTTGCCCTTGAGGTCAAGCGCGGACTCCATCATGACCATCGCACCGGACTCGCAGTAAATCGTGTCGCCGCGCGTCATCGAGACGTGCAGGAAAGGATCGATATCGCCTGTGACGGTAAAAACTGGCATGCTGACTCCTTATTGGCGGCCCGCGCCGCTGCTGACATGGCGCTGCGCGGGCCGCTTCCAAACTTAAACGTTGACGCCGTAGCTCGTTGCCAGGGGGCCCAGGCCGCCCTGGAAGCCCTGGCCGATGGCGCGGAATTTCCAGTCGCTGCCGGCGCGGTAGACTTCACCGAAGATCATGGCCGCTTCGGTCGAGCCGTCTTCCGACAGGTCGTAGCGGGCGATTTCGGTGTTGCCGGCGGCGTTGACGCAGCGGACGAACGCTTTCGATACCATACCGAAGTTCTGGCGGCGTGTCTCGGCATCGTGAATCGTCACGGCCAGCACGATCTTGTCGATATCGGCCGGCACGTTGGCCAGCTCGATGGTCACGCTTTCGTCGTCGCCGTCGCCGTCGCCGGTTTTGTTGTCGCCCGAGTGGGTGATCGAACCGTCAGCCGATTTCAGGTTGTTGTAGAAAATGAAGTCGGCGTCGGAACGGACCTTGCCGCTGGCGCCCAGCAGGAATACAGCACCGTCGAGGTCGAATGCGCTGCCGTCGGTGGCGCGCGTGTCCCAGCCGAGGCCGACGATCATCTTGGTCAGGCCGGGTGCTTCTTTACTCAGGTTGACGTTACCGCCTTTTTGCAAGCTGATAGGCATACTTGTTCTCCAAAAGTTAGAAAAATTAAAATACTGCAATGAACACCGGGGGAATGACGCGGCAAACTGGTGTTCGTCAGTCTGCCGCCTTTGTATTACGCAGGGCTTGGTAAGGTGAATTACGCCGCCAGCTGCTGTTTCTTGTGCTGCACCGAGGACCACAGCGAGGCGACGATAAAGGCCACGCCAATCAGGCCGGTGAAGATTTCAGGTACATGGAACTTCATGCTTGCCAACATAATCAGCGCCAGGATACCGATCGCATAGTGTGCGCCGTGCTCCAGGTACACGAATTCGTCGAGCGTGCCCTTCTTGACCAAAAACACCGTCATCGAACGCACGAACATCGCGCCGATCGCCAGGCCCAGCATGATGATCACGACATCGGTGGTGATCGCAAACGCGCCGATCACGCCGTCGAAGGAGAACGATGCGTCCAGCACTTCCAGGTACAGGAAGCCGCCGATACCGCCGCGCTTGACCATGTCGCCGACATTGCTGCCTTCGGCATCATCGCCTTCGAGCAGGCTGCTGATCGTGTCGACGCCGACGTAAATCAGGATACCCCACAGGCCGGCCATCAGCACGACCATCTTTTGCGCTTCAGGAACCATCGTCATGCTGGCCATCAAGGTACCGAGGGCAATCATCACCGAAATCGAGCCGACTTTACCGAGCGCGCAGAGCTTTTCTTCCAGGCTGCCCAGCCAGTGGGTTTCTTTTTCATCGTCCAGCAAGAAGTTCAGGAACACCAGCAACAGGAACATACCGCCAAAGGCCGCCACTTCGGCATGGTGCGCCGTCAGGTGCGCCGAGTAGGCTTTCGGATCGGACAGTGCCAGGTTCCACACTTCGATAATGCCCAGGTCGGCAGCTTGCGCCACGATTACCAGCGGGAACAACAGACGCATACCGAACACGGCGATGATGATACCCACGCCGAGGAACAGCTTTTGCCAGTAATCATCCCAGGTCTTGAGCACCGAAGCGTTCACGACCGCGTTATCGAAGGACAGCGACACCTCCATGATGCCCAAAATGGCCGCCACGCCCAGCGCCGAGAACATGCCGCCGATGCCGTGGTGGCTGTAGCCCCACCAGCCGGCCACCGCAAGGCAGACGAAGGTGACCAGAAACGAAATTCTGAAATGCTTCATGTATTGATTTCCCTCATTTGTTATTGTTGATGCAGGTAGTGTATCCGTAAGCAACATTTTTAAAAATAGGAGATAATCGGAGCATTACTTCTGAAAAACCGAAGCATGAAAAATACCGGGATGAATTTTCGCCATTTGTACTACTTCTGGGTGGTGGCCAAGGAAGGCGGCGTGACGCGCGCCGCCGAGCGGCTGGGGCTGGCGATCCAGACCATCAGCACCCAGCTCAGCCAACTGGAGCAGTCGATCGGCAAGTCGCTCTTCATGCAGCAAGGCCGCGGGCTGGTGCTGACCGAGGCCGGACGGCTGGCGCTGGCCTACGCCGACCAGATCTTCCTGCTGGGCGAGCAATTGCAGGAAGCGCTCGGCGAAGCCGACAGCGGGCGCACCCGGCTCACGGTCGGCATTTCCGACTCGCTGCCGAAACTGACCGCCTTCCGCCTGCTGGAAGCGACCCTGCACCTGGCCACGCCGGTGCGCCTGGTATGCTTTGAGGACCAGTTCGAAGCCCTGCTGGCCGACCTGGCCCTGCACAAGCTGGACGTGGTGCTGACCGACCGCGCGGTGCGTTCGGGCACCACCTTGCGCGTGTTCAGCCACATGCTGTTCGAGAGCGACACCATCGTGGTCGGCACCCCAAGCCTGGCCGGGGCCTATGCCGAGGGCTTTCCGGGCAACCTGAACGGCGCCCCGTTCCTGCTGCCCACCCGCAACAACGCCCTGCGCGGACGGATCGACGAATGGTTCGAGCTGCACAATGTGCGGCCGGACGTGGTCGGCGAATTCGAAGACAATGCCCTGCTCAACACCTTCGGACGGCGCGGGGCGGGCCTGTTTTTCGCGCCGGCGGCGCTGGCCGGCGACCTGGCCGACCAGTTCGGCGCGGTGCTGGCCGGCCATGTGCCCCAGGTGCGCGAGCACGTCTATGCCATCTCGAACGAGCGTAAAATCAAGCATCCCGCGGTCGAAGCGATCCTTTCCGCAGTACATCAAGGTGTGTTCAGCACGCCATGAACGGTACAATGGTCGTCCCGGTCCCAAGTGGCCAAGCGAAAAACTAACCCCACTCTTTATGCAAAATGCCTTACTGGTCTTGCTCGCCCTGTTCCTGGTCGCGCTCAATGGCTTTTTCGTGGCTGCCGAATTCGGCATTGTCACCCTCCGAAAAACCCGCGTGCGCGCGATCGCCAAGAGCCAGGGGGTGCGCGGGCGCCTGCTGGGCAAGGTCCACGGCCAGCTGGACGCCTACCTGTCGGCCTGCCAATTAGGCATTACCCTCGCTTCGCTGGGCCTGGGCTGGGTCGGCGAGCCGGCCTTTGCCAGCATTCTGGAGCCGGTGTTCGGCATGATCGGCGTCGAATCCGAGAAAATCATCCATACGGTCTCGTTCGTGGTGGCCTTCAGCGTGATTTCCTTCCTGCACATCGTGGTCGGTGAACTGGCGCCGAAGTCGCTGGCGATCAGGAATCCCGAAGTGGTCGGCCTGTGGACCGCGCCGGCGCTGTATATCTTTTACTGGTCGATGTACCCGGCCATTTACGTGCTCAACGGCAGCGCCAACATGGTGCTGCGCCTGGCGGGCCTGTCCGGCAAGGGCGGGCACGATGCCCATTACTCGACCGAAGAACTCAAGCTGATTCTGCGCACCAGCCAGCCGGGCGAAAAATTCACCCGCGACGAGCGCCACATCCTGGCCCAGTCGCTCGACTTCAGCCAGTTGTCGGTGGCCGACCTGATGCGTCCAATCAATGAAGTCATCGCCCTGCATGCCAGCAAGTCGATGGAAGAAAACTTGCAGACCGTGGTGAGGAACCGCTTCAGCCGCTACCCGTACTTCGATACCAATGGCGAAGACGTGCTCGGTGTGATCCACCTGAAGGATTTGTTCTTTGCCCAGCAGGCCGGGCGCCAGATCAAGGACCTGACCCAGTTTTTGCGTCCGGTCGAAACGATGTCGGCGCGCACGCCTGCGCAGCAGATGTTCCGGCGCTTTCGCGACGGCGCGCCGCACTTCGCGCTGATCGGCGAAAAGGGCAAGCGCCCGGTCGGGTTTATCACGCTCGATAATTTGCTAGGCGCCATGGTCGGCGAAATCCGCGACGAGTTCCGCCTCAACGAAAACGACTGGCTGCGCCAGCCGGACGGCACCCTGATCGGCAAGGCCAGCCTGCCGATCTTCTCGCTCGAACGCATTCTGGGAATCGATATCGACAACGAGACCCTGGGCCTGGATGAAGTCGAATCGGTGGGTGGTTTGCTGATGGTCAAGCTGGGCGACATTCCCAAGCAGGGCCAGCGCATCGAGTTCCCGCACTTCGATATCGTGGTCAAGAAGATGAATGGCCCGCGCATCGTGCTGATCAAGGTGATTCCGCAGGTGCACCGCACGCCCGATCTGGACGAGCAGGACTAACAACTACTGGTGTCAGATACCGTCTTCAACAGCAAGCCGGTATCTGACACCGCACCGCACCGGACACCGCATCGGCAGTTTTCCCCTTCTTCTCACTCCCTCCAGTTGGCGTCACCGCCGTGTCCTTTTTTTTTGCATACAGTACGACCCTCATTTCGTCCTCTGCAGGATCGCCACGCCTTCCCGCAGCAGCACACCAGTGAACGCTTGGCTCGTGAACTGCACGCCCTGGTCCGTGTTGAAGATGTCCAGCTTGCCGTGACTGATCAACGCCTCTTCCAGGCAGTCCAGGCAGAACGAAGCGTCCATGCTGTTGCTGATGCGCCAAGACAGCACGCGCTGCGAGTACCAGTCGATCACCGCCACCGAGCTTGTGTACGGCCTGGTGCGCGGCACGGTTGCATTGCCCTCGATCGGCGCCAAGCTGGCGGACGGCGACAGCGACGCCAGCCTCAAAACACAGCTGAGCGGTATCGCGGCAGGCAATATACTGAGCGATGGGGTGCGTCAGATTCGAGGTCAAGCTGAGCAGCACTGAACTGAGCAACGGTTCGACGGCCAGCGTCACGCGTGCCTTGTCGGTGCAGGTGCTGCGCGGTGACGCCTGTGCCAGCCCTGCTCACTTGAATCCGCTCGTTAGTTATTTGGGGGTTGGGCATGGCTTTCGTGCCCAGCTCGCGCACTCTTTGGGAGTGTCATGCAGAAATTGGTTAAGGAGAGATTCATTCAATGAAAAAAAGCGAAGCCCGGGCGGCCCTGTATGCAGGGATAGACGATATGCTGGCGGGATTGGGATTTCAGAGCAGAAAAAAGGACGAGGTGTTCGAGCGTAAATTTGATGGCGGATTTCAACGCATTTACGTTATGTTGATGGATAGAAGTCCAAAAATCGCTGTCGACTATCTGGTTTCGCTTCGTTTCGATTCAGTTCAAGCAATCACTCACCCCTATATCTGGGGTGCGGCAGACGATTATATGGAGTCCGGCACGTATGACATTGTCCTGCCTTACTTTGCTCCGGCGATGCCAAACCAGTTCTTCGTTGAGAATCTTGATGATTTAAACGCGCATTTGAATGCACTTTGTCCTGTGTTTGCCAACCATATTGTGCCGCTGTTGCAGGAGTGTCTTGATCTGCGGGATTTCGAAAGAAAGGCAAATGCGGATGAGAATATGGCACACGGTTCGCGTAGTAACTCAGCGTACGCCGGCATCGCAGCGGCATACCTGGTTAATCCTGGTGAATTTGAGGAAGTGGTCGAGAGGCGGCTTGGTCTCATGCGGCGCATGGGCTCGCATCAGAATGTAATTGAGCCTGTAGAGAAAATGGCGAATGATCTGCGAATAAAGCGCGGTACCGGGCCGCGGAATACGGTGGGCACCTAGGGAAGCGCTGATCAATTGACGATTTTCGGTGCAGCGGGGTCTTTTTTCTTCGGGGTTGCACCGGCACGTTGAAGCACTTTTCCTGGCAACGCGACAGCCGGTTTTTCAGCGAATTGGCAGTATTCTTTGCGCCTTTTGGCGCTCAGAATGCACTTCGGGTTTCAGTGATCGTAATCGCCTGCCGGCCAGTACAAGATTGGCAAAGCCGAACATGGTGAACAGCTGAGCGGTGTTCTTGGCCAAGCCACGATAGCGCGTCTTTCGGATCGACGCCACACTTGACGAAATTTTGAACGAAATCGAGGTAAAGGTCGGAGAAGTCTAGCCGACGGGCTGTGAGGACACCACGCAGACGGCTAAGCGGATGGTTGTATGTGGTCACCCCTCCCTGACGTTCACTCATCACCGAGGATGCCATCTTCCAAGTCGGAGAGCTTCTGTACAGCATCTAACCAATCTTCCCACGCTCCTGGATCCATCGGCATTCCATCGACTGTTAGTTGTAAGCTGCCTAGCAGCCCCCCAAGGTCATCCGACGGGACGCGTTAGTATTCTTTGTCCAGAAAAATGAACATAGCGAGGTATGCCTGTTTGAGAGTTAAACGTTCAGGAATTGTAGCCATGTCATTTTTGGTCGGCCTGGTGGGAGCCGGTAATCCGGTTTGTGGATTGAAAGTATGGGGCGTGGCATTTATCACTCCGTTAAGCATTTCGCCATTTCTGTTCGTATGCGATTGCAAGCACTGCCCCTCGACCGCGCCGTAGGCACCTACCCTTTACCACTCACTATTTTCCGACGAGACTGGGCGAACATCAGGTTTTTCTTCGCGCTGCTTCTGATTGAAACGTGATCCTTGATCAACTGCTCGAAAAGCGTAATTGCTTCGTCAAATCGCGCTTGATCGAGAAGCGAATTCGCCAAGTTAAACGTCGCCTTCGCCCGACTTTTAGCCGAGAGCGAAACACTCAAAGCCTTCCGAAAATACCTTTCTGCTAATCTCGGCCGCTTCAGGGCATCGTAGCAGTTACCGATCGCCATCAGCGCCTCGTCGTCACTGCACCGGTAGGAAACGGATTTTTTAAACGATTGTTTCGCAAGCGCGTATTTTTCTTGACGAAAGTAGATGTCGCCAATGCAGTACCAGGCATGATTCTTATCGTCGAGAAAATTCTCGCTGAGCGCGCCCGTATGCACATCGAGTAACATCCGAAGCGCAGAGGACCATTTTTTTTCGCGCATCGCTACATGAACCTTCGCAAACGGCTCTTTATCCAAAACGCGATTCCTCAAGTATTTTCATGTGGTATCCCACAGGGAGCCTCGATGCCTGGGCGTGAAAAGAAGACAATTTCAGGATCGTTGTCATCCAGATTGTCGATCAATCCGCTGGTTCGAAATCCAGCGGTCTTGAGAAGTTCTTGCATGCGCTGGTTGGACAGGTTGGTCGACGCGAACAGTTTCGGCGTGGTGCAGCACGCCTGAAAATAGCGCACGAGCGCCATACCCAGCCCCTGGCGGCGGAAACGTTCGCCTACCATGACCATCTCAATGAAGCCGTTACCGAAAAAATGGTACGCCAGGACGCCGTAGGCGCCGACAGCATCGCCGGTGTGGGCCACGTAGCAAGTTCGGTTATCGATCCACTGCCTTATCTGGACACATCGCCCAGGATCGCTGGCCGCCACGGTATCGAGCGCGACCAGCGGTTCCAGGTCGGCCATGATGGCGGCTCTGATGTCCACCATTTAAATATCGTTGACCACAGCCGGCTCGATCCCGGTCCATTCGCGCATCAGCGAATACCCCACCGCCAGCAAGGTCGGCCCGATGAACAGCCCGACAAAACCGAACGCCAGCACCCCGCCCAAGACGCCCAGCAACACCAGCAAAAACGGCAGGCTGCTGCCGCGGCTGATCAGCATCGGCTTGACCACATTATCGACCCCGCTGATGAGCACCAGCCCCCACACCACCATGAAGATGGCCCAGCCGGTCTGGCCCTGGTTGAACAGCCAGATCGCCGCCCCGCCCCAGATGATCGGCGGGCCGACCGGCACCAGCGACATCACGAACGTGGCCACCGCCAGCAGCGGCACCCCCGGCACGCCGGCGATCACGAAACCGATCGCGGCCACCACCGCCTGCGCCAGCGCCGTGCCCAGCAGGCCGTACATCACCCCGCGCACGGTCTGGCTGACCGTGGTGGCAATGCGCTCGGCGCGTTCGCCGATGATGCGCTGCATGGCCACGCCGATGGCGACCAGCAAGGTATTGCCGTCGCGGTAGAGGAAGAAGCTGACGAAGGCTGCCAGGCTCATCTGCGCAACGCCGGTGCCCAGCACGATGCCGCCGCCCAGCAGGTAGTGGCGCGCCGGTTCCAGCAGGCGCTGCGCCAGCACCATCATCTGCTCGCGGCTCGACACCAGATTGGCCACGTAGCTGTACAGCGTCTCGCCCACCACGGGAATCTGGCGCAGCCAGGCCGGTGGCTCGACATGCCCGGTGGCGACCGCCGCCTTCAACTGCTCGTAGAAGCGCCCGACGTCGTCGGCCAGGTTGTAGGCCACCAGCGCGATCGGCAAGATCACCAGGAATGTCAATGTCAGGGTCAGCGTGAGCGCGGCCAGGGTGCGCCGCCCGCGCATGCGCGCCAGCACGTACAGGTAGATCGGCCAGGAGGAAATGACGATGGCGGCGGCGAACAAAATCGCCGCCAGGAACGGACGCAGGACGTACAGGCAACCGATGGTGAGCAGCGCGATCGCGCCCATAAATGCGTAATTCTTGCCGCTGCGCTCTTGGTCCATGGTTACCCAGTCAGGTCAGTGTGGCGGATCAGTTCAGCAATTGCTTGATGTCGTGCACGATCGGCGCCGGGCCCTTGCCGTGACGCACAAACAGGCGAATCTTCCCGTTGCGGTCGAACACGTAGCTGGCGGCGGTGTGGTCCATCGAGTAGCTGCCTTCGGCCTTGCCCTTGACCTTGGCATAGAAGACCTTGAATTCCTTGGCCACCTTGGCGGTTGCCTCCGCGTCGCCATACAGGCCGAGGAAGCGCGCATCGAAAGCCGGCACGTACTGCGCCAGCAGTTGCTGGGTGTCGCGTTCCGGGTCGATGGTCACGAACAGCACCTGCACCTTGTCGGCGTCGGGACCGAGTTCCTTCATCACCGCGGCCATTTCGGCCATAGTGGTCGGGCACACGTCCGGACACTGGGTAAAGCCGAAGAACATCACCACCACCTTGCCCTTGAAGTCGGCCAGGGTGCGCGGCTTGCCGTTGTGGTCAATCAGGGCGAAGTCGCGCGCGTAGTCGAGGCCGGTCAGGTCGGTGTTCTGGAAACTCGGGGGCGTAGGCGGCGTGGCCACCTTGTCGCAGGCGGTCAGGACCAGCGACAAGGTGCAGAGAGCGAGCAATTTTTTGATCATAGTTTGACGTAGTGGTCGAGCAGCAGTGCGGCAAACAGCAGCGACAGGTAAATGATGGACCAGGTAAACGCCTTGCGGGCGACCAGGTCGGAATAGTGGCGGTACACCTGCCAGCTGTGCCACAGGAACACGGCATTGAGCAGCACCGCCGACACCAGGTAGATGTGCCCGCTCATGCGCACCGCGTACGGCAGCAAGGTGGTGGCGGCCAGCGCGATCGCGTACAGCCAGACATGGAAACCGGTGAAGTTCATGCCGTGCGTGACCGGCAGCATCGGCAGGCCGGAGCGCTCGTAATCGTCGCGCCGGTACATGGCCAGCGCCCAGAAGTGCGGCGGGGTCCATACGAAAATGATCAGCACCAGCAGCCAGGCTTGCATCGGCACGTCGTTGGCAACCGCCGCCCAGCCCAGCGCCGGCGGCATCGCGCCCGACAGCCCGCCGATGACGATGTTCTGCGGCGTATTGGGTTTCAGGAGCACGGTGTAGATGAGCGCGTAGCCGACAAAGGTCACAAAGGTCAGCCACATGGTCAGGGGGTTGACCAGCAGGTACAGCACGGCCATGCCGGCGCCGCCGATGATGGCCGAAAACACCAGCGTCTGGGTCTTGGTCAGCTCGCCCATGGCGGTGGCGCGGCGCGCGGTGCGCGCCATGCGCGCGTCGATCTTGGCTTCGATCAGGCAGTTGACGGCGAACGCGGCCCCGGCCAGCAGCCAGATGCCGATCGTGGCCGGCACCAGGATACGCCAGCTCGGCACGCCCTCGGTGGCCAGCAGCATGCCGATCACCGCGCAGAACACGGCCAGCTGGGTCACTCGTGGTTTGGTCAGCGCCCAGTACTGGGCGGCGCGGTTGGCGGATTTATGTGTTGCGGTCTGGGTTGTCATTGTGGGTGGCTTGCTTGCAGTACCGGTCCGGAGGGGTACTTGATCTTGTAGTTTAACATGGTCACCATCAGCACCAGCAGCGCCGCGCCTGCGTTATGCAGCACGGCGATGGTCAGTGGAAAGTTCAAATAGACGGTGGCGATCCCGGTCGCGGCCTGCACCGCGAGCACGATGCCGATCCCGCGCGCATGGCGGCCCACGCCGGGATGGGCGCGCGCGCGCCAGGCCGCCAGGCCCAGCACCGCCACAACCAACAAGGCGAAGTTGCGGTGCACCCAGTGGATTGCGGTCAGGGCCGAGAACGGCAGGTAGTGGCCGGCCGCGGTCTTGCCCAGCTCGCGCCACAGGTGGAAGCCGTGCTCGAAGTCCATCTCGGGCACGAGCTTGCCGTTACACAGCGGGTAGTCAAGGCAGGCCAGGGTGGCGTAGTTAGTGCTCACCCACCCGCCCAGGGCAATCTGCATGGCCAGCACCACGGCAGCAAGCACGGCCAGGCGTCCGAGCCTGCTCGGCGGCGCGGTGGCGTCGACCGCGTCCGGCGCGGTAAAGCGTCCGTGCGCCAGCGCGTTGGCGCGGTTCTGGCGCGCGCCGAGCCACACCAGCATCGACAGCAATCCCATCCCCAGCAAGAGGTGGATGGTGACGATCACCGGTTGCAGCTTGAGCGTGACGGTCCAGGCGCCAAAGGCGCCCTGCACCAGCACGAACACGAACAGCATGGTCGGCAGCGCCGGCGCGTATTCGGCGCGCCGCGTCTTGCGCCACTGCACCCAGGCGGTCGCCATCAGCGCCATGATCAAGACGCCAATGCCCATCGCCAGGTAGCGGTGGATCATTTCGATCCAGGCCTTGACGACCGTCACCGGTCCGCTCGGCATCAGGGTTTCGGCGGCCACGATCTCGGCATGCGCCAGAAAGGGATTGGCGGCGCCGTAGCAGCCCGGCCAGTCGGGGCAGCCGAGGCCCGAATCGGTCAGGCGCGTAAAGGCGCCGAACACGATCAGGTCGAACGTGAGAAACACCGTGATCCAGACCAGCTTGCGGTATTTGTTGGGGTCGGACGACATCCACACCATCGACAGCGGCAGGCAGGCCGCCAGCAGGCCGGTCAGGCCCAGTTGCACCATGGACGAGAGCTGCATCGCTTAGCCGATCGCGGACGCTTTGAGCACTTTGTACATATCCTTCTTGACCTTGGATGGATCCGGATTCTTGGGGAAGCGCATCATCAGGTGGCCCATCGGGTCGATCAGGTAAGTATGGTCGGTGATATTGCCGCCCGGCTCGACCGGCAGCCACGAGGTCACGCTGGCGGCAGGCACGCGCAGCATGCGGGTGCCGTCGACCACGCGGATCAGCATGGTGTCGATCGGGGTGGCGTCGGTAATCAGCCAGACGCGCTCGATGCGCTCCATTTCCTTGCCCTGCATCAGGCGCAGCTGGCGCATGGCGACCAGCTGGTCGCGGCAGGCCTGCGGGCACTCGCCGGGGCCGACCTGCAGCATGATCCACTTGCCCTTGTAAGCGTCGAGCGCGATCGGCTTGCCGTCGAGCGTGGTGGCGCCCATGGCGGCCGGGATCGGGTGCTTTTGCGGCTCGATCAGGGTGCCGTAGTTGGTGCGCCCGGTCGGCTTGATCACGTAGTAGGTCAGGTAGGAAAACAGCATCGGCGCCGCGCACACGAAGACCACGGCCAGCAGTTTCCAGCGGCCGCTCCACTGACTTACGTTCGTAGTTGCTTCAGTCGTTTTGTTTTGTTCCACGTCGAAATCCTGTAATCACGAAAAAGAGCAGCGCCATGACCGCCAGCGCGTACCATTGAAATGCATAACCCTGATGTTTTTCCACATTCAGGGAGGGGGCCGGCCAGTTGCGCACCAGCTTGTCGCCGGCCGGCGCCGGGCCGCTTTGTTCAATAAAAAACGGTTGGACCGTCAGGCCGCTCGCTTGCGCGAACTGGTCCGGGGTCAGGTTTTGCAAAATGGCTTGCGGCGCCACCGGCGTCGCCGTGCCCAGCTGCATGACCTTGCCCATGCCGGGGCGCGCCAGTCCGCTGATGGTCACCGTGCCGGGCGGCGTATCGAACTGCGGCAGTTTGTCGAACTGGCCGGTGTAGCGCGGCAGCCAGCCGCGCGCCACCAGCACATGGGTATCGCTGCCGTCGATGCGCAGCGGCATGACCAGGTAAAAACCGGCCTTGCCTTCCTGCGGACGGTTGTTCAAGAACAGCGGCCACGCGCGCACGAACGTTCCCGTCACCGTCACCGGGCGCAGCTCGACCTGCGCCGGCGTGAGCAGGGCTGCGCCGAGCACCAGCGGGGCGGCGCCGGCGCGTTCGGTGATGGCCTGCTGCAGGGCGATTTTTTCAGCGGCGCGGCCATCCTGCCAGCGCCCCAGCACGATGCCGACGGCCACCAGCAGCACGGTGGCCACGAAGGGGATCGCCCGAAAACGGAAGCCGATACGCATTACAATGGTGCCTTACTCAAAAAATTCGAGCTCATTATGAAAATCCTCGTCGCCTTTGCCTTCATGCTGATCCTCGGGAGCCTGGGCTCGGCCCTGTTCTTCCTGATGCGCGACAAGGGCAAGAGCAACCGCACGGTGAACGCGCTGGCGCTGCGCGTGGGCCTGTCGATCACCCTGTTCCTGATCCTGCTGGGCAGCTACAAGATGGGCTGGATCGCTCCGACCGGCATTCGCTGAGGGACTGATCGCCGCGAAGCAGACGACCCTGCCGGCGGCAAGGTTATATCCCAGCCGCAAAAAACCGGGGACAGGCCACCGCTTGGTGGACTGTCCCCGGTTTTTCTTATTTCAAACCTGCCGGAGGGCGCACCCTCCCGCATGCCGCCATTACAGCCAGTAGACGACGACGTACAGGCCGAGCCAGACGAAGTCGACGAAGTGCCAGTACCATGCCGCGCCTTCGAAACCGAAGTGGTCCTCGGCGGTGAAGTGGCCCTTCATGACGCGGTACAGGATCACCGACAGCATGATCGCACCGAGCGTCACGTGGAAACCGTGGAAGCCGGTCAGCAGGTAGAAGATCGAACCGTAGATGCCCGAGGTCAGTTTCAGGTTCAGCTCGCTGTAAGCGTGCATGTATTCGTACGCCTGGAAGCCCATGAAGACGGCGCCCAGCAAGATCGTCGCGGCCAGCCAGAACGCGGTCTTGGCACGGTGGCCGGCGCGCAGGGCGTGGTGCGAAATGGTCAGGGTCACGCCCGACAGCAGCAGCAGGCAGGTGTTGATGGTCGGGATCGGGAATGGACCCATGGTGGTGAAGCTGTCGATGGTGCCGGCCGGGCTGGCGCCGCCCCACTGGGCTGCGAAATCAGGCCAGATGATCTTGTGATCGAGGTCGCCCAGCCACGGCGTGCTGATGGTGCGCGCGTAGAACAGTGCGCCGAAGAAGGCGCCGAAGAACATGACTTCCGAGAAGATGAACCAGCTCATCGACCAGCGGAACGACAGGTCGATGCGTTTGCTGTACTGGCCGGCTTCGGATTCGCCGATGGCGTCGCCGAACCAGAAGTACATGACCATCAGGGTCGCCAGGATGCCGGCGATATTGACCGCCGGGCCCCAGGACACGTCATTGACCCAGGCCGAGGCGCCGATCATGGTCACGAGCAGCGACAAGCCGGCGGCCATTGGCCATTTGGACGGGCCTGGCACGAAATAATGCGGTGCGGCGGCGTGTGGTGAACTCATCTTCATCTCCTAAATCAAACTGTATGCGGTGAATTTATTGCTAATTTTGTAAAACTTGAATCCAGCGGCTGGCTTACGACACGGCAAACTTCACCAATGCCACCAGCACGCCGATGAACAACATCACCCCAATCAATCCGGCAATAATCACATGCACCGGATTCAGGCTGGCCGAATCTTTTTCGTAATCGCTGCGCTTGCGGATGCCCAGGAAGGACCAGAACACCGCTTTCATGGTGGCGCCGAACGAAGCGTTGCGTTCGGGGCCCTTGTGCTCGTCGCTCATGGCGGCCTTTACTTCGCCGCCACGGCCTGGGTACCGGCAATTTCAAAGAAGGTGTACGAGAGCGTCATCGTCTTGACGTCGCGCGGCAGGGCCGGATCGATGTAGAACACCACCGGCATCTGCCTGGCCTCGTTCGCCTGCAAGGTCTGCTGCTTGAAGCAGAAGCACTCGACTTTCTTAAAATGCTGCATCACCAGTTGCGGCGCGAAGCTTGGAATCGCCTGCGCCTGCACGGTGCGGTTTTGCGTATTGACCACTTCGTACATCACGGTGGTCAGTTCGCCCGGATGGACTTCGACCGAGCGCTTGGTCGGGCGGAAACGCCACGGCCCCTGCGAATTTCCGTCGAACTCGATGGTGATCTTGCGCGACTGGTCGATCTGGGTATTCTTGTCGTACGTCACCGTGCCATCGGTCTGGGTCAGGACATTGATGCCGAGCAGTTCGCACATGTGCTTGTACACGGGGATCAGGGCGTAACCGAAACCAAACATCAACACCGCGACGACCAGCAGCTTGCCGAGCATCGCGCGATTGAGTTTCAACATGCCGGATTGTTCGTTTGCCACGTCAGCTCACAGCCAAATGCGTTTGATGAAAACCATCGAGAAGAAAAATACCGCCAGCGCGCCGATAATCAGGCCCGTGCGGAGGTTGTTCGGCTTTTTTGGATCGGACATGGTGCTCACTTACAAGTGCAGTAGCGTGGGCACCGACTGCGGCGCCCACGCTGCTGTAAAACTGATTACTTCACCGTCGGCGGAACTTCGAAGGTGTGGAACGGCGCCGGGCTCGGCACGGTCCACTCCAGGCCTTCAGCGCCATCCCATGGCTTGTCGGCCGCTTTGGCGCCGCCACGAATGGTCGGCAGGATCACGAAGAACAGGAAGTACACCTGCGACAGACCGAAACCGAAAGCGCCGATGGTGGCGATCGTGTTGAAGTCGGTGAACTGCGCCGGGTAATCCGCATAACGGCGCGGCATCCCCGCCAGACCCAGGAAGTGCATCGGGAAGAAGGTGATGTTGAACGTGATCAGCGACAGCCAGAAGTGCATCTTGCCGCGGAATTCGTTGTACATGTGGCCAGTCCACTTCGGCGACCAGTAGTAGAAACCGGCGAACAGGGCGAACAGGGAACCGGCAACCAGCACGTAGTGGAAGTGGGCCACGACGTAGTAGGTATCTTGCAGCTGGATGTCGATCGGGGTCACAGCCAGGATCAGGCCGGTGAAACCACCCATCGTGAACACGAAGATGAAGCCGACCGAGAACAGCATCGGGGTTTCAAAGGTCATCGAACCCTTCCACATCGTGGCGATCCAGTTGAACACTTTCACGCCGGTCGGTACCGCGATCAGCATGGTGGCGTACATGAAGAACAGCTGGCTGGTCACTGGCATGCCGGTGGTGAACATGTGGTGAGCCCAGACGATGAACGACAGGATCGCGATCGAGGCGGTGGCGTAGACCATCGAGGCGTAGCCGAACAGTGGCTTGCGGGCAAACGCCGGCAGGATCTGCGAGACGATACCGAAGGCCGGCAGAATCATGATGTACACCTCGGGGTGGCCGAAGAACCAGAAGATGTGCTGGTACATGACCGGGTCGCCGCCGCCGGCAGCGTTAAAGAACGAGGTGCCGAAGTGACGGTCGGTCAGGGTCATGGTGATTGCGCCGGCCAGTACAGGCATCACGGCGATCAGCAGGTAGGCGGTAATCAGCCAGGTCCAGCAGAACATCGGCATTTTCATCAGGGTCATGCCGGGAGCGCGCATGTTCAGGATGGTGACGATGATGTTGATCGAACCCATGATCGACGACGCGCCCATCAGGTGCATCGCGAAAATCGCCATGTCCATGCCGGGGCCCATCTGGGTCGACAGCGGTGCGTACAGGGTCCAGCCGGCAGCGGTTGCGCCGCCAGGCACCAGGAACGAGGTCGCCAGCAGGATTGCCGCGGGCGGCAGCAGCCAGAACGAGAAGTTGTTCATGCGCGCAAAGGCCATGTCGGACGCGCCCACTTGCAGCGGGATCATCCAGTTGGCGAAGCCGACGAAGGCCGGCATGATCGCGCCGAACACCATCACCAGGCCGTGCATCGTGGTCAGCTGGTTGAAGAACTCGGGCTGGAAGAATTGCAGGCCCGGTTTGAACAGTTCGGTACGGATCATCAGCGCCAGCACGCCGCCGGAGAGCAGCATGATGAGCGAGAACCACAGGTACAGGGTACCGATATCCTTGTGATTGGTGGCGAACAGCCAGCGGGTCATGCCCGTCGGATGATCGTGGCTATGATCGTGGTCATGGCCGTGTGCGTGATCTAGTGTGCTGGTGCTCATGAGTTACTCCCGATTACTTGTTACGTGCAGCCAGGACTTCGGCTGGTTGAACGATGTTTTCCGCTGCCTTGTTCGACCAGTTGTTGCGGGTGTAGGTAATCACCGCAGCAATATCGGAATCCGACAATTGTTTCCAGGCTGGCATTTCAGACGGGTACTTGCCCGATTTCTGGCCATGCAGCAGCACGTTGATCTGTTCCGCTTTCGGACCGGTCACCACAGGCGAGCCGTCGAGCGCGGCGAACGCGTTCGGAACGCCCTTGCCGTTAGCCTGGTGGCAGACCACGCAGTTGGTGGCGTAGATTTTTTCGCCCTTGATTTTCAGTTCGTCGATGGTCCACACTTTCGATGGATCGTCGGCCAGGGCAGCCATTTTTTTCTTCTCGCCGTTCACCCATTTGGTGTAGTCGGCGTCGGAGACGACATTGACCACGATCGGCATGAAGGCGTGTTCTTTACCGCACAGCTCGGCGCACTGGCCGCGGTAGACACCGATCTTCTCGGCCTTGAACCAGGTGTCGCGCACGAAACCGGGAATCGCATCCTGCTTGACGCCGAAGGCCGGGATCATCCAGGCGTGGATGACGTCGTTGGCGGTCAGGACGATGCGGATCTTCTTGTTGACCGGCACGTACATTTCGTTGTCGACTTCCATCAGGTAGTTGACGCCGCGGGCCTGGGTAGGCGCCACGCCTGGCTCGCCGACCTGCGAACGCGGGGTCGACAGGCTCGACAGGAAGGAAATGCCTTCGCCCTCGCCCTTCAGGTAATCGTAGCCCCATTTCCACTGCATGCCGGTGGCCTTGATGGTGATGTCGGCGTTCGACGTGTCTTTCATTGCCACCACGGTCTTGGTCGCAGGCAGCGCCATCACGATGACGATCAGGAACGGTACGACGGTCCAGGCGATCTCGACGGCAGTCGATTCATGGAAGGTGGCTGGCTTGTGGCCCAGCGAACGGCGGTGTTTGAAGACCGAATAGAACATCACGCCGAACACCGCGACGAAGATCACCAGGCAGACGATCATCATCCAGGTGTGCAGGTCGTTGATTTCCGTCGCAATCTTCGTCACTGGCATTTGCAGGTTCAGCTGGTAATCCACCGGACGTCCCTCCACCGGTGCGGCCAGCGCTGGGATGCTGGCCGAAATTGCCAGACCGAACATCAAGGCCTGAAGTCGCTTTGCATATGTCATGTTTTCCCCAACCACCCAAAAATAAAAATATTTTTTCTACGCCGGTCATCCTGATCGGACGCCGGCGCTCCGAAACCATCGCACAAAAAGGGCCCATACCGTCCCGGCGCGCTCACGGCACGGCGGACCCGACTGGAACCCTGACATCGGCCATTGGCGCACAAAGCACACTGATGAACGCTGACTTGCTATCGCTTTCGACTGCTGCACCGCTGAAAAACTCATGATGTTTTCAGGAGCAATCAACACAGTCGCTAAAATTAGTCCTTGATTATACTCAAGTATGCCCAACGTCATCAAGGGAAAATCCTCCCGTAACGGGTCAGCGCCCCCCTGTTTGCCCCGCTTTTACAGCCGTTTTGTACCATGCCGGGTACAAGTGGCGCCCGGGCATGAAAACCCTTGACGCGGCATCAACGCCCCTTGCGCGGCTCGAAGCGGATGATCGCCTCGCCCGCCGCCGTCACCCGCGGCGCCGGGCGGAAGGCGTGGCCGTAGATCACTTCGAAGCTCAATGCGAGCTTGCCGTCCGGGCGGCGCTGCTTCTCCAGTGCCGCCAGCATGCGCGCGTGCGCGGCGCGCCCGAACAGGCCGCGCGCGCGCGTGGCCAGCGGATTACCGCCCAGTGCGCGCGCGTCGGCCAGCAGCGCCTCGGCCGTGTCGTAGGTGACGGTAATGACTTCCATGTCCATCACCGGGGTGGAAAACCCGGCCGCCACCAGCTGGTCGCCGAAGTCGTGCATGTCGACGAAGGGCAACACGCGCGGTGACGGCGCAGCGTCGGCTTGCGCAAAGGCCGTGCGCAGCTCGCGCAGGGTATCCGGGCCAAAATTCGAAAACATCAGCAAGCCATCATTGCGCAGCACCCGGCGCCATTCCGCAAAGACACGGTCGGGCTGGGGATGCCAGTGCAAGGCCAGGTTGGACCACACCAGGTCGACCGAGTTCGGCCCCAGCGGCAAATTGCCGAAATCGCCGCACAGCAGGTCGACTCCGGCCTTGCTGGGCAACAGGCGGCTGATCAGGGACTTGAGGGCCGAGGCCGGCGTCCTGGCCGCCTCCACCATGGCGCTGGCGGCGTCGAGGCCGACGATATGCGCGGCGGGATAATCTTTTTGCAACAAGGCCAGGTCGGCGCCGCTGCCGCAGCCGGCGTCAAGCACGCGCGTGGGCGCGACTTTGACCAGCATCAGCCGCTCATGCATGCGCGACGCGATCTCGCGCCGCAGGAAATCGGACCGCTCCACGCGTTGCGGGCGCGAAAACAGGAAACGCACGCGCGCCAGGTCGATCGGCGCGCTCAAAGTGTCGGGGGTGTTCATAGGACTGTGAGATGAGATAATGCGGGCAGTGTACCCGTTTGCCGTCCTCGCTGCCGTCCACCGGTCCGGCGCGAGCCGATTTTGAAAGGGCCGTCCGATGAGCGAGTTTGCGCGGCGCTGGCTTGGGGCCGTGGTGCGGGCGGGCGCCGGCGCGCTGCTGCCATCGGCCTGCGTGTTGTGCGGTGGCGACGCCGATGCGCCTGTCTGTACAGCGTGCGCGCGCCAGTTCGTGCCCGGCGGCGGCGCGCGTTGCCGCTGCTGCGCCAATCCGCTCGGCGGACCGGATGCCGGCCATGTGTGCGGCGCCTGCCTGGCCGAGGTCCCGGCCTACGACGCCACCGTGGCGGGGGCCGATTACGCCAGTCCGCTCGACCAGTTGGTGTTGCGGCTCAAGTTCGGCGGCGCCCTGGCGCTGGCGCCGTGGTGCGCCGGCGTGCTGGCCCGGGCCGTGCTGGCCGCGCCCGGCTTCGCGCCGCCGGAAATGCTGTGTCCGGTTCCGCTGGGACCGGGCCGCCTGGCCGAGCGCGGCTACAACCAGGCGCTCGAAATCGCCCGGCCGTTATCAAGCCTGCTGGGTATCGCGCTGTATCCGGCCCTGGCGCTGCGTCCGCTCGACACGCCGGCACAGTCGAGCGTGGCGCCGGGCCAGCGCAAGAAGAATATGCGCCATGCATTCCTGGTCGCGCCCGGCATGTTGGCGGCGGTGCGCGGGCGCCACATCGGCCTGGTCGACGACGTGATGACCAGCGGCCACACATTGAATGCGCTGGCGGCCACCTTCAAGCGCTTCGGCGCCGCGCGCGTGAGCAATATCGTGTTTGCACGCACGCCGCCGCATTAATCAGATGCCGTATCAGATGCCATGCATCAGATCTCATATATAAGGAGAATGACTTGTTTCACGTCGTACTGGTAGAACCCGAAATCCCGCCCAACACCGGCAACATCATCCGCCTGTGCGCCAACACCGGCGCGCAGCTGCACCTGATCGAACCGCTTGGTTTCCCGCTGGACGACGCCAAAATGAAGCGAGCCGGGCTCGACTATCACGATTATGCGACCATGAAGGTGCACAAGAACTGGGATGCCTATATCAGTGCGTGCCAGCCCGACCCGGCGCGCATGTTCGCGCTGACCACGCACGGCTCCTCGCCGTTCTCCGAGGCAAAATTTCTGCCGGGTGACGTCTTCGTGTTCGGCGCCGAAACGCGCGGCCTGGCGCCTGAGTTGCGCGAATCGTTTCCGGCGCAACAGCGCATCCGCCTGCCGATGCGTCCCGACAACCGCAGCCTGAACTTATCCAACACCGTCGCGGTGGTCGTGTTCGAAGCCTGGCGCCAGAACGGCTACGCCGGCGGCGCCTGACACCCCGCCGGCGCGCACGATTGCCCGTGTCCGGCAGAAATTTCCGCGAAGCCTTACTATCATGACATCAGCGTTCCCCTCTCCGCACCGTCATGATCAAGCTCCAGCTCCTGCTGCGCGATCCCGCCCGCGATCGCAGCGATGACCCCGCCCTGTGCGCCTTGCTCGAGGCGCACGGCATGCACGTGACCGCCTGCGGCTTGGCCACCATCTCGGCCGAAACCTCCCCGGCCGAGGCAGAAAATTTATTCGGACCAATTCCAAATGTAAGGGCTGGGTTCGCATCCGATGTAACATCGACCCCGGCACTGGCGATTCCTGCAGATCTGCAACACGCCGTCAGCCTGATTACCATCGCTCCGCGCCACGCCACGCCGGGCCAACCTACCTAGGGGGAATCCATGCAGCCTTTCAAACCCAGCCAACCGCGTCCTGCCGTGGGCGAGTCCGCTCCGCCGGAAGAACAGTTGCGCATCGCTATCACCTTCAAGGGCCGCACCCACACCGGTCCGACCAAGCTGGCGGCGCGCCTGTCGTCGCGCAGCATCCTCAGCTTTGCCCCCGAGCCCGGTGAAATGGAAAAAGCCATCGAGGCACTGCGCCAGCGCGGCTTCATCGTGTCCGGGCGCGGACGCATGACGGTGTCGGTGCGAGGCAGCGTGGCCCAGTTCGAGCACGCGTTCGGCACCCGCCTGACCCCGTTCAACCTGAGCCAGAAGCAGAGCTATTCGAGCGACAAGGTGTTTTACCCGGCCAAGGGCGCGCCGTGGAATCCCGATCCGTCCCTGTCCGCCCTGATCGACGACGCGTATATCCAGTGGCCGCACATCTACCTGGCCGACCCGGGCGCCAGCGCGCGTCCGCCCTCGGTCGGGTATTACCATCTCGACGTGCTCAAGGATGTGCCGGCCAAGCTGAACGTAACGAATATCCACAAGGAACGCCAGCACGGCGAAGGCATCCGGGTGGCCATGATCGACACCGGCTTCGACCATTCGCACCCGTTCTTCACCCGCAACGGCTTCACCTCCTCGGTGGTGCTGGCGCCCTCGGCCACCAATCGCCAGACCGACCCCGGCAGCCATGGCACGGGCGAATCGGCCAATGTGTTCGCGGTGGCGCCGAAAGTGACCTTTATCGGCGTCAAGCTGGGCGACGATGCCGATCCGAACGGCGGCGCCAGCATCCTCGAAGGTTTCCAGGAAGCGCTCAAGCACAAGCCGCACGTGATTACCGTGAGCATGTGCTACGACTTGCGCGACGATAATGGCGTTGCCGAACTCGGCGAGTTGCCGAACGGCCTGAAGCCGCTGGAAGCCGAAATCCAGGCGGCGATTGCCAGCGGCATCGTGGTGGTTTTCTCGGCAGGCAACGGCCACTACGCTTTCCCGGCCTCGATGCCGGAAGTGCTCAGCGTGGGCGGCACCTTCGTGGCCGAAGATGGCGCGATGACCGCGTCCGACTACGCCTCGGCCTTTACCAGCGGCATTTATTCAGGTCGCCATGTGCCCGATGTGTGCGGGCTGGTCGGCATGTTGCCGAATGCCGACTACATCATGCTGCCGGTGCCGCCCGGCGCCGAGATCGACACCGGCAACGCCGAGCATGACGGCACCACCGCTGGCGACGGCTGGGCCGTGTTCAGCGGCACGTCGGCCTCGGCCCCGCAGATCGCCGCCGTGTGCGCCCTGCTGCTGCAGAAAAACCCCAAGCTGACGCCGGCCGAAATCAAGGCGCTGCTGGTGCGCACCGCGATCGACGTGCGCGACGGCTCGGCCAGTCCGGCCAGCGACCCCGAAGGCCTCGGCATCAAGGCCGGGCCGGGCATCGATGGCGCCACCGGTGCCGGCCTGGTCGATGCCTACGCGGCATGGCAGCAGGCATGACGGCGGACGCAGCGCGTGAAGTACGCGTCGGCCTGATCGGCTACGGCTTTTCCGGCGCCACCTTCCAGGCGCCGCTGATCGCCTCGATTGCGGGCATGCGCATCACGCGCGTCTGCTCCAGCCAGGGCGAACGCGTGCTGCGCGACTTTCCCGATGCCGTGGTGGTGGCCGATCCGGCGACCCTGATCGATTCCAGCGAGGTCGATCTGGTGGTCGTGGCCACCGCCAACGCCAGCCACGCGCCGCTGGCCAGGCAGGCGCTTTTGGCCGGCAAGCACGTGGTGGTGGAAAAGCCGTTCACCATCACGCTCGACGATGGCGCCGACCTGATTGCGCTGGCCGACGAGCGGCAACTGGTGCTCAGCGTGTTCCACAACCGGCGCTGGGACAGCGATTTCCTGACCCTGCGCCAGACCATCGAATCGGGCCTGCTGGGGCCCATCAACACCTATGAAGCGCATTTCGACCGCTACCGGCCCAACGTGCGCGGGCGCTGGCGCGAACAGGACTTGCCCGGTTCGGGCCTGCTGTACGACCTGGGTGCGCACCTGATCGACCAGGCGCTGGTCTTGTTCGGCAACCCGGATTGCGTCAACTGCGACATGGGCGTGCAGCGCGGCGCCGCGCCCAGCACCGCCTCGGACGACTACTTCCATCTGACCATGCGCTACGGCGCGCGGCGCGTGATCCTGCACGCGGCCTCGCTGGTGCTGCAGGCCGGCCCGCGCTTCATCGTGCATGGCGAAACCGGCAGTTTTATCAAGCATGGCATGGACCCGCAGGAGGCGGCGCTGATCCGCGGCGAGCGCCCCGGCGCGCCCGGATGGGGCGTGGAAGCCGAAGGGCAGCACGCGCAAGTGAGCTTCGTGAAGGGCGGCTTGACGGTGACCGGCAAGGCAGCCTCGCTGCCCGGCAGCTACCAGGAATACTACCAGCGCGTGTTCGACGCCATCGTCAACGGCAAGGGCGCGCCGGTGACGGCGCGCGAAGGGCTGGCGGTGATCAAGATCATCCGCCTGGCGATGCAGAGCCACGCGCAGCAGCGCAGGGTGACGTTTGAATAATCGACAGCTTTGGAGCCTTCAATAAGCGATGCGTTTAGAGCCTTCAATCAACGATGCGTTTAGAGCCTTCAATCAGCGATGCATTTAGAGCCTTCAATAAGCGATGCATTTAGAGCCTTCAATAAGCGATGCGTTTAGAGCCTTCAATAAGCGATGCATTTAGAGCCTTCAATAAGCGCGGCTGGTAGCGCC
>NZ_VVIW01000039.1 GCF_011682045.1 Massilia aquatica | reverse complement strand
CTAGGGGCGGTTTTACTGCAGGCCGTCGCGGTTCTTTTAACCCCGTCTTCCCCGCTTAGGGGGGTATCCATAGCACCTTTGCTCAACGGTGCTATGGATCCCCGCCTTCGCGGGGAAGACGGCTCAAAAGGTATAGCCTATCAATGAGAAATACCTGGACGCTGAAGCTACCCGGCGCACCCGCACACCGGGCAATCGGCATTGCGCGCCACGCCGATGCTGGTCCACTCCATGGCGCGCCCGTCGAGCAGCAGCAGGCGTCCCGCCAGCGATTGTCCGACCCGCATGACCAATTTCAGCGCCTCGGCCGCCTGCATCGCGCCGACCACGCCCACCAAGGGCGCGAACACGCCCATGGTGCTGCACGCCACATCCTCAAAGTGCTGATCCTGCGGAAACAAACAGCTGTAGCACGGCGAATCGGCGCGGCGCGCATCGAACACGCTGATCTGCCCGTCGAAGCGGATCACCGCGCCCGACACCAGCGGCACCTTGTGCGCCACGCAAGCCCGGTTGACGGCGTGGCGGGTGGCAAAATTGTCGCTGCAATCGAGCACCACCGAGGCTTGCCCGACCAGCTCGGCCAGGCGCGCGTCATCGGCGCGCTCGCGCAAGGCCACGACGTCGATCCCGGGATTGATCGCCAGCAGCGCGGTGCGCCCGGATGCGACCTTGGCTTGCCCCACCCGCGCGGTGGTATGCAAAACCTGGCGCTGCAGGTTGGTCAGATCGACCTCGTCATCGTCGACCAGCACGATGCGCCCGATCCCGGCCGAGGCCAGGTACAGGGCCGCCGGCGAACCGAGCCCGCCGGCGCCGATGATGAGCGCGCTCGCCGCCAGCGCCCGCTGCTGGCCTTCGATGCCGATTTCATCGAGCAGGATATGGCGCGAATAGCGCAGCAGCTGGTCGTCGTTCATCGTGTGCGGGCCGTACGGTGCTGCATTATTTCTTGTCGCCTTTGTTGAGTTCGGGCGGCTTGACCTCGGTTGCCGGCAGCTTGACGCCCGGCGCCGCCTTTTCCTTGGATTTCTCGGCTTCCTTGTCGTGCACCGGTTCGACCTTGGAGAGTTTGACCGGCAAGCCCTTGAAATGGTTCAGTGCCTGGGCCAGCTGGAAGTCGTCCTTGCTGCCGAATTCGAGCGGCTTGCGCGTACGTGCCAGCGACTGCGCACGCTGGTCTTCTTCGACTTCGTCGCGGCGCGCGCGGCCCGGGTCGACGCTGTCCTTGCCGCTGCCGTCGGACAGGTGCTTTTCCAGGTCGGCTTCGCGCACGCGCAGGCTGTTCAAGCCGTCGCCCTCGGCGGTTTCGTCGACCATGACGTCGGGCACGATGCCCTTGGCCTGGATCGAGCGTCCGTTCGGGGTGAAATAGCGCGCGGTGGTGAGCTTGACGGCGGTGTCTTTGGTGAGCGGGCGCAAGGTTTGCACCGAGCCCTTGCCGAAAGTCTGGGTGCCCATGATGATCGCGCGCTTGTAATCCTGCAAGGCGCCGGCGACGATTTCCGAGGCCGAGGCCGAACCGGTGTTGACCAGCACGATCACCGGCACGTTTTTCAGCGCGGCCGGCAGCCTGGCCAGCGGATCGGCGCCATTGCGGGCGGCGTAGAATTCGCGGCGGCCATAAAACACTTCGTTCGAGTCGCGGCGCTGGCCGGCGGTCGAGACGATCGGCTTGTCATGCGGCAGGAACGCGGCCGACACGCCGATCGCGCCCGGCAGCAAGCCGCCCGGATCGTTGCGCAGGTCCAGCACCAGGCCCTTGAGCTTGGGATCTTCCTTGTACAGGGCGTTGACCTTCTTGACCATGTCGTCCACGGTCTGTTCCTGGAACTGGCTGATGCGCAGCCAGCCGTAGCCCGGCTCGACGATCTTGCCCTTGACGCTCTGCACGCGGATTTCTTCGCGCACCAGCGGCACGATCCACGGCATGTCGTCGCCCTTGCGCGCAATCGTCAAAACGACCTTGCTTTTCGGCTCGCCGCGCATTTTCTTGATCGCTTCGTCCAGCGACATGCCCTTGATCGGGGTGCTGTCGATGCGGGTGATCAGGTCGCCCGCCTTGATGCCGGCGCGAAAGGCCGGCGAATCTTCGATCGGGGTCACGATCTTGACGTAGCCCTCTTCCATGGCCACTTCGATGCCCAGGCCCACAAAACGCCCCTGCATGCTTTCCTGCATCTCGCGCAGGGCTTTTTTATCGAGGTAGACCGAGTGCGGGTCGAGCGAGGCCACCATGCCGGTGATCGCTTCCGAGAGCAGCTTGCGGTCTTCGACCGGCTCGACGTAGTCGGACTTGATGAGGCCGAAGACATCGGTGAGCTGGCGCAGCTCGTCGAGCGGCAGGGGCGCGCTGCCGGGTTTTTGCGCCATGGCCGAAAACTGGAAGGACGCGGCCACGCCGGCCACCATGCCAATGCCGATCAGGCCGATACTTTTGACTTTCATTCTTCTACCTATAGTAATACCGTCAGAAATTCACCCAGCCCGCCGGATCGACTGCCGCACCCTTGTGCCTGATTTCAAAGTATAGCCCCGATTCCTCGTTGCCGCCGGTGTTTCCCGCGCTGGCGATCGGCTCGCCGCCTTTGACGGCGTCACCCTCGCGTTTCAGCAGGGCCTGGTTGTTCCCGTAGACCGACAGGTATTCGGTGCCATGGTCGACCAGGATCAGGTTGCCGAAGCCGCGCATCCAGCGCGCGAACACGACGCGCCCGCCCGCCACGGCGCGCACTTCGCTGCCTTCGGCGGCCTTGATGAACATTCCTTTCCAGCTCGGTCCGCTGCCGCGCTTGGCGCCGAAACGGGCCGCCAGCTTGCCGGACACCGGCGCGCGCAGCTTGCCGCGCAGGCTGGCGAAAGCGCCGTCCAGCGTGGCCGGCGCGAGCGCGATGTCGGGCCTGCGCGGCGGAGGCGGTTCCGGCTTGTCGGGCACTTGCGCGACCACGGGCGCTTCGTCGTCGTCGATCGGGTCCATCGGCACGGGAACGGGGACCGGGACCGGCTGCGGCGTCCTGGCGCCGGTGCGCGGGTCGATCTTGGGCGGCTTCTTGGCTGCTTCGCGCGCCAGGCGTTCGCGTTCGCGCTCGATGGCGCGCTCGCGTTCCGCCTTGCGTGCAGCCATGCGTTCGGCTTTCCTGGCGGCGGCCAGCAGGCGCGCTTCCTCGGCGGCCTTGGCGCGCGCGGCGGCCAGGGCTTCCTGGCGGCGTTGCTCGGCGGCAGCCGCTTCGGCCTGTTCCTTGATCAGTTTGGAGAGCTTGTCGACCAGCCCGGCCATGCGCTGTTCGTCGCGTTCCAGGCCGCCGATTTCCTTGCGCTGCTCGGTCAGCCGTTCCGACAGCGATCCGAGCAAGGCGGCGCGGCGCGCCTTTTCCTTGACCAGCACGGCTTTCTGCTCGCGCTCTTCCTGGGCGATTTCGTCGAGTTCTTCGCGCGCGTTTTCAGCCTTGTCGCGGTTGCTGGCGACGGCGGCCAGGTTGCCGTGCAGGGAGGCGAGCAGCCGGGCCTGGGCTTTCGAGACATACGCCATCAGCTGCAGATCGCGGTTGATGCGGTTCGGATTGTCGCCCGAGAGCAGCAGCTTGATGCGGTCTTCGTTGCCGGCCACGTACTGCTCTCGCAACAGGCGCGACAGTTGCTGTTTCTGGCTGACGATGGTGGCGGCCAGCTGCTCTTGCGAGGCGGCCAGGCCGGCCACGGCGGCGCTGGTCTCGCTCTGTTCGCTGGCCAGCTCGCGCAGCACGCGGTTGGCGTTGGAAATGGCTTCCTCGGACTCGGCCAGGGTGTCGGCCGCATCCTCGCGCTCGCTTTCGGTCTTGCTGACTTCGCGCTTGAGCTCGGCCAGCTTTTGCTGGATGCCGGCGCGCGTCTTCTCGGCCAGCACTTTCTGCTTGCTGCGTTCGGTCTGGCGGGGAGCGGGCGCGGGAGCCGCGCCGCACGTGGCGACGGCCAGGAGCATACACAAGGCTCCGGCCGCTAACTGCTTGAACTTAAAAGACAAAACTTACTTGGCCTTCCCTTGATTGGCGACCGCGGCAACGGCGGCGGCGATGGCGTCCTGGTCGCCCAGGTAGTAGTGGCGGATCGGTTTCAGGTCGGCGTCGAGCTCGTACACCAGCGGCTGGCCGTTGGGGATGTTGAGGCCGACGATGTCGTCGTCGCTGATGCCGTCGAGCATTTTGATCAGGGCGCGCAAGCTGTTGCCGTGGGCCGAGATCAGGATTTTCTTGCCGGCGCGGATGGCCGGGGCGATTTCTTCATCCCACACCGGCATCACGCGCGCCACGGTGTCTTTCAGGCATTCGGTCAGGGGAATGCTGTCCTTCGGCACGCCGGCGTAGCGCGGATCGTTGAACGAGGTGCGCTCGTCGGACGCTTCCAGCGCCGGCGGTGGCGTGTCGTAGCTGCGGCGCCAGACCAGCACCTGGGCGTCGCCGTACTTAGCGGCGGTCTCGCCCTTGTCCAGGCCCTGCAGGGCGCCGTAGTGGCGCTCGTTCAGGCGCCAGTCGTTCTTGACCGGCAGCCACATCATGTCCATGTCGTCGAGCGCCAGCCACAGGGTGCGGATGGCGCGCTTGAGCACCGAGGTGTAGGCCACGTCGAAAGTAAAACCCGCCTCTTTGAGCACCTGGCCGGCGCTGCGCGCTTCGCGCACGCCTTTTTCGGTCAGGTCGACGTCGGTCCAGCCGGTGAAGCGGTTCTCGAGGTTCCAGGTGGATTCGCCGTGGCGCATGAAGACAATTTTGTACATAAGCAATTTTTCAGAAGAGTGAGGAAAAGGGGTGCGATGCGAAAATGGTGAGTGCCAGCGCTAACTATCGGTGACGCAAAGGTGAAGTTATAGCAGATCCGGCTTCTATTTTATAATGCGCGGATTGTCCTAAACCATTGGAACCCCGTGAAATTCATTATTGACCATATTTTTATCGTCAGCATCGTCGTGCTGTCGGGCGGCGCCCTGCTCTGGCCGGCGCTGCAACCTCGCGGAAAACGTGCTTCCACCTTGCAGGTGACCCAGCTCATCAACCGCGGCAAGACCGTGGTGGTGGACGTGCGCACGGCCGAAGAATTTGCAAACGGGCATTTGCGCGACGCGAAAAACATTCCGCTGGCAGACTTGTCATCCCGCATAGCCGAGCTCGACAAGGCGAAAAGCAAAACCGTTGTCGTCGTGTGCCAGACTGGCGCGCGTGCCGACAAGGCCATCAAGATCCTCGAAGGCGCCGGATTTACCGACGTGTTCAGCCTCGATGGTGGCCAGACCGCATGGCAAGCCGCTGGCTTGCCGACTGCAAAGTGAAAGGAAATACCATGACAGCCCATGTAGTGCTCTACCATACCGCCTCCTGCCCGTATTGCGTGCGCGCCGAGCGCCTGCTCGAAGCGAAGGGCGTGACCGACATCGAGAAAATCCGCGTCGACCTCGACCCGGAGCAAAAAGTGGTGATGATGAACAAGACCGGCCGCCGCACCGTGCCCCAGATTTACGTGGGCGAGACCCATGTCGGCGGTTTCGACGACTTGTATGCGCTCGATCAACAAGGACGCCTCGATCCCTTGTTAAAAGGGCTTTGATCGGCATATAGTCCCGGGTTACCGCTAATCGATTGCGCAAAACTATTTCAAGTCGTATGATTTTGCTACAATTGCCGTCGCGTTTGAAGTCCAAGCACAGAGGGAACGGCGTGTCGCCGTTCTGTTAATTTCTCAACGAAAGCGTTCCATGTCTGACGAAAATCTGCAACCCGTATTCCAAATCCAACGCGTCTACCTGAAAGACATGTCGCTGGAACAGCCGAATTCCCCAGCCATCTTCCTCGAGCAAGAAGCGCCGTCGATCGAAGTGTCGCTGGACGTTGGCGCCGAAGCCATCGCCGACGGCATCTACGAGTCGACCGTCACGATCACCGTGACCGCCAAGGTCAAGGACAAGGTTGCGTTCCTGGTTGAAGGCAAGCAAGCTGGTATCTTCGAAGCGCGCAACATTCCTGCGGACCAGATGGATCCCCTGCTGGGAATCGGCTGCCCGAACATCGTTTACCCTTACCTGCGCGGCAATATCGCCGACGTGATCACCCGTGCCGGCTTCCCGCCTGTGCATCTGGCCGAGATCAACTTCGAAGTGTTCTACCAGCAGCGCCGCCAGGCGCTGGCTGATGCAGCCGCCGCTGCTCCAGCTGACACCGCAGCACACTAAGCAAGCCGCAGGGTGGGCCGGGCCGCCCGCGCGCAGCGACGCGATCGACTGCGCGCGGGTCCTGTCCAGGCACGGGTCTCCCGTGCCGCTGGCGGCCGCCACCCTGCACTCTCACGGCGAAGGCCACGCAATGACAATTCCCCGTTTTCTCCTCAGTGCCGCATGCGTGCTGGCCTCGGCGTCCGCGCACGCGCTTGAATTCAAGAGCGTCGGCGCAGCCAGCCTGATCCTGTATGACGCACCCTCGCTCAAAGGCGCCAGGCTGTTCGTGGCGCCGCGCGGCATGCCGGTCGAAGTCGTGCTCACCTATGGCGAATGGGTCAAGCTGCGCGACGCCGCCGGCGACCTGGCCTGGGCTGAAGCCAAGTCGCTGAGCACGCGCCGCAATGTGGTGGTGCGCAGCGCCAACGCCAAAGTGCGCGGCGCGGCCGACGCCGACGCCAATCCGGTGATGAGCGCCGACAAGGGCGTGCTGCTGGAACTGATCGACCCGCCGGCCGCGGGCTGGATCAAAGTCCGTCATCGTGACGGCATCAGCGGCTATATGCGCGCCGCCGACGTGTGGGGCGTGTGAGCCCCATGCCAACGAGCACGCACAACGTTGCAAAACGCAAGATCACCATCCTGGGCGCGGGCGCCTGGGGCAGCGCCGTGGCCATCGCGCTGGCAGCGCGCCATGAGGTGCTGATGTGGGGCCGCAATGGCGGCGCCATGGAGGCCATGGGCGCGCAGGGCGAGAACCGCGCCTATCTGCCGGGCTGCGCGTTTCCGCCCGGACTGCGGGTCACCGCCGACTTCGATGCCGCCCTGGCGCATGTGCTCGGCACGCCCGAGATTGAGGCGCCGCTGCTGATCGCGGCCTGCCCGGTGGCGGGCTTGCGCCCGCTCCTGCTGCAACTCAAACCGCACGCAATTTCGCACATCGTCTGGCTTTGCAAGGGCTTCGAGGGCGATACCGGCCTGTTGCCGCATCAGGTCGTCAGCGACGTGCTGGGCGCCGGGGTGGCCGGCGCTGCGCTGTCGGGGCCGTCGTTCGCGCAGGAAGTGGCGCGCGGGCTGCCGTGTGCGCTGACGGTGGCGTCGCGCTCGGAGATGCTGCGCGAGCGGGTGGTATCGACTGTTCATGGCGGCAATATCCGCGTGTATTCCTGCGACGACCTGGTCGGCGTGGAAGTGGGCGGCGCGGTCAAGAACGTGCTGGCGATCGCCACCGGCGTGGCCGATGGGCTGGGGCTGGGCCTGAATGCGCGGGCGGCCTTGATCACGCGCGGACTGGCCGAAATCACGCGCCTGGGCATGGCGCTGGGCGGCGTTGCCGGCACCTTCATGGGCTTGACCGGGATGGGCGACCTGATTCTGACCTGCACCGGCGACCTGTCGCGCAACCGCAGGGTGGGGCTGGGGCTGGCGCAGGGCAAGGCGCTGGCCACCATCGTGGCCGAACTCGGGCATGTGGCCGAAGGGGTGCCGTGCGCGAAGGCGGTACGGGCGCTGGCCGTCAAGCTGGGCGTGGATATGCCGATCACCAATGCGGTGGCCGGCGTGCTGTTCGACGGCGGAACGCCACAGGCGATGCTGGCGCAACTGCTGGCGCGCGATCCGCGCGATGAATTGACCTGAGGCCTTACCTCAGGGCGGCGCGCCGCGCGCACCCTGTTTCTGCAGCTTGTCGATGGTCTTGTCGGCCTTCATCGCCTGCAGGGCCGCCACCAGCGCCGGCACCAGCGCGGCGTGCTTCTTGTTGACGTAGTGGTAGACCGGGAACGACGCCAGTGCGGGCGCGAGCACGCGCACATTGTCGATCCCGAGGGTCTCGGCGGCAGCCAGCCCAGCTAAGCGGTTGCCGACCACCACATCGGTGCGGCCCATGGCCAGCTTCTGGAAGGCCTGTTCCATGGCAGGCACCGCCTCGGTCTTCATGCCCGCTGTATTTTCCTTGACGATCTTGATGCCGCGCACATAGCCAATCGTGAACGGCCGCAGGCTTTCCCAGCCGTTAACGGCGAAATCGGTGCCGCGCGTGAAGATGACGATCTCATAGGTCAGCAAGGGCACGGGCACGATCGCCAGGTTCGGATAATCGCGCTCCATGCCGGCCTTGCGATACAGCTCGCCATCCATCCTGCCTTCGTTGGCCATCATCAGGGTGCGTTCCCCGGGCAACTTGTGCACCACCAGCACCCGGCCGATACGGCGGTAGGCTTCGCCCATGACCCGTTCGGCGACACTGGTGGCCGGGTCGCTGCCGACCAGCGTGGACACGTGGATGTCACTGGCCCCGGCGGCGGCGCCCATGACGCTCAAGGCGAGCGCGAGTATCAGAAAACGCTGTCGGTTCACGGGACTCTCCGAAAGAATGGGCTCAGCATCATCTTACCCGTCCCTTGCCGCCGTCCCGGCCTCAGGGCTTGAGCAAGATGGTCAACAGCGCCACCGCATCGTCATTGGCGCGCAAGCCGTGCGGCACGCCGCCCAGCAGGTACAGCATCTCGCCCGGGCGCAGCACCACGCTCTTGCCGTACGCATCGCAGACGATCTCGCCCTGCAGGCACAGCAAGGTGATCTCGCCATCGACCTTGTGCACCGGCATGTCGCGGTCCTTGGGCAGCACCAGCCGGATCAGCTCCATGTTCTCGGTCTTGGCCAGCGCCACCGAAGTGAAATGGGCAATGTCGTCGTCGCCGCGTTGCAGTGGAATCAGTTCGCCCGAGGCGGCATGTTGTAAGGCCATGATGTTTCCCTTTATTCTTCCGGATTGCTCATCTCCACGCTGCGCAACCACGTCACCAGCGCAAAGGCATCTTTGAATCCGCGCGCCAGGTCCGGCACCAGCTGGTCCGGCTGATTGACCTTGAGGTCGATGTCGGTCCAGACAAAAAAGCTTTTCAGCTTCAGATACTCGACATGCACATGCTGCGGATCGAAGCCCTTGGGCGGACGCTGCAGCTTGTCTTCGTCCAGCAGGTCGCCGTAGGTGGCGCGCAGTTGTTTATTCTTCATTACTTTGGCAAATCCTGTCGCATCGTTGACGATGTGCTCACGGATTGCCTTCAGGCGCGGCGCCGGAGGCAGGTATTCGCCCACCCCGAATTGCAGCTTGCCGCTGCCGTCGATCTGGAAATAGTAGGTGGAACCGCCACCGGCACTCGGGCGGCGCAAATCCTTGGGAGTGATGCCGGCCGAAAAGCGCGTCTTGTACGGGCGCTTGTCGGTGGCGAAGCGGATGTCGCGGTTGATCCGGAACATGGCTTTCTTGGGATTGCAGGCCGCCACCTGCTTGTCGAATCTGGTCAGTTCGCCAATCAGTTCGGTCACGACCGCCAGGAATTCTTCGCGCAAGATATCGTAGCGCGGTTTGTTCATGATGAACCAGGGACGGTTGTTATTTTCGCTTAATTCGTTCAAAAACTGCGTCAGGTCGCGCAAATGCATTGTGGATCCAAAAAAGAGGGACGGCGGCGGAGGAATACTGCGTTACTGCGGACGCGGGCGCTTGCCGATGGTGACGTCGACCTTTGCCGGGCGGTTTTTGCGCATCACGGTCATTGTAGCCTTGCCGCCGGGCGCGAGCTGCGCGATCAGGTTCAGGGTGTCGTTGGTGCTGCCGGCCTGTTTGCCGTCGACCGCCAGCAAAATGTCGCCCGGGCGCAGGCCGGCGCGGTCGGCCGGGCCGTTGCGCACCACGCCGGCGATGATGGTGCCGCTTTGCCGGTCGAGCCCGAAGCTGTCGGCCAGTTCGGGCGTGATGTCCTGGGTTTCGATGCCGATCCAGCCGCGCACCACGGCGCCGTGGCGGATGATGGCGTCGAGCACGGTCTTGGCGGTGGTGACGGGAATCGCAAAGCCGATCCCGACCGAGCCGCCGCTCTGCGAATAGATGGCCGAGTTGATGCCGAGCAGGTTGCCATTGGTATCGACCAAGGCCCCGCCCGAGTTGCCGAAGTTGATCGCGGCGTCGGTCTGGATGAAATTTTCGAACTGGTTGATGTGCAGGTTGTTGCGTCCGAGCGCGGACACGATGCCCAGGGTCACGGTCTGGCCGACCCCGAACGGGTTGCCGATGGCCAGCACCACGTCGCCCACGCGCACGGCGTCGTCGTTGCCGAGCACGATCGCGGGCAGCTTGGGCACGGCGATGCGGATCACCGCCAGGTCGGTCTCGGGGTCGCTGCCGACCAGGCGCGCCGGCGCCTTGCGCCCGTCGGCCAGCACCACCTGGATCTGGTCGGCGCCTTCGATCACATGGTTGTTGGTGAGGATGTAGCCGTCCGGGCTGACGATCACGCCCGAGCCCAGGCTGGCCTGCTCCTCCTCGGGCGGCAGGCGGTCGCCGAAAAAGCGGCGGAAGAACGGGTCTTTCAGCAGCGGATGCTCGCGCCCCTGGTTCTTGCTGGTGAGGATATTGACCACGGCCGGCATGGCGCGCCCGGCCGCCTCGCGGTAGCTGCCCGCGGCCGGCGCCGCGCCGGGCGCCTGCAGCACCGACACATTGCTGGCGACCGTGGCCGGCTGGGCCCTGCGCCCCAACCCGGCCAGCCAGTCCGGGCGCAGGGCCGCGGCCACGAAGTACAAGGCCAGGGCCACCGTCACCACTTGCGCAAACAACAACCATAAGCGCCGCATCGCGCCCTCCTGTCTATTTTTTCAGGCAATCCCGGATCTCGCGCAGCAGCAGCACGTCTTCGGGGGTCGGCGAGGCTGCCACCGCCGGCGGTTCCTCGGCGCGGCGCAGCTTGTTCATCAGGCGGATCATCTGGAAGATGATGAAGGCCAGAATGATGAAATTGAGCAGGATGGTCAGGAAATTGCCGTAGGCGAGCACCGCGCCGGCTTTCTTGGCTTCGACCAGGGTCAGGTTCATGGCCTGGTTGTTGAGCGGGATATAGTAATTGGCGAAATCGAGTCCGCCGAACAGGCGGCCGATGGGCGGCATGATGATGTCTTGCACCAATGAATCGACAATCTTGCCGAAAGCACCACCAATGATCACGCCGACGGCGAGATCGACCACATTGCCCTTCATTGCGAACTGCCGGAACTCGCTCATCATCGTCATTCTTGCCCCCTACGATTGTGAAATAACCATCTCCGATCATACCTCACCGCTGTTAGAAACCAAACCGGGTCAACGGTTCCCGGCGAACCGCTATCGCCCCGCAAACAGGGCCGACGCACGCGAAATGCGCGCAACGGACCGCAGATTCGTTTCAAATTGGCGATGATTCGCTCTTGACAGGCGCACGAGCAACATTTTTTCTTTAACTCGCCCCCCTATTCCCTTATAATTTAAGGTTGCTAGAAGCTCTAAGTAGCTTTTTAAGATTTCGCATTTTGACTGATTGGGGTTGGTATGAGTAACGAAAAGCAGGTCGATCCGGGCCGACGCGTCATGCTCGCCGCTACGTGTGCGGCGGGTGGTGTTGTCGGTTTGGCCACGGCGGGAGCCTTGGTAAGCACATTCCAGCCGTCGGAGAAGGCAAAAGCCGCTGGCGCGCCGGTGGAAGTAGATATTGCCGGCATGACTGTCGGCGAAATGAAGACCGTGGAATGGCGCGGCAAGCCCGTGTGGATTCTCAAGCGTTCGCCGGAAATGGTCGCGTCCCTCAAGAAGACCGACGCCGACGTGGCCGATCCGAAGTCCGAGCGCACGCCGGACATGCTCACGCCCGAGTACGCGCGCAACGAACACCGTTCGATCAAGCCGGAACTACTGGTCGCGGTCGGCATCTGCTCGCACCTGGGCTGCTCGCCAACCTCGAAGTTCACCGAAGGCGCCCAGCCGAACCTGCCCGACAACTGGCACGGCGGCTTCCTGTGCCCTTGCCACGGTTCGACCTTCGACCTGGCCGGCCGCGTGTTCAAGAACAAGCCGGCGCCGGACAACCTCGAAGTGCCGCGCCATATGTTCGTGGGCGACAAGTTGATCATCGGTAAAGACGAGAAAGGCGAGGCATAACCATGGCCGCTTTTAAAGAAACCAAGTTCCCCGCGAATGCGCCGGTGGCCGACAAGGCGCTGGGCTGGGTGGACGACCGCTTTCCGCTGACCAAGCTCTGGAACGACCAGTGGGGCCAGTACTACGCTCCGAAAAACTTCAATTTCTGGTACATCTTCGGCTCGCTCGCGATGCTGGTGCTGGTATTGCAGATCGTCACCGGTATCTTCCTGACCATGCACTACAAGCCGGACGCCAACCTGGCATTCGGTTCGGTCGAATACATCATGCGCGAAGTACCGTGGGGCTGGCTGGTGCGCTACATGCACTCGACCGGCGCCTCGGCCTTCTTCATCATCGTCTATCTGCACATGACGCGCGGCCTTCTGTACGGTTCGTACCGCAAACCGCGCGAACTGATCTGGCTGTTCGGCTTTGCCATCTTCCTGTGCCTGATGGCCGAAGCCTTCTTCGGCTACCTGCTGCCATGGGGCCAGATGTCGTACTGGGGCGCCCAGGTGATCGTCAACCTGTTCGGTGCGATTCCTTTCATCGGCCCTGACCTGTCGCTGTGGATCCGCGGCGACTACGTTGTCTCCGACGCCACCCTGAACCGCTTCTTCGCCTTCCACGTGATCGCGATTCCGCTGGTTCTGCTGGGTCTGGTTGCTGCCCACCTGATCGCGCTGCACGAAGTCGGTTCGAACAATCCCGACGGTATCGAAGTCAAGGAAACCCTGGGTCCGGACGGCCATCCGCTCGATTCGATCCCGTCGCACCCTTACTACTCGGCGCACGATCTGTTCGGCGTGTCGGTATTCCTGCTGATCTTCAGCGCGGTGGTGTTCTTTGCCCCGGAAATGGGCGGCTACTTCCTGGAGTACAACAACTTCATCCCGGCCGATTCGCTCAAGACCCCGGCGCACATCGCCCCGACCTGGTACTTCACGCCGTTCTACTCGGTGCTGCGCGCCACCACGGCCGACTTCATGTATGTGCTGATGGGTGCGATCGCCCTGTACGTGGCCTTCATCTGGGTCAAGACGCGCCTGTCGTTCGTGGTCAAGGCCGCCATCGCCGTGTTCGCGCTGCTGGTCATCATCGGCATGCTGCCGCAGGTGCTGGATGCGAAATTCTGGGGCGTGGTCCTGTTCGGTTCGTCGGTGATGATCATCGCCGCCCTGCCGTGGCTGGACAAGTCGCCGGTCAAATCGATCCGCTACCGTCCTGACTGGCACAAATATGTGTACATGGTGTTCGGCATCTCCTTCGTGCTGCTCGGCTACCTCGGTACCCAGCTGCCGACCGCCGTCTTCACGATCATGTCGCAAGTGTGCACCTTGCTGTACTTCGGTTTCTTCATGTTGATGCCTTGGTGGAGCTCGATGGGCACCTTCAAGCCCGTGCCGAAACGTGTGACGTTCCATCCGCACTAATCGACGACATCACAGCAAAAGGACATTACATGAATTTTCCGAAAAAACTGATCGCGATCCTGGCATTGCTGCCAGGCCTGGCATTGGCCAGCGGTGGCGGACATCCGCTGGACAAGGCGCCTGCGCGCCCGACCCTCGCCTCGCTGCAAAACGGCGCCAAGCTGTTCGTCAACCACTGCCTGAACTGCCACTCGGCTTCCTCGATGCGCTACAACCGCCTGAAAGACATTGGTCTGACGGAAGAGCAAATCAAGGAAAACCTGCTGTTTACCGGTGAAAAAGTCGGCGCGCTGATGACCACCGCGCTGCGCCCGGCCGACGCCAAGGAATGGTTCGGCGTGGTACCGCCCGACCTGTCCGTGATCGCCCGCGCCAAGGCCTCCTCGGCCGGCACCGGTCCCGACTACCTGTACACCTACCTGCGCACCTTCTACAAGGACGACACCCGTCCGACCGGATGGAACAACATGGTGGTGGCCAACGTCGCCATGCCGCATGTCATGTGGCAACAGCAGGGTGTGCGCACCGTCAAGATGGATGAAGTCAAAGATCCGCATGATGCAAGCAAAACCATCCACAAGTTCGCTGGCTTTACCCAGGTCACGCCTGGCACCATGACCCCGCTCCAGTTCGACGAAGCGACGGCCGACCTGGTGGCCTACCTTGAGTGGATGGCCGAACCGGCCGCCACCACCCGCAAGAGCCTGGGCGTGTGGGTCCTGTTCCTGATGTCGATCTTCGCCCTGTTCGCATGGCGCCTGAGCGCATCGTTCTGGAAAGAAGTCAAGTAAGCAGGCTGCACGCTTCATTCATTGCCCGCTGAGTCATTCAGCAGGCACATTTCGGGGTGATCCGCTCGTCGTTTCACCCCCTTTGTTTCTAAGGAACTATAAAAATGATGGTTCTCTACTCCGGCACCACGTGCCCGTTCTCCCAACGCTGCCGCTTGGTCCTGTTCGAAAAAGGCATGGACTTCGAAGTGCGCGATGTGGACCTGTTCAACAAGCCAGAAGACATCTCGACGATGAACCCGTACGGCCAGGTACCGATCCTGGTCGAGCGCGAACTGATCCTGTACGAATCGAACATCATCAACGAATACATCGACGAGCGCTTCCCGCATCCGCAGCTGATGCCGGCCGATCCGCTGATGCGCGCGCGCGCGCGCCTGATGCTGTTCAACTTCGAAAAAGAATTGTTCGTGCATGTCCACGTGCTCGAGAGCGAGCGCGCCAAGGCCAACGACAAGAGCCACGACAAGGCGCGCGCGGAAATCCGCGACCGCCTGACAACGCTCGCGCCGCTGTTCCTGAAGAACAAGTACATGCTGGGCGACGAATTCTCGATGCTCGACGTGGCCGTGGCCCCGCTGCTGTGGCGCCTGGACCACTACGGCATCGAACTGTCGAAGACGGCGGCGCCGCTGATGAAGTACGCCGAGCGCATTTTCTCGCGTCCGGCCTACATTGAAGCGCTGACCCCGTCCGAGAAAGTCATGCGCCGCTGATCGGCGGCCAAGGCCTACTGCAACTTCCGTATCACGCCAGTCACGACGCCTTCGGGCCAATCGCAGTAGACTGGCGTGATCACCCGTACTACACCACGACAGAACATGCCCGAGATCTCAACCAAGCCCTACCTGCTGCGCGCCATTTACGAGTGGTGCACCGACAACGGGTTCACGCCCTACCTCGCCGTCAAGGTCGACGCCGCCACCACGGTGCCGATGGAATTCGTCAAAAAAGGCGAAATCGTGCTCAACATCAGCTTCGGCGCCACCTCGGGCCTGAAGATGGACAATGACGCGATCCAGTTCCACGCCCGCTTCGGCGGCGTCTCGCGCGAGATTTACGTACCGGTGCAAAATGTGCTGGCAATCTACGGCAACGAGAACGGCCAGGGGATGGCGTTCGACGTGACCAGCACGGCGTCCGAGAACGCCGCCGGCCAGCCGACCGACAGCCCGCTGTCGAGCGTGCCGGCGCTGGCCAAGGTGCCGCCGGTGGGCTTGCAGAGCGTGCCGGTCACGGGTGCGGACAGTGCGCCGACGGGCGTGCCGACGACCGCGCCCGCGCCGGACGACAACAACGATCCGCCTAAAAAAGGTGGCCGTCCGACGCTCACGCGCATCAAATAGCGTATAATCGCGGCTGTAAAAGTTTCGCCGACTTAGCTCATTTGGTAGAGCAGTTGATTTGTAATCATCAGGTGGCCAGTTCGAAACCGGCAGTCGGCACCAGGATGTATCAAAGGGTTACAGGATTTTTCTTGTAACCCTTTTTTTTCGGAATCTTGTCACTTTTATGTAGGCACTATGTAGGTTTCTCGCGCTGGTAAATTTGACAATGAGATTGCATTTTTTAGAGAGAATTATGGAACTCATTGACTCTGATTCACGTACCCTTGCGCTGACTGCCTTCTCTGATGCAATGGGAGTGGGCCCAAGAGCAATCGCGATTGAGATTCCGCCCGGCGACTTAGGCCGGTAAGCGACTGGCGAAGGCTATTGCTGCAAGCCAAAAGAATGACCCGAAACTAAATTATCCCCCTTGCGTGCCGACCGGTCCCCGCCTACGGCCTACCCGAGCCCGCGCACCGTGTGATCGCGGCAACCATGCGCCTTAGGCAGCGGGTGCTTCCCAGCACTTTTCGGCACTTTGCCCACGCTGCGCAATTCGCCGGGGCCAGGTCCAGCGTCATCCCGGCGTAAAATAGACACCAGCCCGTGTCCAGGCGGGGTAAGCTAGGGGCGGTCGAGGCCTTTCAGTATTGGCCCGTACTTTTCGGCGACTCATTGCGCACCTGCTAGCCCCTCTCCCATCGGCGGGCCGCAGCGGGCGGGGCGTCGGTCATATCATCTTTGCTTGGCCGCCGACCTGACCGGCGCCGCCCCGGCTGGAATGCTGGTGCCGGCCGCGCACTCGCTGCCGATCTGTCAGAAACGATAGGCATCGCTAGAAGTTACGCGGTCGCATGGTCATAGATTTTTTGAGTTGTTAAAATGATGAAGATACAGTCTCCCGGCCAAATATTACAAGGCCTCGACGATACAATATTGACGCCTGATGAGCTCGAAATCCAACTTTCCCAACTTCGCCTTAGCCTGGTAAATGCGGACCAGAACGTACTCAGACAAATGGAAAACCATTCAGTTGAAAGAGTACGCTCACTGGGAACAGAAGCGTGTTTCTTGTTCAATGTGGAAGCGAATCTGTTAAAGCGAATCCATAACATATCTGATAATTTTCTCGATCGTGCAGATGAACTGCTTCATACGCTGATTGCACTGGAGATTGCGCTTCGGCAGTACTATCGTTTACCGTTGATGAAAGACCTTCCCTTCAAAATAGAGGTGGAAAATAGGGACGACTATTTGCACGTCAGTGACTTTGACGCGATGGCTGCAGTAGATTATTTTTTAACCTATTTCGGTATTGTAATTCGCTCGCTCGTTGATAAAAATTCAAAAACGAATTTCCCCAAAAACATTGCAGACGAAAAAGTTGCAACCGCCGGCCGCCATCTTTTGCTCGCCGCAGATTGGCAGATTTTTCACGAGGCTCGAACGATTTGGCGACATGGAGCGGCATTTGTCCTACCCGAACAACAGATAATAGACTCTAGTAAGAGCGAGGCACTTCAGGCTTTCCGAATTTCAATGTCCAGGTTGAGGGCATTTCGAACATCACGACGAACAGATGCGCTGCGGAATGACTTAATCTCCGAAGGGACGCTGGTATTGCCATGTGCAGGTTTTCGTTCAGAAGATGAATTAATTTCTGGATACCTGACTTCGCTTCAGTTCTATTCTGAACACCTTACTGAGCCTTTTTACGGAGCTACTCTGGGGGAGTGGATTCGTGCCTATACTGTCATTAAAGAGCTAGCAGTAGAGCATATTTTGCAAAACCGTACGATTCCCAACCCTAGCGAGCTACTTTTCAAGGCGGATGCGTTGGCTTTTGAATCGATACTCGGATCACGTGGCGGAATTACCGATGTTGCGGCAAAAGCCATTGTAAAGCACTTCACCTTTAACTCCAGTTCGAAAGACCTGTTAGATGCACCACTCGTGCCAGTTGGAGATCATCTTTTCCTACTACCGGCAGTGGCGGCACAAATCGAGCCAGCTTTTTCAATCGAGTCCCTGCTGAAATCAATTAAGAACGAAACGAGTCACGAGTTGGCAACAATTGGCCCTGGCCTTGAAAAGATCGTTCTAAAAGACCTAAGGGATGCAGGCATTACTTGTTCGAAGGTCAAGTATAAAAAATATGACTGCGATGTGGCATTTGTCTTGGACGACGTACTATTTCTTTGTGAATGTAAGGGAAAGTTTTTAGCGACTGATTTTCACAGCTACATAGCACTTGAATCCTACCTCACGGGTGAGGCCCTAACCCAACACCAAAGAACTTGTGATTACTTTGAGAAACACCTTGAACATATGCGTCACAAGCTTAACCTAGCCCCGAGTTGGACTCCGCAACGAATCGAGCGAATTATTATTACGTCCGCCAAGCTGGGGCGCGTTCTAAATTGCAACGGATATCATATTACAGACGAAAACACGTTCCATGCGTATATTGCACAGTATAAGATGATTTTGCGAAGCGGTGCCGGTGCCGAGATATTTCAGTTTCATGATCCTTTGCTGGAAGGGACCCGAACGGCGGATGGCTTTCTAAAGTTTATCCACGCTCCCCCAGTTATTGCCTTACATAGACGATATTTGAAGAAGCGTGACTTAACGATCAGTGCTGGGTTAATTGAACTAACAGTACGAGACCAAGAATGTTTTGGGGAAGTGCTGGCACTAAAACATTGAGAGTTCATGCCAATTCAATGGACATACACACCCACTAGCGCCGGCGCAGCATCCACTGCACATGTACGACGCACTGTTGGCGAGGGAATGGGTCGGCGAAGGAGTGGCGGCATGAATCTGCAACACGAGCGTATCGCCGCGTTATGCGACAGCCTGAACCTGCCGTTCGTGGCCCAAGGTTACGGCGCGGCCACGCCAAGGGCACCCAAGCAGGAGATGGCCTACAACGACTTCCTGGAAGGACTGCTGAGAGAGGAAGCTGCGGGTCGTAATATGAGAAAGCAAAGCACAATGACCCGTCTGGCAGGTTTCCCGGTGGTAACGATGCTGGAGGAGTTCAACTACGACTCCGCCAAGGGCGTCAAGCGCAGCCAGGTCGAGGACTTGGCTGGCCTTGGCTTAGTGGAGCGACGCGAGAACGTGGTGCTGATCGGTCCCAGCGGCATGGGCAAAACGCATAGCAATGGCGCTCGGTACAAAGCGACACAGGCGGGCATCAAGACGCTCATCACGACGGCGGCCGACTTGATGCTGGCGTTGAGCACGGCGCATACGCAAAACAACCTAAAGGCGGTCATGCACCGGACAACCAAGGCGTATCGCCTGCTGATCATCGACGAGATCGTCTACCTGCCGATGAATCGAGAGCAAGCCAACCTGTCTTCCAGGTGATCGCCGCTTGTATGAACGCAGCAGTCTGATCGTGACCAGCAACCTGCCGTTCGGCCAGTGGGATACGACGTTTGCGCAGGATACGACCTTGACTGCGGCGCTGTTGGACCGCATGCTGCACATCGTGCCGATCGCGGGCGAAAACTACAGGCTAAAGCATCAGCGCCAAGCCGGAATGATGCGCGGAAGCGAGGTCACGGAAATTGGCTGAACACATGGCGTGTTCGGTGTGTAGGATCTAGTACGACGGAGAAATCTGATATTGGAACAGAAAAGTTGTCCACCGTAGACTTTGCCAATTTTTCACCAGTAAAGAAACTACCAGATTCTTTCATTTCTTCGACAGTTATAAATTTTCTTAACACAGAGTCTGCAAGATCTAAATTGGTTGATTCTTTTAGCCAATTTTCATTGTCCAATTCAATTATTGATTCGAAAAAAATCAACTAGTGATTTGTTGTGAGGTGTAAATTTTTTCATCCAGTAGCCATTACCTAAGCTTAAATAGAAAATAATATATATTTACCTCTTTATTAAAGTAACTGACTTTTTGGCTAAACGTGCGATACGTAACGTAACGGCACTATCTTGCACTTATCATCTTGCACATGACAGCGTAATCTAAGTTGCGGGACCATTTCTTAGGTAGCGCTAGGATAGCTGACGCGGGTGATACTTAAGGTGAGTCTAAGCGATTTATCCTGACGCAGATACGCTTTTACCGACAAGGAATACGACAAATGGAAACCTTGATTGATCGGGCACTTGTCGACACGATCACTTCGCATTTCCGCTCACTCACCTCCCTCGTTCCTCTGTCTCCGATCCGCTCGGAGCAAGACTACGACAAGGCCGTCGCCGTGTTGAACCAGCTGCTCGACGCGGCGCTGCGGATGAACATCATGCACTGGCCGATCTTGCCACGCTGCTGGGGACCCTGATCGCCGCCTATGATGAGGTGCATTACCCGGCAATGCCCGTTTCACCTAGTGCGATGCTGCGATACCTGATGGACCAGCATAAACTTCCGGAATCGACACTTCCGGAACTGGGCAGCCAGAGTACAGTTGCACAAATACTTGAAGGCACCCAAGAACTCAATATCCGGCAAATCAAGGCGCTTGCCGCCCGTTTCCAAGTACCGGCAACGCTGTTCCTTTAATCCTCTTGCGCGCCTGATCGTCTCCCGCTCGCGCAATCGACCTGCGCACGATTGAATTTTCGCCTAAGTAAGCGCATGTATTCTTTGGCAACGAGCTGAAACGATCCTCCTGCGCCGGCCAACACCGCGCATTACCGCCTGGACCGGTTCGCCTTCCCCGTTGCCAACCACGAAAGCCGCCATGCGCCTGCCCCTGATCGCCCCGTCCGACCTCAGCCCCGAACAACAGCCCCTGTACGACGACATGCGCAAGGGCATTGAATCGAACTTCAACGCCTTCGTCTCCCAGCGTGAGGATGGCGCCCTGATGGGGCCGTGGAACCCGTGGCTGCACGAACCCGCCATCGGCAAGGCAATCTGGAACCTGACCCTGGCCATGACCGCCAATGCCGTGCTGCCGGACAACGTACGCCAGATCGCCATCCTGGTGGTCGGCGCCCGCTTCGACGCCGCCTACGAACTGTACGCCCACATCGCCGTGGCCGAGGCCGAAGGCATGCCTTTGGAACGCCTGGCAACCCTGGTGGCCGACCTCAAGCCATCGGACCTGAACAAGGAAGAAAGCGTCGCCTACGACCTCGCCTACGCCCTGTGCCGCGGCGGCCTGCTCCCCGAGCCGATCTATCGCCTGGCGTTGGCCACCTTCGGCCAGAAAGGCACGAATGAACTGATTTACCTGGTCGGACTCTATTCCATGGTATCGACCACCCTCAATGGTTTCGACGTTCCGGTGCCCGAACATGCGTGACGGCTCGACCCTGCACAACCGCGCCACCGCCCCGCCCGAAGCGGCGCGGCCATGCGCCTCGGCCTTCGGCAGCATCGCCCTGTTGCTGCAGGGCGGCGGCGCGCTCGGCGCCTACCAGGCCGGCGTCTACGAGCGCTTGCTGGAAGCGGGCATCGAGCCGACCTGGATCGCCGGCATTTCGATCGGGGCGATCAACAGCGCCATCATCGCCGGCAATCCGCGCGCCGAGCGGGTCGCCAAACTGCGCAGTTTCTGGGAAACGGTCAGCAACGCCGGCGACGGCGGCGTCGGCGAATGGTGGACCAGCCTGCTCAGCGGCGACACCCTGCGCGGCTGGGCCAACCAGATGGCGGCCGGGCGCGTGCTCTCGCACGGCGTGCCGGGCTTTTTCGAACCGCGCATGCCGCCGCCTTACCTGCCCATGGCCAACCGCGGCGCCACCAGCTACTACGACACGGCGATGCTCGAAGGCACGCTCAACAGCCTGGTCGATTTCGACCGCGTCAACAGCCGCGAGATGCGCCTGTCGGTCGGCGCCGTCAACGTGCGCACCGGTAACTTTGCCTATTTCGACAACGCGGTCGATACCATCGCCGCCAAGCACATCATGGCCAGCGGCGCGCTGCCGCCCGGCTTCGACGCGGTCGAGATCGACGGCGAACATTACTGGGATGGCGGGCTGGTCTCGAACACCCCGCTCGACTGGGTACTGTCGTCGCACTCGGGGGTCGATACCCTGGTGCTGCAGGTCGACCTGTGGAGCGCCAGCGGCGCGCTGCCGCGCGACCTGACCGAAGTAGCCGTGCGCATGAAGGAAGTGCAGTTTTCGAGCCGCACGCGGGCCGCGACCGACAAGTTCCGCAAGCTGGCCGAGCTGCGCACCGCGTTCAATGAACTGCTGGCCCAGATGCCGCCCGCGCTGGCCGGCACGCCCCAGGCGCGCCTGCTGGCCGAGGCCTCCGACGAAGCGGTCTACAACATCGTCCAGCTGGTGTACCGCTCGCGCAATTACGAAGGCCAGTCGAAAGACTTCGAATTTTCGCGCGTCACCATGAACGAACACTGGCGTTCGGGCTACGATGACGCCGCGCTGACCTTGTCGCATCCGCAGATCCTGGCCTTGCCGGCGGTCGACAAGAGTCCCGCCATTTACGATTTCCTGACCTCCCGGCACGCCAGTGCCGCCACCAACACGTTGCAAGAGGAATCCCATGAACCTGCAAGATAAAGTCACCGTCATCACCGGCGCCGCCAGCGGCATCGGCAAACACATCACCAAGGTCTATTTTGAGAGCGGCGCCAAGGTCGTCATCGCCGACCTCGACCTCAAAGCCGCCGAAGCCACCGCGAAAGAACTCGATCCGTCGGGCGAACGCAGCATGGCGCTGGCCATGAACGTGACCAGCGAAACCGAAGTCGACACCGGCATCGCGGCTGTTGCCGCGCGCTTCGGCGGCATCGACGTGCTGGTGTCGAACGCCGGCATCCAGATCGTGGCGCCGGTCGAGAGCTTTGCTTTCGATGACTGGAAAAAAATGCTGGCGATTCACCTCGACGGCGCCTTCCTGACCACCCGCGCCTGCCTCAAAGTGATGTATGCGCAAGGCCGCGGCGGCAGCGTGATCTACATGGGCTCGGTGCATTCGAAAGAAGCGTCGCCGCTCAAGTCGGCCTATGTCACGGCCAAGCACGGCCTGATCGGCCTGTGCAAGGTGGTGGCCAAGGAAGGCGCGGCGCACGGCGTGCGCGCCAATGTCATCTGCCCGGGCTTCGTGCGTACGCCGCTGGTGGAAAAGCAGATTCCCGAGCAGGCCAGGGCGCTCGGCATCTCGGAAGACGATGTCGTCAAGAAGGTAATGCTCAAGGAAACCGTGGACGGCGAATTCACCACTGTCGAGGACGTGGCGCAGACCGCGCTGTTCCTGGCCGCTTTCCCGAGCAATGCGCTGACCGGACAATCGATCGTGGTCAGCCACGGCTGGTACATGCAGTAAGCACGGGCCGGGCGGCCGGACCGTTGCGGCGCCTGCGCGGCGCGCGCCTTCGTATTAAGATGGCATGCTCGCCAGGCGAGCTGCCGCGCGTCCGTCCGGACCGGCATCAACTGCCCTTCCGCGCGGAACCCATGCACGCCACACCAGTCGAAACCACCATTCCCGCCTCGAGCGCGCTTGCCACTTCCCTGGCGGGCGCCTATTTCCACGATGCCTGGGCGATCGCGCCGCTGGACACCAACGCCAGCGCGCTCGAACTGTTTCTGAAGGTGACTGCCGGCACGCCCGGCTGGGTCAACACGCTGATGACCCTGCGCAACCGGGTGGTGTCGATGCTGGGCCTGAAAAACCTCGGCACCTTGTCCGGTCTCGATCCTGCCAAACCGGCCTCGGCATACCGGATCGGCGACCGGGTCGGCATCTTTACCCTGTTCGCCAACACCCCCGACGAGGTGCTGCTGGGCGACAAGGACAAACACCTCGACGTGATCCTGTCGGTGCACCGCGCAGTCGATGCCGGCAACGGCCAGGTGCTGGCCACGGTATCGACCGTGGTGCACGTGCATAACTGGCTCGGGCGCCTCTACATGCTGCCGGTGACACCCATGCACCGCATCATCGCGCCAGCCGTGCTCAGGAATGCGGCACGGGCCTGAGCAAGTGGCGTTGCATCTTGTAAGCAAATTTGTCCACTCTGACAAGATTGTATTGACTGAGCTACACTGGCGCGTTTCCGACCTTCCATGGATTGCCCGATGAGCTGTCGACTCCTGGCCGCAAGCGCCTGCGCCGCCCTGCTGCTGAGCGGATGCCTGGTCCCCGAACGCTTTACCGCCAGGACCGCCTTCCAGTCCGATGGCAGCTACCAGTATACGTATGCGGGCAGCGCCGTGCACACGCTGGCGGCCGGACAGATGGCCAGGGACCAGCCACTCGGCCCGAAGGAAGCCGGCATGCGCATGGCAGAGGCGGACCCGCAGCGCAACGGCGAGCTGCGCCAGGCCGCCGACAACGGCAATGCACGCTACGACGTGGTGGTCGAAGGCCGGCGCCAGCCCGGCCAGGCACTCGACCTGCTCGGCGTGCTGCGCGTTCACACCGGCCCGGATGGCGTATTGACCTTGCAAGCGGGCAAGCTCGATGACAAGGAAAAAGCCAGCATGGCCGCGCTCGGCATCAAGCTCGACGGCACGCTGTCGGTGACGGTGCCGATCAGCGCCGAGGTAATCTCGCACAATGCCACCTCGACCCCCTCGTTCTTCGGCCTGATCGGCACCTATTCGTGGAAGATCGGCAGCCTGGAACAGCGCCCCGAGATGACCATCCGCTTCAAGAAATAAGCGCCGGGCCCAGCCGCGCGTTCACACCCGCCGGCGCTGCCGCCACCCGGGCGCGGCACATGCTTTTACCCCGAATCCGACGCTCCATCCCGCCAAACCGGCAGTCCGTCGCAATCGCGGTGTTGACAATCGCCCCTGTGGCTATAGTTCACTCAACCCAACGAACTTCACTCACAGGAACTCATCATGAACATCGCAAAAAACATGGAAAGCATCTTCATCGCCGCCCTGGTCGTCGTTTCCGCAACCAGTTTCGCGACCGCCAGCGCACCGGCCCCGCGCCTTGCCGCGGCGAGCGCCGTGCAAGCCGGTGCGGACGCCAACATGACCGTCGTCAGCGCCAAGCGCCTCTCCGCCGCCGAAAAGGCCCAGCTCAAAGGCTGAGCACGAACACCGGCGCGGCGCTGGCAGCGGTGCTTCAGCGCTTGGGCACCATGTCGTTCTTGACGTCCTTGACGCCGTCGATGCGGCGCACCAGCGAGAGCGCCCTCGGAATGTGATCGGCCTGCACGAAGCCGCTCAGTTGTACCGTACCCTTGAAGGTCTCGACCTGGATCTCGCTGGCCTTGAGATCGGGATCGGCCACCAGCGCGGCCTTGACCTTGCCGGTGATGATGGTGTCGTCGATGTATTCGCCGGTGCCTTCACGCTGCGGCGTGGGGGCGCAGGCCACCAGCGCCAGCAGCGCGAAGCCGCACAGGAAGCGCATAAAACGTTCTGCAAAGTTCATGGAAATGCTCCGGTAAGTGGTTGGATCACGCTATTGTCGCGTGCGAAACCACCCCGGATTTGATATGGCACAAACGGACCAGCCTTCAATGCGGCATCAGCCTTGCCCGGGCAACGGCCTGGTGCGCGCCGCGACGGCCGCGTCGGCTAATGCTTCGGGTAGCGCGCCGAGCGCCAGGTCGCGCCCGATCACCAGGCGCACGTCGGCACGCCCGAGCTCGCCCACCGCCACCACGCGCGCGGCGCCGAAGCGCTGGGCCAGGCGCTCGGCGGCCTCGCGAAATTCGGGCTGGTATTCGATGCGGGTCTGGCGCACGCCGAACCCTTTCTGATTGCTCAGGCGCACCACGCGCAGCGCGTTCCGGTCCATGGTGCCGGCCAGCGAGCGCGCCATACCGGTCACACCGTTGCCGTTGCGAATTTCGAGCAGGGCCTGGCCGGTCTGCTGCGCCGCCGGCGCAAGCGCTGCCGCAGCTACCGGTGCCAGCGCCGCCTGCGCCGGCGCGGCCGTGCCCACGCGCTGCACCACGAACACACCGGACCCATCCTGGCGCACCTCGGTACGGTCCCACTGCGGCTCTTGCGGCGGCGCCTGGCCGCCGGCCTTGACCGCGCTGTCGATGGCGGCCACGCCGGCCCGCGCGGCGACCGCGTAGTCGGCCTTGAAATCATGCGCGCGCAGGGCCCCGGCCTGGCGAAACATCTGCTGCGCGCGCTGGTGCTGCCCGACCTTCTCGAGCGCGCCGCCAAGGTGGTCCCAGGCGCGCTCGTTGAGCGGGTCGAGCAGGCAGGCTTTTTCAAGCGCGGCCAGGGCTTGCTGGAACTGGCCGTGCAAGAAATGGGCGTAGCCGAGATTGCTGAACAGGAAGGCGCTGGCCTGCCCGTCGGCGCCCTCGCCTTCTTCGGTCATGGCTTGCCACAGTTCGATGGCGCGCGCAAAATCGCCGCGCTCGGCGTACAGGGTGGCCAGGCCGTTGCGTGCCTTCAGGTGGGCCGGATCGCGCGCCAGCGCGGCGCGGTAGGCGGCCAGCGCGGCATCGTGGCGGCGCGCCAGGTGCGCGGCGCGGCCCGTCACATAGGCGTCCTCGGCGCTGGCCGGGGCGGCTGCGGGAGCGCTGGCCGGCGCCGGACGGCGGCCGGGATCGGCGCAGGCCAGCAGCAGTGCGCCGGCGATCAGCAAGGTAGTGCGTTTCAGGGTGCTTCGCATGAACGGCTCCGGTTGAGGGGATGCAGGGACGTCAGTGTCCGTTGACCGACCTGAGCGTGCGCATGATCTGCATGCCGGCCGGGCCGAGCAGGACCATCAGCAGGGTCGGGAAGATAAAGAAAATCAGGGGAAACATCAGCTTGACGCCGATCTTGGCCGCTTGTTCCTCGGCCATCTGGCGCCGCTTGGTGCGCAAGGTGTCGGCATGCACGCGCAGCGAGGTGCCCATGCTGGTGCCGAAGCGCTCGGACTGGATCATCATCGCCACCAGCGTGTCGACGTCTTCCACGCCGCTGCGCAGGGCAAAGTTGCGCAGCGCTTTTTCCTTGCTGAAGCCGGCCCGCATTTCCATCAGCACCAGCTGCATTTCCTGGGCCAGCACGATCGACTTGATGTGGATTTCGCCGGCCACCTTGATCAGCGCGCGCTCCAGGCTCAGGCCCGCTTCCACGCATACCGTCAGCAGGTCGAGCGCATCGGGAATCGACTCGAAAATTTCGCGCCGGCGGCGCCGCGCAATCACTTCGAGCACCACGTTGGGCAGGTAATAGCCGCAGGTGGCCATGCCCAGCAGCACGAACATGATGAATTGTCCGCTCATTACCTTGCTCGAGAGCGCCAGCCAGAGCCCGGCCAGCGCCGGCAGCAACAGCGCCAGCAGGGTCTTGGCGGCGAAATACAGGGGCGCCACCGATGGCCCGCGCCAGCCGGCGTTCATGAAACGGGTGCGCAGGGGCGACTTTTCCCAGCCCTGCTCGGGCAGCGACAGGGCGCCGAACGGCTGCGCCACCTTGGCCACCTTTTCCACCCAGCCATCGTTGCGCCCCACGCTGGTCTCGGCGCTGGCGGCCCCCACGCGCTTGAGGCGCTGGCGCATGTAGCCGGGCCAGAAGGTGGCCATGGCCAGTGCCGCCAGGCCGACCACGACGCCGAACACGATCAGCAGAAACAGTAATTGCGAGCCGCTCATGGCTTTCTCCTAGACGCGAATATGAATCAGTTTGCGCAGCCACAGCACGCCGATGCTGATCATCGCGCCGGCGTAGCACAGCAGGGTCACGCCTCCGGGATCGGTCCACAGCATGCTGATGTACTGGGGGTTGGTCAGGTACATCATGGCGGTGACCGCGAACGGCAGCACGCCCAGGATCCAGGCCGAGATGCGCCCTTCGGCCGACAGCACCCGGATCTGGCCGAGCAGCTTGAGGCGCTCGCGGATGATGTGGCCGATGTTGCCCAGGATTTCGGCCAGGTTGCCGCCCGATTCGCGCTGGATCAGCACCGCGATCACCATGTAGCGCAGGTCGGTCAGGGGCACCCGTTCGGCCAGGCTGTGCAGCGCTTCGTTCATCGGCACGCCGTAGTTGATTTCCTGGTGCACGATGCGGAACTCGCCGCTGAGCGGCTCGGGCAGTTCGCTGCCGACCATTTGCAGCACGTTGGTAAACGAGTGGCCGGCGCGCATGGCGCGCGCCAGGAAGTCGGCCGCCTCGGGTAACTGCTGTTCGATCTTGCCGAGGCGCTTGGCGCGCGCGCGGCGCAGCACGCCGTACGGCAGGCCGGCCCCGCCCAGCAGCAGCGCCCAGGTCAGCAAGGTTGGCGTGTCCCAGGCGTGCGCCGCCAGCGCCGCCGCGCACAGCAAGGTCAGCGAGGCCGCCAGGAACTGCGCCACCATCCAGTTGACCCCGGCCTGCATCAGCAGGCGGTCGATGGCGTGCGCCGGGCCAAGGCGCTGCAGCGCGCCGTCGAGGGTGTCGGACGCGCTGTAGCGGCGCCGCTTGAGAATCGAGATTGTGCCGCCCTCGCTGTCGGTGCCGCCCGACATCACGCGCAGGCGGCGCGCGATGCGCATGGCGCCGCCGCCGCGCGTTTCCGACCACAGCAGCCAGCCGCCCTCGACCATCAGGATCACGGCCGCGAACAGCAGCACGGCAAAAGCGTAGAAGACATAATCCATGCCCGCTCCTATTCGAAAATGCGGCTCGGGTCGAAGGCCGAGTCGGGCACGGGAGCGCCGAACAGGCGCAGGCGGTCGGCGAAACGCGGGCGCACGCCGGTGGCGCGGAAATGCCCGATCACCTTGCCCTCGGCGTCGACCCCGGTCTGCTCGAAGCAAAAAATCTCTTGCATGGCGATCATCTCGCCTTCCATGCCGGTGATTTCCTGCAGGCTGACCAGCTTGCGCGCGCCGTCGGTCAGGCGCGTGACCTGCAGCACCACCGTAATCGCCGAGCAGATCTGCTGGCGCACCGCGCGCGGGGTCAAGGTCACGCCGGCCATGCCGACCATGTTTTCCAGGCGCGCCAGGGCGTCGCGCGGGGTGTTCGAGTGGATCGTCGCCAGCGAGCCTTCGTGCCCGGTGTTCATCGCTTGCAGCATGTCCATCGCTTCGGCCCCGCGCACCTCGCCCAGGATGATGCGGTCGGGCCGCATGCGCAACGCGTTGCGCACCAGCGCGCGCTGGGTCACTTCGCCCTTGCCTTCGATATTCGGCGGACGCGTTTCGAGTCGCACCACGTGCGGCTGGCGCATCTGCAGTTCGGCCGCGTCTTCGATGGTGATGATGCGCTCGTTGGCCGGAATGAAGCCCGACAGCAGGTTGAGCAGGGTGGTCTTGCCGCTGCCGGTGCCGCCCGAGATCAGGATGTTGATCTTCGAGTGCCCGAGCGACTGCAGCACCTGCACCATGGGCGGGGTCATGCTTTTAAAGCGCAGCAGGTTCTCGACCGTCAGCGGGGTGGCCGAAAAACGCCGGATCGACAGGATCGCGCCATCGACCGCCAGCGGCGGAATGATGGCGTTCACGCGCGAGCCGTCGGGCAGGCGGGCGTCGACCATCGGGCTCGATTCATCGACCCGGCGCCCGACCCGCGAGACGATCTTGTCGATGATCTTCATCAGGTGGGCGCTGTCGTGGAAGGTGATGTCGGTCAGTTCCAGCCGTCCGCGCCGCTCCACGTAGACCTGGTTGTAGGTGTTGACCAGGATGTCCGAGACGGTGGGGTCGGCCAGCAGCGACTCGAGCGGGCCGAAGCCGAGCATTTCGTGCTGGATGTCGAGCACCAGGTCGTGCCGTTCGTGCTGGTTGAGCACGATGTGTTCTTCTTCGATGATGTGCTGCACCAGCAGGCCCAGCTCGTGCTTGAACTGCTCGGGCGTGAGGCGCTTCAAGCGTTCCAGGTCGATCCGGTCGAGCACCATCTGGTGCATGTTTTTCTTCAGGTCGTGGTAAGCATGGTTGGACGACTCCGGCTCGGCCGGCTGGCTGTGGCGGCTGTCCTCGCTCGCCGTCAGGCGCTCGCGTAAGGTCATGGGATTCTCCTGGGTGGGTTATTGTTCGACTTCGGCGCGCCCGAACAGGCGCGTGAGCAGACCCTTCGCTTCCGGCACGCGGCGCGCGGTCACCAGCTCGACCAGTTCAGCCAGGCTGCGCGCCACCGGGCTGGCGCGCGACAGTTGCAGCACCGGCACGCCCTGGTTCACCGAATCGGTCACGTTCACGTAGTCGTTCGGCACCGTGTGCATGACTTCGGCGCCGAGCGAGGCCTGCACATCCTGCAGGCGCAGGCGCCCGCCCTTTTCGTAGCGGTTCACGATCAGGCGCGTGTTGTCGTTGGCGTAGCCGAGCGAGCGGAAGATGTCGAGCAGGCGGCGCCCGTCGCGCAGGTCGGGCAGGGCCAGTTGCAGCACCGGATAGATGGCGTCGGCGTTGTCGAGCGCGCGCAGCGAAATGGCGTCGATCTGGCGTCCCACGTCGAGCACCACGTAGTCGTAGTGCTGGCGCGCCACGCGCAGGATCGCGTCCATCTGCTCGGGTTTCAGTTCGACCGCGTGGGCCGGGTCGTCGGCCGCGGCCAGGATCCCGAAACTGGGCGTCACGTGCACCAGGCAGGAGTCCAGGAAGGCGCCGTCGATGCGCGCGATCTGGCTGCACACGTCGGACAGGGTCATGGCCGGCTTCTGGTCCGACACATACAGGGTGGCGTCGCCGAACTGGCCGTGCAGGTCGATCAGGATCACCTTCTTGTCGGCCAGGCTGGCCAGGGCGTAGGCGAAATTGGTCGACAAAAAGGTGGCGCCGCTGCCGCCCTTGCACGAGATGAAGGCCAGCACCTTGCCGTCGCACACCTTGCCCGCATTGGCGGCGTCGGCGATGCGGTTGATGGCGTCGTGGAAGGCGCTGTGCACCAGCGGCAGCTGCAGCACTTCGCGCACGCCGGCGCGCATGGCACGGATCAGCAGGTTCTGCTGCTGGTCGCGCGTGAGCAGCATGAAGATCGCGCCCGGATACAGCCTGGCCAGGCGTACCAGCAGCTCGGCCTCGTCTTCATCGAGACCGCTGGCGTCGACGATCACCAGCGCCGGGGTCTCGGGCAGCACCCGCTCGATCGCATCGCGCAGGCGGCTGCGCACCGCCACCAGGGTCACGGGCGGCATGCGCGCGGCGCCCTGGGCGGCGATTTCGGCTTGCAGCTGGCTGTCTTGGGTAATCAGTAAAGCTTTCATGGAACATCCTCGTGGGTGGGGGCGCGCTTCGGTCAGAAAGCGGGGCAGGCTTCGGTCACGCCGCTCTGGTGGCCGAGCGAGCCCGCCGGCGTGACGGTGGCAAAAGTCGGGTAGGGAAAACTCCATGCGAGATACTGGCCGCTGAACAGCGGCTTGTAGCTGGCCGGCACGCATTCGGCGCCGGCCCCGGGCGCGCACAGGCGCGCTTGCACGTAGCGCACGCAGGTGGACCCGTCCGGTTTGGCGTTACAGTTGATAATGTTGCGCGAGGGGCAGGCCGGCACGGCGCTGACCGGGGTGAAATCGCTGCGCAGGTGGGCGATCACGAGACGCGCGTCGCCCCCGGCCGCGCCGAGCACCATGCCGCCCGCGCGTGGCGCCACGCCGGCGTCCTGGTTCAGAGCCGCCAGCGCATCCTTGTCGTTGGCGTCGATCGTGGCGGCCGCGCGCGCGGCGTTGCGGGTGGCGTCGGCCAGCGCGTTCCACAAATACATCGCGCGCGCCACTTCGAACAGGCCCAGCATGAACAGCAGGAAGAGCGGCAGGGTCAGGGCGAACTCGATGAGCGTGGCGCCGCGCTGGCGGGCGCGCCGCTGCGGACGGTCGTGGCGGCTGGCTGGAAGGTTGATCATCGTTGTCGGGTGCTCAGTTGTGATAAGGAACGGTCACGCTGGTACGGACCATCAGGGATTCGCCGACCTTGAACAGATCCATGATGGCGCCCATCGGCATCCTCACCTGCAGGCTGACCGTGATCAAGTCGGGCCGCTCGACACCGCCGCAGGACGTCTCGTCGAAGCCCCCGCGCTTGCAGGAGAAATGCGGTATCAGCGCAAGCTCCGGGCCGATGCCGGCGCTGGCCATGGCCCGCTCGGCGATGGCGATCGCGCGCACCTTCATGGGACTGTTGATCGGCTCACTGACGACCCACTCGGCCATCGGGACCGTGGCCAGCGACGCGGCGGCGTCCTTGTTGGCCTGCTTGAGCACCGAATACACATAGAAGATCTGACCGAAGCTGAAGATGAGCGGCAGCAGCGTGGCCATGGTCATCAGGATCAGGGCCAGTTCGATGTGGGCGATACCGCGGGTGCGGCGCGGGATACGGGATGGCATGATGGCGGACCCTTTCATCGGAACAGGACGGTGGAAGAAGCGAGGGTGGCTGGCTCGGCCAGGCCGCCGAATTCGGCGTACACCGCCGGCGGCGATATGGTCGCGCGCGAGGTCATCAAAAAGCGCCCCACCGCCAGCACCGTCGCCGTGCTGCCCGTCACCGGACATGACAGCAGCGCAATGTTAAGGATCCTGCGGCCCTTGAGCCTGGGGTAGCTGCCGGGCATAGGCGCCGTCCGGAACGTGCTCGAGCTTGCGTCGTAAGGCATGGCGGCGCTGTCGCCCGGCGCGATCGAGGCGGCCTTGACCTGGCCGGTCTTGACCGGGTACAGCGTGGGCCAGTCGGCCTTGAGGAAGGTGACGCCCGGCGTGTTCGCGCCAGGGCCCGGAAACTGCAGCGGCTTGGCGAATGCCCACAGCGGTCCATAGTCTTCCGCTTTGCTGGGGTCGACAGCCTTATCCATGTCGGCAATCGTGACCAGGCGATTTTTCACCGCATCTTCGTAGGGGCGCGCGCTGCCCCTGAGCGCAGTGCGCGCGGGAATGGTGGCCGGCAGATCCGTCCAGAACGCGGGCACGGTGTATTCCTTGACGTTGGTATCGGCCGGGGCCGCTGTCGAATCGCAGGTCGAGGCGCTGCCGGCAATGGTGCCGAAACGCGAATTGAGTTCGTCCGCCAGCGAGGGCGGGAAGTCGCGCCGCACATACAGCGTCGCATTCTCGGGCAGGAAAGGCCGCGCCAGGGTGCCGCTGCACACCATCGGCCGCAGCGCCTCGAGGCCGCGGTGCGAAGCGCTTTCGGTGGCGGGCGGAAAATCGATCGGGTTGACCTGAAAATGCAGCGGGTCGGCGCCGCCCGGGTTCAGATTGAGCAGATTGTAGTTGACCCCGCGCCGGAACCCGTGCTCGATCAGCTCGGTCAGCTGGCTTGGGGCGGTGCCGTTGACGCGCGCCTGGTGACGCTGGTTGTCGAGGGCGCAGATGGCCAGCGGGGTCACCTGCACCGTGCTGCGCCCGGCCACTGCGCGCGTGCTCACTTTCAGGGTGGCGTAGAGCGGATCGATGGCGGCGGCAAATACGGTGCGCACGCTGCCGGACAGGCCATCGAGGCCGCTGGTGTCGATGCGCGCATAGCGCATCCGCGTGCGGTTGGCCTCGCTGCCGGCATCGCCCACCGAGAACCATGGGCCGCCCGCATCCGGGCGCTCGCTAAAGCTCAGCGCGGCAGACGCCCAGCGCATTCTGGTAAAGCCGAAAAAGCTGGCATTGATGATGGCGCCGGCCTGCAGCTCGGCATTGGTGATGCCTGCAGCGCTGCCGTCGAGCGCACGCGCCGCCGCCAGCGCGGCGGCGTCGGCCGCGCCCTGCAGGTCGGCGCGCCGCATGAACGCCATCGACAGGTCGATGGCCATGCCGCCGATCAGCATCAGCGGCATCAGCATCAGCGCGAACACGATCGCGTAGGAGCCGCGCTGGCGCTGGCGGCGCCGGGCAAGCAAGCGCGCCGTGCTCATTTTGCGGCACCGACAGCCATCGGCGCGAGCGCGGCGGGCGCCTCGGCCGAGCGCTGGTAGCGCTCGTGGGCGGCGGCCGCGCTCTTGCCGTCGAGTCCGCTGACGGTGCGGTTGGCGTGCGCCGCGCCCGGGTCGATGGCCTGGGCCGCAAGCGCGGTGCGCAGCGACTGGCCGAAGCGCGCGTCCCAGTGCGGGGTGCTCGAGCAAGCGCCCAGCCAGAGCGTGGCTGCCAGCAGGCTGGCGATGCGGGGAACGATACGGGTATTCATGGCATTCTCCTATTTCAATTCAAAACCGCTGTGCGTCACCGGCCTGGCGGCGGCCCCGGGCGCGCTTGCGGCCGATGGCTGCGGCAGTCCTTCCAGATCGGCGCCGAGCATCGCCTGGCCGCGCGAGAGCGGCGCCAGGCTGTCGGTGGGCAGGCTGTAGTCGGGCGGCAGCGGCTTGACCAGATGGGCCGTGACGACAAACACCAGTTCGGTGCGGTCTTGCTGGAAATCGGTGCTGCGGAACAGCGCCCCCAGTACCGGCACCTCGCCCAGCAGCGGCAAGCCCTTGCGGTTGGCGATCAGGTTGTTCTTGATCAGGCCGCCGATAGCGAAGCTCTGGCCATCGTGCAGTTGCAAGGTGGTGCTGGCGCGCCGCGTGGTAATCAAGGGCAGCACCGCGCCGCCGGAAAAACCGGCGGCCGAGATGCCGATCCCTTCGCGCGAGACTTCCGACACTTGCGGCGCCACCTTCAGGTTGATGCGCCCGCCGGCCAGCACGGTCGGGGTAAAGCGCAGGCCGATTCCGAATTCCTTCTCTTCCAGGGTGACCTTGTTGTTGTCCTGGGCCACCGGGATGAAGATGCTGCCGCCGGCCAGGAAACTGCCTTCCTGGCCGCTGACGGCCATCACGTTCGGCTCGGCCAGCACGCGCACGATGCCATCCTGTTTCTGGGCCTCGAGCGTGGCGCCCTTGCCGCTGGCGCGGCGCACCCCGAGCGCAGCCTGGGCATTGCCGGTGATGAAATCGGCCAGCAGGGTGGTGGCCCAGCTGCCCGAGCCGAAGCCCCACTTGACCCCGCCGTCCAGGCGTTCAAGCAAGCTTTTCGAGACTTCGGCGATTTTTACTTCGAGCATCACTTGCTGGGGTGCGCCGACCGCCAGCAGGTTGATTACGCGCGCCGCCGGCGCCGCAGCGCCGGCCCCGCCCGCGCCGCCGGCCGCGCCGGTGGTGGCGGCCGCGCCGCCGGTGGCGGCGTCGCCCCCCAGCGGCGCCCCCGCACCCCCCGGCCCGCGGACCCAGGCGGGCGCCCCGTAGACCCCCCGCCGCCCCGCGGCGCCCACGGCCCCCGGGCCCCGGCCCCCCAGCCCAAAGGCC
>NZ_VVIW01000038.1 GCF_011682045.1 Massilia aquatica | reverse complement strand
ATCATTCGAACCACTTCCAGCTTCAGGCTGGGATCGAATGTCTTCCGCTTTCTTGTTGCCATGTATTACTCCTCAGATGGTGGATTTTCCACCTATTGAGGTGTCCGAGCAAATTAGACCACAGCAGCGTCAGTATGATGATGTCTGAGCTCCGGGTGAGTTTTTACTGGCGTGACGTCATGTTGAAATATCGAATTATCCTGAAAGAATCGGAACGTGAGCGATTAACAGCGTTGTTGAGCAAGGGGAGACATGCCGCGCGTAAGCTGGCGCGTGCACGCATTCTGTTGTTGAGCCACGAAGGTCGGAGGCCGACATTGTTGATCCGCTCGGCGTTGGCAGCGCGACGGTGGATCGTGTGCGCAAGCATTGTGCGGAGGACGGCGAGGAGGCGGTGCTGGTGGGCAGGCCGCGACCGGGCGCCCATTGCGCGCGCCAACATCGAGCCGGGTGAAGTTGAGGTACGCAAAATCCGCTCAATGCGGACTTGCACAGAGAGTTGTAAGGGAGAGCAGGCAACAGCAAAGTGATGGGTCAACAGCTCATGCCGGGGCAAGCACACGCCGATAGGGAAAAGCGCCGTTATGCCCGAAAATCAGATAGGCGCCTTGCCCGCGAAAGCCATCCGGGCCAGCAGGATGCAACGCCTGCGCAGACAGGCCGTATATAAGACTGCAACTTGCGTTGATGCATTGTGCTGCTAAAAGCTTGCAATCCAAGGGACGTCCATATAAGCACTTCCTTAGGGGGAGGGCGAGCGCTACGCATCGCGCGCATTGCGGAGCGTTCCCCCAGCCCATTCCAGGCTGCCCAGCCCATTGTCGACAAAATGCGTGTAGGCCGCCGGGAAAAAACGGGAAGTCGTCGGCACGGCGGGCCTCCCTTTATGCCAGCAGCAAAAACACGGTCGGCTTCTTGTGGAAATCCGGCGCCTTGCCGGCTGCCAGCAGCGCCTTCCATTTGCCGCCGTTCAGGGTGCGGATCGATTCCGTCGGCAAGCTCAAATCGGTCGCGACGCAGATCAGGGTGCCCGGCTGGCAGGCGCCCACCAGCGCTTCGAGCATGGCGCCGTTGCGGTAGGGCGTTTCGATCAGCAGCTGGGTCTGCTTTTCCGCGCGCGAACGCGCTTCCAGCTCCTTGATGCGCTTGGTGCGCAGGGCGGCATCGGTGGGCAGGTAGCCGTTGAAAGCAAAACTCTGCCCGTTCAAGCCGCTCGCCATCACGGCCAGCAGCAGCGAGGACGGTCCGACCAGCGGCCGCACCTGGATGCCGCGCTCGTGCGCAAGGCGCACCAGGTCGGCGCCGGGATCGGCCACCGCCGGCACGCCCGCTTCCGAGATCAGTCCGGCGTCGCGCCCGGCCAGCAAGGGTTCCAGCAGGCCCGCCAGCGCTTGCGCCGGGGTGTTCACGTTCAGTTCGGCAATCTCGATTTCCTGCAAGGTTTTTGCGAGGGGATGGCGCAGCGCAATCAGTTTCAGGAAGCCGCGCGCGGTTTTGGCGTTTTCGGCGACAAAGTAATCAAGACGCGCGGTCTGGGCCTGAACTTGCTCCGGGATGATGTGCGCCAGCGCGTCGCTGCTCGGATCGGTCGCGCCGAGGGTGTTGGGGATCAGATATAAAGTGCCGGACATAATGCTCACTGTGTAAAAAAGGTAAAACCGGCGCGCCGCAGCATGCCGGTCAGGGCGATCAGGGGCAGGCCGGTGAGGGCGGTGGGGTCGGTGCTGTCGATGCGTTCCAGGATGGCGATGCCGAGCGCTTCGTTCTTGGCGCTGCCGGCGCAATCGTAGGGTTGTTCGATGCGCAGGTAGGCGTCCAGTTCGGCGTCGGGCAGGTCGCGCACGGTGACGAAGGTTTGCACGTTCTCCACCTGCGCCGTGCCGGTGCGGCCATCCCACAGGCACAGCGCCGTGTGGAACACCACGCGCCGCCCGCGCATCGTTTGCAGTTGCAGCAGGGCGTTGGCATGGTTGCCGGGTTTGCCGATCTGGGCGCCGTCGAGCGTGGCGACCTGGTCGGACCCGATGACCACGCTGCCGGGCGCGCGCGCCGCCACCGCTTCGGCCTTGGCGCGCGCCAGGCGCAGCGCGGTCGCTTCGGGCAGCTCGCCGGCCAGCGGCGCTTCGTCGATAGCGGGCACCAGAACGTCGAACGGCAGGCGCAGGCGCCCGATTAATTCGCGCCGGTAGGCGGAACTCGATGCAAGAATTAGCCGCGGTGCGCTGGAAGTTGGTATCATGTCGTACTTCAGTCCTGTTGGCTGTCCCTATAAGCGGGCGCAGCGGGATTCATGTGGCGGGCGCGGGGTACACGCGCCAGCAACAGCGCGCGGGTCCTTGCCCAAATAATCGCGCTAAGTCTTTGACTCCACAACGAGAAGCCTGTTATTATCGCAGGTTTTCCGGGGAAAATTTCTGCAATGAGTGCTTTTGTCATCGACGCTTTCGAGTTTTGTCGAAGCAACGGCCATCGCGAGGGCGTCACGCCTGTCGCTGAAATGAGCCGGTTGAACAAGGATTGTGCCGACCAGTCGGGCCAGATTGCCTGGACCATCGATGGGTCGACCAGCAAGCTGGGCTATCCGCAAATGACCTTGTCGGTGTCCGGCACGGTCCAGCTGGTATGCCAGCGTTGCCTGGCCCCGTTCGCTTACGAGATGGATTCGTCCACCGTGCTGATGCTCGGCAAGGATGATGAGCATGCGGACGAGATCGAAGAAGTCTTGAACGATGAGAGCATCGACGTCATCGTCGGCAGCCGCGAATGCGATGTGCGCGACCTGTTCGAAGACGAAGCCTTGCTGGCCCTGCCGCAAGTGCCGAAACATGACGTGTGCCCGGACAACAAACTGCTCGACGCGGTCAAGTCCGACAAGCCGTCGCCCTTTGCGGGGCTGAAGAATCTCAAGCCGGAGTAATGGGCGTTGCCCCGGCAGGCCGCACAGCGGCCAGAATACAGGGCGCTCGAAAAACCGTAGCGAGCGGCGTCAGTTTCGTGCGAGAAGCGCAGCCGTACGAAGGTACGGTGAGCATCGCAGGGCGAAAATGGCGCCGCGCAGTAGGTTTGGCGAGCGCCCGAACAGAACAAGCAGTAGAAAAGAACGTGTCAAACGCGTGTTGTAGTCGAGTATGGCATTGGTAGTAAAGGTAGGTCGGCGTTAAAACATGTCGGTAAAGAAATTTTGCCGCTGGGATACTCGATTCGCATGTATTTGCTGATCGATTGTGTTAGAATTTTAGAACTTATGTATTAGGAGTCATCATGGCTGTTCAGCAAAACAAGAAATCCCCTTCGAAGCGCGGTATGCACCGTTCGCACGACTTCCTGGTCGCGCCACAACTGGGCATCGAGCCAACCACCGGTGAAACGCACCTGCGTCACCACATCAGCCCTAACGGCTTTTACCGTGGTCGCAAAGTCCTCAAAACCAAAAACGACGAGTAATCGACGTTTTAGTTTGAGTAAGATAAAAGCGGTGCAACGACTTTTTTGTGCGTCGCACCGCTTTTTCTTTGTCCCCGGCTGCAAACCAGCTTTGCACACCGTCATTTCGAATTACGCAGACTCTGCTTGGCGTTCGTCCACATACAGATCGCATCCTGCCGCCACACGCTGTTGAGTCGCGGTACGAATCCACAAAATGACAATTAAAATTTCCATTGACTGCATGGGCGGCGATCATGGCCCGTCAGTTACTATCCCCGCAGCACTTTCTTTCCTTAACAGCGAACCTGAAGCAGAACTGATTCTGGTCGGCTTGCAGGACGACGTGCGCGCGGAACTCAAAAAACACAAAGCCGACAACCATCCGCGCCTGTCCATCCTGCATGCCTCGGAAGTGGTGACGATGGACGATCCCATCGAAATCGCGCTGCGCCGCAAGAAGGATTCGTCGATGCGCGTGGCGATCGAACTGGTGAAGGACGGCAAGGCCCAGGCCTGCGTCTCCGCCGGCAATACCGGCGCCCTGATGGCGGTCTCGCGCTATGTGCTCAAGACCATGGCCGGGGTCGACCGTCCCGCCATCTGTTCGATCCTTCCCAACCAGAAAAACGGCCCGACCTATATGCTCGACCTGGGCGCGAATGTCGACTGCGAGCCGCATCACCTGCACCAGTTCGCCATCATGGGGTCGGTGCTGGTCTCGGCCATGGAAGGCATCAAGCGTCCCACCATCGGCCTGCTCAACGTGGGCACCGAGGAAATCAAGGGCAATGAAGTGGTCAAGGCCACCGCCAAGCTGCTGCGCGAAGACCATGAGCGCGGCTCCCTGAATTTCTTTGGCAACGTCGAAGGCAACGATATCTTCAAGGGCACCACCGACATCGTGGTGTGCGACGGTTTCGTCGGCAACGTCACGCTCAAGGCGGTCGAGGGACTGGGCCGCTTCGTCAAGGACGCCCTCACCACCGAGTTCAAGCGCACGCCGCTGACCATGCTGGCCGCCTTGCTCGGGAAAGGTGCGTTGAAGAAATTTTCCAACACCTTCAATCCGTCGCGCTACAACGGCGCCAGCCTGCTCGGTTTGCGCGGCCTGGTGTTCAAGAGCCATGGCGGCGCCGATGCGTACTCGTATGAGTGGGCGATCAAAAGGGCGTTCGACGCGGCAAAATACAATGTGCAGGAGCAGCTCTCGGCCATGATCACCGAGTTGATGCCCCGCACGCCTGACCCGGAAGTGCCAGGAATAACCCACTCGTAGGACGGCCAGCATGACCTTGTACAGCAAAATTATCGGCACCGGCAGCTATCTGCCGGCCAAGCGCGTCTCCAACGGCGACCTGACCGAGCAACTGGCGGCCAAGGGCATCGAAACCTCGGACGAGTGGATCGTCTCGCGCAGCGGCATTTCAAACCGGCATTACGCAGCGCCCGACGAATTGTCCTCGGATCTGGCGGTCGCAGCCGCCAGGCAGGCGCTCGCGATGGCCGGCAAGCATGCCGAGGAAATCGACCTCGTCATCGTGGCCAGCTCGACCCCGGACTTTCACGGCAGCTTTCCCAGCACCGCCTGCATCGTCCAGCGCAAGCTCGGCATGCACAACAACAGCGCCGCCTTCGACGTGCAGGCTGTCTGCAGCGGCTTCGTGTATGCGGTGTCGGTGGCGGACGCCTTCATCAAGTCGGGCGCGCACAAGAACGTGCTGGTGATCGGCGCCGAAGTGTTTTCGCGCATTCTCGATTTTAACGACCGCACCACCTGCGTGCTGTTCGGTGACGGCGCCGGCGCCATCGTGCTGTCCGCCTCGGAACAGCCGGGCATCCTGTCGAGCAAGCTGCATGCCGACGGGCGCTATTCGGACATCCTGAGCGTGCCGGGCACCCTGGCCGGCGGCGCGATCGCCGGCAGCGGCTTCCTGTACATGGATGGCCCGGCGGTCTTCAAGCTGGCCGTCACCGTGCTCGAACAGGTGGCCAACGAAGTGCTGGAACACGCCGGCATGACGGCCGCCCAGGTCGACTGGCTGGTGCCGCACCAGGCGAATATCCGCATCATGAAAAGCACGGCCAAAAAGCTCGGCTTGCCGCTGGATAAAATGGTGGTCACGGTTGACCAGCATGGCAATACCTCGGCCGCCTCGATTCCGCTGGCGCTCGACATCGCCGTGCGCGACGGCCGCATCAAGGCCGGCGACAACGTCATGATGGAAGGCGTTGGCGGCGGCTTCACCTGGGGCGCCGTGCTGGTGCGCATGTAAGGGCCGGGCGCAGCCTGCGGGCTGCGCCAGCCGATTGTTGCCCGCACCAGTCCTTGGTGCGGATGCCGCCATAAAAACAAAACAGGAGGACACTATCCCATGAGTAAATTCGCGTTTGTATTTCCCGGCCAGGGTTCGCAAGCCATCGGCATGTTGAACGGCTTCGCCGGCAACGCGGTGGTCGACCAGACCATCGCCGAAGCCAGCCAAGCGCTCGGCTTCGATCTCGGCAAGCTGATCGCCGACGGTCCCAAGGAAGAGCTGGACCTGACCACCAACACCCAGCCGATCATGCTGAGCGCCTCGGTCGCCGTGTACCGCGCCTGGATCGCGGCCGGCGGCGCCGTGCCGTCGGTGGTTGCCGGACACAGCGTGGGCGAGTATTCGGCCCTGGTCGCGGCCGGCGTGATCGCCTTTAAAGATGCGGTGCCGCTGGTGCGCTTCCGTGCCCAGGCCATGCAGGAAGCGGTGCCGGTCGGGCAGGGCGGCATGGCCGTCATTCTCGGCCTGGCGGCCGACGAGGTGCGCGCGGTGTGCGCCGAAGCGGCAGCCGCCAACCCGGCCGAAGTGGTCGAGGCCGTCAATTTCAACGAGCTGACCCAGATCGTGATCGCCGGCCATAATGGCGCCGTCGAGCGCGCCTGCGAACTGGCCAAGGCGAAAGGCGCCAAGCGCGCCATGAAGCTGGCGGTGTCGGCGCCGTTTCACTCGTCCTTGCTGAAACCGGCGTCGGACCGCCTGCGCGCGTACCTGAACGACGTGCCGTTCGCCGTACCGCGGATCGACTTGATCAACAACGTCGACGTGACTATCCTGAACGATCCCGAGGCGATCAAGGATGCACTGGTGCGCCAGGCGGCCGGTGCGGTGCGCTGGGTTGAAACCATGCAGAAGATGGCGGCCGAGGGCGTGACGCAAGTGATCGAATCGGCGCCGAGCAAGGTGCTCATCGGCATGGCCAAGCGCATCGATGCGCAGTTGGTGGGTGAGGCGCTGGTGGATCAGGCTTCGCTGGAGCGCGTATTGAGCAGCCTCAATCAGCCGCCAGCGGCTTAAGCGCAGTATTGCGGAACCTCAGAATAAAAGGACATCAATGAATCTGGAAAATCAAGTCGCCCTGGTAACGGGCGCGTCGCGCGGCATCGGCAAGGCCATCGCACTCGAACTGGCCCGCCAGGGCGCCAGGGTGGTCGGCACCGCCACCAGCGAGAGCGGCGCGCAAGCCATTTCGGATTACCTGGCCGAATTCGGCGGCAAGGGCGCCGTGCTCAACGTGACCGACGCCGCCGCCTGCGCCGCCACCATCGACGCCGTGCAAAAGGACTTCGGCAGCCTGTCGATCCTGGTCAACAATGCCGGCATTACCCAGGATCAATTGGCTATGCGCATGAAGGACGAGGAATGGGACAGCGTCATCGCCACCAACCTGTCGGCCGTGGGGCGCCTGTCGCGCGCGGTCCTGCGCGGCATGATGAAAGCCAAACATGGGCGTATCATTAATATCACCTCGGTGGTCGGCTCGGCCGGCAACGCGGGACAGATGAATTACGCGGCCGCCAAGGCCGGCGTGGCTGGCATGAGCCGGGCGCTGGCGCGTGAGATCGGCAGCCGCAACATTACGGTGAACTGCATCGCGCCCGGCTTTATCGATACCGATATGACCCGCGCCCTGAGTGCCGAGCAGCACACCGGTCTGCTGACGCAGATTCCGCTGGGACGCCTGGGCGCGCCGGAAGACATCGCCCACGCGGTGGCCTTCCTGGCGGGACCGCAGGCGGCGTATATCACGGGCACGACCCTGCACGTGAATGGCGGAATGTATATGAATTGATGTTGAAATCCCTTTGTCGGCTCCCATTTGCGGACGTGCGCACGGAGAGAATAAAGGGAATTCTCGTCATTTAGCAGTACGTTCGGTGGAATTTGCGGCAGACACCGAAATTAGTTTTTCGCCGCGCAAACCTGATAAAATGCGCGCACTTTCCGTAACACACACAATGGAGCCATAACATGTCGGATATCGAACAACGCGTTAAAAAAATCGTCGCTGAGCAACTTGGCGTTGCAGAAGTAGACATCAAAATCGAATCCTCGTTCGTTGACGACCTCGGCGCTGATTCCCTCGACACCGTCGAACTGGTGATGGCGCTGGAAGACGAATTCGAAATGGAAATCCCTGACGAACAAGCTGAAAAGATCACCACCGTGAAACAGGCAATCGACTACGCCACGGCGCACGTCAAGGCCTAAGTTTTACAATTTTCTCGGGAGAATCGCTTGAGCCGTTCACGAAATCGTCGTGTCGTCATCACCGGGCTGGGCGCCGTTTCACCTATCGGCAACACGGTTGCCGACACGTGGAACGCCGCATTGGCCGGCAAGTCGGGCATTGCCAACATCACCAGGTTTGATGCGCAGCCTTTTTCGACCCACTTCGCGGGCGAAGTCAAGGGTTTCAATATCGAGGATTACATCTCGGCCAAGGATGCCCGCCACATGGATACGTTTATCCATTACGGCATGGCGGCGGGCATGCAAGCCATGCGCGATAGCGGACTGGTGGTCACCGAAGAAAATGCCGACCGCATCGGCGTGATCGTCGGGTCCGGCATCGGCGGCTTGCCGCTGATCGAAGACACCAAGGAAGATTACAGCAAGCGCGGGCCGCGCCGCATTTCGCCGTTCTTCGTTCCGGCCTCGATCATTAACATGATTTCGGGCAACCTGTCGATCGAATACGGCTTGCGCGGTCCGAACCTGGCCATCGTCACGGCTTGCACCACCGGCCTGCACAGCATCGGCGCGGCTGGCCGCCTGATCGAGTATGGCGATGCCGACGTGATGATCGCCGGCGGCGCCGAAGCGACCATCTCGCCGCTGGGCCTGGGCGGTTTCGCCTCGGCACGCGCGCTGTCGTCGCGCAACGACGATCCGGCCACCGCCTCGCGTCCGTGGGACATCGACCGCGACGGCTTCGTGCTGGGCGAAGGCGCCGGCGTGATGGTGCTGGAAGAATACGAGCACGCCAAGGCGCGCGGCGCCAAGATCTACGCCGAACTGCTGGGCTTTGGCATGAGCGCCGACGCCTACCACATGACGGCCCCGGTCGAAGACGGCAGTGGCGCCAGCCGCTGCATGAAATCGGCCCTGGCCAACGCCGGCGTGAACGCCGACCAGGTCAATTACGTCAATGCGCACGGTACCTCGACGCCGCAGGGCGACGTGGCCGAAGTGCAGGGCCTGAAGAAGACTTTCGGCGAGCATGCCGGCAAGCTGGTGGTTAATTCGACCAAGTCGATGACCGGCCACCTGCTGGGCGGCGCCGGCGGGCTGGAAGCAGTATTCACCGTGCTGGCGATGCATCACCAGATCTCGCCGCCGACGATCAACATCTTCAACCAGGACCCCGCTTGCGACCTGGACTTCTGCGCCAACACGGCGCGCGAGATGAAGATCGACATCGCGGTGAAGAACTCGTTCGGCTTCGGCGGTACCAACGGTACCCTGGTGTTCGGCAAGGCTTGATCGTTGCTTGCTCCCCCTATCCATGGGGAAATGACGCGCAGGAAAATATTCGCGTCTTAGTATGAACTTTCGGCGCCTGCACTTGTCTCAAGTGTGGGCGTCGATGAAACGCCGGCGGCACTCGCCGGGGTCCGATTTGCCCAGTGCACCATGACGCACTGGCGCCCCGCAGCACCTTTCCTTCTGATTATGTCGATTGCGGTCTCCGCCTGCATCAGGCCGTCGCGCTTGCTGCGCCTGGTCCTGCTTGGCTACGCCGCGCTCAATCTGGCCGTGGCACTTGCGCTCGCCGGGCGCTGGGCCGCGGGCATGGGCGCGGCCGGCGTTTGGACGGCAGTGTCCGCTGGGGCTTGCGCCTTGGCAGCAATGCTTGCATGGAGTGCATCGAGGCAGGGGGAAAAGCGGCGCAGGATTGATATTTCTGGACTCGGCGAGATTCGCCTGACGGTACAACAGAGCTTGGGCGCAGTACCGGCGCAAGCGGATGTGCTGCAATTGCTTCCCGGATCGACTATTTGGCCGCACAGCCTGCTCCTGCTGCTGGGTTCACCCACTGGCAAGCGCATCACTGTACAGCTCATCTGGCCGGACAGCGTGTCCCGCGAGCAGTTCCGGGCATTGTCGGTCGCTGTACGGGCCATTGCCGGGCGGGACAAACAATTTGTCGGAAATAACAAAATACTTTGAACTTATTGCAAGCGGCCAACTCTATAGACATAGGGACGGTTCGCTGCCGCAGCCAAGAGGGCAGGGTCAGTGACGACAGAACGCGAGTGTGATCAACTGCTGGTTGAGCGCGTCCAGGCTGGCGAGAGGCAGGCGTTCGACCTGCTGGTCAGCAAATATCAGCGCAGGCTGATGCGGCTGGTATCGCGCCTGGTGCATGATCCGGCCGAGGCCGAGGACGTAGTGCAAGAAACATTTATCAAGGCTTATCGTGCCTTGCGGCACTTCAGGGGGGATTCTGCTTTTTATACCTGGCTGTACCGGATCGGTATCAATACGGCGAAGAATTTTCTCGTCACACAGGGCAGGCGCGCCCCGACCTCGACCGAGGCCGATGCCGAGCGTGCCGAAGCGTTTGACGATGCGGAAAGTTTGCGGGATATCAACACCCCGGAATCGGTGTTGGCAAGCAAGCAGATCGCGTATACGGTCAATGCCGCGATGGAAGCGTTGCCGCTGGAACTGCGGACCGCGATTGTCCTGCGCGAAATTGAAGGGTTGAGCTACGAGGAAATATCTGAAGTCATGTCATGTCCTATCGGCACAGTGCGCAGCCGCATCTTCCGGGCCCGCGAAGTGATTGCCGAGAAGTTGAGGCCCTTGCTCGACGATCCGCATGACAAACGACGTTAGGTGTAGCAATGATCGCTCTAATCGGTTAACTTTTGGTCACCAATCACAGTGATGGAAATATCGATGGACACCCCGAAAACCATCCGGGAGCAGATCTCGGCATTCAGCGACCACGAACTGTCGCCTTCCACGCTGCCCGACGAGGCGCTGCGCTCGGCCGAGGGCGAGCACGCCTGGCATGCCTACCACCGCATCCGCGACGTGATCCGCGAGCAGGGCGCGCCGCACCTGTCGCCCGGCTTTGCCGATAAACTGGCGGCGCGCCTGGCGGCCGAGCCCTTGCCCGGCAAGCGCAGCGTGCGCGCATCTGGCGAGGCGCTGGCGCGCAGCGCGCCGGCGCCGGTGGCGCTGGCGGTGGCGGTGGCCGCCGGCGCCGCCGGGCCGGTGACCGGGATCGGCGCCGTCGCGGGCGACGCGTCTGGTGCCAGCGCCGGCGCGGGCACGCCGCCCGACCCCGAGGCCCGGGTGGTCGGCGAGGCGGCGGACGATGGCATGGACGCGCCCGGCGCCAGCGCCGCAGCCGCAGCCGAGGCCAGCATTGCGGCGGGGGCCGAGCTGGTGACCATTGCCGTGGTCAAGGCGGCCGCCACGGTCGAACCCGGCGAGGCCGGCGTGGCGCCACTGGCGGCCGATGCCGATGCTGGCGCCGAAGCCAGGGCGGCTGGCGCGCTTGAGGCAAGCGCGGGCGTGGCCGACGGCGCCACCGATCCCAAGGCCGCCGCCGCGATCAAGCCGCCGATCAGCTCGGTGCCCTGAGTGCGGACGGCGGCGGGCAGGGTTTGCCGTTAAAAACCCGGCCCGCCACCCGCTGCGCGCAGCGCGGCGCGACAAAGATGGCGTTTTGGCTTACCATAACGTCAATCTTTGTTCCGATTCCTCACTCCGATGACCATGACACTCTCCGCTGGCAACAAGATTTTCTCCGCCCTGTTTATCGCCGGTTCGGCCCTGGCCTTTGCTCCCACCGCCGGCGCCGCCGCGCTTGCCGCCGCCGCAGCCGGCGCGCCGCTGGTCAAGGGCTTGCCCGATTTTACCGACCTGATCGACAAAGTCGGCCCGGCGGTGGTCAATATCCGCACCACCGAAAAACTCAAGCAGGGGCAGGGCAGTCCCAATGAAGAGGAAATGCAGGAATTCCTGCGCCGCTTCTTCGGCGGCGCGGTGCCGCGCGGCCAGGATCCGCGCGGGCGCCGTTCGCCCCAGCAGCCGCAGGAGGAAGAAGTGCAGCGCGGGGTCGGGTCGGGCTTTATCGTCTCGGCCGACGGCTTTGTGCTGACCAATGCCCACGTGGTCGACGGCGCCGACGAAGTGCTGGTGACGCTCACGGACCGGCGCGAATTCAAGGCCAAGGTGCTCGGCTCCGACAAGCGCTCCGACGTGGCCGTGCTCAAGCTCGAGGCGCAACAGCTGCCCAGCCTGACCATCGGCGACTCCAACAAGATCCGCGTCGGCGAATGGGTGATCGCCATCGGCTCGCCGTTTAATCTCGATAACACCGTCACGGCCGGCATCATTTCGGCGAAATCGCGCGACACCGGCGAGTACTTGCCGCTGATCCAGAGCGATGTGGCGGTTAATCCCGGCAACTCGGGCGGTCCGCTGATCAATATGCGCGGCGAAGTGATCGGCATCAATTCGCAGATCGCGACCTTGTCCGGCGGCTACAACGGCATTTCCTTTGCCGTGCCGATCGACGAAGCGATGCGCGTGGCCGACCAGCTCAAGAAGACCGGGCGCGTTACGCGCGGCCGCCTGGGCGTCGAAATTGGCGAAGTGAGCAAGGAAGTGGCCGAGTCGCTGGGCCTGGGCAAGGCGCGCGGCGTCGAAGTGGCGCGCGTGGAAGCGGGCGGGCCGGCCGAGAAGGGCGGCATCAAGGTCGGCGACATCATTCTCAAATTCAACGGCCAGGATATCCAGAAGAGCGCCGACCTGCCGCGCCTGGTCGGCTCCACCGCCGTCGGCAGCAAGGCCATTGTCACGGTCTGGCGCCAGGGCCAGCAGAAAGAGATTCCGGTGGGCATCGTCGCCCTCGACGACGACAAGTCGGCGCGCAAGCCGGCCGTCAAGAAGCCGGCCCCCGAGCAAGCCCCGAACGCGGTGGGCCTGCATGTGTCCGACCTGAGCGAGGTGCAGCGCAAGGAGCTCGACCTGACCGGCGGCGTGCTGGTCGACGCCAGCGAAGGGGTGGCGGCGCGCGCCGGCCTGCGTCCGGGCGACCTGATCCTGCAGCTGAACAATGTCGAAGTCAAGGACGCCAGGCAGTTCAACGCCATGGTCGCCAAGCTCGATCCGAAGAAAAGCGCCGCCGTGCTGGTGCGCCGCGACGAAACCACCCAGTACGTGGTGATCCGCCCGCGCCAGTAGAGGGTCCCCGTCCCCGCCACTTGTTGCGGCGGGCCGCGTGCCCGCCGCTCCTTTCTTTCTGCCACCCGCCCCATGATCCGATTTACCCTGTATTCCCGCGGCTACTGCCACCTGTGCGACGACCTGCTCGCCGCCCTCAACGCCCTGCAAACCGACGCCATCCGCTTCGCCGTGGACGTGATCGACGTCGACGCCGACCCGGCCCTGGTCGAACGCTTCGACGAACTGGTGCCGGTCCTGTTCGGCGACCCCTCCCAGCCAGAGCTGTGCCACTACTTCCTCGATGAGGCCGCCGTACGCGGCTACCTGGCCACGTTCGATGTATTGATTTAACAATGTTTACGCGGAATTCGGGATTTACCCGGCTTTCTACCCTGAAATCCGGTAAAATGCGGGGTCGGAAATAGCTTCTGTCCTGAGCTTGACAGCTTCTCTTGCTTGATAAGGCGCTCGCCTGGGGATTGCCATGGCCCCCACGGAGCGCTTTTTTCGTATGGGGCGGCGTCGCCCGATACGGCTAGCCGGCACTGCAAAGCGCGCGCGACCACCCCGAATGTCGTCCTTCCCTACTTGGTTTTGAATTGCATTAATGAACAACATACGTAACTTTTCCATCATCGCCCACATCGATCACGGCAAATCGACCCTGGCCGACCGTATCATCCAGATCTGCGGCGGCCTGTCCGACCGCGACATGGAAGCCCAGGTGCTCGATTCGATGGACCTGGAGCGCGAGCGCGGCATTACCATCAAGGCCCAGACCGCGGCCCTGCATTACAAAGCGCGCGACGGCCAGGTGTACAACCTGAACCTGATCGACACCCCGGGCCACGTCGACTTCAGCTATGAAGTGTCGCGCTCGCTGTCGGCCTGCGAAGGCGCGCTGCTGGTGGTCGATGCGTCCCAGGGCGTGGAAGCGCAGACCGTGGCCAACTGCTACACCGCGCTCGACCTGGGTGTGGAAGTGGTGCCGGTCCTTAACAAGATCGACTTGCCGCACGCCGATCCGGCCAATGCCATTGCCGAGATCGAAGACGTGATCGGGATCGATGCGACCGACGCCGTCAAGTGCTCGGCCAAGAGCGGCCTGGGCGTGGAAGACGTGCTCGAATCGCTGATCGCGCGCGTGCCGCCGCCGAAAGGCGACCCGGACGCGCCGCTGCAGGCGCTGATCGTTGATTCGTGGTTCGATAACTACGTCGGCGTGGTGATGCTGGTGCGCGTGATCAACGGCACCCTGAAACCGAAAGAAAAAATTCTGCTGATGGCCTCCGAATCGGTGCAGCTGGTCGAGAGCGTGGGCGTGTTCAGCCCGAAATCGCAATCGCTGCCGCAGATTTCCGCGGGCCAGGTCGGCTTTGTGATCGCCGGCATCAAGGAACTCAAGGCCGCCAAGGTGGGCGACACCGTCACCCATGCCGCCAAGCCGGCCGCGGCGCCCTTGCCGGGCTTCAAGGAAGTCCAGCCGCAGGTGTTCGCCGGCCTGTTCCCGGTCGAAGCGAACCAGTACGACGCGCTGCGCGACTCGCTCGAAAAGCTCAAGCTCAACGACGCGGCATTGATGTACGAGCCGGAAGTGTCGCAGGCGCTCGGCTTCGGCTTCCGCTGCGGCTTCCTCGGCCTGTTGCACATGGAAATCGTGCAGGAACGCCTGGAACGCGAATTCGACATGGACCTCATCACCACGGCCCCGACCGTGGTGTACGAAGTGATCATGCGCGACGGTTCCCTGATCCGGGTCGACAATCCCTCCAAGATGCCGGACCCGTCCAAGATCGAGGAAGTGCGCGAGCCGATCGTCACGGTCAATCTGTACATGCCGCAGGAATATGTCGGTTCGGTGATCACCCTGTGCATCGGCAAGCGCGGCGTGCAGATGGACATGAGCTACCACGGCCGCCAGGTCAAGCTGATCTACGAAATGCCGATGGCCGAGATCGTTCTCGACTTCTTCGATCGCCTCAAATCGACCTCGCGCGGCTATGCCTCGATGGATTACGAGTTCAAGGAATACCGGGCGGCCGACGTGGTCAAGGTCGACATGCTGATCAACAGCGAAAAAGTCGATGCGCTGGCCATCATCGTGCACCGCGCCAACAGCCAGTTCCGCGGCCGCCAGGTGGCCGCCAAGATGCGCGAACTGATTCCGCGCCAGATGTTCGACGTGGCGATCCAGGCCGCCATCGGCGCCACCGTGATTTCGCGCGAGAACGTCAAAGCCTTGCGCAAGAACGTGCTGGCGAAGTGCTACGGCGGCGACATCAGCCGTAAGAAGAAATTGCTTGAGAAACAAAAAGCCGGTAAAAAGCGCATGAAACAGGTTGGCTCGGTGGAAATTCCACAAGAAGCCTTCCTGGCAATTTTACAAGTGGACGATAAATGAACCTGCAGTTTATCTTAGGGAATTTTGCACTGATCCTGTTCGTGGCGATGGTGCTCACGGGCATTATCTGGTGTCTGGATGTGTTCTGGTTCGCGCGTCAGCGGCGCGCCGCGGCCGATGCGGCCCTGGCCGCCTTCGACGCGCGCAATGCCAAGCTGAGCGCCGAAGGCATCAAGGTCGACAACACCAGCCGCGACGCGATCGCCGCGGGCATCCTGCGCCAGCCGACCTGGATCGAGTACTCGGGCAGTTTCTTCCCGGTGATTGCGCTGGTGTTCATCCTGCGCTCGTTCCTGTACGAACCGTTCAAGATTCCCTCCGGCTCGATGGTCCCGACCCTGATGATCGGCGACCTGATCCTGGTGAACAAGTTCACCTACGGCATTCGCCTGCCAGTGCTGAACCAGAAGATCATCGACGTCAACGACCCGCAGCGCGGCGATGTGATGGTGTTCAAATACCCGGAAGACATGACCCAGGACTATATCAAGCGGGTGGTGGGCGTGCCCGGTGATAAAATTACCTATGCCAACAAGCGCCTCTCGGTCAACGGCAAGGAGCTCGGCTACGCAGCGCTGGACGACTACCTCGACGATGAAAAGCTCGTGTACCATAAGCAATTCACGGAAACCCTGTCGGAGCCGCCGCACCGGATCCTCAACGAGCCGGGCAAGTTGACCTACAACCCGGAACAGGTCAAGGCCTTCCCGCAACACGAAGCCTGCACCTACAGCACCGACCAGTTTACTTGTGTCGTACCTCCGGGCAATTACTTTATGATGGGTGATAACCGCGACAACAGCGCCGACAGCCGCTACTGGGGCTTTGTCCCGAACAAGAATATCGTCGGCAAGGCGTTTTTTGTCTGGATGAATTTCAGTAGTCTCAAACGCATCGGCAGCATTCACTAACATCACAGGGAATCGACTATGTACGGACCGAAACCGGCCAATCTGGCCAAGCAGCAGGGCGTTTCCCTGATTGGCCTGATCGTTGTGCTGGGAATGATTACGTTTCTTGCCATGTTTGCCATGAAAGTCTTCCCGACTTTCCTGGAATACCGCTCGGTCAAGGAAGGCGTCATGGCGGCCAAGAGAGCCGACGGCACGGTGCGCGAGATCCAGAACAGCTTCGACAAGCACGCAGATATCAACCGCATCGACTCCATCAAGGGGAACGAGCTGATCATTACCAAGGATACCGGCGAGACCCAGGTCGCCTTCGACTATACCGCGCGCATCCCGCTGATCACCAACGTCACCTTGATGATCGATTATTCCGGCACCACCGATCCAAGCGGCAAGATCCCTGAAAAACCAGCTGAACCCGTCCGTTAAGGCAGTCCAACCAAGAAGTCCGACACATGAATCTTCAGTTATTGCAAACGCGCTTAGGGTATACGTTCCAGGATGCTGGCCTGTTGCAGCAAGCCTTGACGCACCGCAGCCACAGCAGTTTGCATAACGAGCGCCTCGAGTTTTTGGGCGATTCGATCCTGAACTGCGTGGTGGCCTCGGTTTTGTACGAGCGTTTTGCCGCCATCGACGAGGGCGACCTGTCGCGCCTGCGCGCCAACCTGGTCAAGCAGCAATCGCTCTACGAAATCGCCCAGAAGCTGGAACTGTCGCAGTTCCTGCGCCTGGGCGAGGGCGAACTCAAGTCCGGCGGTTTCCGCCGTCCTTCGATCCTGGCCGATACGCTCGAAGCGCTGCTGGGCGCGATTTTCCTCGACGCCGGCTTCAATGCCGCGCGCGACGTGATCCGCGCCTTTTATATTCGCATCCTCGACTCGGTCGACCCGCGCACCCTGGGCAAGGATGCCAAGACGCTCTTGCAGGAATTCCTGCAAAGTAAAAAAATCTCTTTGCCGACTTACAACGTGGTGGCTACCCATGGCGCCGCGCACAGCCAGGAATTCGAGATCGAATGCCTGGTGCCCAAGCTCGGCATCCAGGTGTACGGCCGTGGCGGCAGCCGCCGCGCCGGCGAACAGGCCGCCGCCAAGCTCGCGCTCGAGGTGGCCGAGCAAGCCCTGCTGAAAACCCCGGCGGCCGGCCGCAAGGCCAAGCCGCGCGCCGCCCAGCTCAAGCTGGCCGGCATCGCCACCATCCAGAGCGACGCCGATCCCGATTCCCATGGCGACGACGACAGCACCCTGCCGGTCGACGCCAAGACCCCTAAACACCCGCATCCAGAAACGAAATCAGCATGAACGCCACAACTACCCCAGAAAACTTCCGTTGTGGCTATATCGCCATCGTCGGCCGCCCGAACGTGGGCAAATCGACCCTGATGAACGTGCTGATCGGCGCCAAGGTCTCGATCACCTCGCGCAAGGCCCAGACCACGCGCCACCGCATCACCGGCATCCAGACCGTGGACGACGCCCAGTTCATTTATGTCGACACGCCGGGTTTCCAGACGCGCCACTCGAATGCGCTCAACAAGACGCTCAACAAGACGGTCACCAACACCCTCATTTCGGCCGACGTGATTTTATACCTGATCGAAGCGGGCACCTTCGGGCCGGCCGACCAGCAAGTGATCGACCTGCTGCCGAGCGACGTGCCGTGCATCCTGGTGATCAACAAGTCGGACCGGGTCAAGGACAAGGCGGCGCTGATGCCGTTCGCCCAGCAGATCGCGGCCAAGCATGATTTCGCGGCGATCGTGCCGGTCTCCGCCAAGCTCAAGTTCCAGCTCGACGGCCTGCAAAATGAAATCAAGCGCCTGCTGCCGGAGAACGCGCCGGTGTTCGGCCCGGACGACATCACCGACCGCAGCGAAAAATTCCTCGCTTCCGAGATCGTGCGCGAAAAACTGTTCCGCCTGGTCGGCGACGAGCTGCCGTACACCAGCACCGTCCTGATCGAAAAATTCGAACAGGAAGGCGACCTGCGGCGCATCTTCGCCGCCATCCTGGTCGAGCGCGACACCCACAAGTCCATGGTCATCGGCAACAAGGGCGCGCGCCTGAAGGAAGTCTCGACCCAGTCGCGGCTGGACATGGAAAAGCTGTTCGGCGGCCCGGTGTACCTGGAAATCTGGGTCAAGGTCAAGTCCGGCTGGGCCGACAATGAAGCCGGCCTGCGCGCCTACGGCTACGAATAAGGCGCAGAAGCGGCCCGCATGCCCACCACCGACGCCGACCTGACCGTCGCCGCGCCAGCGCCGGGATCGCCCGCCACGACGGCAGCGCCGGCCGCAGCGGCGCCGGCGAGGCGGCGCGCGCCCCAGCGCGTGGAAAAAGTCAGCGGCCAGCCGGCCTTCGTGCTGCACAGTTATCCCTACAAAGAAACCAGCCTGATCGTCGACATGTTCACGCGCGACTTCGGCCGCGTGGGCCTGGTCGCCAAGGGCGCCAAGCGGCCGCTGTCGAAACTGCGCGGTGTGCTGCAGACCTTCCAGCCGCTGCAAGCGGCGTGGAGCGGCAAGTCCGAGCTGCGCACCCTGATCGACGCCGAGTGGGTGGGCGGCATGCTCCCGCTCGAAAAGACGGCGCTGCTGTGCGGCTTTTATCTGAACGAACTGCTGGTCAAGCTGATCGCGCGCGACGACCCGCACCCGGCCCTGTTCGACCACTACGTCTCGACCCTGAACCAGCTGGCGCATAACGAACCGGCGCCGGTGGTCTTGCGAAAATTCGAACGGGCCTTACTTAAAGAGACAGGCGTGGCGGCCGACCTGGCGCGCTGCACCAGCACCCGCGCGGCGGTCGAGCCACAGGGCGAGTACGTGGTCGACCCCGAGCGCGGCGCGCGCCCGGCGCGCGCTGGCGACAGCTGGCCCGTGGTGAGCGGCCGGACCCTGCTCGACATGGAACGCGAAGACTACAGCGACCCGCTCACGCAGGCGCAGAGCAAGCTGCTGCTGCGCTTCCTGCTGGCGCACCAGCTGGGCGGCGCCACCCTGAACACGCGCCAGATCCTGATCGACCTGATGCAGTTGTAACTGTATTGAGCAACCCTCTTCACGTAACCACGCAAACGAGCAACCCTATGAGCTTTCTGCAACCGAATGGCCCGGTCATCGACCTGGGCGTGAACATCGACCACGTGGCCACCTTGCGCAATGCGCGCGGCACCGTCTATCCGGACCCGCTGCGCGCGGCGATCCTGGCCGAGCAGGCCGGCGCCGACGTGATCACCCTGCACCTGCGCGAAGACCGGCGCCACATCAAGGACGCCGATGTGATTGCGCTGCGCCCGCAGCTGATGACGCGCATGAACCTGGAAGCGGCGGTCACGCGCGAGATGATCGATTTCGCCTGCGCGGTGCGCCCGCAGGACGTCTGCCTGGTGCCCGAGCGGCGCGAGGAAGTGACCACCGAAGGCGGTTTGGACGTGATCCGCTACTGCAAGGAGGTCGAGGCGGCCGTCAAACAGCTGCAAGGGGAGGGCATCCGCGTAAGCCTGTTCATCGACGCCGACCAAGCGCAGATCGGCGCGGCCGCCGACCTTGGGGTACCGGTGATCGAACTGCACACCGGCCGCTACGCCGAAGCCGGCCAGGATCAACTGGCGCATGAACTCGAGCGCATTCGCGCGGGCGCGCGCTTCGGCGTCTCGCGCGGGCTCAAGGTCAACGCCGGCCACGGCCTGCACTACCAGAACGTGCAGGCGATTGCGGCCATTGCCGACATCGGCGAACTCAATATCGGCCACGCGATCGTCGCCCATGCGCTGTTCGCCGGTTTTGAAAACGCGGTGCGCGAGATGAAGGCGATCATGGTCGCATCGCGCCTGGCCGCAGGGGCGTCCACGCTGCGATGATCTACGGGATCGGCACCGACATCGTGCAGGTCTCGCGCATCGGCGCGGCGCTGGCGCGCAGCGAGCGCTTCGCCGCCAAAATCCTGGGCGAGGACGAACTGGCGGTGTTCCGCCAGCGCCGCGAACAGAACCCGGTGCGCGGCCTGCGCTACCTGGCCACCCGTTTCGCGGCCAAGGAAGCGTTCTCCAAGGCGCTCGGCCTCGGGCTGCGCGCGCCAATGGCCTGGCGCAGCGCCCAGATGCTCAATACGCCGCAGGGCCAGCCAGTAATGGTGTGCAGTGGCGCGCTGGCCGACTTTATGCGGCAAAATGGGCTTTGCGCCCAGGTGACGGTGAGCGATGAAGCCGAATACGGCGTCGCCTTCGTGATCGTCACCCGGCAAGTGATGTAACCGACCCGGATTGATTCTGCAATGACCGATGTGATTCCCGACGCTGTAACTCCCGAACTTCCAACAGCCGCCGCGCCCGACCCTGGCGCGGCCGCCGCCGCGCGCGAACAGGTGCTGGCCACCGTCGCCAAGCTGCCCGGCCTGCCCGGCGTGTACCGCTATTTCGACGCCAGCGACGCGGTCCTGTACGTGGGCAAGGCGCGCGACCTCAAAAAACGCGTTTCAAGCTACTTCCAGAAGAATTTATCGAGCCCGCGCATCGCCATGATGGTCGAGCGCATCGCGCGCCTCGAGACCACCGTCACGCACAGCGAGGCCGAAGCGCTGATCCTCGAAAATAACCTGATCAAGACGCTCAAGCCGCGTTTTAACATCCTGTTCCGCGACGATAAATCCTACCCTTACCTGAAGATCAGCGGGCAGGAGGTGCCGCGCATGGCCTACTACCGCGGCGCGGTCGACAAGAAGAACCAGTATTTCGGGCCTTTTCCGAGTGCGTGGGCGGTCAAGGAATCGATGCAGATCCTGCAGAAGGTGTTCATGCTGCGCACCTGCGAGGACAGCGTGTTTTCGAACCGCACGCGCCCCTGCCTGCTGCACCAGATCGGCCGCTGCAGCGCGCCCTGCGTGGACCTGATCACGCGTGACGAATACAAGCTCGATGTCGACAACGCCGCCAGGTTTTTGCGCGGACGCCAGAGCGAAGTGATGGCCGACCTGGAAGCGAAGATGCACGCCTTCGCGGGCGAACTCAAATTCGAGCAGGCCGCCGCGGTGCGCAATCAGATCCAGTCGCTGGCGCGTGTGCTGCACCAGCAAAGCATGGAGACCGGCGGCGACGCCGATGTCGACATCATCGCCGTGGTGGTGCAGGGCGGGCGTGCCTGCGTCAACCTGGCCATGGTGCGCGGCGGGCGCCACCTGGGCGACCGCGCCTATTTTCCGACCCAGGTCAGCGACGCCGCCGCGATCGCGGAAGGGTCGATCGAGGTCGAAGTGCTGGCCGCGTTCCTGGCGCAGCACTACAGCGAAAAATTCATCCCCGGGGTGCTGATCCTGAATATCGAATTCGACCAGCCGGCCCTGATGGTGGCGCTCACCGAGCAGTGCGGCCACCGCATCAACCTGATCTTCCAGCCGCAGGGGCAGCGCCGCCAGTGGCTCGAGATGGCGCACAAGGGCGCCGACATTTCGCTGGCGCGCCTGCTGTCGGAACAGGGCTCGCAGCAATCGCGCACGCGCGCGCTGGCCGAAGCGCTGGCGCTCGACGCGAGCGACCTCGATGCGCTGCGCATCGAGTGCTTCGACATCAGCCACACGCAGGGCGAGGCCACGCAGGCCTCGTGCGTGGTTTTCCACCACCACGCCATGCAGAACGGCGAGTACCGGCGCTACAACATCAACGGCATCACCCCGGGCGACGATTACGCGGCCATGCGCCAGGTCTTGATGCGGCGCTACGAAAAGGTCGCGGGCGGCGACGGCGTCATGCCCGACGTGGTGCTGATCGACGGCGGCAAGGGCCAGATCGAAATGGCGCGCCAGGTGTTCGCCGAACTCGGGCTGGACATCTCGCTGATCGTCGGCGTGGCCAAAGGGGAGGGACGCCGGGTCGGCCTCGAGACCTTGATGTTCGTCGACGGGCGCGCCGCGCAGGAACTGGGCAAGGAATCGGCGGCGCTGATGCTGGTCGCCCTGATCCGCGACGAGGCGCACCGCTTTGCCATCACCGGCATGCGCGCCAAGCGCGCCAAGACGCGCCAGACCTCGCGCCTGGAAGAGATCGAGGGCATCGGCGCCAAGCGCCGCCAGAAGCTGCTGGCGCGCTTCGGCGGCCTGCGCGGCGTGGTCGACGCCAGCGTCGAAGACCTGATGTCGGTCGAAGGCATTTCGACCCAGCTGGCCGAAGAGATTTACAGGCAGCTGCACTGACGGTCTTTACGCGGGCCGTGCGCGCCATTGCCGCGCACGGTCCAAACTGGTGAAAACAGCGTGAGCAAGGTAGACTAGCGTCGCAAGCATCTATCAACGCTTAACCAGTGCGCCCCCCTCTATGCCCTTTAATATCCCGATTCTCCTGACCTGGTTACGTGTAGCCCTGATTCCGCTCGTCGTCGGCGTGTACTACCTGCCGGTCCACTGGCTGCCGCGCTCCGACCAGGACATGGCGGCCACCCTGGTGTTCGTCATCGCCGCCGTCACCGACTGGTTCGACGGCTTCCTGGCGCGCCGCTGGAACCAGACCTCGGCCTTCGGCGCCTTCCTCGATCCGGTGGCCGACAAACTGATGGTGGCCGGCGCGCTGCTGGTGCTGGTGCACCTGGACCGGGTCGACCACTTCCTCGCCTTCATCATCATCGGGCGCGAGATCGCCATCTCGGCGCTGCGCGAATGGATGGCGCAGATCGGCGCGTCGCGTTCGGTCGCGGTCAGCTCGATCGGCAAGATCAAGACCGCCGCGCAGATGACCGCCATTCCGCTGCTGCTGTGGCACGACATGCTGTTTCGCTTCATCGACACCCAGCTGCTGGGCGAATACCTGATGGTGCTGGCCGCCGTGCTGACCGTCTGGTCGATGTTTTATTACATGCGCCTGGCCTGGCCGCTGATCAAGGAAAAGGGCGGCATGATGGAGTGAATGCAGTAATTGGCTGTTGATCCTTGACAGCCTGTCCAGATCATCTATAATGCCGCCCTGTCGTGACGATGTTGTCACGATGCTGTAACGATGTTGTAGCACGCGGGAGTAGCTCAGTTGGTAGAGCGCAACCTTGCCAAGGTTGAGGTCGAGAGTTCGAGACTCTTCTCCCGCTCCAGTTTGTTCTGGGTCAGGCAGGCAGTAGCGGTACATAGTAAGATGCAAGACTCCAATGCGGGAGTAGCTCAGTTGGTAGAGCGCAACCTTGCCAAGGTTGAGGTCGAGAGTTCGAGACTCTTCTCCCGCTCCAGAATTCAAAAGGGAAGCATCGCTTCCTTTTTTTGTCACCCCACCGGGGGTGGCGCAGCAAAGTTTCTGGCGAGGTAGCAAAGAGGTTATGCAGCGGCCTGCAAAGCCGTTTAGACGGGTTCGATTCCCGTCCTCGCCTCCAGAAAATCAAGGACTTGGCTCACTCTGAGCTGGTTCGAACAGGGTTCGCACCTCCCGGCACGGGAGGTGCGCCTCCCTGACAACGGCCTACTGGCCGTTTGACTTTTCAGCGTTTGAATCCTGTCTTGGATTCATGGCCCCGATAAAAACCACTCCCTCAGGTACCGTTCAGCTCAGCGTGAAGAGCAAGCTGTTGCCCAAAACATTCTGGGCCACGTTTGACACTTTCGACGAAGCACAGCGCTATGGGCAACAGCTTGATGGCTTGCTGGCGCAAGGCATCGTGCCAACAAGTCTGCTCGAGCCGCGCAAAGGCCCGTCGACATCGTGGTCGCTCAAGCGCTGTATCGCTGAGTACGTCCGTGCAAACACTTTACCGGTATCGGAAACCAAGCTACTCGGCACCGTTGAAAATCAGATGCTGGGGGTCACAAGCGCCAATATGAATTTCGATTGGGCTGTGCGTAAGCTCAAGTTCGCTTAGCTTGAGGTGAATACGCAAACTCTTCGAATGGCAATGCAACAGGGGAAAGCAGGTACGATATACCGTCCTCTTCCTGTTTAACGTGCCAAATCACAACGCCGACAGGAGCTATGCGAATTGACCGCAGAGATCTCGTACACCGCCTTGCTCCAGAAATCTCTACAAGTTGAACGGCAGTAATGGTGATACATTCTCGGGTCTATGTTTCCCCCATGAGGGTCCGGCAGCATTGAGCCGTCTCCCTTGAATTGAACGCGGACTTGATCGTATGCCGACATGAACCCCTACCACCCGCCAGTACCATCCCAAGCCAGGCCGGATTCGTTTAGCTGGCGCGCGTCGCTGATCGGTGGCGCGGCCGCTATTGGCGGAATGGCTACCCTGGGAACCGCAGTCGCTAACGCCTCGCTCTGGATATATATCCAGTCCGGAATGACTATCGAACAGGCATACGCGGCGATATCGCTCAGTTATTTCTCAATCAATGCCGTGCTCAGTGGGCTGGTACAAATTGCATCCGCTTACTCCGGCGGGTACGTGGCCGCGAAATATGGCGGGGGTGGCCCCACCGCGCAGTCTGCCGTGGCAGGACTGATCGCGGACACGTTTTTCCTCATCATGCTAACAGGGCCGGGTGCGACCCAGCCGTCCATCGGCTTCTTCGCATTGTCAATGGCATTGCCGGTCGCCGCCGCGCTGGCCGGCGGCATGGCCTGGTCTCGTGCGGCGTCCAAGTCCCACGGCGGTCCGCCGGAAGGTGCCGCATGAGCGGCAGCGCAGCGACACCACGAACTGCCGATGAGCGTTTCTACGAGATCCATGACTGCATCGTGCAGGACGGCGTAGTTTCCGATTTAGAAGATTCCCCTTTCCTGCTCGCGACGCGCTGTTTTGCCGCGCTGCTGCCAGGAGGGCCGAAGAAGACAAGCAAGAATACGCCCGGCTGCGCACCGGAGCAGCTGTGGGACCCGGAAGGCAGGTTGCACCTCGTGGGATATGACGGCGAGCCGTCAAAATCGCACACCAGGCTTGGCGTACGCAGCGACGAAAAGGGTGTCTACGTCACGCGCAAAAACAGATCAGCGCTGGAGTTGTTGACACGCTGGCTGCCGTGGAAAGCGTACAAGGACACCCTCAGTTCGATGGTGCCGGCATCGTCCTGGGGGGCGAGCCTGCACCGCCTGCTCGACGACGCTCGATGGCAGACGCTGCGCAGTAAAACGTTCGCGGCCTGCGGTCATCGCTGCGAGGTCTGTGGTGCCGCCGGCCCGCTGGAATGCCACGAATTGTGGAGCTACAACGAACCAATGCGCATCGAATCATGCGGTGTCCAGCGGCTAGAAAAGCTGATCGGTCTGTACTCGGCCTGTCACGAGACGCAGCACCTTGGATTTGCGAAGATGTCGGGTCGCCTGGATCAGGCGCTCGCCCATCTTGCCTTGCTCAACGACTGGACTGAAGACCAAGTATCGCGGCACTACCGCGATTGCGCAGAGGAGTTTATGCGGCGCAGTCAGTCACGATGGATGCTCGACCTTGGCCATATTGACGTCGACATTACGGTGCGGCGCTGCTGGCAACTCAACGAAGGACTATGGCTTTCCACGCAAGGTCGCGCCGGGCCGGCCGTGACTAAGCTCCTTGCTGTCACGTGGCGGTCCGACGGCGAGCAGCACGGCTATGCCTCGAAGCTGAGCGTCAAACTGCTTCGCAATATGCCGCAGTCGTAATCTGCTACATGACCGTTGGCTCGCCTCACACGACCGATTACACTTCCTGCAAACGGCGCAACGTGCATTGCCTATTCAGCTAGCCCGCGTGTTTTAAGTAGCGCGAGGCAGTCGCCCGCCGGAACGCCGCGCGCCTCCAGTTCGGCGGCCCAGTCATGGGGACTTGCCGGCGGCGTCAACGCCGACAAATTGCCGACGGCCTCCAACAGCTCGCCGCGATAGGGAGACAGCTCGAGAACCGGGCCGGCAATGTCCATCACGTTGCGCCAGCGCGGCCACACGTCGCGCCAGTTTTAGCTTGTGGCGCTTTTCTTCATCGGCATGGATCGCCAGGGAGAAGGCTCGGGTGTCTCAGTGTAAAGCGGCGAAGCGCAGTCGACAAGGCCAAGTGCATCTGCGCAGTTTTTGGGACGGCACGGCGCCGTGTTCGGTGCACTACATATAAAAACCTTGACCAGGTTTGCTACTTCACAGACATAAAGGAAGTATTTGCGGCGGCGGATATCGCACCTCAGGATTATGACTGGTACGTCAGCGACATTGAAATGAATTTCACTCCCGACGCCGAGGCCCCGGCACGCCACGCTCCCAGACATTCCCTCGACCCGTGTTTACTAGACAACGCTAAACTTCACGCAAATCATGAAAGTTGATTGAAGGCTATTACATTCCCTAGTATAAATTTGCTTTGTTGAAATGCGAAACTTACCGGCATGCACATGATCCACCGCCGTTTAATAATCCGCGATTCTAGTTGCATTTAGCTTCGTGCACGCCGCGCGCAACGCAGTTGACGGTCTGCCAGGCCCAAGACAGTGCCGCGCTGGTTTCGCATCGAGCTTCAAGGTGGGTTCCGTTCCCGGTCGAGGCATCGGGTGGGATGGCAGACCCGCTTCGCCTTGCGGTGCGGGAGGCTGCGCCCGCTTGACGGACGCCTGACACTTGCTGCCGCTATAAAAGAAAGCCCGATACAGGGCACGATCAGGAGACCAACATGACTTCAAGAACCCATCACGCTTCCCGCCCGCGCTGCCGCGTCACGCCCATCGCCATGGCCGTCGGCCTCGCGTTGCTCTCGCTGTCGGGCGCCCATGCGCAAAACGCGCGGGCCGCCCAGCCTGCCCAGCCGCCCGCAGGGCAGCCGACTGCGACACCAACGCCGGTCGCGGCAACACCAGCCGAGCAGGACCCCGGCGCCGCCGCGACCAAAGTCGTGGTCACCGGTTTTCGCTACGCGATCGAGAAAAGCCTCGACCAGAAGCGCGAGGCCAATTCGATCGTCGAGGTCGTGACTGCCGAAGACGTCGGTAAATTCCCGGACAAGAACGTGGCCGACGCCCTGCAGCGCGTGCCCGGTGTCGTCGTCACCCGCAGCGGCGGCGAAGGCAAGAACGTCAGCGTGCGCGGCCTGTCGTCAGACCTGACCCTGACCCAGCTCAATGGCAACTACGTCGCCACCGCCGAATCGAACGGCGATCCGTCGCGTTCGTTCAACTACATGCTGATGCCGTCGAATATGCTCTCCAGCGCCGAGTTGTACAAGACGTCCGAAGCGCGCTTCGACGAAGGCGGCATCGGCGGCACGGTGATCCTGCGCACGCGCCGTCCGCTGGACGTCAAGTCGGGCTCCGGCTTCGTCAACGCCGAGGGCACCTGGGCCGACACCACCAAAAAGACCGACCCCCAGTTCTCCGGCCAGTACGCCTGGCACGACGAGAGCAACCGCATCGGCATGTTGGTCGGCTACACCCAGCAAAAGCGTACCACGCGCACGATGGGCGCCAGCACCGAGAACTGGCAGTGGTATGCCGACAGCTACAAGACGCAGCCGCCGGTCGGCGCGGACGGCAAGCCATCGAACCTCAATTCGTTCTGGTGGGGCCAGTCGGGCTTCTACGACCAGTCGGGCAAGTACTACAGCAAATTCGCGATGCCGACCTCGGTCAACCTGGACGTGCGTACCACCGAGCGCGAGCGCAAGGGCGGGCAGCTGACCCTGCAGTTCAAGCCGCTGCGCAACCTGAACATGACGGCCAACTACTTCCGCTTTGACCTGCAGCAAAATTCCCAGCTGAACCAGCTGAAGGTCCCGGAATGGAATATCGCCCGCTACGACGGCGACGGCAACTGGCCGGGCGGACGCCTGCTCGACGGCCTGAGCTTCGACCCGAGCGGCACCATCGTCACCGGCGCGCAGTACAGCGCGCATCCGGGCAAAAAGTATTACTGCAACAGCGCGCAGGCCGGCGCGGGCGGCCTGGCCAATACCGGCGGCTTCGGCCCCGACGACTGCACCGTCCCGACACCGCAGATCACTGGCGGCTACAGCCGCGAGCGCGCGCTCTCGCAGACCGCCGACCTCGACATAGAATGGAAGGGCGCGTCGATCGACGCCACCTTCAAGGGCGGCCGCACCTGGGCCAAAGGCGGTCCGGAACTGCAGTTCGGCATGCCGATCAAGCCGCGCATGCAAAATGCGGACAGCAGCTGGGTACTCGGCAACAGCGCGACCGCGTGGGACGTGTCGGGCACGCCGTCCATGACCTTCGCGCCGCAACTGATGCAAAACCTGCGCAACGGCATCGGCGAGATCGACCTGGGCTCGACCTCGTCGTCGTGGACCCGCAACAGCACCAAGCAGGACTACGCCCAGGCCGACCTGACCTGGCATGCCGACAGCAACTGGCTCGACTCGGTCCAGTTCGGTACCAAGTACCGTGACGGCGGCACCAGCCGCAGCACCGGCAACAACTACTGGGCCTGCAAGGGGCTCGACGCCGGCCAGTACGACAACCGCTACCAGAACGGCTGCGATGCGACGGCCAACAAGTTCCGTCCCGAATTCCTGTACGGCGAGTCGCTGGGCAACCTGACGGGCGGCCTCAAGGCCAGCGCCTTCCCGGCCATTAACTACCCGGCCTACATCTCGCACCTGAACCAGACCTATGGCCAGATGCAGACCCGGAACGAAGACAATTTCATTTACAACGTGAATGAAAAGATCATGTCGGCGTACCTGCAGGCTAACTTCAAGACCGATCGCCTGCGCGGCAACCTGGGCTTGCGCGTGGTGCGCACCCGGCAGCACGCCGATTCGACCGACAAGGTCGACTACTACAACGACTATTTCTTCGACGGTCCGGACGGCACGCCGGCACCTTGCCGCGCGGGTGGCCTGCCTGCCGCCGGCGCGCCCGCCGGTTCGGGCTGCACCAGCGGCTTCACGGTGGTGCCGGACAGCCAGACCAATCCGGCCACCGGCCACGTCTCGACCTATGTGGTCAGCTCGCTCGAACGCAAGTACACCGACGTGCTGCCGAGCCTGAACGTCGCCTACGACCTCAGCGACACCGTGCTGCTGCGCGGCGCGGCCTCGAAGGTGGTGGCGCGTCCGAGCTACAACGACATCGGTGCGCCAGGCGCGCTGAACTACTACGGCCAGGAATACGTCAACGACCGCCGCCTGATCGGCGGGGGCGACCGCCAGGGCTGGTTCGGGGAGGGCAGCAACAAGGATCTCGAACCGTACCAGGCCACCCAGTACGACCTGGGCGTGGAGTGGTATTTCCAGCGCGGCTCGGTGCTCGGCGCCGGCGTGTTCCGCAAGAACGTCCAGAACTTCGCGGTGCCTGTGGTGCGCGACGTCAACCTGAACATCGGCGGCGAATCGATCGCGGTGCAAAATTACGCCACCAGCGCCGGCGGACGCGACGCGGTATCGAAAGGTGTCGAGCTGTACGCCCAGCACACCTTCGGCAATGGCGTCGGCTTCCAGGTCAACTACACGTACAACAAGACCAACCAAGCCGCCATCACCCTGGCCGACGGCACCGAGATCGGCACCTCGCCGCTGGTGGGCAGCGCCAAGAACCAGGCCAACGCGACCCTGTTCTACTCGACCGACAAGCTGATGCTGCGTGCGTCGTACAACCGGCGCGGCCAGGTGGTCAACGGCCTGATGAACGGCTTGAACGTGTATGAAGAGCCGTTCAGCCAGGTCGACCTGAATGCGGCGTATAACTTCACGCCGGAACTGAGCCTGACCGCGTCGATCCTGAACGCGACCGCGGAAGAATCGCGTTCCTACCTGGGCAGCGACACCAAGGCGCGCTTCTACGCCAACAGCTACGCCGGCCGCGTGGCGTATGTCGGCCTGAACTATAAGTTCTGAGTCCGCATCCACCCTCGCGGCGCCAGCGGCGCGGCGAGGGTGTTTTTTTTGTTCCGCGACCGCTGTCGACCCTGCCGCGCGCCGCCCTCGATCCGGGTTCGCTGGCCGCCGCCGCGCGGGCGGCCGTCCCACTCCACAGGAGATCGTCCTCACATGAACAACACGCACACCATCGTATCGACCGTGGCCATGCTGCTGGCCGGCGCCGCTGCCGCCGGCGCGGCCGAACCGCGTTTCTCGACCTCGTTCGAAGCGGGCCAGCCCGCGCCCGCCACCATGGCCGCCGAGGGCGTCAGGGTCGAACCCGGCGACGGCCCGGAGCGCCCCTATGCGGCCAAGCCGAAGGCCGGCTACAGCGGCGCGCGCGCGCTGCGCTACCGTGCCGCCGGCAAGGGCGGACGGCTGCAGCTGTTCCCGGTCGATATCGCGATCGGGCGCGCTACCACCCTGTCGTGGAAGGTGCTGCCGGAGATCGTCGACGGCGACATCGACTCCTCCACCGGCGTGGCGCTGGACCTGGTGCTCGACGACGGCCGCCGCATCTCCAGCCTGGACCTGCGCGACAACCACGGCGTGCGCGCCGATGCGGCCGCGCAGGCGCAGTCGCGCACGCTGTATCCGCAGCAGTGGGCGCACAAGGCGGTGCGGCTGGGCCAACTCGCCGGGCGGCGCATCAGGGCGATCGAGCTGGTGCTGCAGCCGACATCCGGAGCCGGCGCCAGCGGCTGGCTCGACGACATTGAGGTCACGCAGCAGGTGCGCAGCGCGGCAACGCGGCCGTCGGACCATGTCCTGACCACGCGCGGCACCCAGGCCAACGGCACTTTCTCGCGAGGTAACAACATCCCGGCCACGGCAACGCCGCACGGCTTCAACTTCTGGACCCCGGCCACCGATGCCGGCACCCTGAACTGGCTGTACCGCTGGAACGAGCAGAACGACGATGACAACCGCCCGCGCCTGCAGGCGCTCTCGCTGAGCCATCAGCCCAGCCCGTGGATGGGCGACCGCCAGAGCTTCCAGGTGATGCCGTCGAACGCCGCCGGCCAGCCCGACGCCGACCGCAAGCGCCGCGCGCTGTCGTTCTCGCACGAGAACGAAGTGGCGCGCGCCCACACCTACCGCGTCGACTTCGACAACGGCATCCGCGCCGAAATCGCGCCGAGCGAGCGCGCCGCGATCTTCCGTTTCCGCTTCCCGCAAGGGGGCGATGCCAATCTGCTGTTCGATAACGTCGACGAGCGCGGCGGCTTGACCTTCGACGCGGGCGCCCAGACCCTGCGCGGCTATACCGATACGCGCAGCGGGCTGTCGAACGGCGCCGCGCGCATGTTCGTGTTCGCGCGCTTCGACCAGTCCTGGCAGGATAGCGGCGCGATCGCCACCGGCCGTCCCACCGGCTACATCAAGTTCAAGGCCGACAAGGGCGAAGTGTGCATGCGCATCGCCACCTCGCTCATCTCGCTCGCACAGGCTGAGCGCAACCTCGCGCTGGAAATCGGCGACGCCGGCTTCGACACCGTGCGCGAGCGCGCGCAGGCCGCCTGGGATGCGGAACTGGGCCGGGTCAAGGTCGAGGGCGCGAGCGACGACCAGCTCACCACCGTCTATTCCAATCTCTACCGCCTGTTCCTGTATCCGAACGTCGCCCACGAAAACGTCGGCACCGCGCAGCGGCCCGACTGGCGCCACGCCGACCAGAGCGGCTGGTCGACGGCCAACACCGGCGGCGATGCCGTACGCACCTCGGCCCCCGTGGTGCCCGGCAAGGTCTACGTCAACAACGGCTTCTGGGACACCTTCCGCACCACTTGGCCGGCTTACACGCTGTTCGCGCCAACGCGCGCTGGCGAGATGGTCGACGGCTTCCTGCAGCAATACCGCGACGGCGGCTGGGTGGCGCGCTGGTCCTCGCCGGGCTATGCCGACCTGATGGTCGGCACCAGTTCCGACGTGGCCTTCGCCGACGCCTGGCTCAAGGGCGTGCGCGGCTTCGATGCGCACCAGGCCTACGAGGCGGCGCTCAAGAACGCCACCGTCGTGCCGCCCGTGTCGAACGTCGGGCGCAAGGGCCTGGAACGCTCGATGTACCGCGGCTACGCCGACGCCAGCGTCCATGAAGGCATGTCGTGGACGCTGGAAGGCGCGCTCAACGACTTCGGCCTGGCGCAGATGGCCACCGCCCTGGCCTTCGCCGAGGGCGACAGCGCGCGTGGCCGCCGCTACCGCGAGGAAGCCGCCTATTTCAAGGCGCGCGCCGCTGACTACGTGCACCTGTTCGACCCGGCCACCGGGTTTTTCCGCGGCCGCGACGCCAAGGGGCAATGGCGCGAGGCGGCCGGCACCTTCGATGCGCGCCGCTGGGGCGGCGACTATACCGAAGCGAATGCCTGGAATTTCGCCTTCACCGTGCCGCACGACGCCGAAGGACTGGCGGGCCTGATGGGTGGCCGCGCCGCGCTGGCCAGGCGCCTCGACACCTTCTTCGCCACCCCCGAAGCGGCCGATGCCAAATTCTCCGGCAGCTACGGCCAGGTGATCCACGAGATGACCGAAGCGCGCGACGTACGCATGGGGATGTACGCCCACAGCAACCAGCCATCGCATCACATCCCGTGGATGTATGTCGCCGCCGGCCAGCCCTGGAAGACGCAGAAGATCACCCGCGACATCGTGGCCCGCCTGTACCTGGGCAGCGAGATCGGCCAGGGATATGCCGGCGACGAGGACAATGGCGAGATGTCGGCCTGGTACACCTTCGCGATGATGGGACTGTATCCGCTGCGGATGGGGTCTCCCGAATACGTGATCGGTTCGCCGGCCTTTGCCCGCACTGACGTGCGTCTCGAAAATGGCCGCCTGCTATCGGTGATCGCGCACGGTAACAGCCCGGAGAACGTCTACGTGCAGTCGCTCAAGGTCAACGGCGCGCCCTGGAACAAAGCGTGGATCCGGCACGCCGACATTGCCGCCGGCGCCACCCTGGAATTCACGATGGGCAGCAAGCCGTCGGCGTGGGGCAGCGATGCCGGCGCCTTGCCCGCATCGATGACCAGCGCCGGACAACGCCCCGCCGGCCTGCGCGACCGCTCGCAAGACGCAGCCGTCACGGTCGACGGCAAGCGCGTCCCCGGGCCGCTGGTCGACGACGATGCAGCCACCACCGTGGCGCTGCCGGCCGGCGCGAACGTCGGCTTCACTTTGCCCAATGCCGCCACCATCGTTCACTACACCATCACCGGCGGGAAGGCGCCGGCGGGCACGCTGTCATGGACGCTGGAAGGGCGCGACGGCAGCGGCGCCTGGGTCGTGCTCGACACGCGCGAGAAGGAGCCGTTTGCGTGGGAGCGGCAGTTGCGCCCGTTCGGCGTCTCCAGGCCGGGCGCCTACCGGGAATACCGGCTGCGCTTTGCGCAAGGCACACCGTTCGAGCTGGCGGAACTGGAATTGCTCGAAGCGAGGTAAAGGCCCGTGCATGCGGCGTTGGCTACAACGCGCAAAACACATCCACATAACCGTGCCAGTCGAGACGAGCGTGCGCGCGAGCGGCTACGACGACTGGCGTACACCCGCCACCACATCACCATGACTACTTTTCCAAACTTTCGCAGCCGGGACGTGCTGCCCGGCCATGCGCGCCACACGATGCGCTTCTACCACCCGCGGGCGATCGATCCCGCCGGCGGCCTGTTCCACTATTTCAAGGACGACGGCACGGTCTATGACCGGCAGCACCGGCACTTGGTCAGCAGCTCGCGCTTCGTGTTCACCTGCGCGATGGCGTACCGCCAGTTCCAGGATCCGGCCCACCTCGATGGCCTGAAGCACGCGCTGCGCTTCCTGCACGAGGCGCACCGCGCCCGCGATGGCTGCGGCTATGCGTGGATGCTCGATGGCGGCAAGGTGGAAGTCGGCACCCCGCCGCCGCCCGCCGCCATGCATCAATTGTTCGAACTGCTTGAAGGAGAAGTATCGTGATACGACATCCCCGTTTTACCTCGCTGCGGCCGGTCCTGCGTCTCGCGCTGCTGGCGTGCATGCCGCTGGCCGTGCACTACCCCGCAGCCGCCGCCGGCGATACCACGCCGGTCAACACCTTCATCGGCACCCAGGACGAAGGCAACACCTTCCCCGGCGCCTCGGCCCCGTTCGGCATGATCCAGGTTGGCCCGATCGCCGGGCACTATGCCGGTTACCGCTACAGCGACAAGCTCATTCGCGGCTTCGGCCATTCTTTCCTGTCGGGCGCCGGCTGCTGGGAGCAGGGCGGGCAGCTGTCGGTGCTGCCGGTCACCGGCACCATCGGCCCGGGCGGCGACTTCGACACCGCCAGGAAGGACACGTTCGACCACCAGCGCTACGCCGCCGGGTACACCCATGCCGACGAAGTCGGCCAGGCCGGCTACTACAAGGTCAAGCTCACCAGCTATGGCGGCATCACGGCCGAGGCCACCGCGCTGACCCGCGCCGCCGCCGAACGCTACACCTATGCGAGCGGCACCACGACCGGCCATGTGCTGCTCAACGTGGCCCAGGCCAACGAACGCCATTCCGTCATCGGCAGTGAAGTCAGGGTGATCGACGATCGTAGCGTCGAAGGCAAGATCGTCACCAGGAGCTTCTGTGGCGGGGCCAAGTACACCACGTGGTTCCGCATGGTGTTCGACCAGCCGATCAAGGCCAGGGGCGTGTGGGACGATCGCGGCGGCTGGCCGGGCGCCAGTGGCCCCAGCCAGCAGGGCGAGGCCAAGCCGCATGGCGTCTGGCTGACGTTCGACCTCAAGAACGGACAGGCCGTCACCGCGGTCAGCGCGATCTCGCACGTGGACGCGCAAGGCGCGCGCATCAACCTGAACGCCGAAGGCATGGCGGACGGGCGCCTGATGACGTTCGACGCGATGAAGGCCAAGGCGCAGGCCAACTGGCAGCGCGAATTGAAGAGCGTGCGCATCGAGGGCGGCAGCACCGACGAGCGCACCGTGTTCTATACCGCGCTGTACCACGCGCTGCTGCAACCGCTGACCGGCAACGACGCCGACGGCCGCTACCGCGGCTACGACGACGCGATCCACACTGCCAAGGGCTGGACCTACTACGAGTTCTTCTCGCTGTGGGACACCTACCGCGCGCAGAACCAGCTGCTTGCGCTGCTGCGTCCGGAGCGCGCCAGCGATATCGCGACGTCGGTCCTGAAAATCCGCGAGCATGGCGGCTGGCTGCCGCGCTGGGGCTATGCAAACTTCGAAACCAACATCATGACGGGCGACCCGGTCACCCCGTTCCTGGTCGATCTGTGGCGCTTCGGCGCGCTCAAGGGCCGCGAAGCCGAAGCCTACGCCGCGCTGCGCGAGAACGCCTTCGGCATCCCGGCGCACGGGATTCGCCCGCAAGGCCGTTCGGGCAACCCGAATTACCTGAAACAAGGCTTCGTGCAGTACGACAGCAGCTTTGTCTCGAAAGGCATGGACACCGACCCGCACCACGGCGCCTCGGCGACCCTCGAGTACGCGCTGGCCGATGGCGCGCTGGCCGAGATGGCAAAGGCGCTCGGCCATGCGGACGACGCCCAGGTGCTGTCGCAGCGCGCCCTCAACTGGCGCAAGATCTGGGACGCCAATGCGGTCGACCAGGCGAGCGGCCAGCGCGGCTTCCCGCGTCCACGCCTGGCCGACGGCAGCTGGTTCGCCGACGTCGGCAGCGGGTTCGATCCGCGCGGCGACCACGGCTTCCACGAAGGCACGGCCTGGCAGTACCAGTGGCTGGCGCAGCAGGACGTGCCGGGCCTGGCGGCGGCGATGGGCGGGGCCCAGCAAGCTCTGGGCCGCCTCGACCAGTTCTTCGACTACGAGGCGGTGCGGGCCGACCCGAACGCGGTGCGCAAGTCGTGGGTGGTCGGGCCGTACAGCTACTATGCCCAGTTCCGCTACAACCCGAACAACGAGCCCGACCTGCATGCCCCATGGATGTACACCTTGATGGGCCAGCCGTGGAAGACCACCACCGTGCTGCGCGGCGCGGAAACGCTGTTTACCAATGGCCCCGGCGGCGTGACCGGCAACGACGACTTGGGCACCATGTCGGCCTGGTACCTGTTCAGCGCCCTGGGCATCTATCCGGACATGCCGGGCAGCGGCCGCTTCCTGCTGCACGCGCCGCGCTTCGCCCATGCCGAGATCGACCTGCCGCAAGGCCGCACCCTGCGCATCGAGGCGCCAGGCGCCAAGCCGGGTCAGAGCCGCTTCGTCAAGTCGGTGCGCTACGGTGAGCGCGCGGTGGAGCGCGTGTGGGTCGACTGGGAACAACTGCAGTCGGGCGGCGCCCTGAAGTACCAGCTTGCGCCGCAGCCGGACACCAAGGGCTGGGGCACGCGTGCCCGCGACCTGCCGCGTCCACCGGCCGGCATCGCGCCATAAGCGGCCGCAGCGCGGCACCAAGGCTCCCTGTGACGTAAGCAGGCGGCACGGGCACCAGCACGGGCCTGTCGCCGTCCTGTTCTTTATGGGGAACTGGCCGCGCCGCCTGCCGCGGATTCACCAATTTTATGTTCCATCATGCTGATATTGCCGTTCGTCGCTTCGTGCGGACCGCATCGGTCCGGTCGATTAAGCTGCTTACATCCGACTCCATCCGAGCCTTCGCTAATAATTTCCCATGGAAAAACGACAATAACCGATACAGACCTGACAACACCGAGCCAGTTGGGCAAGCTTATGCCCGGCATATTGTTCACAGCGCTATTCGCCACCGCCGCCGCCGCGTTGGCGCAAACGACGCCGACCGATGGCGAGGCCTTGCACGCCGAACTGCACCAGCACTATCCGTCGCTCACCTGGGTCGGGCGGTATCGTCAAGCTTACCCCGCCGAGGCGCAAGGCGATACCGCCTTATGGCGTGGCGGCCCGGCGCCGGCGCTCGATTCCAGCGCCAGGATCGTCGATGCCTTGGCCGCACTACCAGATCAGCACGTGCCGATCTTGGGCTGCCTGTGCCTGCCGCCGACGCCATTGCTGGCCATTCCAGCGTTCGGCTGGCAGAAGTTCAGCGATATCTGCGGGGGCAAGTGCCCAACCCTATCCGCGCCCTGTCTCTACTGAAGCACGCCGTGCGAGCCGAGCGCGGTATCGCGGCCCAGTACCTGCTCGCGCTCCCTCCCGGTGAATCAGGCGCTCCGCACGCCCGGACTTCCATACGCGACGCAGCACCACTGCAGATCAGCTCTGCGGACAAGCTCCGCAGCCAGTTTGCCGAAAGCGGTATTAGTGCATGAAGACCGCGCTTGACCCGTGGGACGATGTCGAGATGCTGGCCGAGCGCCTGCGGTACATTCTGATCCGGTGGCACCCGCCAACCGGGCGGGCGGCGCCGAGGAAAATCACGGTGCAATCAGTTTTGGATCGCCGTTGACATCTAGCGCCAAATGCGATTCCAAAAGGTGCCAGGCGTGTCTGCTTTGCTTGGGGCTGGAGAAGGGGTGATCGGGAACTGAAGGAGGGGTGATCGGGAACTGAATCGGGATTGAATCGCCCCGGGTTTGAAGGAGGCTCCAATATTTGAGAAAATGGAGCCACCATGAAGAAATCGAAATACTCCCCAGAAGTGATGGAGCGCGCCGTGCGCATGGTCGAGGAGGCTGGCGACCAGTACGAGTCGCAGTGGGCGGCCATCACATCTATAGCGGCCAAGATTGGCTGTACCGCGGAAACGCTACGTCGCTGGGTTCGCCAGCATGAGCGCGACACAGGTAAGCGGGAAGGTCCCACCACGGCCGAAACCGAGCGGGTCAAAGCGCTGGAGCGCGAAGTTCGTGAACTACGCAAGGCAAATGAGATCCTGCGCTTGGCTAGGAGTCTGCGCGGCAGAAACTGATGCAATCCGAATGGTGACGAGGTAAACTTGTCAAATGACGACGAGCTACCTTCCATACGATCAGCATCAGCAAATGCTGCTTCCCCATGCTTTGCAAGAC
>NZ_VVIW01000037.1 GCF_011682045.1 Massilia aquatica | reverse complement strand
CTCCCCGATGCAAGGAGCATCGGCTACCAACATTGTCGCCTCCATCGCCGCCTCCACAATCTGACATTATCGCTTCGACATACGCCAACGACGAAGGTTGCAGAAATGTGGGTACACAGTAGCGCCTGCGCGGGAACGACGGCTAAGCGGCCGGTGGTCAACAATAAGCAGTCGCAGTTTGCAGACGGCAATAACGCGTATATTCGCCCCTATAACGCCAGCAACTCGCGCGCATGCTTGCGCGTGGTCGCGGTAATCTCCACCCCACCCAACATGCGCGCCACTTCTTCCACCCGCGCCTTGTTGTCCAGCACGTCGATATGCGAGACGGTCTTGCCCTCCCCCGTGGTCCCCTTGGCCACCTGGAAATGCTGGTTGGCCTGGCTGGCCACCTGCGGCAAGTGCGTCACGCACAGCACCTGGCGCTCCTGCCCCAACCGCTTGAGCAAACGCCCCACCACTTCCGCCACGGCCCCGCCGATCCCGCTGTCGACCTCGTCGAAAATCAGGGTCGGCGTGGTCGTGGCGTTCGAGGTAATCACCGAAATGGCCAGCGCAATCCGTGCCAGCTCACCGCCCGAGGCCACCTTGGCCAGCGGACGCGGCGCCACGCCGGCGTGGCCGGCCACCAAAAACTCCACCTGCTCGATCCCGTTGCTGGTCGGCTCGCAGGCATTCAAACCGACCACGAAACAGCCGCCGGTCATGTTCAGCTCCTGCATGGCCGCCGTCACCTGCGTGCCCAGCAGCCTGGCCGCCGTGGCGCGCGTGGCCGACAGGCGCGTGGCCGCCGCCATATAGCTTTCCCTGATTTTCTCTTCCTGCAGGCGCAGGCCGTCCAGGTCGGTGGCGTCGGCCAGTTGCTTGAGGCGCTCCGACAGGCTGGCGAATTCTTCCGGCAATTCGTCCGGCGTAACGCGGAACTTGCGCGCCGTCGTATGAATCGCTTCCATGCGCGCGTCCACCGTGCGCAGGCGCTCGGGATCGAGGTCGACCTTGTCGAGGTAGTTATTCAGTGCGTACACCGCTTCCTGCAACTGGATGCGGGCCGGTTCCATGCAGTCGAGCACGGTCTGCATTTGCGCATCGACCGCCACCAGCTTGCCCAGCTTCTGGTTGAGCGAGGACAGTTGCGACAGGATCGGATGGTCCGACTCGGAAATCGCGGCCAGCGCTTCCTGCGCCCCTTCGAGCAGGCTGGCGGCATGCGACAGGCGGCTGTGCTCGTTGGTGATTTCGCTCCATTCGCCGGGTTTCACCGCCAGCTTTTGCAGCTCGGCCACTTGCCATTCGAGCCGTTCGCGCTCGATCAGCACATTCTTGGCGTTGGTTTCGAATTCCTCGCGCTGGCGGGCCAGGGCGCGCCAGGCCTTGTGGGTGGCGGCCACAGTCCGGGCGTCATCACCGGCCCCGGCATCCTTGAAGGCGGCCTGGTTATCGAGCAGCGCGCGCTGGGCGTCGCTTTTGAGCAGCGACTGGTGCGCGTGCTGGCCGTGGATATCGACCAGCATGTCGCCCAGGTCGCGCAACTGGGCGGCGGTGGCGGCGATGCCGTTGATAAACGCCTTGGAGCGGCCGGCGTTGTCGATCACGCGGCGCAGCAGCGCCCCGCCCTCGTCGACGGCGAATTCATTCTGTTCCAGCCATGCCTTGGCGGCGGCGCTGACCGAAAAATCGGCCGTGATGTCGGCCTTGGCCGCGCCCTCGCGCACCACGCTGGCGTCGCCGCGCCCGCCCAGCGCCAGTTGCAGCGCATCGATCAGGATCGACTTGCCGGCCCCGGTTTCGCCGGTAAAGACGGAAAAACCGCTGGAAAATTCAAGTTCGATGGTATCGACAATGACGAAATCACGGATGGTAAGGGTACGCAGCATGAAGGTGTGTCAGTCCAGTATTCGAATGGTGAATGGCGTGCGGGACAGCGCCTTAGCGCAGCTTGCCCTCGCCCGACGGATATTCGTTCCAGTGCAATTTTTCGCGCAGGGTGTCGTAATAGCTCCAGCCTTCCGGATGCAGGAAGGTAATCTGGTTCGGCGAGCGCGAGATGACGATCTGGTCGCCATGCGCGAGGCTGGCGAAAGTCTGCATGTCGAAGTTGACGCTGGTGTCGCGCCCGCCGACGATCTCGACCACGATCTCGCTGCTGTCGGGCACCACGATCGGCCGGTTCGACAGCGCGTGCGGCGCAATCGGCACCAGCACGATGCCGCCCAGGCTCGGGTGCAGCAGCGGCCCGCCGGCCGACAAGGCGTACGCGCTCGATCCGGTCGGGGTGGAGATGATCAGGCCGTCGGAGCGCTGGTTGTACATGAAATTGCCATCGACCGTCACTTTCAGCTCGATCATGCCGGCGCCGGCGCCGCGCGCCACCACCACATCGTTGACCGCCAGCCCGCAGGCGATCATGGCGCCGCCGCGCATCACGCGCCCCTCCAGCAGGGTGCGTTTTTCGGCGCGCGCCTTGCCGCCGAGGATATCGCCCACGATGGGGATCATGCGCTCGATGGGAATATCGGTCATGAAGCCCAGGCGCCCCTGGTTGATGCCGATCAGCGGCACATCGAAGGGCGCGAGCTGGCGCGCGATGCCGAGCATGGTGCCGTCGCCACCCATGACGATGACGGCGCAGGCGGCCGCGCCGATGCCGCCCACGCTCATCGCCTCGATCCCGGGCAGGCCGAGATGGGCCGCGGTTTCGCTTTCCAGCACCACGCGGTAGCCGGCGCCTTGCAGGAAGGCAAGCAGGCGGCCGACCGGCTCGCCGATGCCGACCGTGTTCGGCCGCACGACGAGCGCGATGGTTTTTTGCGATTGAGGCGTAGCGGGCATAGACTTCTCGGCGGTTGAGGGGCGACACGCAGGAGATTACCCCATAATGCCTGCTTCCGCTATACGGCGGCCGTCGGCGGCACTACTGTATGCATTCACAGTGGCGCAGTATAAGTGCGACTGGGCGCGCGGGCAAGTCGCGCGTGATGAGATGAGCGCGTTATTGCCGCCTGCCGACGCAGCATCCATCGACCGCTCACCTCAGCCCACCCGCGTCTCCCCCGCGCAGGCGGGGGTCCATAGCACCTGTGCTCATAGATGCTATAGGCCCCTGCCGAGGACCGCCTTGGCGCGGGGGAGACGGAGGAAGCTTGCTGCTCCAACGATGTCAATTGAACGGCCCGTTCCCCTGCGAAGCGATACCATTTGCACAATGAGTTCACCCACAGGGAGCAGCACCATGGTTACCGAAACACGAGACCGCAAAATCAACACCGACGCCAAGATCCACGACGACGATGTCAAACGCCTGCCGCACGAGCGCGACGAATCGCCCGACGGCCACGACAAGGAACCGCGCGGCGTCATGAAGCAGGCGGCCGACGACCTGGCCCAGGGCCTGGTCGATACCGACATGCACGGCATGCGCGGCGTCGAGGAAGCGGTCCCCACCAGCGGCTCCGGCCAGGCCCGCCCCAAGGCCGACGCCGGCAGCGGCATGCGCCATCACGAGCCGTCCGACCAGACCAAGGGCAAGGACGAGGGCAAGGACGCAGTATGAGGCGTACGCGCCTGTGTTTGGCCCTGAGCCTGGCCGGCGCCGCACTGGGTGTGGTAGCGAACGTCCGGGCCCAAGCCATGCCGCCGGGCTTCGGCCCGAATCCGGCCCTGCCGGCGCCCTCGCGCTCGATGCTGCCGACCATGAACATCGCTCCGGCCGATCCCTGGCCCAAGGGCGCCAGACCGGCCGTGGCCCAGGGCTTGGCGGTGGCGCCCTACGCCAGCGGCCTCGAGCATCCGCGCTGGCTGTACGTGCTGCCCAATGGCGACGTGCTGGTGGCCGAAACGAATAAACCACCCAAGCCCGACGAAGGCTTCAGCCTGCGCAACATGGTGATGAAGCACGAGATGAAAAAGGCCGGCGCGGCGGTGCCGTCCGCCAACCGCATCACCCTGCTGCGCGGCACCGGCCCGAATGGCGAGGCGGCCAGCCGCTCGGTATTCCTGGACGGCCTGTTCTCGCCCTTCGGCATGGCGCTGGTGGGCAACGACCTGTACGTGGCCAACGCCGACGCGCTGCTGCGCTTTCCCTACCAGGAAGGGCAGACCAAAATCGGCGCCCGTGGCGTGAAGGTGATGGACTTGCCGGCCGGGATCAATCATCACTGGACCAAGAATGTCGTGGCCAGTCCCGATGGCACGCGCCTGTATATTTCGGTCGGTTCGAACAGCAACGTCGGCGAAAACGGGCTCGACAAGGAAGAAGGCCGCGCCGCGATCTGGGAATTCAACCCGGCCGACGGCAAGTCGCGCGTGTTCGCGAGCGGTCTGCGCAATCCGGTCGGCATGGGTTTCCAGCCACAAAGCGGTGCGCTGTGGACCAGCGTCAATGAACGCGACGAACTCGGCAACGACCTCGTGCCCGACTACATGACCTCGGTAAAAGATGGCGCCTTCTACGGCTGGCCATACAGTTACTACGGCCAGCATGTCGATGCACGGGTCGAACCGGCGCGGCACGACCTGGTGGCCAGGGCGCTCACGCCCGATTACGCGCTGGGCGCGCACACGGCCTCGCTCGGGCTGGCGTTCTACAACGCCGACCTGATGCCGGCATTCAAGAACGGCGCGCTGATCGGCCAGCACGGCTCGTGGAACCGCAAGCCCTTCTCCGGCTACAAGCTGATCTACGTACCCTTCACCGACGGCAAGCCGAACGGTCCGCCGCAGGATGTGCTGACCGGCTTTTTAAGCGCCGACGGCCGCGCTTTCGGGCGCCCGGTGGGCGTGGCGGTGGACCAGGGCGGCGGCATCCTGGTGGCCGACGATGTCGGCAACACGGTCTGGCGCATCACGCCGACCGGCAAATAGCTGCGGCGCAGCATTCCATACAAGCTTGGTGCGCTGGCGAACAGATAAACCCGCATTCGCGGCGCATGATGGTTTTATTGAATTCACAAAAGTTCTAAGGAGAAACACCATGATCAAACGTTCAGGAAGCGCTGTCTGGAGTGGCGGCATCAAAGATGGCAAAGGCAACATCTCGACCCAAAGCGGCGCGCTCGACAATACTCAGTACGGCTTCAACACCCGTTTTGAAAATGGTCCCGGCACCAACCCGGAAGAGCTGATCGGTGCCGCGCATGCGGGCTGCTTCACCATGGCCTTGTCGGGCCAGCTGGGCGAAGCGGGCATGACGGCGCAAAAACTGGCGACCACCGCGACGGTCACCCTGGACAAGACCGACGATGGCTTCACGATTTCGGCCGTGCACCTGAACCTGGTGGCAACCATTCCCGGCGCCAACCAGGAAGCCTTCGAAGCGGCGGTGCTGCGCGCGAAAAACAATTGCCCGGTATCAAAGCTGCTCAACGCGACCATTACCCTGGACGCGCGCCTGGAAGAGTAAGCGTATTGCCCGTCATTTCCCGCGCCAGGAGCTCCGGCGGGAATGACGGTGCTGCATCGCGCAGCCGCCTCACTCCACGCACCATCGTTGTGCATTTTCGTATATACAAACGCAAAAAGAATCGTTCGCGGCGTGATTTCCCCTTGGTATCATTGATTTTTGACTACCATAAAGCACGCCAATGAAAATCATAAATTTCACATTGACACCCCTGGCGGCAGCGGCGATCACCTTGCTCTGCGGCCCGGCACAGCTGGCACTGGCGCAAATCGCCGGCGCCGGCGCACAAGGCACGCCACCGTCGGTAGTGGTGACCGGCTCGCGCATTCCGCGCGCCAGCCTCGAAGGCCCGTCGGCCGTGGTCGTCATTACCGGCGAAGAAATCACCAAGCAGGGTTACAAGAACCTGTTCGACGCCCTCAACAACCAGGCGCAGAACAGCGGCTTTACCACCGGCGCCGATTTCGGCAACACCCACACGCCGTCCGCCAACACCATCAGCCTGCGCGGGCTCGGTCCGAATCACACATTAATCTTGCTCAACGGCCGCCGCCTGGCCGACTTCCCGACCGCGTATGAAGGCGCGGTCAACTTTACCAACCTGGCCAATATTCCGTCGAGCATTGTCGAACGGGTGGAAATCCTGAGCGGCGGCGCGTCCGCCGTGTACGGCTCGGACGCCATTGCCGGCGTGGTCAACATCATCCTCAAAAAGCAGGCCGACGGCGTCGACGTCAACCTGAAAGCCGGCACCACCTCGCGCGGCGGCGGCGGCGACCGGCGCCTGCAAGTGACCGGCGGGCGCAGCTTCGACAAGCTCAACACGCTGTTCACCCTGGAAGTGCTCGACCGCGATCCGCTGTGGAGCAACCAGCGCGACTTCATGGCCGTACGCCAGGGCACGCCCACCAATACCCTGTCGCGCAAGAACGTCAACACCGGCAATTACTATGACCTGGGCGATACCTGCGGCGCGCTCGGCGACCTGTTCGGCGGCAGCCAGTTCAAGCACAGCGTCAAAAAAGGCACTTACTGCGCCAGCAACAAGGTCAGCCCGACCTTCTGGACTACCCAGACCAAGAACCTCAGCACCAATCTGTTCGGCAGCGCCAACTATGCGCTCTCGCCGAGCACCGAACTGTTCGCCGAATTCCTGTTCGGCCAGAACAAGACCGCCAACAACACGCGCGGCCCGAACTGGACCGCGTCCTCGCTCGGCGACAGCTACTTCTTCAACAAGAACAGCGGCGTGTACGAAGCCTGGACCAAGTACATTTCGCCCGAGGAAATGGGCGGCGTCAAGCGCTACAACCGCACCTGGGACGACCAGGCCAGCTCGGTCAGCCTGGGCGCCAAGGGCGACATTCCCGGTACCAGCTGGCGCTACGAAGCCGGCTACAGCGGTTCGTTCTACACAAGCGAAAACCATGTGCAGCGCCCGCTCGCGAATATCGACAGTTTCTTCCTGGGACCGAAACTCGGGGTGGACGCCGAGGGCATCGCCATCTACGCGCCCGACCAGGCGCGCCTGACGCGCCGCCTCACGCCCGAGGAATTCAACAGCATCACCGGGCAGACCAACAGCGACGACAGCTCGCGCAGCCAGACCCTGAGCTTGAGCGCCAACGGCGAACTGTTTGATCTGCCGGCCGGCCCGGTCAAGCTGGCAACGATCGCCGAGGCAGGCCACCAGCGCTTCGCCAACAAGCCCGATGCGCGCATCAACCAGGGCCTGTTCAACCTGCCCAACAGCGATATTACCGAAGGCTCGCGCCGGCGCTATGCGCTGGGCGTGGAAGCGAACGTGCCGCTGCTCAAGGACCTGAGCTCGACCCTGGCCGGCCGCTACGACCGCTACAACTACGCCGGCCGCAACGAAGGCAAGCTGACCTACAACGCCGGCGCGGAATGGCGTCCGGCCAAGGCGCTGCTGGTGCGCGGCAATTACGCCACCAGCTTCCGCGCGCCCGACATGAACTACATCTTCAAGGCACGCGGCACCGGCTATTATTCCTCGACCACCGATCACTACCGCTGCGCCCAGGCCGGAAAAAGCATCGACGACTGCGAGTTCGCCGATGTGTCGCCAGGCAGCAATTACGTCCAGACCGGCAGCAAGGACTTGCGCTCGGAAAAAGGTAAATCGTACGGGCTGGGCGCGGTCTGGTCGCCGAGCGCGGACTTCGACGTCACGGTCGATTACTGGAACATCAAGATCGACGACCTGGTCACCAACCTGGACGCCGACAACCTGCTGCGCAAGGAGTCCGAATGCCGCATCGCGAAGGACTTGACTTCACCGACCTGCTTCGACGCCATCAGCCGCATCACGCGCAATGCGCCGACGGCGCTCAACAAGCCCGATGAGATCCGCGAAATCCGGGTCAATCCGATCAACGCCGCCTACCAGGATGCCGACGGGATCGACCTGAGCGCGCGCTACGCGGTGCGCACGCAAAGCTGGGGCAAATTTACGCTCAAGGGCAATTATTCCAAGTCATTGAGCAAGAATTCGCGCCAGTTTGCCGGCGATGTGCTGGTCGACGAACTGGACAAATTCACCAACCAGGACTGGCGCGACAAGCTCAACGTGAGCCTGAACTGGAATGTGGGCGACTGGTCGAACACCGTGTTTGCGCAGCGCTACGGCAAGGTGCCGAATTCAGCGCAGACCGCATTCCTGTCGCCCACTACGCTGGTGAATTTGTCGAGCGTGTACAAGGTGACGCCGCGTGCGACAGTCTCGGTGGCGATCAACAACGTCAACAACCGCATCAAGCGCGACAGCACGGGCGGCTGGCCGAACTACCCGACCGGCAGCTACAGCCCGGTCGGACGCCAGATCTGGCTGGAGTTCAATTACCACTTCGGTTCTTGAGCAAAGAAGGCCGGCCGCGTGCGTACGCGGCCGGCAGAGAATCGGTGGAGCGCTTAAAATCGTGGCTTGATTTGATTACCAAGGACTGCGATGCGTATTTTGCACACCATGTTACGGGTCGGCGACCTGCAGCGCTCGATCGATTTCTACACCAGGGTGCTGGGCATGACCTTGCTGCGCACCAGTGAAAACGCGGAGTACAAGTACACCCTGGCGTTCGTCGGCTACGGCAGCAATCCGGAGCATGCGGAACTGGAACTGACCTACAACTGGGGCGTGGACAAGTATGAGCTGGGCAGCGCCTACGGCCACATCGCCATTTCCGCCGACGACATCGTGGCGGCCTGCGACGCGGCGCGCGCCAACGGCGGTAACGTCACGCGCGAACCGGGTCCGGTCAAGGGCGGCAGCACCGTCATCGCCTTCATCACCGATCCCGACGGCTACAAGATCGAACTGATCGAACGCAAGGGCGGCGTGCGCGCGAATGGCTTGAACGAGTAAGGCGCCCCTCCCGGCATTTAGTTTTGGTTACAGGAAAGTAGTTACCGAGAGTATATGGAATCGGGGTAATTTCCGTTGTACGATAAAAGTTCGTCAAGATTGCTTCGCATATCGGCGTTGGACTTGGGCCAGGCACTGGCCAGGTACGAAATGGAGCACTTTATGTTGCACGAATTTTTGTCGAATCACCGCAACGAGCTGGCAGCGCGTTGCCGCGCCAAGGTCGGAAACCGTCCCGGCCGCTCGGCGACGGAGGCGCAACTGCAAAACGGCATTCCCATGTTTCTCGATCAATTGATCCGGACCTTGCGCATTGAACAGTCGCCCGAACGGCACCTGAGCGAACTCATTTCCGGACCAGCCGGCGGCGGCGTGGCCCTGTCCGAAGTGAGCGTGTCGGCGGCCCAGCACGGCAAGGACTTGATGGAACTGGGCCTGACGGTCGACCAGGTGGTGCACGACTACGGCGACCTGTGCCAGTCGATTACCGACCTGGCCTTTGAGCACGACGCGCCGTTCGCGGTCGATGAATTCCGCACCCTGAACCGCTGCCTGGACAACGCCATTTCCGACGCCGTATCGGAATTCAGTTATCAACGCGACGGCCTCAACGACGTGATGAACGCCGAACACAGCAATCGGCAAATGGGGTTTTTCGCCCACGAACTGCGCAATTTGCTCGGGACCGCGTCGCTGGCGTTCGCCGCGGCGAAAGCGGGCAATCTCAACCTGGCCGGCGCCACCGGATCGATTCTCGAGCGCAGCCTGACCAGCCTGGACAAAATGATCGCCAATTCGATCCAGGATGTGCGCGTCACGTCGATGCGCGAGGCAAGCCTGGACGCTTTTTCGCTGGACACATTCATCCAGGAGATTTACGACGCCGCCGCGCTCTCGGCCGTCATGTATGGCTGCACCTTCCGCATTCTGCCGGTCGAGCCCGAGCTGGCGCTGCGCGGCACGCGCGACCTGCTCATCGCGGCGGTGGCCAACCTGTTGCAGAACGCCTTCAAATTCACCGCGCCGGGCACCGAAGTGTTGCTGACCGCGTATGCGCAGGGCGACCGCATCCTGATCGATGTCAAGGATCACTGCGGCGGCCTGGCCGCCGGGGTCGAAGAAACCATGTTCCTGCCGTTTTCCCAGTCGGGCGCCAACCGCACCGGGATCGGCCTCGGCCTGACCATCGCCAAACAGACGGTGGCGTCGAATGGCGGCACCCTGACCGTCCATAGCCTGAACGGGGTCGGCTGCGTGTTTACCATCAGCCTGCCGCGCAACAGCATGCCCACGTAATGGCGCGCCGCGCGCGGCCTACCCGGCCGCCTTGCCGGCCGTGGCAATCCGCACCTTGATGGTGGTGCCTTCGAGTTCGGTCGAGCTGACCCAGATCTTGCCGCCATGGGCCAGAACGATCTCGTGGGTGATGTACAGACCGAGGCCGAGATTGCCGCTCTGGCTGGCGCTGCGTTCGCTGGTGCTCTTCATGGCGAAACTCTTGGCGGGATCGAACATGGTGCGCAGCCTGCGCGGCGAAATGACCTCGCCTTCGTTCTGCACCACCAGCAGCACATCGCCGCCCTGGCGGCTGACCGTGACCCAGACCGGACTGGCCGCCGCGCCATGCTGGACCGCGTTGGCCAGCAGGTTCGACAGCGCCTGGCTCATGCGCGCGCGGTCCCAGCAGACGCCGATGTCGTCCTCGACATCGACCCTGAACTCGCGTTCCGGGTGAAACAACTTCATCTCCTGCACGACCGAGCGCGATTCGGCCGACAAGTCGTACGGCGCCGGCGTGACCGGAATGCCGCCTCCCAGGTGGCTGGTGGAATAGTCGAGCAGGTCGGAGACGATATCGCTCACCCGCTGCGTACTGCGCAACACTTGCGCCGCCACTTTGAGGTGGCGCGGCGCCAGCGTGCCGTCTTGCAGGATGAGCTGGGTGCCCATGCTGATCGCCCCCAGCGGATTGCGCACATGGTGGCCGAGAATGGCGAGGAAGACGTTCTGGGAATCGCGCACCATGGCCGAAAAATGCGCCAGCGATTCGGTCAGCGATTGATCGATGGCCTCGTTAAAGCGCAGCATGTCTTGCAGGTCCGACGCGTCGGCTTGCTTGACCCGGCATTGCCATAGCCGCAGCACGCTGGCGCGCAAGGCGCGGTATTCGGCCATCACTTCCTCGACCTTAAAACCGGCCTGCAAGCGGTCGACCGCATGCGCTTCGGCCGCCGTTTCGCCGGCCGCTTCCGGCGCGTTGCCCTGCGCTTTGTCGATGCCTTGCTGGACGCTCTGATAGGTATCGAGGTCGACACAGATCACCGCGAGGATGGCTTTGGCATGGTCGCGCAACTGTGCTTTAGTGGCGGAATCGAGCGCGTGCAGCGTGCCGGCGAAATCTTCCCATTCCTGCAAAATAACTTCGATATTGTCGCTGATAAATTTTGAAAGGCGCATGAGGTCCTGAAGAAGCGCAAAAGAGCGTTCCCATCAGTCTACGCCGTTATGCCGGTCCCCGCCCGGCGCACGGCAGGCGCAGCGCCACCCAGGGCGGCGCATGTGGCTTATTCACACTGTTGCTTACAGTGGGAAACAAGAACGGGTAAGATGGCCGGATACAGGGTGAAGAGGAGAAGCAATGACGGCCGAGTTAGTGTTCGAAAGCAGATTGAGCTACCACGTGTTGCGCCAGGAGGGCATTATCGAACTCGACCCGGTAATCGCACTGCAACTGGAACTGACCGGCGCGCCCAAGATCTATGCCTCGGACTCCTTCATGATCAACCACGCCGCCTGGAGCATGACGATCCGGCGCCACAACCCGGAAAACCTGCCCCCGACCGAGCCACCCGGCTGGGTCAATTACAAGGTAGCGCCCGGCAAGTCGCTGTGCGTGGTCGACATCCACCAGTCGCCCGAGCGCTTTACCACGCTGCTCGACATGTTCAAGGGCGGGCACGCCTCCGAAATCACGATCATCGTCGATGGCCTGGCCGACACGGCCGATTACAGCAAGAAATGGGATACGGCGCTGCGTTCGAGCATGCCGGTCAGGTCGATCTGCTTCGAGTTTCCGCTGCCGCAGAGCGAGGCTTGACCGAGCGGGCGGCGCTGGTGCACGCTCAGTCCCAGCGGTCGATCCGGTAGTCGCTGACCTGGCCTTTGCTGGTCACGCGCAGCAGTACCGCACATTGCCCGCCCTGGTACAGTCCCATCCCGGCCACATTGTCCTCGCCGGACCCCGACAGGTCATTGGCCTGGCTATACGCTTCGATGGTGGAGCGGAAGGCCCGCAGTTCACTTTTCAGGCACGAGGGAAAGATGCAGCTACTCTTGCAGGACAGGTCGCGCGCGCCTTTGAGCAGCAAGACCAGGCCCTTTCCATGCTGGGGATGCGACTGGCCTGCCCATTCATGGGGTAAGGGCGTGATGGCCGTTACCTCGTAAAAGTCGCCGGACAGATTAAAGTCCTGGGGATCGGAGCCGCCCGAGTAGACATACCAGGCAACCGGATTGCGCTGAGCCGGCGTATCCCATTGCATGATCGGCCGCGCATCGGCATGCACTGCGCTGGTCAAGGCAGTAAACAGCACTTTGGTGATGGGCGCAGCCATCTCGATCCTGTCCGCGTCGGGCAGCACCGTGCGCCGGAATTTTTCCAGGGTCATCACAACCGGTGGCGCCGTCATGCTGGCGGGCTGGGAACTGGCCGGTTTCGGCGTCACGCTGGCAAAGATGCCGCCTGCCGCCGGCGGCGAGGCGGGCGCGCGCGGCAGCCAGATGGTTTCCTGGATATCGTCCATGGTGGCGAAGCGGCGCTCGAGCGCGCTGGCCGCCCCCAGTTTTTCGAACGCCTCGGTTGCCGCCGCAATCGCTCCCGCCGTCGGCAGTGCCTGCGGGCGCATGTACTGAAGTCCATCCATCTTGGCGGACCAGCTGGCCGCTGCGGCCTCGAAGCTCTTGCCGGCGAGAATATCGTCGAGCAAGGTGGCGATCATGCTGGTGCGCGGATGGCAAAACCCCATGGGCGCGAGCGCCACCATGCGGTACACCAGGTTGTCCTTGCAGTGCTCGCCGTGGACCGCGTCGCGCGCGGCGTGCAGGTCGACCAGGAACTGGGCCTGGCCCAGCGCCGCTTCGGCGTTGTGCAGGGAATCGTCCTTGAGCAGGCGCAGCGCCGTCGCGCACACCGGCGCGCTGTACTCGTCCAGGGCGCGGCGCACCGACACGAAGGCTTCGCGCCTGGAGCAGGCATGCTGCCAGGCGTTCTCCAGCTCACTGTCGCGATACACCCTGGCCGGTTCGATGGCGAAGTGGTGCCAGCCGCCGGCGGCCGGCTTGCCGTACATGGCCTCGCTCGACAGGAATGGCATGGTGATGCCCGCCTGCCTGACCAGGCGAGCGAGCGTGGTGGCCACGCCGCGAAACGCGGCCGGGGCGGTGTCGCCGTCCCAGATGGCCGAGACCAGCAGGCCGTCATCGTCCACCTGCGCCAGGCCGCCGAAGCGTTCGATGAACACGCGGCAGCAACTGCAGTTGTACTCCTGGCGCTCGTGCCCGGGCAGCGCATCGAGGTAGGCCTCGAACAAACCGCTGGCATCGGTGGCGAACAGCGGGCCGCTCAGCGCATTGAAGCGCTCATTGATTGCGCGCACCAGTTGCGCGTGGCCGGCGTTGCCGCGCAATGCGGGCGATGCATCGCTCATCATGGAGCTCCTGTGAAACGGGCAGGCGCAGGCGGGCGCCTATGCCCGCTGCCCTGCCCCGTATTTGAGTGCGGTGCTTGACTGCTTACTTGACCAGCAAGTCGTTGACCGGCACCAGGTCCGCTTCGCGCAGCGAACCGGCCGCCGATTTCAGGCGCAGGCCGTTGAGAATGGTGTCGTAACGCGCACGCGAGAGGTCGCGCCGGGTCGAATACAACTGGCGCTGGGCGTTGAGCACGTCGATATTGATGCGCACGCCGACCTGGTAGCCGAGCTTGTTCGATTCGAGCGCCGAATTGCCCGACACTTCCGCCGCCTGCAAGGCCCTGACCTGGGCCAAGCCGCTGTTGACGCCAAGGAAGGCCTGGCGCGCGACGTTGGCCGCGTTGCGCCGGGTCGCCTCCAGGTCGTTGCGGGCCTTGTCTTCGAGCGCGATGGTTTCGCGTACGCGGCTGGTGACGGCAAAGCCGCTGAAAATCGGTACATTGTAGGAAATGCCGATCGCCTTGCCGTCCGACCTGCCCGACTGCGAGGTCTGGCCCGTCATGTTCTGGCGGCTGATGTTGGCGGTCAGGTCGAGGGTCGGATAATGGCCGGCGCGGGTGCGCGAGATTTCGCGCTTGGCCAGTTCATAGCCCAGCTGGGCGCCGACGACGCCGTAGTTCTGGGTCTCGGCCGAGCTCACCCACGGATCGATCACAGCCGGCTCGGGAGCGGCCAGCAGCACGCCCGGCTTGAGCGTGGCCAGGCCGGTCGGGGCGCTGCCGATGATCGCCTGCAAGGCGCTGCGCTTGTTTTCCAGGTCGTTAATCGCCGCAAACTCCTGCGCCACCACCAGGTCGTACGCGGCCTGGGCTTCGTGGGTGTCGGTGATGGTCTGGGTGCCGACTTCGAAATTGCGCTTGGCTGAAGCAAGCTGCTCGGTCGTTGCGGTTTTCTGGGCGCGGCTCAGTTCCAGCGTATCCTGCGCGGCCAGCACGTCGAAGTAGGCTTGCGAGACGCGCGTGATCAGGTCTTGCTGGGCCTGGGCGAACTGGGCTTCGGCCTGCGACTGTTGCAGTTTGCTTTGTTCGTAGGCCTGCCAGTTAGCCCAGCGAAACAGCGGCTGGCTCAGCGACAGCGTATGGGTGGTGGTGCGCTCGTTGGCGCCGCCGGTGGTGACCAGCGCGCGGGTGCCATCAGGGCGGACCACGGTCTGGCCGATATTCCACGGCGTCGATTCGCCGTCGTTCTTGACGATGCTGCCGTTCAGGCCCACCGTGGGCAGGAGACCTGCGCGGCCTTGCGGAACCCGTTCCATGCCGGCTGCCAGGGCCGCACGCGCGCTGGCAAACGCGGCGTCATTGGCCAGCGCCTGCTGGTAGACCTGGATCAGGTCTGCCGCCTGTGCATTCAAGGAAAAAAATGCGCTGGCGATCAGCACGGCCATGAGGGGTTTCTGCATTGCATTCTCCATTGGAGTCATCAAAAAAGTTAAAAAAACTTGCAGCCCGGTGGTGGCCGACACCGCCGCCGCGCGTGATTGCTATCCGCGATTTGTAGTCATCGTATTGAGCGTCATGCTCAATACCGCGTCATCAATAGCGCGGCATGCTGCTGTCGACCTGCAACGCCCAGGCATGGATGCCGCCGGTCAGGTTGGTCACCCGGGCAAAACCGTTGCGCTCCAAAAAGGCCGCGACCTGCATGCTGCGCGCGCCGTGGTGGCAGATGCAGACGATCTCGGCTTCTTCATCGAGTTCCTCGATACGCGCCGGAATCGTGTTCATCGCGATCTGGGTCGATCCCTCGATCTTGCAGGTTTCAAATTCCCAGTTTTCGCGCACGTCCAGCAACAACGGACGCGCGCGCGCGGGGTCGGCCAGCCAGGCGGCCAGGTCGGGGGCGGTCATTTGCTGCATGCCGGCCCCGCCTTAAAACGTGAAATGCGAGGACTTGACCGACGTCGACAGCATCTTGACGTTGGTCTCGAACACCTTGACCGTGTCGTACGCGGTCTCGGACACGCGCGTGATCACCTGGGCCGACATGACCGGGGCCTGGCCGATGATCGCGGCAATGCGCCCGCCGACCTTAACCTGCTTCAAGAACACTTCCGGCAGGGATTCCAGCGCGCCCGAGATGACGATGACGTCGAACGGCGCGCCCTTATCCCAGCCTTCGGCGCCATTGCCCAGTTCCACCGTGACGTTGTTCAGGCCGGCGTTGGCCAGGTTGCTGGCGGCCAGTTCCTTCAGTTCCGGGTTGATCTCGACCGTGGTGACGTGGCGCGCCTTATGCGCCAGCAGGGCCGCCATGTAACCGGAGCCGGCGCCGATTTCGAGCACATTTTCGTGCTTCTTGACGGCTACATCTTGCAAGATGCGCGCTTCGATCTTTGGCGTGAACATCGCCTCGCCGCCCGGCAGGGGGATCTCGGTATCGACAAAGGCCAGCGTCTTGTAGGTGGCGGGCACGAAATCCTCGCGCTTGACCACCACCAGCAGATCGAGCACGTCCTGGTCCAGCACGTTCCAGGGGCGGATTTGCTGTTCAATCATGTTAAAACGGGCTTGTTCGATATTCATCTTGTGCTCGGTGAGGAAAAATAATAATCCGATATTTTATCGTTGAACGGCCTCGGAACACACATCTTAACGATCCGGGGCCACCAATCGCCATAAATTGCGACAGTCTGCAGTTTAGAGGGAATGAACGCCCCAAATCGGCGCCCTGGCGCTGCACGCCCTACGCGGCGCCTTCATGGCGCGCGCGGCAGCAGGCCGTCGAGGGTCATGGTGAGGAAGGAATCGATGAACGCCACCGGATCGAGTTGCGACATCTCGCAGGGGCCGATCGAATGCTTCCACAGCATCAGCATGAGCATGGGAGCGATCAGGATCTGGGTGGTGAGGAACACATCGAGCGGGCGGAATTCGCCCTTGGCGACGGCGCGCTCGAGCAGGCCGCTGATCATGCCGCTGCCGCGCAGGATGACTTCTTCGCGGTAGAAGACGGCAATATCGGGAAAGTTGTTCGATTCGGCCATGACCAGCTTGATCATGCCGGACGACTTGGTGGCGCCCGCGTTTTCCCACCAGGCCATCATCACGGCGCGCAACAGGTCGGCGCTGTTGCCCTCGAAACTGGCGATCATGTCTTCGGCCGCGCCCAGGGCGGGCACGATGGTGTCGCGCACGACGGCCTTGAACAGCTCTTCCTTGTTGGTGAAATACAGGTACAAGGTGCCCTTGGACACACCGGCGCGCTTGGCCACGTCTTCCAGCCGCGTGGACGCAAAGCCGCGCTCGACGAACAGGTCGAGGGCGGCGGCGAGCAACTCCTGGGGACGCGCGTCTTTACGGCGTTCCCAGCGCGGCTTCATCTCAAGGGGACATTGCATGGGGTCTATTCCGTAACTTACTTGCGAGTCATTAATATAGACCGATGGTTTCACCCCGTCAAGTTTAGCGGTCGTTGGACGACACAACAGCTTGCACTGTAAATCGCACAAAGGCACCTGCGGACGGGGCATGCGCGGCAAGCCCGGCGGGCTCCCGGCTGCCCCGGAAGGGCCATCCTGCCTGGCGCAGCGTCCCGCCGGGATGGCAGGCGCGTCCGCCGCCAGCTATAATATGTCCAATGCCGTGCCCGATCCCACCCGACATGCGGGCAGGCCCGGCGCACCCGCCTGCGTTCGCGCGGGCGATGCAAAAACGTCGGGCTGCTGCTGTGACGCTGTGCGCGCAAGCGCCGCTCTCCCGCCTTACCCACGCCGCGCCATTGCGTCGCTGTCATGCAGCCGGTTCGCACCTCCAGGCTCGATCGTGACCGGCGTGGCCACTCCTGAAAGAATCGATGAATTTTGCATCTACCGCAGCGTTATCGCTTGCCATGTCCACAGACGCGTTCGCAGCCGCCATTGGTAAAGGTGCGGCGCTGCACAAGCCGAGCCTGCGGGAAGCATTGAAAACCGGTTTGATCTTCGGCGTCATCGAGGGGCTGACACCGGTGGCCGGCTGGGCGCTGGGCCGGGTAGCCGCACCGTATGTCGCGGCCTGGGACCACTGGATCGCATTCGTGCTTTTGTGCGCCATCGGCCTGATGATGATCAAGTCGTCCGTCTCCGCAGAGAGCGAGGCGCTGGAAAAGCCGGCAAGCCACACGTTCTGGATGCTTGCCCTTACCGGATTTGCCACAAGCATTGATGCGATGGTGGTCGGCATTGGCCTGGCGCTACTCGGCGCCGATATTCTCATTACCGCGGCCGCGATCGGTTTTTCCACCTTCATCATGGTCACTGCCGGCGTGATGATGGGCCGGCTTCTGGGCGCTATTGCCGGCAAGCGCGCGGAACTTATCGGCGGGCTGGTATTGATTAGTATCGGCTGCCTTATCCTGTACGAACATACGCGGCCAGCCCTGGCAGGAATACCGCAAAGCGTTTTACCATCTTGACCGGCAAGGCAACTGATGAGCATCGATTTTTCCATGGTGCAATCCTAGCAACCACTCGCGCCGCGTGAGGCGATACGACGCGGTGGCGCATTGCGCGCCGCCGACGAGCCAGCTTGCGCGCCGGTCCCGGTCTTGCCGAAACCGGAGCCTGGTCAAGGCCTTGGCAGAGGCGGCATTGGCGGGATGGATATCGGCATGGATACTGTCGAGTGTCAGTTGCCGGAATGCGTAATCAAGAAAGCAGTGCATCGCTTCCGACAGGTAGCCCTGGCCCCAGCATGACTTGGCCAGCAGGTAGCCGAGCGCCGCACAGCGGTTTTCCCGGTCGACGGCGTACAGGGCGCAGCTGCCGATCAGCTTTTTTGTGGACAAGTGCTCGATGACATAATGCAGGCTGATGCCGCTCGCGTGCTCGGAGCGCGCTTCTTCAACCGCCCTGTCGGCCTGCTGCGGCGCTGTCCATGGCGCGTGGTTCCAATAGCGCATGACCTCCTGGTCCGAGTAAAGCGCGAACAAGCCAGGCGCATCGCGCTCTTCGATCAAGCGTAGCCTGACCCGCTTGCCGATGAGCACAGCCGGCTCGCCCTGGCCACCATTCATGCAACACCTTCGGCAATAATGGTCCGCACGATATAAAACACCAGCACAGCGATCGAGGCAATGAGCGTGATCCAGAACAGCGAATACCTGGCATGTCCGTGCTGGTCTACCAGCGGCCGCTTGCCACGAGCAATCCTGCGGGCAGTTCGACGACCACGACGGCAGGCGGGGTGATTGTTCACGGGCACGGCTTTGGTGGGAAAAGTCATCATCGGGTGCAAGCAATGGGAATCAGGGGGCGCGCTCAGTGCGTATAGACTTCGCGATACAAGGCATGCAGTTCGGCGGCGGCGTCCGGATCGCAGGTTTGCGCGTCGCTTGCGCAGCGCCCCTGGCCGTAGTCATGGCTGCACGGTACATGCAGCACCGTCGCGACCAGGGTGGCCGACATGACATGGGCGACGTATAGCCGCACCGCCGCCAGCTGCTGCGGCGACGGTGCCGGCCCGTCCGATACGATCACGAACAGCACCTTCAAGGACGGATTGAACATGCGGGCCGAATTAAGCCGCGCAATGAGCGGATAGCGCGAATCGAGATCGACATCCCCGACCTGCACCGGCACCAGCACGACGCGCGCGGCGATGAGCGCCGAACGGGCTTCCTGGGTTTCCACCTCGCCGGTATTGATCAGCAGGTCGCTGAAGCCGGCACTCAAGTTGTCAATCTCGCGCGCCAGCGAGCGCGCATCAAGCGTGCGGGTGGGCACGGAGGGACGCTGGCCCGCTGCGCTGCGCTCGCAACTCCAGCGATAGGCGCTGCGGCACGGATCGACATCGATCATGCAGATCGTGCGCCCGCTACGGGCCCGCAACACCGCCAGATTCGCCGCCAGCAGCGCCTTGAGGGCGTGTCCCTGGATACTTGCGATGGCGACGATCATGGCGCCGCTCCCGCCCGATGCGGCATGTCCTTGAAGCGGGCGCCGGGCAACTGGCGCGCAATGGTTTCGCTGAGCACGCTGGCACAGGACTGGCGCACGCACAGCCAGACTTCGATCCGGGCGCCGCCGGCGCAGATGGCGATGCGCATGAATTCCAGCGCCTCGCCGCACACCCGCATCGCCAGCTGACGCAAGGTCGTGACCGATCCGGCATCGACCGACATACGGATGGTGCAGATGCGCATGGCGGCCGCCGATCGGACAGGGATGCGCCGGGATGAGGGATACAGGGTTGCAAACGAGTTCATGGTGCCTCCGCCAGTGGTAGGTGATTGACTGCGACCAGCGTATCAAGCAAGCCGTAAAGATGTTCTAAAAAGTTCCCCGCCGCCTGTAAACGCAGCGTAAAAACCCACTGGCGCCCGCCACGCCGGGGCGCTGTTTACGGGTTGTTTACGCTTTGACCTGTGTTCTTGACGCCGTTTTTATATGGCGCTGTGTACGATTGCCGCTGCCAACAAGCAAACCACAAGGAAGAGGCAGAGATGAGTGCTGTAATTGATCAGCGGGACGCGCAACGCGACGGGGCGCCCTTGCCGCGCAGCGTCGCAGCGGGCCGGATCCGCCAGGCGGGTCCGGAAGACATCAGGACCTTGCTGGACATCGAAGAGGCCAGTTTCGAGTCCGACCGGCTCAGCCGCCGCAGCTTTCGCCATTTGCTTACCGAAGGCAACTCCGTGACCCTGATCGATGAAGCCGATGGACAGGCGCGCGGCTATATCACCCTGTTGTTCCGGGCCGACGTGTCGCTGGCGCGCGTGTATTCGATCGCCACCGCGCCCGGCTGGCTGGGCCAGGGTGTCGCTTCGGCACTGCTGCGCGCCGCCGAAGAACTGGCACTGGCGCACAACTGCGTGGCCATGCGCCTGGAGATCCGCAAGGATAACCTGGCGTCGCAGCGGCTCTTTCTTGGCCACGGGTATGCCGTGTTCGGCGAGCATGGCGCCTACTACGAGGACGGCATGGACGCGCTGCGCTTCGAAAAATCGCTCACCGCGCGGCTGCGCCCCGAGCTGGCCCGGACCGTCTATTACCGCCAGACCCTGAGATTTACCTGCGGCGCGTCGTGCCTGATGATGGCCATGAAAGCGTTCGACCATGCCCTGGTGCTCGAGCGTACGCTGGAACTGCAGATCTGGCGCGAAGCGACCACGATTTTCATGACGGCCGGCCACGGCGGCTGCGGGCCCTACGGACTGGCCCTGGCGGCGCACAGGCGCGGCTATCCGACCGAGATCTACGTCAATGGCGATGGCGTGCTGTTCCGCGAGTCGGTGCGCAGCGAAGAAAAGCGCGACGTCATCACCCTGGTGCATGACGATTTCGTGCGCCAGGCGCGCGAGGCCGGCATCGCGGTCCACCACCGGGTTGCCGGCACGGCCGAACTGACCCGCTGCTATCTCGATGGCGGCATCGCGCTGGTACTGATCTCGACCTACAGGCTCACGCGCGAGCGTGCGCCGCACTGGGTGGTGCTCACCGGATGCGATGAGCGCTACTTTTTCATCCACGATCCCGACAACGCCAGCGGACGGGCGGCGGACGAGCGCATCAACATGGCGATCCTGAAGAAAGACTTCGAGCGCATGGCGCGCTATGGCCGCAACGCCACCAAGGCGGTGGTGGTGATCTATCCCCCTTCCACTTTTCCCACGCCCGGCCGCGCGGCCGCTCAACCCACCTTCTGACCCATCATGGACCCCATGCGCACCAAGTTATCCCGCCCTACGATTGCCCGGTTTGCCGCTGGCGCCGACGACGACCCCAAGGAACCTCCCGCCACCGCGCGCGTTGCCACGCTGCGCGCACGCGGCACGGCGTCGCGCCTGATCATCGTGGTCGAGCAGCTCAAGGACTGGCCCGATACGGCCACCCCGTACACCATCGTCACTGCGGCCCAGTTCCTGGGCTCGGCGGACCAGGGCGGCGCGCCGGGAAGCACCGTCATCAACCTGTGCCGAAGCTACAAATATTTGTCGGTCGGTTACTACTGCTCGCTGCTGGCCGAGGCGCGCGGCCAGGCGGTGCTGCCGTCGGTGAAAACCATCAACGACTTGTCGCGCAAAGCGATCTACGGCCTTGATACAGACGAGCTGGACTATGCATTGAACCAGTCGCTCGAGGACGCGGGCGCGCGTCCGATGCCCGTCGAATTTTCCATGGATATCTATTTCGGCACCACCGAATACACCCCGCTTGCCGCCCTGGCGCGCCAGATCTTCGAAACCTTCCCGACCCCCCTGATGCGGGTCGAGTTCGAACGCGGCGAGGACTGGAAGATTGGCGCCATCCGGGTGCACAATGTGAGCACCCTCAGCGACGCCCAGCTCACCTGCGGGCGCGCCGCCCTGCGCGCCATCGAGCGTGCACCGATGCCGGCCCCGGCTCCGGTCAAACCGTACCGCTACCATATCGCCATTTTGCGCGATCCGGACGAAGAGCTGCCGCCGAGCAACGAAGCAGCGCTGGAGCGCTTTGTCGACGTGGGCCGCGAACTGGCCATGGATGTCACCCTGATCGAGAAAAAGGATTTTTCGCGGCTGGCCGAATTCGATGCCCTGTTCATCCGGGAAACCACCGCCATCAATCACCACACCTATCTGTTTGCAAAAAAGGCGGAAAGCGAGGGGATGGTGGTGATCGACGACCCGATGTCGATCCTGCGCTGCACCAACAAGGTGTATCTGGCGGACCTGATGCGCCTGAACAAAATACCGACTCCGCACACCTATGCGCTGCAACGCGCGGACATTGCCGACATCGGCGCCATCGAACGTGAAATCGGTTACCCGATGGTCATGAAAATTCCGGACGGCGCCTTTTCCCGCGGCGTGACCAAGGTGGCCAACGCCGGACAATTCCAGGAAACCGCCCAGGCCCTGCTGGCGCAGTCGGCATTAATCCTGGTGCAGGAATACATGTACACCGATTTCGACTGGCGCATCGGCGTGTTGAACCGGAAGGCGATTTTCGCGAGCAAGTACTTCATGTCCAAGAATCACTGGCAGATCGCCAAGCGCGATGCCGGCGGCCAGGCCAAGTTTGGCGCCGCGCGCGCAGTGGCGCTGGACGACGTCCCGCCCGACCTGCTGGCATACGCGGTCGCCGCGGCCAATCTGATCGGCGACGGGCTGTACGGGGTGGACATGAAAATGACGGCGCGCGGTCCCGTGGTCATCGAAGTCAACGACAACCCGAATATCGATGCCGGCAATGAAGACGCCGTACTGGGCGACGACATGTACCGCATCGTGCTGCATGACCTGGTGCGCCGGCTCGATATGGCCCACGGCCTGACGCGCGTGCAGACCGGATCCGCTGCATGAACGAGGGCTTGGCAAGGGTAAATTGTTCGGTATACCGGCACGGCGTCAAGCGCGGCGAGATCACGATCGACGAGATCGGTACGGCGCTGGAACAGCAGGAGACGTTTGTCTGGCTCGGCCTGGTTGAACCGGATCATGAACTGATGGAGCGGGTACAGGAAGAATTCGACTTGCACGAACTGGCGGTCGAGGATGCCCAGAAGGCCCACCAGCGCCCCAAGATCGAGGAATACGGCGAGACCTTGTTCGTGGTCTTGCACACGGTGACGCTGGCGGGACAAACGATTCACTTCGGCGAAACCCATGTCTTTGTCGGGCGTCGCTTCGTCATCACCGTCAGGCATGGGAAATCGAACGGGTACGGCAGCGTGCGCGAAAAAACCGAAAACACCCCGGCCAGGCTGGCCACCGGACCGGGCTACGTCCTGTACTCGATCGTCGACTTCATTGTCGACCATTACCAGCCCTGCATGGATACGCTCCAGTACCGCTTCCGGCAGGTGGAAAAGGACTTGTTCCAGCCCAATCCTCCGGCCGGTAACCTGGAAGAGTTTTACAATCTGAAGAACGAACTGCTGTCCTTGCAGGCGGCCGCCGGGCCGCTGACCGACGTGTGTACGCAGTTGCTGCGCTTTCACGGGGACATTATTCCGAAAGAAAACCGGATCTACTACCGCGACATTCTCGACCACGTCGCGCGTGTAACGGAGTCGGCGGACCGGGTAAGGGAGATGATCGATGCCGCCATGCAGGTAGCGCTGGCCCAGGTAACGATCCGGCAGAACGAGGTGGTCAAGCGCCTCGCTGGCTGGGGCGCCATTCTCGCCGTTCCGACCATGGTATTCAGTTTGTACGGGATGAATTTTGACGTCATGCCCGAATTGAAATGGCGTTGGAGCTACCCTTGCGTCATGCTTGGTATCTTTCTGGTGAGCGTTTTTCTGCACCGTCGGCTCAAGCGAGTGGGATGGCTTTGAGCACCCGCGGCGCGGCGCTGCGAAAGCACGCGGTCAGGCTTCGCAGAACCGCTATGCGCGCCAAAAACAACAATAAAACGCGGCGGCCGGCTCGCATTTCATATCGGTTGCGGCTGGCCGGAAGGCGCGCGCAAGCGTCGCTGAAACGCGCCCCACGACTCGCATTCCAGCGCGCGCATCGTCGCCATGAACAGCCTGGTCAGGCACGCAAAACCGTCGAACTGCGTATAATTGCCGTGCCGGAATCACCGGTAGTTAGCACGTCTTCAGGGCGGGGTGCAATTCCCCACCGGCGGTAAAACCGGTTCATCACACGATGGGCCGGATCAGCCCGCGAGCGCCTGTTCGGTCGCATTTTCAAAGAACAGGGTCAGCAGATCTGGTGTGATTCCAGGGCCGACGGTCATAGTCCGGATGAAAGACGATGTGCCATGCTTGGTATGCGCAGCGCGTTCCTTGAACGCGCCTGCGCCGCTTGCGTCTGGCTATTCCAATCCCCTGTAACGTCTTTTGCAATCTTCATATGCGGAGCGTTTCTCATGTTTTTACCTGCTGAATTAAACCCACCTTATGTACCCGAGGGCCTGGCGCCGTTTCCGGAGCGGCTGGCGCGCGCGCTGGCCGATTTGCGCGCGGGCCGCCCCGTGCTGCTGATGGACGATTTCCATCGCGAGAATGAAGCCGACCTGATCGTCGCGGCGGAAAAAATCTCGACCGAGAGCATGGCCCGCCTGATCCGCGACTGCAGCGGCATCGTCTGCCTGTGCCTGACCGACGAGCGCCTGCGGCAGCTGGAACTGCCGGCCATGGTCGAGAACAACGGCAGCCGCCACGGCACCGCCTTCACCGTCACGATCGAGGCCCGCCACGGCGTCACCACCGGCGTGTCGGCGGCCGACCGCGTCACCACGATCAAAGCCGCCATCGCCGACCACGCGCGCCCGGACGACCTGGCGCGCCCGGGCCATGTGTTCCCGCTGCGGGCGGCGGCGGGCGGCGTGCTGCAGCGGCGCGGCCATACCGAAGGCTCGGTCGACCTGATGCGCCTGGCCGGCCTGAAACCGGCAGCCGTGCTGTGCGAACTGATGAACGCCGACGGCAGCATGGCCAAGGGCGCACAGATCGAACTGTACGCGGCGTCGCACGACCTGGTGCAGCTGACGATCGATGAGCTGGCCGTACACATCGGTAACATGGCCACGCCGGCCTGATCCGTTCCCCCCCCGGGGCGCGGCCGGCCGCGCCCTGGCGGGCCGGGCGGCAGCCCTGTCAATTTGGCGCCCCCGGCATTCAGGACGCCGGCGCCGGCGCCAGCAGGCGCATGGCGACCAGCGCGGCCAGCCCGACGCAGGCGGCGCCGGCCAGGTAGACCGCGCTGATGCCGGCCACGTTGGCCAGCGCGCCGGCCAGCGGGCCGGTGATGGCCAGCGAAATGTCGAGGAAGGCCACGTACGCACCCATCGCCGCGCCGCGGCTCTGGGGCGGGGTGCGCCTGACCGCCTCGACGCCGAAGCCGGGAAAGGCCAGCGAATAGCCGAAACCGGTCAGGGCCGCGCCCAGGCAGGCCAGCAGCGGGGTTTCGGCGCGCCAGATGAAGGCCTGGCCGAGCACTTCGATCAGCACGCATACCAGGGCGACCTTGGCGCCGCCGATCTTGTCCGGCAGGTGGCCGAACAGCAGGCGGGCCCCGATGAACCCGACGCCGAACGCGGTGAAGGCCAGCGCCGGGCTGCCCCATTGCCTGGTCGCGAACAAGAGCGACACGAAGGCCGTGATCACGCCGAAGCCGACGCTCGACAGCGCCAGTCCGGCGCCGGGCAGCCAGACCATGCCGAGCACCTTGTAGAACGGAACGCGGCGCAGCTTGCCGGGCGCGATGGCGTCCACCTTGAACAGCATGATCATGGCCAGCAGCGGCGCAATCATGCCGGCCGCGGCGATGCCGCTGAAGCCACAGGCCTTGTAGATCGCCATGCCGGCCGGCGCGCCGGCGGCGTAGGCGCCGTACATGGCGATGCCGACCCAGGCCATGACCTTGCCGGCGCGCTGGGGGCCGACCAGGCCGACGCCCCAGCTCAGGGCGCCGGTGACGATCAGGCTTTCGGCGCAGCCGAGCAGGACACGCCCGACGATCAGCACGGCGACCGATAACTGCGGCTGGTCCACCCAATACAGCGAGAGGAAATAGACCAGGGCGGAGGCGATGCCGATCCCGAAACCGGTCATCACCGCGCATTTCGAACCGCGCGTATCGGACAGGGCGCCGGCCCACGCGCGCGTGAGCAGCGCGGCCGCGAATTGGGCGCCGGCGACCATGCCGACCATCAGGGTGCTCATGCCGAGCTGGCCGTGCACGTGCAGGGGCAGCACGGGCAGGGCGATGCCGATCGTCATGAAGCTGACAAACACGGCCAGTACGATCGGCGCTAGTTGTTGCAGGACGCTTTGCTGGCCCGCGCCGGTGATTGCCGGGGGAGAGCTTGCTGTTGGCTTGTGGGAAGTCATGTATATTTTTTCATCGGGCGTTTATTACCAGGTTGAAATGTCCAGTTATTCATCATCGAGGCGATTTACCCATATCGGGTAGCGGCTTCTCGTTTCTCCGCTTTTATTGCATGGATAAAAGCGTTTTAAATAAAGGCGAGTATTTGCTCGCAATTGGAACAAATTATAAAATCCGTGGCTCATGCTGAAAACTCGCATTAGACATCGCTCATGCCAGCGATTCCCCGCCCAAGGAAAGAGCCGCGCCAGGCGCGCTCCAAACACACCGTGGAGACGATACTCGAGGCGACGGCTCGCGTTTTCGCCGAACATGGCTATGCCGGCACCAACACCAACCTGATCGCCGACAAGGCCGGCCTGGAATTCCCCTTCTTCGACGCGCCCCGGTCGGAGAGCGAGCCCGACCGGGGCATCTTCCAGCGCGTGCGCACGCTGCTCGATGACTGGCGCGCCGCGATCACCCCGCAAGACCTGGACCTGGCGACCTGGGTCATGCTTCACATCATCGAGTCGATGGTGCACGCGGCCGTGATCGATCCGCCCCGCTTCGCCATCAACGCGATCGAAAGCGCGATCGTCGACGCGGTGATGGGCTATCTGACGCTGGGCAAGCCATGCGCGGCTGGCCGCCCAGCAGCAGCGCGATCTGCGCCAGTCCATCGCACTGCGCCGGCAACACCACAATCCGGGCGCGCTGACGCAGCGCCTCGCTCAACATGGTCCGGTCTTCCACGGCGCTGTCGATGAAGACGATATGTTTCTTTTGGAAAATTTCATGAGCCCGTGGTCATGATTGTTGAATAAAATTCTATTCAGCAATCATGAGCAAGGCACTGGTGAATGAGGTGGCAATACAGAAATTGCCATCATGCAATATATATTTCTACACAATACGCCGGCGCCGGTGGCCCAGGGCCAGCACCCCGAGCCCCAGCGCCAGCATGGCGCAGGTGGCCGGCTCGGGCACCGGCGAGATGGTGAACAGGGTGTCCCCGGTCCAGCGCAAGGTATACGACGCCGCGTTGCCCATCCAGTAGGAGTACTCCTTGACCTCGACCCCGCTGAGCGCCTCGCCGCCCGCCACGCCAGCCTCGTTCCAGGGATCGGTGCTCCAGGCGCTGTTGAAACTGAGCGCCGCGCCCGGGGTATAGGAAAAGTCGAACAGCCCGCACAGGAACACTTCCGGGCCGCAGCCGCCGACATATTGCTGGCCGTTGAGCACGAACGACGACACCTCGCTGCGTTCCAGGACCCCATTGCCGTTCAAGTCTTCGGTTTCAAAATAGCCGTCTATGTGCGCATTCGGCAGGAATTGCCCCGCTTCTTCGTGGAAGAAACCGGTATAGGTAAACTGGCTGAGGGTTGAGCCAGCCTGGGCACTGCCCGCCAGCAAGGCGGCGGCAATCAGTAACGATGGTTTGAGCATGGTGGTCTCCTGATAGAACCATCAGCTTAACAAAAAAACATGAGAAGAATGTCGCGTAAACGCCGCATGCCGGTAAAACAGGGCCGCCCTCATGCGCGCAGCGGCGCGGCCTGGCGCACCGGCAGCACCACGCGCACCATGGCGCCGCGCCCCTCGCCCGAGCTGGCCGCAATGCTGCCCTGGTGTGCCTGGACGATGCCGTACACCTGCGACAAGCCCAGTCCCATGCCCTGGCCGATGCGCTTGGTGGTAAAGAAGGGGTCGAAAATGAGCGGCAGGTGCTGCGCCCCGATGCCGCAGCCGCTGTCCTCGACTTCGATCCAGACCTGGCCGTCCGCGCTGCCGGCGCGGATGGCCAGCGTGCCGGCGACCGCGCCGATCGCATCGAGCGCATTGCTCAACAGGCTCATGAACACCTGGTTGAGCTGCGCCGGACGGCAGTCAATGTCGGGCAGCACCCCGTAGCTGCGCTCGACGGCGATGGCCTGGCCGATGCGCGCCCCCAGCACCGTCAAGGTCGCCTCCAGGCAGACGCGCACATCGGCGCGCGTCCATTCCTGCCCCGTCTCCTCGGGAGAAAAGTCGCGCAAGCCTTTGACGATCCGGGCCACCCGCGCCAGCCCGGCGCGCGACTCGGCCATCAGGGCCGGCAAGTCGTCTTTCATGTAGCCCAGTTCGGCGCCATCGGCGGCGCCGGGAGCGCCCTCGGAGCGCGCCAGCAGGGCGCCCACATAGCGCTCGAGCGTTTGCAGGTTCGAGCTCAGGAAGCCAAGCGGATTATTGATCTCGTGCGCCACCCCGGCGGCCAGGCGGCCGATGCTGGCCAGCTTTTCGGCTTGCGCCAGGCGTCCTTCGAGCTGCGCGCGGGCGGCCACTTCGCGGTCGAGCGCCGCCGTGCGCTCGCGCACCGCCTCGTCGAGCCGCCGCAACTCGCACGCCGCCGCCTGCGTGGCCGACCACTTTGCCGTCAGCATGGCCGCCAGCTGCACCACTTCGATGGCGTCGAACGGCTTTTTCAGGATCAGCAGGCGGTCGCGCACGTCCAGCCGCGCCAGCAGGGTGTCCCACGCGTGGTCGGAATACGCGGTGCACAGGACCACCTGCAGTTGCGGGTCGTGCTGCCACAGGCGCGCAATGGTCTCGGCGCCGTCGATTCCGGGCGGCATGCGCATGTCGACGAAGGCCAGCCCATACGGCAGGCCGTCGGCGCAGGCGCGCCGCGCCAGCGCCACCCCTTCCTCGCCCTGGTAGGCCGAATCGAGCACGAAGCCGGCCGCCGGCATGCTGCTGCTGCCGAACAGCTGCGCTTCCATGGCGTCCAGCTCGGACAGGACCGGGCGCGCCGCCAGGATCTTGCGGAAATCCTCATGGATCGAGGGCATGTCGTCGATCAACAGGATGCGGCGATTCGCGTAACTCATGTACTGGCCTCCTCGGGCAGGGCCTGGCCGTCGGTCGGCAGGACCAGGGTGAACGTGGCGCCGCAGCCCGGGCCGGCGCTATGAACGCTTAAACGGCCGCCCATCTCGCGCGCGGCCAGAGCGCAGCTGTGCAGGCCGAAGCCATGGCCGTCCTTGCGTGTGGTAAATCCATGGGCGAAGATGCGCGTCAGGTCGGCCGCCGCGATGCCCGTGCCGTGGTCGGCCACCTCGATGCGCAGGGCGCGCGCACCGGCCGCGCCCAGGCGCACGGCGATGGCGACGCGGCCGGGTTGCGGCGGCGGCGGCGGCGCCGCCATCGCCTGGCGCGCGTTGCTGAGCAGGTTCAGCAGGATCTGCAAGACCCGGTGCCGGTCCAGCAAGGCGGCCGGCAGCTCCTCGAAGTCGGTGTCCAGCGCCACCTGCGCGTGCGCCAGCGCGGCGGCGCTCATGCCGATCGCCTCGCCGATCAGCTCGGCCGGGCGGCACAGTTCGACCAGGCAGGACGCCCCGGCATACGATTGCTGGGTGGCGACGATTTCCTTGACGTGCTCGAGCCAGCGCACCATGCTGCCGAGCTCCTCCAGCAAGGTACGGCGCTCGGCCCCGATGGCGCCGGCCAGGCTGGCCAGATAGGCCGGCAGGCAGCGCCCCCGGGCATCGTGCTCGAGAAACGCGCCCAGCCCCGCGCCCTGGGCCTGGATCAGGGCCACCGCCTGGTCCAGGCCGGCGCCGCGCGAATGGCGCAATTGCTGGCTGACCAGGCCGGCCGACACGCACACGCTGTTGAGCACATTGCCGACATTGTGCAGCACATTGGTCGCCACCTCGGCCATGCCGGCCTTGCGCGCCGCCTCGATCAGGCGCTGCTGCGCCTCGGCCAGTTCGGCCGTGCGCAGCTTGACGCGCGATTCGAGATGGTCGTTGGCATGCTGGAGTGCCTCGTTGCCGCGCCGTATGGTTGCGTGGCTGAGCACCAGGCGCAGGGTTGCGTACAGCAGCAGCGCCACCAGGGCGGCGGCGAACAGCAGCAGGTAGAAGCGGTACTGCTGCAGTTGCTGCACCGCGCGCGCCTGGCCGGCGCCGACGGCCGCGCCGATGGCGTCGACCCGTTGCGCGGTCGGGGCGCGCACGATGCGCTCGAGCAGCGCGCCGACCAGCGCGTGTTCGCGCAAGACGGTGCGCACATGCATGGCGAACAGGTCGATGCTGTGGGCGCTGTCCGGCGCCAGCCGGGGGCGCATGCGCGCCAGGCGCAGCAGCGCTTCCTCGATGGCGGCGGCCGGCGCCGCGCTGCCGCCCTGCTGGTGGATCAGGGTCGCCAGCAGGATCTCGAACGCCAGCGCGGCGGCGCGCCGCTGGCGGGCGCCGCCGCTGCCGATGTCGCGCGCCGCTTGCGGCAGGAAAGCCACCGAATTGTGCAGCACCGCATTGTGCGACTTGAAGGACTCGACCAGGCCGATCTTGGCCTGCAGCGCGCGCTGGTAGGCGGCGATGCTGGCGGCGCGCTGCGCCGCGCCCATCTCGGGCCGCGCCGCCAGCATGCGCAACTGCTGCGGCAGGGCGCGCAGCGCAGGCACCGGGTCGACCAGCGGGTCGTAGGTCTGGTTCAGGCCAATCCGCGATTTCATGGCGCTCAGCTCCCAGTGGGCGTCGAGCTGCTTGATCTGGCTCAGCAGGGACAGGTCGCCGGCATACGCCGCCAGGTCGACGCTGCGCGTCTTGAACTGGAAGAACAGCAGCGCCGCGGCCAGCACCAGCGCCACGCCGGCCAGCGGCGCCCAGGCCAGGCGCGCACGGCGCGCCGCGCTCATGGCGCCGTCCCCGGCTTGCCGCTCAGGGTGCGCAGGAACAGGATGATGGCGGCCTTGTCTTCCTTCGAGCCGCGCCGTCCCAGCTGGTAGGTGAACATGGCGTCGACCGCCGCGTCCAGGGTGGCCGCCGAGGCGTCGTGGAAATATGGCGCGGTGTCGGCCACGTTGCGCAGGCTCGGCACCTTGAATACCTGGCGGTCCTCGGCCAGGCCGGTCACGCCGAAGCGCCCCGGCGCGCCCGCACCCGCGCCCGGCGGCAGCGCACCCATCACGCCGAATTTCTGGAACATGTTGCCGCCCACATTCACGCCCTGGTGGCAGGCGACGCAGCCATACTGCTTGAACTTGGCGTAGCCGGCCTTTTCGGCGCTGCTGATGGCGCGCGCGTCGCCGCGCAGATAGCGGTCGAAGCGCGAGGCGGGCGTGATCAGGGTGCGTTCGAAGCTGGCCAGGGCATCGACGATGGTGGCCTGGCTCACGCCGGCGCGGTAGGCGGCGCCGAACGCGCGCCGGTAGGCCGGGTCGGCGCCGATGCGCGCCACCACCTCCGGCCAGTGTCCGCCCATCTCGACCGGATCGGCCACCACGATCTCGATCTGGCGTTCCAGGGTATCGGCGCGCCCGTCCCAGAACTGCTTGAAATTGAAGGCGGCATTGAACACGGTCGGGGTGTTGAGGGCGGTCAGGCGTCCCTTGATGCCGGCCGAGCGCGCGCGCGTGTCGGCGCCGTTGCGCGCCAGGTCGTGGCAGCTGGCGCAGGACAGCTGGCGATTGCCCGACAGGCGCGTATCGGCGAACAGGCGCTGGCCGATGGCCGCGCGCGCCGGGTCCTGGTGCAGCGACAGCGGCAAGGGCTTGATCGGCTCCTCGCCCAGCGCCGGGCCGGCCGCGGCGCGCGCCGCCGGCGCCAGCGCGGCCGCCGCGAACAGGGCGACGGCGCGCAGCGACCAAGGGCCCAGCGAAGGGAGGCGAACCAGGGGCGCGCCCATCTCAGTACGCAGGGCCGGCTGGCACGCCCGCCACGCGCAGCGGCAGCAGCACGCGGAAGGTGCTGCCCTGGCCCGGGCTGGTCTCGACCTCGATCCGGCCGCGGTGCTCCTGCACGATGTCGCGCGCCAGCGCCAGGCCCAGGCCGGTGCCGACGCCGGCCGGCTTGGTGGTGAAAAAGGGCTCGAAAATGCGCGGCAGGTGTTCCGCCGCGATGCCGGCCCCGGTATCGCTCACCGACAGCCAGGCGCGCTCGCCCTGCACGCCGGTGCGCACGGTCAGGGTGCCGCGCCGGGCGCCCATGGCGTGGGTGGCATTGATGACCAGGTTCATCACCACCTGGTTCATCTGTTCCGGCGAGCAGTACACCGGGGGCAGTGCGCCGAACTCGCGCACCACGTCGGCGCGCTGGCGCACCAGGGTGGCGGCCACGGCCAGGGTGGCATCGATGCCGTGGTGCAAGTCGACCCAGCGCCAGCCGGCGCCGCCGTCGCTGCGCGCGAAGTCTTGCATGTTGCGCAAGATGGCGCGCACCCGCCCCAGGCCGCCGCAGGTTTCCTCCATCAGCGCCGGCAAGTCATGGCGCAGGCCGGCCAGCGTCGCTTCGCGGCGCAGCATCGCCAGGCGCGTGTCGTGCTCGGCGCCGCAGGGCCCGTATGGGTTGTGCCCGCGCTGCTGCACGATCTCCAGCAGCGCCTCGACATAGCCCTGCATGACGATGAAGTTGGAGAACACGCAGCCAAGCGGATTGCCGATCTCGTGCGCCGCGCTGGCGCTCAGATGGCCGACCGTGGCCAGCTTGTCGACCTGGCGCAGCTGTGCGCGCACCTCGGCCAGTTCGCAGCGCAAGGCCGCCACTTCCTCGTTGGGGCGCAACGGCGCGGGCGTGCCCGCGTCCTGCGCGCGGCCGGCTTCGCGCGGCGGCGCGCTGTCATGAAACATGGCGAACATGGTGCTCTCCTGAATGAGGGGGGAAGGCCGGCGGCGCGGCGGGCATGCCGTCGGCCAGTCCGTGCAGTTGCCAGTAGTGGCGGAATGCGCAACGGATGTGCTCGCGCAGGGTGTCGTTATCCCAGGGCTTGAGGTAGAAGCGGTACAAGGCGCCCTGGTTGATGGCGCCCAGGATGGAGTCGAGCTCGGTATGCCCGGACAGGATGATGCGCAGGCTGTCCGGGTAGATATCCTTGACGATGTCGAAAAATTCGGTGCCGCTCATGCCATCCATGCGCTGGTCGCACAGGATCACCTGCACCGTATTGACGGCCAGCAGTTCGAGCGCCTCGGCGGCGCTGCTGGCGCTCAGGATGCGGTAGCCGTCCGGGCGCAGCAGGCGCACCAGCGCCGACAGCACGCAGGTCTCGTCGTCCACCAGCAGCAGGGTCGGCCCGGTGGCGGGCGCGGCCGCCGGCAGCGCCAGGCCGCTGCCCTCGTCGAGCAGGCGGGCGAAGCCGTCGGCACTGAGCGGACGGCTGAACAGGTAGCCCTGGATCTGGTCGCAGCGGCGCCGCCCCAGATGGTTCAGCTGGCTGTCGGTTTCCACCCCTTCGGCGATGACTTCCAGGCCGAGGCCATGGCCCAGGGCGATGATGGCGTCGACCAGGGCGGCGTCGCTCGGGTTGCTGGTCACCTCGCGGATGAAAGCGATATCGATCTTCAGCGCGTCGACCGGAAAATGCTTCAGGTAGGCCAGGCTCGAATAGCCGGTGCCGAAGTCGTCGATCGCGATGCGCACGCCCATCGCGCGCAGGGCGACCAGGGTGCGCACGGTGGCGGCGGTGTCGCCCATCAGCGAGCTCTCGGTCACCTCCAGCGCCAGCAGGCCGGGCTCGACGCCGTGGCGCGCGAGGGCGGCCGCCACCACGGCCTCGACGGCGCCGCCGGCGAACTGGGCCCCCGCCACGTTGACCGCCACCGGCAGCGCGCCGTGGCTGCGCCGGCCCCACTCGGCCAGCTGGCGGCAGGCCTGGTCGATCACCCAGGTGCCCACCGGCACGATCAGGCCGGTTTCCTCGAGCAGCGCAATGAACTCGGACGGCGCCACCATGCCATGGCCGGGACGGTTCCAGCGCAGCAGCGCTTCGGCGCCGCGCACGCGGCCGCTGCTGATCTGCACTTTCGGCTGGTAGTACAGCTCGAACTGGCCTTGCTCGAGGGCCTGGCGCAAGGCGTTTTCAAGGGCGAAGCGGGCCTGGGTGCGCGCATTCATGGCGTCGGTGAAGAAGCAGCAGCCATCCTGGCCGTCCTGGGCGCCCTGATGCAGCGCCGTGCCGGCATCCTTGACCAGGGTGCTGGCGGGGTCGTCCGGGCCGGCCTGGCCCGGGCCGACCGCCACCCCGATGGCGGCCGCCAGGCCGGTGCTGCCGTGCGGCAGGTGGAACGGCTGGTCCAGCGCGGCGCGCACCCGCCGCACCGGCGCCAGCGCGTCGCGCGCCGTGGCCAGGCCGGTCAGCAGCAGGGCGAATTCATTGTTGCCGACGCGCGCGATCAGGCTGCCGGGCGGAGCGCATTGCGCCAGCCGCTGCGCGCACTGGCGCAGCACGGCGTCGCCAGCCACGTAGCCCAGGGTATCGTTGAGGCGCTTGAGGCCATCCAGGCCGACCAGCATCACCGCCGCCAGCGGCCCGCAGCCAGCCTGCAGGGCGCGTTCCAGCGAGCGGTCGAACAGGCTGCGGTTGGGCAGGCCGGTGAGCATATCGTAGCAGGCCAGGCGCTGGCCGCGTTCGCGCGCTTCGGCATACAGCAGGCGCACGTCGAGCAGGTTATGCACGCGCGTGAGCAGCTCGGGGTGATTGAAGGGCTTGCAGATGAAGTCGCGCGCGCCGGCCTGCAGCGCCGCCAGCTTGTAGTCGCTTTCGCAGGACAGCACCAGCACCGGCAGGTAGCCGTCGCCGTCGATCAGCTTCAGGCGCGCCAGCACTTCGAAGCCGCTCATCATCGGCATGTTGAGGTCGAGGATGATCAAGTCGTAATCGTGGGCCTGGTGCAGCGCACAGACCGCGCGCGCATCGCTGCAGGTGGTGACGCTGGTGTAGCCGGCGGCGCCCAGCAGGATCTCGAGCAGCTCGAGATTGGCGCGGTGGTCGTCCACCACCAGGATGCGCGCGCCGAGCAGTGCGCCGGCGGCGATCATGGCCGCGCTCCGGCCCGCGGCGCGGCGAGCCAGTCCGCGTGCGCCCGCCCGAGGGCGTCGAGCAGCACCTGCTCGGCCATCGGTTTGCTCAGATAGGTCGCGCCCGGATAGGCCAGCACGCGCGCCCGGGCCGCGGCCGAATGCTGGCCGGTCATCGCGATCACGCACAGCTGCGGGGCCAGTTGCGCCAGGCGCGCCTGCAACTGGTGGCCGTCGATGTCCGGCATGTGCAGGTCGAGGATGACGGCGCACGGCCACTGCTCGCGCATGGCCTCGAGCAGTGCGGCGCCGCCGGCGTAGGCGCGCGCCGCCAGCCCGGCCGAGTCGAGCAGGCGCAGCAGCGCGCAGCGAATGGTTTCTTCGTCGTCGACGATGGCAATCCAGGGGGTTGTGGTATCCATGCTTGCCACAGTAAGGCCAAAGCCGCGGCGCCGCTATGGGACCTTGGTCTTACTCGCCGGCCGCGCCGGCGCGCACGCAATCGATCTGGCGCACCAGGGCCGAGACCGAGCGCACTTGCATTTTTGCCATGACGCGCCCGCGATGCACCTTGACCGTCTTTTCGGCGGTGCCGAGGGCGGCGGCAATCTGCTTGTTGAGCGCGCCTTCAATCACCAGCTCCAGGACGTCGCGCTCGCGCGCCGTCAGGCTCGCCAGGCGCGCCAGGATGGCGGCGCGTTCGGCGCCGCGCCGCTGCGCCTCGCGGTTGCGCGCGAAAGCGAGTTCGATGGCGGCGATCAGGCGCTCGTCGTCGACCGGCTTGGTCAGGAAATCGGCGGCGCCGAGCTTCATGGCGCGGATTCCGCTGTCGAGGTCGCCATGGCCGGTGAGAAAGATTACCGGCAGCATGCTGGCGCGCGCCGCCAGTTGCTGCTGCAGGGCCAGGCCGCCCATCTGCGGCATGTCCAGGTCGAGCACCAGGCAGCCCGCTTGCAGGGCGGCGCCGCTGTCGAGGAAGGCGTGCGGGCAGGAAAACGCCCGCACCGCATAGCCGGCCGCATCGAGCAAGCGCGTCAGGGCGGTCAGTACCAGCGCCTGGTCGTCCACAAGGAAGACGGTCTGGGCCGGCGTCATGGCAATGGCGCGCGCAGCGGCAGGGACAGGTAAAACGTGGCGCCCGGGCCAGCGTTGTTCTCGGCCCACAGGCGCCCGCCATGGGCCTGCGCGATGTTGCGGCAAATCGACAGTCCCAGGCCCATGCCGCTCGCCTTGGTGGTGAAGAAGGGCGTAAACAGCTGCGCCATCGCGGCCGGGGCGATGCCGGCGCCGCTGTCGCACACGCTCAGCAGTACCGTGCGCTCCGGCCCGAAGGCGCTGCGCAGCAGCACCAGGCTGTCGTCCTTGCCGCGCTCGGCCATGGCGTCGCAGGCATTGATCAGCAGATTGATCAGCACTTGCTGGAGCTGCACCTTGTCGGCATCGACCACGGCCGCGCCCGCGCCCAGGTCGAGCGCCAGGATCACCCCATGGTTGATCAGGTCGTTGCGCAGCAGGTGCGCCACTTCCGCCACCAGGGTGTCGATGGCGACCGGCTGCGGCAGCGTTTCGCGCTTGTCGAACAGGCGCCGCAGGCGTTCGATGATCTGGCCGGCGCGCTCGTCTTCCGAGACGATGTCGGCCAGGATGGCGCGCACCTGGTCGAGGCGCGGCGGCTGCTGGCGCAGGTAGCGCAGGGCCGCCTGGGCATTGCTGAGGATGGACGTGAGCGGCTGGTTCAGTTCATGCGCCATGGCCCCGGTCAGCTCGCCCATCAGGGCCACGCGCGCCAGGTGGGTCACTTCCTTGCGCATCTGCTCGATGTCGAGTTCGCTGCGGCGGCGCGTGCTGATGTCGAACGAGACCCCGCGCAGCAGGCGCGCCGTGCCGCTCGCGTCGGCCTCCACGTTGCCCTGCGAGCCGATCCAGCGCAAGCTGCCGTCCGGCAGTTCGATGCGGTACTCGGTCTCGTAGCGCTGGCGCGTGGCCAGCGCCTGCGCCAGGATGGCCTGCACCCCGGCGCGGTCGTCCGCATGGATGCGCCGCATAAAGTCGTCGATGCCGACCTCGTGCGAGGGGTCGAAGGCGAACAGGACGCGCCAGTCGGGCGAAGTCCACAGCACGCCGCTGTCGAGGTCGCGTACCCAGATTCCCAGCCGCGCCGCGCTGGCGGCCAGGGCCAGGCGCTCCTCGCTTTCGCGGCGCGCCGCGCGGGCGCCGTGCAGATCCTGGCCGGCGCGCGTCAGCGCCGTACCCAGCGCGTTAGCTTCCCGGAAATACAAGGGAGGAATCGCCAGGCGCGCCTGCTGGCCGAGCGCATGCGCCGGTTCGACCAGGGCCTGGACCGAGCTGGCGATCTGGCCGCCGATGCGCCAGGCCAGCGCCAGGCCGATGCCGAGCGCGCCCACGGTGGCGGCGATCAGCCAGCGCAGCGAGCGGTACAAGCCCTGCGTCAATTCATCGAGCGGAATGCCGACGATGGTGCTCCAGCCGGACGACGCGGAGCGGCTGAACACGGTATACACGCGGATCCCGTCCAGGGTCTGCGATTCGACCGCATCTTCGCTGTGCGCGGCCAGGCGCGCCTTGAGCGCGGGCGGGATTTCCTTGGCCAGGAATTTCTCGATGGCATGGCTACGCGCCGCCACCAGGCCGTTGCGGTCGACCAGCGCCGCGCGCCAGCTGACGGGCAAGCCTTGCACCTTCAGCACTTGCGCCAGCTGGGCATGGGTGGCGGTGGCATTGAGCGTCATCACGATGCTGCCGCCCTGCCGGATGGGCACGCCCATGGAATAGATATAGTCGCCGCTGAGCGGGCCGATGAACAGGTCCGACACCCCCGGCTGGCCGCTGGCAAGGATGCGGCGCAGCAGCGGCGTGCTGCGCAGCTTGGGCAAGGCCTGGCCGAACGGGCGCCGGGTCGACATCAGCAGCGCGCCGTCGGTGCCGACCAGCACGATGCTGTCGGCGCGCATGTTGACCAGGGCGCTGCGGGCGCGCGTATGAAAGCCGGCCAGGTCGCCCACCTCCAGCATGCGCGAGGTCCCGAGTGCCTGCAGCGCCACGATGGTGCTGTCGAATTCGCGGTCGAGCGCGGCGGTGATGGCGCGCACCCGCGCGCGCGTGTCGTCGATCAGCTGGCGGCGCTCGGTGGCATACAGATTTTCGATCAGGAACACCCCGATCGCCGCCAGCGGCAACACCGAGCCGAGCACCAGCGCAGCCAGCCGTACCCGCACGCCGGGCGCGTTCGAGAGGTCGGCATGCATGGCGAGGCGCATCGGCAAGCTCCAGTCCGGGAGAAGTGCAGCGGATCCCCATTCAATCATAATTTGCAAGCCTGACGAAGCCATTTGTTGATATTTGTCACAATATTGCAGGAAAGGGCAACAGGCGCCGGGGCGGCCGCGCGCACGCCTGCGTTCCGCCCCCCGCCGCGTTCTTGCAATATGATGGGAGGCACCACCACCACAACGCGCTTGCATGGCCCACATTCATCCCAGCGGCTGGCAAGCCATGTCGGTCACCGGCACCGCCGTGCGCGAGACCGACTTCATCCTCGTCGCGCCGAGCGGGCGCCTGCTGCTGACCGAACAGACATCGGACCTGCACAGATTTAACGGCTGATCTACAACGCCGCTCAGCTACCGCTTACTCCTTTGCGGCATGCGCCAAGCCGAGCTTGCAATCAAGCTCGGGTATGAGTAGAGCTACCTAGCCGCGATCGAACCGGGCTCGAAGGGGACCGCCAGGCGACGCTATCACAAGCCGGCTCGTAGAGCGGATGAAACTGGACGGGCCCTGGCAGGGGCGTGTGCGCGTTGCCCTGGACGCGTCGCAGCGTCGGATTGTGTTGCCGGACGGTGCTTCGGAGGACCGTGCAGGGACCGACGGAACAAGGTGCCGGACAACAACAAGCTCAAGGCGCCGGCACGCGAGCGGGGCTGAGCGCGATAAAAACCCAGCTTGCGCAAGAGAGCGCGGTCAGCAGCGCGCCCTGCTGGTGCAGCAAAGCAAAAGCGTGGGCCATGGCCGCGCGCCGGGCCGGGTCGATCCATGCCGCCAGGCCAGCGTCGGCCAGGCAGGCCGGCGCCACGATCCGCACACCCAGCGCCAGCAGCAGGATCAGCACCAGCAGCGCCCCCAGCGCCAGCACGGCAGCGCCATGCCCGGGCGCCGCCATCCTGATGCGCGCACCGAGCCCGAGCACCAGCGCCAGCGCCAGCGCCTGGCGCAGGGCATCATTGAGCAGGCAGGCCGGCCAGGCAAGGGCGGCGCCGGCGGACAGCCCCGGCGCCGGCAGGGTGCTGCGTTCAAAGAACTGGTCCGGCACATACAGCAGGGCAAGCGCCGCCATCATGGCGAGCAGGGCGGCGCGCGGCGCCGTCAGATCCGCACCGCTTTCCATTTACCCTGGCGGAACAGGTAAATCCCGGCGATGGCCATCGCCGTCTCGGCCGAGACGATGGCGATATACACGCCGTCCGGTCCCAGCCGCAAGGCAGTCGCCAGGTAATACGCGAACGGGATCTGGAACAGCCAGAAACCGACCAGGCTCAGGATGGTCGGGGTGCGGGTGTCGCCGGCGCCGTTGAAGGATTGGTTGATCACCATGCCATAAGCATAGAAGACATAGCCGGCGCTGACGAACTGCAGGCAGCGCGTGCCGTGCAGGATCACTTCCTCGTCGACCGTAAACAGCGCCACGATCTTGCGGGCGAACAGCATGAACACCACGGTGACGGCCGCCAGGAACAGCATGTTGAGGAAGCCGGTGCGCCATACCGACTGTTCGGCCCGCTCTGGCTTGTCGGCCCCCAGGTTCTGGCCGACCAGGGTCGCGGCGGCGTTCGCCATTCCCCAGGACGGCAGGATAGCGAAGACGATGACCCGGATTGCGATCGTGTAACCGGCCAGGGCCGCGCTGCCGAACGGCGCCATGATGCGCACCAGGAAAATCCAGCTGGCCGCCCCGATCAGAAATTGCGCAGTGGCGCCGGCGGCCACCTTCAGCAGGTTGACGATCGTTTCCGGATTCGGCCGGAAGTTGCCGGCATTGATCTTGACGACGCTCTTGCCGCTGAACAGGTAGTAGACCTGGTACAGCACCCCGGCGCCGCGCCCGATATTGGTGGCGATCGCCGCGCCCTCCACGCCGCAGGCGGGCACCGGCCCGAAACCGAAGATGAACATCGGGTCCAGCACCAGGTTCAGGCCGTTGGCGATGATCAGGGCGCGCATCGCGGCCGAGGCCTCCCCGGCGCCGCGGAAGATGCCGTTCATCACGAACAGCATGACGATCGTGATATTGCCTGTCAGCATCCAATAGGTATACCCGGCATAGTTGTCGACCACGCGCCGGCTGGCGCCCATCAACCCCAGCAGCTGGTCCGACCACAGCAGGCCGATCAGCATGACCACCAGCGAGAAGCCCAGGCCCAGGTAAATCGCCTGCACGCCGACCTCGGCGGCGGAGACGCGGTCCTTTTCGCCGATCCTGCGCGCCACCATCGCCGTCGCGCCGATCCCCAGGCCCATGGCCACCGAATACACCAGGGTCAGCATCGATTCGGTCAGCACCACGGCGGCCAGCGCATCGTTATCGTTGAGCTGGCTGACATAAAACACATCGGCGATGGCGAACAGCGCTTCCATCGCCATCTCCAGGATCATCGGCACGGACAGGAGAAAAATGGCGCGGTTGATGCTACCGTCGGTAAATTCCTGCTGGTCTCCCCGCAAGGCCTGCCGCAGCAGGGAAAACACCGACGTTTGTTTCGAAGCTGGCATGATGATTCCTTAAAAAAATCCCGCGCCGCCAAGGTCGAGGGCAGGCGGGCGATGAGCTTCTGCCGCGCAGGGTACTTAGCTGTGATCGACGATCTTGTTGATGCGGTCGCCGTCGAACGAGAATTCCGACCTGCCGCTCAGTTCGAGCAGGGACCCGGCCGCCGGCCCGTCCGGGATGTCCAGGCACAAGCGGCCCCGGTAAGCGATGCTGGCGACAACGCAGTCTTGCGCGTGACCGAGTTCGGTGATGCGCTGCTCGCGCTCCGAGAACATGGTCTTGGACTGTTCGGCCAGCCGCTTGAACTCGTCGGCGCCCCTGGCCGCCACCGTCAGCGTGCCTTGCGAATAATTTTCGAACTCCACTTCGGGCGACAGCACCGCCATCATGCCGTCGATATCGAAGGCGTTGTAGGCGGCTAGGTAACGCGCGATCAGGGTGTGTTTTTCCGTCTCTTTCATGCTTCCTCCATACAAAGAATAAGTTTCCCTCAATGTTTCATCGTTCCTGACAATCTTATGCATGAATCGCCTCCCGTGGTTGAACTTTGCTGCCGCCGCGTCGTTTCTGCGCCGCGGCGATGCCGCATGCATGAAAACCGTGTCTTTTCTCACTCCGGAAGGCCCACTGCCGGCCTGTCCGCCCGCCGCTCCGCCTGCGCCGCCGGCGCGCCGGCGCGCCTGGCGGCGACACGGTCGACGACGGTATAAAACAGCGGCACGAAAAATATCGCCAGGAAGGTCGCCGCCAGCATGCCGCCCATGACCCCGGTGCCGACCGAGCGCCGCGCTTCGGCGCCGGCGCCGGAGGAAAACGCCAGCGGCAGCACCCCGAGAATGAAGGCAAGCGACGTCATCAGGATCGGACGGAAGCGCAGGCGCGCCGCCTCGATGGCCGCCACGGCGCTGTCGCAGCCCTCGCCGCTCTTGAGCACAGCGAACTCGACGATCAGGATGGCATTTTTCGCGGCCAGGCCCAGCAGCGTGACCAGGCCGATCTGGAAGTACACATCGTTGGCCAGGCCGCGCATGGCCACCGCGACCAGGGCGCCGAAGAGACCGAACGGCAAGGCCAGCAAGACCGGCAAGGGCAGCAGCCATCGTTCGTGCTGCGCCGCCAGGATCAAAAACACCATGAACGCGGCCATGGCCAGGGTCAGCCCGGTGCTGCCGGCCGCCCGTTTTTCCTGGAACGAGGCGCCGCTCCAATCGAGGCTGATACCGGGCGGCAGCACCTCGCGGGCGATGCGCTCGATCTCGGCCAGCGCCTGTCCCGAACTGTAGCCAGGCGCGGCGCTGCCGATCATCGGCAGCGCCGGCAGGTTGTTAAAGCGCGCCAGGCTGTCGGCGCCACTGCTGAACTCGACCTTGGCAAAAGCCGACAGCGGCACCATCCTGCCGTGCTCGCTGCGCACGAAAATCCTGCCGATGTCGTCGGGCCGCTGGCGGTACTGGATGTCGGCCGAGAGCAGCACCTGCCAGGCGCGCCCGGATTTATTGAAGTCGTTGACGTAATAAGTCCCGAGCATGGCCGAGACGGTGTTGAAGGCACTGTCGAGCGCGATGCCGAGCGCCTTGGCCTTGTCGCGGTCGACATTGATGTGCAGTTGCGGCGAGGATGGCCGCGACAGCGTCTGCACGCCCGCCAGCACGCCGCTCTTGCCCGCCGCGGCGAGCAGCGCCTGCATGCCTTCCTGCAGCCGGGCGTTGCCGCCCTCGCCATGGTTTTGCAGGTAGAACTCGATCCCGCCGGTATTGCCCAGGCCCGGAATGGCGGGCGGATTGAAGGCCACCGCCAGCGCTTCCTTGATGCCCGCAGTCTTGGCGAAAAACTCGCCCACCAGCGCCTGGGTGGAAACGCTGCGCCGGCTCCAGTCCTGCTGGGTCACGACAAAGGTCGCGGCGCTGTTCTTGAAGCCGCCGCCGATGAAATCGAGTCCGGTGAAGGCGATCACATCCTTGTTGGCCGGGTTCGAGCGGATCGCCGCCAGCGCCTCGCCCACCACGCTGTCGGTGCGCTGCAGCGAGGCGCCGTCGGGCAGGTACAGGGCCGCGATGTAGTAGCCCTGGTCTTCGTCCGGCACCAGCGAACCGGGAATCGTCCTCCACAAGCCGGCCGTGAGCGCCACCATGGCCGCGAACAGGACCAAGCCGAGCGCGCTGCGCTTGATCATCCAGGCCACCGCGCCGGTATAGCGCCGCGTGACGGCGGCGAACCAGGCGTTAAACCAGCGAAAGAACCCATGCGGCTCGCGCCGGGCGGGACCGAGCAGCAGCACGCACAGGGCCGGGGTCAGGGTCAGCGCCACCACGCCCGACAACACCACCGCCATCGAGATGGTGACGGCAAACTGCCGGTACAGCACGCCCGTGAGGCCGCCCAGGAAGGCGATCGGCACGAACACCGCGCACAAGGTCAGCACGATCGCCACCACCGGCCCGGTCACTTCCCGCATGGCCTGGAGCGCCGCCGCGCGCGCCGCCAGGTGCTGCTCGTGCATCAGGCGTTCGATGTTTTCGAGGACCACGATGGCGTCGTCGACGACGATGCCGATCGCCAGCACCATGCCGAACAGGGTCAGGGTATTGATCGAATAACCGAGCAGCAGGAGCCCGGCCAGGGTACCGATCAGCGACACCGGCACCGCCGCGAACGGAATCAGGGTGGCACGCCAGTTTTGCAGGAACAGGAACACCACCAGGAACACCAGCGCCATGGCTTCGGCCAGGGTCAGCAGCACCTCGCGGATCGACACCTCAACGAAGCGCGTGGTGTCGTACGGGATGGCGTGGCGCATGCCGTTCGGAAAACGCTGCGCCAGCGCCGCCACCTCCTGCTTGACCCGGGCCCCGGTCTGGAGCGCGTTGGCGCCGGACTTGAGATAAATGCCGACCAGGGTGGCCGGCTTGCCGTTGATGCGGCCGACGAAATCATAATCCCTGGCGCCCAGCTCGACCCGGGCGATGTCCTTCAGGCGCAGCTGGCTGCCGTCGGGCCTGGCGCGCACGATCACGTCGCCGAACTCCTGCGCCGTCTCCAGGCGCCCGCCGCTGGTGACGGTATAGACCAGTTGCTGCGCGGGGGCGGCCGGCGACTGGCCGATTCTGCCCGCCGCGAACTGCGCATTTTGCTCGTTGAGCGCGCGCGTCACGTCGTCCACGCCGACGTCCATCTGCGCCATCTTGTCGGGCTTGAGCCAGATCCGCATGGCGTAATCCTTGGCCCCGAAAATCTGCACGTTGCTGGTGCCGGGAATACGCTTGATCCGGTCCAGCACGTTGAGGGTGACATAGTTCGAGATCGCCAGGTCGTCCATGCCGCCGTCGGGCGCGTAGAACGCCACCACCTGCAGGAACGCGGTCGAGCCTTTTTCGACCACCACGCCCTGGCGCCGCACTTCCTGCGGCAGGCGGGCGTCGACCTGCTTGATCAGGTTGTTCACGTTCAGGGCCGCCAGATCGGCGTCGCTGCCCGGTTCGAACGTCAGGGCGATGCTGGCCACCCCGTTCGAAAACGAGGTCGAGGACATGTACATCAAGCCGTCGACGCTGCCGAGCGCGCTTTCGATCGGGGCCGCCACGGTCTGCTCGACCAGCGCCGCCGACGCGCCCGGATAGGTGGCAGTCACCTGGACCACCGGCGGCGTCAGGTCCGGATATTGCCCGACAGGCAGCGCGCCCGCCGAGGCCAGCCCGGCGATGATGATGAACAGCGAAGCGACCAGCGCCAGCACCGGGCGGTCGATGAAAAAACGTGACAGCATCTCAGCCTCCCTCGCCCGGCGCCGCGGCGCCCGGCTCCTTGGCCGGGCTCGCCTGCACCGGCGTGCCCGGCGCGCCAATGCGCGCCATGCCGTCGACGATCACCCGGTCGCCGGCGCGCAAGCCCTGGCGCACGATCCAGCTGCCGCCCTCCCCTTGCGGGCCGGGGCCGGCCGCCACCCAGTCGCCCGGCGTCACCGGGCGCGCCTCGGCCACCGCCTGCCCGGCCTGGTCCTGGCCGACGACATACACGAATTTTCCCTGCGGGCCGTCGAGCACGGCGCGCTGCGGCACCGCGATCGCCTGCGGGCGGATGGCGCCGATCAGCACCACGCGCACCATACGGCCCGGCGCCAGCGCGCCGCCGGGATTGGCGAACGCGGCGCGGGCGGCATAGCTGCCGGTGGCGGGGTCGGCTTTGTAGTCGCTGAAATCGAGCTTGCCGCTGGGCGCGAGCCAGGCGCCGGTCGAGCTTTTCAGCTTGATCAGATAGCCTTTGCCGGCCAGCCGTAGCGCTCCGGCCGCCAGGTCGGCCTGGATGTCCTGGTGCTCCTGCTCCGGGATCGAAAAATGCACATGCACCGGGTCGACCTGCGCCAGGGTAGCCAGCAGGCTGTCGCCGCCGGCCACGGCCAGCGCCCCTTCCACCTTCAGGGCGCGCCCGACGATGCCGGCGATCGGCGCGGACACGCGCGTGTAGCGCAGCTCCACGCGTGCGCTGGCGTGCCTGGCCTGGGCTTGCCGATGGCGCGCGCGCGCCAGCTCGAGCCGGCCCGCGGCATTGTCCCAGGCCTGCTGGCTGATAGCCCTGGCGTTGGCCAGCGGCTGCAGGCGCGCGTGTTCGCGCTGCGCCAGCCCGAGTTCGGCCTCGGTGCTGGCTGCGGCCGCGCCGGCTTCGTCCGCCGCGGCCGCGTACAAGGCCGATTCGATCTGGAACAGGGGCTGGCCCGCCTTGACCAGGCTGCCTTCCTGGTAAAAGCGCTTTTCGATGATGCCGTTCACGCGCGCCCTGATTTCCACTTCGCGCGAGCCGCTGGTCTGGCCGATGTATTCGAACGCGACCGGCAGGTCGCGCGCGCGCGCCACCTGGAACGCGACCGCGGGCGGCGCCGCCGCGGCCGCCCGCGCCGGATCGGCGGCGCGCCCGCAGGCGGCCAGCGCCAGCGGCAACAGTGGCGCCAGCGCCATGCGCGCCAGGGTTCGCTTCAAGTGATGTATCTGCATAAGTAGCTGGTCCCCTGTATGAAAAACCCCGCGCCGCGCTCCGCCTGCGCCCGCCCGCCCTAGCATGGCTCGGTGTCGAACCCGACTTCATCGAGCACCAGCCGCATGTCGGCCGCGCTGATGCCTGGATGTCCGGGACTGCTCAGCAACTGGCGCAGCGCGCGCTCGTAGCCGTCCAGCCAGGCGGCGATCACGGCATGCCCGTGCAACTGCGGCGAATACTTGACCGACAGTTCCAGTTCCCAGTTGCTGACCTGGGCGGCAATGTCGATCGCGTAGCGGCGCGGCGCGTCCGGGCTTTGCTCGGCGCTGAGCGAACCGGGCACGGCCGCCAGCAGGGCGTGCCCCTGCGCTGCGCTGTCGAACGAGCCCAGATAGTTGAAGCTGATCTGGCGCGGCGCCAGCGCGCGCAAGCGATGCGACGGCGGACACAGCCCCATGTGGGCGAGCATGCCCCATTCCAGGTCGCGCCCGCGCAGGGCGTCGGCGGCGGCGCGCACCGCTGCCAGGGCCTCGGACACATCGCGGCAGCCGGCGAAATCGAGCCTGAGCGGCGCGATCGAGGTGAACCAGCCGACGGTGCGTCCCAGGTCCTCCGGCATCACCCGGCTCAGCCTGCCGTGTCCCTCGACATCGAGCAGCACGGCCTGGCTGTCCATCCACGCCGCCAGGCTCCAGCCGACCGCGCCCAGCAAGAGCTCGTACACGCTGGCGTCGCCCAGCAGGCGCAAGGCCTCGATCGACACCACGCGGCTGGCGATGGCGGTGTCGGCCTCGCGCAGCGCGCGCCCGTCCACGCCCGGCAGCACCCCGGCCGGCTGCGCCAGGGTCGCGGCCCAGGCGTCGGCCAGGGCCGCGCCGTCGCTGCGCCGGGCCCGTTGCGCCAGGCGCCGGCTCCAGTCCAGGAAGCCGATGGCGGGGGCGGCGCCCACGCCGGCGCCGGGACGGCGCCGGGCGTCGAGCAGCAGGCGCAGTTCATCCTCCAGGATGCGCCAGGAAACTCCGTCGATGGCCGCATGGTGGATCACCAGCAGCAGCTGGGCCGTGCCGGCGTCGGCAAAGGCCAGGTGCGCGGCGCTGACCAGCACCCCGGCTTCGAGGTCGAGTCCGCGATGCATGGCGGACTCGATGGCGTCGACCGGCGCGCCCTCCTCGCCGCCGGCCAGCCGGTGCGCCGCGAACGCCAGGCTGGCCGCAGCCGTGCCGGCCGGCGCCAGGCGCCAGGCGCCCGTGCCATCGCAGCGGTACAGGCGCAGGCGCAAGGCGTCATGGCGCGCGATCAGGTCCAGCAGCGCGTCCTGGATCTGGGCCGGCGCCAGATCGGCGTCGAGCCGGTAGCGCATGCCCATCGTGAAATGGTCGCGCATCGCGCGCCGCTGCGCCCCCTCCAGCCACCAGCTGAAGATCGGCGGCACCGGCACCGGCACCGGCTGGCCGTCGTCGCCCCCCTCGTCGGCATCGGCCGCAGCCGGGTCGCGCTGCAGCGCCAGGTGGCCCAGCAGCGCGGCCACGGATTTGTGCTCGAACAGGTCGAGCGCGCTGAACTTCAGGCCGAGGTCGGCGGCGCGCGCCACCACCTGGATGGCGCGGATCGAGTCGCCCCCGTTGGCGAAGAAGTTGTCGTCCTCACTCAAGCCGGGGCGCACCAGCACGTCGCGAAACACCGCCAGCAGCGCGGCCGCGTGGGCCGGCGGCAGCGTGCCCGCCGGGCGCCGCGCGCCCCGGGTGCAATGCACCTGCGACGGCGCCACGCCCAGCATGGCGGCCACGCGCGCGCCGTCGGCGGCGCCGGCGGCGTCGATCTGGTACTGCACCAGCGCCGCCGGCAGCAGGCGCAGCACCGGGTGCGCCTGCGGGCACAGGCCGATCAGCTGGCGCGCGCCGCCAGCGTCCAGCGCCACGTGCAGCGAGGCCAGGCCCTGGCCCGGCGCGAGGCTGTCGAAGCCGCGCCGGCGCGCCAGCGTTACCATCTCGGGCGCCACCCCGGCGGCCATGCCAACCTGTTTCCACATGCTCCAATCGAGGCAGAAATGGCGGCGCTCGCCGCGCCGGGTTTGCCGCACGGCGTAGGCCGCCTGGTAGGCGCAGGCGCCGGCATACTCGGCGAAACCGGTGCCGCCGAACCAGCCGTTGACCGAACTGAAAGTCACCACCGGCGTGGTGCGCGCCCCCAGCGCGCGCTCGAGCGCATGGGTCAGCCCGATGCGGCGGGGGGGGGGGGCCCCCCCCGGGGGGGGGGGCGCCCGCGGGGGGGGGGGCCCCCCCCGCGGGGGGGGGGGGGCGGGCGGCGGGGGGGGGGGGGCCACCCCCC
>NZ_VVIW01000036.1 GCF_011682045.1 Massilia aquatica | reverse complement strand
ATCATTCGAACCACTTCCAGCTTCAGGCTGGGATCGAATGTCTTCCGCTTTCTTGTTGCCATGTATTACTCCTCAGATGGTGGATTTTCCACCTATTGAGGTGTCCGAGCAAATTAGACCACAGCAATGCTCATGATTGTTGCCCTCTATTTTAAAGCATCACAAGCCGTCTCCTCTTTTTTCATTGGCCTTCTTGCACGCAAAGCAAACCTTCTTTTATAAAAAAGAGCGTGGAAACGGCCAATTTAGCTACGCCCAGCCGTGTCCGTTTGCAAGACCTGACCCGTGTCCCTTGACTCTCAGCCCGATTGCTGCCCCTAAGCCGTAACTGTCAGCGCGGGTTCCTGTGCTGGCCCGCTCGCCCTGCCCCGCTACCCCTTTTAATCGTTGCAACTTGCTTTTTCAGGAATTAGCTTAGAAAATTCAAACTCTTTAAAAACAATCGATATCCACTCATCTTTATCAAAACACATCAGATGCTGGAATATCCCAGGTTCTTCAACGGTGAACTGATGAACCAAAAGATCTACCGGCTCGGACTGAAGTAATAGGAGAGGGACGGCCAAATCAATCCTTGTAACATTTAGATATGACAAAGCCGATTTTACGATTCTGTTCGTGTGCGATTGTAGGCACGGGCCCTCTGCAGCATGCATATAGAAGAACTGAAGCGGTCGATTTACTTAAACATTAGTCCCTGTCTAATATCGGATCTGAACCGTACCGCTCGTGACCCCGCTGGTCGGCGTTAATCGTTTTCGTCATCTTCATAGTCGTCACGCAGCATTGCTGGCGTCAGATCAGGGAAATCCTTAAACACCTTCACCATGACCTCTGAATACAAGACTCCGAGCACTTCGCCAATGCCTCGTCTTAGCTTAAGATAATCAGGATCATGTTCTCCGCTATCTGCCCGATCGTCGTAGACAACACTATTTAAGTCAGCGCTAACTTGCAAAAAAACTTTAGTCAAAAATTCAGCATTTTCAAGTTTCATAAGTATCCATCAACGAGGTAGCTTGAGCGAGAAAAGGTCCAGAAGTCCAGAACGATTCGTAGGATCAGAGCGGCAACAAGTCATCACAAGCCGTCTCCTCTTTTTTCGCAGGCCGTCTTGCAGGCAAAGTGTATTACAACGTTGCACACCGCATACGTAGTCACACTTGCTCACCATTGGTCGGGCGCCTTACCCTGCCACGCAGCGGGTGAGATGCTCAGTGCCGACGAAAAAATATATATCGGACAGTCGTACCGCACAAACAGGAACGGTCGAGGTCAACTGGAACTGCATGGCCTCTCCTTGAACGTCAAAAGGCGTGGAAAAGTTCTCGACCAAATGAAAAACAGCTTTCGTCCTCCTAGTCGTATTGGATGAATGAATTTTTCCCTATGATTTTTCCATCGTCAGTGAGGGAAACATCGCAATATGCCTTGTCCAGCATGAAGCCTTTGAAAATGAAGGTGTGCTTGTTGTTGGCAAAACCCGCTTCGGGAAAACCATAGTGACTGGCAGAGACCCTTCCTCCGGGTACTTTATGGTAGCCGATATCCTTCTCGAATTTTTCAATTTCAGAATGAATATCCGAACCCAATGGCATGCGTTCGCAAAAATTCCAAGCTTCTTTTTCAGCACTCGCGTTCGCATACCAAATGGACGCACACAATACGCTGAGCAAGGAGAGGAGGATCAGCGCGCCTTTGGTCAGTTGTTTAGCCATCTTTTATCCTGATGCTCCAGGTGCTACCTTGTTGCGGGCCGCTTACGCCCCACCTGCGCGACAAAAACGCGATCAAAAAATGCTGAAGCGAACTGTCTTGGCAGTGGCGACACACATAATTTTCTATTTTGACACATTCTTCGTACCAGTCATGTGGACTGGCAGTTGCATCAAATGTGTCCTGCTGTTCCCGCGTACGCAGAATCTCCGTCCTCGCGCTGGCCCGAAAGATGGCATGTCTGCTCGATGCGTGGCCTGCTTGGAAAGTTGGCGTACTCGCGACTAGCTTCAGCGGGGTGCGGACATAGCGCACCAAGTGCATCGACGCAGGCAGAACCGCCGATGTCGATGAATGCAAGAGGTGGAAGAGGAAACAGACAGGGCGGAAAAGCGCAGCGCCTTCCACCGTTGAGGAGTATGACAGGCGTACTAGCCCGGCATACGGCGAAAGGCGCTCCGCTTTTCCGCCCAAGGGCGTAGCCCACAGACGTGGCGCCAGCGTTGCGGCGCACTTGTAACAACCACCCGTAAACAACGGAATATATTATTTAGGAATAATAGGTACTCATCAGCCGGATCAACTCAGTCATCATCCGGATCGCGCCCCTGCATCGCCGCCTTGACCGCGCGCTGCGAAAACCCGCGCTGCATCAAGAACCGCATCTGCTTGTTGCGCTCGGCGGGATCGCTCGCCACCGTGCCGTACTTGCGCTCCCACACTTCGCGGGCGCGCGCCATCTCGCTGTCGGCAAGACCCGCCTTGAGTTCCTGCAAGGCTTCGCCCTTGACACCGTGACTTTGCAGCTCGGCCATGATGCGGCTGTTGCCGAAGCGCGCAGAGCGGCGGTGAATCAGGGATTCGGAAAACCGTTCCTGCGACAGCCAGTTGTTTTTCTCTAAAAAATCGAGAAGGGCGTCGACATCCTCACCCTCCTCCGCATGGCGCGCCAGCTTGCGCCCCAGCTCGAGCCGGCTGTGCTCGCGCATCGAGAGATAGCGCAGGGCACGGCCTTTCAGGCTCAGTTGGGGTGCTGCCATCGCCAAACCCGCCGATTACTCGGGGACTGCCTTCAGCTTGGCCGGCTTGACAGCAGGCTCTTCGCCACCGACTGGCGGCAGTTCGCGCACGCCGAGGGCGACGCGGACCTTGTTTTCGATCTCGCGCGCCAGAGCCGGACGCTCCTTGAGGTAAATACGCGCATTATCCTTACCCTGGCCGATACGTTCGCCGTTATAGCTGTACCAGGAACCCGACTTCTCGACGATCTTGTTATCCGCACCCAGATCCAAAATCTCGCCTTCGCGCGACGTGCCTTCGCCATAAAGAATGTCGAAGTGGGCTTCCTTGAATGGTGGCGCGATCTTGTTCTTGACGACCTTGACCTTGGTTTCGTTACCGATGACTTCGTCGCCGGATTTGATCGAACCGGTACGGCGGATGTCTAGGCGCACGGAGGCGTAGAACTTGAGCGCGTTACCACCGGTAGTGGTTTCCGGGCTGCCGAACATGACGCCGATTTTCATGCGGATCTGGTTAATGAAAATCACCAGGGTGTTGGTGCGGTTGATCGAACCGGTCAGCTTGCGCAGCGCCTGGGACATCAAACGTGCCTGCAAACCCGGCAGCGAGTCGCCCATGTCGCCTTCGATCTCGGCGCGCGGCGTGAGCGCTGCGACCGAGTCGATCACTACCAGGTCGACGCTGCCCGAACGCACCAGCGCATCGGTGATTTCCAGTGCCTGTTCACCCGTGTCCGGCTGCGAAATGAGCAGTTCGGACAGGTTGATGCCCAGTTTTTGGGCGTAACCAACGTCGAGCGCGTGCTCGGCATCGATAAAGGCGCAGGTGCCGCCCAGTTTTTGCATTTGCGCGATGGTCTGCAGGGTCAGGGTGGTTTTACCCGACGACTCAGGACCGTAGATCTCGACCACGCGGCCGCGCGGCAGGCCACCCACGCCGAGCGCGATGTCCAGGCCGAGCGAGCCGGTCGAGACGACCTGCACATCTTCAACTGGCGCATTGGCGTCCATGCGCATGACGGAGCCCTTGCCGAACTGCTTTTCAATCTGCGCGAGGGCAGCGGCCAGCGCTTTGCCCTTCTCGCCAGCATTTAATACGGTTTTTTTATCGTCCATAACTTTCTTTCAGTCCAGAGAGTGGTCCAGATCAAGGGCGGATGTCACGTCACAGGCAGTACTGTACAAATAAACAGTGGTTTGTGCAAGCGCCACACGCCCGATTTCAAAAAAATTCCCGGCGTTGCGGCAAATGAAACACAATAGCCTTAATTAGACGTCCCGGTGCCCAGATGCGTATTTTACTTGCCGAAGATGATAGCGTGCTTGCCGATGGATTGACGCGCTCCTTGCGCCAGTCGGGCTACGCCATCGATTGTGTGAAGAACGGACAGGAGGCCGATACCGCCCTGTCCACCCAGGAATTCGACCTCTTGATCCTCGACCTGGGCTTGCCGCGCCTGTCCGGACTGGAAGTGCTGCGCCGCCTGCGCGCGCGCGCGTCGCTCCTGCCGGTGCTGATCCTCACTGCGGCCGATTCGATCGAGCAGCGCGTCAACGGGCTCGACCTGGGCGCCGACGATTACATGGCCAAGCCGTTCGCCCTGTCCGAACTCGAAGCGCGCGTGCGCGCCCTGACCCGGCGCGGCGCCGGCGGCGGCGCGGCGGTGGTGCGCCATGGCCCGCTGGCCTACGACCAGGTCGGCCGCAGCGCCTATATCAACGACCAGATGCTGGACCTGTCGGCGCGCGAGCTGGGCCTGCTCGAGATTTTGCTGGCGCGCGCCGGGCGCCTGGTGTCGAAGGAACAGCTGGTCGACCATTTATGCGAATGGGGCGAGGAAGTGTCGAACAACGCCATCGAAGTCTACGTGCACCGCCTGCGCAAGAAAATCGAGGTGGGCGGGGTGCGCATCGCCACCGTGCGCGGGCTGGGCTACTGCCTGGAAAAATTCCTTGATCCCGGCCGCCCCACGCCAGACACGGGCGTGGCATCGAAGTGAGCGTGCGCGACGCCGCCCTGGCGCCGCCGGATGCCCCGGACGCCCTCGATACCCTGTATGTGCCGCCCGGCGCCGAACTCGAAGAAAACATCCAGCATTCCCTGTTCGGCGAAATCCTCGACTGGATGCTGGCGCCCCTGCTGCTGCTGTGGCCGATGAGTATCGCCATCACCTACCTGGTGGCCAAGTCGATCGCCAACCAGCCCTTCGACCATGCGCTGGAAGACAGCATCACCGTGCTGGCCCAGCAGGTGCGCGAAGTCGACGGCAAGGTGCTCTCGCGCCTGCCCGGCAGCGCGCGCGACATCCTGCGCGCCGACGATGTGGACCAGGTGTTCATCCAGATCACCGGTCCGCGCCGCGAGCACATCGACGGCGACCGCGACCTGCCGCTGCCGGCGGATGACGAGCGCCTGCGCAACGGCCGCGTGCATTTCCGCAATGAACTGATGCACGGCACGCCGGTGCGCATCGCCTTTTCCTACGTCAACCTGCGCCCGCTGGCCAAACGCGGCGACGAGCCCTGGGCGGCCCTGGTGCAGGTGGCCGAAACCCTGGACAAGCGCGCCCAGCTGGCCAACGAAATCATCAAGGGCGTGATTCTGCCCCAGTTCATCATCTTGCCGATCGTGCTGGCCCTGGTCTGGTTCGCCCTGGCGCGCGGCCTCTCGCCGCTGGCGCAGTTGCAGGAACGCATACGCGCGCGCCGTCCGGACGATCTGTCGCCGATCGATTCGCGCCAGGTGCCGGAAGAAATCTCGCCGCTGGTCGGGTCCCTCAACGATATGCTGGAGCGCCTGTCGCAAACCATCGAAATGCAAAAACGCTTCATCGCCGACGCCGCCCACCAGATGAAAACCCCGCTGGCCGGCATGCGCATGCAGTCCGAACTGGCGCTGCGCCAGCGCGACCCCGAAGAAATCCGCCGCTCGCTCGAGCAACTGGCCAAGAGTTCCGAGTCAGCCACGCGCCTGGTCAACCAGCTCTTGGCCCTGGCGCGCGCCGAAAACCAGCCCAACGCGGGTCTCGCCTACGAACAGCTGGACCTGCGCGAGAGCGCGCGCGACACCGTGCAGGACTGGGTGCAAGCCTCGTTCGCGCAGCGCATCGACCTCGGCTTCGAGCAGCCGGACCAGCCGGTGCATATCGCCGCCAACGCGATGATGCTGCGCGAAATGCTCTCGAACCTGATCGACAACGCCCTGCGCTACACCCCGGCCGGCGGCAGCGTGACGGTGCGGGTGCGGCGCGACGCTGAACTGGCGATCCTGGAAGTGGAAGACAGCGGCCCCGGCATCGCCCCGGCCGAGCGCGCCCACGTGTTCGAACGCTTCTACCGCATCCTCGGCAACAGCGCGCCCGGCAGCGGCCTCGGCCTGGCCATCGTGCGCGAGATCGCCCAGCAGCACGGGGCCGAGGTCGACATTTTCAACAACCCGCGCAGCGGACAGAAAAAATTGCCCGGCTGCCTGTTCCGCCTGACATTCCCGCCGCCGCGCATCACCGACGAGGACGACGCCTGATGCCGGCAGCCCTCGACTCGGTGGCCGCGCAGCGGCGCCGCCTGGTGGCCGCGCGCCGCGCGCACTGGCGCCGCACCCGCCGCATCACCGCCATCCTGCTGCTGGTGTGGCTGGCGACCGGTTTTTGCACCGTGTTTTTCGCGCGCGAACTGGCCGCCTGGTCGCTGGCCGGCTGGCCGCTGCCGTTCTACCTGGCCGCCCAGGGCGCCTCGCTGGTGTACCTGGCCATCCTCGGCGCCTACGTGCTGGCCATGCGGCGCGCCGACCGGCGTTTCCTGGCACGCCTGAAAGACGCACCGGAGGCCGCCTCATGAGCGCCGCGTTCCGGCGCCTGAGCCGCTATTACCTGTGGTTCACGGTCTGCTTTGTCGCCTTCATCGTCTCGCTGGCCCTGCTCGAGCGCGAAGGCATGCCGCGCGTCTGGCTCGGCTACCTGTATATGTTCGCCACCATCGTGCTGTACGCCGCCATCGGCGTGATCAGCCGCACCTCGAACGTGACCGAATACTATGTGGCCGGACGGCGCGTGCCGGCCCTGTTCAACGGCATGGCCACCGCCGCCGACTGGATTTCGGCGGCCAGCTTCATCAGCCTGGCCGGCGGGCTGTACCTGCACGGCTTCGACGGCCTGGCCTACATCATGGGCTGGACCGGCGGCTATTGCCTGGTGGCGCTGCTGATCGCGCCCTACCTGCGCAAGTTCGCCCAGTACACCATCCCCGACTTCCTGGCGGCGCGCTACGGCGGCGGCGCCGGCGGGCGCGGCGGGCCGGTGCGGGTGATGGCGGTGGCCGCCACCATCATCGTCTCGTTCACCTACGTGGTGGCGCAGATCTACGCGGTCGGGCTGATCGCCTCGCGCTTCACCGGGGTCGATTTTTCGGTCGGGATTTTCCTCGGGCTGGCCAGTATTTTGGTGTGCTCGTTTTTGGGCGGCATGCGCGCCATTACCTGGACCCAGGTGGCGCAGTACATCATCATCCTGGTGGCGTTCCTGCTGCCCACCATGTGGCTCTCGCTCAAGCATGCCGACAATCCGGTGCCGCAGGTGGCCTACGGCGCCGTCATGCCCAAGCTGGCCGCGCGCGAAGCCGAACTCGAGCGCGACCCGCGCGAGCGCGAAGTGCGCGCCATCTTCGCCCAGCGCGCCGCCGCCTACGGCGCCCTGGCGGCGGCCCTGCCCGGCTCGTGGGACATGGGGCGCCAGCAGGTGCAGCACCGGCTTGACGCGGTGCGCCTGCGCAACGCCACCATGGGCGAAATCCGCGCCGCCGAACGCGCGCTGGTGCTCTATCCCAAGAGCGCCGAAGAAGCGGCGCGCCTGTGGAGCACGGCGCGCGCGGCCAACCTGGCCCGTTCCCGGCCGCCCCAGCCGCACGCCACGCCGTTTCCCGGGGCCGACCGCGCCGCCTCCGACATCCGCCGCAACAACTTCCTGGCGCTGGTGTTCTGCCTGATGCTGGGCACGGCCGCGCTGCCGCACATCCTGATGCGCTCCTACACCACCGCTTCGGTGCACGACACCCGCGTGTCGGTGTTCTGGACCCTGTTCTTCATCCTGCTCATCTACCTGTCGATCCCGGCGCTGGCGGTGCTGATCAAGTACGACCTGTACAGCGCGCTGGTCGGCACCAAATTTTCCAACCTGCCCAGCTGGATCGGCTACTGGGCCAATGTCGACAAGCTCAATCCCCTGATCAGCATCGCCGACATCAACCGCGACGGCATTGTGCAGCTGGCCGAAATCGCCATCGACGGCGACATGCTGGTGCTGGCCACGCCCGAAATCGGCGGCCTGCCGTACGTGATCTCGGGCCTGGTGGCGGCCGGCGGGCTGGCGGCGGCGCTGTCGACCGCCGACGGCCTGCTGCTGGCCATTTCCAACGCGCTCTCGCACGACTTTTACTACAAGGTGCTCGACCCCGGCGCCTCGACCCAGAAGCGGGTGACCATTTCCAAGCTGCTGCTGCTGGCGGTGGCCTTCATCGCCGCCTACGCCGCCTCGCAAAAACCAGCCGACATCCTGTCGCTGGTGGGCGCGGCGTTTTCGCTGGCCGCCTCGACCCTGTTCCCGGCGCTGGTGCTGGGCGTGTTCTGGAAGCGCGCCAACCACGCCGGCGCGCTGGCCGGCATGGCGGCCGGCTTCGGCGTGTGCCTGTACTACATGCTGCACACCAATCCCATCCTCGGCGGCAGCGCGGCCGGCCAGTGGTTCCACATCGCGCCGATGTCGGCCGGAGTGTTCGGCGTGCCGGCTGGGCTGCTGGTGCTGGTGGCCGCCAGCCTGCTTACCCGCGCGCCGGATGCGCGCGCGCGCGGCCTGGTCGACCATGTACGCGCGCCCGAATGACGAATTGTCGTAACAACGCCGCAGCGCCGCGAAACGCGCTGGCAGCCGGGCGGCCAAGCCGCTAGGATTGATCGCTGGGCGGCGCTGCGCCGCGCATTGCCGTCTTCCGACAAGCGTCTTCCGACAAGCGAGGTCTTATGTCCGGCCACCTGCCGCATCCACTGCTGTATCGACTGCACTTGTTGCGCATCGCCTTCCTGTGCGCCTGCGCCCTCTTGATGCGCGCCGCCGCCGCCGCCGCGCCTGCCGCGCCACCGCCGCTGGCCGACTTCTTCGACAACCCGGCCTTCAGCGCCGCCACGCTCTCGCCCGACGGCAAGTTCCTTGCGGTGCGCTACAACAAGGACAACCAGCGCGACCGCCTGATCGTGATCGAACTGGCCAACCGGGATGTCAAGGTGGCGGCCAGCTTCAGCGACCGCGATGTCGGCAATTTCCAGTGGGTCAACAACGAACGCCTGGTGCTCGACACCACCGACAAGACCGTCGGCCCGGGCGACGAGCGCTACTGGCCAGGCCTGTACGCGGTCAACCGCGACGGCGCCAAATTCCGCCAGCTGGTGCAGGCCAGCGCGTCCTTTTTGCAGGACCGCGCCGTAAGCAGCAACATTTTGCCGGCCAACCATTTCCTGGTCGAACAAACCGGTGCGCAAAACTCGGACGATGTGTACGTCATCAATCCCAAGCGCGAAGGCTTGCACGGGGACGGAGACCTGAAACATGTCAACCTGCTGCGCCTCAATACCGTCACCGGCCGCAGCGAAACCGTGCGCCGGCCCGGGCCGGCGATGGGGTGGCTGCTCGACCACAAGGGCGAGCCGCGCATCTGCATCACGCTCGACAAGAATATCCAGACCACCTGGTACCTGGACCCGGCCAACAATCAATGGCGCGAGATCGCCGCCTTCGATGCCTACCTGGGCGGCAAGGATACCTTCACGCCACTGGCCTTCGCCCCCGACGGCACCCTGTACGTGAAGAGCGCCAGGGGCAAGGACAAGCAGGCCCTGCATACCTTCAACCTGAGCACCATGCAGATCAGCGCGGAGCCGCTGTTGGTGCTGGCCGACTACGATTTCAGCGGCGAGCTGATCACCACGCGCGACAAGCTGCTCGGCGTGCGCTACCTGAGCGACGCGCGCGCGACGGTGTGGTTCGACGCCAGGATGAAAACCCTGCAGGAAGCCATCGACGCCGCCCTGCCGGCCACCGTCAACCTGGTCGAGGTGCCGGCCCGCGCCGAGGCGCCCTGGGTGCTGGTGCGCTCGTATTCCGACCGCCAGCCCGAGCGCTACCTGCTGTACAACGTGGACACCGGCAAGTTCAACCCGGTCGGCAGCACGCACGAACGCATCGTGCCGGCCCAGATGGCTGCGCAGGAAGCGGTGCGCTACAAGGCACGCGATGGCCTGGCCATTCCGGCCTGGCTGACCGTACCCAACGGCGCACGCAACGGTGGGGGCAACAAGCTGCCGCTGGTGCTGCTGGTGCACGGCGGCCCCTGGGTGCGCGGCGGCGAATGGCGCTGGTCGGCCGACAGCCAGTTCCTGGCCTCGCGCGGCTATGCGGTGCTGGAACCCGAATTTCGCGGCAGCACCGGCTTCGGCAGGGCACACTACCACGCCGGCTGGAAACAATGGGGCTTGAAGATGCAGGACGATCTGGCCGACGGCGCCCGCTGGGCCATCGCCGAAGGCATCGCCGACCCCAAGCGCATCTGCATCGCCGGCGCCAGCTACGGCGGCTACGCCACCCTGATGGGGCTGGTGAACGACGCGGCCTTGTACCAATGCGGCATCAACTGGGTCGGCGTGACCGACATCAACCTGCTCTACACCGGGCACTGGAGCTCTACCTCCGACATGAGCAGCGACTACCTGAAGTACGGTGCGCCGGCCCTGATCGGCGATCCGGTCAAGGATGCGGTCCAGTTGCGCGCCACCTCGCCGCTGATGCAGGCCGCGCGCATCCGCCAGCCGGTGCTGCTGGCCTACGGCGCGGTCGACCGGCGCGTGCCGCTGTACCACGGCAAGAAGTTCGTCGAGGCGCTCAAGGAGCACAATCCCGACGTCGAATGGGTGGTGTACCAGGAAGAGGCGCATGGCTGGTCGCTGCCGAAGAACCGCATCGACTTCTGGAGCCGGGTCGAGAAATTCTTGCAGCGCCATATCGGCACGGCGCGCGCCGGGGACGAACGATAGCACTGGCGCCGGACTTGGCAAAACGCTAGTATTGACAGAATGGACAGAACATCGTCGTCGATCCCTTTTACCGAGCCCATCCATGCCCGCTGTACGCCCGTCCCTTCCGCACCGTCGCGCCCTGCACGTTTGCGCCCTGCTCGTCTGCGCTTTGGCCGCGCCCGCCTTTGCCGCCGAACCGGCCGCGCCGGCGCCGCCGCCGCTGGCCGCCTTTTTCGACAACGCGGTCTTCAGCGCCGCGGAACTTTCACCCAACGGCAAGTTCCTGGCCGTGCGCTTTTCCAGCGATAACAAGCGCGACCGCCTGATCGTGATCGACCTGGCCAGCAACGCCACCACGGTCGTGGCCCAGTTCGACGATCGCGATGTCAACACCTTCCAATGGGTCAACAACGAGCGCCTGGTGCTGGACTCGACCGACAAGCGCATCGGCCTGGGCGACATGGTGCACGGCCCGGGCCTGTTCGCGGTCAACCGCGACGGCAGCAATTTCAGGCAGCTGGTGCACCTCACCTGGGCGGCTTTCAAGCAACGCAGCGTGACCAGGATCACCTTGCCGCCCGACCACTACCTGGTGAGGCAGGCCGGCGCGCAGGCCTCCGACGAGGTGTACCTGACCAATCCCAAGCGCGACGGCGTGCGCGAGAACGGCGACATCAAGTACGTCAACCTGATCCGCCTGAACACCGTGAACGGACGCGCCGAGACGGTCGCGCGGCCGGGGCCGGCCCTGAGCTGGCTGCTCGACCACAAGGGCCAGCCGCGCCTGTGCGTCACGCTGGAAAACAATCTCGAAACCATCTGGTATCTCGATCCGTCCAGCAATGAATGGCGCACCCTGGCCTCCTTCGACCGCTACGCGGGCGGCAAGGATGCCTTCACCCCGCTGGCCTTCGGCCCGGACGGCACCTTGTACGTGACCAGCGACGCCGGCAAGGACAAGCTGGCACTGCATACCTTCGACCTGGCTAGCAAGCGCATCAGCGCCGAACCGGTGGTGTCGCTGACCGACTACGACTTCAAGGGCCAGCTGGTCACCTCAGGCGAAAAGCTGCTGGGGGCGCGTTACCTGAGCGACGCGCAAGCGACGGTGTGGTTCGACAGCAAGATGAAAACCCTGCAGGCGAGCATCGACGCCGCCCTGCCCTCGACCGTCAACCTGATCACGCCGGCGGCGCTCGCCGACAGTCCCTGGGTGCTGGTGCAATCGTATTCCGACCAGCAACCCGAGTACTACGCCTTGTACAACATCCAGACCGGCAAGTTCACCGGCGTCGGCAGCACCCGGGAGCGCATCGTGCCGGACCAGATGGCCACGCAGGAACTGGTGCGCCTGACGGCGCGCGACGGCCTGGCGCTGCCGGCCTGGCTCACGCTGCCGCACCCGGCCGGCCCAGGCAAGAGCGGGCGCAAGAACCTGCCGATGGTGGTGCTGGTGCACGGCGGGCCCTACCTGCGCGGCAGCGAATGGGGCTGGTCGGCCGAAGGCCAGTTCCTGGCCTCGCGCGGCTACGCGGTGCTGCAACCCGAGTTTCGCGGCAGCACCGGCTTCGGCGACAAACACTACAAGGCCGGCTGGAAGCAATGGGGCTTGAAGATGCAGGACGACATTGCCGACGCCACCCGCTGGGCCATCGCCCAGGGCATCGCCGACCCCAAACGCATCTGCATCGCCGGCGCCAGCTACGGCGGCTATGCCACCCTGATGGGCCTGGTGAACGATCCGGCCCTGTACAAGTGCGGCATCAACTGGGCTGGCGTGACCGACATCAAGCTGCTCTACACGGGCCACTGGAGCGCTACCTCGGATGCCAGCAGCGCCTACCTGAAGTACGGCGCGCCGACCCTGATCGGCGACCCCGACAAGGATGCGGCCCAGCTGCGCGCCACCTCGCCGCTGCTGCAGGCCGCGCGCATCACCCAGCCGCTGCTGATGGCCTATGGCGGGGCCGACCGGCGCGTGCCGCTGTATCACGGCCAGAAGTTTTACGACGCCGTCAAAGCCGGCAATCCCGAGGTCGAATGGGTCGTGTATCAGGAAGAAGGGCATGGCTGGTCGTTGCCAAAAAACCGCATCGACTTCTGGGGACGGGTCGAAAAATTTCTCGGGCGCCACATCGGTACGCCGTAACAGGCCGCCACTGTCATGAACACGCAACAATTACAACAGCGCTGCCGCGCTTTTGCGCATGCCAGCGAGACATTGCATCCGTATCCGGGCACTATTCCGGAGGATGCGGTGGGCGCAAAAAAGTTCGCCTGCGTCAAGACCAGCGAACCGGAAAAAGGGCGCTTCAGCCTGCGCGGCGCGCCCGGGCTGTTTCTCGGACTGAGCGCCATGCCTGGTGTAAAACCGGCGCCCACCATGCCGCGTTTTCATTGGGCGACGATGGGCGATGTGTGCCGTTTTCCGCCGCGGGGGCTGGCCGAATTGCTGGCCTGGCAGTACCAGAAAGCCCGTTCCGCGCTTAGCAAGGCAGAGCTCGCTGCACGGGACGGCAAGGCGGCTTGAGGACGCTCGTTCCCGGCTGGCGGGCGCCTGCCGGACGCCTGGCGCACGCCTGTCGGACGCCCATTTCTACCACGTCCACAGCGCGTTCTCAAAGTTATTATTTCTACAATTTTGATGCAATTTCGATATAAAATATCGCACTGCTGTGCCATCAATGCATCCAACACGAAACACGAGACCCACATGACCATCCCTTTCCAGTACCACCGCGCGCCCCGCCTGCTGGCGCTCGCCGGCGCCGTTGCCATGGCCTTCGCCGCCGGTTGCAGTAACGACGGTTCTTCCGGTTCCAATTCGAACAATTCTGCCAAGCCGGGCGAGGCGGCCGCCAAATACCAGGCCGAGATCAGCCGCACTTCGTTCGGCGTGCCGCACATCAAGGCCAACGATGAAGGCAGCCTGGCCTACGGCGTGGCGACCGCCTATGCGCAAGACAATGTCTGCCTGCTGGCCGACGAATTCACCACCGTCAGCGGCGAGCGCTCGAAACACTTCGGCCCGACCGCCACGCGCCAGACTTCGGACATTCCGAACCTGCAGACCGATTTCTTCTACCGCATCATCAACGATGACGAGGCGGTCAAAAACGCCTGGAACGCCCACTCGGCGCCGATGAAAGCGATGATCGAAGGCTATGTCGCCGGCTATAACGATTACCTCGACAAGACCGGCATGAACAACCTGCCCACCGCCTGCAAGAACGGCGCCTGGGTGCGCAAGGTGAACGAACAGGACATGATCAAGCTGCTGCGCCGCTACGCCGCTGAAGCCAGTTCCGGCCAGTTCATCGGCGCCATGGTGGGCGCCACGCCGCCCGGCCAGAATGGCTTGATCCCGGCCGTGCCGCCCAAGGCCGGCATGCATCCGATGGACCCCGACTACTGGGTCGCGATGCGCGAACGCACCGGCAGCAATGCCGTGGCGCTGGGCAAGGACGCCACCGACAACGGCCAGGGCATGCTGCTCGGCACCCCGCACTTCCCATGGCGCGGCGCGCTGCGTTTCTACCAGCTGCACCTGACCATTCCCGGCAAGCTCGACGCGATGGGCGCCGCCCTCGGTGGCATGCCGATGGTTAATATCGGCTTCAACCAGAACCTGGCCTGGAGCCATACGGTCAACAACTCGGCCCACTTCACGGTGCACATGACGCCGCTCGACCCGAGCGATCCGACCAAGTACATCGTCGACGGCAAGCCGCAGGCCATGACGCGCAAGACCATCAATGTCGAGGTCAAGGGCGCCGATGGTTTGCTGAGCACGCAGACGCGCACCTTCTACAGCAGCCAGTACGGCCCGGTGGTCGTCATTCCCGGCCAGCTCGACTGGAACGCCGGCATGGCGTTTTCGCTCAACGACGCCAACCTCGGCAACCATCGCCTGCTGGAACAGTGGTACGGCATGAACACGGCGCGCAGCCTGGACGAGTTCAAGGCCTCGATCGACCGCACCGTCGGCCTGCCATGGGTCAACACCCTGGCCGTCGACAAGGAAGGCGCGTCCCTGTTCATGGACGTCACCGTGGTTCCGCATGTCACCAAAGCCATGCAGGACGCCTGCGTGCCGGGGCCGTTCAAACCGCTGGCCGCGCGCGGCCTGTTCGTGCTGAGCGGCGCCACCAGTGCCTGCGCGCCCGCCACCGACAAGGCCGCGCCGCAGCCGGGCATCTTCGCCGGCGCCAGCCTGCCGCGCCTGGTGCGCAGCGACTACGTGCAAAACTCCAACGACAGCGCCTGGCTGTCCAACCCGCAAGCGCCGCTGACCGGCTTCCCGGATATCGTCAGCGTCGACAATGTCGAGCAGTTTGGCCGCACCCGCCTCGGCATCACCCAGGTGCAGAAGCGCCTGGCCGGCACCGACGGCCTGGCCGGACGCAAGATGACGGTGGCCCAGCTGCAAGCGCTGGCCTTGGGCAACCGCGTCTACTACGCCGACCAGATCATGGACGACGTGCTGGCCCTGTGCCGCGGTGACCAGGCCGACAGCGGCGATATCACGACCGCCTGCGCGCGCCTGAACCAGTGGGACCGCACGGTCAACCTCGACAGCAACATCGGCTATCTGTACTTTACCGGCCTGTGGGAGCGCATCCTGCGCGTGCCCGGCATGTGGGCGGTGCCGTTCAACCTGGCCGACCCGGTCAACACCCCGCGCGGCCTGAACCGCGACAACCCGGCCATCGCCACCACGGTACGCCAGGCGCTGGCGGCGGCGGCGCAGGACGTGGCCAAAATGGGCGTCTCGCAAGATGCGCGCTGGGGCGACGTGCAGCTGGCCACGCGCGGCACCCGCCGCATTCCGATCCACGGCGGCAAGGGCACCGATGGCGTGTACAACGCGATCGGCACCGTACCAAGCGGCGACGGCAAGCTTGAAGTGATCTACGGCACCAGCTACATCCAGACCGTGTCCTTCAACAAGGATGGCCCGCAAGTGCAAGCCATGCTGGCCTACTCGCAATCGACCGACCCGGCCTCGAAGCATTTCGCCGACCAGACCGAGCGCTTCTCAAAAAAAGAATGGATCACCCAGCCATACACGGAAGCGCAGATCAAGGCCGATCCGGCGTTCTCGACCATGACGGTGACGCGCAAGGCCGATGGCAAGGTGGCCGCCAAGCCGTAAGCTGAGCGTCCTCGTTCGTCCCAGGCTGTAAAGAAACAGGCAGCCGGCCGCCGTGGCGGTAGACTGCCTGTTCTCACCTCAAGGAGATGCACATGTCGTCAGGAAAAATTCTGGTCGCACAGGGAGGCGGACCCACCGCCGTCATCAACCAGTCGATGGTCGGCGTGGTGCTCGAAGCGCGCCGCTTTCGCAACGTCACGCGCGTGTACGGCGCCATGCACGGGGTGCGCGGCATTGTCGACGAAGACTTCATCGACCTGACCCAGGAAACCAGCCACAACCTGGAACTGGTCGGCAAGACGCCCTCCTCGGCGCTCGGTTCGACCCGCGACAAGCCCGACATGGCCTATTGCCAGAAGATTTTCGAGGTGCTGCGCGCACACGAGATCGAGCATTTTTTCTACATCGGCGGCAACGATTCGTCCGATACGGTGCGCATCGTCAGCCTAGAGGCGCAAAAGGCCGGCTATCCGCTGCGCTGCATTCACATTCCCAAAACCATCGATAACGATCTGGTCGGCAACGACCACACTCCCGGTTTTCCCTCGGCCGCGCGCTTCGTCGCGCAAGCCTTCGCCGGCGCCAATCTCGACAACGCGGCCTTGCCTGGCGTCTACGTGGGCGTGGTGATGGGACGCCACGCCGGCTTCCTGACCGCGGCCGCCGCGCTCGGGAAGAAATTTCCCGACGATGGCCCGCACCTGATCTACCTGCCCGAGCGCACCTTCGTGCTCGAGCAATTCCTGGCCGACGTCAAGGCCACCTATGAGCGCTACGGGCGCTGCGTGATCGCCGTGTCCGAAGGCATCCACGACGCTTCCGGCGAAGCGATCGCCAGTTTGCTATCGAGCGACATCGAGCGCGATGCGCACGGCAATGTGCAACTGTCGGGCACCGGCGCGCTGGCCGATTTGCTGTGCGACGAAATCAAGTCCAAGCTCGGCATCAAGCGCGTGCGCGGCGACACCTTTGGCTACCTGCAACGTTCCTTCATCGGCTGCGTGTCGGACGTGGACCAGCGCGAGGCGCGCGAAGTGGGCGAAAAAGCGGTGCAGTTCGCCATGTGGGGCGAGCGCGACGGCTCGGTGGCGATCAAGCGCACCGGCTACTACTCGGTCGATTACGAACTGGTGCCCCTGGAAAGCGTGGCCGGCAAGACGCGCACGATGGAAGACATTTTTATCAGCGAAAGCGGCACCGACGTCACCGACGCCTTCCGCCTTTACCTGCGCCCACTGCTCGGTTCGGGCATGCCCGACGCCTTCCGCCTGCGTCCGGCACCGGTCGAGAAGATCCTGGGCAAGAAATAGCGTAGACAGCGCCCGCGCCAGGTGGGGCCTGCGGGAAGATTCTCCTGACGCCGGGATGGCGGGCCGGCGAGCGCTTTATTTCTTCTTTCGCCTCGCTGGCGCATCACCTACCCAACCGGGATGGGGAACGTACTTGCGCACTTGCTCATCGAGTTCCCGGCTGTGGTACATATCCAGGCACTTGAGCAGCTTGAACTCGGCGCCGACGTATCCTTCGAACGGATTACTGTAGTCCCGGCGCAGGTATTTATCCACCAGCCGATTTGTGGCCCGGTTACCTTTATCGAGATCGTAATACGTCCAATCCAAGGAAATAATCGTGGTGATACGCGCATCGTCGCCTGCTGGCGACCCCTTGTAAGCTTCAGCGATGCACGCAGACAGCGCCCGGTCCTTGTAATTCTCGGCATTGGTACGGCTTGGTGCCATCACGGTCGATGTTCCTGCAGCGGCCGGCAAGGAAAAGCTCAACATGAGAGCGGCGAATGCGGGTGCGATGTTCATTAAGGGGTCCTGTCGTTCGCTCGGGTTGATGGGTATGCTGCGTCAGGTGGGTTGAATCAACAGCAGTTCACACGAACGGCATACGTGTTGTTCAAGGGTCTTCATGTCACCAATCGCGCCATTCGTCCGTAATGTCGCTGTCGGCGCGATCGAGCCCGGCGCTCTGGGCTGCGCATTGGATGAGTTTGCAAATATCCTCTCGTGCGTCGGTTTCGATGAGGCTGCGACCGCAGCGATCATTCAAGTCGTTGAGCGATTCGACCGCGTGCTGCACCGCCGCCATGATGCTGGCTTCATCGTCCCTCACCGCTGGAGCGTGAACAGTTTCCAGGTAATGGCTCAGGATCGCGTCGCATTGGGCGAGCTCGGCCTCGGTATAGCAATACGGATGATACCCGGGAGCTTTCGTTTGCACGTCGTCGCAGATCGCATCCAGATTCAGAAATGCCAGCGCCAGCATGGCGCGACGTAAGGCGTTAATCACCATGGGAATATCGGCATTCGCGGCCGGCTCCAACAGTCTGGCCAGGGAGATGTCAAAGACTTCGCGACATTTTTTTAGGAATTCCTCTTGCGCTTGAGCGTCTGGAGGGAGCGTGAAGGCACCGCTGACAAAGTCTTCAAAGCTGCCGTTACCGAGGTGATTCAATACCCACCGGATCTCGAACACAATGGCAAGAGGATCTTCCCACGCCGACTCCAGAAACACTCCCTCCAGGTGTTTTTTTAAGGCCAGCTCGCACGCTGTCAAGTTCAGAGGAATACGTACATCGTTATCCACAAGGGATGGCATGTAGTCGGCCATGCACGCGAGGATATGTGTTTTGAGATCAAGCAGTTCGGATGGAGGCGGTTGATTTGTCATAAATAAGCCTTTACTGGCCGATCCTGAGCCGGGCCGGCTCTGCATGAAGGATTGCGTCTGGCCGTTCGCAGTCGATTGTACTCGACACAATATCGACCGTGCACCGGCGCTTTTTTCCGCAAGTTCAACAAGTGCAACGGCCGATTCTGCGCCGTCGTTTTCTATCATTGTCGAACTCTGCGAATTTTCCAGACGCTGTCTTCTTTTTTTAAAGTCAGCTCCAGGTGGTGGATGCTTTCTTTGCTTGCTCCAAGCGTGACACGGACTGTTGCGGTATTTCCATTTATCCTGGATTTCGCAACTGAGATATTTTTTTCCCAATCATCATGATAGTCCTGCGTCTGGATAAAATGATCGGCATCCAGTCCATCCTCGCTATTCATACGCTTTTCAATTTCCGCAATCAGGGACTTTGAAACGTATGTGCCAAGTTTAACTTTTTCGTCGCGAAGCGGTTGATGATCCGTGACAAGCGAATGGATATACCATTTATAAAAAGCCGAAGTCGTAACCGCAGGTGATGAAAGTTCAGCGGCCAGCGCGGGAAAACTAAGGCAAGCTAACATGCATGAAAAAAACGCACAATGCGCCTTGGCGAATATTATCTTATTGATTTTTGACATAGACATATGATTTTAGTGAGTTCGCCCATAAAATTTTACCGGCGGCCGCAATTGCCTCCGAGGTGATTCAAGATTTCTTCCTTCGCTTCGCTGGCTTGAAACCTGTCCAATCGGGATGAGGAGCGTATTTGCGCACTTGATCAGCGAGTTCCTTGCTGTGGTACATGTCCAGGCACTTGAGCAGCTTGAATTGGGCGCCTTCGGCACAAGGAAAAGCGCAACAAAAGAGCTGCGGATGCGCGTGCTGTTTTCATTGGCGTGCCCAGTAGTTCGCTTTGGTTGTTCGGTAAGCTGCATCAGCTTGGTTGAAGTAACTGTGAAAGGTCAACCGGATTCGGGTAGAGGCACCTTCCTCAAGTCAGCGCTGTATCGGTGACTGCCCGACGCCGGCCGCTGCGGCTGCGAGCATAGCAGTGTTGCCACAGTCCTGACCAGAGCGTCGGGTACCGCCGGATGCGCCGCCCGGGCGCGTCCGATCGGTCTTTTTGCATTTCGATTGTTTTAGCAACGCCAACAACGCAACACTGCGGTCCCGTCAACCCATCCGGACCGCCATGACCCTGTTCCCTCGTTCCCATGTCCCTCTGCTGCGCGCCGGCAGCGCCGCCATGCTGCTGGCGCTCGCCGCCTGCGGCGACAAGGACGGCGCGCCCGCCGACCCCGCCCCCAAATACGCCGCCGAAATCCGCCGCACCGCCTACGGCATCCCGCACATCAAGGCCGATGACGACGGCGGCCTCGGCTACGGCATCGGCTACGCCTACGCGCAAGACAATGTGTGCCTGCTGGCCGAGCGCATCGTCACCGCCAACGGCGAGCGCGCCAAGTACTTCGGCGCCGAGGCGCGCGGCGCGACCGCGGACACGGCGCCCAACCTGGCCTCCGACTTTTTCTATCGGCTGATCAACGAAGCGGAAGCGGTGGCCAACGCCTGGCAGCAGCAGCCGGCGCCGATGCGCGCGCTGGTCGAGGGCTACGTGGCCGGCTACAACCAGTACCTGGACGAGCGCGGCAAGGGCGGCTTGCCCGACGCCTGCAAGAACGCCCCCTGGGTGCGCAGCATGACGACCGACGACATGATGAAGATCGTGCGCCGCTACGCCGCCGAAGGCGCGGGCAGCCATTTCATTACCGAACTCGTGTCCGCCGTGCCGCCGGACGCGGCCGTGCCAGCGCCACCGTCACGCGCCGCCACCGCGCGCCGTGGCAGTCCTAGCGTGATCGATCCGCAATACTGGCAACAGCAGCATGCCCGCACCGGCAGCAACGGCGTGGCCTTGGGCAAGAATGCCACCGAGAACGGCCAGGGCTTGCTGCTGGCCAATCCCCACAACTGGTGGAACGGCGATCTGCGCTTTTACCAGCTGCACCTGACCATTCCCGGCAAGCTCGATGCGATGGGCGCCTCGCTCGGCGGCATGCCGATGGTCAGCATCGGCTTCAACAAGGATGTGGCGTGGACCCACACCAATAACACCTCCAGCCACTTCACCGTGCACCAGTTGCAGCTCGACCCGCGCGATCCGACCAGCTATGTGGTCGACGGCAAGTCCCAGCCCATGATTCGCAAGCGCATCGAGGTCGAGGTGCGCCAGCCGGACGGCAGCCTGGCCACGCGCAGCCACGATTTTTACCAGACCGATGTGGGCGTGGTGATGCGCGTGCCGGACCAGCTGGAGTGGAACCGCAAGGTCGCCTACACCCTGCTGGACGCCAACATGGGCAATCACCGCATGCTGGAACAATGGCGCGCCATGAACAGCGCGCGCAGCCTGGACGAGCTGCGCGACGGCATCGACCGCATCGTCGGCCTGCCGTGGGTCGGCACCATTGCCGCCGACAAGGAAGGCAAGACCATGTACCTGGACGTGACGGTGGTGCCGAACGTGCCGCTGTCCAAGGAAAAAGCCTGCGTGCCGGACGCCTTCCGCGAGCTGGCGGCCGGCGGCGTGCTGGTGCTGGATGCCTCGACCAGCGCCTGCCGCCCCGGCAACGATCCGGGCGCGCCGCAAAGCGGCATCTTCGCCGGCGCCAGCCTGCCGCGCCTGCAACGCGACGATTTCGTACAGAACTCGAACGACAGCGCCTGGCTGACCAATCCGGCCGCGCCGCTGACCGGCTTTCCGTCGATCGTCAGTCTCGACGCCCAGGAGCAAAGCGGGCGCACCCGCATCGGCATTGCCCAGTTACAGGCGCGCCTGGCCGGCACCGATGGCCTGCCCGGGCGGCGCATCTCGATGCCCCAGCTGCAAGGGATGTTGTTCAGCAACCGCGTCTACTACGCCGGCCAGATCATGGACGACGTGCTGCGCGCCTGCGACGGCGAACGCCAGGCGCGCGCCGCCAGCGGCGCCATGGTCGACCTGGCGCCGGCCTGCGCCAAACTGCGCGCCTGGGACCGCACGGCCAACCTGGAGAGCAATATCGGCTTCGGCTATTTCGCCAGCATGTGGGACCAGCTGTACGGCTCGCCCCTGTTCTGGGCCGTGCCCTTCAACGCGGCCGATCCGGTCGGCACGCCGCGCGGCCTGCGCGTGGACGATGCGGCCGGCGTAACCGCCCTGCGCACGGCCCTGGCCAGCGCCGTGCTCGAGATGGAAGCGAGCGGCTGGGGCCTGAACAGCCGCTGGGGCGAAATCCAGCACACCGAGCGCAACGGCAAGCGGATTCCCATCCATGGCGGACGCTATCAGTACGGCATCTATAACGTCATCGCCAGCGAACCGTCCAAAGGAGGCGGGCGCGAGGTGACCGAAGGCAGCAGCTATGTGCAGACAGTGATGTTCGACCGCAACGGCCCGCAGGCGCAAGCCATGCTCGCCTATTCGCAGTCGGTCGACCCGGCCTCGCCCCACTACGCCGACCAGAGCGAGCTGTATTCGCGCAAAGCCTGGCACACCCTGCCCTTTACCGACGCGCAGATCGCGGCTGATCCCAAGCTCAGCCGAATTGCCATCAGTCACAAGACGAAAGGCACCCAGTAACGCGCGCGCAACACACGCCGTGCTTATAAAAACTAAAACGTTTTTAAAAAGGCATTTTTGATGGGGCTGTGTTAAGTTATGGTTACTGTCCCCTGACTGGAACGATGATGAAAAATCTGATTCTGGCGTGTGTGTGCTTTCCCCTGCTGCTGGCCGCCTGCAACGGGCCGCTCGACGTCACCCTGGCCGACAGCGGCGACCCGGTCAAGGGCGAAGCGCTGAAAAAGGCGCTGACCCCGGAAGAGAGCGAACTGCTGGTGTCGTACGTGGCGCAGCACACGATGGCCCAGGACATCGACTACAAGATGACCGTCAAGCAAGCCATCGCGGCGCGGCGCAAGGAACTTGCCAGCAACCAGAAGTAAATATCGCTGGCGCTGCCGCTGTTCCGGCAAGGCAGCCATGCCCGGCATGATCGCCATGAAAAAAATCAAAAAAAACGGACGGGACCCGAAGGCGCCGTCCGTTGTTTGTTTGACCGCAGCTCGTTTAGCTGACGATGGTCTGGTGCTCGTCGCCCTCGCGCGCGCGGATCGTGCCGATGCGCGAGACCGTCTCGCCGGCCGCCTGCAACTGCGCAAACGCCGCATCGGCGTTTTCTTTCGACACGATGACAATCATGCCGATGCCGCAGTTGAACACGCGGTGCATTTCGGCGTCGGCCACGCCGCCGTGCTGTTGCAGCCACTGGAACAGCGGCGGCATGGTCCATGCTTTTGAGTCGAGCACCGCCGTCAGCCCCGGCTGCAGCACGCGCGGCACGTTTTCGACCAGCCCGCCGCCGGTGATGTGCACCATGCCTTTGACTTCCATCGATTCCATCAGCGCCAGCAAGGGCTTGACGTAAATACGGGTCGGTTCCATCAGCACGTCGGCCAGCGGACGGCCGTGGAAGTCGGCGTTCAGGTCCGGCTTGGCCACTTCGATGATCTTGCGCACCAGCGAGTATCCGTTCGAGTGCACGCCCGACGAGGCCAGGCCCAGCACCACGTCGCCCGGGCAGATCTTGGTGCCGTCGATGATTTTCGATTTTTCCACCGCGCCGACCGCGAAACCGGCCAGGTCGTACTCGCCGGCCGGGTACATGCTCGGCATTTCAGCGGTTTCGCCGCCGATCAGGGCGCAACCGGCCTGCTCGCAGCCCTGGGCGATGCCCTTGACCACGGCGGTGGCGGTCGGCACGTCCAGCTTGCCGCATGCGAAATAATCGAGGAAGAACAGCGGCTCGGCGCCCTGCACCAGGATGTCGTTCACGCTCATGGCGACCAGGTCGATGCCGACCGTGTCATGGCGGTTCAGTTCGAACGCGAGACGCAGCTTGGTGCCCACGCCGTCGGTGCCGGACACCAGCACCGGCTCCTTGAACTTCTTGCTGATCTCGAACAGCGCGCCGAAACCGCCGATGCCGCCCATGACGCCTTCGCGCATGGTTTTCTTGGCAAACGGCTTGATCGCTTCGACCAGGGCATCGCCCGCATCGATATCGACACCGGCGTCGCGGTAGGAGAGGGAAACATTAGAAAGTTGGCTCATGGTGTATTTGGCAGCGGAGGCGGTAAAATAGAAGGCGGCGAACCGATTCGAGCCGCGGACGGCCAAAACCGGTCAATCCGCTATTTTATCAAAATGCCCCGTCCACAGCCGATTTAACCCACATTACAACAATAAGATGCTCATTCTCTCCGCCAAAGCACCGCAGCACCGGGCCGGCCAGCCGCCACCCCCACGATCCGCGTGGCAGCTTCTATAATGATGCCTGATGTATACGACGGCGCAAGAATGAACTCATGAAACAGCTGGTACTCGATTTGGGCGCAGAGCAGGCGCACAGCCTCGATACCTTCGAGGTAGGGCAAAATGCCGAACTGGCGCACCTGATGCACCAGTTCGCGGAGCGTCGTTCGCGCGAACATTTCGCTTACCTGTGGGGCGAGACCGGCGCCGGCAAGACGCACCTGCTGCAAGCGCTGGCCGCCACGCCCGGCTCGCGCTACATCGCCTGCAACGCGCCGGAATCCGAATTCACCTACACCCAGGGCACCACCCTGTACCTGCTCGACGACTGCGAACAGCTCTCGCCGCAGGCCCAGATCGACGCCTTTGCGCTGTTCAACCAGATCCGCGAACACGGCGCCTACATGGTCAGCACCGGGCCGGTGCCGCCGGTGGTGCTGCCGGTACGCGAAGACCTGCGCACGCGCATGGGCTGGGGCCTGATCTACCAGATCCACGGCCTGGCCGATGAACAGAAGATCGCCGCCCTCACGCACGCCGCCGAAGCGCGCGGTTTGACCTTGTCGGCCAGCGTGTTACCCTATCTGCTGTCCCATTTCAAGCGCGACATGCGCTCCCTGTCGACGATGCTAGACGCACTCGATCAGTATTCCCTCGAAACCCAGCGACCGGTCACCCTGCCGTTGCTGCGCGATTTACTATTACAAGCGAACCCGCAAGCGGACACCAAAGAATGAAGAACCTGGCGCTGTTTGACCTGGACCACACCCTGCTGCCGATCGATTCGGACCACGAATGGGGCGAATTTTTAGTCCGCACCGGCGCTGTCGACCCGCTCGAATTCAAGCGCCGCAACGACGACTTTTTCGAGCAGTACAAGGCCGGCACGATCGACCCGGTCGAATACCTCGAATTCGCCCTCGGCACCCTGGCGCGCTTTCCGCGCAAGGAACTCGACGCCATGCACGCGCAGTTCATGGCCGAAGTGATCGAACCGGCCATCCTGCCGAGCGCGCGCGCCCTGCTGCGCCAGCACCAGGACGCTGGCGACCTGGTGGCCATCATCACCGCCACCAACCGCTTCGTGACCGCGCCGATCGCGAAGGCGCTGGGGGTGGAGCACCTGATCGCCGCCATCCCCGAAGAGGACGAACACGGCAACCTGACCGGCAAACTGCTTGGCGCGCCGACCCAGGGCATGGGCAAGGTCACCCACACCCACGCCTGGCTGGCGCAGATAGGCACCCCGCTCGGTGGCTTCGGGCGCAGCCACTTCTACAGCGATTCGCACAACGATCTCCCCCTTCTGTCCGTCGTTACCCACCCCGTCGCGACCAACCCGAACGCCGTGCTGGCGACCCACGCCACACGCCTTGGCTGGCCTTTACTCCATCTATTCAATGATTAAAAAATTCATCCGCAAAATCCTCGGCGTCAAAGAGAAGCAGCCAGTGCGCGACCTGACCGAACCCATTATCCTGGGACCGGCGGAGCACGGAATCGACCCCAAGCTGCTGTCGTCGAACGCGATCCGCGTGACCCAAACATTGCAGGAGGCGGGCTTCAAGGCGTTCGTGGTGGGCGGCGCCGTGCGCGACCTGCTGCTGTCGGTCAAACCGAAGGACTTCGACATCGCCACCGATGCTACGCCCGAACAGGTCAAGCGCCTGTTCCGGCGCGCCTTCATCATCGGCAAGCGCTTCCAGATCGTGCACGTGATGTTCGGTTCCGACCTGCTGGAAGTGACCACCTTCCGCGGCGCCGGCGAGGCCAGCGCGCCCAAGGATGAACACGGGCGGGTCCTGCGCGACAATAACTTCGGCCCCCAGCACGAAGACGCGATGCGGCGCGACTTCACCATCAACGCCATGTACTACGATCCGGCCACCCAGGTGGTGCTGGACTACCACGGCGGCATTGCCGACATCCGCGACAAGACCCTGCGCATCATCGGCCAGCCCGAAGCGCGCTACCGCGAAGACCCGGTGCGCCTGCTGCGCGTGGTGCGCTTCGCCGCGCGCCTCGGTTTCACGATCGAACCGCACACGCGCGAACCGATTCCGATCATGGCCCCCCTGATCAACAACGTGCCCGCCGCGCGCGTGTTCGACGAAATGCTCAAGCTGCTCATGAGCGGCCACGCGCTGGCCTGCCTGCAGCAGCTGCGCAAGGAAGGCCTGCATCACGGCCTGCTGCCGCTGCTCGACGTGGTGCTGGAACAGCCGATCGGCATGAAGTTCGTGACCCTGGCGCTGGAATCGACCGACAACCGCATCAAGGCCGGCAAGGGCGTTTCGCCGGGCTTCCTGTTTGCTTCGCTGCTGTGGCACCAGGTCGTCGAAAAATGGACCGCCTACCGCGCGGCGGGTGAGTCGCCGATTCCGGCGCTGCACCTGGCGGCCGACGACGTACTCGATTCGCAGACCGAAAAACTGGCCCTGCAGCGCAAGATCGGCTCGGACATGCGCGACATCTGGTCGATGCAGCCGCGCTTCGAGCGGCGCAACGGCAAGGCCCCGTACAAGCTGCTGGAACACCCGCGCTTCCGCGCCGGCTACGACTTCCTGCTGCTGCGCTGCGAGTCGGGCGAGATCGAAATGGAGATCGGCGAATGGTGGACCGCCTTCTACGAAGGCGACGCGGTCGAACGCGAAAACCTGCTCACCAGCGCTGTTGCCGCACCGGGCGGCGCCAAGCGCAAGCGCGCACCACGGCGCGCCCCGCGCAACCGCGCCAATGGCGAGGGCGGCGACAACGCCGCCAGCACCAGCACCACCGGCAGCACCAGCGGCGACGAATGATTGCCTACGTCGGCATCGGCGCCAACCTGGGGGACGCCCGCGCCAACGTGGCCGACGCGCTGGTGCGTCTGGGTGCGCTGGCCGGCAGCCGCCTGCTGGCGCAGTCGTCGGCCTGGCGCACCGCGCCCATCGATTCCTCGGGCGACGACTACATCAACGCGGTGGCCTGCATCGACACGCCCTTGAGTGCGCAAGAGCTGCTGGCCGCGCTGCACGCCATCGAACTGGCGCACGGGCGCGAACGGCCCTACCGCAACGCCCCGCGCACCCTGGACCTCGACATCCTGCTCTACAACAATGAACGGATCGACACCGCCACCTTGCAGGTGCCGCATCCGCGCATGATCGAGCGCGCCTTCGTGCTGGCGCCGCTGCTGGAAATTGCACCAACCATCGACGTGCCGGGGCATGGCCCGGCGCGCGACTATCTGGCCGCTCTCGCCGGCCAACCTATCGAACGACTGAACTGACATGCAGATTCCGATTTTTATCCAGACCGCCGGCCTGCTGGTGCTGTCAAACATTTTCATGACGATCGCCTGGTACGGCCACCTGAAGAACATGTCGAGCAAGGCGTGGTGGTATGCGGCCCTGGTCAGCTGGGCCATCGCCCTGTTCGAGTACCTGCTGCAAGTGCCGGCCAACCGCATCGGCCACACCCAATACAGCCTGGCGCAGCTCAAGATCCTGCAGGAAGCCATCACCCTTACGGTGTTCGTGCCGTTTGCGATGTTCTACATGGGCGAACCGTTCAAACTCGATTACGTGTGGGCCGGGCTGTGCCTGGTGGGCGCCGTCTACTTCATCTTCCGCAGCTAAAGCGCTTACCATTTGCAGCCCTTGTCGCTCAGGGTGCCCTTGAGGATGGGGATCAGGACGAACAGATTTCCCTTCGCATCGCCACTGTGCGCGGTGCGGCAGTCGGCACGGTGCGCCTTGGCGACCGCCTTCGCCAGCGCGGTATCGTCCGCGCCCCTGATGCGCAACTGTTCACGCTCACGGTCGATTCCTGTCAGCGGTTCGGCTCCGATCCGCCTGGCGTCGGACAAGGCCTTGCCCATGTCAAAACCCGGCGCTGGCGTGATGGGGCTATGCTCCGCAGGCTGGCTGGCGGCATCCGCTTGCGCTTCCACTGCCGGCGCAGGGCGTTCCTGGTGCCCGGCGGCGGTACCGGCCCGCTTGCCCCTGGCGGGCGTTTGCGGCCGCGCGCGCGCAGTGGACGGCGCGGCGGGCGCGCCTTTTTCGGCAACCGGAAACAGCACTTGAAGGTACGATACCGCCGGCCCGGACGGGGTGCGTTCGTTCCGGGTGGAGACGATCAGATACCACGCCACCAGCAGGTGCCCGCATGCCATCGCCAGCAACACCACGGCATGGCCGCGCCGCGTGCCTGCCCGTGAAAACCCATTTTGCATAAACTGCATGTTTTATCTTTAAACAAGATGTCCGGCCGGCGATTATCGCACCTTCCGGCGGGACAACTTTAAGTCCTTCCCGGGCACATTCCGGCCGATGGCATTACACTATGCGCCGTTGCGACCATTTTGATATCAAAGGACTATTATGAGCGGTTATCTGCAGGGTAAGGACATGACGGGCGGCGATACGCCGGCGCCGGTCAAGCCAGTCATGACGAAAGCGGTGACGATTCCTTCGCTGAACGCGATGCGCGCATCGGGCGCCAAGATCACGATGCTGACCTGCTACGACGCCAGCTTCGCGACCTTGATGGACCGCTGCGGCGTGGAAGTGCTGCTGATCGGCGATTCGCTGGGCATGGTCTGCAATGGACATCACTCGACCTTGCCGGTCACGGTGGCCGAGATTGTGTACCACACCGCCGCTGTCGCGCGTGGGAACAAGAGCGCGATGGTGATCGCCGATATGCCTTTCGGCAGCTACGGCACGCCGGAACAGGCCTTCAACAACGCGGTGCAGCTGATGCAGGCCGGCGCGCACATGATCAAGATCGAAGGCGGCGCATGGCTGGCCGAGACGGTCCGCTTCCTGACCGACCGCGCCATTCCGGTGTGCGCGCACCTGGGGCTCACGCCGCAGTCGGTACACCAGCTCGGTGGCTACAAGGTGCAGGGCAAGACCATCGAAAGCGCGGCGCAGCTCAAGGCCGACTCGCTGGCGCTGGAAGCGGCGGGAGCGGCAATGGTGCTGTACGAGGCGATTCCGAGCGCCCTGGGCAAGGAACTGACCGAGGCCTTGAAGATACCGACGATCGGCATCGGCGCGGGGCCGGACTGCTCGGGCCAGGTGCTGGTGATGCACGACATGCTGGGCGTTTTCCCGGGCCGCAAAGCGCGCTTCGTGAAGAACTTCATGGACGGGCAGACCAGCATCGACGCCGCCGTGAGCGCGTATGTGAACGCGGTCAAGGATGGCAGTTTTCCGGCGGTCGAGCACTGCTTCTGACCCGTCACCGTAGTCCGTAGCGCTTCATCTTGTTCAACAGCCCCACCCGCGAAATGCCCAGCTGTTTCGCGGCGTGGGTGTGGTTGTGCGCCGTCTCGTCGAGCGCGGCGACGATCAGGCGCTTTTCCAGCGCCGCCACCTGGGCATCGAGCAAGCCATCGCCTTCCAGCGCGGTTGGCGCGGCCGTCTCTCCGCACGCCAGCGCCAGGTCGTCGACCGTGATCGTGCCGGCACTCCCCGCCAGCGCCGCCGCCGTCGACACCGAATGCTGCAGCTCGCGCACATTGCCCGGCCAGTTGCGCGACACCACCCACTCCAGCGCGTCCGGCGCGAGCCGCTTGGGCGGCGCTAATCTCGCCGCCACCGCTTGCACGATCAGCGCCACATCCTCGGCCCGCTCGGCCAGCGCCGTGGTGCGGACCTGGATGCCCTTCAGGCGATAAAACAAATCGTCGCGAAACGATTTTTCTTCCACCATCGCCGCCAGGTCGCGGTTGGTGGCCGCCACCACGCGCACGTCGACCCGCGTTTCGCTGCGCGCTCCCACCGCGAAAAAACTCCCGGCCTGCAAAAAGCGCAGCAGCTTGACCTGCATCGACAGCGGCATGTCGCCGATCTCGTCGAGAAACAGGGTGCCGCCGTTGGCTGCGGCGATCAAACCGATGCGGTCGCGGTCCGCTCCCGTAAAACTGCCCTTGCAATGGCCGAACAATTCGCTCTCGAACAGCTCCGCCGGAATCGCCCCGCAATGCACCGCCACGAACGGCTTGGCGCTGCGCTTGCCGTTGGCGTGCAGCGCGCGCGCCACCAGCTCCTTGCCGGTGCCGCTCGGCCCCGTGATCATCACCGGCACCTCGGTCGGCCCGATGCGGCGGATCAGCGCGCGCAGGTCGCGCAGGTCGGCGCTGATACCGATCAGGCCCATGGTGGCGTCGTCGGGTGCGGCGCGGGCGCGCCAGTCGGCCAGCTCGCGCTCCAGGCGGCGCTTGGTCAGCGCGCGCTCGACCACCACGCGCAGCAGGTCCGGATCGAGCGGCTTGGGTAAAAAGTCCCAGGCGCCGGCGGCAATGGCGCGCAGGGCCAGCTCGCGGTCGGCGTGGCCGGTCATCACCACCACTGGCGCCGAGGCCAGGCCGGGCAGCAGCGCCAGCCCTTCGTCGGGACGGAACGACGGCGGCAGCGCCAGGTCGAGCAGCACCAGATCAAAAGTGTGCCCGGCCCACAAGGCCAGTACCTGTTCGGCTGACGCGGCCACCTTGACGTCGTAGCCAAGGCTCGCCAGCCAGTTGCCGCACAGGCGCTGGAAGGCGGGTTCGTCGTCGACGAGAAGAATGCGTTCTTGGGTCATGGCATGCCTGGTAAAAGAAGTTCGAAACAGCAGTTCCAGCCGGCCCGCTGGCCCAGCCTGACCGTGCCGCCGTGGGCCTCGACCAGGCGCCGCACGATGGCCAGGCCAAGGCCGGTGCCGCCGGGACGGCGCGTGGTGAAGGGCTGGAACAGGTCAGGCGCCAGGTCGGCCGGCACGCCCGGGCCGTTGTCGCACACGCGCAGCAGCACCCGGCCGTCAAGCTGCGCCTGCGCGTCGACCAGAATGCGCGGGTCTGCGCGGCCGCGCAGCATGGCCATGGCGTTGCCAATCAGGTTGCCGAGGATTTGTTCGCCGCGCATCGGGTCGATGTGCAAAAACAGGTCGGCGTCCACATCGAGTTCGATCCGCTGTGATGGATGGCCGGCCGCGACCCGCTGCACCAGTTCGGCCACCGCCACGCGCTGCGGGTTCAGGCGCACCTCGCCGGAATAACTGAGCAAGTCCTGGATCAGGTGGTCGGCGCGCTCGATCTGGGCGCGGATCTCGGCGCGCGTCTCGGGCGGCGACATAACCGCCGCCATGCTGATGATGTTAAGCGGGTTGCGCAATTCGTGCGCCACAGTCGCGGCCAGCCCGCCCAGTTCCAGCAGGTGCGCCTGCTGCATGCGCTCCTTTTCGTGCTCGGCGTAGCGCAGCAGCTGGTCCAGGCGCGCCGCAGCCGCCGCCAGCAAGGCGCCGAACACTTCGCCGACGCGGGTCACGCTCGGGGTCGCGCCCTCCCACTCCATTAAATCGGTGCGCCAGTGCGCCGCTTCGCCATCCTTCTCCGGACCGGGATGGCAGTGCAGGCCGGGCTTGCCGTCGCCGGCCGGCCTGGCGGCGCCCAGCACCACCCGCATCGGCTGGCGCAGGTGCGCGCCGAGGGTGGACGCGGCGATCCGCTCCAGGTCTTGCCAGCTGCTGGCGGCGTCCAGGCGCAGGCGCCAGTCGGCCAGCACGCCCGCTTCCAGATGCGCGCCGGGGAAGACCAGCCGTTCGATGGCGCGCCGCGACGGCCCTTCCAGCACCAGCATCACGCCCAGCATGGCGGTGCCGAGCAGCCAGAGCTGCCACAGGGGCACCGCGGCGAGTGACGCAAACCCGGTGCGCGCGGCCACGCTCAGGAGCAGGCTCGCCAGCGCCACCGTGATCGCCGTCAGTACCAGCCAGGCCAGCAGGCGGTTGGCCCACAGGTTCACCACCATCAGGTCGTAGCGCAGGATGCCGAACACCAGCAGCAGCGCGTAACCGGGCAGCAGGATCACGCTGTACGGGAAGATGTCGATCCCGAGCGAGGCGTTGAGGAACATCAGCGAGGCGCCCGAGCCCCATACGCCGGCGAACCAGATCGCCAGGATCTTGCCGCGCTGTTTGGGTGCGGCCTTGGGCCACGCCGCCAGCAGCAGCAGGTAGGCCCAGACGCTGATCGAGGTGACCACGACGCCGGGTATCGCTCCCCAGACCGGGAAAAAGTAGTAGCGCTCGAAGCCCAGCCAGGGCGCCAGCGTGCCCATGTCGAGCACCTGCACCAGCAGCAGGGTCGCGATGCCCAGCACGTAGATGCCCAGCAGCTGGCGCGGGCGCTCGCGCTGCAGGAAGCGGAACACGAAGTGCAGGAAAAACACCGCGTTGATCGGACCGCAGTTGACCAGGCGCTTGCCCAGCGCGGCCACGCTGTCGCCGCCCAGGTGCATGCCCAGCTGCCCGAGCGCCCAGCAGCCGATACCGACGCAAAACAGCGCCAGCGGCTTGATGCCGCTCTGGTGCGGCGCCTTGGCCCACAGCCACGCCGCCAGTCCCAGGCTGATGCAGACTTGGAACACCAGGGAAAAATAGTAAATGCGGTAGATGTCCATGCGGGCCGGGGTGTAAGGCAGCTTGATAGTTGCAACGGGCTAACTATATAGCAAGTTGACAGGCCATGCGTATTCATCTTTAATTTTCTGTTTAAAAACAGTAGCTTAGGATCGCTGGGCGGGTGGCATGCGGTTTGCGTATTGAAGAGTATGGCGGCGAAAGCCGCAAGGACTCAACAAAGGCGCTGACGCATCATGAAAACACTGCAATTACTCCACATCGGCGCGCTGGCGCCGCCAAAAGTCATCTGGATGCGGGTCAACCGCGTGCTGGCGTGGGCGCTGATCGTCTCGCCGCTGGCCCAGATCGCGCTCGGCACCGCGTTCATGCGCGGCCTGGCGCTCGACCTGGCGATCCTGCTGGCGCATGCGGCGCTGTCGCTGGCCTTGTTCGGCATGCCCAACAACGCGGCGCGCCGCTTCAGCGTGGCGCTGCATGTCTTCGGCCAGCAGCCGGAAGACATGAGCCCGCGCAACCAGTATCTGTTGAGCGGGCACCGGGTCGGACTGACGCTGCTGTTCGTGATGCTGATCGTGGCGGCGCGGCCGTTGACAGGCCTTCCCGGCTTTTTCGTTTTTGTGGGGCCGACCATTCTGCTGCTGATGGTCGCTTGCTGGCCGCTGGTGCGCATGCCGCTCACGCTGTTCCAGCACATCTATCCATCGATCGTCCAGGCGCTGCGGCGCTGGGGCATGCGCCGGCATGCGGACGATGTCGCCGCCGTGATCGTCGGATTGTTCGTCTTGCTGTCCTCGATTAACCTGATCAGGTAGTCGCCATCATGTTTGCCTTTACCGCAGTAAGCCGTACCTCCGCTTTCCCATCACTGACACGGCGCAACGCCGGCATGCCGCAACTGGGCACCTTCGACGGCGACCTGCTGACGGTCGCCGCCTGGCAGCGCATCGCGCTCGCCGCCCTGCCCTCGCTGACACTGGCCGCCTTCGGCGCGCTCTACGCGCACGGCGCGTACCTGGCGCTGCCGGTCGTGATGCTGATGCACTTCGTGGTGACGGTGGCCTACCTGCACGACGTGGCGCACGGCTCGGCGGGCCTGGACGCGCGCGTCACCCATGTGGTGCTGTTCATCGTCAGCGTACTGGTGCTGCAAAGCGGGCATTCGTTCCGCTACACCCACCTGCACCACCACGCGCACTGCCTGGAAGAAGACGACCTGGAAGGCGCACCGGCGCGCGCCAGCCTGCTCGGAGCCCTGCTGGCCGGCCCGCTGTATTTGCCGCGCCTGTGGCGCGAATCGCTGCGCAAGATCCGCCCGGCGCGCGAGCGCCGCTGGATGATCGCCGAACTGGCCACCTCGCTGGCGCTGGTGCTATTGGCCCTGTGGCTGACGCGCTGGACGACCGGGCCGCTGCTGTACTGCGCCATGGCCTGGATCGGCGGCTGGTTCTATCCGCTGGCGACGGCCTACCTGCCGCACTACAAACCGGGCAGCAAGCCGCTGGAACAGGCGCGCACCATGCGCGGCGCGATCGTGCCGGCGCTGTTCATGAACCTGACCTACCACCTTGAGCATCACTTGTATCCGCAAGTGCCGACCCTGAACCTGCGGCGCCTGGCGCGCCGGCTCGATCCGCATTTTGCGGCGCAGGGGCTGCGCCCAACCCGGGTGTATTGAGCATGTACCCGGCCCCCGACAAGTACGCCAGCATCGCCGCCACCGATGCGAATTCTTCGGCCGGCCCATGCGCGCGCAATGCCTCGACCGGCGCATAGCCCCACGCCACCGCGCCGAACGCCACGCCGGCTTTTGCGCATGCTTCGGCATCGGTGCCCTGGTCGCCCACGTACAGGGCGTCAGCCACCTCGATCCGGCTAAGCTTGACCACCTTGCGAATGCGCGAGGCCTTGCCGAACACCGACATGCCGCATTCGACGTGGGCAAACAGGCTGCTTAACTCCGGCCCCAGCACGCGCCGCACGTTGTGCTCCGAATTGGACGACACCACCGCCAGCATCACACCGGCGCCGGCCAGCGCGCGCAAGGCCTCGGCCACGCCGTCGAACAGGGCGATGCTGGCCGCGTTTTCGCTCATCTTCGCGATGAAACTCTTCGACACCACCGGCATTTTCCAGGCCGGCATGCCGATGTGGCGCATGATCTCGCGCGTGCCCATGCCGCGCAACTGCGCCACCTGGTCGCCCTCGATACGCCTGAGGCCATGCTGGTCCGCCAACCCGTTGTACACGCTCTGAAAGAACGGAAACGAGTCGGCCAGGGTGCCGTCGAAGTCGAAGATGGCCAGGCGGTACTTCAGGCGCGCGCTTGCGCTGCTCTCATCCAATCTGGATCCAGGTGGTTTTCAGCTCGGTGTACTTGTCGAAGGCGTGCAGCGATTTATCACGCCCGTTACCCGACTGCTTGACCCCGCCGAACGGCACCGTGATGTCGTCGCCGTCGTACTGGTTCACGTGCACAGTGCCGGCGCGCAGGGCGCGCGCAGTCTTGATCGCCTTGTTCAGGTTACCGGTCCATACCGCCGCCTGCAAACCGTACTGGGTCGAATTGGCCTGGCGTACCGCGTCGTCGATATCGGTAAAACTGAGCACCGACAGCACCGGCCCAAAAATCTCTTCGCGCGCGATGCTCATGGAACCGTCAACCTGGTCGAACAGGGTCGGCGCCACGTAAAAGCCGCCGGTATCAAGGCGCGCCGCTTCGCCGCCGGCCAGCAGTTTGGCGCCGGCCTCCTTGCCCTGTTCGATGTAGCCCATCACGGTCTTCATTTGCGCCGCGTCGACAATGGCGCCCATGATAGTGGTCTCGTCGAGCGGGTCGCCCGGCGCAAAACCGGGCACCAGCGCCAGCGCTTTTTCCAGAAAAGCCTCCTTGATCGACGCTTCCACGAACAGGCGCGATGGCGCGTTGCAGCTTTCGCCCTGGTTAAAATAGATCGAGCCGATCGCCGCGCTCACCGCCGCATCGAGGTCGGGACAGTCGGCGCAGACGATGTTGGCCGACTTGCCACCCAACTCGGTCCAGGCGCGCTTGAGGTTCGACTGCCCGGCCATCTGCAGGATCTGCTTGCCGACCCTGGTCGATCCGGTAAAACCGATACAGTCCACATCCATGTGCAGCGCCAGCGCCGCTCCGGCTTCATGGCCGTAGCCGGGAACGACGTTGAACACGCCCGCCGGCAATCCGGCTTGGAGCGCGATGTCGGCCAGCCGCAGGGCGGTGAGGGGCGACTTTTCGGACGGTTTGAGGATCACGCTGTTGCCGGCGGCGAGCGCCGGGGCGATCTTCCAGGCGGCCATGATCATCGGGTAGTTCCATGGCACGATGGCGGCCACCACGCCGACCGGCTCGCGCGTGATCAGCGCCAGGCTGGTGTCCCCGGTGGGGGCGATTTCGTCGTAGATCTTGTCGATCGCCTCGCCATACCAGCGGATGCAGTTGGCCGCGGCCGGCACATCCACGCTCTGGCTGTACTTGATTGGTTTACCCATGTCGAGCGTTTCCAGCAGCGCCAGTTCGCCGGCGTGGGCCAGGATCAGGTCCGCGAACTTGATCATGACGCGCTTCCTCGCGGCCGGGGCCTGGCCGGCCCAGCGCCGGTCCTCGAAGGCCGCGCGCGCCGCAACCACGGCCGCGTCGACATCAAGCCCGTCGCAGCGCGCCACCAGGCCAAGCTGGCGCCCGTCGACCGGCGAGAGATTATCGAACTGCTGCTCCGACCTGGCCCAGACCCGTTCACCGCCGATGAATGCGCGTCCGTCGATGTCCAGGGCTGCCGCCCGTGCGTGCCATTGCGTGTTTCCCATGCCGTGCTCCCTAAAAGCTCACTACTGTCGATACGCCGATAACCTGATTGTCGCGGCGGTACTGTCCGTCCAATGTCTTGAATGTCCTGGCGGTGGCGTAGTCGTAGCGGTACTCGCCCTTGACGCTCACGCCCGGAACAAGCAGGTACTGCGTGCCCACCGACAGCGTACCGCGATTGGCGCCGCGGGTGGGGTCGAGCACGAACCATTCTCCAGCGCGAAATAGCATGCCGGGACCGAAGCCGTTGCGCCCGTCCGGGCAGTTGGCCGCAAAACCGGCCAGGTCCCGGCAGCCGGGCGCCAGGGTCGCTCCGAACACGCCGCCGCCGCCCGTGCCGTTGAAAATGTAATCGAAGCGGGCGATGGCGTCGAGGCGCGGCATGATCTTGTACGACACCAGCGACGACAAGCCATACCAGCGCTGCTGCTGCGCGCCATACCGGTTGGCGGCGGTGGCCTGCTGGCGCCCATAGCTTAACTGACCCTGGATATTCCAGTCGCCACGCGTGTAAAAGCCGTCCACCTCCATCAGGTCCAGGCGCCCGATCGTGTCGTCGTCGTCGAAGCCGGCATGGGTGCCGGACATGCCGAAACCTGAAAATTCGCTGCGCGCGTAATCGACGCGGTAGAACACGCCGGGCGTGCGCTCGCCGCCATCGTTGACGCGGGCGCTGTTCATATTACCGAGCATGATCTTGCTGTCCCATTTGCCGCGCACCAGCTGCAGGCCGGCGCCCGTGTAGAAGTTAGCCGCCGAAAAATCGAACAGCAGGTTGTGGGTCAGCAGTTTGTTCTGGGTCGAGGGGATGTATTCGTAGCCGCTCCAGTCGGGAATCTGGCCGAGCAACAGGCGGGTCGACTGGTCGCCCAGCGGAATCGAGGCCGAGGCTTCGTGCACCAGGTTGCCGAAATTGTAGCCGGAAGCCGTGCCCTTGCTGGGCATGAGCGAGATTCTCACTTTGCTGCCGCCTTCGAGCTCCTTGTCGAGATTGAGCATGGCGCTGCCGAAGTAGGTGTTGTCGTAGCCGAAGCTCTCGCCGGAACCGTTGATCGAGCTGTTATTGTTCAGGAAGACGAAGCTGGAGGTGCCGGCGTTGCGGTTGCGGATGTAGGTCGGATCGATGTAGCCCGAGATCTTCAGGCCTTTCAGCCCGCTCGCTTCCATGGCGTCGTCGGCGGCGTCGCTTTTTACGCGCAGGCGCGCCACTTCGGCCGCGGTGTCCGGCTCGGGCGAAGTGGCCTTGGCCTTGGCCTCGGCCTTGGCCTGATCGGCCGTCTCGATCATGGCTTCGAGCTTCTGCACATGCGCCTTGAGGGCGCTGAGTTCGGCCTTGAGTTGTTCGGTGCTCTGGGCTTGCACGACGATGGGACAAGCTGCGGCGAATGCGATGACGGCGTTGCGGTAGACATGCATGATCTCTCCTCGGGCCAACGGTGAGGGTGGCGGGCATGCTTGCCCGCCACCGTGTACAGCGGCCGAAGAGCGTTACGACTTGACTGCGGCCGCCACCTGCTTCTGGCGCTGCCGCTCGGCGCGCGCCATCATGATGGCGGCGCCGATCACCCCGATCGACACCACCAGAATCGTCAACGCCGCCACCGCGTTCACGCGCGGGTCCAGCCCCAGGCGCGCGCGCGACATGATCACCAGCGGCATGGTCGTCGAGCCGGGACCGGACAGGAAGTTCGACAGCACCACATCGTCGAGCGAAAGCGTAAACGTGAGCAGCCAGGCCGAGGCCAGCGACTGCGTGATGTTCGGCAAGGTCACCAGGAAAAACACCTGGTACGGACGGCAGCCCAGGTCCATGGCCGCTTCTTCGAGCGAGCGGTTCATCTCGCGCAGGCGCGACTGCACCACCACGGCCGCATATGCCATCCCGAGCAGGGTGTGGCCGATCCAGATGGTAAACGCCCCGCGCTCGGGGAAGCCGAACATCTTCTGCACCGACACGAGCATGAGCAGCAGCGACAGGCCGATGATCACCTCGGGCATGACCAGCGGCGCGCTGACCATCCCGGAGAACAGCAGGCGGCCCGGAAAGCGCTTGTAGCGGTTCAGGGCGAAGGCGGCCATGGTCCCCAGCAGCACGGCGGCGGTGGCGCTGCCCAGGGCGATCTTGAGCGACAGCACGAAGCCGCTGACCAGTTCCGCATCCTTGAACAGTTCCGGGTACCACTGGGTCGAAAAGCCGCTCCATACCATGTCCTGGCGCGAGCTGTTAAACGAAAACACGACCAGCACCAGCAGCGGCAGGTACAGGAACAGGTAGCCCATCGAGAGCCAGCCGCGCCCGAACCAGCGGGCCAAAGTCATTTTGTTCATGCGCGTGCTCATTTGCGTCTTCATGCGCGGCCCTCCGCTTCCTGTTCATCCTTGTACTTGTTGAAGATGGCCATCGGCACCAGGATCAGCGCGATTGCCACCACCGCCAGCGCGGAAGCGCGCGGCCAGTCGGTGTTGACGAAAAATTCGTCCCACAGCAGGCGCCCGATCATCAGCGTTTCGGGGCCGCCGAGCAGTTCGGGAATGACGAATTCGCCCACCGCCGGAATGAACACCAGCATGGCGCCGGCGATGATGCCGGACTTCGAGAGCGGCACGGTGATGCGCCAGAACGCCTGCCAGGGCGTGGCGCCCAGGTCGGCCGCCGCTTCCAGGTAGCGCACGTCCATCTTGACCAGGTTGGCGTACAGCGGCAGGATCATGAACGGCAGGTAGGCATAGAACATCCCCAGCACCAGCGCGAACGAGGTATTCATCATTTTCAGCGGTTCGTCGATCGCGCCGAGCCACAGCAGCAGGTTGTTGAGCAGGCCCTGGTTGGCCAGGATGCCCTTCCAGGCGTAGATGCGCAGCAGGAAGGAGGTCCAGAACGGCAGCATCACCATCATCAGGAGCACCGTGCGCCAGGCCGGATTGGCGCGCGCCATGAAGTAGGCGAACGGGTAGCCGGTGACCAGGCACAAAACCATGGTCAGGGCGGCGTAGCCGAGCGAGCGCAAAAAGGTCCACAGGTAGGTGGAGTCCTCGGTCAGGGCGACGTAGTTGACCACCTTGGCCTTGATGGAGAGCACGCCGTCGCTGAAGGTGACCAGGGGGCCGAACGGGCTGCCGGTGTCGTCGAGTTCCGCAAAACTCATGCGCAGCACGATCAGGAACGGGATCAGGAAGGCGATGCCGAGCCAGACCAGCGGCACGCCGATGACGAAGCGGCGGCCGGCCGCAGATTGACGGAAAGGCTTGATCATGGCCGCCTCAATGGGTCAGGACCACGATGTCGCTGCCGTCCCACCACGCCACCACGTGCTGGCCGCGTTCCATGCGCGCCTCTTCATGGCGCGCGGCGTTGGTGCGCGCCACCTTGAGGATGCCGCCCTGCGCCATGCGCACCTGATAGTGCGTCTCGCTGCCGAAGTAGGACACGTTGACGATCTCGCCGGAGACGCAGTTGTAGCCGTCCTCAAAGGCCGAGGCGCGCTGCTCCACGCCGGGCAGCTCGCGCTGGAGGGCGATTTTTTCGGGCCGCACCGCCACCGTCACCGGCATGTTGTTGGTGCCGCTGATGCCGTGGCTGACGTAGTGGCGGCATTCGCCCGTTTCGACGATGACGTGGTCGGGCTGGTCGACCCGCACATGGCCGTTGAACATGTTGGCGGTGCCGATGAAGTCGGCCACGAAGCGGCAGTTCGGCGTTTCATAGATTTCGCCGGGCGCGCCCACCTGCAGGATGCGCCCTTCGCTCATGACGGCGATGCGGGTGGCCATGCTCATGGCTTCATCCTGATCGTGGGTGACCATCACGCAGGTCACGCCGACCTGCTCGATGATGTTCACCAGTTCCATCTGGGTCTGTTCGCGCAGTTTTTTGTCGAGCGCGCCGAGCGGCTCGTCGAGCAGCAGCAACTGCGGCCGCTTGGCCAGGCTGCGCGCCAGCGCCACGCGTTGCTGCTGCCCGCCCGAGAGCTGGTGCGGCTTGCGTTTGGCGTAGGCGCCCAGCTGCACCAGCGCCAGCATCTGGTCGACCCGTTCGGCGATCTGCGCCTTGGGCAGGCGGTCGCGGCGCAGGCCGAAGGCGACGTTGTCCCACACCGTCAGGTGCGGGAACAGCGCGTACGACTGGAACATCATGTTGACCGGGCGCTCGTAGGGCGGCACGCCGACCAGGTCCTGGCCGGCCAGTTCGATGACGCCGGCGCTCGGGGTCTCGAAGCCGGCCAGCATGCGCAGCAGGGTCGACTTGCCGCAGCCGGAGCTGCCCAGCAGCGCAAAGATCTCGCCCTTGTCGATGGCGAGCGAAATGTCATTGACGGCGCGCACGCCGTCGAATGCCTTGACGAGGTTGCGGATCAGGAGAAAGGGCTGCGAGCTTGCGGGTTGTGCAATCGTCATAGGGATGATGAAAGATAAGGCAAAGCCGCAATTTTATCGGACATACGCGGGTATGCAGGCAAAATGATTACATGCCGGTCTTAAAGCGGGTAAATACGCGCGTCATGGTGCGGCGCGCGTCGGCGCTCAGGGGTTCGGGCACCACCATGCGCTGCTTGTCGGCATCCGACAGGTAGACCGTGCGGTTGTTGGCGATCTCGGGCCGCACCATCGGCGTGGCGGCCTTGTTCGGATTGGCGTAGAAGACCTTGTTGGTCAGGGTCGCGTGCACTTCGGGGCGCAGGATATAGTTGATCCACAGGTGGGCATTGGCAGGATGCGGGGCGTCGGCCGGAATGGCCATGGTGTCGAACATCAAAGTGGCTGTCTTGGGCACCAGCGCCACGATGTTGTGGCCATTCTTGTTGTCGATGGCGCGCTGGCGCGCGATGTTGATGTCGCCCGACCAGCCGAGCGAGACGCACAGCGCGCCGTTGGCCAGGTCGTTGATGTAGCCGGAGGAGCTGAACAGGGTCACCGACGGCCGGATCGCCTGCAGCATGCGGCCGGCGTCCTGGTAATCGGCGCTGTTCTTCGAATAGGCCGGTTTGCCCATGTAGAGCAGCGCGGCGGGCAGCACTTCGGACGGCGAGTCCAGGAACGAAATGCCGCACGAGGTCAGCCTGCTGGCGTAGCGCGCATCGAACACCAGGTCCCACACATTGGCCGGCATGGGCAAGGAGCCGAGGGCCGCCTTGACCTTGTCGACGTTGATGCCGAGCGTGGTGTAGCCCCACAGCCAGACCACCAGGTGCTTGTTGTCCGGGTCGACCCGCTTCACCAGGTCCTGCAGGGTCGGGTCGAGATTGGACAGGTAAGGCAGGCTGGCCTTGTCGAGGGGGCGCAGCAGGCCGCCGTCGATCTGCAGGCGCGCCCAGTGCGCGGTGGGGACCACGATGTCGTAGCCGGTTTTGCCGGCGGTGAGCTTGGCGTGCAGGACTTCGTTGCTGTCGAAGACATCGTAGCGGACCTTGATGCCGGTTTCCTTTTCGAAGTTGCGGACCGTGTCTTCGGCGATGTAGTCGGACCAGTTGTAGATGTTGAGGACTTTCTCTTCCGGCGGCGCGGCCACCGCCACGCTGGCGGCGGCCGCGAGGCCGAGGATGAAGCTGAGTGCGATGCGGCGTATCGTCTTCATCCTGCCTCCGGTTCAACGTTGGTTCAAGCTACCCAGCCCCGCTTCTGCAAGTCGATCAGGGTGGCCTCGAGGCAGTACCTGATCTTGAAAATCATTTCGTCGATTTGCGCGCGCGTCATCACCAGCGGCGGCGCGATGATCATCCGGTCGCCCACGGCGCGCATGATGATCCCGTTGGCGAACATGTAGCCGCGGCAGATCATGCCCACGCCCTGGTCCGGATCGAAGTACTCGCAGTCGTGCACCGCTGCGGCCTTCTTGCGCACCAGGTTCAGCCCCGCCACGAAACCGCAGGTGTCGGCGTAACCCACCAGCGGGTGGTCCATCAGCGCTTCGAACTTCTCTTTCAGGTACGGGCCGGTGTCTTGCGCCACCTGCTGCACCAGGCGCTCGTCCATCAGGATGCGGATGTTCTCCAGCGCCGCCGCGCAGGCCACCGGGTGCCCCGAATACGTGAAACCATGATTGAAGTCGCCGCCTTCGTTGATCAACACGCTTGCAACCCGGTCACCGACCAGCACGCCACCAAGAGGAACATATCCCGAGGTCACACCCTTCGCGAATGTAATCAGATCAGGTTTGATCTGCATCAACTCGGAGCCAAACCATGTACCAAGACGGCCAAACCCGCAAATGACTTCATCGGCGATCAAGAGCACGCCGTACTTGTCGCAGATGCGTTGAATTTCGGGCCAGTAGGTGGCCGGGGGAATGATCACGCCGCCGGCGCCCTGCACCGGTTCGCCGATGAAGGCGGCCACCTTGTCGGCGCCGACTTCCAGGATTTTGGCTTCGAGCCAGCCGGCCGCCACGATGCCGAATTCCCCGGGCGTCATGCCGCTGCCGTTTTCCAGGTAGTTTGGCTGGCCGATATGCTCGATCCCCGGAATCATGCCGCCTTGCTCGTGCATGCCCGCCATGCCGCCCAGCGCCGCGCCGGCCACGGTGCTGCCGTGGTAGGCGTTGTAGCGACTGATGATGGTGTGGCGCTGCGGCTGGCCCTTGAGGTCCCAGTAGCGGCGCACCATGCGCAGGTTGGTGTCGTTCGCTTCCGAGCCGGAGCCGGTGAAGAACACGTGGTTGAACTGGGGCGGCGAAATCTCGACCAGCAGCGCGGCCAGGCGGGTGGCCGGCACGTTGGTGGTGTTGAAGAAGCTGTTATAGAAGGGCAGCGTCTGCATCTGGCGGTAGACCGCGTCCGAGATGCTGGTGCGCCCGTAGCCGACGTTCACGCACCACAGGCCGGACATGCCGTCGAGGATCTTGTTGCCTTCCGAATCCCACAGGTAAATGCCGTCGCCGCGCACCATCACGCGCGCGCCGCGTTCGCCCAGCGCCTTGTGGTCGGTGAAGGGATGCATGTAGTGCGCCGCGTCCTGGCGCTGGATTTCGGCAGTGTCGTAGACGTCGTGCGTGGCGGCCTTGACCGACGCGACCAGCTCGGCGCTGGGGACCATGGGGTTGGCTGTCATGATGGACCTCGTTTATCGTTATTGTTATGGTTATCGTTGCTGGTGCTGCGTGACGCTTACACGTGCAGTAGCAGGTGTTCGCGTTCCCACGGGCTGATGACGGTCATGAACTCCTGGTGTTCCAGGTCCTTGATGGCCGCATACACGTCGATGAAGCGCTCGCCCAGCACCGTGCGCAGCTTGTCCTCGGCGCGCAGCAGGTGCAGCGCTTCGGGCAGGCCTTGCGGCAGCTCGAACGGCATTTCATAGGCGCTGCCGTTCATCATCGGGGTCGGTTCGAGCTGCTCGGTCATGCCGAGGTAGCCGCAGGCAAGGGTCACGGCCAGCGCCAGGTAGGGATTGGCGTCGGCGCCGATGATGCGGTTTTCCACGCGCCGGTCCTGCACGCCCGATTCCGGTACGCGAAAGCCCACCGTGCGGTTGTCCAGGCCCCACTGGATGTTGATCGGGGCGGCGGTGTGGCGCACGATGCGGCGGTACGAATTGACGTACGGCGCGACGATCGCCATGGCCGACGGCATGTAGCGCTGCAGGCCGCCGATGTACTGCTTGAACAGGGGCGAGGCCGAGCCGTCTTCGCTGCTGAAGATATTCAGGCCGGTCTTGGTATCGACCACGCTCTGGTGCACGTGCATGGCCGAACCGGGTTCGCCGGCCATCGGCTTGGCCATGAAGGTGGCGTACATATCGTGCTTGAGCGCCGCTTCGCGCAGGGTGCGCTTGAAGAAGAACACCTTGTCGGCGAGACCGAGCGGATCGCCATGCAGGAAGTTGATTTCCATCTGGCCGGCGCCGATCTCGTGGATCAGGGTGTCGACGTCGAGGTTCATCAGTTCGCAGTAGTCGTAAATGTCTTCGAACAGCGGATCGAATTCGTTGACGGCGTCGATGCTGTAGACCTGGCGGCTGGTTTCGGCGCGGCCGCTGCGGCCGATCGGCGGTTTGAGCGGCAGGTCGGGGTCGATGTTCTTGGCGGTCAGGTAGAACTCGAGTTCGGGCGCGACCACCGGCTTCCAGCCCTTGTCGGCGTACAGCTTGAGGACGCGGCGCAGCACCGTGCGCGGCGCGAAGTCGACCAGTTTGCCGTCGGCGAAATAGCAGTCGTGGATCACCTGCGCGGTCGGGTCGACCGCCCACGGCACCATGGTGATGGTGGTCGGATCGGCCTTCAGGATCATGTCGCGGTCGGTGGCCGAGATGGCGCGGTCGTAGGCTTCGTCGTCGATCGGGTAATTGCCGGTCACGGTCATGCCCAGTACCGCCTCGGGAATGCGCATGCCGCGCTCCTGCGTGAATTTACCGCGCGGGAGGATCTTGCCGCGCGCGACCCCGGTCAAGTCGGGAATCAGGCATTCGATTTCGGTGACCCGTTTCTCGTTGAGCCACAGGTCCATGTCGGTGTAGGTGAAGTTTTCGCGAATTGCCATGATGTTCTCTCTGTAGTTGGCGCTCTAATTTTGCTCATACGCGCGCAGGCACATGCCGCGCGCGTGCTGTGGAATCGACGATAGCAAGCGGCGCTACGGCACGCAGCAGAGGGCCCACTTTTCGTAGCGGCTGGCGCTGCGGATGTTCATGCGCGCCCCGCCTGGAAAGCGCGGCAAGCCAGACCGAAGGCGCCGAACATGGCCATCGAGGCCGGGTTTTCCAGGATCAGCCACTCGGGATGCCACTGCACGGCCAGGGTAAAGCCGGGCGCGGACGGCACCGAAAACGCTTCCACCAGGCCGTCGTGCGAGACCGCTTCGATGGCGATGCCGGGCGCGAGCCGGTCGATGCCCTGCCCGTGCAGCGAATTGACGGCGATACGCGTCGCGCCACCGAGCATGCGCTGGAAGGCGCCGCCGGGGGTAACGATCACGTCGTGGGCCGGGCGGTACTGGTCGTCGATGGAAGCGTGCGGGTCTTCGCGGTGGTCCATCTTGCCTTCGACTTCCTGCACCGCCTGGTGCAGGCTGCCGCCGAGGGCCACGTTCATCTCCTGGAAACCGCGGCACACCGCGATGATCGGGATGCCGCGCTCCAGCGCGGCGCGGATCAGCGGCAAGGTGGTGGCGTCGCGCGCCGGGTCCTGCGGCAGGCTCGGGTCGTACACATCCTGGTTGTAATGGCTCGGATGGACGTTCGAGGCCGAGCCGGTCAGCATGATGCCGTCGCACACGGACAGGGAAGCCTCCAGGTCGAGCGCGGCGCCGAGCGCGGGCAGGACCATGGGAGCGCAGTCGGCGCCGAGGACGACGGCGTCGACATATTTAAGCTGCGCGGCGTGATACGGATGAGGTCCGATCTGGCGCGTGCAGGCGGGAACGAGGACGATAGGGCGGCGCATGATTGTCGGTATAGGAACGAATGACGCACCCGGATCATCATAATGGCTTATCGGCCTGATGGCGAGTGCTGCTTGATCCATCTCAAATGGACAACATAGGTTTGGCGCAGATCAATGCGCCTGACCACAGTTAGAGCTTACCGGCAAGTTGTCAAACATGCCAACACGAACCGCCACCGCCTCATATTTCTTAATGGAAACTATCTTCCTGGCGGCGCCGCCGGCCCCTTACGCCCACCAGCGCCAGCCCGGCGGCCAGCATGGCCCAGGTCGACGCTTCCGGCACCGGCGCCATGCTGGCGGCCGGATCGAGCCGCAGCATGCCGCACACGCCCAGCCCCTGATGGCAGCCGCTGGCGGCAATCTGCCCCAGGTCGTTGATGGCGCCGGCATCGGTCAGGTGCCAGCCGGAGGCCGGGTCGATCAGGCTGTTCAGATTGAACAGCGAGCCGCCCTCCCACAGCACCGCCTCGTTGATGTCCCAGCCCTGATAGGACAGCCCCACCACCTGGCCGGCATTGTTCATGCCGCGCGCCGCGCTGTCCATGCCGGACAAGGCGCCCAAATCGCTCATCACGCCGTTCACGTACAAAAAGGCATGGTCGCCCGCCTGCCCGCCCAAGGCCGAGCTGCCGGCGACGTGTCCGGCCTCGTTGATCGCGCTCGCGCTCGACCATTCGCCGCCCAGGGTGCCGAGGTCGCGCATGCGGCCCTGCTCGTACAAAAAGGCACGCGGGGTGTAAGGGCCGGCCAGCGCGGCCCAGCCGACGATTTGCCCGGCATTGTTGATGCCGTCGGCGTTGCTCGACTTGCCGCCCAGCGTGCCCAGGTCGGACACGCCGCCGCGCATGAAGCGCGCCGCGTGGAAATCCAGGCAGTCGCAGGGAATCGCGCCGACCGCGGTGCCGGCGTTGTTGATGGCGGAGGCGCCGCTTTCCCGCAGCGCCCAGGGCGTCAGGTTGGTTACCGTGGCGCCGCTGAACATGACCGCGTGGCTGATGCCATCCGGCGTCTTCGATTCGCCCACGATCTGGCGCGCCTCGTTGATGGCCTGCACCCGCGTGTACTGGCCGCCCAGGCTGCCCAGCTGCGTGGTGCGGCCGTCGGCGAACAGGTAGCCGCGCCACTCCTGGCCGGTCACATAGGTGCCGCCCACCACGTCGCCGCGGCTGTTGATGCCGGTCGCTTCGACATAGTCGAACTGGCCGGCCAGGATGGTGGTGATGCGGTAGCGCGGCGCTTGGGCGGCCAGCGCCGGCAGGCAGGCGGCGCACAGCAGCAGTGCGGGAAGGGAACGGGCAAGTTGACGCATAGGGCACCTCAGCATGAGCGGGGTTGCGGTCCCCGCAGGGATACCGGGCAACGCCAACAGCGGCGCCGCCATCGCTCAGCATGGTCGCGGCCGGGCACGCGGGCTTGCGCCGCCGCAAAAAGTTCCGCGCAGAATGCGGATCGCCTGCGCGCAATCAAGACGGCGGCAAGCAAATGCTGCTTCTCGGAAAGCATCGCGCCACGCGCGCGCGGCTGCCCGGCAACCAGTTGCAAAAAACGCTAAGATGATTTCCCGGCCACGCGCCAAGCCTGATCAAGAAAGCCCTGCCATGTTGAATCTGAAAGACCCTGCGCTGCTGCGGCAGCAATGTTTTATCGACGGCGAATGGTGCGATGCGAGCGATGCCGCCACCATCACGGTCACCAACCCGGCCACCGGCGAGACGCTCGGCACCGTGCCGCGCATGGGCCAGGATGACGCCGCGCGGGCGATTGCCGCCGCCAACGTGGCCTGGCCGGCCTGGCGCAAGAAAAGCGCGCGCGAACGCAGCGTCATCCTGCGCAAATGGAACGACCTGATGATCGAAAACGCCGACGACCTGGCCCTGATCATGACCGCCGAACAAGGCAAGCCGCTCACCGAATCGAAAGGCGAAATCGCCTACGCCGCCTCCTTCATCGAGTGGTTTGCCGAAGAAGGCAAGCGCATCGAGGGCGACACCCTGCAATCGCCATGGCCCGACCGCCGCCTGGTGGTGACCAAGGAGCCGATCGGCGTGTGCGCGGCGATTACGCCGTGGAATTTCCCGGCGGCGATGATCACGCGCAAGGTCGGTCCGGCCTTGGCGGCCGGCTGCCCGATGGTGGTCAAGCCGGCCGAGCTGACCCCGTTCTCGGCGCTGGCGCTGGCCGAACTGGCCGAGCGCGCCGGCGTGCCGAAGGGCGTGTTGAGCGTCATCACGGGCGACTCGAAGGCGATCGGCGCCGAGATGACAAGCAATCCGCTGGTGCGCAAACTCACCTTCACCGGCTCGACCCAGGTCGGCCGCGTGCTGATGGAGCAATGCGCGCCGACCATCAAGAAGCTGTCGCTGGAATTGGGCGGCAACGCGCCCTTCATCGTGTTCGACGATGCCGACCTCGATGCGGCGGTCGAAGGCGCGATTGCGTCCAAATACCGCAACGCCGGCCAGACCTGCGTGTGCGCCAACCGCCTGTATGTGCAGGATGGCGTGTACGAGCGCTTTGCCGAAAAACTGGTGGCGGCGGTGGCCAGGCTCAAGGTCGGCAACGGCCAGGACGTGGGCGTGACCCAGGGCCCGCTGATCGAAGAAAAAGCCGTGCTCAAGGTCGAGGAGCACATCGCCGACGCGCTCGCGAAAGGCGCGCGCCTGCTCACCGGCGGCAAGCGCCACGCGCTCGGCCACAGCTTCTTCGAGCCGACCGTGCTGGCCGACGTCACATCCAAGATGCAGGTGGCCACCGAAGAAACCTTCGGCCCGCTCGCGCCCCTGTTCCGCTTCGATACCGAGGACGATGTCATCGCCATGGCCAACGATACCGAGTTCGGGCTGGCGGCCTACTTTTACTCGCGCGACATCGGGCGCGTGTGGCGCGTGGCCGATGCCCTGGAAACCGGCATGGTGGGCGTGAACACCGGCCTGATTTCGACCGAGGTGGCGCCGTTCGGCGGCGTCAAGCAGTCGGGCCTGGGCCGCGAAGGCTCGCGCTACGGCATCGACGACTACCTGGTCATCAAGTACATCTGCATGGGCGGGCTGTAAGGCTGGCTGGCATTCCCGCCGGCTCAGTCCGGCGGGTATTCGTGGTATTTGCGCGCATCGCCGCGCACCTTATCGGCCGGGTATTTGGCCCGGTTGAGCACCATCTTTTCCTGCACCGCCGCGCCCAGGTCGACATCGAGCTGGTCCGCCAGCAACACCAGGTAGACCAGCACGTCGGCCATTTCGTGGCGCACCTGCACAAGTTTTTCCGCACCGAGTTCTTCCTGCGTGCCCGTCTTGAGCCACTGGAAATGTTCCAGCAGCTCGGCCGCTTCCACCGACAGCGCCGACGATAGATTCTTAGGCGTATGGAACTGGCCCCAGTCGCGTTCCTCGACAAAGGTGCGCGCCAGGGTCCGAATGGTGTCCAGCCGATGAATGTCCTGATTCAAATTATTACTCCATTAATATTTTCCACGCTTGGGCGGACGGGGCCGCGCCAGCAGTGTGTTGTTTCCTTGCAGCAAGTACGTACTTTCTTGTATTTACTTGCGCTAGGACAAGATAGTATTGCCGGACAGAGCGAGCGCCACGACGCGTCCCTGTGTTTTGTGCGGCCATGCCCCCGCCGCGACGCCACTCCATACGTTACCCCATTCGATCAAAGGAATTCACATGTTTTCACGTATGACCGTCGTTTCGCTGGCGCTGGCCGCCATCCTGCCATTGCCGGTGCAAGCCCAGGACCCGGCCGAGGCGCCAGCGCCGGCCGCGGCAGCAGCACCGGCGGCACCCGCCGCCCACGGCGCCCACGCCCCGCATGAGTGGACCTATTCCGGCAAGACCGGGCCGAAGCGCTGGGGCGGCATCAAGTCCGACTATGTGGTCTGCAAGACCGGTCACGCACAGTCGCCGATCGATATCCGCACCAACGCGACGACCAAGTCCACGCTCGCCCCGATCCTGTTCGAATACCAGCCGTCGCCTTTGAGGATCATCGATAACGGCCACACGGTGCAGGTCAATTATGCGCCGGGCAGCGGGATCTCGATCAGCGGCGTGCGCCATGAATTGCTGCAATTTCATTTCCATACGCCGAGCGAAGAGCGCATCAACGGCAAGCAGTATCCGCTGGGACTGCACCTGGTGCACAAGAACGCGGACAACAAGCTGGCCGTGGTCGCGGTGCTGTTCAAGCTGGGCAAGGAAAACCCGGCGCTGACAAATATCTTCAACAACCTGCCGAAGGAAGCCGAAGTCGAGCAGGCGGTCGATGGCGTGACCATCGACATGATGGGCATTTTGCCGCCGACCCAGGGTTATTACAACTTCCCCGGCTCGCTGACCACGCCGCCGTGCAGCGAAGAAGCGAACTGGTTCGTGCTGAAGACGCCGGTCGACATGTCGAAGGCGCAGCTGGCCCAGTTTCACAAGCTGTACAAGCACAACGCCCGTCCGGTGCAGCACCTGAACGGACGTGTGATCAAGGAAAACAACTAAACCGGGATCCCCGCCGCGAACCTGCTGGCGGGGCAATTGTCGGGCGTTTGAGCTCGATGAACGACATGTGTTTCGTTGACAAAAAGTTACTTAACAACCAAAATGGCCGCTCTGGCAATCTAATCAAGACTGGAGTCGCAGGCCATGGCAGTTCAATTTCATGCTGTTCCGATGACGGCGCGCTGCGTCGCGGCTGTCGTGGGCGGGTGCGCTGCCCTCCTGTTCAGCTCCACGGCCGCAGCTGCCGCACCGGCAGCCGCACCAGCACCAGCGTCAGCGGCACCGGTCTGGTACGGCTCGGCGCCGCTGCTCAAGCTGCTTGCGGGGACCTACGACGCCGACTGTACACAGGAACAGGTCAAGGTCGCGGATAGCAAGCGCCCCGGAGGCTCGATTCGCATTGCGGAGGACGGAACGTTCTCATCCGGGAAGATGAAAGGCGTCCTGCGGGACGATGTCTCCCTGCTGCGCAGCCTGGCTCCAGACGGGGCGCTCAAGCTCCAGGTAAACGCAAGCGACAACGACGTTCACCTTGCCATTGCCGGGAGCGAGCAAGGGAACATCTACATTGCCGTCATAGACGATCAGTTGGCGGTCCAATGTACGGTACCGGTGCCCAAACCTCTGCAGGCGCCCACGCTTTTCTCGCTGTACGGCCACGTGCTCGATGTCGAAATGGAACTCAGCTGCGTGACGAATGGCAGCAAGAAAAAGAAATACCCGATCACCTACCGCGTGCAACAGGGTGTGCTGCGCGTGTTCGATCAGGAATATGACCTAAAACAAGGCAACACCGAGATGATCATGTTGCACATGGGTGAGTATGGGTCGAAGAAATTTACCTATAACGCCAGGACGCGCGAGGATCACAATGTCGATATCGTCGTGGCGGAAGGTAAGTTCGCCGGTGTCAAAGTGACGAGAAACGACGGCAAATTCTACATGTGCCTGGCGCCTGGCCAGACACCCTGACCAGGGGAGGCGCGCGCCCCGCCGCGTTTATTCCTGATACTCGAGCAAGCGCGCCGCCAGTTTCGGCGCCAGTTCATCGGCGCCGCTCACGCTCATGCCCAGGTCGCGCAGCAAGCCGTCGTGCAGGCCGTACACCCAGCCGTGCACCGTCAGCGGCTGGCCGCGTTCCCAGGCATCCTGCACCACCGTGGTTTGCGCTGTGTTGACCACCTGCTCGGTCACGTTCAGCTCGCACAAGCGGTCGGCGCGCGCGCGCGACGGCAATACATCGCCCAGGTATTTTTCGTGCTTTTGCTGCACATCCTGCACATGGCGCAGCCAGTTGTCGGCCAGGCCCACGCGCTTGTTGATCATGGCCGCGTGCACGCCCGAGCAGCCGTAGTGCCCGCAAATGATGACGTGCTTGACCTTGAGCACGTCGATGGCGAACTGCAACACGGTCAGGCAGTTCAGGTCGGAATGCACCACCACGTTGGCGATATTGCGATGGACGAACAGTTCGCCCGGCGCCAGTCCCAGCAGCTCATTGGCCGGCACGCGGCTGTCGGAACAGCCGATCCACAGATACTCCGGCGACTGCTGGGCGGTCAGGGCCTTGAAGAAATTCTCATCCCGGGCCACCATCGCCGCAGCCCAGTCGCGGTTGCGTTTGAAGAGCGCGTCGATATCGTATTGTGCTTGAGTCATATCTGTCCTGTGTGTTCGAAAAAAAACCGCTGACAGGGCCGTGGGCCGAATTCAGCGGTTGAATGAATACGCGTGGCTAGGCCCGCCTTATTCGAAAAAATCTTTCACCTTGTCCATCCAGCCCTTGCTCTGCGGACTATGCTTGCCGCCGCCTTCGACCGTCAGGCGCTCGAATTCGCGCAGCAGGTCTTTTTGCTTGTCGGTCAGCTTGACCGGCGTTTCGACCGCCACGTGGCAGAACAGGTCACCCGGATAGCCGGAACGCATGCCCTTGATGCCCTTCGCTTTCAGGCGGAACGTGCGGCCCGATTGCGTGCCTTCAGGAATCGCAAACGAGACCTTGCCGGACAGGGTAGGCACTTCGATTTCGCCGCCCAGGGTTGCCTTGACGAATGAGATCGGCATTTCGCAATGCAGGTCGTCGCCTTCGCGGTTGAACACCGAGTGCGGCTTGACCCGTACTTCGATCAACAGGTCGCCCGGCGGCCCGCCGTTGGTGCCCGGCTGGCCGAGTCCCTTGTAACGGATGCTGACGCCGCTTTCGATACCGGCCGGAATACTGACTTCCTGGATCTTCTGGCGCTTGATCATGCCTTCGCCGCCGCACGGCGCGCACGGTTCGGCAATGATCTTGCCGCTGCCCTGGCAACGCGAGCAGGTTTGCTGGATGCTGAAGAAGCCTTGCTGCACGCGCGTCTGGCCGTGGCCGCCGCACTGGGTGCAGGTGACCGGCGAGGTGCCCGGCTTGGCGCCGCTGCCGTGGCAGGTTTCGCACTTGTCCCAGCTCGGGATGCGCAATTCCTGGGTGTGGCCGTGCGCCGCCTGCTCGAGCGTGATCTCGAAGCCCATGCGCATGTCGGCGCCGCGGTACACCTGCGGGCCGGAACTGCGCCCGCGGCCGCCGCCGCCGAAAATGTCGCCGAAGATATCGCCGAAGCTGTCCGGGAAACCACCGGCGCCGCCGCCGAAGCCGCCACCGCCGCCGCCACCCATGTTCGGATCGACACCCGCGTGACCATAGCGGTCGTACGCTTCGCGCTTCTCCGGATTGGTCAGCATTTCGTACGCTTCTTTGACTTCCTTGAACTTCTCTTCCGATTCCTTACTGTCCGGATTGCGGTCCGGATGGTATTTCATCGCAAGCTTGCGATACGACTTCTTGATTTCTTCTTCAGAAGCATTCTTGGCGACCCCGAGGATCTGATAAAAATCACGCTTTGCCATTTGTCGGCACCTTGCTGTCTAGCTACTACGCTACTGTTTATGCAAAAAAACCGAGCCGCGGGAGGGCTCGGCTTGTCGTCGCCTTTGCTCGATTTGGCGCGGGCTGCTCTGCAGCAGCCCGCACCTTGCACCGGCATCAATTACTTGGCGTCTTTGACTTCCTTGAAGTCGGCGTCGATCACGTCGTCCTGGGCAGGCTTGCCTTCAGCGCCGCCTGCCTGCTGGCCGGCGTCAGCGCCGCCGGCAGCTTGCTGCGCCTGCTGGTCGGCGTACATCTTCTCGCCCAGCTTTTGCGACGCAGCCGACAGTTTTTCGATCTTGGCATCGATCTCGGCCTTGTCGCCGGACTTGATCGCGCCTTCGACGTCGGTGATCGCCGCGTCAATGGCTTCTTTCTCGCCAGCGTCGAGCTTGTCGCCGTATTCGGTCAGCGACTTGCGGGTCGAGTGCACCAGGTTATCGGCCTGGTTGCGCGATTCGGCCAGTTCCTTGACCTTCTTGTCTTCTTCGGCGTTGACTTCGGCGTCTTTCACCATTTTCTGGATTTCGGCTTCGGTCAGGCCGGAGTTGGCCTTGATCGTGATCTTGTTCTCTTTGCCGGTGGCCTTGTCTTTCGCGCCGACGTGCAAAATGCCGTTGGCGTCGATGTCGAAGGTCACTTCGATCTGCGGCGTGCCGCGCGATGCCGGCGGGATGCCTTCGAGGTTGAATTCGCCCAGGCCCTTGTTGCCGGCCGCGATTTCACGCTCGCCCTGGAACACCTTGATCGTCACCGCAGGCTGGTTGTCTTCGGCGGTCGAAAACACCTGGCTGAACTTGGTCGGGATCGTGGTGTTCTTGTGGATCATCTTGGTCATCACGCCGCCCATGGTTTCGATACCCAGCGACAGCGGGGTCACGTCCAGCAGCAGCAAGTCCTTGCGCTCGCCCGACAGCACGGCGCCCTGGATGGCGGCGCCGACAGCGACGGCTTCATCCGGATTGACGTCCTTGCGCGGCTCCTTGCCGAAGAATTCCTTGACCTTTTCCTGCACCTTCGGCATACGGGTCATGCCGCCGACCAGGATGATGTCGTCGATGTCGGACACTTTGACGCCGGCATCCTTGATCGCCATCTTGCATGGCTCGATGGTGGCCGCGATCAGTTCCTCGACCAGCGATTCGAGCTTGGCGCGGGTCATTTTCAGGTTCAGGTGGACCGGCGCGCCGTTCGCCATGGCGATGTACGGCTCGTTGATTTCGGTCTGCTGCGAGGACGACAGTTCGATCTTGGCGCGCTCGGCCGAGGCCTTGATGCGCTGCAGGGCGATCGGATCTTTTTTCAGGTCCAGGCCGTTGATCTTCTTGAATTCGTCGATGATGTAATCGATGATGCGCTGGTCGAAGTCTTCGCCGCCGAGGAAAGTGTCGCCGTTGGTGGACAGCACTTCGAACTGCTTTTCGCCATCGACATCGGCGATTTCGATGATCGAGACGTCGAACGTGCCGCCGCCCAGGTCATACACGGCGATCTTGCGGTCGCCCTTGTCGGTTTTGTCGAGGCCGAACGCCAGCGCTGCCGCGGTTGGCTCGTTGATGATGCGCTTGACGTCGAGACCGGCGATACGGCCGGCGTCTTTGGTGGCCTGGCGCTGCGAATCGTTGAAGTACGCAGGCACGGTGATGACCGCTTCGGTCACTTCTTCGCCGAGGTAGTCTTCAGCGGTTTTTTTCATTTTGCGCAGGACTTCAGCGGAGATTTGCTGAGCCGCCAGTTTTTTGTCGCGCACGCCGATCCATGCATCGCCGTTGTCGGCTTTGATGATCGAATATGGCATCAGGCCGATATCTTTCTGCACTTCTTTTTCGTCGAACTTACGGCCGATCAGGCGCTTGACCGCGAACAACGTGTTCTTCGGATTGGTGACGGCCTGGCGCTTGGCCGGTGCGCCAACGAGGATTTCGCCATCTTCTTGGTAAGCAATAATGGAAGGCGTCGTACGCGCGCCTTCTGCGTTCTCGATTACCTTTGGCTGACCGTTTTCCATGATGGCCACGCAAGAGTTCGTCGTGCCAAGGTCAATACCGATAATTCTGCCCATGATTTTTTCCTTTTAATTACTTAGTTTCAGATGACTTGAATATGTGGAAAAACTGCGTGCTTTCAAGACCTTGCAAGAGAGCACACCGTATTTATTTTGCTTGCGCTGCGGTAACGATGGCTGGACGCAACAAACGGTCGGCGATCATATAGCCTTTTTGCAGCACGCTGACCACGGTATTGGCTTCCTGCTCGGCCGGGACCACGGCCACGGCCTGGTGCTTCATCGGATCGAGCTTGTCGCCCTGGGCCGGCAGCACTTCGACCAGCTTGTTCTTCTCGAACGCCGAGGTCAGCTGCTTGAGGGTCATTTCGACGCCTTCCTTCAGCGACTCGATCGATGGCGACTCGACCTTGAGCGCCATTTCGAGGCTGTCGCGCACCGGCACCATGGCTTCGGCGAAGCTTTCGATGGCGAATTTGTGCGCCTTGTTGACGTCTTCCTGGGCGCGCCGGCGGATGTTCTCGCCTTCGGCCTTGGCACGCATGAAGGCGTCGTGCATCTCGGCCAGTTTGGCTTCGGTGGCGCTGAGCTGCTCTTCGAGGCTCGGCTCGCCATTTACCGGCGCGGCGGCCTGGACGGATTCGTCGGACGGTTGCGACACTTCTGGATTTTCTTGCTCTTGCATCGGAAAAGCTCCTGGAATCAATGACTTAACTAATTGTTTGAGGTGTCTTGCTAGCCACATAGGGACCCAGATGGGGCTATAACCTACATTTTCAAGGGGAATCCTACAGCGTTGCTTTTTAGTGCAATGTTACAAATATTACCAATGAGGGGATTCTTTTCGCGGCGGCCCGGACTACCATGAAGTCATCCAGCTCGCATGCGCGTGCATCGCCCGCGCAAAGCTGTTTCAGGGAGTTCGACATGAAGTTGCCGTTGATTGCCGCCAGCGTTGTTGCCTACACCGTGCTCGCGCTGGCCTGGATCTGCTACGCCGGTCTGAGTGTGCACGGAACGCTATTTTAACAGGCGGCAAATAGCGCCTGTCAATGCCGCACGGCGGTAGGCCGGCGGTAGGCAGAGCGGCAGGGGCGGCGGGCGGTCAGCTTGCGCCCAGTTTCAGTGCGTGGCGGCGGCCCGTTTCCTTGTCCTGCTTCTCGGCTTCGCGCTGGGCCGGCGTGGCTTTCGTATCCCATCCCAGCATGTGCTGCTCGGTAATATCGGCCAGGCCGGCGATCCAGCCGGGCGACTCGTTCAGGCACGGGATGTAGTGGAATTCACGGCCGCCGGCGGTCTCGAAGTCGTGCTTCGCTTCCATGGCGATCTCTTCCAGCGTTTCCAGGCAGTCGCTGGTAAAGCCGGGGCAGATCAGGTCGACGCGCTTCTGGCCATCCTTCGCCATCTGCACCAGGGTCGGCGCCGTATACGGCTGCAGCCACTCGGCCTTGCCGAAGCGCGACTGGAAGGTGACCAGGTATTGCTCGGATGACAGGCCCAGCCTGGTCGCCAGCAGGCGCGCCGTCTTGTAGCACTCGCAGTGGTAGGGGTCGCCCAGCATCAGGGTGCGTTTCGGCACGCCGTGGAAGCTCATCACCAGCTTGTCGCCGCGCCCGTTCACTTTCCAGTGCGCCAGCACGGTATCGCGCAGGGCGTCGATGTAGCCATCCTTGTCGTGATAGTGCTTGATCATGCGCAGTTCCGGTACGTTGCGCACGCCCGCGTAATGGGCGAACACGGCGTCGCTGATCGAGCCGGTGGTGGTGCCCGAGTACTGCGGATAGGCCGGCAGGATGGCGATGCGCTCGCAGTTCTCGGCCTTGAGCTGGTCCAGCACTTCCGGCAGCGACGGCGAGCCGTAGCGCATCGCCATCACCACTTTCACCGAATCATGACCGCGCTCGCCCAGCAGGCCGCGCAGCAGGATGGCTTGCTTCTGGGTGTGGACTTTGAGGGGGGAGCCTTCCTTGGTCCAGATCGACGCGTATTTCGCGGCCGATTTGCTGGAGCGAAATGGCAGTATGATGAGATGCAAGATCATCCACCAGATGGCGCGCGGAATTTCGACCACGCGCGGATCGGACAGGAATTCCTTCAGGTAACGCCGCACGGCCTGCGTGGTCGGCGCGTCGGGCGTGCCCAGGTTGACCAGCACCACGGCGTTGCGGGTCGGGGTGCCGTGGGCGAAGGGGGGTTCTTTGCGGAAGGACATGGAGTCGGCGATCGTGAGCGGAAGAGCCGATATTATAGGGTTCTGCGTTAAACCCCAGCATTATTTACGCGGGTTGAACCGGTTTTAAGACCGCGTGACCCGGTAGGACCACCAGCCTCAGATACGTCGTCCCCGCGCAGGCGGGGATCCATAGCACTTTCGCTAATCGTAGGTGCTATGGGTTCCCGCCTGCGCGCTATGCTATGCCCACATTTTTGCAAGTTTCCAGCCGTGCACCATGCTGTCGAAGCGCTGTAGCCCATGCAGCATGGTGATCGGTCCCGGTTTTGCTTCGCTGGCATAGCCGGTCCATCCTCCT
>NZ_VVIW01000035.1 GCF_011682045.1 Massilia aquatica | reverse complement strand
TTCTATAACCGCCAGCGGCGCCACTCGCGCCTTGGCAATGTTCCGCCTGCATTGTTCGCTGAAAATTTCAGCAAACAGCGATAGGCGGCTTGAAACAAGAGTGTCCGCTATTGACAGTACACCTCAGGCAGCCCTGGAAAAAATATCTTGGCGTGAGTTCGAGAGCCTCACGGCTGAGGTATTTCGGCGCAAGGGTTTTAAGGTAATCGAGCGAGGTGGCGCAGAGCCAGACGGCGGAGTAGATGTGGAGCTGCGGATGGGGTCAGACAAGTACCTGGTCCAATGCAAGCAATGGAAATCACTTAAAGTTGGCGTTGCCACTGTCCGGGAGCTCTACGGAGTAATGACTGCCGAAAGTGCAGTAGGCGGGTTCGTCGTGGCGTCCGGGGACTTCACTCCCGATGCTCTCAGTTTTGCCCAGGGACGCGCCATCAAACTTGTGGATACGTCTGAGATGCTGCGAATGGTGGCGGAGACCCGAAAGGAGGACTCCTCGGAGCTCGCACACCCGGGGTTGAATCAGCCTTTGCCTCAGACGGCGGAAGTTAGTCGTCGATGTCCAAAATGCCGCGCTCCTATGGTCCTTCGGAGCTCCAAGAAGGTGGGCGCAGATGGCAATGCCTTTTGGGGTTGCTCGACGTTTCCAGGATGCCGGGGCGTCCTGAAAGTGGAGTAACGCCCCTCATACTAGAATGTCACGGGTATCTTGGTGCCCAGCCGCCTCACCTGTGGCACGTCTAAACGAAAGCCCTCTCCACAATCAGCTCATGGCTACAAAATATAAATGGCAGTTCGCCCCACGCTTCCGTCGCAACGCCTTCGGCTGGAAGTCCAGCACGCCTATCCTCCGCATCAAAGAGGCCCTCGCTGAAATCAAGGCAATCGCTAAGAAGGAGCCGGTCCTAGCGGCCGAGGGCGCGGTGCTCTTCCTGGAAAAGCTGGCGCCAGCCATCGAGCAGGTTGACAGCAGTTCCGGTGGAATTGGTTCGGCCGTCAATCGTGCCATCGAGGCGCTCGTCCCAATAATCACAAAGGCTGATGTCAGCGGCGCTGTGCGTCAGAAGTGGCTCGAACGTCTGTGGGACGCCCTTCAAGAAGATGACATGCCTTACCTGGAGTACCTGGGGGAATTCTGGGGCGAACTGTGCATGACGCCCGAGATTGCGTCGTACTGGGCTGACTATTCGTCCCCGACGCTGACGACAATGTGGGAGCACTGTGTGCGCACTGGAGAGTACGGATACTACAAAGGTACGACTGCTTGCCTGAGCGCGCTGTATGCGTCAGGTCGTCACAACGAGCTGTTGGAGCTGATTGCAAAGTCTGAGTACCGGCATAAGTCATGGCACAACCGAATGTGGGGCGCCAAGGCCCTGGCTGCGGCCGACAAGCACGCGGAGGCTATCCGCTACGCTGAGGACTCGAAGGGGCTGAACGCGCCCTTGACAGCCATTGCAGCGTTCTATGAGGGTGTTTTGTTGGACGCGGGCTTCGCGGATGAAGCTTATGCACGTTATGCTGTTGCGGCAACGTATGCGACGACCAATTTGGCGACATTCAAAGCCTTAGCGAAGAAGTATCCGCACATGCAGCGCAAGACAATTTTGCGAGACTTGGTTGCGAGCCAGCCGGGGAATGAGGGCAAGTGGTTTGCTGCAGCCAAAGATGCTAACTTATTTGAACTGGCTATCGAACTGGCGAATCGGAGTCCGTCAGACCCGCGGACGCTCATACGCGCTGCGCGCGACTATGCAGCTAAGCAGCTAAGCAGCCGGAGTTTGCACTGGAGGCAGGGATGACCGCGTTGCGCGGTATAGCAAAAGGATGGGGCTACGAAATCACCGGCGTGGACGTGCTGGATGCGTACGCGGCCGTGATGACGGCGGCCGGCGCTGCGGGCGTGGATGAGTCTGTGGTCAAAGCGGATGTGCGGGCGATGATTGCGGCCAGCCGTGGCGCGGGTGAATTTATTGGGAGGGTGCTGGGGCGACAACTAGCCAGCTGACTGGACTAAATTCACTTGGCTTACTGTCGGTGCCAAGGACAAAATTGACCCTAGCGGCCGAAATTCGTTGACCCAGGCGAATTTGCGCAGGCGCTGGCGCGATACGGTCGCCGGCGGCAACGCTAGGGTCAGACGCAATCGGCGCTGTGGGGCAATTTGGCGTCGACACCAACACACGTGTCCAGTTTGCGCTGAAATGACTGTCCAGTTCGCGGCGCAACAGATGTCCCGTTTGCGTGAAATACGCACTTCTCTCTATTGGTAAGAGTTGTTCTTGGGGCAAAGATGCCCCCTACCCTGTGAGAATTCCAAGGTTCGCATCTTGCCCCCGTTGTTTCACCATTTGGGGATACCGGTTCGCGCGAATGCGCCGGTATTCCAGCCAGACTTCAAGCAGATTTGCCTGCGCCTACCTCACCTCTAGCTGCTGCCCAGTGTGCGCCCATGGTATCCCGCTTAGCGCGCTTCCAACCTATCGACCGCGGCGTGTTGAGCCCCTCCTTTGATTAAGTCCGTATACGGAACGGTTTTAGCCTTCTTAGGTATTCAAAGTGAATCTAGAGGACTCGTCCGTGAGACCTCGCGCCTAGGTACGCGGACCTTTAACCGGTCGACATGTCTTGAGGGGTGAGTGGGGGGATATCTACGTTGCCCACAATGGCATAGTCGCCTGGTGAGCTAACCGTGTCAGGGTCTTTTCGCTTGGAGGTCTCATCGTTTTGGAAGTAGAACGGACTCGTAAGACCATTGAGCAAAAACGGAGGGCTAGTACAGAACAGGACTCGCGCCTGTATAGGAGCATCCGTAATTTCGCGCCTAGCCGCGCTCTTGGCGGCGTTCACGGCCAAGCGAAAATAGCTTTGCGTGTCGACGTGCCATTCGCCTGAATTGATGGGTTGCCGTAGAAAGTTAAGGACACGTTCGGAAAAATGGTCAGGGCAGGATTTGTGGCGCAACAGTCCTTCAACGAGACGCTCAAGCAGTTCCAAGACCACACCAAACTGACAACCGCCTGAGCGAATAATGAGCCGAAGGAAGTCCAAAGTTACGTAGGCCGCCGAATTGAAATCAGTCGTATCTTGGGCGATGTGTTTAACGAAACGCCGAATGCCGGCGTCCAGCCAGTCACCTCCTTGATACACTAAAACTTGCAGGTCTTGCGCCCGTAGCGAGACGAAGTTTCGATTTCGGAAAAACATTTGGAGGCTCGCCCGAGAGTAGTCTCGTTGGGTCATCTGCCCCTTTGAAAGCTGCTCCATGAGGAAAACTTGAGGCCACACCCCGGTTAGACCGCAGTACTCAGCCATCATGCGGAAGCGCTGGTCTAGCGCAAGCAAAGTAGACTGATGTTCCAAAGCTACCAATAGAACTGCGTATTCCTCATCTGAAACCACGAACTCAACTTCGGAAAGCTGCAAAGGTGGTGTGGTAAGTCCGTATGCTGGCACAACCGTACAGTAGCGCTCAACACTCTCGCAAAATTCCGTCAGGAACGCGATTTCCTGCTTGTGGTTCTTGGCCGTGATTTCATGGAAAACGAGGCGCCCGTTCTCGGTGCCTGCTATGCCAGAAGAGTGGTCTGACTCGGCCCGTAGAAGGCGCCCCTTCAAAACATCAAGTGTCCTGGTGCTGACAAGTACTTTGGGGAGTAGTGCCAAAGCGCTCAGGCTTCCAATCTGGGCCAACTCCGTTAGAGTGGCAGCATCCACCACAAATGATGCATCGGACCGGCGTAGCAGTTCTAGCGCTATATCTCGCATCTCGCCAGAACCCTCCCCGACAACTAGCGCAAGTTTTTGTGCTGGCCACGACCGAACTAAAGTCACGATATCGCGCCCCAGCATTCGAGCAGTAACGCCAAGTGTAAAATGATGCGACTCATACAAGCCTAGAACCCCATTTGCCGCTTCTGCCGTCTTGTTGAGCTGGTCGGTCAACTTGTCGAATTGCAGGACCCCGTCTTTGTCCTCGTCGAGGGTTATCGACCTCAAGTTCTTTGATGGCTCGAGCGAGACGTTCAACGACACCTTAGCTAGTTCCAGCAGTCGTCTATAAGCGGAGCCCACAGATGCGACGGTGTAGGTCTTCCTGCCTCCAAACACATCCTCCACTACGAACTGGTCACCCGTCCTCTTCCCTAACAACTGCTTAAGCGCAGGCGAAGTGGACAACCGAAATTCTTCTGTCTCGGGCAATTCGTTGCACTCATCAGGGTCAAGGGTAAATGTAGACACTACACCATCACTACCTACGATTGTGACCGTTGTGCCGGCCTCGACAGTATCAAATTCTCTATTTAGTAAAGGGAGGTTGTTTGCTTCCAGCATGTGCGTCGAGATATAAGCAGCCGCCGATTCGGCGCTGTTGAGGTTGTTTCGACGCATCCGATACAGACGGAGCATCCCTTCGTCTTTGAACCCATTTGCGAGTTCAACGCTACCCAGCTGGGCAAGGTCATGAATGGACCCCTGCAAAAGGGGCGGAAGTGTGCTGATTGCCTGCGTCATATGAGCTTGTGAGATGCGCATCTCCACCATCAGCTTAAATAGCCAACTCATCGCCTTGGTCGGCTCCGCTCGAAGCTGAGCATCGACAACCCCACTTAAGAGGCTCCAATCTCCAGCTGCATGACCAAGCTCAATCGCCAACCGCCTTGCGACGTCGTCATCCTGCCATCCCTCCGGGAAACTACGAATCAAACCTAAGGCTTTCGCACGTGCCCCGCTCCGTACGTAACAGTAAAGAAGCTCGCCATGCAACTCACTAAATTGTCCAGCGGGTAAAATCATTTCGTAAAGAGCCGCAGCGTTCTTTAGCAACTTCATATACGACAAGAGCGATGCAACCATGTACTTCTCGCCAGGCTCTGTACTGACTAGAGCAAGCTTTTCCGCTCTGGTAGAAAATACTACGGCACGAGCCTCCTGATGATTCTTGTGCAGAAGCCTCGCTGCCGTAGTCAACATCGAGATAGAGGTCATGGAATTGGCGTCCAAAGCCCCGACTTCGGTCATGGCTAACTCTGTGAAGTCTGTGCGCGATAGTGCCTCCCATCGCAAGGAAATCAGAGCGTCAGTCACTGATTGCTCACTGGAGTGCAGGCGACCAGCTACCTCAATAGCGCGCTCAATTGCCGGGACGTTTTGCGCAAAATTCGCTATCTGTCCGAATGCGACAAGCCCACCTGGTGACATTGATTCCAAAACCTTTTGCCCAACTTCGAGCGCTTCATCGCGTCTTCCCAGTTGAGCCAAGGCCTCCATCTCCACGCGACCAATATTGGAATTATCGATTCCACGAATACGGGCCTCGCTAACCACTGCCAACGCTTCTCCAAAGTTTCCCAAGATGAGATGCCCAAATGCCAGCCTATACAAGGTGTCAGATAAGATTGCCGGTGCTTCAATGCTCCAAAGATTTTGGTGCCGGGGTTCAAACGTGGCCAAGACGAAACGAAGGTCTTCCTTGTCCTTTACCTCCAACATTCGAAATGACAAGTTTAGAGAATTTGACGCAATGTCCTCAAGCAAAAAGCTCAACGTCGAATTACGCGTGAAGAAATTTGACGTGCCAAGCTTTAGGGCCTCCATTCCTAAGGCGCGCGCTTCACCTACAAGGCCGCGGGCGTGCATCCCAAAAGACACGAGCTGAAACGCATCTGCTTGAAGCAGGTGCTCACGAGGGATGTCAGCTACGGCAACAGTTTCCTTGTTAGCTAAGCGCGCGTTCGTCACCGCTGCCCACACTGCCAAAGATTCAGGAAACCTTTCAAGCGCCTCAGCGCCGGCGGTTAAGGCGGCAGGGATATCTCGCCTCAGCAAAAAACCTCTAACACGTGCTGCCGCCAGTTTGTCGTCGTCGTCACATAGGCCGGCCGCTTTGATGAAATCGTCAGCCGCTCGCTCATCGTCGTCGTCATGATGCCAACGGCAGATACCTCGCATGTGATACCAACGCGCCCTCTGGTGATTGTCTAGAGCGCCCAAGTTTTGGCCGATTTGCTGGAGGCTACTCGCCGCTTCTACATATTTGCACGCTTTGATGAACGTGTTGATGTGGTCGAGCTGACCTGAAATTAACTTATCTACGGATGCAGAACGCGCGTTTGAAGGCTGGTCGGCACCAGTGTTCGCGATAGAAGCACCACCAACGATTCCTGCCCAGGCGGTGGTCGAAGCATGAGTTGCACCGGTGGAGGCCGGCATGGCAGACATGGCGGTAAAACGCAGAGATGTCTGCCCGGCCTGGCTTCTATACGCATCGAACCAAATGGCGAGGTCACCACCAATAACCAAAGCGAGATTGCTGAAATCTACGGCGCCGTATGTGGCGTTTAACATTGTGCAGGCGCTGACTAACCTGGCCCACACATGATTGGCGTCGAACGAAACGCCACATTGCGTCGCAGCCAGACGAATCAAGTTGATGTAGTTTAGGTGCTCTGCCGTACCCTCGACATCAAGGTCATGATTGCAAAAGTCGACATGACGCGCAAATTGGAAGAGCTCGTCATCCGATACGGTCGCGTCACTATAGACATCAACACTCTCTCTAATGGCAGCCAAAGCGTTCCGTTTCAAAACGCTGCCGGCACCTGCTGCTGTCAGCTTTTCAATCCATTCGCTGGCCAGGGTAGATAGCTGCGCATAGCGGACTACGTCGTGGGCGCCCCGCATGTCGTGGAAGCTCGACGCGTCGTGCACTATAACCAAGCGGTCGGCCAGCCAGACGAAGTCTACAGATTTGAAATCAAGCCATGCATTCCCGATGGCCTCCTCGAAAGCCTTGTCCGATTTCCGTGGGGTTAGGCCTCGCTTCATTTGCATTAAGACGCGACTGGTCAACCCGTTGCCACCTTCGACCGTACATACAAGGTCATCTGTGTGTGGCCCGTGCACTCGTGCTTGGAATTGTAGTCGTAGGATTCGAGATGACTCGGGCACACCCGGTGTCGCAGTCCCAAGAACGAGTCCTAGAAGCTTCACGGCTTGAACGCGATTTTCGAACGCGCCTCCGGCACCACCAACGGAAGCTGCGCTTGCAACCTTCTTTGCTTTTCCGCGCTTGGCTGGGCACCCTTTTTTTGCGGGCTTAGACTTTTTCGGTACCGCTTTTGGCTTGGGTGTAGTGGCCATGCAATGATTCCAGTGTTAGCGGTATGGGTCGAATAGCCAACCCGTTAGTTACCACCATCTTACTGGCAATCAAATACCGTCAGTAAGGAATTCAGAACCGCCTCGCGCGCACGTTGGTCGGTACTTCAAGGCTGGATGCGGCGCCCCGGGAGAGTGGTCGTTAGGACGAGCCCAAGCTTTTCAAGGAACGACATCACCGCATCTTGTGGAACTCCATGTGCCCTCATTACTTCCGCGCACTCAATAGGCTCACGCGGATGCCTGACCGGAGATATCTCTTGCAGTAGCGCTTCTAGCAATTCCCCGTACTCGGAACTGGCTATAAGCCTCGTGGCCTCTTCGGAAATATCGCTCCAGTTTGGCCAACTGGCACGCCATATCCAATGCTCGTGCGTGCCAAGCGCGACTGGTGTCGGTCTCGCAGCTATCGGAATTTGATGGGTGGCTTCCTTCGCCGTCTCTACTCGCTTCGGCGGCGCCAGTTCACCATGGACAACTACATAGCTTTGCCCTTCATGGCGGTAGAACAGGAGCTTTCTGAGAAAGCCACACGCGCATAGGTAGCCAAGGTAACGTCTGACTTCCACGTTGACCGCCTCAATAGAGCTGCTTCCGGTGTCGAACCTATCCAGTACCCAACTGAAAATCAGGCTTTGTTTGAGGTCGTAGCCGAGGTTAGCTTTATGAAAGATGAATCGAGCAAAAAGTGCAGCTTGCCATATCATCGCCTTCTCAGAAATAGCGCTACCGCCGACACTCTCCTTTTGGAGATAGTAGGGCCATCGCCCAACAATACCGAGGCGTTCCCGCAGGTCTTGTTCCTTGTGCTCCGGAGACATCTGACGGTACCGCTCAGCCGCTGCCTCACGCCGCGTCCTATCCTCATGAAGTTTTCGTTGCCGAGTCGCCTCGCGTTCTTTATCGGCAGCTGCCTTGGCCTTTTGTTCGTTGTTCGCCCGCCGTATCCTCTTCGCCAAGCTCATGCGGAGTCGATGCCGCTCTTCTCTTTCATTGGGAAAAAAGAGCCAGGATTTGAAGGCGGTATCGTGAATAACGCGCTGTGTAATCGCCTCGAAGCCAGTCGAGATGTCCATATCCGCAAGGTCAATTTCAATCGATGGCAACTTGAGGTCAGCAATTTTTCTTAGCTTATCTGTATCGACTTTGTGCCGGAAATACATCTCGACCAAGAGCTTTTTTTCCCCTCGATAGCCAACTACGTCGGGGCGAATATTTCTCTCCCACACCTCGGGCAGTGAGCGTTCAAAACGAATGGTGCGACGCTCGCAAAGAGTGCTCGACTCTTGCATCATGAGACCGAGCTTAGTCTGACTCGAAACGACGATTGTCAATTTCGGAACTGTCAGCCAATTCTGCTCCAGCAGTACTTGTTTAGCCGCAGCGTGAATTGCAGATTCAGCACAAGTCACGCCAATTTCAACCTTGTGGTGGGCGAAGTGCCACCTATTTTTCTGGCCTTTTTTGGCGACCAGAATGGCGCCACATCCAAAACAAGAACAATCGCACGCGAGTCCGCCTTCAACTTCGGCAGGCGCGTACATTCTTCCGGCCTTGAAGCCAAAAGCGGTTTGTGATGGGTCGGAAGTGACAGCTCGGATAGTAGAGTTCATGTTCGCCAGATGCCGCAGAGGCTTTACAAGTACGCACTGGGCGCAGGATTACTAAGAAGGGCATCAGTACCCCGTGGTACCGCTCCGTGGCCAGCCAACGCGCGTGCTGCAAGCAAGACGGCGAGCGCCGCACGCGCATCAGACAGCGCGCGATGTGTAGGCGTGGGCGCGTCATCAATAATTTTAACGAGGGTAGAGAGCTTATGTGACCGCATGTCGGGCCACGCAGCACGTGCTATAGGCAACGTATCAATAACAGGGCATATAAAATTCATCCCATTCCGCTCGAAAGCTGGAACCAAGAATTTCGTATCGAACGTCGAGTTATGGAAGAACAGCGGCCGCTGCGCAACGAATGACGCGAAGCCAACAAGGGCGTCCCGCTCGCTTATGCCGTGCTCATCTACCATTGCTTGCGTAATGCCGGTCAGCTCGGCTATAAATGAAGGCACTCTGGAACGGACCCGGACCAAGCATGAGTACTCCGAAATTACAAGGCCAACCGGACTGACCAGCAGCGCCGCCAACTCCAAAATTTCGCAAGCATCAGCATCGAGACCTGTAGTCTCGATATCAGCCACGACGAAGTCGGAGTTGGTGGCCTCCCATACGTTTTCCAGGGCTTCTAGCCCCTCCGCTCGCCGGTCGACACGCGTAGACACTGCCGTTGAACGCGCCCTATTCTCGTTATCGATTGATATGCTGAATTCCAACTTCCGGCGGAGTACCTGCGTCAGTCCCGCCTCTATCTCCGCCGGAGACAGGCGCATTTTGCTGCCACGAATTACCTCAGCTCGGCAGAAGCGTCGAACCGCATCGCGCCTGAGCGTGTCAAATAGTGGCTCAAATGAGTGATGCACCGATGGTTCACCAAACTCAGCAATCAACCATTTCACATCTGTTTTCATCAGTGAAGGCACCTTCGCATACCCCATCCAAGCGTACTGGCATCGCATTCGGAGCAGTTCATCAAAGGGAACGTAGTTGGTCAAATCGGCAAAGAACGTCAGCCGTTCGCGACCAAATGACTCCAATAAATCGCATAGCACTGCGACCCCGTAGAGGGCATGCAATAGCTCCTGATACTCTTCCTTAGCTTTTCGTTTCTCTCGGATTAGAGCACGGAGCGCTACCGCAAGACGCTTGTGGCCATTCACGCCTTGACTGATTAGCGACCCAACACTTGGCAAGGCAGCGACTTGATGCGACATGAATGGATGTATCCAGTCGCCCCTAGTTTGGTCACGTTGCTTCGCGTACAAGGGACAAGGGTCACCCGAAAACCATGGCGAGAAATTCTCTTCTGCGGGTACGACAGGGGAAAATACGTAGGCATACTCGTCTGACTTACGGCTAAGCTGCTCTGCCGCCGCACCATACGCACCGTTCGATTCGCCAATCGACGTGCAGATTGAAATTGAGAGGCGCACCGGCTCGCCACCAAAGGCCGCCTCGACCGTAACAGTGGACCGCTGGCTGCAGTCTGGGGTAGCCGTACTCGGAGGACTATTATCCACTGGAGGTGGGCCCTCGCTACCAAGGAAAGCGCTCTTAATCCTGTTGAACAGACTCATTATGATTCCTCGATTTCGAGACACGCTTCGGGATGCTCGGTTGTCTAACGATGGCAGGTATGCATTTGTGCAGACGGCTCGAAAGCATAGGGACGTTGTAGCATTCGCAGCGCCTTCTCAGGGCTAGCCCCACTCTGTATACAGCATGCGCTCCACCTCCAGCATCGTTACGGCGTGGGTGTTAAGCATAGCTTCCAAGTCCAGTTGGTCGAGCAGCTCAACTTGATTTAGAGCGGCGTTTTCTGAAGCGTGCGCGTTGAAGAATTGGTTCGTAATACAGACTTTCTGGAATTGCACTTTAGGATGACGTCTCCTGTAAAACGCTTCCCCAGCCACTACCTCTTTCACAGCTTCCCAACCCAACCTGGTGCCATCAGTTCCACAGGTCTTTGCCTGGATTAGCTTGCCCTGCTCGCCTCGGAGGGCGACAACGTCAACTCCGTAGTCCTTCGTCGTTGGCGTCCTGTAGCAATCATTGCCAAGCCTCGTCCAGAGAACTCCCGCAAGACACTCGAAATGTTGGCCGCTCATACGCAATGCCACCGCCAAGCTCACGCGCTCATCAATATCTCCTGCGTCGGCGCCAAATATGACATCGGCCAACGTGAACTCGCCCGGCCCTATATCTCCCGAGCCATTAAGCATGTCCTCAGCCAGCTTCCTCTTGTAGGTTAGGAGCTGGTCCAGTTTCACATCGAACGTAGTGAAGTCCTGCGCGCTGACGACTGGGTAGTACACGTAGACCGGCTTCTCTTGCCCGATGCGGTAGGCTCTATCCGTCGCCTGGTCCTCCTTCGCTGGATTCCAGGTACGTGTGTAGTGAATCACGTGGTTAGCTTTTTGAATGTTGACCCCGAAGCCAACGGCGACGGGAGAGAGAATTATCACTCCAAAGCCGGGCCTGTCCTGGAATGCCTTGATGCGTTTTTGCCGGCTCTGGGTATGACTAGCTGAGGCGCTCGTGTCTCCGTTGATGATATCGGGACGGAGCCCGAACTCGACCTCGATGTAGTGCTGCAATAGCCTTTGAATCTCGCGGAACTCACAAAAGACGATGGCCTTCTCACTCTTGCTCTTGATGCCTTTTAGCGTCGTAAGTAGCCAGTCAAGCTTCGGAGCTTTGCCACGATAGTCTCCCACTGGCTCAGGCTTGAACACGCCGAGCCCATGGGGGCGCGGGTCCGTACACACGAGGCGGAGGTAGTGCAGGAGGCCAAGGTGATTCTTAAACGGGGACATGCTTGCCTCGTCATTCCGTTTCTTGAAGCTTTCCACAGCCTTGGCGTAGAGGTTTCTCTGCGTCGTGGATAGGGCGAGGGCTCTGCAGTCCTCCACGATGATTTTTGGCGGCAGATTCATCGCGACGACGGACTTCATCCGCCGAAGTACTTGCGGCGCAATCCTCGCGCGGAGCTCTGCGACGCGTTCCTTCTCTTCGTCAGTGTTCGCCTCAATCGGCTTTCGATAGCGTTTGCCAAAGTCGTTCAGCGCTCCCAGCAGACCAGGCTGAACAAAATCGAACAAACACCACAAATCTGCCAGAGTGTTCTCGACGGGCGTGCCCGTGCAAGCGATTTTAAAATCGACGTTCTGCTTCTTTGCCGCACGCGTGACCATAGCGGCCGGATTCTTTATTTTTTGTGCCTCGTCGCAGACCATGAGCGACCATTTTTGGGCAGCAAACGAAAATTCCAAGTCTCGCAAAGTCTCATAGGTCGTCAGCACAATTTTGGCAGAACCAACCCAGTTTGGAACCAAGAACTTGACCAACCTATCGTCTGTTTGCAGCCGCTGCTCAATCTGACTCCGCGGAACCTTGAGTCCATCTAATCCTGCCCCGTATGCGGTGAGTAGCGGTAGGGAACCAGGCGTGAAGAATTTCCCAGCCTCCTCTGCCCAGTTTTCAAGAAGCGAGACCGGTGCGACTACAAGCATCGGCGAGATTGACGGGTCACGCTCAAGCAATCCGGCCATCAACGCCAGAAGTTGAAAAGTCTTTCCCAGTCCCATATCGTCGGCTAGTATCGCGCCGCGTACTTGATATTCATTTTGAAGACTGTACAGGTGCTGCATCCAGGCCAACCCTTCAACTTGATGCGGCAGCAGCGACACCTCCGGGCGAATCGCCATAGGTATCATTGGAACGTGGGGTATCGCCTCCAACGCCTCACGGCGAAGTTCCTCGTACTCGACCTTTTGGATGTTCGCACGTAAGATTAATTGGGTCGGAGGTTCGCCCTGATGCCCCTTCGTTTTTCCGCCGCTCGGCGGAAGAGAAGAGCCGGACATCTCAATTTCCTTAAAGATGTCCTTAAATGTCTCAACGATAGCCGTTGCCTCTGCGACGGCAACCGCGTCAGGCAACCAAGACACTCGCACCGTATCTTTGCCTGCGTTGATGGCCGCCGCAGTCTCCCGCTCTAGCGATTCTATCGCCAGCTTTGTCGTCGGTACGGCGACAGGTTCGCCCCCATCCATGGGCCTGTACACGACCAAGGGAACGACATTGTCCGGGAACCAGCCATCGCCGGCAGTCTTCTTCGCAATGTATGCCGAGTGATACTGCTTTTCGACCCCAATTCCTTCAATGCGAGCAGAGTACCCACTAAGGTCATGAACCTGAGCGTACGATACTAGAGTCGAGGCACCCTGCCAACGCACAAGCGCGGTCTTCAGCTCGTCAAGATTGCGTTGTGAATCACCCTGAAGTTCTAATTCAAAGCCGCTCCATGCCAACAGTTGATGCCCTACTCGTAAAGCCTTTTCAGCGGTGTTAATGAATGCAGGAAGTGTCGTTTCGTCGAACCACTCAGTCTCGGACGAGGCAGGCCCGTTAACGTCAGCAGTCTCTATCAGAATGCCCACTCGCACGGGAAATCCGACACCGTCGTGTTCGACCACCGGCGAGAACCGTTCATAATTTAGACCAGCCGCCGCCCGCGCGTTTTCAAACTCAGTCTCATCAATGACATCAACGGCATCCGGCCCAAGCGCGGCGTACGGATTTAAAATAAACGCCTGCGCTCGCGCCCCCGCAACTCTTCGGTGCTCAAGGCGCTTTACCTCTTGCAAGACCGTTCGAACCTTTGGCTCAATCAGAACCTGCACGATGCCTTCGTCGGTGACAACATCGTAGCGGTCCCTCACCTCCTTACTGCTGTCGAACGTCTCCAACCATCTTGCTGGAGCACCCGAGAACGTCGGCATAATTTCGACAACGCGGTCGTCGGTCACAACGTCTGACTTCCGCATCTCCAGCATTAATTTCTCTGGAGTCAGCACAGTTGAGCGGATGAGAAAATCGTCGAGCGCTGCATCAGCCTGCAATGCAAGTTTTCGAATGCGGCCCCATGCCTGTCTATGAAAGATGTCGTTGCGTTGCTCGTCCGGTCGCCGGGAAAAAGCAACCACAGAAGTGAACAGGCACCATTGAGAAGGCAGCATAAGCCGTTCTTGCGAGCCGTCCCTCATAACCGGCCCCGTCAACTTCACCGGCATCGTTGAGCCGTTGGCGTTACGCCAGGAAGCCACCGCAATTGAGAAATCCAAATCTGCAAGTGACCCATTGCTTCGCAAGGCAATCCTAGCCGCAGTGAAGCTGGGCATTTCTAGAACCTGGGCCAAACCATCAAACGTAGATTGGCCGACGGCGTTGTAATACGATTCCCAGGTAACTGCAATCCCTTCGGGAAGTTCTGTGGCCAACCCTTCATCGAGAAGTTGCGAAGCGTAGCCGTTAAATTGCCCGCTGTCGACCCTGCGGGCTGAATCGTCGCGCTGTGCTGACACCAGGATACCTGTAGCGGTAAGCGTTCTGAAAATCTCGGGCAGTTTGTCTGCGAGTCCGTCTTTTTTCAAAAATTTGAACATCTATTTCCACCACCCTTTACTTGGCTTGTGACTAAATCCCCAGTGCGTCAGCACACGCGTCACGTCCTCATTTGCCCCATCAGTGCGTGCCCACAGACTCCCTCCGAGAGATGAGTTGTCGTCTATCTCAAATCCCATCTGCTTGCCAAACATCCTCAACGCATCAAGCGAATAAGGCCTGCTCGCCATTGCCAAACTCGGCTTCTTAATTTCGGTCGCAGGGACTGGTGATGCTGGCGCGCGGACTGGCTGTCGAGGTCGGGGAATTGCCTTCTGCGGCTCGATTCCGAAGTCTCGCAGCAAAATTGTTTCGAAGTTTTGTTCCCATTTCGACCAAGCACCTGCCCCGTCCTTGTGTGACTCCCAAAGCACACTGCGTGCCTTTTGCTTAAGCGAGTTCTGCGCATCGGTGGGCAGTCGAAGGATTTTCTTGGTATCGAAAGGCAATCCCTTTCGGACGTCGTACCCGTAGAGCGCATTACCCATCCCGCTGAACTCGACGACCACGAGGTCCCCCATCTTCATGATGAATGCATTGTTCGCGCCTGACGTATCGAGATGACATGTCAATCCTTGCATCTTCTTTCGAAGTGCCACGAAGTCCCGTTCGGTCGAATTTCGCGCGGTTGACCCAAGTGCGAACTCCATGTGGTCAATAGATTTCACGTACCGTTTCCAAAACTGCATACGACGTGGGTCCGCTGACCCATCCTCGGCCAGCTTGGTAAAGAACGTCTCAATAATCTCGGCTTTGAGCCAATCCGACACCATTGCACGAGCCTCAGGAGTCACCCCACCCCATCGTGTTTCGTTCGATGGAAGCCACGGATTCCCCCACCAATTTACGGTAAGCTCTTGCAATCGCGCATGCAGAGGCGCAGCCGGAACATTGACATAACGGTCTAGAAGCCGCACAAGACCAGGGTCACGAAGCACCTCGTTCTCAGCTAGAACGTTGAGCAGCCGTGGTAGCAGCCTAAGGTAATCCTTGTCGTCCATCTGGACAGCGCGCTTTACTTGGGCCATCACCAGACGTTTTAGGAACCAAGATGCTTTGCCTATGTGGAGGTGTTCGCAGAGCACGTCGACAACTGACGAGTCTCCCCAAAGCAGCGAATCCACGTACGGCGCGTAAGGCTCACTGGTGAATAGGAGCTTGTTTTCGACGGCGGTGCTCACCCAGTCTGGTGCGGCTCGCGTATCACCAATGCAGTCGTTCCGCTCAAGGAGGTACTCGCGAAGGAAGCGCCAATTGTTGTAGCGGCTCTCCTTTTCTTTTGTCTGTGCCGGAGCGTAGCTGAAGTAGCTTCGGACCAGTCCTTGGTAACACCGGCGGTATGCTGTTGGTTTTTTCGTCCAATCGTCCGCGCCGGCTAATACGCGCTCGAGCCTTGGACGATTATCTAGGACACAGTCCCCATCTGGACGATGAGGCAAACACAGGCCCCAGGACAAAAGATAAGCATCTCGAAAACTGGAAACCTCCTGGGTCTCCCAGAAGCGGCGCACTGCATCTAACTGGTGGTCCTCGGACATGCGAGGCCTTGTACCTGCCCTCGCGCGCGATTGTAGGTCCGCGATGACAGCGTCTATTTGATGAGTCGGAGTCATGGCATTGGCGCCCTCCTGTGTTCCGCGCACCAAGAGACTGGCCAAGTTGGCGAGGGCACTCATATGAGGGCGCACTCGCCGAAATTTCCGGGCAGCTGCGAAACTTCCTGCCTGCGTTCGTCGACCCCGAGGAATTCCAGGCGCATTTCAACGCGGCGACTTTCCTCGTCCTTGTCCTTCGCGGCATTGAATGAGTAGCCCCCTACCAGGAACAAGCTCCTCACCTGCTCCTTCTCCGAATCCGAGAGCAGAGTGCTACCCTTCAAAGCGAACATTGAACAGAGAACCCGCTGGCTCCGTTGCAAACTAAGGTTCAGGTTACTGAGGTATGTCCCCTTTTTGTCCGTGTAGCCCTCAACAACAAGTCGCTTCAACACCCTTTTTCCAAGCTCATCATTGGAAAGCTTTAAGATTTCAGGGACGAATCTGCGGAGCACTTCTTCCTGGCTCTTTTCAAGATTTGACCTTCCAAATGCGAAGAGCGCCCGTTGTCCAAAGTCGATAACCTGACGTTGGCGGTCTATCTTGATTCCGTCCTCTTCGTGTCGCTTGGCAGCTGCCTCAAATCGGTCCAGGATTATTTCGATTTCCTTTCGATGCTGCGCTTCCTTTTTTTCTCGTTCCGTGACGTTCTTTGTGACAGCTAGTAAAGCGACGCCCATCACAACCAAGAACAACACCATCAATGCTGTCATCAAGTCGGCGAACGAAATCCAAAATGGCTTTTCTGCCTCGTCCTTTCCGCCACGTTTCAGGTATATCCGGGGACCAGTCATGCGGATTTCCTAACGGGCGCCATTGTACCCATGGACGCCAGCGTGACCTCTAATTCGGAAACGGCGGACGAGAGCAATCCGACGGCCGAACTAAGCTTGGTGTGGAACTCATTGTTTGCCTTGTCCAATGTCCGCTTGACCTCGGTGGCGAAGGTCGTATGCGCATTGCCCAAGACCTCGCTAACGCCAGCTAAGTACTCGTCGGCTTGTTTCTGAGCAGTCCCAAGTTTCTGTGCAGAGCCCTCTATACGAGCGAGTATATCGCTGGTAAGGCTGGCCTCTCTTCGCGCGGACTCGACCGTGGTACGCAATTCGGTAACCAAGGTGGCCACGGCAGCACGCTGCGAGCTGTAGTCCCGGAGCAGCTCTTGAATTGCCGACGCGCCGCTTGTGAGGGCGCCCGAGGTCTCGGAAAATTTTGCAGACACCGTAGCAGCTTGCCCCATGACCCCAGAAACGCGGTCGCCTGCTGAAGCAAAATCTCGCGAGGCGGACCCCAGTTTTTCAGCACCTGCATACATTTTTTCGACCGACGTCGACGTCACTTGGGTGAGCGACGATACGCTCCTTGCTATTTCGCTGATGGCAGCGTTCAGCTCCATGACCACAGACTCGACCGATTCGGACATGGCACTAACAACTTGGCTGGAGCGGTCGGACATCGCCTGCTCTCGTACCTGGTTGCTGTCGAATACCTGCTTCTGCGAATCATTGAGCTTGCCCAGCATCGTCTCCACCTGCGAGCCCATCGTCTCCAGCGTCGACTGAAGTTTGTTGCTTGTCTCAGTCTGCGACGTCGACACAAGTTGTCGAATCTGGTCAATGAACTCACTTGAAGTTGCGTTTATGGACTCCTGGCGCGCTTCCATTTTCTCGATGGCGTCTGCCATCCGTTCGGCCATTGTGTCAGTTGACCGGCGACTCGAATCTTCTATATTCGAGACAAGTGTCTGCAGTGTCGTCACAGCGTCCTGCATGCTCCGTGCTGTCTGTTGATTGAGGTCGCTAAGGCCCGAAATCTGCCCACCGAAGAGGTCGTTAAGCCGCTGGCTAAAGCTGGACATGACGACCTGAAGCATTCGAGACGCATTTGAGCTTTGGTCACCACTGGCGGCCTTAACGGTCTCGGCGATATCCTTCATCGGCCCTTCCAAACTTTGCCTGATGCTGTCCGCAATGGTGCCGCCGAGAGCTTGGTTATCCTGCCTGGCAAGCTCCGCTTGCTCCTTCGCTGTACTATCCAAACGGCTGGCAAGCGCCTCCTGCTGCTCCTTCGCAGCGGCAATTTGCGAGGCCGTCAGCTCTCGAAGCAGCTGACTCATATCCTTAACCAGAGCGTCTTTCAGAATCTTCGCTTGACTGGCCGAATCTTCAGAAGCCTTCACTAGGCGCGATAGATATTCTTCGCCCGCACCCGATTCGAAGTGCGCATCGATTGCTCGGACAATATCCTCAGTTTGCTCATACAGTGCTGCCAGTAAGAGCTTTTCGAGAAGCGTAACTAGCATGGCAAAAAAAATTGCTGCGCCGGAAATTATAAAGGCCTCGCCAACTGTATGCATCAGGGACTCTAGGCCGGCGCGGACAATTGCAGCGTTCTCACTAACCTTGAATGCTTCCAATCCTTTGATGAGGCCGCTGAACGTTCCGATGATACCAATACCAGTAAAAATCCCCGGAAGATGTTTGAAGAACTCCGTTCTCAAACGCCCATCCACGACGGCATGCTCACTGAAGTACATTTCTGCGGGTACCGTAGAACGCGACTTTACGACCACCATCTGTCCATCGCGCTCTTCTTCTTGGTCATGCAAGGATTCGCGAAACTCGGTCCAAAGATGTGCCAGTCGATGGTCCATCGAGAACACTGCTGCAAACTGGGCGACGACGTCGACTTCAGTGAACTTGGCTACACGCTTCTTGATTTTTCGCAGCCGTGCCAAATGCAATATCCCTGGTATCAAGAAAACGCCAATAAAGGCGACAATTAGAATCGCGATAAAGGCGCCCGAAATAAGTACAGACGAGGGTGTATTTGCAACGATTTTTTGGATACTCACGATAAATCTCGGGACAATGTCCAATTTATACCGCCACGCTTCTGGCCATGCGCGATAGTGATTCTTAAAGGATGCCTACGTAAAGGCTCAGCGAAAATAGGCCGCTAAAATTTATATATTTATTTCATAAAAGATACTTTAATTTTCAAAAAGCATCGAATCGGAGGTATGATACCTTACAAAACCAAATGCTCATAGCCCAATGCTCAGAACGATACAAAGCGATAGATGATTTCTCTGCACGAAAATTTGTCTATGAATGTATTTTGGACTCAGTTTTCACACATTCTAATTTGCAACAAAAACCTGCTCGTTGTGGAAAGTGATTACAAGGTTTGTAATAGCGTTATCTCTCACCTGCAGTCGCGCCATTAACGGCCAAGGCTCGATTTCTCATGTCAATGAATCAACTACGTAGATAGTTGCGTGACTATGTAGCTGCGTCAAATGCTGCAAGGATGGCGTTTCTGATGGTAGCGCCGCAGTTAGCGGCGGGTCAATACCCAATCAGGAGCTGCCTGGTGGCCATGGGGGAAAGCGCCGACACCGCACTGGCCGCGGCTGGTCAAGTAAATACCAGGCAAGTGGCCACATCCGCATCAAGTGTCCCTCAGTTGTCTGCGTGCCCTGTCGCTGCGGCGAACAACCTGCCGCCGCAAGAAACGCGGCGTACGCTCAACCCGCCTCCGCGCAGGGACGCGCAGCGCACGCTCGACCTGCCCGAGCACGAGAACATGCGTGGCGCGGCCTACTACCAATCGAGCCAGATTCACTAAAACAAAGTAAACGGTATATACCGTTTATATCGATATCGTGGTGCGCCGCCAGCCGGCGGCGCATCGCGCATGAAAGGATGACCGATGCTGAACCACCCGACCTACGACAAACTGACCCGCCTGAAGCTGTTTGGCATGGCACGCGCCCTCGCTGAGCAAAGCGCGCTAGACCTGGACCACCTTGGTTTCGAAGAACTGCTTGGCCTGCTGGTCGAGCACGAAGTGAGCGAGCGCGATAGCAAGGCGCTGGCGTTGCGCCTGCAGCGTGCCAAGCTCAAACCCAACACGGCCGCCGAAGACACCGACTACCGCCATGCGCGCGGGCTCGACAAGGCGCTGTTTCAACGGCTGCTCGCCGGCCTGTGGCTCAAGGAAAAGCAGAACGTGCTGCTCACCGGCCCAACCGGCATGGGCAAGACCTGCTGGCCTGCGCGCTGGCGCACCAGGCTTGCCGCATGGGTCGCAGTGCTTATTACGTACGCCTGCCGCGCATGCTTGACGAGTTGGCCATTGGCCGCGCCGATGGCCGCTACATGAAGCTGCTCAAGCAACTGGCCAAAATAGACGTGCTCGTGATTGACGATTGGGGGCTCGCCGTGCTCGACGACGCGCACCGGCGCGACCTGCTGGAAGTGCTCGACGACCGTCACGGCAGCGGTTCGACCATCGTCACCAGCCAGCTTCCGATTGAACATTGGCACGCCGCCATCGGCGACACCACCCTGGCCGACGCCATCCTCGACCGCCTGGTCCACAACGCCCATCAGCTCAACTTGAAGGGAGATTCGCTGCGGAAAAAGCGGGCAAATTTGACAAGCTCGGCCAGTCCGGAGTAAAACCACACCTCCACCCCGCGCCGTCACGCCTAAGGTGTCCAGTTTGGCATGGAACAGGTGTCCAGTTTGCGCTGCAATGACTGTCCAGTTTACGGCGGAACAGGTGTCCAGTTTGCGTGGAATACGCACCGTGGCACAGTGAAGTCCCGATTGATGCAACAGAAGCGCCTGCACGGATGAACATTAAGCACCCGAACGGCCATCAAAAAGCTAGTTCAGGTCAACAACACGCTAGCGCTTGCGCTAGTACCTAGACTGCGGTTTGGAGAACAAACCACATGATGAACCACATTCTGCAAGCATCATCCGGGGAAATAATACCGCTCTCGTTCTTTCCACGCACCCAGGCAGAGGCAATTTCACAAATACAGGAGGGATTCCCTCGTCCCGTAGCCCTTTGTTCACGCTTCAACTTCACGTCGACGTCGGAATACTCCATGGACGGGTATCCTTGGCGGCTTGTATTGGCCGAATACAGTCTCGTGTTCTACAGCGACGAGACTTATGGGTCGACTAAACTACGCGCCCTCGTAGGACAACTCGATTTACTGCAAGCAAAGCACGACGATGTACACCAGTGGTTGAAGATGGCTCTGAGGAATATCGACCGTTGCGCCCTCGTCCTTTCCACCAACAAATTGGACGACGGTAGTGACTGTCTACTTCTAACCCACCAAAAAACATCAACGACATTTGTCGAGCTGTTCATCGACACGTCGGATTCACTCGAATTTGCTCTGCTGCCCTTTCGAACTCTTAAAACTGGAGGACTGTCGACGGAAATTACAGTTCCGAATCTTAAGTTTGCGCTTGACTCGGTACCTTCCAGCCTCCGTCTCTTAGGTTTTGATGTGCAGGTGGTCGAGCGATAGAAGTTCGATACAGTTCAACCCGTCTCGGACTGTCATCACCCCATAGGCACTCCAACTTACTGTACGGTCGGCTGCCTGGGTCTCTGCCAACTTTTTCAGAAGACTTTTATGCGCGCGCGGTAACTCGGCTCGGTCCACTCCAGATAGGTCGAATAACACCACAGCAGTAGCACCAACTGTAATTTTTTTTCCGTTGGTTTCCAAGGCCGTCGCAGTTGCTTCGACGGTACTCGGCGATTTCGCTGTGCTCCTTTGCAAAAACGCTGAGTTAATTGTTAAATTTTGAGCCGAAATCATTACATTCCCGTTTGTGGCCTGGAAAATGCGGGGCGCCTGGCCGGCGCGGACGTAGTTTGCCCGCCAAAACGCTGTCGAGTAGTTCAGTTTCTGCTCGAAAAGTTGTAGTGGGTACTTTTCGAGGTACGAATTCAAAAATGCTTTCTCCTTCGCTCCCGTCAATCCTTGTTCTTTCGCCTTCGCAAACGCAGCACTAACTAAATGAGCTTTTGCTTCAATGAAGGAAGCGAGAAGACTCGACGTGAAACGCGAAACGCCATATTTCTTTCCAGCATTCATTCTCCTCCGCTTGATTTCCGCTTCAGATAAGGGCGTGGCAGGCCCGCCCTTAGGGCCAGATACGACACTTCGCGTTGGCGGCTTTACGACCAACACTTCAGGAACCTCGTGCTCGCGTTTTACCACCTTTGCACCAATGCCGCCCCCTTCGACCGGCGCCACAACCAACAACACTTCACCATTGCAGTCGCCAATATGGCTCCGTCCTCTTGCGACTGCGAAATGAGGAGCCTTGGCTACACTGGTTTCGTTATAGATGGCCTTTGCAATGTAGGGAACCTCACAGAATGCGCATCTGAAGCTTTGATACTCAGTCCCCTCTCGCTTAAATTCATCAAGGCACTGGAAAGAAGTAACCTCGACATCGCATTCATTTAATGCAATATATGGCATAGAACTCCGAATAAATTAGTATATTCTGAAAAGTGGGCGCAATGGTCGCAGCAACATCGCTGTTATTTACGGACTCGCAGGCCTAAAACGAGAATCCTTTTTTCTTAACTAGAGCGTCAATCAATACTCGTTGCTGTTCCATATCGAGCTTGAGATTAACCATATCTTTCTCTCTAGCCACGTGAACATCGTCGCGAATTAACTTCAGAACTTCCATTTGTTGCACCGTTGAACTTTTCAACGCGTTCGAAATAGCTTCCAAACATTTAACCGTCATAGCATTTTCGTTCGCAAATGTCGCCATTGACTCGGCCACGGACTGTGCTAACGCGTCTTGCTTTGAGACTAGCTCCGAACGTAGCAAGCCAATTGCCGAGTTCACATTTTCTTGCCCAGACTTTAGAAATGCGATTTCAGCTGAAAGTTTATTGAATACAGTATCGTTGGCGGCCCGAAAACCGTCTGAAATATTTTCAACCTCGACTAGCGCTTTTCGAAAATCCTTGAGGTCATCTCTACTGCCAGCAATTTCAGTCACAAGAATCTCAATAGAACGCCCTACGTCCGAGCTCTCAATACGCTCAATGACGCCAGGAATTAGATTCTTCAGCTCCTCAACTTTGAGAGCGACGGCATTGACGCGCTGTTCGACAGCTGCTGCACTTCCATATATGACGCTTAGCGCACCTGGCACCTTCGCAATATGAGCGGCAGCGTGCGAAATCGAATTAGTTAACTCACCTAATCTAGTCGTGTAACTCTGTTGCTGAGCTAATGTTTTTTTGATTTCCTCAAGCTGCTCCGCCGCGTCAATAAGCACCTGCAATTCTTCTTCCACTGCTCTTACTCCTAAATTTATACTTGTCGCTCTGGAATTTCTTGATTGGCCACAATTAGCATCTCATTTACTATGCTCATCCGTGAAGCCATGCTTTTTCCGGCATGTGACAACGCAAAACGCGCTCCAAAGTGCTTGTAGCTCCAGGCACCGTAGACGGCCTTTAAGAAATGGGCCAAACCCTCATCAAAGTCAGTGCAGCAGTCAAGTGCCTCCTCTGCCGCACCTGCCGCGTCGTCGGCCGAATCTTGCTCCAATACGACTTTTAACGCAGCCTGAAATTCCTCTTTGGAGCGGTCCCGCTCAACGGCAGTCGGGTTGCGACGACTTACAGCACTTAAGAACAGTAGCCCTGCATTCGTAGGGTAGCTTTCGAGGACACGAACAGCAGCGCCATGAAGTTCATCTACTTCAGCCGGAGCCTCGACAGCACGAGCGATTTTACTCCACGCCTTAGGGTGTGGCGCAATCTTTGCAAGCTCCTCTAAGTCGTTGGTGAACTTGTCGCTCGCTTGAAGATAAAAAAGAAGCTGCTTTCTGGCCTCCGCGATATCCATACTGCCTGCTCTGGCCAGCCCCAGCATTGTTCTCGTAGATGTCCGACGTCGACGTTCAATTTGCGAATAGAGGTACTGAATAATGGCCTTGATTCCAAAAACTTCTACCTCTTCGAAGGTGGTAGAGGAAGACAATTCCTGCACCAGGGGTCCGACTCGGCGCGTCTCATATCGCCGCACATACGCTTCGAAACTCCGCAGAAAATACTCCCTATATGACTCCAGGTTTTTTCTCGAATCAATCCAGTGGGGAGAAACAGATAGCTCAAAGGTCTTCGCGTTAAAATCTTTGGTGTAGTCCAAGACAATGCCAAGGTGAATTAGCCGCACTAATGAGTACTCAAGTGGCCCTTGCGCGTTCCACGTTGTAGATGTCTTGTTCGCATCGTACTTTAAAACTACAGATTCCCCTTTATCAAAAATGGACTTAATCGAATTTAAAGCGGCGCTCGCGCACGAAACCTCTTCAGCGACACCGGTGAATCGGTTAGCATGAAAGAAGAACGTTGTGAGGAAATCCCCAACTGGCATGCCCCGCGGGAGCGACTGATGCAATTTTCGGGCCTCTGAAATATCAGTCTCCGGAGACAGAATCGTATCTGTTATTTCCGCCCGCTCATCTGAAAAAAGCATGACGGCAGTGGCTGGCTCCCTGTCTCGGGCCGCACGCCCGACCTCTTGGTAATATGCCTCTGGAGACTGGGGGGATAAATAATGGATGACCTTTCGAATGGATGGCTTATCAATTCCCATTCCAAACGCAGACGTGGCCACCAGTATTTGAAAAAAATCTCCGCGCGGGTTGATGAAGTCGCGCTGAGACTGTGATTTCTGCTTATCCCACTCCGCTGACGTCACGGCCTCACTAATAGCCTTAGGGCGCTCTCCTGAGAAATACCTGACTTGTCGTCCAATTTCTACTGATACAGTATTTGCTAGTTTCGTGGCGATATCAAAGACACCGAGTGCCCCATTTACGTGCTGGGTGAATACGAGTAGTCCAGCATTTGTATTCGCATGCGCCGAGAGGAACCCTGTTACTTCACCTGCAAGAGTTCGAGACTTTTCGGACGCAGCAATTTTCCTGAATTGCAGTTCTAACTCAGGTCGGTCAAGCCGGTTTGCTCGAACGATAGCTGCGGAATCCAAAATCCCGAGTTCGCGCCGCACATCGTCAAGCACGATACTCGAAGCAGTACCAGTCAATGCTACTACCGGTGCGGCGCTACCCAGCCGGGTGGTTCTATCTCGCACAATACGGCTGAGACTAAGGTACGCGGGCCGAAAATCGTGTCCCCACTCACTAACGCAGTGGCATTCATCAACAACAACTTGCGTAATTGCACCAAAGTTTGCTTGATAGGTTTGCAAGAGGCTTCTAAAATTCTCCATCAAGAAGCGCTCGGGTGCGACTTGGAGCATCCGCATCTTGCCTGCTGCAAAACGGCTTTCCTGGCGCGTTCGCTCCGAAGTATTAAGCGCGCTGGAGATGAAGCCACAACCGTCAATCCCATCAATCTTCAGGCGTTCAAACTGGTCTTGCAACAGTGACTTCAACGGCGCTACGTACAGAGTCGCGCCTGGCAAGAGTAATGATGCCAGCTGATAGGTGAGGCTTTTTCCGCCCCCCGTGGGAAGCAATCCGACGGCGTCGTTGCCCATCAGGATTCTACTTAGGATTTCATACTGGCCTTCACGAAGCTCGCTTTTTCGAAAGAAATCTTGGGCGAACAACTGAAGTACTTCCCTTTCCGGAGACTGGGATAGATATTCCCTATTTGTAAACTTAAGGCTTGGCTCGTCTACATATTTATTAGCCGGTCTTGAAACCGCTCTGGCACCGTGCTCAGCGGCTCCCTCGAAATAGGGATTGGTACAAGAGACGGCTATTGATATGTTGATGTCTTCGCTGCCCCTATCTGCAATCACAATATCGGGGAGGTCGGGGAGCCCGTACATTCCACGCAATCGACCAAACCAGTCAAAAAAGTCCCCTATTGCCAATTCAGCAACATCCGTATCGTCTTCTTCGATGTGAAGAGTCCACGGTAACGCAGACGGGAGAACTCCTCGCTGTAAAGCGATAAGCAACATGAACTGAATTCGTGCGACCGCAGTTGCGCCCCAAACGGCAGTCATCACCTCGCGCTCTCTCGGCTCTGCAATCGACAGATTTACGCCCCACTCGCCCCCTTTGACCGAACCCAAAATACGCCACAGCTTATCGCGCAATCGCGGCACATCGTCCATTTCAGTGACCTGCACCCGCCAGATTTGCCATCCGCATTTTTTAAGAGCGGAGTCTCTTGCTTTGTCCAGGTGTTGTTGAGCGTCGCGTTCATAGTGTTGGCGGCCATCGACCTCTATCACTAGCCTGAGTCCGCGCCCAGTATCCAGGGAAAAATCGGTGCGTTGTCGCGAGAAAATCGCTCCATCAACACCGAGGTCCTTGAGCTCCGCCTGAAACTGCAGGTAGTCCAGCAGTGGAAATCCTAGCGTTGGTACGAGAACGAGGTCATAGAAGTGCCGTTCCGCAGGGCTACCGACTTCTCCACTCTGTAGCGCGGCGGTCGCCCACAGAAGCTCAGCGGCATCCTGGTCCACTTCGCTGCCGAGTCGGCCAGAGGTTAGCGCCAACTTGAAGAGGTCCATGCGAATTTGTTTAGGTTCAAATCCAAGCCGCCCTGCTGCGGCCGGGTACGACGTGAACTCGCCTAACGTCGCACGTTCCATTCGACTCGCGATTTCTTGTTCTACCATCCAGCTGCAGGGTGTCCAAGCACCCCGTTGCAGAAGACCCAAACCCAACTCGATGACCGTTAACTCAGTGCCCGTAGGAGGCGAATGGTCTGCACAAGGGTCCGAGCAGAAATCCCACGCATGAGCAGACGAAAACTCTCGAAGGTGTCGAAAGCGCGCGCTATCTTCGATGGACAGCCGCGGGTCAAGCGCACCACGCCAAAATACTTGCGACTGAAAGAAGCAAGGTAACGCGGACAACCGTCCAATTGATAACGCCAAATCCAGCTCCTCGTCTCGCATTTTTTACCCGACTGCGCGCTATCACTTTGGGATTAGCTGCCTGCTCAAATATCTTTGTCGGGTGTCACAATTTAGTGCTGCGCTCTCAAGCCGGTCTTTCCGAACCAGCGTCGGCGCGATGAATAATACCTTACGTAGAGAGTGATGTGGACCGTGCGGCTGCATAGCCGGCATGTCCGCGGCGCCAGTGCGGGGACACTTCGTCAAGGACACCATGGCCAGGTAGGGACAGCGGTCCTAGCAGGATTCTGTCATATAGCCTGTCTACATGACGCTGCAGTTTGGCAGCCTTCTTCGGACCGAGCCGCTTGAGTTGCTGCATGGCGTTAGAAAACGGTTGCTGCTTTTCAGTGCGCACCTGCTCCAAGTTCCAGTAAAGGAAAACTTTCGTGCACAGTTGTGCGAGGACGCGATGATGGAGCCGTACCCAGGTTGGATGTTCGTCACAAGTACGCTCGATGACATCGACCAAGGATTCCTTGTCATCTCCAATTATCATTTCGATGGTACTGACCGAGAAAGTCGGCTGACCGCCCACTCCCAGATTGCCACCAGCGCGACGGTCCGCTGTTCTTCACGCACCGACTCGAAAACATAAACGCCCTCATCCGGAGGTGTTGAAAATCCTCCGACTGCGCTAACAATACGGCGTGCTGCATATCGTCGCCAAACCGGATGTAGCACGCAGGCACGGGCGGACGCAGCAAGCCGACCGGAATATCGTCGCCCAAATCAGAACGGTCCAGGAGCTGCTGGAGGGGCGCCGTCAGTTCAACCAATGCGTGTGGTCGACGCCAGAACATCAGCGGCGCAGCCGCGAAGACACCGGACATATCCAGTTCTTCTTCTGACGGGCCCGCAATGATGCCTTTTAGCCCTACCGAATCATTTCGCATCCCCTCTTTGATTACATCAACGCATTTATCGAAATTGTTACGCGCATTCGTAAGAATGCGGTCCGCAACGGAAGAATTATCCGACGCTCCTTCCTTCCACGAACTCCATCGTTGCCATGAAGGTAAAAGCCCAACATTGCGTGCGGTTACGGGATGAGGAAGTGTAGTCGCGCTGATGCAATCATTCAATGCGGCCAGGAATTGAAGCGAGTGTAGAGGCGCTTTCAATGTCTTCTGCACGGCGGCGACTGTTCGCATTGACAGCGCCGGCTGGGCGCTCGAGAGCGGCTTTGTTTTCCGCGCTAAACCCCGCTGCGGCAAGTTCACATTCATTTTCAAGACTCACTCACCTCGTCGTCGAACGGCAACCGCCGCGCCGGTTGATGAAACTATCTCGATGGCCCCTATTCCCGACGAGGCATACAAATCCTCATCAGGTCGCCCAATTTTCCATGAGCAAGCGCGACCGAATACCCGGGTCCTTGGAGGCCACGCGAACTGAGCTTTGGTCGTGTAAAGCCTTGCGAATTAGACTAACTCGTTCGTCAAGCGACTGAGGCGTCTCTGCTATCAATTCACATGCGATTAGTTCGGTGGCACGGTAGGAGAGCAACACGGGCAGACTCTCCGGTGAGTAGTCGCCAATGAATTCGGAATGGTCCTCCAGGTCGAGCCAAAGCCATACTTCATCCTGCTTGGCTTCCCTAGCGAGACTGTCAAATTGCGGCCGCAAGTCCCGGCATTTTATGCACCATTTTTCAGCGCCGACCAGGATAAAAAGTAGCGCATGGGCCGTGCGAAGCCGTTCGGCAAGCAGGCTGGCATCATCCCATGGGTCCAGCTGGCTAGTCATCGCAACCCCTCATCATCAAGCAAAGTCTGTATCTGGTTCATGGTGGCGAGTTGTCGCAATACTGGTGCGCGAACCGAAACTCTATTGTGTGGATAACGAAGCTGCAGATACTGGGCTGCTATATTGCGTTGGGCCTGCGGGGCCGTTCTTAAGACCGTCAGCGCATTCGCAGGAGTCAACGCCAGGCCAAGTAGATAACGCTGCCCATCGACCAAACTCGCCGTGGAGAACCGTCGGATTGCTTCAACATCAGGACGGGCAAGGCCAAGGTCGGCGTCCATTGGCACTTCGCGGATTGCCTCTGCCTCAATGTCCAGAGCCGGTTCTGGCAAGCTCAAACCTGCCGTTGATATATCTACGCCGGTGACAGTCTGCCATACCCATCCGGCATACAGAGCCTCACTTTGGATGCTCATCTGCTTGATGACGTAGGGCAGATGAGCCGAATCGCCATGATACGCAATAAACCGTAAGTTCAAACGGCTCGGCAGCATATCGAGCACTGCGGTGCAATCCTGTCCAACCGGATAACGCGCGGCCAGATGCTGTACCCAGCGAGTCAACCTTCGCAACGCTTGTTTGCGATACCAGCCCGTGGAAGCGTTAAGCACTGCGGCCTGAGCGGTCACACACTCGCTCAAGGCCTCGTACGCCTGTACGCCATTGTCGCTGGTCGCACTTGCCCCCAGGTAGCGGCTAGTGCCAAGGGCGATAGCCGCTTCGGCACGCACTGTCAGCACTGGGTCCAACAACCGCTCGTGTAAGGTGGAGAAGGCCCAATCCTCGCTCGGCAAAAGCGCCGCGACCCGGCACGCGGCGGCGCGCACGTGTTCGTCCGAACTGTTGAGGAGTGGGTCCAGTGGCTGCCCGATGGCGTCAAAGGCATCAGCACCTATCAGGGCGACCGAGCGCAACGCCGCTACCTGCATGACGGCATCGCTCCTGGCACCAGTCCATTCTTCAATAACGGAGTGTGCTCGCGTGAGCGGAATCCAAGCGAGGGCGCTGATAACACCGCGTAAGAGCTCATCGGGGCGTGCGCGGATTTGCGCTAGCAGGGCTTCACCCTGGCTAGCATCAGCCAGACCAAAAGCAGTATGGGCGGCAACGAAGGCCTCGGCCGGCTTTTTCCAACGCTCCAAGGCGGCCAGACATAGCGGCCAGCCAGCCGCCCCTGCAACTGCCAATCCCTCAAGATGTGCGGCGAGCGATTGACTGAACCTCGCCAAGCCCGACAAGTCCAAGCGTGGCGACTCGGCCGAACCATCGTGCTGCGCCCAGTAGAAGGCCGCATCTTCGACGTGACGGCGAACGAGTGGTCCGATTATGGTGGGTCTACTATGCGTCGTCATAGAGGGAATTTAATCAAGATATGGCTCAATAAGACTGCGCCAGTTAGTGCCATCGAAGCTTTGCACATATTCGGCGCCGGCGATAACAAGCAGGCCGTCATAAACATCCATATGCCCGTTCATGTGCACTTGCTCGTTTCCGTGCATAACCGGCTCCAACGTCTTACCCCTCAGCTGCCGGAATTGATAGTCTGACGCCAACCAGAGCTTATCCTGGAACCACAATACGTCATTCCACAGAATACTGGAGCCCCCTTGGTATATGGGCTTCCAAGTAGACTTTCCGCCAACCCACAGACTCCCGCCCTCGCCGGAGATATACACATTGCCGTCACCCGCGCAGGTTACGGTGCCGAGCTGCACATTGCTCGGAAAACCCATTTGCTGCCAACGGCTACCGTTGAAATGCCAGACATCACCATGTCCGCCCACTGCGTACATATCCGATTCAGAAAAAGCATCCATGTCGTTGAAACCAAGCGCACTAGACGGAGCGACCTCAGGGAAGCCGTCGTTGAGGGGCGTCCATTTTCCAACCTCAACTCGTTTATATATAGTGCGCGCGGCGCCTACCGAATAGGTGTACCCATTTATACATTTAAGCCGCTGGGTCCCCGGCCATTTGCCTGGAGCGATATGCTCCATCGGCCCACTCCCGCCTCCGCGTGGCCATACATCCCCGTCCTTATTGAACGCCGCAACTAAACCACTTGGACGTGGAAACGGGTTCCTAGAGACGCCAACAACCGGATATCCCATTCCGGACAATTTCGTGAATCCACAATTGTCGCCTGCGGGTCGGTCCGTAAACAGAGTTATCAGCCGAGTCGGTATATCCGGGTCCAATAGGTGAGAGGCTTCTTCATATGTCATTCGCTTTCTAGCGCAAAGCTGAATCTTATTTCGTTCTTGAATCGCAACGTCCACAATCTCAAACTCAGAAAAAGCTTCAATCCACCGCTTCTTCTCTAAGAACACGTCCATAAAGGGTTCCTTTTAATTAATCAACTGGACCATCGTCCTCAGGCGGCAGCGTCTGTTTAGCGCTGGAATCAACCATTTTTGTCCGAATAGAGCCGCAGGTTTCTTTATAATAAGCGTCTAACTGTGCCCGTATGCAATCTTTGTCGCAGTTCGAAAGAGGGAATGCCTCACTGTGAGATTGTGCTGCGGCAGCTAGAGCATCATCTAAGGTCATACTGCCATCAGAGGCGACTTTGCGTGCTCTCGCCAGGTTAAAATGTTCCTTCGCGAGCGCCCTATGAACGCGCTGATGACTACCGAAGAACTGGCTTGTCCCTTCTACGCAAACCGTTGGTGCCAAGCCATGAGTGTACCCCTTACACTTTCCGTCGAGGGACTCCTTAGGCACCAAATGATGACCTGTCTGGCCCGGGCAGCAGCCCCCTTTATTTGCGTGCTCCATGCTATTCGGCAATAGAGGTTCTCCGTTGGACCGAGTATGGGGGACCAAATTGCATTTCCTGGCGCGAGTACAGTCATTCAATGTTGCCAGCACTTCTTGGGCGTCGACGGCTATCCTGTGCGCGACTTTTGGGTCCAACTTATCCAAGGTTTTTGCATGCGTCTGCAGTTCTTTCAACGTCGTTTTTAAAATATCCAGTTCCTGTAATGCCTTTGTGGCAACGCGCTTAATCTCCTTAACATCACCTATCGCCACTACCGCGTCGTATAGTGACCAAATTGCCATGGCAATGTTGCCGGCGACTGGGACAGAGCTACCGGCGGCTTGTTTTATACCGGCTTTCAACGCTAACTTACCGGCAGCTTTTCCCGCAGCGTTGGTAACCATCGACTGGAGTTCGGATTTGACTGCGTCAAGCACAGCTAATTCATCTGGCAGGGTCTTAAAGACTTCATTCATATCCTCCGCATACTTCTTGGCCGTTTCCGCGCTGGCGAGTGGCACTGTAAGTCCGTCGCAATGGTCATCAGTCCAATGCCAGTCGTTAACGCGTTGTCCACCGCCTTTCGTCGTGCTGCGCTTTGATTTCAGCAGTTTGTGGAGCTTGCTTTTGGCGTTTCTTTCCTTTTTAGCTTTAGACTCATCTTTTTCAGGTCCGCATTCCCGGATTATTCTTGCTTCCTCCTTATTGCATGGCGACGGAAATATGCTGCGAGCAATGTACGGGAACAGCGGCGTATTCCCTGGAACCGAGCCGTGATTGTGGCTGACCATGTCGTTGTGTCGGGGTACGCCGAAGCCTTCAAAGACGACATCAAACGACCACTGCGCGAAGTACGCCTTGCCCGTGATAATGCCGGTCGCTACGCCTTTGCCAAACGCGTTGGTCGCGGCTTCGTTGCCCGTACTGGTCGCAAAGAAAGATTGGTCTTCAATGGCGACTTCTTTACCACTAATAAATACGGTGCTGGTACCGTTGCTAATGCTGTCGGCAAAACAGGTATTCGGATAAGGTATGACAATAGGCCCTGCGCCGGGGCCCGGTGGACTCCAGCAAGGGTCAGGGAAAGCTTGAGGAGATACTCCGTCGTTGCCCGCCGCCTTGCACGCGATTTCCTGATTGTTTGCGTAAACATGTGTTTGCATGGATTTTCCTGTCTATCCGGTGACCTGCGAGTGCGAGCTGTAGCGCACAATCAATGCAGTGCGCTGACCATTATCGCCGGCAAAATGCAACAGCCCCGCGCTCCCCGGATTGGTTGGGTGCGCCATCAGGCCAGCCAGCCAGGCTAACGTTAGCAGAGGGCTAGCCGCACCGGTTTCGCCGACACTGCGCGCGACCATAAGGTGGGGGAACTCGGGCTTCTTGCGTTCCATACAGCGTGCGAGCGCCAAGCCGACCTCTTTGGCATACCAGCTTTCTCCGGTCATACCACTAGCGTGAAAATCGAGCGAAGCAATCTCGCAGTTTGCAGCTTGTCCTGCACCCCGTATTGCTGCGGTCAATCCTTCAGCACGTAAAGGGGTGTCCGAATCGAGCCTCCAGGCTTCTTGTGCGGTGGCAACGCCTTCAATCCATAGCGCCGGGGTGGCCGCAGTCGACCTGGTGAGCAAGACTGCTCCTGCCCCTTCGGCCGGGATGAAGCCGTCAGCGTTTGCGTCGGTAGCAATCCGTTCCTCGGCAAGAAAGCTCTCTACGGCGCCGGCATCCAACAACGAGTCGACGGCCGCCAATAACACATATTCCGGTCCGTCTTTGCTGGCCAATAGTTGAGACGCTTGTGCCAATGCCTTTCCAATACCTGCTTTTCCGTAGTCGCAAAACTGGGTAAGTGCGTGAAATTCCTTTCCGTGTTGCCGCGCATCGTCAAGTATGGCGGCTAAGGCATCGGCCAAGCAGCTGCTCGGCCTGCCGGGTCGTTGCGGTTCTGCGCCTATAGCAAGAATCGCAATCTGCGCTGTGTCGACAGAAATGTGCTCTATCAGTGCTTCGTCAACTACCGATTGCAGCATGTAGCTGAGCCGTTCTGCGCCCCACATATCGACTTCAAACAGGGCCCCGCCTATTATTCGCGCACTGCCGCGGGAGACGAATTGTGTCTCCCGGAAGTGGTTGAGCCGCGCGTTAATGGCAGCACTAGCCGCAAGAGCTGTGAACCCAACTGAGCAACACATGGCACGAGACACAACCCGAAGCGGCATCCAGCCTCGAAGGCCTTCTTTGCCGCGGCCAGTCGAGGATAGTGGCCAGAGTTTCATAACGACACCTCGTCTTCAGCATTCTCATCGCCGCACCCAGCACAGCCCGACACATCGCGCCCCAAGGATTTGTCGTTCCACCAAGCTGCATTTACCGGTCCAATCGCCAAGGTATCGAACTCTTGCAACCGCCGCCGGATGGGCACGCTCACGCGCCAGACAACTGAGAAGCGATTTTCGTCCGGTTCAAAATATAGGGTGTCAGCCACCGGGCTAAGAATTTCATTGCTGTAGTCGGTACGCAGCATGCGTACCGTTTGCTGGTTGAGCTGCGGTAGTGCGAATCGCACGTCAGGACGGCCACGCATCATATTGCGCAACACAACCTGCTCACCCCCTTGCGGATAATCCATTTGCTGACCGTCGGGAGCGCATTGATTATGGCGTTCGTCATAGTCGGCCGGCAGGAGCGGAAACACGTTCTTTCTCCAAGCATCGTCATAGGTTCCCGCATAGTCCTTGCGAGGCGCCCAATGACGGCCGATGGCAGAAAAGGCGGCAGCAATATGAGCCCCTTTCGGGCTTCGGATAGCGTCATCCATTGCCTCTAAACTAGGGGCGGGTTCGTCATGCAGCTGCGAACGTGTGCGCGGTCCTGCCCAGCCGACCCCGGCAGGATTTTCCAAAAACGTTTCGTACAAAATTTCACCCGGATTTTTCTCGTACTGCCGCGTGCCGCCAAAAGCGAAACCGTAGTGGAGCGGTTGGCTGGTGAACAGCGCCGGCTTAGACAGCGTCATCAAACCCAAAGTGTTACGCCAGGTCCGAGGCCCAATCACGCGCAGCCCCTTGCGCAGCGGGCCTACTTGCCACGCGACTAGCATTTCGGTCACTGGAAGTCCCTCGGGTGCATGTGCGCTAGCGTTGAACAGAACGTCGCAGCGGGGTTTAAAGCGCGCAAAATCGGCGCCGTAGAGCATTGCACTTTCGCCAGGCTCACCGGCATACACGTCGGATTGGACAAGCGGCTGCGGTGGAAGCGGGCGCGGCCGTTGGCCAGGCAGCGGAATGGACCATGTACTCTTGGCGGCAATCACCAAGTGCTCGCGGCCCGCCACATCCAATGCGATAGCAATGTCCGCCGTTACGTATTTGGAGTCGATGACGATTTTCATTAGTGGCTTGACCCCGACATCGTCAGCAAAGTTCTTTGGAAATTGACCGAACCGCCCAAAATAAGCTCAGTTTCGCTTGTGTAACTGGTGATATAGGTGTCGCGCAGTTGGATGCGCCCGTCAGCGCTCATGATGAGGGCTGCATTGCCGCAACGCAGCTCAATCTCGGCGCCGCCTCCAATCACCGGCGCACCTGTCGAGTCGTCGCTCAGCTCCGGTCCATCGTCGCGCGGGAATGAAAGTCCTAGGAGGCGGGCCCCCTGCCGCGCCTCAATCAGTAGATTTAGGTCGTCTACGACGTTGAGATTTGTCATGCGTATTGCCCAAAATTATTATCACTCACAATAGTATCAGAAATGCACTATCGACATTCTGACTTGGGCATGATATGTCAGGAATGTATTGGGAAAAATCAATTGCAAGCCCCTTTATCCCAGGTCAAATTGCCTTCAGACACTGATGTAACTCAGACGGAGGGACGAGGATTCCCTATACTTTCCGGCTTCATATGGGACGGCGAACGGTGGAGCCCCACCCTGCACGACAACGTGACGAACCATTTCCCAAACCGACATTACGCGTACATGAACATCGAGACCCGCAGGCAGCTCTCCACCGGTTTGCAGACCTACCGTGTGGCGTTAGGTCGTTCCTGTGCCGAAACGCGCAAATGCCATGCTTGGCTAACGGCCTGTAGAACCAGGTATGCCAGGTATGTCAGGCGCAGCAACTGGTTCCTCGCACGCCCTTCCTAAAAAGGCCACGGTTCTGCGGCTCACGCCGGCACCACTGCTTTTACACAGACCACGCTTACTTCGCAAGGGCTGCTTTTGCCGGTGCCGCTCAGTGGCGGAGGGGAACCCTTCGGGGGAGGCGGAGCCTAATCGCCGGCGCCTGGTCTGGGAGTAGCGTCGATGGCCCTGCCCGCTCACGCCGCGCCGCCGGGATTAAGGAGGATTACAAGGATTACCGCTCTGGGAACGCTTATGCGACAAAGGCTCCTAGCGTTTAGGAGGGGTGAAAAGGCGCACTTATTGGGGGTGTAGAAGCGCATCTAGGGGGAAAAGAAGCGCACGGGTTTTCTTAGATTTGAGGTCGGAAGGGGGTGTAAAAGCGCATCGCGTACTCGCCTCGTCCAAAGCCTATTTTTTGCATAGTGGCGCAATATCTGAACAGAATTTTGAGCGGCGTACCTACACGTAGAATCAACAATAATAAACAAGAGTTCTTCGCATGTCCTCTGCCTCCAACCTCACCATCGAGAAAACTCGCTCTCCTGGCGCAAGCTGAAGCCGAAAAAAAGAAAGCCCCGCCGGGCACCAATTCCCCGGACACGCTCCCTCGCGTATGTTCGCGGAGCTACATGGGTATGACGACAGGGGCGCTGTCGGTCGGCCGGTGGGAAATGCGGGCAGTATCAGTGCAACGGGACGTTCGTTTCCGTTCGCGTGGCAACTGCGACTTGGCCCCGGTGAAGAACCCGGGCGCCTCCCCGGAAACATACTGATAACCTTGAGTTGATGGCATTGATGGCCGACTGGCTTGACCCACTTGTGAAGGCGCCGTGGTCGGAGGTCGATGGCGTTGGGGATAGGAATCCGCATGGGGGTCTCTGGTAAGGCACGAGACCTTCCGCATTGCGGAAAATGCTGGCCAAAATCTAGCATCCTCTGGTCGCCAAGTCATGCGATTACTCATCAGTTCAACTATGACGTCATCGAGTGTCATCGAGCCGACGTGCCCCCACCAATCACTCTGAGTCGCATTTACTTTTGCAGCAGACTTTGCGAGGCCGCGCCAGACACTTGAATTCATCTTTGCTTCCTTCCGCAAGTTCTCCCCGAACTTGAGTTGGCTAACCGGGCAGCCGAAGCGGACCAAGCCCCCCGCCATTTCGTTCAGCTCGTCCAGCTCGTCCAGCGTAAGCATGCGAACAAAGCCTCGCTCGTTGCACAATGGCTTCATCGCCGTGGGTTCAAACCTTGGATGGGTAGAGAACCAAAGAATTGGACGTTCGGGCCCACTTACTCCAATGCCGGCTGGCAAGAGCGAACCGGATTGTTTGATTAGCTTGTATTTGTCGCCTGTAGTGTAGTGCCAGGAAATCATTGAACTTCTTTTCTTTAAGCGATGTGGGACCCTGTGGTGGTCGCAACCAGGATGGGTCGGGAACTTGCTTCTGGACCCATACTTAGCAGAGCTTCAAAAACGGTGTAGGACCCACCTTTTATATTTGCGTTCAAGAAGCGGGGGGCGGTCCGACAGTTCATCAGCCATACGCTGAGCTGTGTCCAGCGAGGATGTCGTATTTCTATCTGATGAATTTGCTTGATGAACCTGAGCAGACAAATTTTTACCACAAGGACGGAATTCACAAGGACGCGAGCACGCGTAGCCGGCACGCCCATGTGGACCAGAGCGCTCTCCCCTGTTAAGGCCGCAGTTGTTCAGCAAAGGTCTGCGAGCCGCATCGGGATTGCCATCACGGAGTGCGCGAAGACGGTCACGGCGCTGGCCAAGCGATTCGCATCAACTGAGTCGGTCGTCATGAGAGACGAGGACCCGTCGTATGCGTCGTTCGAACGGCTGTTCGCCGACCACCGCACCGTCAACCATTTGTAGGAGTTCAGCAAGCCCGATGGCACCAACAACAACCAGGCAGAGAACTTCAACTGGCGGGTGCGGCGCACCGCCGAAGGCGTCTACCTTTCGGCCAGCAACAAGTATCGAAAGGACTACGCGGCCGAGCAGGCCTGGCGCGAGGACGGGCGTCGATTATCGACAGGGAGGAAGGTCGCACACCTGTTCCGCGTGGTGATGAGCGTTGGGCGGTCGCTGTGGTGGTGTGGCTATTCGCAGGGCAGACATCGAGAGAACGAGCTGCTGTTTGAGGGCGCTGGCGCGGCTCCTGGTCGAGGAAAACAAGTTGGCGCGAAACGGAAGCCACCGCGATGACGATAAGACCAAAGCTGACTCGGACTCGCGCGTGGAAAGCGCATCAGGCGCTGGCCACTACTCGGGGACAGGTGGGCCGAAATTCGCCTTATTCAAAAGACTTCCCCCGGTACCGCTTATGTCGCTATACTGACGAAAGCAGCCGCGTCGCCGGCTCGCCCGCCCACAAGGCGCAGCCGCTCGCGGCAGCGAATTCCAAAATGAGTCTTGGTTCGACCTTTCCAGGTCACCGCGACTCGATGTGTGGGCGCATCGACTCGAAGTGGCCGCCGGAACCGTCAACCATGTCTACTCGTACACCTGCGCAAATCACATCTGCTCAAATCGAACAACTCAAGCGTGCAGCCAAAAAGCTGACTCGCACTTCCACTTTTACGCACGCCGACGCATTGGACCACCTCGCACTTGAGAACGGCTTCAAAAATTGGTCGCTACTGGCGAAGTACAGTAAACGCTCGACTGCAGCACCCCCTGTGCCACCGGTGCCAGCACCTCCGGCGGCGGCCACGAAGCTGTCGCGGTCACGGCGCCGCCACCTTCACGGTGACCAAGCCGAGGACGACACCACAAAATTCTACTGCGCTCAATGTGACCTCTTCACGGAAGCGGGCCACTTCCGCTCGCAGCACACTTGGGATGAGTCGCTCCAGCGCGCTCTCGATTCGCTGAATCGCTGGGAGCGCCGCCCTAGTTCGGAGACGATGCCTCAGCGTCCCAAGGACGCGGTCAATATGCTGGAACAGCCGGCACGCGCCGCCGCGGCAGCTGCAGAAGCCGCGCGGGGTCCATTCCATCGCTGGCTCGAACAACAAAAGGGCAAGGATACTATCGTTGGTGACATCGCGAGCGACGTGATAAGCGACAAAAAATTCCCGGTCGGCGCTACGACGTATGCGGAAGTGCAGGACTACCTCGAGCACTTTGCATCCAGTGCCGCCATGGAGGGGCTAAAGGAGGCTTGGAAGAAGTTTCAAGCATCAGTGAAACGAGCGGAGAAGCGCACGGCCGGCAGCGTCTAAGCTTCAACTAGCAGGGAGCCTTGGCGGGGGCATCTTCGCTGCCATCAGGGTTTCTCATCCGGAGCATTTGACGATACTAACCAGCTTGCCTCTCTGGTAACATGATTTCTGGTCGCAACACGAAAGCTGCGCACAGAAAACGAGAGGCAAGCGTAATGGCAGAAAGTCTCAATAGGTTACTCGCAATTGGCTTCAAGCCTGTAGGTAAATGGTCGACCGTCAACAATGTACTTAGGCTGACGCTTGAGCCTGCCGTAATGCATGAGCAGAACGTCCTATATGCATTTGTGGTCGACGGAGCACTTACCTATGTTGGGAAGACGACCCAGAGCCTGCTGAAACGCATGCAAGGATACCGGTCGCCCGCCAGTTCCGCGGAACGAGGTGGCTCAACCAACATCAAAAATAATCGAAATATCCTGAACGCTCTCAGCATTGGTTCGACGGTTGACATCTATGCGTTGCACGCCCTACCAAGCCAGCAACATGGGGAGTTCAGTGTGAACTTATGCGCGGGTCTGGAAGATAGCCTCATCAACGCCCTGCTACCTCCGTGGAACGGAAGAGGCACTGCCAGTAGTCCCTTGCGTGGCGGGAACCTGTCCGACTTGACACCTAAACCCGCCGCAGCGGACCCTAGTGAATCGGCGGCTGCGACACTCCCGCTTGCGGCAATCATGCCAGCCTCACCTGGCGATAGCGTGGCCGTACCTACGGCTGATGCCTTGCTCATGTTCTGCAACAGTGTGCAAGGCGAACCCTTGACGACGATGGTGCGTAAAACGCAGTTTCGCGTTGAAGTTGTCGACAACATTTTGGAGATTACCCCGGTGTCCTCCGGTGGCGTGAGGCGCGAAAACAAGACCAATATCGACGCATTACTCGCCCGGTTCGATAAAACGCGTTCTTTTCAAATGTCGGATTACCAAGACGTCAGTTTCAATGCCTCATACGTGCTGGCTCTTGTGAAAGCCTGGCAGTCGCAGTCCCGAAGATAGTACGAATCGAGCGGTAAGGCGGCTGTACTTCCAGCAAAGCCCCTACAAAACATGAGGACCTCAAATGAGCGAACATGACCAGAACGGCGCCGATGTATATGACGCAGTTTCGGCGGCCGGTATCAAGCAAATATCCAAGTCCTGGCGCCGGCTAAGCGATGCCACCCGTGCGCGGCTCGCCCAAACCGAATGCTACCGCGACGATGGCGTGCATAAAACAGAGACTTCGTCCTCGTTTGGTGATGACCTTGGCGACTTTGAGTACAACCTCGGCGTTCTCGTGCTTGCCGTCGAGGCAAAGCTACCGGGCCGCCATGAACCGGAAGCCCCAATCGGCGCCGAGGTCCTTAAGGATGACGTGATGACTGCGGCAGCCACGATGCTGTATAGCCCATATGGCCGCGACGCGGCATTCTTGAGAACCGCTATATTTGCGGTCAGAAAGCATCAAATCGCAAATCTTTTGACCAGGTTGCCGCCATTGAAGTCAGAGAGCGCCATCATCGGCATAGCGAGGGCCATCCTGTACATCTTAGGCTTTACGGGGCTGTTGCTCGCGGCACCTGCAATTCTCGCATCCGTGCTGGTCGCTGCCGGCCAGGGGAACCAGGGTGATGCCGCGCTGGGCCTGTATGCGCTGGCGGTGTTGGGAACGCTGTGGGGTTACTCCAAAAACTCCAAGGCATCGCGGGAGGCAAGTACGATTGAAGAGCAGACCTATCTGTCTTGGATTAGCTTGGACAGCTATCTAGTCGGCGACCCCACTGCCCGAGGTGCCGGCGCAAAGGCTTATTTTGAAAACATGCTTCGGCAGGGACAAACAGTACCGCCTGTGCTATTCGACCTAAGCGAGACGCTTATGGAATGCACACGTCATAGCTACGAGCGACCGCAGTCTCAAAATAAATGAGGCAGGCTGACCGGCGTTGGTATGCGCGGATGGTCTAGAGCGCGTTTGACGAAAGCCTCGCAAGGTATCGGCGAGCAGCTGCTTTGGCGTCAGGTCGACCGTAGGCGCGGGCCCAGTAGTTCGTGGCAGCGATTGCGCCCGTATCGAGGTTCGGGTCAAACTGGTTGAGCGTCAATGTGGCGGCTGTACGTGAGCCGGACAGGTCGACTTGTCGTGCCGCCAGCAATGGTCCTTGCTCGGGCATCTCCGCCAACAATCTGCCCAAATACTCGAGTTCACCACCCAGGTTGGCGAGTAGCTTCGCTAACCGCGGATTAGGTCACGCTTTTCAATGTTGACATCCTCCCCGTCCTAAACGACGGGGATTCCTACTGCTAAACGACCATGACCGGCCGCGGCCCGGGGCGACAAGCCGCCCCGAAAGTATTATTCACCACAGCACTTGGCATCTCTGCCTTGCCCGCCGCCGCAGCAAACTCACTCTCCAGGCAGTCCAGACCCGTGTGCAAGATGTTCTGGCTAGCGTTGCGGTCTCGGTCGTACGCAGCGCCGCAGCCGGCTCATGTCCACGTGCGTACCGACAGTCCGGCCAGGCCCTTCGGGCCGGACCGGGTCTGGCACATGTGACAGGTTTGGGTGGAGTAGCTTTTGTTGACTTCTTTAAACCATACGCCTGCGTCATCGCACTTGTATCTGAGCATGGTTCGGTAGGTGCTTCAGCCGGCGTCGAGCACCGACTTGGACATCGAGGTCTTGGCAACGCCGGCAACGCTCACGTCGTCGACGAAAACGGCAGAGGGCCGTCCCACCTTGCGCGGTCGACAGTTTATTCAGGAAGTCCTTGCGGCGGGCCGCGACCTTGGCGTGCAGGGCACGCGTACGAGCTCTCTTAGGGGCAGGCTGCGACGCCGCAATCGTCGGTTCGAGGTCGCGGAAGAAGCGCTGTGCCTCGATAGATGTGCCATCGGAGGCGGAGACGAAACTCTTGAGCCCCTGGTCGATGCCGAGCGCGGCCGACGCGACCACCACACGAATCGGCGCAGTCTTCTTGACCTTGACGCAGATGTTAAGTTATCAGCGGCTGCGGGGTTCTTCGCTGAAGCTGCCAGCACCGAGCTCGTAGTCTGCTAGGCCGTAGCTATCCCATAGGAACAACTTGAGGCCCTGAAATCTGACTCGACCTGATTTGTAGGTAAGCGAGCGGCTCTTGCAGGGAATCCAGCCTTGGCTGCTCCGCGGGCCGCCGGAGCTGCGCCAGCGCAGCTTCACTTTTTTGGCTGGGCGGCGCTTGATGACGTACTGCTCGGAGACTTCCTTCTTTGCTGGCGCCGCGGGTGTAGGCGTTAAAGTCGAAGCCGCTGATGAATCGGTATGGGAGTGCTGTGCAAGATGCGCCGGGCAAACAAAAAAGGCCACCGAAGTAGCTTTATTCCTGCCCAGTTTGAGGAGGCAACGCTGGCAGGCGCGGTCGTGACGCGGCCCCTGCCAATGCAACCACTGCTAAGAAGTCAAACAGCAAACAGCGGTACTGTGAGAGACGTTACTTGGATTTCTGGCGCTGACCGTTCGCGCTCGACGAGGTCACTTTTAGCTCTCCCGTTCGAACAGTGTGCTGGCCACCACCAAGGGACACTCTAACCGAAGCAGAACTCAATGTCGCATTAGCAACCCTTTTTTGAAGGATTTGGACCGCCTCTTTTGTGGTGGGGACACCCCCGCTTAGAATCCGGTTGTTAGAAATTGACATAAATTACCTCCTATGTTTTCCAGCAAGCTGGTTCGATGCGTGTACTCACGCATTGGTGCGGGAATCCTTGTCCACGATGTTGGCGAAGACATCTGCAAAGAATGTGGGATAGTTTTGCAAGATTTCGTTAATCTCGTCAAAAAAGAGAGGAAGCAAACGCTTGACCTCGTCGATTGTAGTGCAAATATCCCAGATGGCTTCCCCAGCGGCCTGCGCCACAACTCGTTCCGCGAACCCTAGCTCGAAGAGCAAAACAGACTTTCGGTCAGGTAGGCCGTACTTGAGTCTTTTCTGTAGCTCCTGGACCGGTTTTGCAAGCTTTTCTCCTTCCTCAAACGGTGCCAAACTCATCAACGACTCCGATACTGCGGCGAGATAAAGTGGAAATTCGTAAGACAAGACACTTTCACAAAGTCCCACAATGATATCAATATTGAATTTGCGTCTTTGCTTGCCGTAAGGATAGGTGGCCTTGGTGGCGGTGATGTTCTCTAGGAGAGTCTTGTACGTGTCACCGTTTAACCAGCCTTCAATCAACTCGGAAATGGCGCCGTGCGGTTCAGTACCTCTAACAAGGCTATTCGAAGTCAAGGAAAACAATAGCGGCGTTAAAACAGCGAAAAGCTGGTCTTCAGAGGTCATGAAAATTAGGTCAAACAGGTTCTCCTTCACCCAATCATCAATTTTCAGCGCCTGGTCGACGCCAAGGAGTGTTTTGCCGTACCTAAATTGCAGTTCCTTGTCGGGTACCGCTACGCCGATTCGCAAAGCGATATTTGCAAAAACCTCTCGCAACTGTAGCTTGGCGTCGTCTGTGGCTAAGAAATATGCGAGGGTTTCCTCCGCTAGCGCCTCTGCCTCGCTTACGAAATCCTTACTCGTGGAGCTTCCCTGAGTTTCCATGAGAAAGCTCTCGATAGCGGTTACCGCGAGGAATTTGTTCCGGAGCTGTTTTCGCATTTCGTTGGCGCCAAAGCCTTGCTCCGGGTTTGCCTCTACGAACTGGATTAGTTCAACGAGTCCCTTCTCGCCTCTGCTGGAGAGAATGTCGGTCACTGCGCCAGCGCTGAGCGACTGATAGCTCTCCGTTCTGTAATCATTTTCCAGAGGGGCCACGAGTTCAAGCAGCGAACTGCCGGTGGGCGCACCACTACTAGGAACCAACAGCTTCAATGTATCGGCCCAAGCATATCTTCCCCGCCCAACTCTCCTATCGTCGTACAGTTTCGGGTCAGTGAATATCACGGTGCCTTCAGTGTGCATGCCGGCCCTGCCCACACGCCCCATGAGGTTTCGGAAGTCACGGGGCTTAATTGCGTCAGCGCCCTGCGAAGCATTTGTAATGAACAAATATCGAATGGGGAGATTTACTCCTTGGGCGAGCGTGGATGTGCAAACCACTAAGCGAATCCAGCCGTTCCTCATCGCATATTCGATTGCCAGGCGTATGCCGTGGGGCGTGTTGGCATGGTGCGCAAAAATGCCGAGGGCTGCCCCGAGCGTGAGATACGATTTAGCGCCAAAATTGTCACTGTAGAGACGAACAAACCGAGCAATTTCGTCCTTGTCTGAGTGCACACTAGCTGCCGCCAGCGCCACGTCTCGCGAAAAAATCTCTTCGACTGCATCTCGTACGACTTTGGCCGCCGAGAGCTTGGTACTGCAATAAATTGCCGCTGCGCCGTTCACTAACTGTTTAAGGGCCAGATAGAGCGCTATTGACGTGCTCTTGCCCGTCGGAAAAAAACGCTGGGCCGATTCAGATTTCTTGATTGTTAGCTCCTGTCGACTGATGACTCGCGGGACGAAGAAATCCTGTTCGCCTTCCCCTGCGACATTGAAAACAAGCTGGCCGCCTCGCCCCGGCGGGAAGCTCGCGAAAGCGACAAGCCGCCTGCTCTGCAGTCGCTGGTCGGAGACAACGAGTCCATTTTCGCTAAATAGCCAATCGGCCATAGCTGGAGCGTTCTCAATCACAGCTGAAATTAAGAGGGTTTGTACGTGCTGAGATAAGACTTTTTTAAGAGAGGTCAGCAAAAGCTCGTACGTGATACCACGAGGTCCTGTATCGAATTGATGTCCCTCATCGAAGATTACCAAGCCCACATCTTCAGCGAGTTCGGGTTGCTGACGCAGCGCGTACAAGAGCTTTTCGGGCGTCATAACTATCACTCGAGGTACCGGCCGCACATCTTCGGACTCCCCAAACACTTGTGCTATGTAATCGGTCTGCAGGCTATCGGAAAGCTGATTTATCAGATACGCATCGCCTTGAAAAACCTTCTCCAGGTCGGCTGAAATTTCCTGGCATAGGGCCCTAAACGGCGCGACGATAATCGCAAAATTGGTTCGCCCCGACATGAAAGCCGAACGAATAACAATTTCAATCGCCCGCGTCTTACCGGCGCTCGTCGGCATTTGGATTATCCCCGACTGCCCGCTGTACAGTCCGGCTTCGCCTAACACACGTTGGGACGGCCATAGGTCTCTGATTGCGCCATCGCGCTTCAGGTACGATTCCCAAGCCTCCGGAGAAATCCCCGAGTAGTTAGGAAGAAGCTTCCAAGCCGAATGTGCTACCCTCGTGACCGAAATAGCGCTCAACACATCAGAAAAAAGTAGCTCATGAGGTGTCCCATCACTGTAAGCGGCCGTCACTAACTCTCGCGAATAGCGAATGACGGCACCCGAAGTGGTCCCAAATTGGAAATGGTCGTAAAGGGCGTTGAGAACCCTTCTGGCGAGTTCGTCTGCAACGTGCACGTCCTCATGCCGTTGCCATGGACTAGCTATCGAAATCCAAACTGCTTTACCCAAGGCATCATCCTCGGGCAAACCGCTTTGTACGAGCTTGCGGGCCTGCACAAGCGCTCGGCCGGGCATATCGGCTAAAAAATACGCCGCGGCCGCTAAAATCCCAAGCTCAAACGAGTACTTTTTGTCGATTTGCGATTCGTCGAATGCTTGAAGCACTTGTGCCGCAAAAACTAAATCATCAATGCTTTGAGAATCGACGGACGCCTCGCCGTTGCTGAGATTAATCGTCCTGGCGAAGTCCCCGATGGTCCCAATTGCCAACGGAAACTGCAACTCCAAGTCAAGATTTTCAGGCATGGCGACATGGTGCTCGACAGGCACACCGTACTCGAACATTTTTCCTTTAGACAAAGTGATGGCTGCTGCATACCGCGCTCTCGTACTAGGCCTCACTGGCAGCCCTTTCGTACAGGAGGTGCACGAGTTTCATCATATGAGCGCCATGTATTACAACCAGAGATAAGTTCGCGGCGTTATCGTGGTCGCTCGCGTCAGTTGTCAACTCGACGTCATCAGGGTCGAAGACGGTTTTACAAAAAAGCGCGGCTGCGCCAGTCTTAAGCTTGTAGGGGCGCCCCAGAGGGTCCTGAAAGCGCTCAACTTTGAGAACCTCATCTTCCTTACCCTGGTCATCCAACCGTTGCTTAATTGCGTTCAATGACTCGGCAATGCGATATTTGTCCTTCTTCGAGTCGATTACCGCGTTTTGGAGCCGCGGCTTTGCGCTTGTGCCCGAGAACTGTGCTTTGGACTCGAAAGAAATTAAAATGTCATTCTTCGACGGGGCGTCGAGGTCATCGGAGACTATCTTGAATCCGATTACATCGGTTCCTTTGGGCGACTCATTACGCACCATCTTTGAAATATAGCGAGTCCTGGGCACCCAGTAGTTCAACAGACCCTCTAACAAATCAGAAACTAGGATTTCGGCGAAGTCACCAGAGCGCGTCGCGGGACCGAAATCATGTGTAGCGTCGGGAAAGACTAGCTGCGTCAGGTATTCTGCCCGGGAGAGATTGGTACCCTTCCTCATTTTGTCGATTTTGCTATCTAGGCAATAGTGCTGCCGGAAGTGCTGCGCCCAGGCGGTAAGCGTAGATGTATCGGCTCCGTCAAATTTTAGTTCGTAGACTGTTATCTCCTGGCCAGATTGACTCGCTAGCCTTTTGACCTTCTTTTTTAGCCAGCTGACGTGCGGTAACTGCGTGGGCATGGTCTCACTTTGGTCGTAGTTTAGGATGTGTCAAAGGAACATGGTCAAAGCGGCACACTCAAAATATGCATAATCGTTGCTTGGAACCAATTGACTTTATCACATCGAACGACCAATTTCACGAATATATTGGAATGGTTAAGACGGACTAACCAACCAACCGGAGGGGTACGCCCGCTCTAATCCGCAAGAGGAAATTGAAACCGCCTACGTAGCGCCGCCACGGACGGAATGTCGGCGCGCCACAAGCAGACGGCGCCACAGTTAGCGCGTCACTTCTTACTCCGGCGCCAAGCAGTCATGCATTCGCCTCGGTTGCAATCGACGCGGAGCGATGGCATCGAAAATTTTTGCCAGTGCGACTACAGGTCGTAAAAGTCTTCCTCGACTACTGCTTTAGTTTCAGCTGAGAATATGGGCCAGCGGCATCCCGCCAGGCCTAAGGTGGCTGTCTTTGGGCTCATCGCACTCAGCAGCTGTCTCACCGTCGTGATGCACCAACTCAGCGCATGCTTTAAGGCATTAGCGTGTCCCAAGCAGTGGCCTTCCCCGGGCAAGCCACCGGAGCCCTACCTGGTGAGAGCGAAGATGAGCCTCTCGAAAAGCTCTACCGCCTCATGTCCGCCAACACAGGTCGCACGGAAACTAAACGCGTAACCTAGGTTAGAATGACACAACGCATCCTGCTGAACCTGAGCAGACTAAGATTATTGTCAATGCAACGCGACAGGAAAAAGAATGAGCGCACTTGGTATGAACGCAAACGGTGAAGTGCGAACCGCATCGGAATTTAAAGATATCTTTGTCGATAGCGCTGTCTCCCACGAGCCTTACAGGTGCCCTTTTTGCGAGGTCCCCTATGAAGCCAGATGCATCACAACAGTCTGCGTAAAAGCACCTCACTTTAAGTTACCGGCCAACACTGAGCATATCAACGGATGCAATGGCGAGGCCGGTAGTGACGCGTTGATAGCAATCGCCGGCAGTCCCGGAAAGCAAAGGCGAACTGTGGTTGGTGAAATCGAGTTGCCTGAGGTACTAATAGACCGGCGCAAAGCGCAACTCGTTCGCCGTCCAGGCGATGATGGCACGGGACCACCGCCAGATGCTTTTGAAGTGGCGCGTCGGCGAAAGCTCATCACGTCAGATGAAGTTACGGCAAGTCGCTTTACTACGTCGCTGTTGGGGCAAATCGTAGACGCATACATTCGTCTGCGCAACGATGCCCGTGACACAGCCCTGAAGGCTAACCTGAAAAGCGGCACGCCCGAGTACAACGCCAAGTACAGCGAAGTTGTCAATGCTCACCCTCTGTCGCTCTACAAGCAGAAATTTACCTACGGCAAAGCGTTCCAAGGCAAACACTTACGCCCAGCAGGCACAGAGCGTGTCTACAATGGCAGAGGTGTCGTTCGGGCCGAGAATGGGCACTTCATTATCCTAGACAATGAAAAATGGCCTACCGAAGTTAAGACGAAGGACTCCTTAGTTCCATTCGAAGTAGTAGTCCGACAGGCCCCAGTAGCTGGCGCGCCAACAAGCCATCTAGCAATCTTGAAGGAATTAGACGGGCTAGCAGCCTCAGGTAAGGTTGTCCAGTGGTGGGCATACGGTTTGCCAACGCTTCAGGCCGCGAAATTCGAGCTCATCATTGATTCTCTCGACCATCTCTACTGGCCCGACCAGCACAAACGTTAAGTGCTGTGTGTAGCGCCACTTGGCACTTTCAGCAAAGTTACGTCCGCTTTCAAAGGAACAAGTGGCGCTGTATTTTCCGGGCGCAAGTCGAGCACTGCTAGCGGACCCAAGCCTTCCTTTTCGAGCTGCTCTGCGCTTACCGGTTCGATTGTCCTCACCAGGCATCTGCCCGAATTTCGACGAACATACGACTCGAAGTCCATTGCCACTGGAGTCACCGATTCCGTGAGCTGGGAGCTCTGCGCTGGGTGCGAAATATACTGCACGACCCACTCCGCGTCTTTCGTGCAGCTTAGCTCGACAGTTGCGAGCACCACAGCTATGCCCAATTCCTCATCGTCTTCGTCGGCAGTGACTGCAATGCGTACTTCTTGGGCGACATCTCGAGTGAAGGACCGAGCAAGTTCAACGACACTTTCACGGGTAAGCGGGTAAAACGTTGAAGTTTTCAAGTGGTTCAGCGTAATATCGAAGATAGTAATCATCTTGTTTCAATCATGAAGTTTGGTGGGTACGTCAGCCCGAAGATGGACTATTCATGTGTAGAAATGGGATTTATCTTCAGCTCTCCACGCGCCCTAGCGACTGGGCCGGTAGTTCGAAGCAGCGTACTGGCCAGCCTTTAAAAAAAGCAAGCGGCACGTCAAGGATTGGCGCCCTTCACCGCCGCCGCGCCTGTCTGCTGTCAGCATAAGGACGTCGCGCGCAGGGGAAGCATCAAAAAATTGACTACTGGTTTTTGTACTGCGTCAAACGTTCGCGCAGTGTTGGGGTCTCGTCGGCAGGCTGAACGGTTTCCCGCAAAACGCCAAGAACTCTGGTTTCTAGCAGAGTTAGCGAAGCTTGCCGCAGGAGACACCATTTTAATGGCACGCATACGGAGACCGAAGGATATGGCATCGAAAACGCCCAGAAACTTGCCCACTTTGAACAGTCCAATAAAGCACTAAGGCTTCGGACGCTATCTATTCGTGGGCCGGTCGCGACCTGGGAGACTGCTCTTCAAGACTAAACCTAACGACTCGAGGAACGACATCACCTCGGCTTGAGAAACGCCATGTATTTTCATAATGGCCGCGCATTCAAGCGGTTCGTCCGGACGCCTGAAAGGCGACAACTCATGTAAGAGTGCCTCGAGTAGCTCCCCATGGGAGGAAGCTGCGATGAGCTCTCCGGCCTTTTCGCAAATGTCGTTCCACATAGGCCAACTAGCGCGCCATATCCAGTGCTCATGCTGCCCACGCACAGGCTTGACCATCTCAGCGGGCACCGGCGCCTGCAGAGGCGGCTTTTTTGACTCTTCGACTCGTTTCGGAGGTACAAGCTCGCCATGAACAACGACATAACATTGACCTTTGTGCCGGTAAACTGGAAGCTTTCGGAGGAACCCACATGCGCACAGGTAGGCCAGGTAGCGCTTGACCTCGACGCTTACCGAATCTATTGAATTGCTACCCGTATCAAACCTCTCCAGCACCCAGCTTAGAACTAATTTGTAATCCAGGTCATAGCTGAGGTTGGCTTTCTTGAATACAAACCGCGCAAATAGCGCTGCTTGCCAAATCATCGGCTTTTCCTGAATTGCGTTACCGTCTAAACTTGCCTTCTGCAGGTAATAGGGCCAGCGACCGATGATACCCAGACGCTTCCGTAAATCAAGCTCCTTGTTTTCAAATGACATTTCACGGTAGCGGCGAGCTGCCTCTTGCCGGCGCGTAAAAGCCTCTCTAAGCTTGCGTTCCTCCGCTGCTCTCCGCTCCCTAACCGCGGCATCTCTCGTCCTCTGCTCGCTATTGATGAGCCGGATTCTTCGTGCCAGCTTCGACCGCAGACGTTTTCGTTCCTCCTCTTGATTGGGAAAGAACAGCCAGGATTTGTGAGAGGCATCGTGGACTACCCGCTGCGTAATGCTATCGAAACCAGTTGAGACGTCCATATCTGAAAGGTCTACCTCAATCGCAGGCAGCTCAAGGCGCGCGATTTTGCGCAGTTTCTCTGCGTCGACCTTGTGATTGAAATACATCTCCACCAGAATTCGACGTTCTCCCCTATACCCAACGACGTCTGGCCTGACGTCTGTCTCCCAAACTTCTGGGGCTGAACGTTCAAAACGAATCGTCCGCTCTTCCGATAGGGTAGTGGATTCGTACATCTCGGGACCAGATTTCGCACGGCTAGAAACATCTACCGTTAACCCCGGCACGCGCATCCAATTATGGTCCAGGAGCACCTGCTTCGCAGCAGCATGGATTGCTGACTCGGCACATGTCTCGCCAATTTCAACGTTATGGTGCGCAAAGTGCCAACGTTTCTTATGCCCCTTCTTCGCAACAAGAATTGCGCCGCACCCTACACAAGTACAAGCGCAAGCCAGGCCTGCCTTCACGTCAGCGGGCGCATGTATTCTCCCGTCTTTGAAGCCAAACGCAGTTTGTAAAGTTTCGCGTAACAATGCCCCCATACGCTTTACACTCGCTCGTTGTCGAGCTGGCCTTGGTTCGCTATTAAGCTCAGGTCATCTCGCATAACACCCGGCTCAATTGATGACGCGCCAAACCCAGCAAGCTCGCGTGCGGCCAGCAAAACCGAAAGAGTCGCGCTTGCGTCAGCCAGCGCGCGATGAGTCGGCACTGCCGCGTTGTCAATTATCTTCGCCAGGGTCGCTAGTTTGTAAGACCGCAGGTCGGGCCAAGCGGCTCGCGCTGTCGCTAGAGTATCGAACACTTTATTATTAAAAACCAGCCCATGCCTGGCTAGGGCGGGCGCCAGGAACGCAGTATCAAAGGTAGCATTGTGAAAGAAAATGGGCATTCTACCGATGAATGATGCAAATTCCAGGACGGCGGTTTCCTCGCTTACGCCGTGTTCGTCGATGAGAATCTGGGAAATTCCCGTTAGTTCAACGATGAAAGGTGGTATTTCCTCGCGCGCCCTTACTAGCACATTAAATTCGCGCAATACGACGCCTGCCGGATTAACTAAAAGCGCAGCAATCTCCAAGATTTCGCAAACCGTAGCGTCCAAGCCAGTTGTCTCGATATCCGCCACAACGAAGTCTGAGTTGCTGGCCTCCCACAAGCCCTCAAGTTCCGTGAGCCGTTCCGCACGCCTCAACGACCGCGTGGCCGCTGCGACGGCCATCGCATTATTCTCGTTTTCATTCGTTACGCTAAACTCAACCTTGTCTCTCAAAAGTTGCGGCAGTCCAGCAGCAAACACAGTCGCTTCATCTATGGAAAAGAGCTCTGAGTAGTTCCCTGGAGAGAATGGTTTAGGCCGCTTAATGCCGTTGAATTTGAGCAAGCACGTGACCCACGCTTTATGCGCCCACGGCCTAACAATCTTATTTCCCTCATCATGAAGGATGCTGCGGTTCCCCATGAGCGTACCCCTGCTTGGAACGGCGCGCATTTCGCCCCAAGGGTCCACGCGATTTTGCAGATTAAGTGAAGTCATTTTATGGCCTTCCAATAGTTTCCGGTTTAGCCAGGTGGCGTCACAATACGGCCGCCTTAGGGGCCCCCGGGCCTTCAGAACGACTACGGTACCACGCCCTACCTACCGCACCGACTGTGGACGCGGGGCAGCGAACTTCGAACAGTCCTGATTTCCTCAAGACCTGGCGCCAGGTCTTGCAGCCATAGCGACTTGGCACTTGGTCTCGATTTTCTTTCGCGATAAATCCTATGGCGGCGTCAATGGACGTCCACCCGTCTTCCTGACAAGCCATCTCCGCGTTGCGCAAGCACTCGACTATCGTGCTCTGCGGCCAGCACACTGAGCCGTCAGGATTGATTCCGTGTACGAATGCATCCTCGAAGACCTTTGACTGCACGTATGACGCCATCAGCGCTCGGGTCTCCTCTAAGCTCATTGCCCAGTCCTTCAGGCGTAGAACGTGCGCATCAATTTGCTCGTAGCAGGTGTCGAGGTGGGTAGCAGCTGCACGGCAGCCGTTTTCGTCAAATAAATCGAAACGCTCAATGAGGTGATGGACCAGGTCGTTGCGCAGCGCAACCAGCTCGGCCAAACCATCCTTGGTTTGCGTGTAGCGCTCAGGCGACATCGAGAGATTGAAGCGGGTGCTGGCCCAAGCGACATCAACAGGTTGCCCGATGGAACTAGCGTCATCATCCGGTTCAGCCTCGACGTCAGTTGATGCGGAAGTTAAGTGGTTACCGGTGAACATGCCGACGAGCGTGCCCAATGTCTTGGTGCTCATGCTGGCGCGTTTCTGGTCCTGCACGGCTTGCAATTGCGCTACCGGACCTTCTACAGCCATGCCAGCGACCATAGCCTTGAACGAACGCTCGTACTGCTGCAGACGCAACATGCAGCGGCTCAGTTTACGCTGGACTTCATGCTGAAGCGCTTTCAAAACACCGTCCACATCAACTGTGGATTGAGATGACTCTGGCTCTGTCGTCACTTCCTCCCGATGCTCTTGTACGCACCGAGCGCTGCACCGGCGGTGGCCCCGGTCACGGTGCTAATTATCCGAATTGGAATCAAGGAAGCCAAGACTCCGCCGACTACTGCACCGGCGGCGGCGTCCTGGACAAGTTTTAACTGCAGAGCAGTCTCTCCAAGTTTAACAAGCCCTGCTGCCGCGGCGTCGGCAACCTGACTCAGACCGCATCAGTCCCCTCATCACTAAGCCCGAGCCAAGTTTGTGCGTCATGACGATGGGCACTTTCCGACTGCCAGCCCTCTTCGCCGTAATTAAATACATCACCATCACGCCCCTTCGCAAGAATCTGTCCTTCACCACCTTCAACTAAATCAATCTTCGACTGCAAAAGGAAGAAGCCCAATGGAGTTAAACATCCTGTCGCCAACACTGCAATCGTGCCTGCGTCAGCCTCAAGTACAAATGGCCAGTAGCTATATTTCTCCCTAAATCCATTCAGGGCTTCCATCGACCTAACTAAAATTCCACCGTGCGATTTGATAGTCTTATTCATATTTCAATTAAGTTTTTTATATTGTGTTTTTATTTTTATTTATAACTGTTCAGCCCCTATGAAGGGCTATCAAAGACGAGCAAATTTGGCTTAAAAAAACGTGCAAAAACGCTTCTATTTGCTCAATTTTTCAGCAAAATCCCAAGCTTTTTACCTACCTGTCATAGAAGCTGAACAGTTACTTTTATTTTTGCCGTACGATAGCACAATACTCACAGAAAAATAGTCTTCAATTATCCCCTATTCCTAGGATTAGCGAAACGTCCACGCACGTATTTTCGTAGGGCAATTGAGGTCAAGAAAAGAAAAGACGTTCGGTGCGTTGACGATGCGGCCATTCGTCACAACGTCGCGCAGGAAGTGCGCGCGGAGCGCGATGTGGCCCGCCGCAAGAAGGCCCAGGAGTAGGAGACCGCGCAGAAAACAAGGAGGCGCTGCTCGCGCTGCTCACCGCGTTCGAAAAAATGGCGAAGGACCTGGACCGTGCGCGGTCGCTTCGCCGTTCTATGGATGAGATTGCTGCGAGCCCAGCGGCGCCCGCGGAGCTCGTTAGTAGCCTGGAGCTGATGGCACTGATGGCCGACTGGCTGGACCCGCTGGACCCGCTGAAGGCGCCTTGGCCTGAGGTTGATGCAGTTGGGGAAAGGAATCCGTATGGACGTCTTTGGTAGCATGCGCGCTCGGGTCGACGTTTGCGTAAGACGCGTAACGGTCCAACCTGCTGACGGCGCTAACGCATTGCCAGTTGCATCCCTTTCGTCGTCAAACCCTTCCCAATACATAGCGGTGCACCTGCCGACGCTGCGCCGGCAAGTGTTGACGGCGCATACACCCAGTTGGTTGCCGTACTGAAGCGTCGGCTTCAAGGCCGATTCTTCACTCGCCCGCCGCCTCCCTATTACCAACTGCGCTTAACGTCGAAGACCATCCTCTCCTCAATCGATTCCACCGACCGAGAGAAGAAAAAAGACGCGTACCAATTCTTCGGCATGAACATTACGGCGACTGGCTAAACTCAGGGAATCCGGAGTTAGCTCAAGCTCTAATTGAGCTGCGTTCAGAGGCGGAGTTGCGCCCGTTCGGGGTGCCGAAGCGGGCCTTGGACGACTACGACGTTGAAGGAACCGAGGCGCTCATCTTGAGCATCAGGGCGCACCTCATACATCGCTGATTTACGCCGGCGAGACCATTGGATATCTAAAGGGGTGGCGCGACCGCCTTATGAAAAATATGGGAGGCATGCAGATAGCACGCCCCCCCATTAAATTAAATTTCTAAAGGTCTTTCAACTGGATTTCCTCGGTTGCCAATTGTTCATTTTTTAGCGTGCTAAGCGCCGCAGATTTTCGTGCTTCTTCAAGCAAGTAGAAGTCCTTCTTTGCGGCTGTGTGAGCATTTTCATACTTTACTTCTGCACTCCTGTATAAAACCTCGGTCTTCGTCTGCAAAGCCGCTAGACTCCGGTAGACCGTCGCAAACAACGCCTCTTCTTCATGAAAGCGATTTTTTTTCAGTGCCCGCTGCAGTTTGTCAGCGTGCTCGTACATCTCTAGCAATGCGCGCCACCGGAACTCGACAGAGTCAGCCGCTTCACGCGCAGCAACTCGGTTTTCGACGGCCGCATTGAATTCAGTTTCAAGTTTTACAAGGTTCGACAGGTGGGATTTTGACAGCATAATTTTGTCCTATTTGCAAGTAATTTTGGGCGCAGGATGCTCCCATCTTTGGTATAGGCACATGGTGCACATCTAGTTATATGCAGGTGCGAGAAAACCGAATTAAGGGGGGATTGGCTGTTCCAACCTAGTCTACGTGGCACAGCGGACACCCAATACTTCTGGCGGCACGCTTCAGCTCACGTCACAAACGTTTGCAACCCGGCTCCGACTAACCGTTTGAAGGAAGCCACGTTAGACTTCTCGCCGCGAGCGAGCCTAGCGCAGTATCTACTGGCATTTGGCACCCTCCTCACCTGCGCCGAAGACGCCGACCCAATAACCAAAGCAGCCAGTTCATCGTTGAAATTAATTGCGGCCTGTATTACACCCCGCCCGGTATACGAAAGTATACCGACGGGAGATACTTCCCAAGGGGAAGGTACCGCAACCACGGCAGCGTGAACCCGGCTCTTTAAATGAGACGATTGTCAAAGGTTGCTCCGACTACCTCGACCTAACCGAGTGAGAAAGTCGGCATAGTGAGTAGGCCAAGTCGTTAGCGGACCGAGCGCTTTGCCAGAACAATCCCCAGGGCGGGATAAGGCTTCAGGAACTCCTCGAGGATAGGCACCGACTCGAGCAACACGCGCCAGCGGTGCGGTGGCTAAATCCATTCCACAGCCGGGACTGATGAAGACGGGGTCATCAGTTAGGCCCCCCTTCCTTAATCGGGGCTTGTATGGCTTGTGCAACAGGGCGGCACGAAGGCGGTCCGCGACGAGCTGAGCCTACTTTTCAAGGATACTCATCGCCGCCTTCTAGACTGAGAACTGGACGTTGGAGTATGATGACAAGACGCCTATATCGACGAAAAAGACAATATGAATACTGAACTCGGCGATGAGCGACAAGATGAATCGGAAGCCGCGCTCTTTGCCGCGCTGCCGCCAGATTTCCCACGTCCAGCGAACCTAGGCGCCGTTTCAGGCGCACAGGCCAAGTTCCTGATGACTCGCTACCAAGGCCGGTTCTACAGCCCTGGCTGCACACCACCGGAGCTGCTCGAGCGCTGGAACAACTGCGAAGACCTGGCTCAACAGCTTGCGGTCAAGTCGATTGAGTCCAAAGGTGGGAAGCGCGCACACATGTCGGAGACCGAGATTCTCGAACAATATTTGCCTCGGCTGATTGCGACGGGCTGGGTATCCGAACCGGAGGCTAAGTGGGTAATGCGCCGAACCGCCGAACTGGTCGAGTGGGAGGTCCCGCCATCTGCGGCCCCCTGAGGAGCCGGCGTAACTAACTGCACACGTGACAACTTCCATTGTCCTTCCTTTAGCCCAGCGCTTCCAGTGCAGTCAACTTCAGTGCGATGGAGTTCCTTGTGAAAAAACGTACTTCGACTCATCGGGCAATCCCCCAAGGCCTTCACCCCCCTGCCTAGTGCTCACAGCTCGTAGCTATCGTCAGCAAAAAACGCCGGGAAGTACTCAAGTGCGGAGGGGACGGTCAGCGAGAATAGACGCCCTGTTCTCAGCGCCTCGTTTTTATCCAGCGCCGTCGGCCTCCCAGCATCTCTATGAGCTCGTCTTTCGGGACTAACTCCGTGCTTCGGATGCGGGGCGCCAGGGCGCGCTCGAAACCCAATCGCATGCTGGTTATAAACTCAGCGTTTCGGCGAGCCAAGTCCGGGTTTGCGTCCGACTTCATCTACCCCGTTCGACCTAGACGCAAAATAGCGGCGACCCTGAAGTCTTGCACCGCGATTCGGCGAACTCATCGGAAGGACGGGCATCAAACGCATCCGGCATCGTAGATTTTCGCTTTGTCGACATTGGAGTCTTTCGGACCGATTCATTGTGATGCGACCAGGCTGCATCTGCGCGCGTGAGCTTAGGCGCAGGCAGCGCGCCAGCTTTCTACTTGCTCGCTGAAGTTTAACTATCAACCCCCCAGCCGGACGTTGAATGTTGCTAGCATTTTGCGGATTTGGTCTTGAACCGCTGGCTCACTCAGCCCCAGACGGTCGTCCGTTTTGATGAGAAGGTCGCGGCACCATGCGGGCCAGTCATTTTCGTCGTTGTCGATGGCGAACCAACGTTCAGGCATTCGACGCTCGACGTCGGCGCAAATCTGCTGTCCCCGTGACATGCCATCAAAGTCGTATTTCTGGGTCACTCTATTGTCGAACGTTGCTCCTATAACCCTAGACTGTAAATTCGTCGTTAGCCGGCTTTTCGCGAATTCAAAGCCCTTAAATCTTACCCATGATGTGCTCAACACAATCTTCACGTCAGGGTATGGTGCGAGCATTTCTTCCATAATGGGTAACCATTCGAAGAGAGTTCTTCCTGGCGTGCGGATGTGTATACCACCTTGCCGCGACGAGTACACGGCATCGTCATGGGTTACTCCGTCGATTATATGTAAGTCCTCCAAGTGTTGCCCCTGGCAGAAAAATATAAACAACGGGTTGTATACCAAAAGGTAAAAACAACCCCGTTGCCTTATGCTTATCAAAATAGCCGTTGCACCGTACTACACGCTTGTTAGCCCGAATGGAATGTTGCCTCGTTACTGGTCTACCGTCTGGGCACTCCTGACGCCTTCCGGCCCCTCCTCATCTAGCCGCAAAGATGCGATGCGGCATCTTGACTACTTCTATACGTTCTGTGACGGCCGGCTAGGCCCCGGCGGCCTGGACGATGCCCTGGGCAATTCGGACACGAGTACGATTGTCAATGTGCTCCAAGCTTTCTATGTCGAGTTGAGCTCGCGCCCCGAACACACGACGTACGCTGTAAGGCGATGGTACGTCGCGAAAGCGTTTATTCAGAATCTCTGCTCACATCGGCGTCACCTTGGGAATAGTTGGCGGGAAGTCGAGCAGATATGCGTGGGCTTTCCCCCAGTTCGAGCGACAAAGTCCCGCAAACCTCGATTTGTTCGTGCACTTCCGGCCGCGGTGCTTGCAGACCTTCTTAAAATAGTGAATCCGGAAAGCGAACGCAACCCGTTCCGCTCCCACGTGGTGCGCCGGCGAAATTGGCTCTTAGTGCACATGATGCTCTTACTAGGACTACGCCGGAGCGAGTGTTTAGTCTTGCCTGTCGATGCTCTGAAACAAGGCGTCGACCCAAAGTCGGGGGAGACACGGTGGTGGCTAAACGTCGTCGAACACAAAGACGACGAAGACTCACGATTTACATTGCCAAGCATCAAAAACGAGCAGTCTCGCCGCCAACTGCCGGTTTCCCCCTCGTTGGCTCGCCACATCGAATCGTACGTGGGTGAGTTTCGCGGAGAGCCGGAACATGGCTTCCTATTCACGAGCCGCTCTGGAGCACCCTTGTCTGTTGAGTCAGTCAACAATCTGCTAACCGTCTCTTCAGCGTGCTTGAGCGAGCAGGTGGCCAAGGAACTGACGGAGCGTACGAACGGAAAGAACCAGGTTAGCCCCCACGACCTGCGGCACACCTGCGCAGTGATTCGGCTTAAACAATTCCTTTCGTTCGGAATCTCGCACGAGGAAATGATGCAACGAATGCGTGGCTTCTTTGGCTGGGCCTACGAATCGCACATGCCCCTTCACTACGCGAAAGCAGCTTATGAAGAAAGGCTGGCCGACGTTTGGAGCAACACCTTTGACGAACACACCAACATTTTGCGGAGCCTACCTCAATGACCCTCACCCCTTCTCGGTTGAAAGCCGGCGTCACCGCCCCAGGAAATGATTACGCTCACTTTGTACCCCTCGACATGTGGCGCCTGCCACCGCTACCGGAAACGGTGAGCTACTTCGACAAGGTAAAGGGCTGTCGCATCAGCATCGACACCGTATCAGACGACTGGGTGATTTACTACAACGGGGGCCGAATTATCCTGAAATTTAGCTCGTTTGCAGAGGAGGTGGTGCCCGTTCTTAAGCGAGCGTGTGCGCACTATATTCTAGAAAGTGGGACAGCAGCCGAGGCATCCAAAATCACCCGTTTGTACTACGTGGACTTGCTCGGATTACTGAAGGCGCCGGTCACCGATTTGAAAATTTGGTGGGAGCAAAGCGGGCTGGCGACGAAAATTAGCTCCGCGATGCCTGCCCGACGGCTACTTCATTGGTGCCGCGAAGCTCAACTGGGGCATTGGGCGTTCGCGTCTATGAAGCTAATTGAAGGTCTGCGCTGCGATTTAGGCCTGCGACATCAAATCCTGAATCGCAGCATGATAATTGAGACTGCGTCCCAGGCGAAAATCACCCGTCTGCTCGACGAAAAAAGTCGCCACGCTGCGGACCTTACAACCCTCGAGCTCAGACGACTGGTCGCTCTAGCGTGGTGCTTTCAGCACGGAATGCGCCCGGTGCAACTGCTCACTGTGGACGTATCCGACGTACGACTGTACTCGGACGCCCGCAGTGCACAACAAGCTCACCTGGTCTTCCATAAAGCAAAACAGCGTGGAGAAGGTCACGAGCCGCTCGTTCGGCAAATGAAACCGGAATGGGTGCCTCTACTGAGCGAATTGTTGTTACGGCCAGAGACTATAGCCGCTGGACGTGTCCTTGGATATTCCTCGAACTCACTGTTGACCTATAACCTGCGCCAAGCCCTAGCTTCAGCTGAGATACATGAACAGCTTAGTCCTTACGATTTCCGCCATACCGCAGCACAACTTTTGGCGGATGCAGGCCATCCAAGGGACTTGATTCAAGACTTCCTTGGCCACGCGACCGTGAACTCGGCGAAGGCTTACATCAGGGCGTCGACGAACCAATCTGAGATGTTAAATACAGCGCTCGGGGCTTCCAAGCTGTACACGAACATCGAAGCAATCGCGAGTGGCCGATTTGCCTCGATAGAAGAAATTGAACTAGCGGACGAAAAGCAGCAGATTGCTGGCGTCGTCGGAACTCGGTCAGTCGCTGGCCTGGGGCTCTGCTCAACAGGCCAACCCAGTTGCCCCTACAACCCCGTAACGTCATGCTATGGCTGCGAAAAATTCATACCGTCCCTAGACCGTGCTGTCCATGAGGAAGCGCTCTCCGGCATGCGCGAACAAGTGATTAGCTTTGAGCGGGCGAGTATGGGTGAAGAAAGGTCTCCAGCTTATGTTCAACTAACTAGGCCCATTGCGGTCGCTCAACAAGTGCTTGCAACGCTAGAAGTGGACGATAAATAATATGACCGAGACAAGCAAACAAATCCAACCTGCAGCCTATGCCGAATACTGGCGGCCGTTTGCACGCCATGTTGAACTGATGAAGATATTGGCAGAAGAAAAAGGACTGGCCTGGGACTTCCGTGTCGATGTTGCTGTGGTCTAATTTGCTCGGACACCTCAATAGGTGGAAAATCCACCATCTGAGGAGTAATACATGGCAACAAGAAAGCGGAAGACATTCGATCCCAGCCTGAAGCTGGAAGTGGTTCGAATGATC
>NZ_VVIW01000034.1 GCF_011682045.1 Massilia aquatica | reverse complement strand
CCCAATTTGAGGCCGGAAGCTTCTATTTCATTCGACTTTCGCACGCGAAAGTGAATCGCTATCGACGGCGGCGAAGACGCGCTTGGCATGCTCAGCGAAAAAACTGTCTGCCGCGCAGGCTCCTAGCCCAGCGCGTCGAGCGCGGCCTGGTCGACCTCTTCGGCGCGGTCCCCTGCGCTCGGGTGCGCGGCGAGGCGGCGCAGGTCGGCGTCCAGCGCAGCGCGCAGGGCCGGCGAGGGCGCAACCAGTTGCAGGATGAGGTTGGTTTTCCAGATGCCGTCATCGCCATCGAGCACCTGCCTGATGGCGGGAGCGAGCGGCGCGCCGATGCTGGCCAGGAACTGCGCAAGTGGCCGCGCCACTGGCCAGTTCATATCCTGCAGCCACGCCAGCAAGGCGGGCAGCACGGGCAGCACGGCGGGCCAGCCGGCGCCAATGGCCGCTTGCACGGCGTCGCCGTCGTCTTTATGAGCGGGAATCAGGGGCGGGGTCGGGGGCATGGGCGTGGGCTGGACGCCGTTGCCGGCAACGGCGGCAACGGTATCATGGCCAGCCGCTGAAGGTCAACGCGCGCCGCTGCCGCCGGACAGCGCAGCGGGCAGCTTGTCCACGTCGTCGAGCTTGTACGGGAACAGGGTGGTGTCGCCGAAGACCTTGGCGCCGCTATCCTTGTCCGGATCGGTGGCCGACTTGCCGGTGTAGCGGTTGGAGGCGATGTTGGCGTCGATGAAGGCGTCGTTGTTGCTGGTCCAGTGCGGCCTGGCGGTGTTGGCGAAGAAGTTGCCTTCGACTTTGACCTGGGCGCCGCCGCCGGCGCCGATGGCGAAGTAGGGCACGTCGAGCCAGTAATTGTTGTACAGATGGGTGCGCGAGGCGGCGCCGTCGAGCTTGGGATTGCGGCCCGAGGTCTTGTTCCAGAAGTTGTGGTGCAAGGTCACCTGCGAGTTACTGAAGGCGTTGGTGTAGTGGTGCTGGTTGCCGCACACGGCCGGGTTGGTGCCGTCGAACCGGTTCCAGCTCAGGGTCACGTTCTTGCTGTCCTGGATGTCGATGTGGCCGTCGCTGATCAGGTTGAAGCGCACATGGTCGACCCACACGTGGCTCGACTTGCTGATGGTGATGCCGTCGCCGCCTTCGACCAGGCCGGGGTTGATGTTTTCGATGGCCAGGTTGCGGATGATGACGTTCTGCGCGCCCGAGAGGTTGAGCGTGGCGCCGACGATGCGCGCGTCCTTGTTCAGGCCGACCAGGGTCTTGTTGGAGCCGACCCGGATCGTGCTTTCATCGCGCGGGCGCATGAAGCGCGTTTCGCTGGTCGAACCGAGTTCCTTGCAGCTTTGCGCGCCGACCGGAATCCGGTAGGTGCTCTTGCCCGGATCCTGGTAGGTCGGGCAGGCCACCGCGCAGGTGCTTTCGGAACGCACGGCGGTGCGGCAATCGATGGTGGCGCCGGCGGGAATCTGGATCACGGCGGCCGAGGTCGATTGCAGGGCGCTGCTCAAGGCGCTGCACGAGGTCACGGTGACCGGCGCAGTGGCGCCGCCGCCGGTGGTGCTCGTCAGGCCGTCGGCGCCGGGCTGGGCCGCGAAGCCGTCGGGCGCCGGTTGGGCGGTCGCGCCGCAGGAGCCGTTGATGGGATTGAAGTACCAGCGTTGCAGGGCGCTGCCGGTGTCGGTGGCCTGGTAGGCGCGCGTGCCGCTGTTGTTGTCGGCCACGGTAAGCGACTTGCTGGAGTGGCGGGCGACGACGTTGTAGCCGCCGCCGGTCGATTTCTTGAGCAGCCATTGCTGGTTCTGGGCGCCGCTGGCGTTCCACTGGATGATGCGGGCGCCGTCGTTGACCGACAGGTTGAGCACGTCGAGCAGCAGGCCGCTGTGTTTGGCCTGCATGGTCCAGTAACCGTTGCCGGCGTCGCGCAGCGTGAACTGCTGGTTGGCGCTGGCGCCGTAGCCCCACTGCTGGACTTCGGCCGCGCCCTGGGTCGAGCCGGCCACCACGTCGAGCGCACGGCCGGAGGCGGCGTTGACGATGCTGTAGACGCCGCCGTTGACCACGGCGGCGTTGCAATTGGCGGCGCTGGCCGGGTTGGCCAGCAGGGACAGGGGAATCGCCAGCGCGGCGGCCAGGGCTGAAACAGGGAAATCGGTCATGGGGGCAGAACTCCGGGGTGAGTTGTCAATCGGGCTACGCGACAGGCTCGCTTGTGTTAGCGAAATGAAAAGAAAACGATGCTATCAGCAAAGTTATGCATATAAATATATGCATTTTCTCGTCGACTATGCCGTTTTCGTATGCCTGAGTCCGCCTCGCGCCCGGTATCAGGCGCTGCACGGCAGGGCGCGGTCGCGCTCCTCATGCTTGCCGCGCCGGAGCAATTCCCTGATTTGCGCCGCCGGCAGCGGGCGCCCGTAGTGATAGCCCTGCGCCTTGTCGCAGCCGTTGGCGCGTAAAAATTCCCCTTGTTCCTGCGTCTCGATGCCTTCGGCCACGGTTTCCATCTTCAGGCTCCTGGCAAGGGCGATGATGGCCCGGGTGATGGCCGCGTCTTCGGTGCTGTGCGGCAGGTCCTGCACGAAGCTGCGGTCGATCTTGAGCGCGCTGACCGGAAAGGTTTTCAGGTAGCTCATCGACGAATAGCCGGTGCCGAAATCGTCGATCGCCAGCACGATGCCGGCGCGCTTGAGGGTGTGCAGCTTGTCGATCACGCTGGCCGAGGCGTCCATCAGCATGCTTTCCGTCAGTTCCAGTTCCAGCCAGCGGGCGTCGATGCCGCTGTCGTCGACAATCGCCAGCACCGAGGCGACCAGGCCGTCTTCGCTCAGCTGGCGCCCGGACAGGTTGATCGACATGCGGATGGCGTGGCCGGCGTCGTGCCAGGCGCGCAGTTCGTGGCAGGCTTCGCGCAGCACCCATTCGCCGATCGCCACGATCATGCCCGATTCTTCGGCCACGGGAATGAAGTCGGCCGGGCTGATCATGCCAAGGTCGGGGTGGATCCAGCGGATCAAGGCTTCGGCGCCGCAAATGGCGCCGGTACGCAGGTCGATCTGCGGCTGGTAGTGCAGCACGAATTCCTTGCGTTCGAGCGCGCGGCGCAGGTTGTTGTCGAGCGTGAAGCGCTTGCGGGCGTCTTCCTGCATGCTGTGGGTGAACAGGCGGTAGGCGTTCTTGCCGCTGTTCTTGGCGTAGTACATGGCGCTGTCGGCATATTTGAGCAGCTCGTGCATGCTCGCCGCGTGGTCCGGATAGACGCTGATGCCGATGCTGGCGCTGATGTGGATCTCGTGGCCGGAGATGGCAATCGGCTGGGCGATCTTAAGCAGGCATCTTTCGGCCACCATGGCGGCAGCGTCGATCTGGTGCACGTTTTCGAGGATGATGGCGAATTCGTCGCCACCGATGCGGGCGATGGCGTCGCCGGGACGCAAGGTGTCGGCGAGGCTGCGCGAGACCAGGCGCAGCAGGTCGTCGCCGATGTCGTGCCCGAGCGTGTCGTTGACGGCCTTGAAGTTGTCGAGGTCGATGAACATGACCACGGCGCGCTCCTGGCACTGCGCGGCGCGCGCGATGACCGCTTCCAGCCGCTCGTTGAAGAAGTGGCGGTTGTGCAGCTGGGTCACGTTGTCGAAGTGGGCCAGGCGGTCGAGCTTGACCTCGACCCGCTTGCGCTCGCTGATTTCGGCCTCCAGTTCGCTTTCGCGTTTCTGGATGCGCTCAAGCATGGTGTTGAACGCCGTGGACAGCATGCCGATATCGGCCAGCGAACTGACTTCGGCGCGGATCGCATAGTCGCCCAGGCGCGAGATCTGCGCGCTGGTCTCCGACAGCGCGCGCAGGGGGCCGGTGATGAAGCGTTGCAGGCGCGAAAGCACCAGGTGGGCGATGGCGAGCACGGCAAGCATGACCGGAATGGTGAGCGCCAGGTAGAGCGCGAGCTGGTGGTAGACGCTACCCAGCGAGCTTTGCACGACGAGCGTGCCGAGCCGCTGGCGCTTGACGATCAACGGCTCGGCCACGGTGACGTGGCGCCAGGACAGGGTGGTGCCGCTGGCGCTGGCCTTCGCCGGCGCGGGCGGCATGGCCTGCCCGACGCCGGCGCCGGCGTCGCGCTGGTAGCTGGCGAAGCGGCCGTTGGCGTTGTCGTACACCACGGCCGCCTGCACATCCGGCACCACGCGCAGGGCGGCCAGGATATCGCCGGCGGCGAGCTGGTCGCCGAAGAGCATGGCGGCCGACATGTTTTCGCTGCCCATGGCCGCTTGCGCCTGGGTCTGGCGCACCAGGGCCGAGGTGAAGAAATAGCTCTGAATTCCCAGCAGGAACAGGGTCGAGAGCAGGATCACGGTGCCGCTGGTGACCAGGTTGGCCCAGGTGAGCTTGGTGCTCAGGGTTTGTTTCCTGCGGTTGCGCTGCCATGGGCGTTTCATGATGGGGTCCGTTGGGTGGATTCAGTGCACCGCGCGCGCCAGGCGCAGCACTTTGGAACTGAGCGTGATGTGCGCGGCGCGCGCCGCCTCGGCGTTGTATTCGAAGGCGATGCGCTTGTCCTCGACGCCCAGTTCGACCATGATGCCCAGGCGCGCCGCGCCCTTCGCATCGGACACGGTCAGCACGCCTTCCTGCGGCGCCGACTGCGCCAGCAGGGCCACGCCGGCGCTTTCGGAGGCGCTCACAAACACAATCTGGCATTGCCTGAGCGCGTCCCCGCCCGAGCCCGGGTAGGCGATCGTCATTTTTGCCTGGCCCAGCGCTTTGCCCTCCAGGCTGGCGAGCAGCTTGCCGAACGGGTCGCGCCCGAGCACGCACAGCCTGACCAGCGGCGCATCCGGATTCGGAAAGGTGCTGAACAGGGCGATGTTGTAGATGAATGCCGCTTTGGCGGCATATTCCGCGGCGGCCTGGGCTTGCGCCTGGGCGGGCGCGGGCAGCAGCAGGGCCAGCGCCAGGGCGCAGAAGCGGCGGCGGCGGGCGGCGCGCGCGGGCGGCGCGGCGTGGACGGGAGCGGGGGCGGGCACGGGAGCGGGGCGCATCATCAGAAGGTGTAACTGGCCTGGATGCGCCAGCTGCGCCCATCCTGGCCGATGGCGTTCAGGTAGCGCGCCGGCGTGCCGCTGTCGTAATGCTCTTCGCTGGCCGAATCGGCGTAGTGCTTGCCGAGCAGGTTGTAGACGCTGGCGGACAGTTCCACGTGTTTCCCCAGCGCGCCGCTGAGCACGGTCAGGTTGACCAGGCCGAAGCCGCCCACCTGGCCGCCGCTGGTGGTGCGGCGGCGGCTGGTGAACTGGCATTCGAGCGCGGCGCGCAGGGTATCGCGCCAGAATGGCTTGGCGTAGTTCAGCTTGAACAACTGGCGCGGAGAATTGCTCAGCCATTCGCCGCTGACGCCGTTGCGCGCGTATTGCAGGCTGACGCTGGTCTTGAGCGAACTGCCGTCGTCGCGCAGCCATTCGGCTTCGAACTCGGCGCCTCTGGACCGGGCCGAATCGATGTTCGAGTGGAGCAGCCGGCTGTCGAGCGGGTCGGTGGTGAGGGCGACCAGATCGGTGAGTCGGTACTGGAACAGCGAGGCGGTGGTCCTGAAATTTTCGGACGGAAAATACTCGCCGATCACTTCATAGGTCTGGATGCGCTCGGGCTTGAGGCCCGGATTGCGCTTGTAGCCGGTGCTGATGGCGTAATCGCGCTCGAAGGAGTTGGGCGAGCGGTAGGCGGTGCCGTACAGGGCCTTGAGGGTGCTGTGCGCGGCCGCTTTATAGATCAGGGCGAGGCGCGGATTGCTGCTGCCGCCGCCTTCGTCGTCATGGTCGTGGCGCAGGCCGGCGTTGAGGATGATGCGTTCGCCCAGCCGGAACTCGTCCTGGAGGTAGAGGCCGGCGCGTTTTTTGGGGCGCTCACTGAGCAGATACGATGCGTAGGGAGCCAGGTCGTAATTGATCATCATGCGTTTGTGGTCGCTCGCGTACTCGGCGCCGGCAATGATCTTGTGGTTGCGAAAGGCTGTACTGAGCAGGCGCAATTCGGTAGACAGGGTGCGGCTTTCGGCGGCGTCGATATTGACCGTTGCGCTGTCGGGTACGAAGATGTAGGTGCCCTGGTAGCGGTAGCTGCGCAGATTGACGCCGGCGTGCACGTCCAGGGTCGGACTGAGCGCCGCCTGCCAGGCCGCGCCGACGGACGCGTACTCGTCGCTGGTCTGGCTGCGCGGATCGTTGAACTGCTGGCCGTAGGATGCGGTCGGGATGCCCTTGGTGCGCCGTCCGGCAAAGGCGCTGGCCGAGAAGCCTCCCCAGCTCAGCTTGGCGAAGGCGCGCTTGTAGAGGTCGTGGTCGAGATGGCGCGCCACGCCGAAGTTGTGTGCGGCATCGTCGTATTCGGGAAAATACAGGTCGCCGCCCTTGCGCTCGAGCCAGGAGGCGCCCAGCAGCAGGTCGGGCCCGTTGGCGTAGCCAAAGCCGGTGGCGATGCGGGCCTTGCGCGCGCCGGCGCTGGCGGCGCTGGCGGCCAGGGTGGTGCCCTGGTGCGCGGCGCCGGTCTTGGTGATGACGTTGATGACGCCGAAAAACGCGCTGCTGCCGTACATGGCCGAGCCCGGTCCGGGCACGAATTCGACCCGTTCGATGAGGCTGGTATCGATGGGAAATTCGGTGCCGACCGCGCCCTGGTCGTACACCATGTCGTTGAGGCGGCGGCCGTCGACCAGGATCAGCAGGCGGGTGTTGAAGTCGCCCGGGCGCCCGGAGCCGCGCGTGCCGACGTAGCTGTAGTTGCGGTCGTCCGTCACATACACCCCGCGCACGCTGCGCAGGATGTCGGCCAGCGAGCGGTAGCCGAAGCGGCGGATGTCGTCGGCGGTGATCACCGACACCGACGAGGGCGCTTCGCTGATCTGCTGGGCGAACTTGGAGGCGGTGATGATTTCCAGGTTGAGCAATTGTTCGATGGGCAGGGCGTTCAGGTCTTGCTGGTGCTCGGGGCCGGCCATGGCGGGCGGGGCCAGGCTGGCCAGCGCGGCGGCCAGCGCGGCGGCGCGCAGGGGATGGTTCGGTGTCGGCATCATGTCCAGGTCCTGCGCGGTGGCCGCCAGGCGATGGCCGGGACGGAAGGCCCGCGTGCTTGGTGCGGGAATGTTTCTACTGGTTAACTTAGTGAATCAGTGTAAGATTGTCCGACACGCGGCCTGTTGACAAATGTTAAGCATGGGAGTGCGGGGTGGGATTGCTGCAACAGGGGCGGCGCAGGCGGGCCGCGCCTGACGCGAAGAAGCGAATAACAGGGGAGTGCGATGGAAGTGTTACTTTACGCCGGATGCTTGCTGATATTGATGGTCGGCGGGATGCTGTCGGTGCTGTTCAAGCGCCAGCGCAGCTGGTGGGGCAAGTTCAATGCGTTCGGCATCGCGGTGCTGATCAACCTGGCCGTCCTGGCGATCATCGGCCTGATCGACGCCTTCCTGCCGGAGCCGGTCCAGAATAGCTTAAACACGCCCATCCTCTGGCTGATGGGCGCGGTGCCGGTATGGTGTTACGCGTATTGGCTGCGCCGGTAAGCGCCGGCCGCGGTCGAACGCTGATGGGGCCGGAGGCGCCGGTTCAGATCAGCGGCGCCAGATGGGAGGCTGGCCGGGCGCTTTTGGTGTCTGGGCAGGGCCTGCGTGAACACCGCATGGCAAGATCATCGCCGGCACATGGCGCTTACTCGTCCGCTCGAAGCATCTGGTAGGTGACCACGTCGCGTTTTGTTACCGGGTCTGAAAAACGCGTTGTCTGCACCTGGATGGACGCTTGAGAGGCAATCTGAAATCTCTGAACTAGTGGAATCATGTCGAGTGGAAACCGAATCCGGACTTTGCCGGCAGCGGTCCGGAGATCGAGGCGTCCACTATCAAAAATGCCCGCAACGGTACCGGATAATGTTTCCTCATATACTTGAGGCTGCGACACGCTGGCCAACAGGGCACGGATTCTTGAGACCTCCCCAGTCGAGCCGTTCCAGAAATTCACGGTGCCCCTGTCCTGCCACGTAAACTGCGCGGAAAGTCCGGCTGTACCGATTGCCTTGAGAGCCTCACCGACATACTGAGCCGCACGTCCACCCATGGCATCGACCGCATCGTAGAAGTCGTCGTTGTGTGAGGAAAGCAGACGGAAAGTCTGGGTCAGTGTTTCCCGCAACAGGCTCTCGCCTGCCAGGTCGGTGGCCCCGTTTCCGGTCAGCAGGATATGGGTTGAACCATGAGCGATGCCAGCCAACTTCAGATTCAGGATATCGCCGATGTCATGTCCAATCCGACCGTCGACAACGCCGTGCCGCAGGCGGAAGGCCGCCGCTTTCCAGGCTTTGTTGAGCGGCTCGGTGATCTTGAGAAATGCATCAAGGGAAATGGAACCATTGGCTTTCGGGCCTGAAAAGCGCATATCGAGCAGCTCTCCGCTTTCTCGCGCATAGACCAGTTCCAGTTCACGGAAAGCCTCGCGCGCGGCCTGCCGTTGATTATCCGCAGCGGCGTTCAGCCAGAAATCGTCAGGGGCGGCGGCACTTCGCTCAGCTGTTTGCTGCGCTTCGCGCTGTAGTTCGTTGGCGTGACGCTCAAGAAAACCGGTACTCATATTTTCAACTCCACAAACCCCTTGGCGCTTCTACCGTCGTGCTGGAAGCCAAATATCCCGCGCCAGTATGCTTCAGAAGCCATCTTTCTATTCGGAAGTGGAGTTGCGATGTAGAGATCAATACCATACAGTGCCTTGGCCGACGCGTAATCAGTCATCGTACGCACTTCGATTTTACTCTCTTCAGAAATAGGGCCGGTAAACGATGGGTTCCACAGGACACAGTCCAGATCGCCTGGATCCGGCTTGCGGGTGACGAAGGAACCGTCCAGCCATAAGGTTCCTGTCACGTTCAGTTGGCGAAGCCGCGCAACCCACTGATCGAACAGGGAAAACATGCGCAGCCTTGGGGTAGCCTCCCGAAGGGGCGCAACAAATGTGTCGCGGATCTGGTCGAGCGTCATGACATGGATGCCCGGCCGCAGGATGGGAGGGTAGTCTATTTTTGCCAACGCGCATTCCTATATCAACGATGATCAGGGGCGAAAATCCGGCTCGGTTGTCGAAGCTGCGGCTGATACGGCGGCGTATCGCTCAATCTTGCCGGCAGCGCTCTCGCCTGCCATCGGATTGACCAACTATTTTACGCCAACTGTAACCTGTTGTCGTTATCGGACGACAGGCAGGCGCCCGAGCAACATGGTCGAGCGCCCCGGGGAGGCGGGCGGTTGGTTCAGTCAACATCAGCATCGCAAGGAGAATTGATGAAGCCGATCGTGCTCTGTTTCGCACTCTTGCTGTCGCAAGCCACGCACGCGGCCCGGCTGGATCGCCACTATTACGGGGAGTGGAAGATAACGGCGGTGCTGGACAGCCAGGAGTCCACCTCGCTGTCCGATGACGAGGCGGGCAAGCTGGTCGGTACGCGGCTGGTGATCGCGCCGGACAGGGTTCGCTTCGGGAAGGCTGATTGCATGAATCCCTCTTTCAAGGTGGTGCAGCGCCGCTTCTATCCTTACTTCGTGAAGCAATATAATTTTGAACCGAAGAAGCTGCCCTTGACCGACAAGGTTCGCGAGATCACGGTCACGTGCCGCGAACCGGTGGGTATCAACTTTATCTATGTGCGGGACAGGGAACAGCTGGTGCTGTATTGGGAAGGCTACTTCTTGAACGCCGTGAAGCAGACGCGCTGACCGACACGACGTGCCGCGCCAACCGGCCATCACGGAACAGGATCACGCGAACGCAAAAAAGGGTTTCGCGCCGAAGCGGGAAACCCTGTTCTGTACTGCTGTATTCGTGGTAGGCCGTGCGGGATTCGAACCTGCGACCAACGGATTAAAAGTCCGCTGCTCTACCAGCTGAGCTAACGACCCGAAGAAGCAAGATTATAGGGGGCATCCGCGCTTCTGTCAAATGCCCCAGCACACATTTTTTACCGTGGTGTGACCCACCTTACTTCAGCACCGCCAGCCGGTCCTTGGCCGCCTGCGCCGCGCTCGACTCCGGATACTTGGCGACCAGGTCCTTGAGCGCCTTCCTGGCGTTCTTGGTGTCCTTGAGCTCGGTGTAGCTGCTGGCGATGTTGAGCATCGCGTCCGGCGCCTTGGCGCTGTCGCGGTACTGGCTCACCACCAGTTCCTGGGCCGAAATCGCGTTCTTGTAGTCGCGCAACGCGTAGTAGGCGTTACCCAGCCAGTATTGCGCGTTGGCGGCGTAGCCCGAGGCCGGATAGCGGCGCACGAACTCGCCCAGGGCCGACGCCGCGCTCTTGTAGTCGCCGCCCTTGAACATGGCCATGGCCGCGTCGTAGGTGCGCTGCTCGTTCGGATCGACCGCCGCTTCGCGTCCGTCGATGGTCACCTGGCGCGGCTCGAGCTTGCGCAGGCGCTCGTCGAGGTCGCTGTAAAAATCCTTCTGGCGCTTCTGCGCATTGGCCAGTTCGTTGGTCAGCACTTCCACCTGGCCGCGCAATTTGGCGATCTCGGACAGGGTCTGCTCCTGCTGGTTCACCATGTCGAGCGCGCTGCTGCGGTCGGACTTGGTGTCGATGCGGGCATTGACCTCGCGCGCGATGGTGTCGACCTTGGCGCGCAATTCGAGGATGGCCTTGCGTGCTTCATCATCGTCAAGCAGGCCGGCGTGGCTCTGCAGCGGCACCCAGGCGGCCAGCGCCAGGCAGGCGCTGGCGATGCGGGACTTGGACAGTGTGATCATGATCGTGACTCTTTCAAAACCGTTGAAACTACAACACCGTGGCACAAGGTCAGCGGGGCGGGCACAGTTCGCACTGCGCGCCGCCCCGGTGGTCCGGATGCCGCTTACGGCAAGCGATTAATAGACGATGTCGGCACGACGGTTTTCGGTCCATGCGGCTTCGCCACCACCGGTTGCCTTCGGCTTTTCTTCGCCCAGCGAGACAGCTTCCATCTGCGACTCGGCTACGCCCAGCGAAGCCATCGATTTACGGACGGCTTCGGCACGTTTCTGGCCCAGCGCCAGGTTGTACTCGGTGCCGCCGCGTTCATCGGTATTGCCCTGGATGATGATTTTGCGGGTCTTGTTCTTGGTCAGGTAGCCGGCGTGGTTCTCGACCACCGGCTTGCCATCTTCACGCACGACGTAGCTGTCGAGGTCGAAGTAGATGCTGCGGTTTGCCAGCACGCCTTTTGGATCGTTGACCGGATCGACCGAGCCGGTTTGTTCCATTTTGACTTCGCGCGCGTCGTCTTTAACGACGGTCTTGTTGGCAACCGGTACTTCGGTCACTGGCGCCGGTGCATCTTTGACCGGGGTGCTGCAAGCCGACAGCAAAGCGGCGCCACTGACGATGAATGCGAGGGTTTTAAAATTGCGCATGGGTGTTTTCTCCTGGACGGTGTTAAAAATAACGTGAACGACGTTGTTACTGCGATTACTTCATGAAGGGACCCCAGTTGGGCTCCCTGATGTTTCCTGCCTGGGTTGTTAAGCGCTGCTTGACCCTTCCATCGACCGAGACCACAGCCAGCGAAGTGCGACCGCCGCCTTTGGTTGCGTACATGATGTATTTGCCGTTGGGCGAAAAACTCGGTTCGGTGGCCGCATCGGCCAGGCGCAGTTCCTGGCCGCTGGCCAGGTCCATCGCATAGAGGGAATAGCCACCGTCACGCTGGGAGACCCAGGCCAGGGTTTTGCCGTCCGAGGAGACGCGCGGGCTGATATTGTAACTGCCATTGAAGGTCACGCGTTGCGCGTTGCCGCCGGCCGCCGGCATTTTGTAGATTTGCGGACCGCCGCTGCGGTCGCTGGTGAAATAGATGGTCTGGCCATCGGCCGAAAATTGCGGCTCGGTGTCGATGCCGTTGCTGTTCGACACGCGGCGCAGGCCGCTGCCGTCGATGCCCACCACATACACCTGGGTGTGGCCGTCTTTCGACAAGGCCATCGTCAGGCGCGAGCCGTCGGGCGACCAGGACGGGGCCGAGTTGCTGCCTTTTTCGTTGACTACGATCTTGCGCGAGCCGGTGACCAGGTCCTGCACGTAGATGATGGGTTTGCGCTTTTCGAACGACACATAGGCTACCTTGCCGCCGTCCGGCGACCATGATGGCGAAATGATCGGTTCGTTCGAGCGCACCGCCACCTGCACCGATTCGCCATCGGCGTCGGCGATTTCGAGGCGGTAGTCGCGCGCGGCGCGGTTTTCATTGACGTAGGCCACGCGGGTGGAAAAGGCGCCGCGGCTGCCGGTCAGTTTTTCGTAGATGTCGTCGGCGATCTTGTGAGCCGACAGGCGCGCGTATTTCGGCTGCACCGACTGGTTCATGCTCGATAGCTGATTGGTCTTGATGGTGTCGTGCAGCTTGTAGCGCACTTCGAAGCGGCCATCGGCCAGTTTCTGCACGCTGCCGACCACCAGCGCATCGGCGCCGCGCGACTTCCACTGGCCGTAGTCGACCGGCGACGATTCGGACAGGGTGCTGCCAGCGTCGATGATCTTGAACATGCCGCTGCGTTCGAGGTCGGCGCGGATGATGGCCGAGACCTGCGCGGGCGCCACGCCTTCTTCGGCAAACGCGGCAATTGCGATGGGAATCTGGTTGCTGCCGACGCCGACCACTTCCACGCGCATTTGCGCGTAGGCCGAGGAACCGGTGATGAGGGCACCGGTCAGTATCAATGTGCTGAGTTTAGTCATGGCTTTTTTGGGTTTCCTTCAATTTGAATGCGGCGGGAACTGACGGGTCTACCGTACCATCTTTTTTCTTCGGCAGCGGTGACGATTTGGCAATCGCGTTCTCGACCGCCTGGTCGTACGCCGGTACACCACTGCTCTTGATCTTCTTGACCGACTTGATCTCACCGGTCGGCCATTGTTCGATCTGGTACACCGCTTGCGGATCGCCCGGCATGCTGGTGCTGCCCGTGTAATTCAGGTTGCTCTTGATCTTGGCGCCGATCGCGCCGAAATAACTCGGGTCGCCTTTCGGTGCGCTGCGCTTGTCGGCCTCGCCGTTGCCGCCGGTGTCGCCGGTGATGCGGCGCATTTCGGCCTCGCGCAGCTTGTCGAGTTTTTTCTGTTCCTCGGCCAGTTTCTTGTCCTTGGCGGCTTTGTCGGCCTTGGCCGCCTTGTCCTGGGCCTGCTTGTCCGCCAGCTTGTCCTGTTCCTGCTTTTGTTGCTCGAGTTTTTGCTGGTCGAGCTTTTGCTGTTCGAGCTTTTTCTGGTCGAGCTTCTTCTGATCGGCCAATTTCTTTTGGTCGTCGAGTTTTTTCTCTTCGCGTTTCTTTTGCTCGGCCAATTCCTTGCGGGCCAGTTCCAGCGCGCGCTTTTCCTCGGCCAGGCGCTGCTCCTGCTGGAGCTTTTGTTGCTTGAGTTTCTTCTCGCGTTCAAGCGCAATGTCGGGCGGCTTGACGGCGGGCGGCTTCTCCACCGGCTTCTCAGGCGCTTTTTCGACCGCTTTTTCGACCGGTTTCTGTATCGGTTTTTCGACCGGCTTCTCGACCGGTTTCTCGACCGGCTTTGGCGGCGTCACCGGTTTCACCACGCGCGGCGGCGCTTCCGCCGGCGCCAACGGCGCGGCATCTTGCACTTGCGGGTCCCACAGTTCCGCCTCGGTCGTGGTCGGCGCCACGTTCTGCCAGTTAATGCCAGCCCACAGGAACAGCAACAGACCGGCGTGCACGGCCAGCGCCAGCACGACCGAGGGGACGCGGCTCGGCTCGGGCGGCACGGTGTAGGGGCCGCCCGGATTGGCGGCGGGAGTCAGGGGCGCCATCGTCTTCACTTGGTGGCAAGGCCGACCCGGTTAATGCCCATCTTTTTCGCTTCGGAAACGAGCTGGATCACGTCGTCGTACTTGCTGTCGCGGTCGCCCGCAATCATCACCGGATACTCGGGATGCTCGGCGTGCAGGGTGCGCAGGCGGCGCATCACGGCGTTGCGGTTAGGCAGTTCTTCGGGCGCAACGCTGTTCTTGCCGTTGATGCCGATGCTCAAGGTGGCATTCGGTTTGAGCACGATCTGGATATAGTCGTCCGGCGGCAGCGCCGATTTTTCCGCGCTCGGCAGGTTGATCACGCTCGGGCTGTTTGCCGGCGGCACGACCATGAAAATGATCAGCAACACCAGCATCACGTCGATGTAGGGGACGACGTTGATTTCGGACTTGAACTTGCGTTTGCGTCCGCCGCGCAGGCTGCTGGAAAACGATGCCATGAGTGCCTCCGATCAGCGCGACTGGCGCTGCAAGATGTTCGAGAATTCTTCGACGAAGCTCTCGAAGCGGATGGCCAGGCGGTCGATATCGTGCGTAAAACGGTTGTAGGCGACCACGGCCGGAATGGCTGCGAACAGGCCGATGGCGGTCGCGATCAGCGCTTCGGCAATGCCGGGCGCGACGGCGGCCAAGGTGGCCTGCTGCACGTTGGCCAGGCCGCGGAAGGCGTTCATGATGCCCCACACGGTGCCCAGCAAACCGATGTACGGCGAGACCGAACCGACCGAGGCCAAAAAGTTCAGGTGCGAATCGAGCGCATCGAGTTCGCGCTGGAAGGCGGCGCGCATGGCGCGACGGGCGCCGTCGAGCACGGCGCCGGTCTCGAGCGGATCGCGCTGCGGCGACGCTTGCTTGCCCTTGATGAATTCGCCCATGCCGGCTTCGAAGATGCGCGCCAGGGCGCCGCTCTGTTCGCGCGTGGTGCTGGCGTTCTGGTGCAGGGTGTGCAGGTTGCCGCCGGCCCAGAAGCTGCGTTCGAACTGTTCGGTCTGCTGGCGGGCGGCGCGCACCGCGAAGGCCTTGCGGAAGATATAGGTCCAGCTCATGATGGACAGGCCCAGCAACAGTGCCATGATCAATTGCACGATCAGGTGCGCGTTACCGATCAGGGCGATAAAGGAAAGGTCTTGGGCTGCATTCATTGGCGTTGGATTTTTCTAGGTGTGAAGTGTCAGGCGGCACGCATTTTAGCAGCGGTGGCGTCGGGCAGGGCGCGTGGACGCAGGGTGACTGCGTCGACGCAGCCCACTTTGACCCTCGCGCTGGCCAGCAATACATCGCCGTGCCAGGCTTGCTGGATGAACTGGACCGATGCGCGCCCCAGTTTTTCTATACTCAATGTCAAGTTTAATGCATCATCGAGCCGCGCTGGCGCGTGATAGTCGATGCTGGCGTTCTTGACGACGAAAATGGCGCCGTGTTCGTCGCGCAGCGCCTGTTGGCCGACCTTGGCCGCACGCAGCCATTCGGTGCGCGCGCGTTCGAAGAATTTGAGGTAGTTCGCGTAAAAGACGATGCCGCCGGCATCGGTGTCTTCGTAATAGACCCGAACCGGCCAACTGAATACTGAGGGCATTTCATTTGCCATAAGTGAATATCGGAAACATTTTACGCGGTTTTTTGCTGTAAATGTACGCAAGCGTACATAAAGATCGGCGCCCGGCGGCCCGGATGGCGCACAAGTAGACGTGAGCCATGCCGAAGTGCCAAGTTCTGTAACAAACGCTTACATGGGCAAGTAGTCTTGTTACGCAGGCGCCGCCGCTGCGGGTCAGTTGCGCTTGATCGCGAACGGCCCGAAGCCCTGGCAGGTCGGCATCATCTCGATCATGTTGATATTGATATGCGGCGGCAAGGTGGCGATCCAGAACGCGGTGGCGGCGATATCCTTGGCGGTGAGCGGGTCGGTCCCTTCGTACACCTTGGCCGCCTTGTCGTCGTCGCCCTTGAAGCGCACGTTGGAAAACTCGGTCCCGCCGCACAGGCCCGGCGCCAGGTTGGTGGCGCGCACGCCGGTGCCGACCAGGTCGGCGCGCAGGTTCAGGGTGAACTGGTCGACAAAGGCCTTGGTGGCGCCGTACACATTGCCGCCCGGGTAAGCATAGTTGCCGGCTACCGATCCCAGGTTGATGATCAAGCCGCTGCCGCGCTCGACCATGGCCGGCAGCAGCGCCCGCGTCATGGTCACCAGCCCGGTGCAGTTGGTGGCGATCATGGTTTCCCAGTCTTCCAGCGGGGCTTCATGCGCGGGCGACGTGCCCAGCGCCAGGCCGGCATTGTTGATCAGCACATCGACCTGGCGCCACGATTGCGGCAGCATCGACAAGGCTTCGTTGATGGATTCCTTGCAGGTGACATCCATGACGATGGGCAAGGCGAGGTCGCCCAGTTCAGCCGCGAGGGCGTCCAGGCGGTCCTTGCGGCGTCCGCTGATGACGACCTGATGGCCGTTGTTGACGAAGGTACGGGCCATTTCGGCGCCGAAGCCGGCCGAGGCGCCGGTGATGAAGACGATCATAGTAGTGTCCTGGAGAAGTGCAAAGCTGTGCCGGATTGTAGCCCAAGTGACCAGATTGACCGCCACCTGCCATTTAGGCAATCCCATTCCTTGCCCTAATCAAGGACTTAACTTACAATTTGGGCTCCATTACGTCTCACGTAACTGGCGAAAAGTCGCGGCGCATAGCTGCCTGGCGGCGAAAGGTGGGCATCCACCGGGGAACGTGAGATTTCATCAGCCGTTCGCCTGGGCAGCCACCGATGGAAGCGCACGATGAGGCTGCCTGTTCCATTCCCGACGGCTCCCCTCATTCGATTCTTGCATATCAGGTGCCTCGCACTCTTATCGATTGGAGTTTTTTCATGTTTTCAAAAGAACACACGCTCGCCAACGTTGACCCGGAATTGTGGGGCGCGATCCAGAAGGAAAACGCACGCCAGCAAGATCACATCGAGCTGATCGCGTCCGAGAACTACACTTCGCCAGCGGTCATGCAAGCCCAGGGCTCGCAGCTGACCAATAAATATGCCGAAGGCTATCCAGGCAAGCGCTACTACGGCGGCTGCGAATTCGTCGACGTCGCGGAACAACTGGCGATCGACCGTGTCAAACAATTGTTCGGCGCCGAAGCGGCCAACGTGCAGCCCAATTCCGGCTCGCAGGCTAACCAGGGCGTGTTCTTCGCCATGCTCAAGCCGGGCGACACCATCATGGGCATGTCGCTGGCCGAAGGCGGCCACCTGACCCACGGCATGGCGCTGAACATGTCGGGCAAGTGGTTCAACGTGGTGTCGTACGGCCTGACCGAACAGGAAGACATCGACTACGAGGCCATGGAGCGTCTTGCGCATGAGCACAAGCCAAAAATGATTATCGCCGGTGCATCGGCGTTCTCGCTGAAAATCGACTTCGAGCGTTTCGCCAGGGTCGCCAAGGCAGTGGGCGCTTACTTCATGGTCGACATGGCGCACTACGCCGGCCTGATCGCCGCCGGTGTGTACCCGAACCCGGTGCCGCACGCCGACTTCGTCACCTCGACCACGCACAAATCGCTGCGCGGCCCGCGCGGCGGCATCATCCTGATGAAGGCCGAGCACGAAAAAGCCATCAATTCGGCCATCTTCCCTGGCATCCAGGGCGGCCCGCTGATGCACGTGATCGCCGGTAAAGCCGTTGCCTTCAAGGAAGCGCTGGAGCCATCGTTCACCGAGTACCAGAAGCAGGTCGTGAAAAACGCCGACGCACTGGCCAAGGCGCTGATCGCGCGCGGCCTGCGCATCGTCTCCGGCCGTACCGAGTCGCACGTGATGCTGGTCGACCTGCGCGCCAAGAACCTGACCGGGAAAGAAGCCGAAGCCTTGCTGGGCGCCGCCCACATGACCTGCAACAAGAACGGCATCCCGAACGACCCGCAAAAACCGTTCGTGACCTCCGGCATCCGCCTCGGCAGCCCGGCTTTCACCACGCGCGGCTTCAAGGAAGAAGATGCGACCACGGTCGGCAACCTGATCGCGGACATCCTCGACAACCCGAACGACGCCGCTGTCGTGGAGCGCGTCAAGCTTGAGGTCAAGAAGCTGACCGACAAGTATCCGGTCTACGCGGCTTGATCTAAGTTCACATCACAGCAACGGCCGGCGCCCCATGAAATGTCCTTTCTGTCAGCATGAAGATACGCAGGTCCTCGATACGCGCGTATCCGAGGAGGGCGATTCAATCCGGCGCCGGCGCCGCTGCGCCAGGTGCGACAAGCGCTTTACCACGTATGAACGGATCGAATTGTCGATGCCGATCATTGTCAAGAAAAACGGCAGCCGCACCGAGTACGCCTCGGTCAAGCTGCGCGGCAGCCTGATGCTGGCGCTGCGCAAGCGGCCCGTGTCGGCCGAGGCCATCGACCAGGCCGTCGCGTCGATCGAGGAAAAACTGCTTACCAGCGGACAGCGCGAGGTCGATACCGGCCACGTGGGCGAGCTGGTCATGCAGGAACTGAAACGCCTCGACAAGATTGCCTACATCCGCTTCGCGTCGGTCTACAAAAACTTCGAAGACCTGGCCGAGTTCCAGGAAGCCATTGCCGAAGTAGGCCACGAACGCAAACCGCGTAAATAGTTCAGCTCACACGTTTGAGGCAGGCCATGCGCGCCTGCATGCAGCGCTGTTAACGTAACTCCCAAGCGATCCAGATCAACAGCTCACCGACCTTGCAGCCCTTGCTGACAGGCTGCGGCGGCATGACCGGGCGCGTCGCTTAATGCGTCGTCTAACGCGTCGTCTAACGCGTCGTCTAACGCGTCGTCTAACGTTGCGGGGGTGTCATGCGGTCAAAGCGGAACCATGTCGGCGGCGGATTCACGCTCATCGAAGTGCTGGTTGCGGTACTGCTGCTGGCCGTCGGCATCCTCGGCGCACTTGGCACCCAGGTGGCGGCGCTGCGCACCCGCCATGAGTCAAACCTGATGTCGCGCGGGGTGCATCTGGCCAGCAGCCTGGCCGAACGCATGCGCGCCAATGCCGCGCAAATGCAGTTGAGCGACGCCATCAATCCGTATTTGCAGCTGCGCTACCAGGCGGGCGAGGGCGTGCCGCCGCCCGCGCCGGCCGAATGCTATGGCGCGGGCCGCTGCGACAGTGCGCAACTGGCGCGCTTCGATATCGCCGATACGCTGGCCGCGCTGCACGCCGGCTTTCCGGGCGGGCGCATTGCGGTGTGCCGCGACGCCGTCGTCTGGGACGATGCGGGCCGGGCGCTGGCGTGGGAATGCGCGGGCGCGGCCGGGGCGCCGGTGGTCATCAAGCTCGGCTGGCAGGGGCGGCGTGGGCAGCGCGCCGGGGCCGGCTCCGCCACGCCGTCCGCGCCGGCGCTGGCGGTGATGCTCGGGACGGGCGCGCCATGAGAGCGCGCATGGGCTTGTGCAGGCCATGGCAGGCCGGACTGGGCCTGGTCGAACTGCTGGTCGCGCTGGTGCTCGGCCTGCTGGTGAGCCTGGCGGCGGCGACGCTGCTGCTGTCGGCCCAGTCCGGCTACGCCGCGCAGGACCAGCTGGCGCAGACCGACGACGCCGGCCGCTTCGCGCTCGAGGCCATCGAACGGGCGGTTCGCCAGAGCGCCTGGGTCGACCTCGAGCGCGAAGACGCGCCGCCAGCGCCCGCCGCGACGGCCGCCCGCATCGGTGGACTGGACAACCATATGCTGGCGGGCGGCGGGCCGGGCACCGACAATGCCCGCCCGGGCGGCGTCAACGGCAGCGACGTGCTGGCGCTGCGCTTCGATGGCGCGGGAGCCGGAGCGGACGGCGATGGCAGCGTACTCAGCTGCGCTGGGTTCGCGGTGGGCGCCGGCAACGAGGGCTGGAGCATTTTCCATGTCGCGGTCGACGCCGCCGGCGTCGCCGAACTGCGCTGCAAATACCGTGGCCAGAAAAACTGGCGCAGCGATGCGCTGGTGGGTGGAGTCGATAGCTTCCAGGTGCTGTACGGACTCGACACCGACGAGCCCCGCGATGGCTTGCCCAACCAGTACCTGGCCGCCGGGGCCGTCAACGCGCTCGATGCCGCGCTGGTGCTCGATGGCGCGACGCCAGGCGAACGCGAGCGCGATCTGCGCCGCAAGACCCACTGGAAGCGGGTCGCCAGCGTCAGGGTGGCGCTGTTGCTGCATGGCGCAGCCGGCGGCGCTGGCGGGCGCGAACCGCTCATTTACGAGCTGTTCGGCCCCGGCTACAGCAGCGCCGGCGACCCCGGCACGCGGATCGACGAAGCGCGCCTGGCGCCGGCGCAGCGCTGGCGCGAGCGGCGCAGCTTCGCCACTACCATCGTGCTGCGCAACGCGGCTATGTGAATCCCATGCACGCACTTCCGCCCCAAATCGACCGCCAGCAGGGCGCCGTTCTGCTGACGGCGCTGTTCGTGCTGCTGGCGCTGATGATCCTCGGCGTGTCCGCCGCCCGTAGCGCGCTGAGCAGCGAAAAATCGGCGCGCCACGAGCGCGACCGGCAAATCGCCTTTGCTGCGGCCGAGGCGGCGCTGGCCGATGCCGAGCACGATATCGAGGGCGGCGCCGATCCCGCGTCCCGGCGCGCCGCGCTGTTTGCGCGGGGCAATGCACTCGGCTTCGTGGACGGCTGCGGCGCACAGACTGACATCAATGCTGGCCTGTGCCTGCACCTGGCCGGGCAGCCGGCGTGGCAGCGTGTCGATCTGTCGGGCAAGGACGGGCCGCAGGCGGGCGGCGTGGCGTACGGCCGCTTCACCGGTGCCCAACTGCCATCGGGCAAGGGAACGCTGCCGCTGCGCGCGCCGCGCTACCTGATCGAACTGTTGCCGCACACCCAGGCCGGCGCCGATGCCGCCCGTCCACCGGGCAACTTTTACCGCATCACCGCCATCGGCTTTGGCGCGCTCGATACGACCCGCGTGGTGCTGCAAGCGTTCTACCTCAAGGCGGCGCCGGAGGAGGGGGCATGAACGCCTTTCTTGGGCGCTTGCCGGCGCTGCTGCTCGCGCCCTTGCTCGTCTGCTGGGCCTGCGTGGCCGGCGCCGCGCCGCCGCTCCTGCAGGTGCCCGACGGCGTGCTCGGCGCACCCGGACAGATTCCGCCCAACCTGCTGCTCAACCTGTCGCTCAGCTTCGACGATGCCGGCGCGGCGTATCGCGGCGTTTTTGCGCGCGCGACCGATTATCCCGGCTACTTCAACCCGCGCCTGTGCTACCGGTATCCGATGAAGGTGCACTCGCGCTCGGTACGCGAGCCCGACCTGGACGAACGCCTCGGGCATTTTGCGCCGGCCGGCCCGGTAGCGGCGGACCGTGGCTGCGGCGCCGATGCCTTCAGCGGCAACCTGCTCAACTGGGCCACGGCCTCGACCCTGGACCTGGTGCGCCTCGGCCTGACCGGCGGCGACCGCGTGATTGACGAGCCCGGCATCACCGTGCTCCAGCGCGCCTGGCTGCCCGACGGGGCGGCGCATGTCGATTTCTACGCCAACGCCCAGCATTTTCCGCGCAAGATGCTGGCCGCCGCCGACAGCGCCGGGCTGACCCCGTTCGGCAAGACCGACCTGTACATCGTGTCCTGCCGCAACCGCGTGCTGTTCAGCGGCACCCAGAAAGGCAAAAGCTGCGACGCACCGCGCTACGGCAAGAGCGGGACCCGGCTGGTATCCGATCAATCCCACGGCGAATTCCTGGCGCGGGTGCGCGTCTGCACCCCGGAAGATAGCGCCGGCCGCCCGGCCTTGTGCCGGGCCTACGGCGACGCATTCAAACCGGAAGGCGCGTTGCAGCGGCACGCGGGAAGTGGACGTATCGGGGTGATGGCCTACGCCGCTGGCGAGCGCGAGCAGGGCGGCGCGCCCGATGGCGGCGTGCTGCGCGCACCGCTCAAGTTCCTTGGCGTCCAGGCCAGCGAGGCCCCGCGCTACGAGGCGCAGCCCAACCCGCGCGCCGAATGGAGCGGCAAGACCGGCGTGTTCGTCCCCAATCCCGACCGTGGCAGCGGCGCGGCCAGCGGCAGCATGGCCGCCATCAACCTGATGGGCAGGAGCCGCCCGGCCAGCGCCGGCAGCTACGCCGCCAGCGACCCGGGCGCGGAACTGTTTTACGAAGCGCTGCGCTATTTGCAGGGCCGTGAAGCGAGCGCCCCAGCGGGGGGCGTGGCACCCGATGGCTTGCCGGTCTGGTCGAGCCGCACCGATCCGGTAACCGCCGCCTGCCAGCGCAACCTGATCGCCACCATCGGCCACCCGGCCTTTATCGACGACCGCCACGTGCCGGGCAATACGCAGACCGGGCGCAACGATGCCGCGCGCGCCGCCGACGCCTTCGCCCCGGTTCGTTTCGACGTCATGCAGGCCACGCGCCGCGTCGGCGAGATGGAAGCCGACCGCGGCGGCGCCTATGGCAACAGCGCGCCCCGCTCCGATCTGGGCGAGCTCGAGCTGCGCAACGACGGGCCGAACAAGGCTGGCAGCCTGTACCTGGCCGGCGCGGCCTGGTGGGCGCACACCAACCCGATCCGGCGCGACAAGCCGGTTACTGTCACCAGCATGGCGCTTGAACTCGGCGTGCCGGAACGCGAGGGCGCCAGCGCGCTGTACCTGGCCGCCAAATACGGCGCCTTCGACGACCGCAACGGCGACGCCAATCCCTTCATTAGCAAGGGCGAGCGGCGCGACGATACCGAGTGGCGCGGTGCCGGCGGCAGCCCGGCAGGCTTTTTTGCCGCCAGGGACGCGTTTGCGATCGGGCCGGCCATCAACGCCCTGTTCGCCGCAGCGGCTCACAGCGGCGGCGACACGCCCGGTGCGCTGGTGGCCAGCCCCGTCAGCAAGGGGCGCGGCTTCGTGCTCCAGGCCAGCGGCGACCTGTCCAGGGCCAGCGGCAGCCTGCGGCGGCGCGCGCTCACCGTGGGCAAGGGCGGCGCACCGTCCATCTCCGACCAAGTGGACTGGGACGCCGCCGAACTGCTGACCGGTAACGATGGCACGCGGCCAGCGCTGCCGCCCCGCATGGCGCCGGCGGCGCGCAAGATCTACACCCTGGCCTACCTGCCCGATAAAACGGTCACCATCCGGTTCGACTGGCCCAGTCTGCCGCAGGAAGCGCGCGCTTTGCTGGACGTTGCCGTGGCCGGCGGCGCGCCGGACGGGCTGGGCGAAGCGCGCACGGCCTTTTTGCGCGGCGGGCGCGACAGGGAGGCCGGCCAGCCGGGCGGCGTCTTGCGGCGCCGCACCAGCGTGCTCGGCGACGTGGTGCACAGCGTGCCCCTGCTGGTCGGGCCGCCGCCGCCGTCGCGCGGCGACCTGGCCTACCTCGACTTCTACAAGCGCCAGCGCGAGCGGCCCGCCGTCGCTTATGTGGGCGCCAACGACGGCATGCTGCACGCGTTCGACGCCGCCAGCGGCGCCGAACTGTTTGCCTACGTGCCGCAGGCCTTGACGCCGCTGCTGGCGCAATTGGCCGACCCCGGCTACCGCCACCGGCCGTTTGTCGACGCCAGCGCCGGCAGCGGCGACGCACTGGTCGAGGGGCGCTGGCGCACCATCCTGGCCTCCGGCATGGGCATGGGCGCGCGCGGCGTGTTCGCGCTCGACATCTCCGATCCGGCTGCTTTTCATACCGGCTTGGGCGCGCTGTGGGAATTCACCGGGCACGACGACCCGGCCATGGGGCATGTCGCCGCGCCGCCGCTGGTCGCGCGGTTCAGGACCGCCGTCAAGGAGGGCGTGCCGCAGTACCGCGACTTTGTCGTCGTCGCCAGCGGCATCAACAATGGCGCCGACGATAGCGGCGGCGCGCTGTTCCTGCTCGCGCTCGACAAGCCGGCCTCGGCGCGCTGGCAGCGCGGCGTCAATTACTACCGCTTCCTCGCGCCGGCGTCCGAGGCGTCGCAGCCGAACGCGCTTTCGCCCCCGGCGCTGGCGCTGGCGGGCGACGCCAGCGTGCGTTATGCCTACGCGGGCGACTTGCAGGGGCGGCTGTGGCGCTTTGATTTTACCGGAGCGGCGCCATGGGGCTCGGCGCTGTCGCCCCTGTTCGATGCGCGCGACGCCGGCGGCAGGCCTCAGCCCATCGCCCACGCGCCCCGCATCGTGTTCGCGCCCGGTGGCGGCTACCTCGTGCTGTTCGGCACCGGCAAGTTCATCGAACTGGCCGACACGCAGCGCAGCAGCTTTCTGCCGCAATCGTTTTACGCCGTCCACGACTCCCTGGGCAAGCAGCCGCCGTTCTCGCGCGCACGGCTCGTGCCGCGCATCCTGAGCGGCACGGCGCGCTATGCGGTGGCGGGCGCACCCGTCGAGCTGGACGGGCAAGAGGGGGGAAGTGCGTCGAAAGGCTGGTTCTTCGATTTCCCCAACAGCGCCATTGACGGCGAGCGCGCCGCAGGCAGCCCGGTGGCAAGGGGCGGAACCCTGATCGTCGACAGCTTGCTCCCTGGCGCCGATGCGTGCACTGCGCCGGCGTCGCGCAGCTACGTGCTCGACGCGCTGAGCGGCCTGGCCATCGGCGCCGACGGCCGCGTGCGCTCGGGCGAGAGCACCGGCGAGCGCTACCCCACGCTGGCCGGCGTGCCGCCGCTGCTGATCGAAACGCGCACCGGCACCGGACCGCGCACCTCCAGCGGCCGCGCCGAGGCGGCGCACAGCTACGCCATCGTGCGTCCGCAAGACGGCGGCAAGGCGGCGCCGGCCCAGCAAGTGAGCATCCGCTACCCGTCGCGCCGCCTCGGCTGGCGCGAGGTGCACAACTGGCAAGACCTGCACGATGCGGCAAAGGAAAAATAGTCACCCAGCGAAAGGAAGCGGCAATGAAAACCAGTCGAGGCTTTACCCTGATCGAAACCATGATCGTGATGACCATCATCGCGCTGCTTGCCGCGCTGGCCTACCCTGGCTACCAGGGCTTCGTGGTCAAGGCGCGCCGCGCCGAAGCCCAGGCGGCCCTGCTCGATCTGATGCAAAAGCAGGAGCGCTATTACACGCAGCACAACCGCTACCTGGCGTTCGCGGCCGGGCAGGGCGGGGCGGATCAAGAGCATGTCAAATGGTGGTCCGGCAGCAGCGCGCAGTCGAGCGCCTACGAACTGCGCGGCAAGCCCTGCGCCGGCCAGGAGATCGCGCGCTGCATCGTCATCGAAGCCATTCCCGGCACCGACCGGGTCGACGCCACCTTCCGCGATGGCGAATGCCAGACCCTCACGCTCAACAGTGCCGGCGAACACACGGCCAGCGGCAGCGCCGCCGGTTGCTGGCCATGAGGCGCGCAGTGAGGCACGCAACGCCGCTGCGCGCGAGCGCGTTTTCGCTGGTCGAGCTGATGGCGGTCCTGCTCATCGCCGCCATTGCGCTGGCCGTCGCGGTGCCGGACATGCGCGCCATGATCCGCCTGTACCAGCTCAATGCCGCCGTGAACGATTTGTCCGGCGCCATCGGCATGACGCGCGCGCAAGCGATGGCACGCGGCCAGCGCGTCGTTCTGGCGCCGCTCGAACCCGGCGGTGCCGACTGGAGCCTGGGCTGGGTGGCGTTTGTCGACCACGACGGCGACCGCCGGCCGGGTGCGTCCGACGAGCTGATCTCCACGCACGGACCGGTGGGGAAGGGCATCGTCGTCAGCGCCGTGTTTTCCAGCCAGAAGCTGCCCGATTACCTGGCCTACAACAGTGCCGGACGCAGCTGTACATCGACCAGCAGCGCGGCGGCGCGCTGGGGCACGCTGTCGCTGTTCCAGGGCGAACAGACGCGCCGCATCATCATTAACATGCTCGGCCGCGCCCGCGTTTGCAATCCGGCGCGCGATGGCGCCACGTGCGAAGGAGAGGAGGAACCGTAGCGATCACGGTGAAAGTGGGCGGGGCACTTGCATGATGACCGGCGCGGCGAAGGCGCACGCCGCCAGCCTGCCCGAACGCCGGCATTGCACCCTCCCGGGCGGGAACGGCTGTCTTGGCGTAAAATCGCGGTCAGCCATTTTCGCTGGGACACTTGTGCAATTACTTACTGATTCAGCAGCCATGACCCTGGCCCTCGACTGGGCCGCCAAAGGGCTGTACACCACCTCGCCGAACCCGCGTGTCGGCTGCGTGATCGTGCGCGACGGCGTGGTTATCGGCGCCGGTCACACGCAACCAGCCGGACAGGCCCATGCCGAAATCCAGGCCCTGCGCGACGCCGAGGCCCGCGGCAACGACGTGCGCGGCGCCACCGCCTATGTGACCCTGGAACCGTGCAACCATTTCGGACGCACCCCACCGTGTTCGGACGCCCTGGTGCGTGCCGGCCTGGGCCGCGTCGTCGCCGCCATGGTCGACCCCAATCCGCTGGTCGCCGGCCAAGGGCTGGCCAAGCTGGCGGCCGCCGGCATCGCCGTCAGTGCCGGGCTGCACGAAGCCGAGGCGCGTGAACTGAACATCGGCTTCCTGTCGCGCATGCAGCGCGGCTTGCCGTGGGTGCGCCTCAAGACCGCCGCCAGCCTGGACGGCATGACGGCCCTGCACAACGGCGCCAGCCAGTGGATCACGGGGCCGCAAGCACGTGCCGACGGCCACGCCTGGCGCGCCCGCGCCTGCGCCATTCTCACCGGTATCGGCACCGTCAAGGCCGACGACCCGCAAATGAACGTGCGCGCCGTGGAAACCACGCGCCAGCCGCGCCGCGTCATCGTCGACAGCAAGCTCGAGATTGATCCGGCCGCCCGCGTGCTGGCCGGCGCGCCAAGCTGGATCGTGGCCGCCGTGCCCGACCCGGACAAGGAAGCCGTGCTGCGGTCCGCTGGCCACGACGTCATCCTGCTGCCCAACGCCAGCGGCAAGGTCGACCTGCCCGCCCTGATGCGCGAGCTGGGCCGGCGCGACATCAACGAACTGCACGTCGAAGCCGGCGCCAGGCTCAACGGATCGATGATCCGCGAGGGTTGCGTCGACGAACTGCTGGTTTACCTTGCGCCGAGCCTGCTGGGTGAAGCCCAGGGCATGTTCGCGCTGCCCGCCTTGACCAGCCTCGACCAGCAAAAACGCCTGCGTTTTCACGACATTCAACAGATGGGCGAGGATCTGCGCATCCTCGCCCGCTTTACTCACACCAAGGAATAGACCAGTATGTTTACAGGAATCGTCGCCGCCGTCGGCAAGATCAGCACCGTCCAACCACTTGAAGGCGGCCTCGACGCAGGCGTGCGCCTCGACATCGACGCCGGCGGCCTGCCGCTGGGCGACGTTGCCCTGGGCGACTCCATCGCCATCAACGGCGCATGCATGACCGTGGTCGCCAGGACCGACAGCGCCTTCAGCGTCGATGTCTCGCGCGAAAGCCTCAACTGCACCGCCGGCCTCGACGCCCCGGGCGAAGTCAACCTTGAAAAAGCGCTGACCCTGGCCGAACGCCTGGGCGGGCATCTGGTCTCCGGCCACGTCGACGGGCTGGGACAGGTGCACCGCTTCGAGGCCGTGGGCGAATCGTGGGAACTGGTCATCGACGCCCCGCACGACCTGGCCAGGTTCCTCGCCTTCAAGGGCTCGGTGGTCGTCAACGGCGTCTCGCTGACGGTGAACCGGGTGGAAGACCTGGACGCCGCCTCGGGCAAGCTGTGCCGCTTCTCGATCAACCTGATTCCGCACACGATCTCGGTCACCACGCTCAAGCACTTGCGCGCCGGCAGCAAGGTCAACCTCGAAATCGACCTGATCGCCCGCTACGTCGAGCGCATGCTCTCGGTCGGCAAGGCCTGAGCATCTCCCTCCGGCGGCGCACAGCGCGCGCCGCCATTCCTTCGCCACAGAAAGTCGAAGCATGACGATCACCCTGCAAGCCGTTACCGAACACAATTTCGACGCCATTATCGAACTGCCCCTGCTGCCGGAGCAGCAGGATTACCTTGCCAGCAATGCCTACTCCATCGCCCAGGCCAGTTTTTATCCCGGCAGCTTCTTCACCCGCGCCATCTATGCCGACGACAAGCCGATCGGCTTCCTGATGTATGTGTCGCTGGCCGACGAAGGCCAGCCGGGCGAGTACGCCATCTACCGTTTCATGATCGACAGCGGCTTGCAGCGCAAAGGCTACGGCCGGCGCGCGCTCGCCCTGGCGCTCGACGAGATCCGCAGCCGTCCCGATGCCACAGTCATCCAGATCTGCTACTGGCCGAGCAACCCGGTGGCAAAAGATTTCTACGCCAGCTTTGGGTTCGTCGAAACCGGCCTGGACGAAGATGGCGAGATGTATGCGGAAATCCGCCTCGAACGCGCCTGAAAGCGGGGCCGCCAGTCAACGCGGCCGGAAACTTTGCCGATACTGTTGAGGACTGGTCCCGACCTGCCTGCCGAAACAAGCGCGCAACGCCGCGCTGGTGCCGAATCCGGTCGCGTTGGCCACTTGTTCCACTGACAGCGCGCTCGTTTCCAGCCATGTCGACGTCCCGGTTTGCTCCAGAAAGCGCCGGCGCAGGGTGCGCTTGTGCAGCGCGCAATCGTATATATTGAAGCCGCTGAAAGCATCGACCCAGGCTTCCTGGCTGATCATTGTCTGACTCCTACAAAGAGCCGGCAGACATCTCACCTACATAAACTCACTATGTCACAACTCCACACAGTCCTGTTCTCGGCCATGCTGGCCGGCGCCATCACACCCGCACTGGCAGCCGAGCCGGCGGCCCTGCGCGACTACCGCGCCCTGGCGATCACGCCCGACGGCAAGCGCATCGCCGCCCTCGAAGCGCTCGACCCGGGCGGCCTGCCGCTGCGTCCGCACGCGGTCGTGGTGGTGCGCGACGCCGCCAGCGGCGCCATCGTCGCCCAGTACGACCCGTGCGCCACCTGCATCTACGACCATCCCGCCTGGTCGCCCGACCAGCAATCGCTGGCGTTCATCAGCGCCGACGCCAAGGCCGGCACCGCCACGCTGTACATCGCCGCAGCGGCGGGCGCCGCGCCGGCCGCCGTCATCAAGGGCGTGGCCAGCACCGCGCGCTGGTCGCCGGACGGCAAACGCATTGCGCTGCTCGCCACCCCGGGTGCCAAAAAGCTGGCCGGCGCGGTCGAAGCCGGGGCGCGCCAGGTCGGCGAAATCGGCGTGCAGGAAGACGCCCAGCGCCTCGCCCTGGTCCCCGCCAACGGCGGCGAACTGACCATGGTCTCGCCACCGGACAGCTATATTTACGAATACGACTGGACCCCCGACGGCAAAGGCTTCGCCGTCACCAGCGCCAAGGGTAATGGCGACAACAACTGGTGGGTCGCCACGCTCGGCCACGTCGACATTGCCAGCGGCGCGCTGCGTGTACTGGCCGCTCCCAGGATGCAGATGAACATTCCGCGCGTCGCCCCGGACGGGCGCAGCGTCGCCTTCATCGCGGGTCTCATGAGCGACTTCGGCTCGGTTGGCGGCGACGTGTTTACGGTGCCGCTGGCCGGCGGCGAACCGCACAACGTCACCCCGCGCTTCGCCGGCTCCTTCAACGGGTTGGCCTGGCAGGGCAAGCACTTGATCGCCTCGGCGCTGGTCGGCAGCGAACACGCGGTGCTCACGATCGACCCGGTCAAGCGCAGCACCCGCACGCTCTGGTCGGGCGCAGTGGGCGCGGCCGGCTCGCGCCAGGGACGCTTTGTTTTCAGCGCCGATGGCGCCGTCGCCGCCTCGGTGCACGAAGACTTCGCGCGCGCCCCGCGTATCGTCGCCGGACGCCTGCCGCAACTGGCCGCCATCACGCGCGACAACGACGCCTTCGCGCCGCAGGTGCGCGCCAGCAGCGTCGAATGGACCAATGACGGCTTCAGGATGCAGGGCTGGCTGCTCGCGCCGCTGGCGATCGAAGCGGGCAAAAAATATCCGATGGTGGTGCAGGTGCACGGTGGGCCGGCGTCGGCCGCGTCGCCGCGCTTCGTCTCGAACGGCGAGCAGGCCAACCCGCTGCTGCGCGACCTCGCGCGCAAAGGGTATTACGTGTTCCTGCCCAACCCGCGCGGCAGCTTTGGCCAGGGCATCGCCTTCAGCAGCGCCAACAAGCGCGATTTCGGCGGTGGCGACTGGCGCGATATCCTGGCCGGCATCGACGCCGCCGCCAAGACCGCGCCGGTCGACACCGACCGTCTCGGCCTGATGGGACACTCCTACGGCGGCTTCATGACCATGTGGGGCGTTACCCACAGCCAGCGCTTCAAGGCGGCGGTGGCCGGCGCCGGCATCGCCAACTGGATCAGCTACTACGGCCAGAACGGCATCGACCAGTGGATGATTCCCTTCTTCGGCGCCTCGGCCTACGATGATCCGGCGGTGTACCGGGCGGCTTCGCCGATCGAGTCGATCAAGGCCGCCAGGACGCCGACCTTGCTGTACGTGGGCGAGCGCGATGTGGAAACGCCGGCGGTGCAATCGATGGAGTTCTGGCACGGCCTGCGCGCCATGGGCACGCCGACCGCGCTGGTGATTTATGACGGCGAAGGCCACGCGATCCGCAAGCCCGAGCACCAGCGCGACCAGCGCGCGCGCACGGTGGGGTGGTTCGAGCGCTATCTGAAATAGGGAAGGGTGCGCGTGCCGGGTTTGTACGAAGCCCGGCACGGCGAAGTCAGATATTATCGGGATGGTCGATGCGCTTCCAGTTCAGTCCATCGAACACCGCCAGCCAGCGCTTGGCAATCACTAACAGCTGGCCAGCGCAGGAATCCAACGCCCTGCATTTGAAGCTTCCCTCGCCGGTGTCGACATAGCGCAATCCGTCTTTTTCGAGACGGTATAGGCCTTTCAGACCGCCGACGTAAAGGTGGCCGTCAAACCATGTTGCGGCGTAAAAATCGTCATCCACGCCACTAATCAAAACGTGGAAATCGTTACCCTTTCCTTGGATTAGCACACCCCTATTTCCTGCCGTATAGACAAAGCCATCGGCGGCACAGTGAACGCAATTCAAGTCTACATTCGTCGCCTTTTCTGTTTGATGCCAAATAGATCCATCGAAATGAAAAATCAATCCTTCGCGGCCAACGCAATAAATGTCTTCTTCGGAAAAACCGTTGATTGCGATCATGTCGCGCTGAGTGGGGGCGGCTGCTTGTAGCGCATCGGAAACGCTCATTCCTCGTTGCAGAAAATCCCTTAAGGTCAACGCTTTTAGCCCGTTGTCAAAGGACTCCCATTTTCCGTCTGCGCGACGCATTACTTTGCCGCCGTAACCGCACAGATAAAGATGTCCACCGATTTGGGCGATATCCGTCAAAGAAGCGATCCCTTGTCCATGTTCCCCCCTTGGCAAAGCCTCGTCGATCACATCCTTCCCACTGCCTGGAATGTAAAAACCAACGATCCCGCTTCCTTCTTCCAGAGCGACATAGGCGCGGTCTTTTTTCGAGGCCGCATGTGCCAACACGCAGACTGCACTTACCTGCCAGTTTCTGTCCTGATAGAACCATTTCCCGGATTCGAACCACATGATGCGGCCGTGATCGTACTCATCCAGCGGTTGGGCATCCAGTCGGGTCGAGAAGAAAAAATAGTCTTTTTCGATAATGCAACCGTCCAGGAATTCCAATGATGCTGCGCTTTTTACCAAAATAGTCTCCTAGTTGGACGGTTTCATTTTGCTGGCGCGTGAAAGTGCTTCCCCAAACTTTTGCATTGTCAGTCCGCTCTTTCCGCGTGGGTCAGCTCTAAGTAGCAGATCTTTATCTAAGCCGAGAGCGTCGTGCCGCGTTCGCAACGTAGTCTTGATTTTAAGCACGTTGCAACCTGTAACGGTCGATGCTGCTTCTGATCCGATCGCCTCAAGATTCTCCAGCGTGGATGTCCATTGTGGATCGGCATTCTCGCCGACGATTTCTTCGTTGGAATCGTAGATTTTGTGTATGGCAGCATGCTGTTCTTCCGAAACGCAAATACACTGTCCTTTTTCGTCATCCATTTTTTTCGCATAATAATACCCGCCACCCCGACTTGACAGATATTTGTCCAGAAGCTGATCGATCACAGTTCCATACGATATGATCCCGGTTCGCTGTCTACGGGTGCCGGGCGATCTCCAACAGCGGTCCGGAACGATGTGGTGCGATCGTCCGCCGGGACACTCCTTATCCCTGTCTCTATACGAATAGATCTTGCACTTGTCGTCTTCCTGATCGTTCTGATTATCCTTGAGCCGGTTGGTGAGGATATTCAACAAACTCATCAGCGCCGCATAATATTCCGGAGGGCCGAGCATCAGCGGTCCCCGTGGCGGCTCCCCCGGGCCGGCAGGCAGCTCGTCTATCGGAAAGCCGCCCGGCGGCTGCGGCATCGGCAATCTCGGCGGTGCTTTTCGCACCAGCACCCCGGCTCCCGCCTGCTGCCCGACAGCCCCACGACTGAGGATAGACATGTTCGCCGCCCTTAAGTTTTATGGTTATGGCTCATCAGGTCAAGATGTCGCGGCACGTTGTACCCTTCGACGAACACGTTCGGCGACCACGACAGAAAGTAAGCCTTGCCCTTGATGGCGCCGCTCTTGATCCCCTTCCTGAACGCCTCGGTGGCAGGCTCGTTGCCGGTGCTGGTCGCGATCCGGCTCTTGTCGCGCAGCGCAACCGGCTCGCCGTACATGAAGACGCTGGTCGAGCCGTTTTCCAGATCGCTGATCCTGGCCGTGTTGGGGTAGGGGACCGGCACGCCGATCCTGGCCGGCGCCGGCGGGCTGCCGCACACATCGGGAAAGGCCGCCGTGCTCATGCCAGCCTTGGAAGCCTTGCCCGCGATCGACATGCGGTTGGCGTAAATCCGGAACATGGCCATCCTCGATTCCTCCGCTATGATCAGGCTGAAAACTCGCCGAAACTGAGCAGGGCGGCGCTGCGCTCACCTTCGTCGCCCGCCATCAGGCACAGCATGTTGAACGACGCTGTATAGCTCTTGTGCGCGGCGGCGTAGGCCCACGCGAGCGCCAGCAGTCCCGCGGCGGCCCCGGTCTCGCCAAGGCTGTCGGCCAACATCCACAACGGCGTGGCGCTCAGATTCGTGCGCGCTGCCGCCAGCGCGAACTCTTTCGCATAGAAGTCTTCGCTGGACTGGCCGCTGATGCGCAGTCCCACCGCACCCGAATCCGGCGGCAGTCCACCCAGCGCCGTCCTGATCGCGTCACTGAGGGCGATCGCCCTGTTCGGTGCCGCACTCCCGATAACCGCCACTTCCCGCGTGATCCCGAGGCCCGTGCAAAACAAGGTCGCGCCAGGCGCCGCCGAACGCGCCCGCTGCCGCTTGCTCCATCGTGGCGCATGCGATACCTGGCCGGGCCGCGCTACCAGCACCGCGCACGCTGCCTCGCCCGGAATGAAGCCGTGCGTATTGACCGACGAGAGCACCCGTCCGGCGCCATGCAGCGCCAGCAAAGTCCCCGCGCTGACATACGAATCGACGCCGGCAATGAGCACGAATGGATGCGAGCCGGCCAGCGCGAACGCGTCGTTGAGGGCAATCGCGGCGCCGGCCTGGCCGTACGCATACACCCGCGACTGCGGCGAAAAGCCCCGCTCCAGCGCTCTCTCCAGGGCTGGACGCAGCCCGGCGTCGAGCGCGGCGATGCGTCCCGGCCGCGTCACTTCGGCAACGCATAGCAGCAGCGGGATGTCGCGCGTATCCGGAAGCGCCAGGCCGTCGAGGCATTCGCCGATTGCGCGCGCCAGCATCGCCGCATGCTTGTCGATGGGCGGCGCCCGGTCGGCGTCCTGCCCCAGCGTGACCAGTCCCGCCGTGATCGGCTCGCCACGGGTGTCGACGAATGGCAGGTCGTAAAAGTGATTGAGCCGCGTGCGCAATGCCGCAAAGGTGGACGGCGCGTCCAGTCCCACGCAGGTCACCGCGCCGGTGCGCAGCAGGGCAAGCGGTTCGGTCATGGCGCGTCCCCGGCAATGTCGCGCCGCCGGGACGGCAAGGCACCGGCCAACACCTCCAGAGCAATCTTGACGACGTGGCCTGGCGCACGCTCGCCGATCTCGATGCCGCTAAACCGCAGGATATCGTTGTCCAACTGCCTGACCACGCGCCACACAACCGTGAAGCGCTGCCGGTCCGGCTCGAAAACGAGCGTGTCGGCACGAGCGGCCACGCGTTCAGGGCTTCCCTCGCGCGCTGTCAGCGTGACGGACATGGCCAAGTCGGGAAGCGTGAATTCGAGCCGGCCCGATGGCGTCAACGCCGGATGCGTCAGGTTCACCAGGATCACCGACTCGCCGCCGTCAAGCTGCGCTAAGCGTTGATCTTCCGGCGCGCTCTGAAAATAGCGGGCGTCGAAATCAGGCGGCAAAAAAGGAAAGACCTGTTCCAGCCAGTTCGCGTCGTACGTGCCTGCGTATTTCACGCGTGGCTCCCAATGGCGGCCCAGCGGGCCAAAACTCAGTGGCGCATACGTTCCCCTTGGGCTGGTGACCGGGTCGGACGGCGATTCCGTGCGCGCCACCGGCATTCCGTGCGCGGAGGCGCGCTGCGGGTGATAGCCGCAGCCAACCGGGTTGCGGGCATAGGCCGGGCGACCGGCTGCCCCTTCGCGACCGGTCTGCGTTCCGCCGTACGCGATGTCGTAGCTGATGGCTTGCCTGATGAACGGCTCCGCTTTGCCGATGCCGACCAGCGCGCCGCGCAGGTGGGCGCGCCACTGGCGTTTGCCGAGCACATTGAATGCCTTGGACATGCTCCCGACCCGCAGCCCGACCGGCACCATGTCCGCCGCCACACCGCGTGGAGCGTAGGCGCTGCCCAGCAGAAGAACATCGACCATCGGCTTGTCCAGGCAGTAATCGCACTCGTACTCCGGCGCGCTCGCACCGGGTTCGCCGGTCGCCGTGTCGGCCAGGGTGACCGGTACCTGTTCATCCATCGGCTCCGGCGGCTTGCCAGCGCAGGGCAAGCGAAACGTGGCCTTGACCACCACCACCAGGCACTCGCTTCCCGCCTTGTCGTGCATCGTTGTATAGCCTGCGGCGAACCTGGTGTGATTGGTGAGGTTCATGCCAACCCCTGATCAGTTCAACGAAACGGACGCGCCCTTGATCCTGTTCTGACCCGCCGCGCGGGAGAGGATATGCTTGCCCCTGATTTCGATATTGCCTTGCGCGTCGAGCGTGATCGAGGCCGCGCCGCACACGAGCGTAATTCGGCGAAGCGCGACCAGCACGAGGTCCTCGTCATCGGCCGATACCAGCAATGGCGTTCCCGCCAAGGCGGGCGGCGCCTCGCCACCGGCGCGATCCGCTGGAGCGCGCGGCGCCCGCACAATCCCCATCACGACGGGCGAGCGAAGGCTGGCGCCTTCGAACTGCAAGGCGACGCGTGCGCCGATATGTTCATGCCCAAGCTCGACCAGGGTCAGCGCCGCGATCGCGGGCCGCCCGCCGGCGTGAACCAGGGGCGCACCCTCGGCATCGAATCCCGCCAGCGTGCCAATGACGATGCCAGGCGCACTAGCCGCGTCGCTTCGTTTTGCGGCCGGCGCGTCGATTGATCTCGGTGGATTAGCAACGGTCATCATCACCTCCTCGAAGGCGTTCGAGACGCCGTAATTGAATCGCCGCGCTGGCGCGTAGCGGAAAGGCCGGCTCGCCCGGGTGCGACAGTACGCGGTGAAGCGCTGCCAGCGCGCGATGCGCCTGTTCACCGGTGGACAGAATATGCACAAGCCAGGAATCGGATACGGGTCGGCCCAACAGATAGCGCACACCGCCCGGGTAAAACTGCCCGTTGGCGTCCCACCAGGCTGTCAAGCGGGCGCGATCCGGCAGCGGGTACGGGGGCGCACTGCCGGCACCCGGCCGAGGTTCTTCGCGCACCATCTTGTTGGCATCCAGATCGAGGCCGGTAATCAGGCGTATCGCCTCGCCGGCCAGCCTGGCCTCGGCGCTGTCGTCGAGCTGCGCAAGCAGCCAGGGGATATGGGCCGGGTCGCCGCTCCATCCGGCCGCCTGAATCGGCAGCGCGCGCGAATGAGGGTAGTGCGTCAATCGCGCCACGTGTTCTTGTAATTGGCTGCCCGATAGTGCCAGGCAAAGCAGCTTGACGGCCTCCGAAGCATGCGCGCCTTCCGATGCCGCATAGGACCGCAAGGACGGAATCGACATCTCGCGCTCGTCGAGCAGCAATGCGCAGCGGGCCGCACTGAAAAAGGCTGGGTCCTCGGGCGCGGCTGTGTCGAGGAAGTTGGCAACGCCAGGTAACAGGCCGACTCTCCCGCAGTGTGCGATCGCATCGAATTCGGCGGCGCCCGGCGAGGCGGTGCCGGCCAGGAGGGCATCGTCCGCGATCGTGGAATGAAGGTGAGCATGGGCGAGGGCGGCGCGTCGCAGGTCGCCCTCCGGGGACCTGACTTTTTCAGCAATCAGGCTGGCGACAGTGGCCGAATCGAACCAGCCCAGGACGCCGTGAACGGCTTCGCAAAAACCGGGCTTGCCGGCCAGGCTGGCGATGGCGTCATCCATCGCCTTGCGCTCGTCGTCGAGGAAGGCGATCGACAAGACGACAAACGCATCGGCGCCGACATCGAAGAACCGGCGCCCGGCGGCCTTGTCGTACGCCGCGTTGGCCAGCGCCATGGCGGCGTCGCCCGCTTCGTACAGGCCGTCCAGATGGGCATCGATGGCGCTATCGATATCGACCAGTTGACCGAAGCGCAGCCGCACATCGGCCGGCTCACGGCGTCGCCGCCACCATGTCGTGGCCACATCGGTAACGTGTTGCGCGACGATCGTAGGATTGGTCACATTGGCACCGTGAAAGCATATCGTAAGATAAACCTTTCACAGCGCACCGCCACTAACAGGAGTACTGGGTAAAACTAACGCCGGGGTTATTTGGTTTCAGGGTAGAGCACCAACTGCACATAATTGTTCATGTCGAAGTAGCGCCGGGCGGCCTGTTTCAGTTGCTCCGGGGTGATGGCCTTGACCTTTTGCGGGTACGCCAGGATCTCGGCCGGATCGCTCCCTTGCAGCTGCGCCGCTTGCAGGCGGTTGAGCCAGTAGCCGTTCTCGCGCAGCGACTTCTGGTGATTCTGCAGCCAGTTCTGCTTGACCTTGTTCAGGTCCGCCAGGTCCGGTCCTTGTTCCTTCATGCGCACAATCTCGGCCATCGTGGCGGCGATCACCTTGTCCACATTCTCTGGGCCAGTCGGCAGCGCTGCCGACACCACGTAATTCTCATACGGGTATTTGCTCAAGCTGCCGTTCATGCCGCCGCCGTAGATGAGCGCCAGCTTCTCGCGCAGGATGTCGGTGATGCGGATGTTGATCACTTCCAGCATCGCCTGGAAGCGCATCGCTTCGTCGTCCGAATACGGCGCCTCGCCGCTGAAGTTGAGCGAGACGCTGCTTTTCGCTTCCGACCCGCTGCGCACTTCTTTCTTCACCACGCCGCGCACCGGACGCACGCCCACATCCTTGTAGCCCACCTCGATCTCGCCCACCGGCAGCGCGCCCAGGTAGGTCGCCAGCAGCGGCTTGACCTTGGCCATGTCAAAACTGCCGACCAGGATGAAGGTCATGTCCCTGGCGCTGAAAAAGCGCGCGCGGTACACCGCCAGCGCGCGCTCCAGATCGAGCTTGTCGAAGTCGCCCGGGCGCGCCGTGCGCGCCACACGCGGATGGTCCTGGTACAGGGTGCTCACCAGGGTGTCGCGAAACACCGATTCCGGCTGCGCCATCGCGTTGCGCGCCGCTTCGACCTGTTTGCCAATGAAGGACTTGTACAAATCCGTGTCGCGCCGCACACCCGTCATGCGCAGGTACACCAGCTGCAGCATGGTTTCGATGTCGTCGTTGGCGGCGCTGCCGGTGATGCCGTCGATGTGGTTGCCCAGCGAGAGGCTGACCGTGGCCGCTTTCCCGGCCAGGATCTTTTGCAGGTCGAGCGGGGAGTAGTCTTTCAGGCCCATGGTGGCCACCACCGCGTTCGCGTAGCGCGCGTTGATGATGTCGGCGTCGCCAAACAGGGTCTGGCCGCCGAAGCGCACGGCGCTCATCATCACCTGGTCGTTGCGGAAGTCGGTCGGCTTGAGGATCACTTTCACGCCGTTCGACAGCGTCAGGCGGGTCAGTCCGAGCGCCTTGTCTTCGCTCTGGGCGACGATGCTGCCTGCGGCAGGCGGCTTGTCCATCAATTCCGTGGCCAGCGTCTTTTGCTCCTGCGCGTGCACCGTCACTTTTTCGGCCGCGGCCACTGCCTCCAGCAGCTGGGCGCTGGTCGGCGCCGGGCTGTCTTCCTTGGCGCTGCCCATGTACACCACCAGCTTGGCCGACGCTGCGGGAATGGTGGCGCGCGCGTAGCGGTTCATGTCGTCGAGGGTAATGGCCGGCAGCAGTTCGCGCACGTAGGTAAATTCGTTGACGATGCCGGGGATGCTTTCCTGCTCGAGGAAGTTGCGCACGTATTCGCCGACATAGCTGCCCGAGTCGGTCTTGTCACGTTCGTTGTAGGCCAGTTCGTACTGGCGCATCATGTTCTTGCGCGCCCGTTCGAATTCCTGGGCGCTGAAACCGAACTGGCGGGTGCGCGCATTTTCCTGCACCAGCGCGTCGATGGCCGGCATGGCGCCACCCTTGCCCAAGGCCGCCGAGGCGTTGAACGAGGTGTAGCGCGGCGTCAGTTTGCCGACCGAGCTTGAGCCGGCCATGAACGGCGGATTGGCCTGCTGGGCCAGTGCCTGCATGCGCTGGCCCAGCATGCCGGCAAACAGCGCTTCGACCAGCTTTTCGCGGTAGGCCCCGAAAGTACCCTTGTCGACCGATTCCTTCACCGGATAGCGGATCAGCAGCGCATTCGACGACGCTTCCTTGTCGGTTACCACCAGCGCTTCGGTATGGGCGCGCGTGGGAATGGCGGCGTAGGTGCGCGCGCGTGGCCGGACCGGGTTCTTCAACTGCCCGAAGTGCTGCCTGACGAGACGCTCGGCGTCGACCGGGTCGATGTCGCCCACCACCACGACCGCCATCAGGTCGGGCCGGTACCAGTCCTTGTAGAAGCGCCGGATCGCTTCGTGCTTGAATCCCTTGATCACGTGTTCCTGCCCGATCGGCATGCGCTGCGCGTAGCGCGAACCGTTGTACAGCTTGGGCATGATGACCTTGTTCATGCGGTCGGCCGCGCCTTTGCCAAGCCGCAGTTCTTCCAGGATGATGCCGCGTTCCTTGTCGATGTCGGCCGCGTTCATGGTCAGCCCGCCCGCCCAGTCCTGCAGCACCAGGAAACCCTTGTCGATGTTGTCGCGGTTGTCGGTGGGGATCGGCAGGATGTAGACCGTCTCGTCGAAGCTGGTGTAGGCATTCAGGTCGGCCCCGAACTTTACCCCGATCGACTGCAGGTATGAGACCAGTTCGTGCTTCTTGAAGTTGGTCGAGCCGTTGAAGGCCATGTGCTCGGTGAAGTGGGCAAGGCCCAGCTGGTCGTCGTCTTCCAGGATCGAGCCGGCTTTGACGACCAGGCGCAGTTCGAGCTTTTTCTCGGGCTTGCCGTTTTTCTGGATGTAGTACGTCAGGCCGTTGGCCAGCTTGCCAACCTTGACCTGCGGGCCTGCCGGTATCGCGTCGTCCAGCTTGATGGCTGCCTGGGCGCTCAGCGCGAACACCATCAGGAAGGTGGCCGCACAAGCGGATCGAACGGAATACTTGGTCATTAGCGTCTCTGCAATGTTTTTTAGTAGAGCGCGGATTCTACTCCTTTGGTGACGCCGGTAGGGATGCGGGTAGCGAAGGGGGCAGCGTATCGGCCGGCGCCGGCAGCGCCAGGCGCGCACCGGACGCCATCAGCGTGGCCATGGCGTCGGCCGCCAGCGGACGGCTGAACAGGTAGCCCTGCACTTCGTCGCAGCCGATGCGCTGCAAGAAGGCCAGCTGTTCCTGCGTCTCCACACCCTCGGCCACCACCGACAGCGACAGCCCGTGCGCCAGGGCGATGGTGGCCTGGGCGATGGCGGCGCTGCGCGGGTCGGTGATGATATTGCGCACAAAACTCTGGTCGATCTTCAGTTTGTCGAGCATGAAGCGCGACAGGTAGCCGAGCGAGGAGTAACCGGTGCCGAAGTCGTCGAGCGAGATCGACACGCCCATGCCGGTCAGTTCGGCCAGCTGCACTTCGGCCGCTTCGCTGTCGCGCATCATGACGCTTTCGGTCAGTTCGATCTCCAGATACTGCGGCGCCAGGCCGGACTCGCGCAGCGCCTCGCGCACCACGGCCGGTACCGTGCCGGCGGTGAACTGGTGCGCCGAGACGTTGACCGCCACCCGCAGCGGCGCCAGGCCCGCATCCTGCCAGGCCTTGTTTTGCAGGCAGGCCTGGCGGATCACCCAGTTCCCGATCGGCAGGATCAGGCCCGTGTCCTCGGCCAGCGCGATGAAGTCGCCCGGGCCGACCTGGCCGAGTTCCGGACTGCTCCAGCGCAGCAGCGCTTCCATGCTGCAGATGCGGCCGTCCGCCAGCGACACCTGCGGCTGATAGTGCAGCGACAGTTCGTTGCGTTCGATGGCGCGGCGCAGGTGCGTTTCCAGCGCCATCCAGCGCAGCGCGTGCGCGTTCATCTCGCCCTTGAAGAAGCGAAAGCCATTGCGCCCCGCATCCTTCATGTGCGACAGCGCCACGTCGGCCGCTTTCAGCAATTCGCTCGGATTGGCGCCGTCGCGCGGGTAGATGCTGATGCCCACGCTGGTGGTGACGATCAGTTCATGGCCGCCGGCGTGGAACGGCTGGGCGATTTCGTCGATCAGGCGGCGCACCGCCACGATGATGGCGTCCGAGTCCAGGCATTCGGTCAGCAGCAGCACGAATTCGTCGCTGCCCAGGTGCGCCAGCGAGTCGGCCGGACCGGCCAGCAGGCCGGCGCGGCGCGCCACTTCGCGCAGCAGGGCGTCGCCGGCTTCGTGCCCCAGGCTGTCGTTGATGCGTTGCAGGCGGTCGATGTTAAACAGCAGCAGGGCGATCTGGCGGTCGCCGTGGCGCGCCGAGGCGATCGCTTGCTGCATCCGTTCGGTCAGCACCGAGCGGTTCGGCAGCAGGGTCAGTGGATCGTGGTTGCTCAGGAAGTCGACCTGGTGGTGCGCCGCCTTGAGCGCGCTGATGTCGCTCGATACCGAGACGTAGGCATCGACCTCGCCGCTGGCGCCGCGCACCGCGTTGATGCTGATCCGCTCCGGGTACACCTGGCCGTTCTTGCGGCGGTTCCAGATCTCGCCGCGCCATTGGCCGGTGCTGGTCAGGCTGGCCCAGATCGCGCGGTAGAAAGCGCCGTCGTGGCGCCCTGAGCGCAGCAGGCGCGGATTGCGGCCCAACACGCTCGCTTCGCTGTAGCCGGTAATCTGTTCGAAGGCCGGGTTGACGGCGATGATGTCGGCGTTCGCGTCCGTCATCATGATGCTCTCTTGCGTGCTCTCGAGGATGCGGGCCGACAGGCGCAGGCGCTGTTCGCTGTCGTGCAGGGCGCGGTCGGCCTGCTGGCGCGCGGCCGCTTCCAGCTGCAACTGGGCGGCGTGGCGCTGCACCACTTCGTACAGGCACAGGTTTTCGTAGGCCACCGCCAGCTGCGCGCCGAGCGTGACGCCGATGCGTTCATCTTCGTGGCTGAACGGCTCGGCTCCGCTCCCGCGCGTGCAGTACATCCAGCCATACAGCTGGTTGCGGTCGCGGATCGCCAGGCCTAAAAAAGCGCCCACCGGCGGATGGCCGGCCGGCAGGGCGGCCTGGCCCTGCACGCGCAGCGCCAGCGGTTGGTCGAGCAGGCAGCCGGGCAGGCGCTCGCGCTCGAGCGCCGTCTCGCTGAGCACATCGCGCGCGACCCCGAGCACGCCCAGGTGGCGCACCCGCTGTTCGCCGCTGTCGAGCAGGCACACCGCCATGCAGTCGGCGTCCAGGATGGCGCCGGCCGCTTGCAGGAATACGCTGAGCATGATGTCGGGATTGCGTTCGCCGGTCAGGCGCAGGCCCATTTCTTCGAGGGCGCCCAGGCGCGCGGCCAGGCTGCGCAGGCCGCTCATGCGCTCCCCCAGCAGGGTGGCCAGGTCGGCTCCCAACGTCGGATTGGCCACTTCATGGCGCTCGAGCAGGGCGCCGAGCGCCTGGCGCGCCGAGACCAGCGCGTCGTCGATGCTGCCGCGCAGGTCCGTGCCCATGTCCATGTTCAGCGGCGCGCTGGCCGCTTGGGCGTCGCTGTGCTCAGGCGCCTGGTGCGCCAGTCCCAGTTCGCCGTGCACCGCGGCCAGGATGTCGTCCGGGTCGGCCGGCTTGGCCAGCACCCGCTCGACGCCGCAGCTGCGCGCCAGCGCCATGGTTTCGCTGACCGCGTAGATGGCCGAGTAAAAGATCACGCGGGTGGCGGCCAGCTCCGGGTCGGCGCGCAGCTGCTGCACGAATTCGTAGCCGTCCATGGCCGGCATCAGAATATCGGTGATGATCAGGTCGGGACGCTCGGCGCGCACCTGCGCCAGCGCGTGCGCGCCGTCGTAGGCTTCGAGCAGGCGGTGGCCGGTGTGGCCGAGCAGGGCGCTCAGGTAGCGCCGGTTCGACGGCCGGTCGTCGACAATCAGGATCGTGGACATAGGCCAGGCTCCGGTTGCCAGGATAGTGCGCGCTGGTGGTCGTGAAAACGTACTGGCATTAGTGGCTCCGGGCCGCGCTCCGGCAGTCAACAGACGGAAGGCGAGGCCTGCAGTGATGATAATGCAGGTCGGCGCGCGCTCCGGAAATTTGTTTCGGATCGTTTTGAAAAGCGTAACATTCCCTTATCATTTCAAGCATATTGTTGTCTCAGTGCAACGAATTGACTTCCCGGCAAGTGCCGGCGCAGTGCGGCGCCAAACTCTTACCAAGCTTAGGTCAGTTGAAGTCGGGTAAATCCTTTAAAATAGCGGATTACGCTCCAGCAGCTTTCCGTATCCGAGGATCAAGTCATGTCAATCTCCAGTACCCCCGAAATCGTCGAAGAATTGCGCGCAGGGCGCATGGTCATCCTGGTCGATGAAGAAGACCGCGAAAATGAGGGGGACCTGGTGCTGGCGGCCGATTTCGTAACGCCCGAAGCCATCAATTTCATGGTCAAGCACGCGCGCGGCCTGGTCTGCCTGACCCTGACCGAAGAACGCTGCAAGCAGCTGAATCTGTCGATGATGACGTCGAGCAACGGCACCTTTTACGGCACCAACTTCACGGTGTCGATCGAGGCGGCCGAAGGCGTGACCACCGGCATTTCGGCGGCCGACCGCGCCAAGACCATCCAGGTGGCGGTGGCCAAGAACGCCAGCCCGGCCGATATTGTGCAGCCAGGCCACATTTTCCCGCTCAAGGCCCAGCGCGGCGGCGTGCTGATGCGCGCCGGCCACACCGAAGCCGGCTGCGACCTGACCGAGATGGCCGGCCTGACCCCGGCCTCGGTCATCTGCGAAATCCTCAAGGACGACGGCACCATGGCGCGCCTGCCGGACCTGCTCGAATTTGCCAGGGAACACAATCTGAAAATCGGCACCATTGCCGACCTGATCCACTATCGCGGGCAGAACGAGTGCCTGGTCGAGCGCATTGCCGAGCGCACCATGCAGACCGCCTACGGCGAATTCCGCCTGATCGCCTTCCGCGACAAGCCCAGCGGCTCGGCCCACCTGGCCATGGTGCATGGCGACCTGGCGCCGAACCTGGACGCGTTGGTGCGCGTGCACCAGCCGGTTTCCATCCTCGACCTGCTCGACAGCGAAGCGACCACCCACTCGTGGACCATGGCCTCGTCGATGCAGGCGATCAAGCAATCCGACCGTGGCGTGATGGTGCTGCTCAATTGCGGCGAGACGGCCGAGCAGCTGTTCGCCCAGTTCGCCGCCCTCGACGCCAACAGCAAGCCGACCGGGCGCGCCGCCAGCATGGACCTGCGTACTTACGGCATCGGCGCCCAGATCCTCAAGGACCTGGGCGTCGGCAAGATGGAATTGCTGGCCAGCCCGCGCAAAATGCCATCGATGACCGGTTTCGACCTGGAAGTGACCGGCTATCGCGCCAAGCCGGACAGTGCGGCGCAGAGCGAGTCGTCCGCCAAGGCAGCCGCCTGAAGCGGTACACTCCATAATCAATCACACCTATATATAGAAGGGGTCTGCCATGACCGTAGGAACTTATGAAAGCAATCTGACCGGTGCAGGCCTGCGCGTTGGAATCGTCCAGGCGCGTTTTAACGCCGATGTGGGCCACGGCCTGCTGTCGGCCTGCCTGGCCGAACTGAAGCACCTGGGCGTGACCGACGAAGACGTGCTGCACGTCACCGTGCCGGGCGCGCTGGAAATCCCGCTGGCGCTGCAAAAGATGGCCGAAACCCAGCAGTTCGATGCGCTGGTCGCGCTCGGCGCGGTCATCCGCGGCGAAACCTATCACTTCGAGCTGGTGTCGAACGAATCGGGCGCCGGCATCACCCGCATCGGCCTGGACTATGGCATCGCCATCGCCAATGCCGTATTGACCACCGAAAACGACGAGCAGGCTGAAGTGCGCATGGCGGAAAAAGGCGCCGAAGCTGCGCGCTGCGCCGTCGAAATGGCCAACCTGCTGATCGCGCTCGAAGAGCTGCAAGCCGACGAAGACTGATTCGGGCAGTCGGCACCACATCGTCAAGAACACGTTGTTAAGAATAAACGGTAAGAAGAAGGTAAGAACATGACAGAGAAAACTTTGCACGCCAATCCCAGCAAGAACCGCACGCCGCGTCACCGCGCGCGCGAGTTTGCCTTGCAGGGGCTGTACCAGTGGCTGCTGAACAATGAAGACGCCACCACGGTCGTGAACAACATCCGCGCGGCGCACGGCTTCGAAAAAGCCGACGCCGACCACTTTGCGGTGCTGCTGTATGGCGCGATCAAGGATTCGGTGGCCCTGCGCGAAGCGTTTGCGCCGCTGATCGACCGCGGCGTGGCCGAGCTGTCCCCGATCGAGCACGCCGTGCTGCTGATCGGCGCGTTCGAGCTGAAGAACAACCTGGATATTCCTTATCGCGTTGTCATCAACGAAGCGGTCGAGCTGACCAAGTCGTTTGGCGGTATCGACGGCCACAAGTACGTCAACGGCGTACTCGACAAGCTGGCCCCGAAACTGCGCGCCGACGAAGTCGCGGGCGACACCCGCCGCTAGGGGTCTGACCCCGGTTTTTCAGTTAGGGGTCTGACCCCGGTGCTAGCTCCGCCGCAAGCGTTCCCCCCACAAAAAAGCCCGATGCAAGCATCGGGCTTTTTCACATCTCACACTATATATAGTGTACGGCAATCACAAACCGGCGATCTGCTCCTGCGATGCCTTCTCGACCATGACCGGTTTCGGCGCGGCCGGCGACGTGAACGTCGGCACTTTCTTGCCGCTGGCGACCAGCTTGAGCTTCTGGTACTCGTTCATCACGCGCGAGCCATAGCCCTGGTCGGTTTCAAACGCCGCAGCGCCCACATAGGTCTTCAGGCCGGCTTCCACCGAACCGCCGCGTTTCACGTATTCCTTGAGAATGAGCGAACCGACACGGATATTGGCCACGGGATTGAGCGCAGCGCGGGTCCCGCCCATGTCCTGGAACTTTTCGTGGTGAATCTTCGACATGACCTGCATCAGCCCCTGCGCGCCCACCGGGCTCTCCGCGAAAGGATTGAGGCCCGATTCGATCGCCATGACTGCCAGGATCAGCAGCGGGTCGAGCTTGATTTCGCGCGCCGTCGAATAGGCGGTCGAGACCAGCATATCGGCAGCGTCGCCGGCAACGCGGTAGCGCTTGGACAGCCAGGTGGTCACGAACTCCTGCTGCTTGCGGTTGGCCTTGATGGCTTTGTCGTCCAGCGCCAGGATCGGCGGCTGGTTGTCAACCAGCACCGCCGGAGCGGGTGCCGTCATCAGGGCCGACAGCGCGGGCGCCTGCACGGGCGCGCGCGCCACAAGCGGCGCCGGCTTGACTGGCTGGGCCAGCAACTGCGAGGCTTCATGCGCCAGTTCAGGACGCAGGTAGAGCAAGGCCATCATGGCCAGTGCGGAAACACCAAAGAACGTCAGTGTGTGTTGCATCGTGGTCAGGAGACCACGCGCCGTTTTGCTCACGGAAGACCACGTGACTGGCTGGCTGGCCATGGTTTGGGCGAGCTTTGCTGTCGCCCCGTTGAAACGATGTATCATCGAATTCCCCTTTGTCGCGGAAAAAGCCGTCCAATACCGCGCGTTGGCGCAGCGGACCGACAAATGCCGTGCATCAGAAATATCGTCCATCGCCGCCGCTCGGGCACGCGATTAACGCCGTCATTGCTCGCTTGGGCTGGTCGTTCCCTGTGGTATTGGACCAGTAGCTAAACAACTTTTTCGGGGGAGAAGGCAGACGCCTATTGAAAACACTCCTTAAAATGTCATTGGGGCCCCGACCCCGTGAAGTTATGAGACAGGCTAGAATCGTGTCCGTGGACAGTGCCCGCTCATCAAGTAGGGCGAATTGTAGAAGCGGGTATATACTAAGTCAATACTAACACAAACATTCTATATTACTTTTAGATCTAGCTTTTTGTGCTGCATTGCAGCAAAGCCCTATGAAATCAACAACTTGCCATGGCGAATTCAACAACCATGCTTACATGAAAAAAAGAATTAAAAACCGATGAACTATGTAGACTTGCGCGATTTCATGTCGAAAATGCAAGAAATGGGCGAATTGAAGCGCATTTCCGTGCCTGTTTCGCCTTATTTGGAGATGACGGAGGTGTGCGACCGCGCTTTGCGGGCCGCCGGACCGGCCATTTTGTTCGAAAAACCGACCGGTCATACGATTCCGGTGCTCGGTAATCTGTTCGGCACGCCGCGCCGGGTCGCGCTCGGCATGGGCGCCGACGATGTGAGCGAGCTGCGCAAGATTGGGCATGTCCTGGCGCGCCTCAAGGAGCCGGAACCGCCCAAGGGCTTCAAGGACCTGATGGGCCTCGGCTCGCTGGTCAAGGCCGTGTGGGACATGTCACCCAAGGAAGTGCGCGGCGCCGCCTGCCACGATATCGTCTGGGAAGGCGCCGACGTCGACCTGGCGCGCCTGCCGATCCAGCATTGCTGGCCGGGCGACATCGCCCCGCTGATCACCTGGGGGTTGGTCATCACCAAGGGCCCTAACAAGAAGCGCCAGAACCTGGGCATCTACCGCCAGCAGGTGATCGGCCCGAACAAGGTCATCATGCGCTGGCTGGCGCACCGCGGCGGTGCGCTCGACTTCCGCGAGCACGCTATTGCCACCAAGGGCCAGCCGTATCCGGTGGCCGTGGCGCTGGGCGCCGACCCGGCCACCATCCTCGGGGCGGTCACGCCGGTGCCGGACAGCCTGTCCGAATACCAGTTCGCCGGATTGCTGCGCGGCAGCCGCACGGTGTTAACCCGCGCCATCGGCAGCGAACTGCGCGTGCCGGCCTCGGCCGAGATCGTGCTGGAAGGCCATATTTACGCCGATCCGAGCCATCCGACCGGCTACGAGCATGCGCTGGAAGGGCCGTTTGGCGATCACACTGGTTACTATAATGAGCAGGACAGTTTTCCGGTGTTTACCATCGACCGCATCACCATGCGGCGCGACCCGGTTTATCACTCCACGTATACAGGCAAGCCGCCCGACGAGCCGGCCGTGCTCGGCGTGGCGCTCAATGAAGTCTTCATTCCGCTGCTGCAAAAGCAGTTCAGCGAAATCACCGACTTCTACCTGCCGCCCGAAGGCTGCAGCTACCGCATGGCCGTGGTGCAGATGAAAAAGCAGTATGCCGGCCACGCCAAGCGCGTCATGTTCGGGGTGTGGAGCTTTCTGCGCCAGTTCATGTATACCAAGTTCATCGTGGTGGTCGACGAAGACGTCAATATCCGCGACTGGAAAGAAGTCATCTGGGCCATTACCACCCGGGTCGATCCGATGCGCGACACCTTGATGGTCGACAGCACGCCGATCGATTACCTCGATTTTGCCTCGCCGGTCAGTGGGCTGGGCAGCAAGATGGGCATCGACGCCACCAACAAGTGGCCGGGCGAGACCAACCGCGAATGGGGCACCACGATCAGCATGACGCCCGAGGTGAGGGCGAAGATCGATTCGATCTGGCAGGATCTGGGGATATAAAGAAGCCGGCTGACGAATGGGCGCGCAGGCATGCGGCGATCGCGGTTGTGGCCGACTTCGGCGGCAATGTCCTGTTCAACTGTGCGGGCCTGGTTTTCTTTTTCGGGCGGTAATCCCTGCTACATCGACTGTACGGCGCGAACGCCTACGTTAACCGTTTTCTTTCGCGTGGTTGACGGAGTACCGGGGAAGCTCAATTGTCAGGTCGGAATCGGCAATCAGCGCCTGGCAGGACAATCTGGAACGTTGTTCGACTCCCCAAGCCCTGTCGAGCATATCTTCTTCCTGCTCGCTTGCCGCGGAAAGGGAAGGAAAGCCGTTGCGCACGATGACATGGCACGTCGTGCAGGCCCCAACCTTTCCGCAGGCGTGCTCAATGTCGATGCCGTTGTCCAGTAGCGCATCACACATGCTGGTACCGGCCGGCACGCTCAGTTCGGCTCCGCTTGGCGCCAGTTCGGAATGCGGAATAATCGTGATCTTAGGCATCTGCGCTCCCCGGTAGCCGGTGCCTCGCTCTGCGATGACGACAAAAAAGACAGCTTTGCGCTCTGGATGCGCCCGTGTCGGCTACTTCCCCATGTGGTACGTCTGTGCCGTCTGTTGCGCGGACTAAGGTCTGCCGGCACGCGGCGGGGACAGCGCGATTGACGTTCGGGAAATGGTCGGCTGTCGCAAACGCCGATATGTCAGTGGTGTCCGGTTTACTGTCGCACATCATGTCCTCCTCGGTTTCGATGTGTTCACTGTAGGCATTCCTGCAGTGGGAGGGTCAAGCGAAAACGTGCGATCAACTCGCGACGCCGAATTGATCGCACTTTACAGTCAATCGTGTTCCCCACAACCCGGCCCGGTCGGTTATAATTGTCGCTGGCGGGCCCCTGCGCATTGTGGCATGGCTAACCTGGTCAGGTCGGGAACGAAGCAGCCACGGCCGTTAACCATAAGTGCCGCAGATCAGGCTCGCCTCTTTCGATCTTCCAGTCCGTCCTACCTCGTTCGCCCTTCCACATTCTTTTGTAAAACAGCGCTTGCACAAGCGGCGGTTTCGCATTCTCGCGCACTCTTGCTACAATTGCCTTTTCGGGCAGCGGGAAGCCCCTGCGTTCGCTATCTACGGTAAAATTCAGCATGTCCTATCAAGTCCTCGCCCGCAAATACCGTCCCAAGAATTTCGACACGCTCGTCGGCCAGGAGCACGTGGTGCGCGCCCTGACGCACGCGCTGCAAACCGGCCGCCTGCACCACGCCTATCTGTTTACCGGCACACGCGGTGTCGGCAAAACCACGCTGTCGCGCATCCTGGCCAAGTCGCTCAACTGCATCGGCCCCGACGGCAACGGCGGCATCACCGCCAACCCGTGCGGCGTGTGCGAAGCGTGCACCGCGATCGACGCCGGCCGCTTCGTCGACTATATAGAGATGGACGCGGCATCGAACCGCGGCGTCGACGAAATGGCCCAGCTGCTTGAGCAGGCCGTGTACGCCCCATCGAACGCGCGCTTCAAGGTCTACATGATCGACGAGGTGCACATGCTGACCAACCACGCCTTCAACTCCATGCTGAAGACGCTGGAAGAGCCGCCCGAGCACGTCAAGTTCATCCTGGCGACCACCGATCCGCAAAAAATTCCCGTCACCGTGCTCTCGCGCTGCCTGCAGTTCAACCTCAAGCAGATGCCGCCGGGGCATATCATCAGCCACCTCGATAACATCCTCGGCCAGGAAGGCATCAGCTTCGAGCAGCCCGCGCTGCGCCTCTTGGCCCAGGGCGCGCACGGCTCGATGCGCGACGCGCTCTCGCTGACCGACCAGGCCATCGCCTACGCGGCCGGCGAAGTCACGCTCGACGCGGTGCAGGGTATGCTCGGCGCGCTCGACCAGACTTACCTGGTGCGCCTGCTCGACGCACTGCTCGCGCAAGACGGCGCCGACCTGATGGCGGTGGCCGACGAAATGGCCAGCCGCAGCCTGTCCTACAACGGCGCGCTGCAAGACCTCGGCACCTTGCTGCACCGCATCGCGCTGGCGCAAAGCGTGCCGTCCGCCGTGCCGGAAGACTTGCCCGAACTGGCCGACATCCTGCGCCTGGCGCAAGCGTTCGACGCCCAGGAAGTGCAGCTGTATTACCAGATCGTCGTCCACGGCCGCAACGAGATTGGCCTCGCGCCCGACGAATACGCGGGCTTCACCATGACCTTGCTGCGCATGCTCGCTTTCCGTCCCGGTAACGGTGGTGGCGAAGGCGCGCCGCCGGGCGGGTCGTCCGCTGCCGGTTCGCCGGCGCCGGCACGCGCAGCCGCTGCCGCCGCAGCGGCCGCACCGGCGCGCGCCGCCTCTGCGGCGGTCGCTGTCGCCAGCCATACGGCCGTGAGCGCGCCACCGCCGCCGCGCATGCCGCCGGCGCCGGTGCAGCAAGCCGCGCCGCCCGCACCCGTGCCGCAGGGAGCGCCGCCGGCCAGCGTGCCGGCCATGAATTCGGCGCGCGCCGCCATCAATGCCGCCCTCGAAGCGGCACGCTCGGCCAGCCGCGGACAGAACTCGCCGCCGCGCCGTCCGACCGCGATGTCGAACCAGGCCGCCGCCAGCGCCGCCGCCGCCGCGCCGCCGGCTCCCCCAACGGAGCCCGAGCCCGCGGCCGCACCCAAGCCGCCGCCGCCATGGGAGCAGGGCGAGCCGCAGGGCGCCGCGCCCGCAGCGCAGGCCATGCCCGCGCCACCGCCGCCGATGCCCGAAGCGCACTATCCCGACACCCACGATGACGGCGAACCGCCATCCTGGGTCACCGAATTTTCCGACGACACCGCCGTTGCGCAAGAGGCTCCGCCAGCGGCAGCAGCTGCGCGCGCACCGGCGCGTCCGCGCCACGCCTACGTCATCACCCCGGTTCCCGCTATCGACTGGGACGGCAACTGGCCGGCGCTGGCCGCCGGCCTGGTGCTGCGCGGCGTGTCGCAGCAACTGGCGCTGCAAACGGAACTGGTGTCGTGCGTGGTCGACGGTAACGTCACTACCTTCAGCCTGCGCGTGCCGATCGATACCCTGCGCGCCAGCGGCAATACCGAAAAACTGTGCACGGCGCTGCAGGAGCGCTTCCCCGCGACCAAGATCCACCTCGAGATCGACATCGGCCCGGTGTGGTACACCGCCAGCGCCGAAGCGATCGCCTGGCGCGAGGAGTGCCAGCGCGTGGCCGAGGAAACCGTGGCCAACGATCCTTTCGTCAAGGACGTGATGCGCGACCTCGGCGCGTTCATCGTGCCCGGCTCGGTGCGTCCGGCCCCAAGCGCGTCCGCCTAGACCGCCCCCTATTTAACTCTTTTTTAAAATCCCGGAGAATCACCATGATGAAGAACCAACTCGCAGGCTTGATGAAACAGGCGCAAGCCATGCAGGACAACATGAAGAAGGCGCAGGAGCAGCTGGCGAGCGTTGAAGTCGAAGGCCAGTCCGGCGCCGGCCTGGTAAAGATCGTCATGACCTGCAAGAACGACGTCAAGCGCGTCACCATCGACCCGTCGCTGCTGGCCGACGACAAGGACATGCTGGAAGACCTGGTCGCCGCCGCCTTCAACGACGCCGTGCGCAAGGCGGAAGCGACGTCCGCCGAAAAAATGAGTGGCCTGGGCGCCGGCATGCAGCTGCCGCCCGGCTTCAAGATGCCGTTCTAAGAGCGCATCAAGAGCCCATGTCCAAATCGCTCGACTTCCTGACCGAAGCGCTGCGCCGTTTGCCCGGCGTCGGCCCGAAGTCGGCGCAACGCATGGCCTTCCACCTGCTCCAGCACGACCGCGAGGGCGCAGCCATGCTCTCGCGCGCGCTGTACCAGGCGGTCGACGCGGTGCATCACTGCGCGCTGTGTAATACCTTCTCCGAAACCGAGGTGTGCGACCTGTGCCTCGACGAGCAGCGCGACACCACCTTGCTGTGCGTGGTCGAGACCCCGGCCGACCAGATGATGATCGAGCAGACCCTGACCTACAAGGGCCGCTATTTCATCCTCATGGGCCGCCTGTCGCCGCTCGACGGCATTGGCCCCAAAGACATCCATCTCGAAAAACTGCTGGTGCGCGCCGCCGACGGCGTGGTGGCCGAAGTGGTCCTGGCGACCAACTTCACCAACGAAGGCGAAGCGACCGCACACTACATCAGCGAGATGCTCAAGGCGCGCGGCCTGACGGTGAGCCGCCTGGCGCGCGGCGTGCCGGTCGGCGGCGAACTCGAATACGTCGACCCGGGCACCATCGCGCGCGCCATGCTGGACCGGCGCAGCACCTGATGCCGGCGCCGCCGCTCACGCCAGGCGCGCTGGCCGGCATCAAGGTGCTCGAACTGGGCACCCTGATCGCCGGCCCGTTCTGCGCGCGCATGCTGGCCGAATTCGGCGCCGACGTGATCAAGGTCGAAGCGCCCGGCGGCGGCGACCCGATCCGCCAGTGGCGCATCCTCAAGGACGGCACCTCGCTGTGGTGGTCGGTCCAGTCGCGCAACAAGAAAAGCATTACCCTCAACATGAAAGATGAGCGCGGGCGCGCCATCGCCCGCCAGCTGGCGCTGGAAGCGGACATCATCATCGAAAATTACCGCCCCGGCGTGCTCGAAAAATGGGGCATCGGCTATGAACAGATCAAGGCCCTCAACCCGGCCGCGATCATGGTGCGCCTGTCCGGCTTCGGCCAGACCGGGCCGATGAAAGACCAGCCGGGCTTCGGCGCCATTGGCGAGTCGATGGGCGGGCTGCGCTACGTGTCGGGCCACGCCGACCGCCCGCCGGTGCGGGTGGGGGTGTCGATCGGCGACTCGGTGGCCGCGCTGCACGGCGTGATCGGCGCCATGATGGCGCTGCGCCACCGCGACGCCACCGGCGGGCGCGTGGCCGGCGAAGGGCAGATGGTCGACGTGGCCCTGTACGAAGCCGTGTTCAACCTGATGGAGTCGCTGGTGCCCGAGTTCGACCACGCCGGCGTGGTGCGCGAGCGCACCGGCGGCGCGCTGCCGGGCATCGTGCCGTCGAATACCTACACCACCGGCGACGGCGAGAACATCGTCATCGCCGGCAATGGCGACGCCATTTTCAAGCGCCTGATGCTGGCCATGGGCCGCATCGACATGGCGGGCGACGCGCAACTGGCGCGCAACGATGGCAGGGTGCCGCGCAGTGCCGAGATCGACGACGCCATTGCCGCCTGGTGCGCCACCCACACCATCGACAGCGCGCTGGCGACCCTGAAGGCGGCCGATGTCCCGGCCGGCAAGATCTATTCGGTGCGCGACATGATGAGCGACCCGCAATTTCTCGCGCGCGAGATGTTCGAGCAGCACCACTTCAGCGACGGCACGCCGGTCAAGCTGCCGGCCATCACGCCCAAGCTGTCGGCCACGCCCGGCCAGACGCGCTGGCTCGGCCCGGCGCTGGGCCAGCACACCGATGAAGTTCTTGCCAGCCTCGGCTACGATGCCGAGGCGATCGCGGCCTTGAGGCAGGCGCAAGTGCTGTAAAGGCGCGTCCGCAAGCGCGTCTCCACCTGGCGCGCCGTCCGTTTGCGCGCGCTCAAACTTCCTCTCGCATCGGCTGCTAAGGTGGGCTCTCTTAATTGAGCGCGCCAGCATGCACCTCGTCGACATCACCATGTTCTATGCCGCGGAAGGCGGCGGCGTGAGCACCTATCTCAACGCCAAGGCCGCGTGGCTGGCCCAGCGCAGCCGCGTCCGCCACACCATTCTCAGCACCAACGTCGACAACCGCGCCGGCACGCCGGCGTTGCTGCGCGTGCCCGCCGTGGCCGTTCCGGGCATGCACGGCTACCGCGTGCCGCTCACGGTCGGCGCTCCCGCGCGCCTGATGCTCGGCCTGCAGCCCGACCTGATCGAGGCGGGCGACGCCTTCCACGCCGCATGGGCGGCCTTGCGCGTGCGGCGCCGGCTGGGCGTGCCGGCGGTGGCCTTTTACCACTCCGACCTGGCGCGCCTGGTGCACGAACGCTTCGGCCACAGCGCGCGGCGCGCCGCCGGCGCCTACCTGGCGCAGCTGTATCGCCAGTTCGACCTGGTGCTCGCGCCAAGCCGGCTGATGGTGCAGCAGCTGGCCGCCATCGGCGTGCAGGGCGCGCTGCACCAGCCGCTCGGGATCGACATCCGCACCTTCTCGCCACAGCGCCGCAGCGAGGCGCTGCGGCAGCAGCTGGGGCTCTCGCCCGACACCCGCCTGCTGGTCTACGCCGGCCGCTTCACCGCCGAGAAAAAGCTGGCGGTGCTGGTCGACGCGGTGCGCAAACTCGGGCCGCCGTATCACCTGCTGCTGGTCGGCGGCGGCGGCGAGGTGCCGCGCTGCGCCCACACCAGCGTGATTGGCTTCCAGCACGACCAGTGCGTGCTGGCGCGCCTGCTGGCCAGTTGCGATGTGCTGGTCCATCCCGGCGACTGCGAAACCTTCGGCCTGATCGTGCCCGAGGCCATGGCCTGCGGCTTGCCGGTGGTGGGCACGCGCGGCGGCAGCGTGGCCGAACTGATCGACGAGGGCACCGGCATCCTGGTGCCGCCGAACAGCGTTGATGGCCTGGCGGCCGGCATCGAAGCGATCTACGGCAGGGACCTGGCCGGCATGGCGCGCGCGGCCTCGCGCAAGGCGCGCGAGCAGTACGACTGGAACCGCATCATGCCGCAGCTGATGAACCGCTACGCCGGCTTGCTGGCATCGCGCGCCCGCGCCGATCTGGAGGCCGAACGTGTCTGCGCCACCGAATGAGCCGCACCGCGTGTGGGCTGGCGTGCACGCTGTGTGCGAGGCTGCATCGTTGGAGGAGCGGCCCGCGCTGTGCGTCGTCATCCACGACGTGGCGCCGGCCACCTGGCCCGACTGCCTGCGCCTGTCGCAGGCCGTGCGCGAGGTGGCGGACATTCCCTTGACGTGGCTGGTGGTGCCGCGCTGGCACGGCAGCGCGGCGCGTTTGCCGGCTGTCGAAGCGGCGCTCGGCGGCTTGCTGGCCGATGGACACGAACTGGCCCTGCATGGCTACACCCATCTCGATACCGCCGCGCCGGCCAGCACCTGGCGCAGCCGTTTCCTGCGCAGCGTCTACACCGAGGGGGAGGGCGAGTTCGCCGCGCTGGGCGTGGACGAGGCGCGCCGCCGCATGGCACTGGGACTGGCCTGGTTCGACGAGCGCGGCTGGCCCGTGGACGGTTTTGTTGCGCCCGCGTGGCTGCTGGGCGCTGGCGCCTGGGAGGCGCTGCGCGGCCATCCGTTTGTTTACACGACCACCTGGAGCCATTTTCACTGCCTGATGCCGGCGGGGCACCACGCTGCCTTGCTATCGCCTTCCCTCGTGTACGCCGCCCGCAACCGCACGGGACGCATCGTCACCCCGCCCGCTGCGTCAATGCTCGCCTGGCTGCTGCGCGACGCCCCGCTGGTGCGACTGGCCCTGCACCCGCGCGACGCACATCATCCCGCGCTGCTGCGCCACGCCCAGAAACTCATCGAACACCTGCTGCAATCGCGCGCGGCCCTGACCAAGGCCGGCTTCGCCCATCAGTGGCTTGCCGCTACCAGTACGGCCCCCAATACCCGCCCAGCGACCAGTGCGAGCGCCCCAGCGCCCCATAGTAGTGCGGATAGCCATAGCGCTGCAGATCGTCGCGCGCGCTAAGCTGGAGCACGCAGTTGCGCCAGGTATCCGAGTTGGCCGGATAGCCGAGCTTCGAACATGCCGGCCCGTACACCACCATGGTCCGCTCCATGTCCGCCTGCGCGGCGGCGGCCCTTTGCTGTGGCGTGGTGCAGCCTGCCAGCAGCAGCACGCCAATCCACGCCGTCATCAACTTATGCATCGACATCTCCTATATGCGCGGCCACATTGCGCGCGGCCGTGTAAGTCCTTGATATAGCTTAAAAGCGCCGCAGGGTAGGGGTGTGATCCACATCAAACCACTCCGGGGAACCTCTTAGTTGTTCTAGTCTCGTCGCGAGCGAGGACCGCCAACAATGTTTGCGCCAATCATGATTTATCTGGCAAGATGCTTTGCGAAATCAATTCGGGGAAAGTTATGCATACGCGTGGAATCAAAGTCTGGTCGTTGCGGCTGCTGTTCGGCCTTCTTGTCCTGCTGGTGCTGGCCGCGCTTGCCGTGTGGCTGTACCTGCGCGCCAGCCTGGCCCGGCTCGATGGCGAGGTCAAGGCGCCCGGCCTGTCGGCCCCGGTGACGGTCGCGCGCGACGCGCACGGCGTGCCGCTGATCAGCGGCCAGCGCCGCGCCGACGTGGCCTACGCCACCGGTTTCGTGCATGCGCAGGAACGCTTCTTCCAGATGGATTTGCTGCGCCGCGTGGGCGCGGGCGAGTTGTCGGAACTGTTCGGCGCGCGCGCCTTGCCGCGCGACCGCGCCAACCGCCTGCACCGCTTCCGCGCGCGCGTGGCCGCCTCGCTAAAGCTGCTCAATCCCGCCGACCGCCTGCTGCTCGATCGCTACGTGGCTGGCGTCAACGCCGGCCTTGATTCGCTCAGCGCCAACCCCTTCGAATACGCGCTGATCGGCGTCAAGCCGCGCCCGTGGACGGTCGACGATTCGCTGCTGGTGGTGTGCGCGATGTACTTCGACCTGCAAGGCACGGTCGAACCGCGCGAACTGACGCGCGGCTGGATCCGCGACCACAGCGACGCCGCGCAACTGGCCTTCCTGCTGCCCGAGGCCAGCAAGTGGGACGCCCCGCTCGATGCCGCCGGCGTCGCTTTCGAGGCGGCGCCGATTCCGCCCGCGCCGCCGGCATGGTGGGGCAAGCCGCGCAAGGACGATGCGCCCAGGCTGGCCTCGGCCGACTTTATCGACTCGGTCGGCAGCAACAACTGGGCCGTGGCCGGCAGCCGCAGCAAGGATGGCGCGGCCATCGTCTCGGACGACATGCACCTTGGCCTGTCGCTGCCCAATACCTGGTACCGCCTGGCGATCCAGTATCCCGACGCGTCCGGCGCGCCACGGCGCATCGTCGGCGTTACCCTTCCGGGCGCGCCGCCGGTGATCATCGCCGGCAGCAACGGGCGCGTGGCCTGGGGCTACACCAACAGCTATGCCGACCTGCTCGACCTGGTGATGCTGGGCCAGGACGCGCAGCGCCCGGGCGAAGTGCGCACCCCGGCCGGCTGGGAAAAGCCGGTTGCCGTAGTCGAAACCATCCTGGTCAAGGGCGCGCCCGCCGAACAGATGACGGTGTCCGAAAGCTCGCTCGGACCGCTGCGCGAAACCGGCGGCAAGCCGTACGCCATCCACTGGCTGGCGCATGCACCGGCCTCGCTCAACCTCAATCCGATCCGGCTCGAGACGGTCGACACGCTCGATGAAGCACTGGCGGTGGCGGCCACCATCGGCATCCCGTCGCAGAATTTCGTGGGCGGCGACGACAAGGGCAATATCGGCTGGACCATCTCCGGCGCGCTGCCGCGCCGCAGCCAGCCTGGCAGCGGCGCCACCTTTCCGCTGGCGCTCGACGGCGGCCAGGCCAGCTTCGACGGCGCGCTGGCGCCAAGCGACTATCCGCGCGTGGTTAATCCGTCCGGTGGCCAGCTGTCGACCGCGAATGCGCGCCAGTTGAATGGCGCCGGCGCGCAGATATTAGGGGACGGCGGCTTCGATATCGGCGCGCGCAACCGCCAGATACGCGATGCGCTGGCGGCGCTGGGAGCGGCGACCGACGTGGCGGGCGTGTACGGCGTGGCGCTCGACGACCGCGCGCTGTTCGTGGCGCCGTGGCGCGAGCGCGCCATCAAGGTGCTCGATGCGCAGGCGCTCAAGGGCCGCCCGCAGCGGGCGCAATTCCTGGATCTGTTGAACAAGCGCTGGAGCGGGCGCGCCAGCGTGGAGTCAAGCGGCTACCGGCTCGCGCGCCACTTTATGTGGGCGCTTGGCGATGTGCTGTTCGGCGGCGTCAATGGCGAGCTGGCGCAGCTCCATCCCAAGTCGACCATGGCGCTGGCCACCTCGCGCTGGCCGGAAGTGGTCGCGCGCTTGCTCGACGAGCAGCCGGCGGCCTGGCTGCCGCCGGGACATGCGACCTGGCAGTCGGTGCAGCTGGCGGCCATCGACCGGGTGATTGCGGAACTGGCGGCCGATGGCCTGCCGTTGGACAAAGCCACGTGGGGCGAGCGCAATACGGCGGCGATTTCGCATCCGATCGCCGCAGCCGTGCCGGTGCTGGCTCGCTGGCTGAGCGCGCCGCCCGATATGCTGCCGGGGGACGCCAACATGCCGCGCGTGTCGGGCAAAAATTTCGGCCAGTCGCAGCGCCTGACGGTCTCGCCGGGCAAGGAGGAGCAGGGCGTGTTCAACATGCCGGGTGGGCAGAGCGGGCATCCGCTGTCGCCGTATTTTATGGATGGACACGCCGAGTGGGTGGCGGGGACGCCGACGCCCTTGCTGCCGGGGGCGGCGCGGCATACGCTGACGTTCAAGTGAGCTCCGTCGTCCCCGCCAAGGGGGGGCGCCAAGGCCGGGGACGACGGAGCATAGGGAAAAGGCCTACTTCATCGCCAGCGCCAGCGTCCCCGCCTTATCGAGCATCAGCGTAATCGATTCATGCGGCGAGGGGTGCCCCAGATAGAACCCCTGCACCAGATCGCACCCGTATTCCTCCAGCAGCACCAGCTGTTCATCGGTCTCCACGCCCTCGGCCACCACCACCATCTTCAAGCCGTGCGCCATGGCGATGATGGCGCGCGTAATCGCCGCATTTTCCGAATCCTGCGGCAGCCCGCAGATAAAGCTCTTGTCGATCTTGAGCGCCCGCACGTCGAAGCGCTTGAGGTAGTTCATCGACGAGTACCCGGTCCCGAAGTCGTCGATCGACAGGTACACGCCGATCCCGCGTAGTTGTTCGAGCGTGGCCATGGTCGCCTTGGCGTCGTCCATCAAGGTGCCTTCGGTCAGCTCCAGTTCCAGCATCTTCGGGTCGAGCCCCGAATCGTGCAGCGCCGAGAGCACGATCTGGGTCAGGTTTTCATCCTTGAACTGCTTGGCCGACAGATTGACCGCCATGCGGATCGACTGCCCGGTCGCCTTTTGCCAGGCCTTGGCCTGGTTGCAGGCGGTGCGCAGCACCCATTCGCCGATCGGCACGATCAAACCGGTTTCCTCGGCCAGCGGAATGAATTCGGTCGGCGAGATGATGCCGCGCTCCGGATGGCGCCAGCGCACCAGCGCTTCGACGCCCACGATCCCGGACGAGCGCACCTCGATCTGCGGCTGGTACAGCAGATACAGCTCTTCGTTGCGCAGCGCCTTGCGCAGGCCGACTTCGAGCTTCACGTGGCTCATGATCTGCATCGTCAGCGACGAGCTGTATAGCTTGGCGTTGTTCTTGCCGCAGTTCTTGGCGTGGTACATGGCGGTGTCGGCGAACTTGAGCAGCGAGTCGCAATCGTCGCCATCTTCCGGGAACAGCGAAATGCCGATGCTGGCCGTGACAAAAATCTCGTGCCCTTCGATCAGGAAGGGCCGCCGCATCGCCTCCTTGACCCGGTGCGCCACATTGAGCGCGTTCTCGACCCGTTCCAGGTCGGGAATGAGGATCGTGAATTCGTCGCCGCCCAGGCGCGCCAGGTTATGCGACTGGTCGCCGCGCGAGACCAGGTCGCTCGGACGGATGGTTTCGCGCAGCCGCTCCGAGACGATCTTGAGCAGATGGTCGCCCACGTTGTGGCCCAGGGTGTCGTTGATGCGCTTGAAGGCGTCGAGGTCCATGAACAGCACCGCGAACTTTTTCTTGCCGACCTTGGAGCGGTGCAGTTCGCGTTCGAGCGTCTCCAGGAACGCCTGGCGGTTGGGAATGCCGGTCAGGCTGTCGCAGTAGGCCAGGCGGCGGATCTGTTCTTCGGTGCGGCGCCGTTCGCTGATGTCGCGCACCAGGCCAAGTACTTCGTCGGGACCGGTGGCGACCAGGCGTGCTTCGAAGTGCTGCACCATGCCGAAGCTGACCAGTTCATATTCGACCGAGCGCACATGCTGGGTATCGAGCACGCAGTGCATCTGTTCGAGCAGGCGCTCGGCGATGTCGCGCGGGAGCACTTCGGTGATGTGCTTGCCCACGCACAGCTCCGCCGGGATCGCGGCCGAGGTGTCATGGCCTTGTTCGTAATCGAGATACACGCCGTCTTTGCCGAGCCGGAAAAAGGTGTCCGGAATGGCGGCCAGCACCGCGCGGTTGTGGGCGTCGGCGATGCGCAGGCGGACGATGGCGTCGCTGGCGCGCAGCACGTACAGCACGCGGTGCCCGAGGATCGGCCAGTTGATTGGCTTCGACACAAAATCGGTGGCGCCGGCCTCGTAGGCGTTGGTCACCGCTTCGATGTCGTCGCCGCCGGTGACCATGATGATCGGCACCGGCGCGCCGGTCTCGATGCGGCGGATCTCGCGGCAGGCCGAAAAGCCGTCCATGTTGGGCATGTCGACGTCGAGCAGGATCAGGTCCGGCGCCATGCTCTGGTAGAGGGCCAGCGCTTGCAGGCCGTCCTCCGCTTCGATCGCGTCCAGTCCGACCTGGCCGAGCATTTCGAGCATCAGCAGGCGCATGACCGGATCGTCGTCCGCCACCAGGACGACGCCGCGTTTGATTGGGGTAGCAGCCATTTTCAGTGTTCCTTCTCTAGGAGGGCATGCAGCGAGTGGCACACGGCCTTGAATTCCCGCTCCATGTCGGTAAGGATGCCGGACGCGCCTTCGGTGGTATCGGTGCGGCCCAGCGTTTCCATGTCTTTGCACATCTGCGCCAGCGTCTCGGCGCCGACGTTGGCGCTGCTCGACTTGAGACTGTGCGCGATCTTGCGCAGGTTGCCGGGATCGACTCCGGCAATGGCCTGGCGCAGCGTCTTGAGGTGCTGCGGCGTGTCGTCGACGTAGGCGGTGACCACGCGCTGCACCAGCGCGTCGCCGCGCTCCTTGCTCAGCGCGCGGATGTTCTCCAGCGCGTGACGGTTGATGGCGTCGCGCGGCGGCGCGCCTGCGCGCAGTACGGCGCCGTGCGCGGGCGCCGCCAGTGCGGGCGCGGGTGCGGGCGCCTTCGGGGCTGGCTTTGCCAGGGGCGCCGGCGGCACCGGTGGCGCCGCCGGACGCTCGTCGTGATGGGCGCTGGCCGGCAGCGGCAAGGTGATCCAGCGTCCGATCACGGTGGCCAGTTCCTGCTGCGTAAACGGTTTGCTCAGGTAGTCGTCCATCCCGGCCGCCAGGCACGCTTCCTGGTCGCCCTGCAGCGCGTTGGCGGTGATCGCAATGATCGGCAGGGTGCGCGCGCGGCCGCATTCGCGCTCGTGGCGGCGGATTTCGGCGGTCGCCGCAAAGCCGTCCATCACCGGCATCTGGCAATCCATCAGCACCACGTCGTAGCCGTCAGTGCGGGCGGCGGCCAGCGCTTCGGCGCCGTTGCGGGCGCAGTACACGCCCAGGCCGAGCGAGTCGAGCATGGCGGTCGCCACTTCGACGTTGACCGGGTTGTCTTCGGCCAGCAGCACGCGCTGGCGGCGCAGCCGGCGCCCGGCCGGCGTGAGCGGCGCGCGTGCCGGCGCCAGCGGGGACGGCGCCAGCGCGCTGGCCGGTTTGCCGCGCGGGCGCGTCATGATGCATTCGAACAGATCGGCCGCGCGCGCCGGCTTGATCAACTGGTAGGCCACGCCGGCTTCGCGCCGCTGCACCGGATCGGCCGCCAGGCGGTTGTCGCTGATAAGCATGATGCGGGTGGCGCTGGTGGCCGGGTCGCCCTTGATGCCGGCCGCCAGCGACAGGCCGCTGGTGCGCTCCAGGTCCATGTCGATGATCGCCACTTCGTACGGGCGGCCCGCGCGCGCCGCTTCCAGCAGGCGGTCGACCGCGTCCGCCGCCGAGACGGCGCTGTCGCTGGCCACCTGCCACTCGGCCAGCTGGCGTTCGAGACTGGCGCGGCTGTCGGCCTGCTGGTCGACGATCAGCACGCGCATCCCTTCGCTCATGCGCAGGCTGGCGTCGAGCATATTGGGGTCGACCCGGCGCTTGTCGAAGCTGACCGTGAACCAGAAAATCGAGCCCTGGGGCGAGGCGTTGTCGACCCCGATCTTGCCGCCCATGAGTTCGACCAGCTGGCGCGAGATGGCCAGGCCCAGGCCGGTGCCGCCGTACTTGCGCGTGGTCGAACTGTCGGCCTGCGAAAAGGCGTCGAAGATCCGGCTGCGCGCCTCGCGCGAGACGCCGATGCCGGTGTCGTGCACCTCGAAGCGCAGGCCGACGCTGGCGCCGTCTTCGGTTTCGACGACCACCTTGGCCAGGATCTGGCCGCGGTCGGTGAACTTGAGCGCGTTGCCGATCAGGTTAGCCATGATCTGGCGCAGGCGGTTGGGGTCGCCGCAGATGGCGATCGGGATATCGTTGGCGATCGCAAAGTCGAGCGCGATGCCCTTGGTCTGCGCTTGCGGGGTGTAGATGGTGTTGATGTCGTCCAGCAAATCCCACAGGTTGAAATTGATGTACTCGATCGACAGCTTGCCGGCTTCGATCTTGGAAAAGTCGAGGATGTCGTTGATGATCACCAGCAAGTGCTCGCCGGAGCGCTTGACCAGCTTGGTGTAGTTGCGCTGGGTATCGTTCAGCGGTGTGCTGAGCAGCATCTCGGTCATGCCCAGCACGCCATTCATGGGGGTGCGGATTTCGTGGCTCATGGTGGCCAGGAAGGCGCTCTTGGCGCGACTGGCGGCCTCGGCGGCATTCTTGGCCTTTTCCAGCTGCTCGGTGCGCACGCTGACCTGGCGTTCGAGCTCGTCGCGGTGGTGGGTGAGGGCAGCGCCGCGTCCTTCGATCTGGGCCAGCATGGCGTTGAAGCTGTCGATCAGCGAACCCATCTCGTCGGTGCGCTCGTGCGCAATGCGCAGATTGTAGTTCTGGCTGGCGGACACCTTCTGCGCCGCGTTGATGAGTTTGGCGACCGGGTCGGCGATGCTGGCCTTGAAGCGGCTCGCCAGCATCAGCGACATCAGCAGCGAGCCGCCCATGGCGCAGGCGATGATGCCCAGGCTTTTCAGGATGTCGAGCCACATCAGGGTCAGGTCGGCTTCGATCATCACGATGCCGACCTGATAGTTGGCGTTGATGACGGGGCGGTACAGGCGCATGCGGCTGGACCAGAAGCGGCTGCCCTGGCGGCTCGCTTCGGCCAGCACGTCTTCGTCCAGGTTCATTTCGGGCGCGCTCGGTTCCGGTTCGGCCTGGCCGCTGCGCACATAGCGGGCAAACAGCTTGCCTTTGCGGTCGAACAAGACCGCGCTCGATATTTCGACCTTGGCCTTGAGCGCGGACAAGGTGGCGGTGGCCTGGTCGCGGTCGTTGAACATGAGCGCGTCGACGCTGTTGGTGCCGATCACGCCGGCGAACGAAGACAGCTGCATGCCTTCGTCCTTGCGGTGGCTCAGGACGGACGTGACGGCGAAAGCGATGAACACAAAGAACAGCGCGGTGCCGGTTGACAAAAACGAAATGATCGTCAGTTTTTTGTTCAGGCTTGAGCGTTCAAAGTTCAGCATGATGGGACGGCCCGGCAAAAGAAGTTCAATGTCCGGGAAATATGTCCCGCAGGAAAAATATACGGGGATTGATTCGGGGCGACTTTGATAAGGAACAAACGTGCCGGGACGCTGTCAAAAAAAGCGACAGTGCGTGTGCGGTGTTTTTTGCGGGAAATGCCGGAAGCGCCGCGGTCGGGCGCTCCGCTGCTTATTGCGAAATGGCTATTTCAGCTGGGCCTGGAGTTCGGACAAGTTGAGTTTCTTGCCTAGGAGTCTGCGCGGCAGACAGTTTTTTCGCTGAGCATGCCAGGCGCGTCTTCGCCGCCGTCGATAGCGATTCACTTTCGCGTGCGAAAGTCGAATGAAATAGAAGCTTCCGGCCTCGAATTGGG
>NZ_VVIW01000033.1 GCF_011682045.1 Massilia aquatica | reverse complement strand
GCCCAATTTGAGGCCGGAAGCTTCTATTTCATTCGACTTTCGCACGCGAAAGTGAATCGCTATCGACGGCGGCGAAGACGCGCTTGGCATGCTCAGCGAAAAAACTGTCTGCCGCGCAGGCTCCTAGGGAAGCACTGATCACTTGATAATTTCGACGGTCATGGTGATGACGTCGCCGACTGATTTTCGGAGCGCTCCGAATTCATGTTTTCACAATAGATGACGCGGGGGATTTCGCGATGTTGATGCATTTCTGCGTGCTTTTCATCAACAGGACGGAGTTCGGGCCTCGGACACCTTAAATTGCCGGCCAGCGAGCACCAGATTGGCAAAGCCGAACAGCGTAAACAGTTGCGCGGCGTTTTTCGCCAGACCACGATAGCGTGCTTTGCGATGGCGAAAGAGGTTCTTCACGACATGAAACGGATGCTCCACTTTCGCCCGGACACTCGCTTTCAGGTGTTCCATCTTTTCCGTCATGCGGCCGAGTTTGTTGGTAGGAAGCGCTTTGCGTTTGGCACGTTTCATCGCGACGTGCCAGGTCACATTTTTCCCCAGATTTTCTTCGCGTTTTTCGACGCCCTGATAGCCCGCATCACCCAGTACTGCGACTTCCTCGCCATGCAGCAGCGCATGCGCCTGCGTCACGTCCGACACGTTGCCTGCCGTGGCGATCACGGTATGCACCAAGCCCGAAGCCGCATCCACGCCAACATGCGCTTTCAGTCCGAAATGCCAGTCGTTTCCCTTCTTCGACTGGTGCATTTCCGGGTCGCGTTTCTTGTCCTTGTTCTTGGTCGAGGGAGGCGATGCGATCAGCGTGGCATCGACAATGGTACCTTCGCGCATTGTCAAACCCTGCGCCGCCAGGTGTCCGTTGATCGTGTCGAAGATCTTGCGCGTGAGGTTGTTCTTTTCCAGCAAACGGCGAAACTTCAGCAACGTCGTCGCGTCCGGGGCCGACTCGCGATTGAGGTCGATACCGATGAAGCCACGGATAGCCTGGCTGTCGTAGATTGCATCCTCGATGCCCTCATCCGACAATCCGAAGCACTGCTGGACAACATACATGCGCAGCATGCGTTCCAAGCCGATAGGCGGACGGCCCGCGCCTTCCACCTTCGGATAAAACGGTTCGACCAACGCATACAGTTGCGGCCATGGCGTGACGCTTTCGATTTTTGCCAGGAACACATCCCGCCGTGTCAGCTTCTTCTTGGCAGCATACTCGAGGTCGGAGAAGCTCTTCTGCATGATCGATTTTACCGTAATGAACGAGCTGTCATTGTCTCAGGTCTGGTGATAGCTTGGAACCGGGCCGGGGCAATAAATCAGCACTTCCCTAGGGAATCGCTGATTTATTCAATATTTTCAAGAATTTCGCGTGTTACCTTTGATTCTAAAGGGCGCGATTTTTCGAAAAGTGAATAAATCAGCACTTCCCTAGCGCACGCATTAACCAATACTAGACTCATAGCGAATTCCGTCCTTATTTATTCTGCAGCACCATTTTGCGGCCTTCGCCCATTGCTGTGGTGCCACATTCCTCTCTACCGTGCCTTCAGCAATCAGGTCGTCCCGAACCCCGTCCTCGTTTCGGTCCTCGTTGTAGATCGCCACGTCCATTCCTTCGTAAAACGTTACTAATGTTCCGGCAGAGTCCACTTTAGTATCGTCCTTCGCTAGTAAAACGAGGTCTGATTCTAGCATCTCATTAAAGTCCACACATATGCGGGGAATTTTGTTTAGCATTTGCATGGCTTCCCGCGCTGATCGGCTGGCACCGGATTTTTGACGGTCGGTGTAAAGAGCTTATTTGCTTGCTCTGGAGTTATACCGCTAACTGTTGCATGATTGGGATTTTGTTTGTGTCCATCCATTATGATTGTCCCTCCAGCCGCCTCAATCGCTCCGACTGTGGCGACGCCAACACTTCCGTTTTTAAAGGGTTGAGCAAGCTCCATCAACTGCCCCCCGGGCTTCGCTTGCGTAGATAGTCCGGTCATCGTTCCGTCAGGTTTAATATGCACACCGCTACCATTTTTAAACATGTCAACCTCGCAAAGCCCGCCTCTGCATACAATATCGCTGTCCTTTAATACGTTATGCAACCCCAGAGGATCGATCCAGCGTATTGGGTTTGGAGCATATGCATAAGAATTTTGGCCGCCTTGAAGTCCTATCGGGTCTATAGATACGAATCGCCCGCAATCTGAGTCGTAATAACGGAAGCGATTATAGTATAAGCCAGTCTCGATGTCGTGATATTGACCCTGAAAGCGAATTGGCTGCACACTATTTAAGAGATCTTTCGTTTCCAGGCTTTCGCCTGATTTAGACTTTTCTTCTCTTAAGGGGCGATCAAATGTGTTGAATATGGTCCCCCACGCCTTATATTCAGCAGCCCAGCAAATGATCCCTTTCTGACTTGTAACTTCACGTGGAGTGCCCAGATGATCAGTTTGTAGATAGCCAACATCAGCTTCCTTTGAACGGTACAAATCGCCAGAATTTTTGATAACTAACTGGGCAATTGGTACAAAGGAGGCCGGTTCGTAAACATACGTCCGACTGCTGTGCCCGCGCGCTTCACTCAATAGTCGATTCCCATCCCACGAAAATAGGGTAGCACCGAACGCATCGCGCTTCGCAATTCTCCGTCCGAACGGATCGTAGACGTACGTTACCGTCTGCACTGTTGGCTGAGCGCTTTGCGCATGGCGCGTCACAACCGCCTTGACCAGTTGATGCGCTCCGTTCCACACAAAGCGCATACGCGTGTGGCTGCCCACCAGCTTCTCGGTCAGATTGCCATGCACATCGTAATCGTAGCGCTTGTCTTCGAACACCCGAACCCGGTTGCCTTCGACCCGGCCCACGCCGACTATGCTTTCATCAAGCAAATTGTGCGCAGGATCGAATGCGAAACGCTCGTTCGACTGCGGCTGCACAGCAGACAGAATGCGCCCGATAACGTCATAGCTATACGTTGTGCGGCCATTGCGCTTGTCGTCGATTGCCAGCAAGTTGCCGTTGTCGTCATATTCATATTTGCGCGCGATGACCGGAGCCGCCCCCTCACCGACGACGATCCGGCCCGCCACCTGCGACAGCATGCGTCCCATCGGATCATAGCGGAACTGGCTGGTCAGTGCGCCTTGGGTACGGCTGATCGGGCGGTGCAGTTGGTCGCGCTCGATGTCGGTGATCACTTCGCCGTCAATATTGATCTGGTGCAGGTGGCCGGAACCATAGAACAGGTTGTTAAGTACCCGCCCATCCGGCAGCACGGTCTGGATTCGATTGCCCAACTCGTCGTATGCGTGCCGCAGGAGCGTTGTCTCGCCTCCGCTTTCGGTCCGCTCGGCTACGAGTTGTCCGAGGGCGTCGTATTCCAGCGACACGATTGCATCTGCATTGATGGCTTGCGTCATGCGACCCAGATCGTCGTATGCGAAGCGCACACGCAGCTGTTCCGCGCTGGCAGGACCGGTCACGCGCGAAACGATCTTATCGATCAACTGGCCGGCGCTGTCGCGTGCAAAGGTGGTGTCGATACGGGTGTACTCGGTGCGCGCGCCGCTGCCGAGTTCTTCTTTTGCCACCAGCGAACCGCTATTGTCGTAGCGGTAGCGCGTCAGGCGCGCGTCAAAGCCGGTTTCTTCGATCAGGCTGTCCAGCGCGTCGTAAACGAAGCGATGTACGTCGCCATTCTCGTTGATCAGCTCGGCCATGCGACGTACGGTGTCATAGCGGTACTCGAGCACGCCGCCGCGCGCGTCGATGCGCTTGAGTGGCTGTCCATCGGTGTCGAGGATGTAGCTAGTGCGGTTGCCGGCCGCGTCAATCTGAGCCACCAAGCGGCCTAGTGCGTCGTATTCGTAACGCTTGGTAGCGCCGTCCGGTTGCACCGCCTCAATGAGGCGTCCTGCCGCGTCATAGTTGTAGAAAGTCGCGTTGCCCTGGGCATCAAGTACGCGCAGCGGCTTGCCATCGACATCGTAGCTGAAGTAGCTGGTGTTGCCCGAGCAATCGGTGTAGCTGATCAGTTGTGCGGCGCGGTTGTAGGCCAGCTTTTTGACGCCTCCGGCTGCGTCCGTCACCTTGACCGGCAAGCCGTGCTCGTCGTACTGGTAGGCGGTGCGGTTGCCCAGCGCATCGGTAACGCTCGCCAGGTTGCCGAAGTCGTCGTAGCGCAGGGCGGTTGTGGCGCCGAGCGCGTCGGTGATCAGCGCCGGCTTGTCGAAGCGGGTATCGTAGACGATGCCGGTGCCCTTGCCGTCGCTTTCGATGCGGGTGACGCGACTGCGCTGGTCGTAGCGGTAGCTGACGCTGCGTCCGCCTGGATCGGTGATGCTGAGGACATTGCCGTTGCTGTCGAGACGGCGCGTGGTCACGCCGCCGGCCGCATCCACCTGGCCGATGTAGCGGCGCTTGGCATCGAAGCGGTAACGCTCTTCGCGCCCCAGGTTATCGGTGATGACCGTTTCGTGTTCCAGATAGTGAAAGTTCCACGACCGGCCGTTGTTGATCCAGTTGCGCGTGACCTTGCCGCAGGCTGCATACTCATCGTATTCATAGCGCGACACCACGCCGCCCGGCTGGCTGTGCTCGATCATCACGTGATTGCGATAGGCGAACTGGCGCATCACGTCGCCCTTGCCGTTGCTGACCTTGGCCAGGTTACCGCTGGCATCGTACTCGTACGCGACCAGCAGTTCGGTGTCGCTTTCGGGCTCGGCCGGCTGCATGGCAATGCTGCGCAGGCGCGGGTAGCCGCGGTGGTCTTCGAACGTCAGCAGGTAGCCGCGCCCGGCGCTGTCCTCGACCCGCTCGGGCAATTGGCGCTGGTTGTAGGCGATGGTGATGCGGTTGCCGTTGGCATCGATCTGGCCGACCAGACGCGCGATGTTGTGAGCAGAGTCGGGCAGGGAGAACAGATCGCGCTCGCCCTTGTCGTCAACCAGCTCGAAGCAACGCTCGTGCGTGCGTACGAGCGTGATTTTTTCCGAGGGCGAATACAGCGATTCGCCAATGCCCGGCAATGAAAATGTGATCTCACGTGCGAAAGGGTCGAGCACGATGACGCTGTCGACGTTGATTTCCAGGGCAAGCGACAGCGGTGTACTCCAGCCGGAACCCAGCCAGCCTGCTTGCCGCTGCGCGGAGCTGTAAGTTCGTTGCCAGATCAGTGGCAACGCTGCAGGCAACGCGAAGTCCATGTCGATAGCGCCTGCAAAGATTTTGCTACCCGAAATTGGATTGACGGGGTTTGCTCTAAGCAGGCAGGTCGGGCAATCAATCTTCGCCTGACCTTCATTCGGCGCTTCGTTCTGCTTGGGCTTGCCAGCCTCCGGCTTTGCCGGCGCCGGTTTTTCCACAGCCGGCGCCTTGCCCGCGCCCTCGGCTCCTGCCCGGTTTTTTATCCTCAAGGATGGATGGTTTAAAACGATCTGCTCGTTCTTCTTCAGCCAGGTGGTGAATACCAGCCCTAATTTGCTGCTGCCGAGTTTTTCAAGCAGCTTTGTCCCGAGTTTGCCCGCACACAAGGCCACGATTGCCGCTAGCAGCCCAACAATCAAAATGAACTTGCCTTTTGCGAAGGACTCCGCCGACGCGTTGATGAGCACGCGGTATTGGTTGCGTTCAGTTTCAGGCAGCAAACCGGCACGGATAGCCAAAGCGAAGCCCTCAACCATGGGCATGACAAGCATCGGCACCACTTGCACGAATGCTTTTGCCAAATCGGCCAGGCCCAACAGCGTCATGACGGCGGTTGCAAGCTCAAGGCCGACCTGCGTGCCGACAACTGCGCCAGGCACCGCTCCGACCCCACCGGCCAGGGAGCCAATGGCCCCGCCCACGACGCCACCGAGGACCGCGCCCCCTCCAAGGTACTTGGCCATATCTTTGCCGACCTCCAGCAGGACGCCTTTTACCATGGAAAAGTCGAGACCCTGGACGACTGAGGCCAACAGCATGACGACACGCTGGTCCGCTGCCTTCAGCGCCTCGTCGACTGCGATAAGGCATGCCCCCCCCGGAAGTTGCCGCACTACACCCGTCATCGTCGGCAAAGGATGCGATCTAGAAAACCGTTGCAGGCGGGCTTCGATATCGTTGACTGCCTTTACGCCGCCCGTTACGTAATTCCGCTCCAGGGTTGCCAATGCATTGCGGACCTTATGCAAATCGATAGAGATGTCAACACTGCTCATGAAACGGATCTTTCTTTGGGGGGAACGGAAACCAGCGGGGCAATATTTGAAATACAATCTTGCACACTCAATATTATACGATATTGAACTGTCAACTTAAAAAAACGAGCTGATGCGGACGATTTAACGGCGTTGCAGGAGCCTGCAACGCCCGGTTCAGCGCTGCTGGCCCGGCGCGCCGTCAACCGGCCCGAGTGGTAGCGCGGCAGGCCTGGTAGTCTGCGCCGGTGCGGCCGGCGCCTTCGGCGTGGCCGCCAGGCGCGGCACCCGGCGCGCCGTTTCAATGCCCTGGTTGAACAGCACCTGGAACGGATTGCCCAGATAAGGCAGCACCATCACGATCACCAGCATGCCGACCCCGAGTGTGATCGGAAAGCCAATCCCGAAAATGTTCAACTGCGGCGCCGCGCGCGTCAAAATGCCCAGTGCCACTTGCGTAATGAGCAGCGCCGCCACGATCGGCAGCGACAGGTGCAGCCCCGCGCTGAAGATCAGCCCGCCCCATTTGGCCATTTCCCATTCCGCCGAGGACGACATCGGCGTGGCCGAAATCGGCATCGTGATAAAACTCTCGGCCAGCGCTTCAAGCAACACCAGATGCGCGTTGGCGGCCAAAAACGCCATGGTCGCAATCAGCGCCAGAAACTGGCTTACGGCCGAGGAACGCCCCTTGGTCAGCGGATCGAAAAAACTGGCAAAGCCCAGCCCCATGGTCAGGCTGCAAATTTCGCCGGCCATTTCGATGGCGGCGAACACCAGGCGGATGGCAAAGCCCATCGCCACCCCGATCAGCAATTCCTGCACCAAAATCAGCAGCCCCGCCATCGACAGCGGATCGGCCGCCGGCAGCGCCGGAATGGCCGGCGCGATAATACTCGCCAGCAGCACGCCGAGCGCAACTTTCACCGTCGTCGGCACGCTGGCGTTGCCAAACAGGGGCGCGGCGGTAATGAGCCCGAGAATGCGGGTCAGCGGCCACAGCAGGCCGGCGATCCACGCATTCATCTCGATGCTGGTGATGGTGATCATGCGATGGGAGGTGACGCGGGCGCGTCAGTTGACCAGGCCGGGAATGCCCGTAAATACCTGGCGCATGTAGTCGAGCATGACCGCCAGCATCCACGGTCCGGCCACGATCAGGGCGACAAAAATGCCGACCAGCTTGGGAATGAAGGACAGGGTCGCTTCATTGATCTGGGTGGCGGCCTGGAAGATGCTGACAATCAGGCCGATAATCAGCGCCACCAGCAGCATGGGCGCGGCCACCATCAGGGTAACTTCCATGGCCGTGCGGCCCATTGTCATGACGCTTTCGGGAGTCATCGGCGGCCTCGCTAGTAAAAACTCTGCGCGAGCGAGCCGAGCAGCAGTTGCCAGCCATCGACCAGCACGAACAGCATCAGCTTGAAGGGCAGCGAAATGACCGCCGGCGACATCATCATCATCCCCATCGACATCAGCACCGATGCCACCACCATATCGATGATGAGAAACGGGATGAAGATCGCAAAGCCGATCTGGAACGCGGTTTTCAGTTCACTGGTCACAAAGGCGGGAATCAGTATGCGCAGCGGAATGTCTTCCGGCCCCTGCAAGGCGGCCGAGCGCGAAATTTTGACGAACATGGCCAGGTCGGCCTGGCGCGTCTGGCGGATCATGAAGGTTTTCAGCGGCGCCACGGCGCGCTCCATGGCGACGTCCATTTCGATCTTGTTTTCCTGCAGCGGCTGGTAGGCATCCACGTAAATCTTGTCGAACACCGGGCCCATCACGAACAGGGTCAGGAACAGCGCCAGCCCGACCATGACCTGGTTGGGCGGGGCCGACTGGGTGCCGATCGCCTGGCGCAGCAAGGAGAGCACGATGATAATGCGGGTAAAACTGGTCATCATCAGCAGTACCGCCGGGATGAACGACAGCGCCGTCATCAACAGCAGCGTCTGGACCGGCAGCGAATAGGCGGTGCCGCCGCCCGGCGCCGGCGCGCTGGTGAAGGTCGGGATGCCCGGCGCGGCCATGGCCAGCGCCGGCAGGCCGAGGGCCAGCAGCGGCAGCAGTTGCATACTGCGGCGCGCGTAGTGCGTCAAAGGAAAAGTCCGCTTAGCGTCCATTGCGCTTGTCGATCGTCTGCTTGAGCCACTCGGCAAAGGTGCCGGACGCGGGACCGTTGGTCACCACGGCGGGCCCGCCCGGGGTTTCCTGTTTTGGCATGGTGGCCAGCGCGTTGATGCGGCCGGGCGAGGCGCCCACCACGATCCACTGGTCGCCCACTTCAATCACGATGACCCGTTCGCGCCCACCCAGGCTGAGCGCGCCGATGGTGCGCATCTGGGCCGCGCCGGCGGCCGCTTGCGGGCCGAAACGCTTCATGAACCAGACCATGGCGCCCAACAGGGCCAGCACCAGGGTCAGCGCAAAAATGGTTTGCAGCAGGTTGCCGGCCGACGGTCCCGCCATCGGACCGGGCGTGGCCGGCACGGCGCTGGCGGCGGGCAGGGCGGCGACCGGGGCCGGGGCAGGGGCAGGAGCCGTAACCACGGGAACGCTGGCCTGCGGCTCGGCGGCGGCGGGAACCGCTGCGGCCGGCGTAGGTGCGACCGGAACGGACGCGGCCGGCGCCGATGCAGCAGCGGGAACCGACGCAGCGGGAACAGACGCAACCGGCGCAGGCGCAGCGGTCCCAGCCGCCTGGGCGGCAACCATCCCCGGCGCCAGGCTGCACGCCAGCGCCACGGCGGCAATCAGGCGCGCCGTCATTTATTGAGTTTTCGAATCCGTTCGGACGGGGTGATGATGTCCGTCAGGCGAATTCCGAATTTATCGTTCACCACCACCACCTCGCCCTGGGCGATCAGGCAGCCGTTGACCAGCACGTCCATCGGCTCGCCCGCCAGGCCGTCGAGCTCGACCACCGAACCCTGGGCCAGTTGCAGCAGGTTCTTGATGGCGATCTTGGTCCGTCCCAGCTCGACCGTGAGCTGGACCGGGATGTCGAGGATGAAGTCGATATCGTTCGGCGTGTCGGGCTTGGTGCCCTTGTTCGAAAAATCCTTGAACACGGCCGCGCTGGCTGCCTGGGTTTGCAGGGCTTCGGCTTCCGCCTTGGCCTGCTCGGCAATGGCCGCGCCCCAGTCGTCCATTGCGTCGTCATCGGTAGTATCGGACATAGTGCTCTCCTAAATTATTTGGTGTCCGCATTGGCGAGCAGTTTCTCGACCTTTAGCGCATATTGTCCGTTGAGCACGCCATACGTGCAATCCATCACCGGCACGCCATCGACGGTGGCCTGGATCTGTTCGGGTACGTTGAGGGGGACGATGTCGCCCACCTTGAAATTGAGAATCTCGTCGAACGAGGCGCGCGCCGTGCCCAGCACCGCCACCAGTTCGACTTCGGCGATCTGGATCTGCTGCGTCATCAGGCGGATCCAGCGCTTGTCGACTTCCAGCGCTTCGCCTTGCAGGCTGGAGGTGAGCGTGTCGCGGATCGGCTCGATCATCGAGTACGGCATGCAGATGTGGATCTGGCCGCTCACCGAGCCAAGCTCGATGGTAAACGTGGACGAGACCACCACTTCGTTCGGGGTGGCGATGTTGGCGAACTGGGTATTCATCTCGGAACGGATGTACTCGAACTCGACCGGATACACCGGTTCCCACGATTTCGCATACGAATCGAACACGATATCGAGGATGCGCAAGATGATGCGCTGCTCGGTCTGGGTAAAATCGCGCCCCTCGACCCGGGTATGAAAGCGCCCGTCGCCGCCGAACAGATTATCGACCAGCAAGAACACCAGGCCCGGATCGAACACGATCAGGGCCGTGCCGCGTAGCGGCTTCATGTGGACCAGGTTCAGGTTGGTCGGCACCACCAGGTTGCGGATGAATTCGCTATATTTCGAGACCCGCACCGAGCCCACCGACACTTCGGCGCTGCGGCGGATGTAGTTGAACAGCCCGACCCGCAGCAAGCGCGCGAAACGCTCGTTGATGATCTCGAGCGTCGGCATGCGCCCGCGCACGATGCGTTCCTGCGTAGCCAGGTTGTAGGTGCGTACGCCCGTGTTGTCTTCGGGCGCGGAGGCTTCGTCGGCGTCGCCGTTGACGCCCTTGAGCAGCGCATCGACTTCTTCCTGCGAGAGAAAATTATCGGCCATGGAGGATCACTGGATGATGAACTGGGTGAACATGACTTCGTTGACTTCCTGGGATTCCTCGTGCTCGGCGAATGGCTTCTTGATCGCTTCCATGACTTCCTCGGCCAGCTTGGTCTTGCCTTCCACCGTGGTCAGCTCCGACGCCTTCTTGGCCGACAGCAGCAGCAGCACGCGGCTGCGCACCTTCGGCATATTGTTCTTGACCAGGTCGGCCTGCTCCTGGCCGGCCATCTCCAGGGTGATCGAGACCTGCAGCATGTGCTCTTGTTCGGCGTCCGGCTGCAGGTTGACGGTAAATACTTCGAGCGGAGCGAATACCGGCGGCGCATGCGCCTTGGCGGCCTTTTTCTTCTTCTTGGCTGGCTTGGCGCTTTCTTCGGCTTCCTCGCCACCCTTGTCGCCATGCATCAGGAACCAGCCCGCGCCGCCACCGCCCAGCACCAGCACGGCCACGATCGCACCGATCATGGCCATTTTCTTCGACGGCGGCTTTGCGGCCGCGTCAGGGGGAGCTGCAGCTTTCATGTTTGCTTTCGCTTTCAAAGTACCTCAAGACGACGTCGGTGGATCATGCCGTCATTATGTCATTATCGCGAGGAAATGAGCGGGCAGATGCGTGGAAAACAGGGCCGATCGCGGCCCAACTCGTGGCTTGGCATCGACATCCGATGCGCTTTTCATACGCCGCCTTGCGCGCATGGCCGGGAAGGCTAGGCAAATTGACAAGTGAGCATGCCTGGCGTTATCAGGCGAAGGTGTCGACCAGGCCCAGCCCGCCGCCTTGCACCGGGGTGCGGGCGGCCAGGCGTTCGTTGGCGTCGGCCGCGCTGCCGTTGATCAAGCCGCCCGGGCCGGCGTTGCCGCCGCTGCCGCCATTGCCGGCCATGGCGCGTTCACCCTGGTCCTGGCGCTGCTCCGGCATGCCGGCGTTGACGCTGGCGTTACCCAGCGAGATGCCGCTCTCGTCCATCATCTCGCGCAGCTTCGGCATGGCGTTTTCCAGCGCCTGGCGTACTTCCAGCTCGCCCGAGGAGAACGTTACGCTGGCGTTGTCGCCACTGATGTTCAGCACCACCTGGACCGGGCCCAGATCGGGCGGATTGAGGGTGAGGGTGGCGCTTTGTTCCTTGCCGGCCACCATCCAGACAATTTTCTGGCCGACCTGGTTGTCCCAGGCCGGGGTGCCCACGCGCGCCGAGAGCTTGTCGGCGCCGCCGTTGGCCGCCTGCGCCAGGCTAACCGCGGCCTGTTGCAGCGGCGCGGCCACCGGCGCAGCTTCGGTGGCCGTGGTGTCGATGGCGGTAATGGCGTCGGGCAGTTCGCGCGCGGCTGGCGCAAATTTGGCGGCGTCGCCTGGCACGAGCGCCGTTTGCAGCGCCGTCGTTTGCGCAGGTGTGGCCTGGCCCTGGGCGGTGTCGGTGCTGGCGGCGCCGGCGGCGCGCGGCATGGCGCCTTCGAGCAGGGCGCGCAGTTCGCCTTGCGGGGCGGCGTCGGACGCCGTTGTCAGCGCCGCATCGCCTGGCAGGCTCAGAGCGCCGACAGCCGGCGGCGTAGGGGCGCCGTCGACCGTCGGGAAGCGCCCGGCGGCAGCGGCCATGGCCGGCGCGCTCAAGGCGGCCAGCGCGGCGTCGGCCGCCAGGCCAGGATCGGCGGCGGCGGTGGTAGCGGCGGCGCGGCTCGACGCCAGCGTGCTCCAAGCTGGATCAAGGGCGACCGGCGTGGCGGCCGCTTGCGCCGGCTGGGTCAGGCTGGCGACCAGGGCCAGCATGTCGGCCATGGGCAGTTGTTCGGCGCGCGCGGCTGCCGCTGCGGCGCTGTCGGCGGCGGCTGCTGCGGCGGCGCTGTCATCGCTGGCCGGGGCGCTGCCCTTGTCGCCGGATGGGGCCTGGGCGCGGCTGTTGTTCGCTGGCGCTGCCGGGCGCGCCGGCGCGCTGTCCGGCGCGGGCGCTGCGGCCTGTTCGGCTTTGGCCCCCTGTTCCATACGCGGAGCCGGGGCCTTGTCGGCCGGCCGCGGGGCGGCGGCCTTGGCGGCGGGCGCGGCCGGCTGCTGGTGCATGCTCTGGCGCTGCGCGATCTCGCGCGAGAGCGTCTGTCCGAACTGCACCGCCGGTTGCGCGGCGGCGGCATTGGTGCGCGCCGGGGCCGGGGTGGCGTTCAGGGCGGCCAGTTGCTGGAGGGGAGAAGTGGACATGGCGGGCGATCGGTAAGTTATGTCGGATGCATCAACGTTTGTAATAAGCCTGGCGGGCGGCGTGTTCGTCCATCTGTTTCTGGTCGCGCTTGTTTTCCAGGCGCAGTGCTTCGGCGGCGGCGCGCTCGTTCAAGGTGCGGTACGACACCCGCTTGCGCTCGCTGGCCTGCCACAGGCCCTTTTCCACCGCGCTCCTGTGGTGCGCATGCTTGACGATCTCGCGCTGGCCCATGATCGCGTGCTCCAGCTTGCCGATGAAGGCGATGAAGTTGGCGTACGCCATCGGCGTGATGCCGTTGCGCTGCGCCGCATCGAGCTTTTGCGCGTAATCTTCCAGGTAGCCCAGCAGCATTTGCAGCTTTTGTTCGGTTTCCTCGGCCGCCTTGAGCGCCACCCCCAGCCGCTTGGCGGCATCGTCGGTGTCGCGCTGGGCCAGTTCGAGCAGGGTATCGAGGACGGTTTGTTTTGCCATAATGCATCATTATAGGCATCCCGTCCGCTAGTCCATCACGAGAACAGAGAGGTCAATTCGGCCAAGCTCTGCGGCATGCCGATGTTGTCGCCGATCTCCTGGCACAGGAAGGCTTCGATCTTGTCGTTGAGGGCGATGGCCTGGTCGAGCACCGGATCGCTGCCGTGGGCGTAGGCGCCGACCGTGATCAGGTCGCGCGAGCGCTCGAAGCGCGAATACAACTGCTTCAGACGCCGCGCCGCGTGCTGGTGGGCGGTGGTGGTGATGGTGTGCATGGCGCGGCTGATCGATTGCTCGATGTCGATGGCCGGATAGTGCCCGGACTCGGCCAGGCGCCGGTTGAGCACGAAGTGGCCGTCCAAAATCGCGCGCGCCGAGTCGGCGATCGGGTCCTGCTGGTCGTCGCCCTCGGTCAGCACAGTGTAGAAGGCGGTGATCGAGCCGCCGCCCTGCAGGCCGTTGCCGGCCCGTTCCACCAGCACCGGCAGCTTGGCGAACACCGACGGCGGATAGCCCTTGGTGGCGGGCGGCTCGCCGATGGCCAGGGCGATTTCGCGCTGCGCCATGGCGTAGCGGGTCAGCGAATCCATGATCATGAGCACGTTCTTGCCCTGGTCGCGGAAATGTTCGGCAATCGCCGTGGTGTAGGCCGCGCCTTGCAGGCGCATCAGCGGCGGCGTGTCGGCCGGGGCCGCCACCACGGCGGCGCGCGCCAGGCCTTCCGGCCCGAGGATGTGTTCGATGAACTCCTTGACCTCGCGGCCGCGTTCGCCGATCAGGCCAACGACGACCACATCGGCCTTGGTGTAGCGCGCCATCATGCCCAGCAGCACCGATTTGCCGACGCCGGAACCGGCGAACAGGCCCAGGCGCTGGCCGCGGCCGACGGTGAGCATGGCGTTGATGGCGCGAATGCCCACGTCCAGCGTTTCCACGATCGGGGCGCGGTCGAGCGGATTGGCGGGGCGCACGTTGATCGGGCCGCTGTCGTCGGTCAGCAGGGGACCGAGGCCATCCAACGGCCGGCCGGCGCCGTCGACCACCCGGCCCAGCAAACCCATGCCGACCGGCAGGTGGCGCGCGCGGTCGCTCGGGCGGCGCCGGGGATGGGCCACCGAACCCGGACGCGGCAGGGTCGCTTCGACCGGCAGCACCTTGGTGCCGGGGACGATGCCTTCGACATCGCTTTGCGGCATCAGGAACAGGCGGTCGCCGTCGAAACCGACCACTTCGGCCTCGACCCGGTTGCCGGCCGGCATAGGAATGGTGCAGGCGCTGCCGACCGCCAGCTTCAGGCCGACGCATTCCATGACCAGCCCGGCCACGCGCGTGATGCGGCCCGAAACCTGCTGCGGCTCGACGAAGCCGACCAGGGTGCTGCAGTCGCGCAGGTAGGCGGACCAGCGCGCCGTGTGTTTGTCGGGCGTGATGGCGGAATCGGATTGGCTCATCGGACCAGCCACTCCACGTCGTCCTTGCCGAGCGCGTGCGCCAGGCGCTGCCAGCGCACTTCGGCCTGGGCGTCGATCTGGTTGCTGGCGGTATCGATCTTGCAACCGCCACGGCCGATCTGGGCGTCGTCCACCACGCGCCAGCCGCCCTTGTCGAGTTCTTCGCCGATCTGCTCGCGCACCAGGCGCGCATCGTCGGGATTGAGCATGAGCACGGCCGGCTGTTGCAGCACCGGCAGGTAAGAGATGGCGTCGCGCACCACCGGAATGATCAGCTCGGGCTTGACCTCGAGCGCGATGCGCAGCATGTTCTTTGCCAGTTGCAGCGCCAGTTCGAGCATGTCGCCGGCGATGCTCTCGTCGGCTTGCGTGAGCGCCTGGCCGAAGGTGGCGGCAACCGCTTGCAGGCTGGCCAGTTCCGCCGCGCATTCCTCGCGCCCGAGTGCGTGCGCATCGGCATAGCCGGCTTCGTGTCCCGCCGCGTGTCCCGCTTCATAGCCTTCCTGGCGGGCCTGCTCGCGGATGGCGGCAATTTCCTCGTCGGTGGGCCAGTCGGGCGCGGGCGGCGCCTCCGGCAGCGCTTCTTGCTCGGGCGAGGTGTCGAGAAACACCGGTTCCGGCTCCGGAACACGGTCGAAGGAATTCATTTCCCAGCGCTGGTACGCGGTTTGCAGTTCTTTTGGAAGGGTAGCCATCAGACGAAGGAATCCTCACCTTTGCCGAGCACGATCTGGCCTTCGTCGGACAGGCGGCGCACGATCTGCAGGATTTGTTTTTGCTGGGTTTCGACTTCGGACAGGCGCACCGGTCCTTTCGATTCGAGGTCTTCGCGCATCATCTCGCCGGCGCGCGCCGACATATTGCGGAAGATTTTTTCGCGCAGTTCCTGCGAAGCGCCCTTGAGCGCCATGATCAGCATTTCCGACTGCACTTCGCGCAGCAGCAGCTGGATGCCGCGGTCGTCGATGTCGATGATGTTATCGAACACGAACATCTCGTCCATGATCTTCTGGGCCATGTCGTTGTCGTAGTTCTTGATGTTGTCCATCACCGAACCTTCTTGCTCGCCGCTCATGAAGTTGAGGATCTCGGCCGCCGCGCGCACCCCGCCCAGCGACGATTTCTTGATGTTTTCGTTGCCCGACAGCAGCTTGGTCAGCACGTCGTTCAGTTCGCGCAAGGCGGCCGGCTGCACGCCGTCCAGGGTGGCGATGCGCAGCACCACGTCGTTGCGCAGGCGGTCGGTGAAGTTGCCCAGGATTTCGCACGCCTGGTCGCGCTCGAGGTGGACCAGGATGGTGGCGATGATTTGCGGGTGCTCGTTGCGGATCAGCTCCGACACCGACGAGGCGTCCATCCACTTCAGGCTTTCGATGCCGGACGCATCCTTGCCGCCCAGGATGCGCGACAGCAGCACCGAAGCCTTGTCGTCGCCCAGCGCCTTGGTCAGCACCTGGCGGATGTACTCGTCCGAATCGAGGCCGACCGTGGAAATGAGTTCGGTCTGCTCGCGAAACGAGTCGAGCACCGTGACCACCTGTTCGTGCTGCACGTTTTTCATGGTGGCCATGGCCGCGCCGAGTTTCAAGACCTCGCGCGGGCCGAGGAAGCGCATTACTTCGGCCGCCTCGGACTCGCCGATGGCGAGCATCAGGATGGCAGCCTTCTGGATTCCATTATCATTCATTTGTACCTACCCATGCCTTGATGACGTTTGCGACGATGCGCGGATCTTCCTGCGCCAGTTTCTTGGCCAGCGCCAGGTTGGCCCGGTAGCTGTGGTCCTGCGCCGTTTCGGCCTCGGCTTCGGCGACTTCGGCGGCTGCGGCCGCTTCCGCCAGGCTCGCCTCGTCGGCCTTTTCTTCCTCTGCCGCGGTCGGCTCGGGCGGCACTTCGTGGGCCTTGTCGAACTTGGTCATGACCGGGCGCAGCATCGGACGCAGCAGGCGGAAGTACAGGAACGCAATGATAGCGGCCACGAACAGATACTTGGCAATATCCTTGGCCAGCGGCAGGTTGGCCGGGTCGCGCCACCAGTCGAGCGTGGGGGCCGGCACGTCCGGCTTGTCGACCCCGTCGAAGGCGGCATTGGTCACGTTGAGCGTGTCGCCACGGTCCTTGTTGTAGCCCATCGCTTCCTTGACCAGGTCGTTGATCTGGGCGACCTGGGCGGCCGTCAGGGGCGTCACCGTGACCTTGCCGGTCCTGGCGTCGACCGAACGGCGGTGGTTGACCAGCACGCCGACGGTCAGGCGCTTGACCAGGCCCATCGGGCGCTGCTCGTAGCGGATGGTCTTGTCGACTTCAAAATTGGTGGTGGTGTCCTTGCGGGTCGGGCCGCTGACCACGGCCGGGGCCGCGCCGGGCGCACCGGCGGCGGTCAGCGGCGCGGTGGCCAGGCCCGGCGGCTGGTTCGAGAGCGCGCCCGGCACGCCGGCCGGGTTGACGCTGCCGGGGCCGTTCGCTTCGGACGTCTGCTGGCTGCGGATCGACTGCGGCTCCGGCGGCGAATTGGGCTTGTAGACTTCGGCGGCGGTGTCGACCTGGGCGAAATCGATGTCGGCAGTCGCTTCGGCGCGCACATTGCCCTGGCCGACCAGCGGCGTGATCAGCGACTCGACCTGCTTGATGATGTTTTTCTGGATCGCTTCGACGTATTTGAGCTGGTTGGGGTCGAGCTTGCGCGCGTTGTTGCTCTTGTCGGGATCCGACAGCAGGTTGCCGGCCTGGTCGACCACGGTGACGTTCGAGACCGGCAGTTCGGACACGCTCGAGGCCAGCAGGTGCACGATGGCGTTGACCTGGGCCTGGTCGATCACCCTCCCGGTTTGCAGGTTCAACAAGACCGAAGCGGTCGGTTTTTGCTGTTCGCGCACGAACACCGACGGTTTCGGCAGCGCCAGGTGCACGCGCGCCGAGCTGACGGCGGCAATCGACTCGATCGAGCGCGCCAGTTCGCCTTCGAGCGAGCGCTGGTAATTGACTTGTTCGTGGAACTGGGACACGCCCAGTTTCTGGTTTTCCATCAGCTCGAAGCCGACCGTGCCGCCCTTGGGCAAGCCTTGCGCGGCCAGCTTGAGACGCACGCCGTGGACTTGCTCGTTGGGCACCATGATCGAGGCGCCGCCGTCCGAGAATTTGTACGGCACCGCCATCTGGTCGAGCGAGGCCATGATGGCGCCGCCATCCTTGTCGCTGACATTGGTAAACAGCACGCCGTATTCGACGCGCTGGCTCCACATCCAGACGCCCAGCATCAAGGCCAGCACCGCCGCGATGCCGAGGCCGCGCAGGAAATTCTTGCCGAGCGGCGTCTGCAGGAACGTCGGGGGCGGCGTGTCCTGTGGGGGGATATCGACGAGATCTTCTGCGGTTGCAGCTGCCATGGTGGTGGGTGTCCGACGGGCCAGGCCCGAAACTGGGTAAGAATTTCCCAAACCTGCGCAAAGGCTGGGGCTCAGACTCCATTATGTGGGGCAGGGGGCTTGCTTAAAGCCCCGAACAGAGCGCGCTTTCCCGCCCTGCTCGACGGCCCGGCGCGCCACCCGGGTGCTATTCTGGCACCCTGACTTCGCTGGTATACATATTGCGTATTGTACGCCCGGCGGTCTGAACAGAGGAAACGACATGAACGTGAACGGAATCGGATCGGACCGGATCGAAGCCATGATGGCCCAGCTCAAGGCGGCGTCGACGCGCCCGGCGGGCGGCATCGGGCCGGCGGTCAAGGTCACGCCCGAGCCGGCCGTCGCCAAGGTCGATTTTGCCGATGCGCTCAAGAATTCCATCGCCCAGGTCAGCGAGGCCCAGCTCAAGGCGGGCGAGCAGGGCAAGGCGTTCACCATGGGCGACGACAAGGTCAGCCTGTCGGATGTGATGGTGTCGATGCAGAAGGCCAGTATTGGTTTCCAGGCAACTGTGCAGGTGCGTAACAAGCTGGTGTCGGCGTATCACGAGATCATGAATATGCAGGTGTAGTGCCGGGCGGGCGGGCTGGCTGGCGCCTGCGCTTCATCGATGGTTCTCGGGGCCGACTATTTTCAATTTCCCTGGGGCGTGGTCATGCTCAGGGCAGATCAGCGTTCCACTGCATGCAGCATCACGGTCCACTATGCACGGGCGGAAGAGGCGTCGTCCGGCGACGCCCAGCAATCATCATGGTGATCTCACGTCGATCCGGATCGCGCGGGCTTGCTGCTCAACCGGCATAGCCTGAAATTTTCTTTCTTGCAATATTTCATCAAATCGCGTTTACTGGTGCTTTTGCGCGGCCTCACTGCCGGGAAAGCAGGATTGCCGATTCATGGATGAGAAACACGAGACCTTCCCGAACGCCCTGGAAGCGCTGATGCTGGTCATCGCCTTGTACATGGCCGAGTACCTGGTGGGCGCGGCGCTGTACGACGTGCGCGGCGCCTTGTCGATGGAACCGCGCGACTTGGGCGGCATGATCATGGTGCTTGGCTATGGCATTGTCTTCACCGCGCTGATGGGCTATAAAAACCTGAGCTACCGCGCGTTGTTTCATGCGTCTTCCGCCTCCAGACCGGCCACCATGCTGGTGCTGTTTCCGGCGCTTGGCCTGACGCTGCCCCTGATCTTCATGTTCATGGTGACCCTGGACGCAGCGCTGATGGCGCTGTTTCCCATGACCCCGCAGGAACGCGCGCTGCTGGGCAGCCTCAATGCCGGCAGCGTGACCATGGTCGTGGTGATCTGCGTGCTGGCGCCGGTGCTGGAAGAAATGCTGTTTCGCGGGATTATCCTGCGCAGCTTCCTGGGCCAGTATCCGAAATGGGCCGCCATCCTGGCATCGGCCGGCCTGTTCGGCTTTGCCCACATGAATATCTATCAATATGTCGGCGCGGTGATCATCGGCGTGTTTCTTGGCTGGCTGTACGAGCGTACCAGGTCGCTGCTGCCCTGCATCGCGCTGCATGCCGCCTACAATACCGCATGCATCATGGTCGACCAGGGCGATGCCGGCGCCGCGCAGGACGCCTTTCCGGCGTTCGCGGCGTCCACCTGGCTGCTGGCGATGCTGCTGGGCGCTGCCGGGATGACGATCTTGTACCGCGTTTTGCATGAACCGGCAGGGCGGCGCGGCCGATAAATTATCACCGCCACCAGTCGAGCAGGGTTTCATCCTCGAGGTTCTCGACGTTCTTGTAGATATTGCAGAAGTACCAAGGGTGGCCAGTCCTGGCCGTGAATGGATCGAGCAACTCCGCCACCTTGTCCATGCCGGCCGAGGCCGGGATCGAGATGGCGATACTGCCGCCAAACCTGCCATCGACGCTGCCATGAAGCTGGGTCGACAGTGCGCGATCAAGTGCGTCGATATCGTCGTAGGAAATATCATCGGCATAAATCTGGATGCAAAAATTCCCGCCGCGCCGCACCACGACCGCCGGTTTTCCCGGCTCGGTAATGTCGATGATATCGCCCTTGGCCAGATTCAAGGCCAATCCCGGCGAGGCCAGCAGTTCATAGGTGTGATTGCCGAGATCGAAGGCCGGCAGGTTCTCGAAGACAGGGGCGACAGCGTCTTCCCTGATGCACACGTCGATCACCGTTTTCTTGTAGTTCATATCTCACTCTGCGACGATGTTCCATAAATATTGCCGCTATGATACCGACTTTGTGCACCGTTCAAGCAGGAGACCCAGATGGAATTGAGAAACACGCTTGATCAAATCAAGAGCGATCTTGCGGCATATTATGCGTCGGAGTATGCCGATGATGACGACAATACGAGGAAAAACCTGGCGCTGAAAGCAAGGATGCGGGAAGTGATCATCGCTGCCTACGACAAGCAAGATGATGAGGTATTCCATGAAGCACTCGCGGTGCTTTCACAAAGTACCGGATGCGCCGAGGATTATGCTGTTTTCGTCGACATAACCGATGAGCTGGTGGACAAGAACATGATCACGCTCGATCAATTCCGGGAGCTGTTGCACGGCTCTCCGTGCAACCGGTGGCTGTGAGCGGGGCGCATGATGGATCATCCAAAGCCAGTTATTTTCTGGAATCTGGATATCGGGGAGGGCGTGGTCGTTTTCGACGATATCTCGCATCTTCCCGATGCGTTCGAGGCGGCCCGGCATATCGACTGCCTCAGGGAAGACATGCTGCAGATCCGGTTTGGCGACGATGTGCTGCTCGATGTCGGCTGGTATCCCTCGTTCCGCAAGCACGGCCATTTTCTCCTCATGCTGGTGAAAAACCAGGACTGGGAACAGCCGCTCGAGAGCGCCAAATTCACCGATGTGGTGACGCTCAAACAGCGCATCGCCCACATCGCCGGCAAGCTTGCTTCACCCATTTGAAAAGGAAACCGATGTCGACCTCTATTCAACACCTGCTGTGCGGGGCGCTGCTGACGCTTGCCAGCGCCAATGCCAGCGCGACCAGCCCCTGCCGGGATCCTGATGGCTGCCTGGACGAGTGGGCCGTGATGATCCTTCTTTTATCGGAAACGCAACTGACATACTGCCCGCAGTTTGCGTCCTGGAGTGAGACTCAAAAAAAGGAGCTGTTGGAAAAGGTGGTCGGCGGGGAAGGTTCGCCCGGCTACCTCGAGCGTTTGCGTGCAACCGAGGAGTATGCCAAGCGCCCCGATATAGCCGCCCAGATCAAGGAAAAGCCGGAAGCAATCGAGGGGATGTGCAAGGATTTGTTGATCAAACCAAAGTAAGGAGGGTGGCGCCAGCGCCGCCGCCAACCCTCCGTGGCGCGTCGCTCAGTTGCCGCAACCCTCCGCCGCCGGTTCACCGCAGGCAATCATGCGCCGCACCGTCGGATTGCCGGCGTAACCCGTATGGGCGCGGTCAGGCAGTTCCAGCAGTCCCAGATAGGTCGGCGCATTCGACACCACCACATCGATGATCGGATACGTGGCGGGCGCGGCGAACGGGCTTTTCACCAGGGTGTACGACAGCACATCGTTGGGATCGGTAAACGCCACCACGGTCGGCACCCCGGTCGGCTTGCCGAAGCCCTGCATGCGGCTGCGTTCGATCAGGGCCTGGATCGGATCGGCCGGGAAGTCGTTCGGCCCCGGCGGCGCCATGCCGCCATCGAGATCCATCTCGGCCAGCCTCAATAGCGGCAACTGGTTGGCGCGCATGAAAATGAGCGGGGTGCGCTCGAACACTTGCAGCGCCGCTGCCGCCTGCTGCGGTGACGAGGCCAGCCGGAACAGGGCATCGAAGGTCACTTTGCTGCCCAGGCTGTCGGTGATGAGCACCAGCGGCACCGGTTCGGGCGGCACCTCGCCGCCGCCCGGCACCAACGTCGCGCCGTTGGCGTTGCCCACCGCCTGCAAAATGGCCGTCTGCATGCGCTGGTTGATGGTCTCGCGCGCCTTGCCCTGGTAAATCACGGCGTCGGCCAGGCAATCGTCGAGCAACTTGTCTTTCAGCGCGCGGTTGAGCGAGGCGCGCTGGTACGGATAGGGGACGGCGGCCGGGTCCGCCGAACAGGCGCCGGACTTGTTACTCTGGTCGTAGCACAGCTCGCTCTTGAGCGGACGCGTCAGGGGCGACCACAAAATCGCGTTGACGTTGACCGATCCACCCGCCAGCGCCAGGCTCTGGCGGTACAGCACGATGCCGGTATCGCCCACATCGCTGCGCGAGAGCGCCACCTGCGCCGCGTCGCCGCCCAGGCCTTCGACCAGCTGCGCCACCGATTCCCTGGCCCAGCTTTCATCCTGGGTGCACATGCCGTGCACCAGCAGCACGTCGAGCGGGCGATCCGGCTTGAGCAGGCTGGTCACGCCAGCAAAGGTCGGCAGGGTCGTCGGCGTAGCGTCGAGCACGGGTGTGCGGTAGGGGCTGGTACAGGCGACCAGGCAAGCCAGGGTGGCTGACAGCACGAGTGTACGTTTCATCATCATTCTCCGAAAAAGTCCGCGGTGAACTTGAAACATACGCCCTCAGGCCGAGGCGTGCCCGGCTATCGGCACGCTGTTGGCCGCCCGTCAATCAGACTGCTGCCGGGAGGATATTTTCTCAGCCCAGGCCGGCCATGCGCGCGTTGCGTTCGCGTTCGAGCTTGGTGATGTACTTTTGCACGCTGGCAAGAGCGCCGCGCGAGATGTCGACAAAGGCGCAGCCGAGGCGGCGGTTGGTCTTGTCGTTGAGCAGGGTCAGGTCGACCGAGTTGCGGATCATCAGGGTGGTCTGGACCGCGCCCACATCCGGCAAGTCGATGCGGCAAGCGGCGTAGCTGTGGCCGATGGTGTTGCCCAGCACTAGCTTGTTGTCGAGGATGGCGATGCCGCCGCAGCTGATATCGGCCAGCGGAAACACGTGGGTGCCGCCGCCCAGGTCGTGCGGCAGGCGGATCACCACCGAGACCGGGTTGCTGACCGGCGTGATCATGCGGTAGAACTCGCGCCGTTGCAGGCGGATCATGGTTTCCGGAATCGGCATCACGAAGGCCGGAGTCTCCTCGAAGGTGCTGGCCTGCACTTCTTCGGACGAGAACAGGATGCGGATCTTGTCGAGCGAAGTCTCGAACATGATCCGGCCCACATGGGCGAAGCGGCGGTGCTGCTCGGGGTCGGCCGAGCCGTCCAGGGTCACCGTGTTGTTGTCGGGATCGACATCGAGAATGGCCGAGACGCACACTTCGGTGCCGCGCCGGATGACCATGCGCACCAGCTGGCGCTTCTCGCCGATGCTGCGCAGCAGTGCGATGATTTCCTTGCGCGAGGCGACTTCGAAGTCGTGCCAGCTTTCTATATCGGAATCATTGGTTGATTGCATCTTTGTCTGCCGCTTCTTGTGGTCGGTCGATGAAAAGGGCTGCGTCCGGTGGGGCGGGCAGGGGACCGCCGCTGGCCTGGGCGGCTTCAATATGATATAGCCAGGCCAGCAGTTCCGCAATCGCCCGGTACAGGCCGGGCGGGATCTGGCTGTCCAGGTCGACGCCCATCAGCAGGGCCACCAGTTCTTTCGATTCGTGCACGAAGACGCCGGCATCCCTGGCGCGCTCGATGATCTGGGCGGCAATCAGGCCCTTGCCTTTGGCCACCACCTTGGGCGCCGGATCGCCATTGTTGTAGGCCAGCGCAACGGCCGACTGGGCGCGCTTCGGCGGCGCTTTAGTCATTGCCGGGCTCCGGGGTGCGGATCACCAGCGAGGCCAGCGCCGTGCCGGACACATCCAGCGCCGAGGTCAGTTCGCCGGCGCGCGCGCGCAGGGCCTCGCCCGTGCCGGCGCTGGCGGTGCGCAGTTCGATGTGGACCTTGTCGCCGGTGGTGACGATGGTCGCCTCGATCTCGCCCAGCAGGGGAAAGCGCAGGCGCATGCCGCTGCGCCACACCGGGGCGCTGTCTTCCCCGGCGCCGCGACCGCGCTGTTCGGGCGCATCCTTATGGATTTCCCACTGCAAGTCCTGGCCCGGCGCCAGCTGGCCCTGCCAGGTTACGCGCGCCTGTTCCTGGGTCGTCAGTTGCAGGTTGATGAGCTGGGCGCTGGCCAGTTCCGCCGCCGAGCCCGGTTTGGCGCCGGACGTGCTCGTGGCTTGCTGCATCTGCGGCTCGCGCTGCAGTTCGCTCAAGGGGCGCTTGCCGTCGGCCCATTCGGCCACGTGCGACTCATAAAACACGCCGCTGCCGCTGATGCTCTGTTCCAGCTTGCGCGCCAGTTCGGCCGCTGGCGGCACGCCGTTTTTCGGGTCGATCAGGGGCGCCGCGCCGGCGATCGCGGGCGGCTTGCCGGAGACGGGATGGCCGATGTCGAGTATGCGCGCGAGCAATTGTCCGGTATTGCTGATTCTGGCCGGGAGGGTATTGGCGTCGAGCTTGGGCAGGTCGGCGCTGGCGGTCATGGGCGACTTGCCGAGCAGGGCCGCGGCCAGGCTGGTGGTGCGCCCGGCCATGTTGGCGGCGCCGGCGCCCTTGCTTTCCTGCGGCGCGGTTTGTGGCAACCCGGGCGGCGGCAGCGGCGCGCGTTCCGGCGTGGCGGCCGCCGGCAGGGCAGGCTGGGCGGTGGCGCCCGGCAAGGGGGGCTGGGGTGTGGCGGCAGGCTGGCCCGGCAACTGGCCGGGCTGGCCGGGGTCCAGGCGGAACTGCGGACGCGGCGTGATGGAAATCAGGGTCATCGGCACTTCGGTGCCGGCTTGCGCCCCCTGGGGCAGGCTCATGCGGGCCTGTTCGCCCGCCACCCTGACCAGAAACGTGCCGTCGTTGAACCTGGACAGCACCGCCACCTGCATCGACTTGCCGACTTCGGTCGACAGGACGCGGGTGAGCGCTTCCTGGCGCGCATCGCCAACCCCGGGCGCGGGGCGTGCCGGGTCGATTCTTCCGACTTGCCCCGGTCCGTCGGTACGCGCCAGCATCGCGAGGACGACTAGACGCCGCCGTAGGCGTTATTCAGGCGGCGCGAGGTGCCGCTGCTGTTGATCAGTTGCGACAGCTGCGCCATCCAGGGCGTGGTCAGGTCGCGGATGGTGCGGTCGTACGCCAGCAACTGCTTGATGATCGCCACTTTCTTGACCCGGCTGGCGCCGTCCAGCAAGATCTGCTGGTCGTTGGCCTGCAAGGCGCTGGCGTGCGCGCCGACCCGCTTTTCGAGCAGGCTCAGTTCATCCCACTCGCCGCATTCGGCCGCGGCCACCATCTGTTCCGACAGGGCCAGCATGGCTTCGTAGGTGGAGAGCACGTCGTCGTTGGTCATCGCTTTGGTCATGGTCATCATTCAGGCGCTCATCAGGTTGGACATGCGGTTGGGCGCCATTTCGGACGCGGGATTGACGACCGGTGCGGCGCCGATGGCGTTCCAGGTTTCGCGCAGCTCGGTCAGCAAGCCCTGGATTTCGACCATGATCTCGGTATCGTTTTTCAGGTTCGCCGCCAGCAGGCGCGCGCTCATGTATTCGTACAGGGCGTCGAGGTTCTCGGCGATCTGGCCGCCAGCTTTTTTGTCGAGGCTGGCGCGCAAGCCATTGTCGATGATCTGGATGGCTTTCGAGATCGCCTTGCCTTTTTCCGGAATGTTGCCCGACTTCATGTGCATCAGGCCGGTCAGCACCGCCACCAGCGCGCCGTCGAACAGCATGACGATCAGCTTGTGCGGGGAGGCTGCCACCACACTCGTTTCCAGGCCGACCTTGGCGTAGCTGCTTGCGCCCCTGTTGGGAGATCCAAACATAATTAATGTCCTCTTTCTGTCGCTATCGGATGGTGCTGAGGGAGGCGAGCTGCTGCGCCAGGAAGGTACTCGTCGAACTCATGCCCGAGAGCGTCACGTCGAGCGAAGAATACTGCTTGCGTAAATCTTTTTCGGTCTGGGTCAGGCGCACATTCAGGGCCACGCGCTGCTTGGCGATATCGGCCAGGCTGGCGTTGATGCCGGCGTTCTTGCCGGAGATCGTGCCCTTGGTGCTGAGATAACTGTCGATCAGTTCGGTGAACTGGGCACCCGCGCCTTTCGAGATATTCACCGTGCCGCGCTCGCCGATGGCGCCGCCGGTGACCTGGATCTGGATGCCGGAGGCGGTCGAGCCGACGTTGCCGGTCAGGTTCTGGCCGCTGCCGGTGGCGGCCGCGCCGCCGATGGTGCCGGCCACGTCGAGGCCGTCGGCAATGGTCGGGGTGCCCAAGAGTCCCGCCGCGGCGTTGCCGCTGATGCTCACTTTCGAGGTCGAGCCGAACTTGTTCGAGGTGATCGTGAAGATCCCGTTTTCCTGCTTGACCGTGACGCCGGTGCCGCTGGTGGCGCTGGCGCCCGTGGCGCCGACCGCGCCGTTGATGATCGACTGCACGTGGCTGGCCAGGCTGGCCGCGCTGTAGTTACCAGCGAGCAGGGTAGCGGTCGAGGTCACGCCGTTGATGGTGAGCGACAATTGATCGTTGACACCCTTGGTGATGCTGGTGTCGGCAGCGGTGCTGCCCTTGGCGCTGCCTTGCGTGGCCAGCTGGCTGATCACCACGCTCTTGGTGCCGACCGTGCTGTTGGTGGTGGAGCCGACGAAGCTGACCAGGCTGTCCGTGGTCGAGCCGACCGTACTGAGCAGCTTGGACACGTCTTCCAGGTTTGAATCGAGCGCTTTCTGCAGCTTGGTGCTGTCGAGCTTGAGGGAACCGTCGGCCTGGAACGACACGCCCAGCTGGCTCATGCTGCTGATATCGCCGTCCATGCCCGGCACCGGCGTAAAGAACATCTTGCGCAGGCTGGTTTGCAGGTTGCGCACGGTGGCGTCGCCCAGCAGCACGCCGGCGCCCTTGCCCTCGGTCGCCTTGGGCGCCGTGGTCAGGCCGGCGATCGTCGTGTTCAGTTCGTTGTACGACTTGATGAAATTGTTGATCGCCGTCTTGGCGCCGCTGCTGTCGCTGGTGATGTTGACGGTGCTGGTGCCGACCTTGAGGGCGCTGATGGTCACGCCCTGGATCGCTTCCGAGACGTTGTTGCTCTGGCTGCTGATGGCCACGCCGTTGATGGTCAGCTTGGTGTTCTGGGCCGCGCTGTTTTGCGTCATGTTCTGGGTGCCGTCGGCGGCGTAGCCGAGCAGGCTGCCAATGGCCGCATCGCCCGAGACGCCGATGCGCATGCTCGAGGTTTCGCCGGTCTGGGCCGAGGTCAGCACCAGGCGGTTGGGGCTGGCGCTGCCGTCCGAAATGATCGAGGCGGTCACGCCTACGTTGGCCTTGTTGATGGCGTCGCGGATGCCTTGCAGCGAATTGTTGCTCGCGTCCAGGGTGACGGTGCGCGCCGAGCGCGTGGCGTCCTGGGCGAAGGTGGCGCCGGTATAGGCGCCGTTGGCCAGGGTGCCGCCCGTGATGCTGCCGAATTCAAAGGTGAGCGTGGTGGCCGCGCCGCTGCCGATCAGGGCGGTGGTGCTGGCCTGGCCGGCGGAAGTGAGGGTTTGCGCCTGCGACAGCTGGGTCACGTTAACGCTGTAGCTGCCCTTGACGGTGTCCTTGCCGGCGGTGGCGGTGAGCACGCCCGTTTCGGACGAGGAGGCGCCGATGGTCTTGAACTTGGTCGGATCGGCCAGGCCGGTGACGGCGGTCTGGAAGCCAGCCAGGGCACCGCTCAGGGTGCCGAACGCGGCCAGCTTGGCGGTGTACGCCTTTTCCTTGTCCTGCATGGCGACGAAAGGCCGGCTCTCCGCCACCATCAATTTATTGACGATGTCGTTGACGTCGATAGAGCCGCCTGAACTGACGGATGAAATGGCCACAAACGCCTCCTGGTAAAAGCATGAATATACTAAGTTAACGGCATCTTCTATCCATACTTTAGAGGGGTAATCCGGTGCTTGTTCGGTTTATGCCCGGATTGCGCGTCTTTTTGCCAATTCCCTCAGGCAACTTGGCTGATCAGCAAACCCTGGACTTTTTCCAGCGCCTTGCCGATTTCGAGCGCCTCGGCGCTGGGCATCTGGCGGATCACTTCCTTGGTGGTCTGGTCGATGATCTTGACCACCGTGCGCTTGCTGTCGGTGTCGATCGAAAATTCGATATTGCGCGACAGCGCCTGCATCGCCACGTTGATGCGGTCGACCACCTTGGTCACTTCGGCCGGGTCGGGCTCGGCCCCCTCTTTGGCGGGCTCGGTCTTGCCGAGGGCGGCGGCCGGCGCCGTCCTGGCGCTGGCGGCCGCGCCTTCGGTGGGGGCTGCCGGGCGCGGCAGGAGAGCGGCCGGCGCGTTCTCTAGTGGGCGAAGTTCCATGACCGTATTCCTTTAACGAAAATTCCCCGGCGCGCAAACAGCGGCCGGGGAGTGCAGCGGAGCGAGGCGGATCAGCCGCGCAGCAGGGACAACACGCCGTTTGGCAGGGAGTTAGCCTGGGCTAACATCGCAGTACCCGCCTGTTGCAGAATCTGGCCGCGGGTCAGTTTCGCGGTTTCCGAAGCGAAGTCGGTATCCTGGATCCGGCTGCGCGAGGCAGACAGGTTTTCCGACGTCGATTGCAGGTTGGTGACGGCCGTTTCAAAACGCGATTGCAGGGCGCCGAACGAGGCGCGCTGGCTGTTGACGTTGGCCAGGGCCGAGTCGAGGATCTTGAGTGCGTCGGCCGAGCCTTTGGCGGTCGAGACGTCGATCACGGCCACGGTGTTGAGGGTGGCGGCGGCGCCGGCGCTGATGGCGTTCGAACCGCTGCTGCCGACCGAGAAGCCCTTGTCCGAATTCATCGACACATAGCCCACCGAGGTCGAGGTCGCACCGGAGGCAACCGATGCCGCAGCGCCGGAGGCGGCGCCGTTGGCGTCGAGAGCGCCCAGGGTCACCGCGGCGGACGCGCTGTTATTGGCGATGGTAATGTTGTTACCGGCAGAGTTGGTCAGCACCAGGCCACTATTGGTATCGTTCAGGCGGGCGGTGACGCCGGTCTTCGAGGACACGTCATTGAAGGCGCTGACGGCCGATGCCAGGCCGGAGGCGTTGAGTGCGGCGCCCACGGTGAAGCTCACGTTGGCAGCGGTGCTGTTGTCGGAGGTGACAGCCAGCGAGTACACGCCGCCGGCGACGAACGCTGCCGATTCGTCGTTCTTGGCCTGGGCCGTGACGCCGGTGGTCGCGGTGGCGCCATTGATGGTCGAGGCCAGCGATTGGGCGGTGTCGGTGGCGCTGACGGCGATGGTGGTGGTGGCCAGGCCTTGCAGGGCGAAACTGCCGGCGGTGTAGGCGGTGCCGGTGGCCGGGGCGGTAGTGATCGCTTCGTTGTTGCCGTAGTTATTGGTACGGAAATTTGCAGTCGTTGCCTGGATGGTCTGGCCGGCGTTCGCGCCCACCTGGAAGGTGGCGGTGCCGAAGCTGCCGTCGAGCAGTTTCAGTCCATTGAATTCCGAGGTCTGGGCAATGCGGTCGGCTTCCGACAGCAGCTGGCCGACTTCGGCCTGGATCGCCTTGCGGTCGCCCGCCGAGTTGGTGGCGTTGGACGACTGCACAGCCAGTTCACGCACACGTTGCAGGATGTTACCGGTCGATTGCAGGGAGCCCTCAGCGGTTTGCAGCATCGACACACCATCGTTGGCATTGCGCCGGGCCTGGTCCAGGCCGCGGATCTGCGACGTGAAACGTTCCGAAATGGCCAGACCAGCCGCGTCATCCTTGGCACTGTTAATACGCAAACCGGACGACAGGCGCTGCAGCGAAGTGGCCAGGCCGGAGCCGGACGTGCTCAGGTTGCGTTGTGCGTTGAGGGAGGCGATGTTGGTGTTGATGACGCTCATGGTAGTACTCCTTGCAATTACATTGTATTCATGTTGGCTCTGTGCCGTTCGCCTTGGTGTGCCCCTTTCGTTCCGAGACAATCACACCGTAGTCCTTATATGTAACGGATTGCGGTCTGGAAAGTTTAGGGGGATTTTGGGTGTATATTTTTTGTTTTGGGCCTCAAGGCGTGATGGAGCCAGGCGCTAGACGACAGCGTTTTCCCGAACTTGAGGGCAAAATAAAATTCTTTTGGCGCTCATGAACGAGGCCAGGAAGTCGGAAACCGGGCATTGCGCCGCGATTTTGTTGCATGTGAAACAAGAAGCTGTTGCGAGGACCTGCGCTTCGGAAGATATTCCCCAGCCAGCCTAAGGCCGGCCGGGGATGCAAGGAGCTTGTTACGCTGGCGCTTAACCGCGCAGCAGGGACAACACGCCGTTCGGCAGCGAGTTAGCCTGGGCCAACATCGCGGTACCTGCCTGCTGGAGGATCTGGCCGCGCGTCAGTTTGGCTGTTTCCGAAGCGAAGTCGGTATCCTGGATCCGGCTGCGCGAAGCAGACAGGTTTTCGGAAGTCGACTGCAGGTTGCTGACCGCGGTTTCGAAGCGCGACTGCAGTGCGCCGAACGAAGCGCGCTGGCTGTTGACGTTGGCCAGGGCCGAGTCCAGCACTTTCAGTGCTTGCGATGAGCCCTTGGCGGTCGACACATCGATACCGGAAACGGTATTGAGGGTGGCGGCGGTGCTGGCGGCGATCGCGTTGGAACCGCTGGTGCCGACCGAGAAACCCTTGTCCGAGTTCATCGACACATAACCCACCGAGGTCGAGGTCGCACCGGTGGCCACGTTCGCCGCAGCGCCGGAGGCGGCGCCGTTGGCATCGAGGGCGGTCAGGCTCACCGCAGCTGACGCGCTGTTATTGGCGACGGTAATGTTGTTACCGGCAGCGTTGGTCAGCACCAGGCCATTATTGGTATCGTTCAGTTTGGCGGTAACGCCGGTCTTCGAGGACACGTCATTGAAGGCGCTGACAGCCGACGCCAGGCCGGAGGCGTTCAGTGCGGCGCCCACGGTGAAGGTCACGTTGGCAGCGGTGCTGTTGTCGGAGGTGACAGCCAGCGAGTACACGCCGCCGGCGGTGAACGTTGCCGATTCGTCGTTCTTGGCCTGGGCCGTGACACCGGTGGTCGCGGTGGCGCCATTAATGGTCGAGGCCAGCGATTGAGCCGTGTCGGTGGCGCTGACGGCGATGTTGGTGGTGGCCAGGCCTTGCAGGGCGAAACTGCCGGCGGTGTAGGCGGTGCCGGCCGCTGGTGCCGTGGTGGTCGCTTCGTTGTTACCGTAGTTGTTGGTACGGAAGTTCGCAGTCGTTGCCTGGATGGTCTGGCCGGCATTCGCGCCAACCTGGAAGGTGGCGGTACCGAAGCTGCCGTCGAGCAGTTTCAGGCCGTTGAATTCCGAGGTCTGGGCGATACGGTCGGCTTCCGACAACAGTTGGCCAACCTCAGCCTGGATCGCTTTGCGGTCGCCGGCGGAGTTGGTTGCATTCGAGGACTGCACAGCCAGTTCACGTACACGCTGCAGAATGTTGCCCGTCGATTGCAGGGAACCCTCAGCCGTTTGCAACATCGACACGCCATCGTTGGCATTGCGCTTAGCCTGATCCAGGCCGCGGATCTGGGACGTGAAGCGTTCCGAAATGGCCAGGCCGGCGGCATCGTCTTTGGCGCTGTTAATACGCAGGCCGGAAGAGAGGCGCTGCAGCGAGGTCGACAGTGCGGAAGCCGAGGTGCTCAGGTTGCGTTGTGCATTCAGCGATGCGACGTTGGTGTTGATTACGCTCATGGTATTACTCCTTGCAGATACTACTTATACATGTTGGCAACTTGCCTTCGCTTTGGTCTGCCCCTTCGGTCCGGGACAATCACACCGCAGTCCTTTTTTGTAACGGGTTACCAGCCGGAAAGTTTAATGAAATCAGGCAGGTATATTTTTTATTTCAGCCCTCAAGCGGAGCGGGATCGCGGCGCTTGACGGCAGCCTGCGCCAGAACTTGAGGGTAAAAAAGGCGAAATATCGGCCTTTTTTCGGGCCGTCGCGCGGCCTTTCAGCGCGCCAGGGGGCAGAGCGAGTTAGTCAGTCAGCCGTTCGACAAGCTCGACATGAGCGCGGCGCTTATCCCGGCCGGCCTGACATCGTACGCGGCGATCGACGCCGCGCTCCGCGAGGGGCAGACGTATCTGCGCAATGCCGACATACCGGAAAAATACCGTACTCCCGCCCTGGCAACGAGCGTGAAGATCGGCCAGCAGACGCTCGGCATGAATGCAGAACTGTCCGGGGCGCAGAAAGACGTCATCAGCACATGCGCGCGATGCTCGACTTCTGCGAATCGCAATTGGGCAAGACCGAGATCCATGGGGGCTGTTGATGTTTGCCGGCAAGGCGCTCAAGTCCGACTGATGGCATGGCTGCCCAGGCACCCTACACCGGGGTCAGAGCTTTAAAGTGAAACATTGTGACATCGGGAACCGCTGCTCTCAGGCGCACCTGCTTGTCGCTGCCATCTGCGGTGAAAAATGGACATCGCTGTCGTGTCAACGCTACAAACTGTGAAATGTTGCTAATTAAAGCTCTGACCCCGGTGGTAGGAAATGATCAGCTTTTTGCGGCAGCAACAAACTCCACGAACGTATGATCCTCGCCCGCCAGTTCCTCTTCAATGATGGGAACGATGCGCGCCCAATCGCCGCCCGCCAGACCGGCGCCGATCTTGGGGTAGCCGATTCGCTTGCCCTTGAATTGTTTTTTGACTTCTCTCATCACACCGGCGATGGCCGCGTAATCGGCTTTGTTGCCGTCGCCGCGCCAGTGACATTGGGTGTAACCGTTGACAATGGTGAATGTTCTTCCATCCCGCTGGATGTGCGCCACAGAAATCGTCCCAAGTTTTCCGGCATCGCCTTTGGCGGTCGACTGGTCGGCCGCGAACGCTTCCGGAAACAGCCGTCTGATCGACAGCGCAATGCCCTTGCCCATCTGGCACTGGCAGTTGCAGCCGTGCACGATGACGTCGAAGTTGCCATCGAGCGCAAGCTGGAGCAGGTCTCCGTTAATCGTCTTCATTGTTTTTCAGCTCGTCGTTGGCGCGCTTCGCGCCGGGCCAGCGATTGTACGCCAATAGCAAACGAGAAATGTTTCAGAAGCGGAAGAAGTCGTCGATCAGGGGCCGCTTGGCCGCTTTGATGGTCAGTTCGCCCGCCGTGCCGGCGAACACCAGGCAGTCGCCCGGCGTGTCGCGGTTGATCACGCCGGTGCCTTGCGATACCGTGGTGTTGGCGCCAATCCGGCAGCGGCCGATGATGGCGCTGTTGGGATACAAAATCACGCCTTCACCCAGCACCGGCGCCACGCCGTGGTTCTTGCCGACCGTGGAATTTTGGTACAGCACCAGATAGTTGCCGTACGTTGCCTTGGCCAGCACGATGCCGACCGAGTGCCCGATGAAAAATACTTCCGGCATGGCGATCTCGTAAAACAGGTCGATCCCGTTCAAGGCTTTATTGAGGAGGAACAGGCGCGTCGCCGCGCCCACCGCTTCCTCGCTGCCTTCTTCGCGCCAGACGGTATTGGCCAGGAAATACAGATACAGGCAGTACTGGCTCGAATTCAGATAGTTGAATTGTCCGCTCTGCCACATGCGCACCCGGTCGATGCAGTGCGCCAGCCGTTCGAGGGCCTGCGGCAGGTGGCGTTCGAGCCGGTGGCGCAGGGCGGCGCCATCGCCGCTGGGGAAAAAACAGCCCAGCTGGGCGCAGGTATAGTCGAGCAGGCTGGCCTGCGTATGGTCAATCAGCCGCACGCCACGCCTCCGTGCCGAGACAGTATTCGACGACCGCGCGCACCGGGCGTGGCGTGACCCCGAGTTGCGCCAGCCGTTCCACGGTGCAGGGCGCCGGATGTTCGCGCGCACTGTCGCGCGCCAGGTTCACCGACCAGCCGTGGCGCCGGAATACCTGCGCCAGTTCGGCGTTCGACACCTGCTCGCCGCTGGCCACGTTGACCACGCCGCTGCTGCACCGGGCCGCCATGGCGGCGAGCGCGGCGACCACGTCGTCGAGGTGGATGTAGTCGCGTACCACGCCGCCCGATGAGTCGAGGTGCAGGGTTTTGGCGCGCATGGCGCGTTGCAGCCAGTCCGACAAAAAGCCCGGCGCCCCTGGCGACCAGTCGTATACGCAGGCCAGGCGCGCAACGGCGGCGCGTCCATCTGCCGCGTGCAGGCACAGGTTTTCGCCCAGGGCTTTGGACAGGTCGTACAGATGGCGCGCCTCGTGCGGATTGAGCAGCAGCGCCGCGTGCTCGTCCACCGGCACGCCCGCGTGTGCGCCCAGGCTGTCGTACAGGCGGGTGGAGGACAGGTACACCAGGTGCTCGAAGCGCGCTTCCTGCAGCACCTTGGCCAGCAGGCCGACATGGGCCTGGACCGTGTCGAAGGGGCGCAGGGCGTAGTCGGCGGTCAGGCCGGCGCAATAGATCACGCGCCCCAGCGCGCGCTGGAACAGGGCCGGATCGCCACGCGCCGGCGCATACACGGCATGGCCGGCGGCGCGCAGGTGCTCGGCCAGGCGCCGGCCGACGAAACCGTCCGCGCCGAGTACGGTGTAGGTGATGGCAGGCTGCGCCGTCATCGGGCTACAGGCCATCGGTCGGGTGGTGCAGCGCCGGATCCTTGTGGCGCAGCAGCTTGGGGCTGACATGCTGGCAGATCTTGTAGGGCAGCTCGGCAAAGCGCGCCGCGTCCTTGACCGCCACCATGTTGAAGCCGTGCGGCGGCCCTTCCAGGTACACCGCCGCGGCCGGAATCAGTTCGATCGGCTTGCCTTCCATGTCGACGTTGGAATTGAAGTCGCGCACGGCGAACACCTGGTAGCCGTGCTCCTGCAAAAAACGCACGATGTCGGTGTTTTCCAGGCCCGCGCTCCAGTCCACGTAGTCGCGGTGCACTTCGAACACGATGTCCGGCGCGTGTCCCGCCGGCAGCGCCAGATAGCTGGCCGCGCCGCGCAGGGCGCGCAATTCCGCGCCTTCGATGTCGAGCATGATCAGGTCCAGCCGGTCGATGCCGGCGCCGTCCAGATAGTCCTTCACCGTGGTGGTGCGAAAACCGCTGGCGTCGTCGCTCACTTCGGGATGGGCAAACGAGTCGTAGCCGACCAGTTTCAGGGTGGTCGCGCTGTCGTCCCACAGGCCTTCGGGACGGGCTGCGATGTTGTCCAGGCCGTTCAGGGCGGCGTTGTGGATCAGCATGCGGCGCTGCTCGTCATTCGGCTCGAAGGCGTGCACCGTGCCCTGGTGGCGCGCGGCCTGTTGCGCCAGCAGGATCGCCTGGTCGCCGAAATAGGCCCCGCCGACCACGATCTGGCGCGCGTTGGCGGCCAGCTCGACCAGCAGGCGCGAGGTTTGCGGCTCCCAGGCATGATCCGGCTTCGCCGGCGCCGAGAGCAGGAAGTCGCGCGCGATTTTGGAGCGGTACAGGAAATCGAGGCGGGTGCCGTCGGCCAGCTCTTTCCTGACGATCTGGTCGTCGTCGTAGAGCGCGTCGACCAGGGGGCCGATCACCTCTTCGCGCACGTCGATGCCGGCGGTCGCAATCGTGCGCTCGAATTGCAGCAGGTGCTCGAGGAAGGCGTCGCGCCATGCGGGCCGGGCGGCGATCATGCCAAGGGAAGCAAGCAGTTTTGTCGGGTCCATGTCAGCGTCCAATCAGGCTAGGGAGTCAGGGGCGGGCAGTTGGTGCAGCAGCGGCAGGCTGCGGTCGCGCCCGGACATGATCCGTTCGCGGCACGCCGGCCAGGGAATCGCCAGCGCCGCATCGTCCCAGCGCAGGCCGCGCGCCGAGGCGGGATTGAACGGCGTGCTCATCTGGTAGAGGACTTCGGTATCGGCTTGCAGGCTCTGGAAACCGTGCGCCATGCCGGCGGGAATGTACAGCTGGCGCCGGTTCGCGGCCGACAGCTCGGTGTGGAACGTCTTGCCGTAGGTGGGCGAATCCGTCCGCAGGTCGACGATGGCATCAAACACAGCGCCGCGCGTGACCCGCACCAGCTTGATTTCCTGATGCGGCGTCATCTGGAAGTGCAAGCCGCGCAAGGTGCCGGCGTACGGGTTCCACGACACGCTTTGCTGCACGAAGCGCCCCACCAGACCGTGCCGCGCGAATTCGTCGTCGCACACGGTGCGCGCAAACAGGCCGCGTTCGTCTTCGACCGGGGCGATGTCGATGAGAAAAGCGCCGGCCAGCGCTGTCGGGGTGAATCGCATCAGGCCACCACGTGGATGCGCGGATTGGCCAGCAGGAATTGTCCGCCCCAGTCGCGGATGCCGGCCATTTGCGCCATCAGTTCATCCTTGATGTTCCATGGCAGGATCAAGAGGTAGTCGGGACGCGTGTCGAAGACGGCGTCCGGCGCGCGCACCGGAATGCGGCTGCCGGGCAAGAGCCGGCCTTGTTTGGCGGGGTTGCTGTCGACCACGTAGTCGATGATGTCGGCGCCGATGCCGCAATAGTTGAGCAGGGTGTTGCCCTTGGCGGCGGCGCCGTAGGCGGCGATGGATTTGCCCTGGTCTTTGGCGTCGATCAAAAAACGTTGCAGCGCGCGCTTGGTGGCGCGCATGCGCTCGCCAAAGCCGGTGTAAGTGTCCAGGCGCATAAGACCGGCTGCCTGTTCCTGTTCCAGGCAGGCGGCGACCTGCGCCGTGGTGGCGTGCGCCGCCGCTTGCAGGCACGCATGCACGCGCAGGCTGCCGCCGTGGGTGGGCAAATGCTCAATGTCGAACACGCGCAGGCCGGCGCGCGCGAAGACGGGCATCAGGGCGGTCAGGGACAGGTAGGAATAGTGTTCGTGGTAAATCGTGTCGAACTGCTGGTCGGCGACCAGGCGCAGCAGGTGGGGGAATTCCAGCGTGAGCACGGCATGCGGTTTCATCACGGCCGGCATGGCGCCGACGAAATCGTGCAGGTCGGGCACGTGGGCCAGCACGTTGTTGCCCAGTAAAAGGTCGACCTGTTCGCCCTGCGCCGCCAGCGCGCTGGCGCTGGCGCGGTTGAAGAACAGTTCGCGCGTGTCGACGCCGCGCGCGCGCGCCGCCGCCGCCGTGTTGCCGCTCGGCTCGATGCCGATGCAGGGAATCCCGGCTTGCTGAAAGTATTGCAGCAGATAGCCGTCGTTGCTGGCGATTTCCATCACGCGGCTGGAGGAGTCCAGATGCAGGCGCGCCGTCATCTGTTCCACGTAGGCGCGCGCGTGCGCCAGCCAGCTGCTGGAAAACGAGGAAAAATACACGTAGTTGGCGTGGAAATGCAGCTCGGCGCGGGTGGCGTCGGCCAGTTGCACCAGCCAGCATTCGGCGCACACCATGGCGTGCAGCGGATAGAACATTTCGCCCTCGGCCGCCTTTTCAGGTTCGACAAAGGCGTTCGACACGGGCGAGATGCCCAGGTTGGCAAAACTGTGGTGCAGCGCTGCGCCGCAGGCGCGGCATTCTCGGGCGGGCGTGCTCATGCGCAGAAATGCTCCAGTTGCTGTTCGGTAAAGGCGCGCATGTCGGCGCAGTCGTGCGCCGCCGCATACCAGGCGGCCGTCTGTTCAATGCCGGTCGCCAGCGGCCAGCGCACCTGCCAGCCGAGCTCGTGGCGCGCCTTGCTCGAATCGAGGTAGAGCAGGGCGGCTTCCCTGGCGGCATGCTGTTCGCCGTCGAGGCGCCATTGCAGCTGCGGCCAGTGGCTTTGCAAACCATTTAACAAGGTCGCGACCGACAGGTTGTCGGCGGCGTCGGGGCCGAAGTTCCAGGGGCCGGCGCAGGCGGCGTCGCCAGCGAGCAGGCGCGCGGCCAGCAGCAGGTAGCCGTGCAGCGGTTCGAGCACGTGCTGCCAGGGGCGGGTGGCGTTGGGACTTCTCACCGGCAAGGCGCTGCCTTGCTGCATGGCGCGCACGGCGTCGGGAATCAGGCGGTCCGCGCTCCAGTCGCCGCCGCCGATCACGTTGCCGGCGCGCGCGGTGGCGATCAGCGGGCCGCCATCGGCAAAAAAGCTGCTGCGGTAGCTGTGCGCCACCAGTTCGGCGCCGGCCTTGCTGGCGCTGTACGGGTCATGCCCGCCGAGGCGGTCGTTTTCGCGGTAGCCCCAGGGCCAGTGCTGGTTGTCGTAGCATTTGTCGGTGGTCACCACCAAGGCGGCGCGTGCGCTCGGGCAGGCGCGCAGCGCTTCGAGCACGTGCACGGTGCCCATCACATTGGTCGACCAGGTCGCCACCGGATCGGCGTAGCTGTGCCGTACCAGCGCCTGGGCCGCCAGGTGCAGCACCAGTTCGGGCGCGGCCTGGGTCATGGCGGCGCTCAGGCTGGCCTGGTCGCGCACGTCGCCGATGTGGTGGCGCTCCAGGGTCTCGCCCACGCGGGCTAAGCCGAACATGGTCGGCGTGCCGGACGGCGCCAGCGCGTAGCCGGTCACGCGCGCGCCCAGGCGCGCCAGGAACAGGCACAGCCAGGCGCCCTTGAAGCCGGTGTGGCCGGTGACGAACACGCGCCGCCCGTGAAAAGCGTGCGCGAGTGCGTCCATCTCGTTCACGCCCACAGCTTCCATGGCGCCGTGCCGGACTGCCACATGTCTTCCAGCAGGTTCTTTTCGCGCAGGGTGTCCATCGGTTGCCAGAAGCCGGCGTGTTCGTAGGCCATCAACTGGTTTTGCGCGGCCAGCGCCTGCATGGGTTCGACTTCCCAGCTGCAATCGTCGCCGTCGATCAGGTCGACCACGTCCGGTTGCAGCACGAAAAAGCCGCCATTGATCCAGCCGCCGTCGCCCTGCGGTTTTTCCATGAAGGCGGTGACGGCGTCGCCCTGGCGCACCAGCGCGCCGTAGCGGCCGGGCGGCTGCACGGCGGCCACCGTGGCCAGGCGCCCGTGCGCGCGGTGAAAGGCGATTTCGGCCGCGATGTCGATGTCGGCCACGCCGTCGCCGTAGGTGAAGCAGAAGGGCTGGCCCGGTTCCAGGTATTCGCGCACGCGTTTCAGGCGTCCGCCGGTGAGGGTGTCGGCGCCGGTGTCGACCAGGGTCACGCGCCATGGTTCGGCGTGCCGTTCGTGCACTTCCATGCGGTTGTTCTGCATGTCGAAGGTGACGTCCGACATGTGCAGGAAGTAGTTGGAAAAGAATTCCTTGATCAGGTAACCCTTGTAGCCGACGCAGATGATGAATTCGTTCACGCCGTGGTGCGAGAACACTTTCATGATGTGCCAGAGCATGGGTTTACCGCCGATTTCGATCATCGGTTTCGGTTTCAGGTGGCTTTCTTCCAGAATCCGCGTGCCCAGACCGCCGGCCAGGATGACCGCTTTCATGCCGGGGCTCCGTCGCCGCTGTCGCACCAGCGCTGCCACATGCCGCGGTAGGCCTGTTCCAGGTGGTGGGTGAAGCGCGCCATGTCCATCAGCGGACTGGCGCGGGTGCGTTCGCGCAGGCCGCTGCGCAGCTGGCGCAGGCGCGCCGGATCGCGCGCCAGGTCGGTAGCGATGCGTACGTAGGCCGCCTCGTCCTCGCCGATCAGCTCGTCCAGCCCGCCGTTGTGCAGGATGGTCACGCCCAGGCGCGAGATGAAGTTAGTCCCGGCCAGGGTCACAAAAGGCACGCCCATCCACAGGGTATCGAAGCTGGTGGTGCCGCCGTTGCACGGGAACGGGTCGAGCGCGATGTCGATGCGGTTGTACAGCACGAACTGGTTCTTGCGGTCGTTGGCGATCAGGACCAGGCGCGCCGGGTTGATGCCGAGGCGCGCAAAGCGCTGCTCGACGCCCTCACGCATGCCGGGGTTGTCCAGGCCCAGGATTTCCAGCATCAGGCGCGACTCGGGCACCTGCGCGAGAATCGCGGCCCACAGCACGATGGCCGCATCGCTCACCTTGGCGTAATTGTTGAAGCAGCCGAAGGTGATGTAACCATTGTCGTCAAGCGGCGGATGGTCGATCACGGCCGGGCTGTTGGCGTGGGCGGCGTAGCAGCAGAATACTTCCGGCAGGCGCCACAGGGTTTCCACGTTGACGTGCTCGCTCTGGCCGGGCGGCTCGGCCCACGGGTCGGTCAGGCGGTAATCGATGGTGGAGAGACCCGTGGTGGACGGGTAACCGATGTAGGTCAGCTGCACCGGCGCCGGCTTGCGGGCGAAGGCCAGCAGGCGGTTGCCGGAGGTATGGCCGGCCAGGTCGACCAGAATGTCGATGCCGTCGGCGTGGATGCGCTCGGCGAGCTGCTGGGCGGACATGCCGCGGCACGGGATCCAGTGGTCGCTGTCTGCGCGGATGCGCGCCGTGAACTCATCGTTGACGACGTGGCTGTAGTAGCAGAAGACCTCGACCTGCGCCTTGTCGTGGCGCGCCAGGATCGGTTCGATGAAAAATGCCACCGCGTGGCGGCGGAAGTCGGGCGAGACGTAGCCGATTTTCAGGCGTTTGGCCGGCTCGCGGCCGGGCGCATGGGTGAAGCGCTGCGGCGCCAGGGCTGGCTCGAACTGGGCGGCGAAGCGCAGGTGGAGCTGAAACAATTGTTCCTGGGTGATGCCGGCCGCGTACTGCATCGACAGCAGCAGGTTGTTGTGGGCCTGCGCGTAGTCCGGTGCGAGCGCAATGGCTTGCTCGAACATCTGACGCGACGCGTCCGGCTTGCCCTGGCTTTTCAAGGTGGTGCCGAGGTTATTGAATGCTTCGGCAAAGCGCGGACGCAAGCCGATCGCGGTCTCGAAGCAGATGGCGGCCTCATCGTAGCGGCCGAGGTCGTTCTTGGCCACGCCGAGGTTGTTGTAGGCGTGCGCAAACCCGGGATTGCGCACGATCGCCTGTTCGAAGCAGGTCACCGCCTCGGGCAGGCGGTCCATGTTGGCGTAAGCCACGCCCAGGTTGAAGTGGGCGGAGGGGCTGTCGGGCCACAGGGCCAGGGTTTTTTCGCACCAGGCCAAGGCTTGCACGTGACGCTGGAGGTCGGCGTTGGTGAGCGCCAGCATGGAGTAAGGCTCGGCGTAGCCGGGTTGCAAATGCACGGCGTTCTCAAAGCAGACCAGCGCCTCTTCCAGCCGGTAGCCGGCCTTGTAGGCAATGCCGAGGTTGCAATACGCTTCGACGTAGCCGGGCGAGACGGTCACTGCGTGCTGGAAGCAGTCGATAGCGCCACCGATGTTTTCCTGCTCGAGCAGGGCGCCGCCGAGGTTGTTGAGCGCTTCGGCAAAGTCGGGCGCCAGCGCCAGCGCCGCATGGTAGGCGGCAATCGCCTCGTCCAGCCGGTCCAGTTCCTTGAGTACGATGCCCATGTTGTTGCAGGCCTGCGCCAGGTGCGGATCGCGCCCGAGCGCGCGCTGGTAGCACACCAGGGCCTCGCTCAGGGCGCCTTGCTGCTGGCGCGTGACGCCGAGGTTGTAGTGGGCCGCCGCCAGGTCGGGCTGCAAGGCCACGGCCGCTTCGAAATGCTCGGCCGATAGCGCCCATTGTTCCTGCTGCTGGTATAGCGAGCCGAGGTTGTTGTGCACTTCGGCAAAGCGCGGGTCGATTTCCAGCGCCTTGACGTAGCAGACCTGCGCTTCGTCCAGGTTGCCCATCAGTTTCAGGGTGTCGCCCAGGTTGCTGTAGGCCTCGGCGTGTTCCGGTTGCAGGGCCAGCACCGCCAGGTAGCTGCCGAGGGCGTTGGGCAACTGGCCGCCGTCGCGCAGGGCGTGGCCGAGCCGGAGGTGGGCCTCGATGTTGTCCGGCAGCAGTTTCAAGAGGCGCTCGTAGCTCGCTTGCAGCTCGGGCAGCAGATCCAGGGCGCGGCAGCTGGGGTCGAGCGCAAAATAATAGGCCGGGCGGCCAGGCTCCTTGTCGATCGCGCGCCCTAAGGCGTCGATGGCCTCGGCGTGGCGTCCGCTTTGCTGGCAGAGCAGGCCGAGCAGGTGCAGGGCCTCGGCCTTGCCGTCCAGTTTGCGGTACAGCGCTTCCGCCTGCGCCAGCCGTCCCGCCCGGTGATGCTGCATGGCGATCTCGAGGGGGGAGGGCGGGGCGGTGAAAGCGGATTTTTTCATGGGGCGCGGTCAGTTCCTGGATAAGGCAGGGGCGGTCAGTCGGCCACCACGACGCGGTTTTTGCCGGTTTGCTTGGCCTGGTACATGGCTTTGTCGGCGCGCCGCACCAGGCTGGCCTGGTCTTCGTTGGGGGTGCGCAGGGCCACGCCGGCGGAAAAGGTGATCAGCACTTTCTCGTTATCGTGCAGGAAGAAGTGCTTGGTCAGGTCGCGCTGCAGGCGCGTCATGGTGAGCGAGGCCGCTTCGACCGAGGTTTCGGGCAGCAGGATCAGGAATTCCTCGCCGCCGAAGCGGGCGATCACATCCATCGAGCGGATGGTTTCCTTGACGATCTTGACCAGGTGCTTGAGGGCGGCGTCGCCGGCCAGGTGGCCGTAGGTGTCGTTGAGGCGCTTGAAGTCGTCCAGGTCGAGCATGGCAATGCACAGCGGCGTGCCGCGCCGGTCGGAACGGGCCGTTTCGCGTTCAAAAATATCGTCCAGGCCGCGCCGGTTCAGGCTGCCCGTCAACTGGTCTTCGCGCACCAGTTCGCTCATGTGCTGGAGCTTGGCTTCCAGGGTGTGGATGCGCTGCTCGGCTTCCTGCACTTCCTGGCGCGCCAGCACCATGCGGTCGCGCGACTTGAGCGCTTCGCTCTGCACCAGGCGCGTTTCGCGCAGGACTTCTTCGAGGATGATGTTGAGTTCGGCGATATTGTCGGTGTGGCTGATCTTTTCGGAAAAGCTGCCGATCTTTTCGTGGAAGTCGCCGGTCGTGGTGGCCACCGAACTCAAGCGGTCGATGAAGGTCAGCATCATGTTCTTGACGGTCAGCTTGACGTCCGACAGGCTGTGCTTGAGCTGGCTCTGCTTGTAGATGACTTCCTTCAGGCTGCGGGTGGCGTCTTCCAGCGCGCGCTGGTCGATCGGGCCGGCGATGAGTTCCTGCACCGAATCGATCTGGCCGCGCAGCCAGCTGTCGTCATCGAGCAGCTCGCTGACGTTTTCCAGCAGCAGCTTGAACAGGCGCAGCAGCAGTTCCTGCTGTTCGCCGACGTCGCCGCTCTTAATGTCAATCTGGTAACACAACTGCTTGAGGCGCACGCTCACGTCGTTCAGGGCGTCCTCGCTGGTGGCGACCTTGACCGCCGCGCCCAGCGCTTCGGCTTCGACCATCAGGGCCGGGGCGTCGGCCAGCAGGGAAGCGACCGCCACGCTCAGGGTGCGGCTGAGCAGGTCGCGCAAGACCTTGGCGTCGGGCGCGTCCGACATGGCCGAGAGCGAAGCGAGCTCGATGCCGCCGCCCTTGCGGAAGTGTTTCTCGACCAGCTGGTTCAGGTTGCGCGCATAGCCATCCCAGTCGCGCGTCTTGACGGCGCGCGCGAAGCGGCGCCCGAAGTCGGCCAGTTCGCCCGGCGTTTCGCTCAGTTTGCCGGCGAAGTCGCCCAGCACGTTTTCGGCGCCAGCGTCGGGCGCGGCCTCGGCTGCGGCGGCCTCGGGCGCGGGAGCGGGCGTGGCGGCGATGCCGGCGATTTCGTTATAGATTTCGCGGTAGGCTTCCGGGGTCGGCGCGATGCGGCGCGTGGCCAGGCGGCGGAAGGCTTCGCGCGCGATGTCGGCGGGATTCTGAGCCGCCGGATTCTGGGCGGCGGTGGGCGGAGTTGTAGCCATGGTGGAGCGGTGCCTCAGTCTGGTTTGGCGTTGATATGCCAATGATAAGCGAGTTTGTTTCCTGCCATCTCAGGAAAAGAGGCGGATAAGGCATCTTACTCCAGAGCATTAACTTGGCGGACAGCCTGGCAAAAACTTATTCGATCAACTGGTTTTTGATCGCATAGTGCGTCAATTCGGCACTGTTTTTCAGTTTCATCTTGACAAGCAGGCGCGAGCGGTATTCGCTGATGGTCTTTACCGACAGCGACAATTCCTTGGCGATCGCGCCGACCGTCTTGCCCGAGGCGATCATGGTCAGGGTCTGGTATTCGCGGTCCGACAAGGTGTCGTGCAGCGGCGTGTCGTGGTTTTCGCCGACCGCGCTGGCCAGTTCCTGGGCCAGCGCCGCGCTCACGTACTTTTGCCCGGCGGCCACCTGGCGGATCGCCGTGACCAGCTCGCGCGGGGCGCTCTGCTTGGTCAGGTAGCCGGCCGCACCGGCTTTCAGCGAGCGGATCGCGTACTGGTCTTCGCGGTGCATCGACAGCATCAGCACGGCCAGCTCGGGATGCTCCTTCTTGACCAGTTTGAGCACCTCGATGCCGCTGCGGTCGGGCAGGGAGATGTCGAGCAGCATCACGTGGCACCTGGCTTTGCGGATGTGCTTGATTGCGTCGACGCCATCCTCGGCCTCGCCGGCGACGATGATGTCGGGCGACTCGGCCAGGATTTGCTTCAATCCTTCGCGCACGATCGCATGATCGTCGGCGATGAACACCCGGATGGTGGCTTTGTCGGTCATGGTGCTTCTGCTTCGCTTACGTGGTCGGGGTCGTTATCGCCCGCCGGCGCGGCGGGGCTCTCACTCGCCATTATCGTCGCTTTGGCCGAACTGAGCCGGATTTTGATGGTCACCACCGTGCCGCCGCCCGGCGCGTGCGCCAGGGTCATGGTGCCGCCCAGCGCCTGGGCCCGTTCGCTCATGCCGCGCAGGCCGAACGATTGCGGTTTCTGGCGGTCGGCCTGGGCGATGCCGGCGCCGTTGTCGGCAATCGTCAAGACGATGTGCTGGCGCAGCAATTGCAGGCGCACCGCGACCCGGCTGGCGTGGGCGTGCTTGGCGATATTCGTCAGCGCTTCCTGGAAGATGCGGAACAGCGCGGTCGCGTGGTCCAGGTGCAGGTCGATTTCCTTCTCGGTGCAGCTAAAGCTGCAGGCGATGCCGTTCTGCTTTTCGAATTCCTTGATCTGCCATTCGAGCGCGGCATTGATGCCGAAGTCGAGCATCGACGGGCGCAGGTCGAGCGAGATGCGGTGCACCGCGTCGATGGTGCGGTCGACCAGCGAATCGACATAGGCGGCCCGTTCGGCCAGCTGCGGCTGGTCGGGTGGCAGGCGCTGGGTCAGCATCATCAGGGCCATCTTGATGGCGGTCAGGTTGCCGCCCAGGTCATCGTGGATTTCGCGCGCGATGCGGGTGCGTTCCTGCTCCTTGACGTGCTCCATGTGCGCCGCCAGTTCGGCCAGGCGCGCGCGCGAACGGGTCACTTCCAGCTGTTCGAGCTTGCTGGCGGTGATGTTGGTCATCACCCCTTCCCAGTGCACGCCGCCCGCCTGCTCGGGCATGGGGCGCGGGGACGAGCGCAGATTGATCCATTTCTGGTCCTTGTATTCGTGGATCCAGACCCGTCCCTCCCAGTTCCAGCCCGACAGGCTGGCGGCCGAGGCATGCATGGCGTCGAGGTAGCTCTTGCGGTCTTCCGGCACGATCAGGTCGATGAAGCGCTGCGGCTCGGCCTGCAGTTCGGCGGCGGACAGGCCGAGCAGGGCGGCGCAGCCGTCGCTGACATAGGGAAAGGCCACGCGGCCGTCCGCATGCAGTTCGAACTGGTACACCAGTGCCGGGGTGTTGCTGACGAACGCTTTCATGGCGTGGGCGATGGTGGGTGGAACGGGACTCATCTGGACTCGGCAGGGGAAACAATGCCTGGAATCATACGGGAAAACGGCCCAGTCCGGCAGCATGCGCGTGCGCGTGCGCATCGGGCTTCGGTACAATAGGCCCATGAAAAAGATCCTGTCCGCCGTGCTGCTGTGCCTGTCCATCCCGCTGTGCCAGGCGGCCGATCCGCGTTACACCGTGGTGACGGTCGACCCGGCGCGCCAGGACCTGCGCCTGTTCCTCAACGACGAGGCCGGCCAGCCCTTCAAGGGCTTCGCCCGCCTGCAGGCGTGGCTGCAGGGGCGCAAGCAGCGCCTGGTGTTTGCCGTCAACGCCGGCATGTACCATCCGGGCTTTGCGCCGGTGGGCCTGCATGTGGAAAACGGCAAGGAGCTGGCGCCGCTCAACCTGGATGATGGCAGGGGCAATTTTTTCATGAAGCCGAACGGCGTGTTCGTGCTGGGCAAGGGCGGAGCGGCGGTGGTCGCCTCGTCCGACTATCCGGCGTACGCGGCCAGGGCCGTGGAGGTGCGCCTGGCCACCCAGTCCGGTCCGATGCTGGTGATCGACGGCCAGCTGCATCCGCGCTTCGATCCCGACTCGCCGTCGCGCTACGTGCGCAACGGCGTCGGCGTGGCCGATGGCAAGGCGATTTTTGTGATCAGCAACGTACCGGTCACCTTCCACGAATTCGCCACTTACTTCCGCGACACCTTGCATTGCAAGAATGCACTGTATCTGGACGGCTCGATCTCGAGCCTGTTCTCGAGCGCACTGGGGCGCGCCGACGCCGCAGCACCGCTGGGGCCGATACTCGGCGTGGTCGAGTAAGGCGCCCGGCGGGCCGGAAAATCAGGCCTTGCGAATCTTGTCGCGCCGATTCCGGCGTGCAACGCCGCCCACCACCAGCAGGCCGGCCAGCAGCATGCCATAGGTCTCCGGTTCAGGCACGGCGGAGGGGTAATAGCTAAAGTCGGTATAGGTGCTGGCCGACAGCTGTCCGGTCCCGACGCCCGTTCCGCTATCGAGCATGCCTCGCAGGAATTCGCTGCCCGCCCCCGCGCTGCCCTCCAGCGCGGACGTGAAATGTTCGTAGCCAGCTACCCCATTGATCGTGCTCGACATATAGCCGTTCAGGGTGGCGCTGGTGTACGGTCGCGTTATCCCTTCTTGCTGGACATTCACATTGGCCTCGGCCGTGAACAGCAGCCTGGTCGACGGCGACAAGATGAAGTTGAGGTTCTGGGTCGTTGAACCGCTCATGTTCAAGCTCCCTGCGCGTGGCGCCGGGCCGAGATGCACCTCGGCGCGCATGCTGGCCGGACCGTTGTTCAAGCTGCCGCCGCCGTAGGTGAACACCTTGTCGACGCTCTCGAACCCGGACGACGTAACGAAATCGTACTTGTCGCTGGGATAGGGGTAGGAGGTGAGGCGGCCGCTGGCGCTGGTGCTGGTGAACGTAATGCTCGGGCTGATGTTGTCGGTCAGGTCCAGGTCGATCAGCTCGAACCTGATATTGTTCAGGCTGGCGGTAGCGTTGCCATAGGCGGCCTGGGCGGGTGCGCAGGCCAGCAGGCCGGCTGCAACCAGGCTGGCGACGATCTTGAGTGGATGGGCAAGCATGGCATTCTTTCGTTGAGGATGGCGCTGCCCGGCCATGGCGGCCGGGTCGGAAGGGTGGGGGCGGGGCCGCTTCATGCAGCCGGGTCCGCAGCGGCCTTGCGGCGGCGGCGCGCGGCGGCGCCCAGCACGAAAGTGCCCGCGAGCAGCATGGCGTAGGTGGACGGTTCCGGCACGGGGGTGACCGGTCCCATCAGGTAAGAGTCGGCCAGGAGCGTGAATTCGCCTTTGCGTGCCTTTGAATCCGATATCAGCGAGCCGTACAGATTCACGGTGGCCGAGCCCGAGCCGTAGCCGAGCTCGTAGTTTTTGCTGAATTGTTTCGGCCGCCACGTGCCCTCGTCGCCAGACAGGGAACCTCGCATGTGGACCTGGCTTCCGCTCAGGTAGAAGCGGCCATCGAGTTGCTGCTCGACCTTACCGACGGCGGTGAGAATCAACTCGGTATTCGGGCTCAGGATGAACTCGGTGACGCGGGTGCCCCGGCTACTGAATCTCAGTTGAGTGTCATCGTACGGCACCGTATGGGTCATGCTCGCATGCGCGAGCAGGGCGCTATCGGAGAGCGTGCCGCCGGCCGAGCCCAACGGACTCACGAACGAGGTGCTTCCCGATGCGTTCAGTTGCTGGCTTTGTCCGCCGGCTGCGGTGTAGAGCGAGCGGACGTCGGTGCCGAAGGTGATCGAGGCATCGATGCCATCGTTCAGGTCGAGGTCGACAAGCCGGTACTGGAATTGCTCGATGCTGGCGGACGAGGTGCTGGTGTTGGCCTGGGCCGGCGCCCAGGCGGCGGCCAGCGCGGCCAGGGCGCACAGGGTGCGTTTGTTAATATATTGATGCATGCTTGCCTTTGGGAGCTGGTGAATCTGCCGACAGCCGGCAGAATGTTGACTAGAATACATGATGGCGCAGCGGTTTCGCATGCTTTTTATGTAACACCGCATGCATGCATGCATGCATGCATGTCATGCCGTGACGGCCAACAGGCGCACTTCGAAGCCGCAGCCCTTGCCGGCCAGGCCGTCGACCAGCCGGACCTCGCCCCCCAGGCGCGCGCAAGCTTGCCGGACGATCGCCAGGCCCAGGCCCGAGCCCGGGGTATCGTGTCCGCGCCCCCGGTAAAAGCGCTCGAAAATGTGCTGGCGCTGGTCTGGCGCAATGCCGGGCCCGTCGTCGGCGATCCACAACAGCAGGTGCGCGCCGTCGCGCCGCAGGCCGACCTGCACGCAGCCGCCGGGCGGCACATAGCGCAGGCTGTTTTCGAGCAGGTTGATGACGATCGAGTGAAAGGCGGCCACGTCCACCGGCCACTCCAGCCTGTCGGGCGCCTCGAGCGAGAGTTCCATGCGGCGCGCCAGGGCCCGCTTCATTTGCTGCGCCAGCAACTGGCGCACGCAGCCGGCCACGTCGACCAGTTCGCGCGTGGCGGGCGCCATCTCGTCGAGCGTGGCCAGTTCCAGCAGTTGGCCGCTCAGGTGCGAGGCGCGCGCGATGGCCAGCTTCAGATGCGCTTGCGCCTGCTGGCGTTCGGCCGGGTCGGCCGCGCGCGCCATGACATGCGCCTGGGTCGAGATCACCGCCATCGGCGTGCGCAGTTCGTGCGCCGCATCCTCGATGAAGGCGCGTTCGCGCTGCGCCTTGCTGCGCAACCTGGCCAGCAGTTCGTCCAAAGCCGCCACCAGCGGGCGCAATTCGCGGTAGCCGGGGTCGATCCCGATCGGCGAGAGGTCGTCGCGCGGGCGCGCGGCGACGCGCCCGGCCAGCATGCGCAAGGGCCGCAAGCCCTGGTGCACGGCTATCCATAAAGGCAAGACGACACAGGGCAGGGCAATGAGCAGGTAGGGAAGCAGGCCGGCGCCCAGAGCGCCCAGCGTGGCCCCCCGCGCCGCCTTGGGTTCGGCGATGCGCAGCGACCAGCCGGGCGCGTCATGCTGGTAGATCCAGAAGGCCTCGCCGGCGCCGCCCGCATCCGGTCCCGGCGCCGACGCGTACAGCACCCGGCCCTGGCGGTCGCGCAGTTCGAACACCAGCTCGCCCGGCAACTGCCCGGCATCGCGCCGCACCCGGTTGAGCCAGGTTGCGGTTGTGACTACCGCCGCCCTGACCTGCTCCGGCGAATCGAGTTCGAGCAGGGCCACCGACAGCGCCGCGCCGATCTTGTGCACGCCCGTTTCCTGGCCGGTTTCTTGTCCGAGCAAGACGTATTCGTAGGCCAGCAGCATGCACCACACCAGCACGAAGGCCATGCCCAGCGCGCCGAGCACGCGCCGCGCCAGGGTCGGACGCGGCCACAGCCTCATGGCAGCAGCACGTAGCCGATGCCGCGCGCGGTGTGGATGCGTTCGGCGCCGATCTTGCGCCGCAGGTTGGACATGTGTACTTCGATGGCGGCGAAATCGACCGGCTCGCCGAGCGGTTCGAGCCGTTGCGCCAGGGCGCCCTTGGCCACCACCGTGCCCGGTTCGCGCGCCAGCTCCAGCAACAGCTGGAATTCGCGCGGCGACAGCTTGAGCGCCTGTCCATCGAGCTGCGCCAGACGGCGGCGGGGCTCGATCGTCAGGGACCCGATGGTCCATTGTTCGCTGGCCTGGCGCGCATAGCGCCGCAGCACTGCGCGCACGCGCGAAATCAATTCTTCGGTGGCAAACGGTTTGACGATCACATCGTCGGCCCCGCCGTCCAGGCCGGCGAGCCGGTCCGCCAGGCTGGAACGCGCCGTCATCACGATCACCGGCACCGCGCTGGCAGCGCGGCGCCAGCGCGCCAGCAGCTCGAAACCGCAGCCATCGGGCAGGGTCAGGTCGAGCAGCACGCAGTCGACCGCGGCGCCATGAAAACCCGGGGGCGCATCGGCGGCGCGGCGCAGCCATTCGCTGCTGATGCCCTCGGCCCGCAGTGCGCCTTGCAGGGCACGCCCGAAATCGAGATCGTCTTCAATGAGGAGTAGGTGCATGCGCCGATTATACCGAGCGCTACCTTAATGCCAGCCAAAGGCCGCGCCGGCGCCGGTCTTTGGGAATCGTAAAGGTTGGCGTTTGCATAATGCACTTGCCGCCTGCCTTGCCAGGCGCACAGTCGACCTTACCCGCCATGTTCGCTCACTTACCGGAGGCACGATGCCATACGCAATCCCCTTGACCCGCTTTTCACTGCCCAGCCTGCTACCCGGCGCCGCGCTGGCCCTCCTGCTGGCAGGCTGCGGCGGTTCTTCTTCCCAGCCAGCCCAGCCTTCCCAGCCCGCCACGGACAACAGCGTCGCCGGGCGCGGCGCGCTGCTGCGCAATTCGCCCACGCGCCTGCTGACGCTGGACGTGGCCGGCGTGCTCGCGCAACTGGCTCCATTCGGCTCAAAATTGCTGGAGGTGGCCGGCGTCCCCAGGTGCGGCATCGATGTTCTGCATATTGCGTACAACACGGTCGGGGCGGCGGGCGAGCCGACCACGGCGTCGGCCGCGCTGATGGTGCCGAGCGGCGCCGATCCCGCCTGTAGCGGCGCCCGTCCGCTGGTGCTGTACGGCCATGGCAGCTCGTTCCAGCGCAAGCTGAACATGGCCGATCTCACGGACCTGGGCAACGAAGGCGCGGGCAGGGCCAGCACGCCGGCCGCCCTGTACGCGGCGCAGGGCTACATCGTGGTCGCGCCCAACTATGCGGGCTACGACAGTTCGGCGTTGAACTACCATCCGCACCATATCGCCGAGCAACAAGCGAAGGACATGATCGACGCCCTCGCCGCCGCGCGCACGGCGCTGGCGCAACTGCCACGACCGGTCGCCGGAAACGGCAAGCTGTTTATCACCGGCTATTCCGAAGGCGGCTACGCGGCCATGGCCACCCACCGCGCCATGCAGGCGGCCGGCATCGCGGTGACGGCGTCGGCGCCGCAAAGCGGCAGCTACGCCGAGAGCCTGGACTACGAGGCGCTCGGAACGCGCGGCGCACTGGACGAGCTCGGTGGGTTTTCGCTGTCCACCCAGCTTCAGCTGGTCATGCAGATCACGGCCTGGCAAAAAGCCTACGGCAATCTGTATGCGGCGCCGACGGAGGTGTATTCCCCCGTCTACGCCGGGGCGATGGAAACCCTGCTGCCGTCGACCGGCTCGTTGAATACGCTGGTGGCCGATGGCAAATTCCCGGCGTATTTCCTGAGCAACGAGATGGCCCATTACGCCGGCCTCGACGCCGCGCAAAAGGCCTACTTCGGCACCCCGGCGCACAGCCTGATGAACGCCGCCTACCTGGGCCGCGTGCTGGCCGACATCGGCGCCAATCCCTGTCCGGTGACGTCGGCGCTGGCGCCGCTGGCATGCGCGCCGGCCAATCCGATGCGCGCCGCCTGGCTCAGGAACGACTTGCGCACCTGGACGCCAAGCGCGCCGATGCTGCTGTGCGGCGGCAACGGCGATCCGGAAGTCAGTTTCGCGCACGCGCGCCTGACGCACGCCTACTTTCAAGCCCACGGCGGCACGGCGCAGCTGCTCGACGTGGACTCGCCGGCTGGCGCGAACGATCCGTATGCGCGCCCGAAGACGATCTTTGCGCATATCAGACAGGCGCTGATCACCAACGGCGAGGATCCGGACACGGTCGACAACTACCATGGTTTCTCGGCCAGGGTGGCGTGCGAACTGGCGGCACGCGATTTCTTCAGCCGCTTCTAGCCGGGTCGGGGAAGGGCGCGCACCGGACTGCGGCTTTCCTTGGAAGAAGTGTTGGGAGTATCCCCGGCCGCAGGGGGGCGGATTGGCAACCCCCCGTGGTCCCGCAAATGGTGATTTGAACTAAAAGATATGAACGCCGTGCCCCTTGGCGCAGCTCAGCGTCGCCGCGCGCGCCACCTGGCGGCGAAGCGGCGCAGGATGCGGGTCGGGCGCAGGCTGTGGCGCCCGCCCTTGGCCCGCCGGCGCCAGGCCGCAATCGCCCGGCGCCAGCGCGCCCGCAGGCCCAGCACGCTGCGGCTGGTGCGCCGGTACGCCAGGGTGGCCTTGAGCGCGCCCACCCATTTGTCCTTGAAGGCCATGAACACGCCATGCCAGCGCGCAAACCACGCCAGGGTCAACAGGCTGGGCAGGGTCAGCGCGTACAACCGCGTGACCGCCGCCGCCCCGCCGATCTTGGCCAGCACCATCGCCAGCACGCCGGTGACCACGTGGCCGTCGGCAATCGCGAGCAGGGCCAGCAATTTCACCGGAAACAGCAAGATGGCCGGCAGCACGAAGGCGCACAGGGCCGCGTACGGCGGCAGCGCCCGGATGCGCGCATCGAGCCCGCGCACCAGCGGCCAGCCGGCGATGACGGCGCCGAGGCGTTTGCCGCTATCCCACAGCCATTCTTCCAGCAGCAAGATCAGCGCCGCCACGTACAGCAGCGGGGCGAGCAGGCGCGAGCGGGTGCGCTTGGGTCGAGTCATGGTCCTCCCTTTGATTTCATGATACGTGAAAAGATTGCCTGCGCCAAAAACGGGTATCGCCCGGACAGGATGCGCGCGCGCCATTACAATGGACCGCATGAATAAAGCATTTGTCAAAGAATCGGATAACGACGACGAGGAAGCCATTGCGCTCGCGCAAGCAATTCCTGCGGGCGCCAAGAATTACATCACCCCGGCCGGCTACCAGCGCATCAAGGATGAGCTGCTGCAACTGATCGACGTCGAGCGGCCCGAGGTGGTCAAGGTGGTGCACTGGGCGGCGTCCAACGGCGACCGTTCCGAAAATGGCGACTACATTTACGGCAAGCGGCGCCTGCGCCAGATCGACGGGCGCATCCGCTTCCTGACCAAGCGCATGGATTCGGCCGCCGTGGTCGATCCGAGCGTTCAACATGGCAACGACCAGATCTTTTTCGGCGCCACTGTCACCTACTGCAACAGCGCGGGCGAGGAGCACGCCGTGACCATCGTCGGCATCGACGAGCTCGATCCGCTGAACGGCAAGATCAGCTGGGTCTCGCCGGTGGCGCGCGCGCTGACCAAGGCCAGGGAAGGCGATCTGATCACCCTGCAGACGCCGCTCGGTCCCGACGAGCTCGAAGTGCTCAGCGTGCACTATCCGGCCCCCGCCGCGGACTGATTTTTCATTTTAGCGAGTTGCCGATGTCGATTTCCCATGCCACTTTCAACCACGCACTCCGAATACCGCTGGCCGCCGAAGTCCATTCGCGCCCCTCGCTGCGCCTGAACGGCCCCGAAACCCTGACCCACCTGGCCGTGTACGCGCGCCACGAGGACGACGCCGAGGCGCACCAGCTGGCCTCGCAAAACCAGTTGCTGGCCGGCCTGTGCCAGCATTTCGGGGTGGCTCCGCCACATCCGGAAGCGCGCTACTTCTTCCATGATTTCGGCAGCTTTCGCCTGCAATGGGAGTCGCACACCGAGTTTTCGACCTACACCTTCGCCGAACGGCGCGCCCATCCGGTCGCGCCCGAGCACGCGTTCGAGCAGGTGCCGCTGCGCCATGTTCCCGATGAATGGCTGCTGGCGCTGGAAGGCAAGGTCATGGCCGCCACCCACGTTACCTTGCAGCAGGTGAGCGCCTCGCTGACCGAAATGCGCCAGGTGTTTGCCGGCAACCTGCTGGTTGGCAGCGACAGCCAGAATTTCGCCAAGGTGTGGACCGATTTCGCGATTGCGCCGGACGGCTTCGGCAGGGTGGTGATCCAGGACCTGGGCATGCAGTACCAGCAGGCCGGACGGCTGGTGCAGCGGGTGCTGGAAATCGAAACCTACCGCATGATGGCGCTGCTTGGTTTGCCGCAGGCGCAGCTGGCGGCGCCTGTGCTCAACGGCATTGAGGCCGAGCTGGCGCGCTTGTCGGCCGGCATGAGCGATGGTGGCGATGCGCTGCCGGGTGCGCTGGCCGGTACGCCCGGCGCACCCGATGACGAGCGCGAATTGCTGCACAAGATCACGGTGCTGGCGGCGCGCATGGAAAAGCTGGCGCTGGAAAACAGCTACCGCTTTGCCGCCTCGAAGGCGTATTACCGGCTGGTGCAGGCGCGCATCGACGAATTGCGCGAAACGCGCATTCCGGGCGTGCCGACCATCCGCGAATTCATGGACCGGCGCCTGGCCCCGGCCATGAACACCTGCGAGTCGACCGAGCGGCGCCAGCAGGCGCTGGCCGAGCGCATCGGGCGCAGCAACGACCTGCTGCGCACGCGCGTGGGCATCGTGCAGGAGCAGCAGAACCGCCGCATCCTCGAGTCGCTCAACGCCCGCGCGGCGCAGTAGTTGCGCTTGCAGCAGGCGGTCGAGGGCTTGTCGGTGGTGGCTATTTCGTATTACTCGATTGGACTGATCGCGTATGCCGGCAAGGCCATGAAGGCGGCCGGCGTGCCGCTCAATCCCGACCTGCTGACCGGCGCGGCCATGCCGGTGATGCTGGCCGTGGTGTGGCTGGGGCTGCGGCGCATGCATCACCATGTGAGCCGCTGACGTCATTCATCATGATGTCGATGGCGGGTTCGTGGCCGACAGTTGAATCCGAAACCAGCTTGCGAACGAATAAGAGATCAGTTCCGATGTTGTCTCATCGGCCCCTTTTTCGATCACAGGCCCATCCATGCATGATTTTCGACTCGTCCGCCGCCCCTTGGGCGCCTTGCTGCTGGGCGCCTCCGCCCTGGTCCACGCCGGGGAAGCCGCCGAACCCGTGCCCCAGGTGGTGGTGGCAGCCTCGCGCGTGAGCCAGCTCGGCGTGGCCGACTCGGCCAATGCGGGCGTGGTCACCCAGCAGCAACTGGCGGCGCGCTCGGTGTACCGCCCTGGCGAATTGCTGGAAGCGACGCCCGGCCTGATCGTCAGCCAGCACAGCGGTGAAGGCAAGGCCAACCAGTTCTACCTGCGCGGGTTTAACCTCGACCATGGCACCGACCTGCGCACCACCGTCGACGGCATGCTGGTCAACCAGCGCAGTCACGCCCACGGGCAGGGCTGGACCGACCTGAACTTCCTGATTCCCGAACTGGCCAACCGGCTGGAATACCGCAAGGGCCCGTACTACGCCGACGAGGGCGACTTCGCCGCCGCCGGCGCGCTGGCGGTGCGCTACGCCGACACCTTGCCGGAAGGCCTCGCCAGCGTCGGCCTGGGCCAGAACGGCTACCGGCGCGCGCTGCTGGCCGATTCGCCCAATGTCGGCAATGGCAAGCTGCTGTATGCGCTCGAATCGTTCCATAACGACGGGCCGTTTACGCGCGGCGACGATTTCAACAAGCTCAACGGCGTGCTGCGCTACAGCCAGGGCGACGCCGCCAAGGGCGTCAATGTCACCGCCATGGCTTACCGCGCTGCTTGGCGTGCCAGCGACCAGATTCCGCGCCGCGCGGTCGATGACGGCCGCCTCGGGCGCTTCGACACGGTCGACGCCAGCGACGGCGGTGTGGCTCGCCGCTACAGCCTGTCCGGCGGCTGGCACGCCGCGTCAGAGGCGGGCGTGACCAGGGTCAATGCGTCGGTGGTGGCCAACCGGCTCGAACTGTATTCGAACTTCACGTATTTCCTGGACGATCCGGTCAACGGCGATCAGTTCAGCCAGCCCGACCGGCGCGTTACCAGCGCCGTCAACGCCGAGCACCGCTGGGGCAGCCACCGGGTCGGCTTTCAGTTCCAGAACGACAATATCCACAACGGCCTGTACGACACCGTCGCGCGCCGGCGCCGCGCTACCACGCGCGAGGATCATATCGTGGAAACCAGCGCCGCCGTGTTCTACGACAACAGCACGCGCTGGACGCCAATGTTCCGCAGCGTGGCCGGGGTGCGCGTCGACCACTATCGTTTCGATGTCGACAGCATCCTGCCCGAGAACAGCGGCCGCGCCAGCGCCAGCCGCGCCAGCCCGACCCTGAGCCTGATCTTCGGCCCGTGGAGCAAGACCGAGTTGTATCTGAACGCCGGTACCGGTTTCCACAGCAACGATGCGCGCGGCACCACCATCCGCACCGATCCGAAAAGCGGCGAGGCCAGCGAGCGCGTGACGCCGCTGGTCAAGGCCAAGGGCGTTGAAGTGGGCGTGCGCACCGAAGCACTTGCAGGGTTGCAGAGTTCGCTGTCGGTGTACCAGCTCGATGTCGATTCGGAACTGGTGTTCGTGGGCGACGCCGGCACCACCGAGGCCGGCCGGCCGAGCCGCCGCAGCGGGTTCGAGTTTTCCAATTACTACAAGCCGAACGCGTACATGAGCGTGGACGCCGACGTGGCGTTCGCGCGTGCGCGTTTCAGGAATGCCGATGCGGCCGGACGGCGCATTCCCGGCGCGGTGGAGGGCGTCGCCTCGCTGGCGCTGGCGCTCGACAACCTGGGGCCGTGGTTCGGTGCCTTGCAGCTGCGCTATTTCGGTCCGCGTCCGTTGATCGAAGACAACGGCGTGCGCTCGCGCTCGACGACCACCTTGAACGGGCGCATCGGCTACAAGCTGGGCAAGCGCCTCAAGCTCGAACTGGAAGGCTTTAACCTGGCCAACCGGCGCAGTTCGGCGATCGATTATTTCTATGAATCGCGCCTGCAAGGGGAAGACGAGGCGGTGGAGGACATCCATTTCCATCCGACCGAGTCGCGCTCGTTCCGGCTGACCCTCAGTTCGGCGTTTTAAGGCGTGCGCGCGGCAAGGCTGATAGACTGGAGGAAAATGCCCTACAGAACAGGAATAGTCCATTAACCAACATCCCAACCGCGCGCTTGGCGACGCCCTGAGCGCCCTGCGCATTGCCACGGCCGACCGTCACGCCGTGCTCGACAGCGGCATGCCGCTGGCCCGGCCGGACGCCGGCTTGCAGCATTACAGCGACCATTTGTCCATGCTGCGGCGCTGGCTGGCGCCCCTGGAGGCGTGGCTGGGGCATTACGCCGATGGTCCGCAGGGCGAGCCGGGTTTGCCGGCGGTGGCGCGGGTGGCGCTGATCGATGCCGACCTGGCCGATCCGGCGCTGGCCGCGGTGCGTGCCGATGCGCGGCCGGCGGACCATACCGTGTGGCCGGATGGGGCCAGCGTGGCCTACCGCTGGGGCGTGACCTACGTGATCGAAGGGTCGCAACTGGGCGGGGCGGTGCTGTATCAGCGCCTGGCGGGACCGCTGGCGCCGCATCCGCTGCGCTATCTGCGCAGTGGCGCGGAAGGCCCGGGCCCGCGCTGGCGCAACTTTATGCTGGCGCTGAGGGAAAACGTGAAAAGCGAAGGGGAGATTGCGGACGCGTGCCGGGGGGCGTGTGATGCGTTTGACCGGATTCTGGCGATGCGGTAGCTTTAAGACCTTTCGCTACACGCCAAACCGTCATTCCCGCCAAGGGGGCCGCCCAGGCCGGGAATGACGGTTTCAAAGTCAGCGCAGAAGGCCAGCGACACATTCGGCGCAGCTGAAGTACGGCTGACGTACGGCCAAGCGACTTTAATTGCGCTCCCGCTCCACCCTGGTCACCCCGACCACGCGCCGCAGATTCCTGATCAAATGCGCCAGATGCACGCGGTCCTTGATCTGGATCGTAAACCGCAGCTGCGTCATGACGTGTTCTTCATCCTCGTCCATGCCCACATACGAAATGTTCGCATCGGACTCGCCGATCTCGGCCGCCACGCGCGCCAGGATGCCTTTTTCATTATTGATCAGCAGCCTGATCCGGCAGTCGAAGCGGCGGTTCAACTCCCCGCCCCACTGCACGGCGATCCAGCGGTCCGGCTCCTTGCCGCGCAGGCGCTTGGCGCTGGCGCAATCGCTGGTATGCACGATCAAGCCCTGGTCGCGCCGCAGCTGGCCGATAATCTGGTCGCCCGGAATCGGCAGGCAGCACGGCGCCAACTGCACCGACACGCCTTCGCTGCCATAAATGGTAACCGGATCGAGCTCGCCCGGGGTGGCGTTCGGATTGGCCGGCAAACTCACCAGGTCGTCATCGACCAGGCCGAAAATATGCCGCGCCACCAGTGCCGCCATGCGCTTGCCGATCCCGATGTCGGCATACAGCTCATCCATCGACTTGGCCGACGATTCGTTGAGCAGCTTCTCGACCGCCGGTTCCGGCAGATCGGGCTGGATATTCAGGGCGGTCAACGCCTGCGCCAGCAACTCGCGCCCCAGTTCGACCGACTCGTTCAGGTTGATTGTGCGCAGATGATGGCGGATCGCCGACCGCGCCTTGCCGGTGCGCACGAACGCCAGCCACGTCGGGCTCGGCTTCGAATCCGGATTGGTCACGATCTCGACAATGTCGCCATTGCGCAACTCGGTGCGCAGCGAGGCCGGCTCGTTGTTGATCTTGACCGACACCGTATGGTCGCCGATGCCGGTGTGAATCGTGTAGGCGAAGTCGAGCGCCGTGGCGCCGCGCGGCAGGGCGATGATCTTCGACTTCGGCGTGAACACGTACACCGAGTCCGGGAACAGGTCGACCTTGACGTGCTCCAGGAACTCGGCCGAGTCGCCGGTCTGCTGCTGGATGTCGAGCAGCGACTGCAACCAGGCGTGCGTTTTCTGCTGCAAGTCCGACAGGTTCGCTTCGCCATTCTTGTACAGCCAGTGCGCCGCCACGCCGGACTCGGCGGTGCGATGCATTTCCTGGGTGCGGATCTGGAACTCGACCGGGGTACCGTACGGGCCGATCAGGGTGGTGTGCAGCGACTGGTAGCCGTTGAGCTTGCGGATCGCGATGTAATCCTTGAACTTGCCCGGCATCGGCTTGTACAGGCCGTGCAGGGTGCCCAGCGCCACGTAACAATTGGCGAAGCTGTCGACCACCACCCGGAAACCGTACACATCGAGCACCTGCGAGAACGACAGATGCTTGCTGCGCATCTTCTTATAGATGCCGTACAGGGTCTTTTCGCGCCCGTACACCTCGGCCGGCAGCTCGGCCGTGGCCAGGGTGCTCTTGACCGATTCGAGGATCTTCTTGACCACTTCGCGGCGGTTGCCGCGCGCCGCCTTGACCGCCTTGGACAGGGTGCGGTAACGCACCGGGTACAGGTGCGAAAACGCCAGGTCCTGCAATTCGCGGTAAATATTGTTCAGGCCCAGGCGGTGCGCGATCGGCACGTACACTTCCATGGTCTCCGACGCAATGCGGCGCTTCTTGGCCGGCGTCATGTGCTCGAGCGTGCGCATATTGTGCAGGCGGTCGGCCAGCTTGATGAGAATCACGCGCACGTCGGACGCCATGGCCAGCAGCATCTTGCGGAAGTTTTCCGCCTGCGCTTCGATCAGGGTCTGGAATTCGATTTTTTCGAGCTTGGACAGGCCATCGACGAGGCTGGCGACGGGGGCGCCGAAGCGCTCGATCAGCTCATCCTTCTTGACGTCCTGGTCTTCCATCACATCGTGCAGCAGCGCGGCCATGATGGCCTGGGCGTCGAGCTTCCAGTCGGCGCAGATTTCAGCCACGGCGATGGGATGGGAAATATACGGTTCGCCCGACTTGCGGACTTGTCCAAGGTGCATCTCGTCGGAAAAACGATACGCTTCCTTGACCTTTTTGAGTTCGGAGGGGGTGAGGTACTCGGAGAGCTTGGCCGATAAGTGCGAGACCGATGCCACGCCCGGAACGGGAGCGACAGGGACCTCGGCCTCTTGCGCCTTGGTGGCGGCGCGCGCAGACCGGGTCTTGGGTGTGCCTGAGAGTGTCGTATCCGGAGGAGTCAGATTCATACGCAAAGTCAATCAGCCGAAATGTGAAAAAAGTAAATCAGGATGGCTTGTTGACACCGTTCGGGCACGAAATAACTAATTACATCGGAACCTTTTTCAGCATCTCGATACCGACCTTGCCGGCAGCGATTTCACGCAGGGCGACAACGGTTGGCTTGTCCTTGGCTTCCACCTTCGGAGTGTGGCCTTGCAACAACTGACGGGCGCGATAAGTTGCGGCCAGGGTCAGTTGAAAGCGGTTAGGGATGTGCTTCAAGCAATCTTCAATGGTAATGCGGGCCATGTATTTTCCTCAATATGACGGTGTGTGCCGTGTCACGATTGTTGCGCATGGATACCCAGTTGGGCAAATAGCGAGGCGTTACGCGCAGCTTGTTGTGCAAAACGGCTGCGTGTCGCTCTGACAATCGCGCTCATCTCTGACAAGGCGACGTTGAACTCTTCATTGATAATAACATACTCGAACTCGGGAGCGTGAGCGATCTCGCCGCCGGCGGCCAGCAGGCGGCGCGTGATGACGTTCTCTTCGTCCTGGCCGCGCTTGTAGAGGCGCTCTTCAAGTGCGGCGATCGAGGGCGGCAAAATGAAGATGCCGGCGGCGTCCGGAAACTGCTTGCGCACCTGGCGCGCGCCCTGCCAGTCGATTTCCAGAAGGATATCGGTGCCCAGTTTCATTTCCTTTTCGACCATCAGGCGCGAGGTGCCGTAGTAATTACCGTGCACTTCGGCCCATTCGAGGAATTCCTCGCGGCCGGCGCGTTCGACAAAGTCCTCGGCGGTGGTGAAATGGTACTCGCGGCCATCCTGCTCGCCTGGGCGGGGAGGGCGCGTGGTGGTCGAGATCGACAGCTTGATGCCCGGTTCCTGCGCCAGCAGCGCGTTGACCAGGGTCGATTTGCCGGCGCCGGAGGGGGCGGCGACGACGAACAGGCTGCCGGAAAAGCCGGCAATGGTGATTGGCATAGTGTGCTTTCGTGTGACGATGCGTAGTATGGGCAGCGCATGGGCTGCCGCGAGTCGCGATGCGACCGACTGAAACGCACGCAAAGAGTTCATTTTACCAAACAGGCCGGCCTTCAGGCGTTGAAGATATACGTCAAGCGCCTGACGGGACCGGTCCTGCGGCAAGCGCTTTTCCCGCCCCGCAGCTTCAGCCAAACGTGGCGCCTGCGCGATTGGCAAAATAGCGCGCCGGCGAATCGCCAAAGCTGCGGCGGAACATCGCGATGAAATTGCTGGGCGTGGCATAGCCCAGTGCATCGGCCACCACGGCCACCGCTTCGCCCTGCGCCAGGCGTTCCAGCGCATGCGTCAAGCGGGCTTGCTGGCGCCACTGGGCGAAACTGATGCCGGTCTCGGAGCGGAACAGGCGGCTCAGCGTACGGGCCGACAGTCCGGCCCAGCTCGCCCATGCGTCGAGCGTGCGGTCATCCTTCGGCTGGTCAAAAATGGCGCTGGTGATGCGCAGCAGGCGCCGGTCTTGCGGCATCGGCAAATGCAGCGCTTCATGCGGGGCATGCCGCATCTCGTCGAGCAATACCGCGATCACGCGCTCCTGTTCCGCTTCCAGCGTGTGTTGGGCGGACCAGGAGACCGCACGCCGCACCAGCGCACGCATCAGTTCGCTGATGCCGATCACGCAGGGATGCCTGGGCAGTTCGCGGGCCGCTTCGGGTGTGATCAACAAACTCCATCCGCTCATCGCGCCGTTGACGCTGACCTTGTGCGCCTCACCGGGCGGTATCCAGCCGGCCCGATTCGGCGGCGACAACCAGGAACCATGGACGGTGCGCATGTGTACCAGGCCGCTTTCCACGCAAAACACCTGTCCTCGCACATGGGTATGCCAATCGTATTCGCGCGTGCCGAGACGGAATTCATTGCCGGCCTTGTCCTCGCCCCGGATCGCGACCAGCGCGGGTCCGTCGCAGCGCTCGCTGATATTGGCAGGAGCGGTGGTTTGTTCATCTGAAACTGACATGGCCGGATCTCATTATATTTTGTCCAAACAACGTTATCAGTGTCTGCGGCTGCTGTCCAATACTGTTGCCTGTGACAGGACATGGTGTCCTCCCTATTTCTCAACCAAGCCCAACAGGAGTTGTTCATGAGTGCGTCCGCTCCGGTGTCTGCTGTCGCAGCACCTTCCCTGATTCATCCCCACATTCCGCTGTGGGTCGCCGTCTTCATTGCGTGCGTTGCCTCCTTCATGGTGGTCATGGACGGCGCCATCGTGAACGTGGCTTTGCCGTCGATGCAGGCCGATTTGCATCTCTCCAGGCTGCAATTGCAATGGGTGGTCGACGCCTATCTGCTCAGCCTCGGCGGCTTCATGCTGCTGGCGGCGCGTGCCAGCGACCTGTACGGCCGCAAGCGCGTCCTGCAATCGGGTCTGGCCATCTTTACCCTGGCCAGCCTGGTGGGCGGCCTGGCGACCAGTGGCACCACCTTGCTGGTGGCGCGCGCGGTACAGGGCTTTGGCGCCTCGGCTCTGGCGACCTCCACCCTGGCCGTGATCGTCGCGGTCTATCCAACCGGCCCGGCGAAGGCCAAGGCGATCTCGCTGTGGGCGGCGTCGAGCGCGATTGCGTCGGCCATCGGTGTCGTGATCGGCGGCGTATTGACGGCGGGGATGGGGTGGCGCTGGGTGATGTTCGTAAACGTTCCGATCGGTCTCGCCCTGATCGCCGGCGTGGCCTTGTGCATGCAGCCGGCCAGGGCCGGCACGCAGCGGCCCAAGCTCGACGTGTGGGGCGCCATCAGCATTACGCTGGGAATGGGCGCCCTGATCCTGGGGATCTCGCAAGCGGTCAATCTGGGCTGGGATTCCCGTACCGTGCAGGGCATACTGCTTACGGCGGCGCTGTTGCTGGCCGCTTTTGTAGTCATCCAGGCCAGGACGGCGCACCCGCTGATCCGCCTCGATATCTTCAGATTGCCGAGCGTGCGCATGGGGAATATCGTGGTGCTTGGCCTGGGCGCTTCCCTGACCGCGTCGACCTTTTTCCTGTCGATCGTGCTGCAGCAGATTGCTGGCTATAACGCGCTCGACACGGGCCTGGCGCTGCTGCCGATGGGGATCACGCTGGCGATCGCGGCGATCGTGTCGCGGCCCTTGATGGATTGCGGCGTGCGGGGTTTGCCCTTTTTCGGGGGCATGATCAGCGCCGCCGGCCTGACCTGGCTGGCCAGGCTGCCGCTCGACGCCAATTACGTCGCCGATGTGCTCGGGCCTACACTGCTGATCGGCCTGGGACTGGGGCTGATGCTGATGACGGCAACCCATACGGCGCTGGCCGCTGTGCCGCCGAAGGAAGCCGGCCTGGCGTCAGGACTGTTCAATACCGCACGCCAGCTTGGCGCCGCGCTCGGCATCGCCGGCCTGTCGACGCTGGCGCATACGGTGGCCAGAAACTCGGCGGATGTTCTTGCTCTGGCGCAACTGCAGGGCTATCACGCCGCCTTTCTCGCCACGGCGGCGCTGAGTGCGCTTGCCGCGCTCGCTTCCCTGACCTTGCGCAAGCTGGAACAAAGCTAAGAGAAGCGGCGCGCCGGGCTACTCCAGGTTCTGCACCTGCTCGCGCATCTGCTCGATCAGGAGCTTCAATTCCATCGACGCATCGGCCAGTTCCTTGACCGATGCCTTGGCGCCCAGGGTATTGGCTTCGCGGTTCAGTTCCTGCATCATGAAGTCGAGCCGTTTGCCGACCTGCCCGCCCTTTTTGAGGATATGGCGCGTCTCGGTCAGGTGCGCCGACAAGCGCGACAATTCTTCCGATACATCGATCCGGATCCCGTACAGGGTCACTTCCTGGCGGATCCGTTCGAACGCTTCCTGGCGCGTGAGCGTGGATGGCGTGCCGTGCCCGGCCAGGCCCAATGCATCCTGCATGCGCTCGACCGCCTTTTGCTGGAACTGCGAGATCACCTGCGGAATGAGCGGCGTGATGCGCTTGACGATGACATCCATCGCATCGATGCGCGAGACCAGCATCGCTTCGAGCGCCGCGCCTTCGCGCCGGCGGCTGTCGACGAAGGCCGCCACGGTGGTGGCGGTCAGCGCGGCCACGTCGGCCTGCAGCGATTCCTGGCCAACCTGGGCTTCCTCGACCACGCCGGGCCAACGCAGCAGCTCGGCCACCGTCATCAACGGCGCCGACACAAAATGCTTGGTCACTTCGTTCTGCAGACGCGCCAGATCGGCCAGCATGGCCGCGTTGAGCGCCTGCGAGCCACCGGCGACCTTGCGCCCGAAAGAGAGGCGAGCCTCGACCTTGCCACGCGTGATGGCGGCCATGATCGCGGCGCGCAGGTCCGGTTCAAGCGCGCGCAACTCGTCGTTGATGCGGAACTGCAGGTCCAGAAAGCGCGAATTAACGCTCTTGATTTCAATTGTAAGGGTGCCCGCCGCGCCTTCGCTGGTGGCCACCGCGTAACCTGTCATGCTAGAAATGCTCAATGGAGTCCCCGGTATTTTTATCTTTTCTTTACAAAGCCGTGATTTATCCACACAATCGCCGTGTTAAGCAAGGAACACACTCTGATGGCTGCACAAAATAACGCCCCCCTGCCCGATGGACTTGAAATTGCCGGATATCGCATTGTAAAGAAAATTGCGTCCGGTGGGTTCAGTATTGTATATCTCGCTTATGACGCCGAGGGGAACGCGGTCGCCATCAAAGAGTACCTGCCGAGCTCCCTCGCTTTGCGGCAACCTGGCGAGCTGGTGCCGGTGATTTCGCCGCCCAACCTGCCCGTGTTCCGCATCGGCCTGAAGTGCTTTTTCGAGGAGGGCAGGGCGCTTGCGCTGATTTCCCACCCGAACGTGGTGCGGGTGCTGAACTTTTTCCGCGCCAACGACACCGTGTACATGGTGATGGGGTACGAATCGGGTCACTCGCTGCAGGAACACATCGCCCGCCTCGGCAGCAAGGGCAGCCGCCTGTCGGAAGCCTTCATCCGCCAGATTTTCCTGGGCGTGTGCGGCGGCCTGCGCGAAGTGCACGCCAACAAGCTGCTGCACCTGGACCTGAAACCGGCCAACATCTACCTGCGCACCGACGGCTCGCCGATCCTGCTCGACTTCGGCGCCGCGCGCCAGACCATCAACGCCGACATTCCCAAGCTCACGCCGATGTACACCCCGGGCTTCGCCCCGCCGGACCTGTACTCGAAGACGGCGGCGTTGGGACCGTGGTCGGATATTTACAGCATCGGCGCGACCATCTTCGCCTGCATGGCCGGCGCGCCGCCGCAGCCGGCCGACCAGCGCAAGACCGAAGACAAGATGCCGGGCTATTACGCCAAGCTCGAAGGCAGCTTTTCGCCGGCCTTGATCAGCATGGTCAAGAACTGCCTCGACATGGACCCGCTGGCGCGTCCGCAAAGCCTGTTCGCGCTGCAAAAGGAACTGGCGCTGCCGCCGCCCAAGAAGCCGGAAGCGCCGCGCGGGCTCGAGAAGATCGGCGGCCAGGTACGCGGCCTGGTCGACCGCCTGGGTAGTTTCGGCCGCAAAAAAATCAACGATAAAAAAACCTGATCCAGAAAGACTATTATGCAATTTTCCGTTTATCAGGAAAGCCAGCTCGGCGGCCGCAAGGTCAACCAGGACCGGATGGGATACAGCTTCACGCGCGACGCGCTGCTGCTGGTCCTGGCGGACGGCATGGGTGGCCACCTGCGTGGCGAAATGGCCGCCGCCATCACCTTGCAAACCATGTCGAGCATGTTCCAGCAGCACGCCACGCCGTATGTACGCAAGCCGGAGCGTTTTCTTGAAGAGGCGTTCCTCGAAGCGCACGATGAAATCCATCGCTACCGCATCGCCAACAACATGCCCGACACGCCGCGTACCACGGTGGTGGCCTGCCTGATCCAGCACAACACCGCGATCTGGGCCCACTGCGGCGACTCGCGCCTGTACTGGCTGCGCCGCGGGCAGATTCTGGGCCGCACGCGCGACCACTCGCACATCGAGCACCTGATCGCCCAGGGCCTGGCCGATCCGGCCGAACGCGCAACCCATCCGGACCGCAACAAGCTGTATAACTGCATCGGCGCCAGTTCGCTGCCGAAGATCGAAGTCTCGCGCCAGGTCAGCCTGTTGACGGGCGACGTGGTCATGCTGTGCTCCGACGGTTTGTGGTCGATGCTGCCGGACGAAGAGATTGTCCATCGCCTCTCGACCCAGACCATCGTGCGCGCCATTCCCGACATGATCAGCACCGCGATCACCATTGGCGGCGACACCTGCGACAACACGACCGCGCTGGCGATCATGTGGCAAGGCTCGCCCGAAGTGGAAACGGCGGGCGTGAACACCGACGGCAGCGCGGCGGTCATTTCGACCATGATGCTGCCCGAGAACCTGGTCAGCACCACCATCCTGAGCGCCCCGGAGCCGGAACAGCCGCTCGAAATCGACGCCTTCAACGACGACGAAATCGAAAAGGCGATTGCCGAGATCCGCGACGCCATTGAAAAATCATCCCAAGTACTCAAGTAAGGTAATACATGACATTTGAATCACGTCCGAGCGGCCGCGCCGTCGACCAGCTGCGCGACATCGTCCTGACGCGCCAGTACACCAAGCATGCCGAAGGATCGGTCCTGATCGAGTGCGGCGACACCAAGGTCATTTGCACGGCCAGCATCGAAGAGAAGGTGCCGGGCTTTTTGAAGGGCAAAGGGCAGGGCTGGCTGACGGCCGAATACGGCATGCTGCCGCGTTCGACCCACACGCGCATGGACCGGGAAGCGGCACGCGGCAAGCAGAGTGGCCGCACGCAAGAGATCCAGCGCCTGATCGGCCGCTCGCTGCGCGCCGCGTTCGACCTGGAAGCGTTCGGGGAACGTACCCTGAACCTCGATTGCGATGTGATCCAGGCCGATGGCGGCACGCGCACGGCGTCGATCACCGGCGCCATGGTGGCCGCGTATGACGCGTTCAGTAAACTGGCGGCCAGCGGGGCGATTCCTAAGGTGCCGGTGAAGAGCTTCGTGGCGGCGATTTCGGTCGGCGTGTACAAGGGCATGCCGGTGCTGGACCTTGACTATGTCGAAGATTCGGGCTGCGACACGGATATGAACGTGGTGATGACCGAAGCCGGGCACTTTATCGAAGTGCAGGGCACGGCCGAAGGCGCCGCGTTTGATCGCGCGGGGATGAACCGTTTGCTCGATCTGGCGCAGGCCGGGATTGCGGACATTATCGCCTTGCAGAAGAAAAGCCTCGGTTTGTAAGCTGCGGCCAGGTAGTGCATCCTTGACCCTACGTCCTTTTAGCCGTCGTCCCCGCCTTCGCGCTATGCTATGCCCACATTTTTGCAAGTTTCCAGCCGTGCACCATGCTGTCGAAGCGCTGTAGCCCATGCAGCATGGTGATCGGTCCCGGTTTTGCTTCGCTGGCATAGCCGGTCCATCCTCCTA
>NZ_VVIW01000032.1 GCF_011682045.1 Massilia aquatica | reverse complement strand
GTCTTGCAAAGCATGGGGAAGCAGCATTTGCTGATGCTGATCGTATGGAAGGTAGCTCGTCGTCATTTGACAAGTTTACCTCGTCACCATTCGGATTGCATCAGTTTCTGCCGCGCAGACTCCTAGGATCCTGCGCGGCGCAGCACCATGAAGACGCGCACCGTGTAAAAGTCCGCGGACGGCGTCCAGGCGCAGCCTTGCAGTGCGCGCAGGCCGTCGTCCCAGGTCTGGCCGTTGTCGAGCGCCTCGAAAGTGAAGTCGCCGTTGTGGTTGGCGAAGAAAAAACGCAGGCAGTGGATCTCGGCCGACAAGCTGGCCTGCCTGATGCACTCGTCGATGCGATCCGGCATCTCCTGCGGAAAGTGCGCCTCGCCGCGCGTCAGGAAAAGGCCCTGATACGCCGTGTAGGCGCCGCCGCGCGTGGCGAGCACCTCGGTGTAGACCTGCTCGTCCTGCTCGCGTCCCCACAGCGCCGCCAGCAACACGTGGAAGGCATTCTCGGTGAACTTGACGAAGCCATCGTCGATGCCTTCGTCGCCCGTCCCCATGCCGGAGCAGGCCTCCTGGAACTCGACGCCATCGGGCATCAGGACGCGCACATTGAACACGCCCGAGTAACCGTTGCGGTTCGGGTACCACTCGGCCCGGATGGCCGGGCGCCGCCCTTGCGGCAACACCCAGCCGTCCACCACCTCGCAAGACAAGCCATGCCCCTCGAACAAGACCTGCAAATACCTGCTGTCGACCGGGATGGACATGGCGCCGCTTTCACTATGTTGAAAAAGAAGCGCCATCATAGCCCACGTTATGATTAAAGCAATAGCGAGTGCCGCGCGGGCCTCGCTCAGGGCGTGATCGCCAGCGCCGCGATGCCGGACTCGCCCAGCGTGAAATGATAATGCAGCGGCAGCGGGCTGCCCGAAAAGTTGCCGCTCACATCGGCGGTGACGACCACCTGCGCGCCCTCCTCGCGCACCGCGCGCGGGCTGTTCCTCTACTTTCCGGTGCGCACCGGGCACCAGCCCAAGCTGCGCGCCTTCATCGACCTGGCCCGCGAGCATGCGGGCGCGGCCGGCATCCCAGATTGGGCGTGACAGAAGCGGGCGCGGCCTGCATACTTCTTTCCGAACCAGGCTGTGCGCGCCGCAGCGCAATTTCCCCACTATAAAATCACATACGCAACAATGACAACCAACTGGTCACTTTTCCACAAACACATCGGCGCCAAACCGCGCCAGTTCTTCGAAGTCCGCCTGCTCGGCAACGCCGTCTGGCACGCCACCGGCATGGCCGAGACCTGGGGTACGGACGGGCTCGACGAACTGGCCAGCCCGGCCGCCGCGCAAGCGCGCTACGCCGCCCTGTGCGCCGAAGCCGAGGCTGCCGGCTTCACGCTCTCGCGTCAGCTTGAGATCGACCTGAACCGGCTTGACGGTGCCCTGCTGGCCGCCGAAATCCGCGACGGCGCCCGTGCCGCCTTCAAGGCCATGCGCGCCGCCCACCCGGACCAGACCATGAACGGCTTCGCCCTGATGAGCGACGAAAGCGCCATGACGATCGTCCCGGTCGCCAACAGCGAACAAGCGCTGGCGGAAGATGGCGGCGGCGACGACATGCGCTGGGCGCCGCAGGAATGGTCGTTCTTCGAAGAAGGCGCCTACCTGGACACTGCCTACCGCATGATCCTGCCCTACCACCGCGACATTCCCAACGAGGTCGACATCGACGCCTTGCGCGCCTGGGTCTTCGGCGCGTGTGCCGACGCGCTGCGCCAGCTGGCCGACGAAGGCGAGTTCGGCAGCGGCGCCGGGCGCGACGCGGTATCGGTGGTGTTCTGTGTGGCCGATGGCGATTGCAGCGACGACGTCATCGAGCCCCTCAACAGCCCCGCCTCCGCCAGCCGCTTCGCCGCCTACCGCGCCACCTGGAAATAAGCCCCCAGCGCCTTTTCGTTTCGTTTCGCCCCCTTCTTTTTTGAACCGGGGTCTGACCTCTGACTCGAAACATTGTTAAGCAGCCCGATCAACAAACCCGCTGTTTTACATGTCGATTGGAGTAGTTGAGCGAAATACGACGGCTTTGCGCGCTCTTGGCGGCTTCCCGATTTTGCAAAATTTCGAGTCAGAGGTCAGACCCCGGTTGGGAAACGAAAGCCGTCGTGGCAGCGGGTGTCAGGCGTCGATGCGGGCCAGCAGCGCACGCCACAGCAGTTGCGGGGCGATGCCGGCGTAGCCGGATTCCTGGGCGTCGTTGCATTCGATGACGATCCAGCGCCCGTCGGCCGTCCTGGCCACGTCGACCACCAGGAACGGCACCGCCACCAGCGCGGCGGCTTGCGCGGCCACGGCGCGCCCGGCATGCTCGTCGGCGCAGGCGTATGGCGCCACCTGGTTCCAGTAGCGCCCCCAGCCCACGCAGTGCCCGTGCCACCAGAACGAGCGGTATTCGACCGAGGGCCGGACCTTACCTTCCACCTGCCCAGGCACCGCTTCGAGCGCCACGAATTCGCGGATCACCGGCTTTTGCCAGTGCAGGATCGGGTCGTCCCGGTACAACTGCGCCGCCACCTCGTAATGCGCGCGGCTGCGGATCACCGACAGCTCGGGATTGTGCTTGCTGGTCTGGCGCGAGCCTTTCATGAAGACCGGCCACGCGAAGGCGGCTTCGATCGCGTCGGCCGATGGCAGGCTGTCGAACACGTCGGTGCGCGGGGTGAGCGCGCCCAGCAGCGGATACCAGGCTTCCAGTTCGCTGGCGCGCACATGCTCCTGTGGCGAATTGACCAGGCGTAGCCCCATGGCCAGTTTGTCGTCGAACTCGGCCGCGTAATCGGCAATCGGCCCGATCCGCAGCACGCAGCTTTCTTCGCCTTCGATCCGGTACGGATGGGTGCAGGCGACATGCAGGCCGATGTCGAAGTCGTAGGCGGCCACGCCAACCGGCTCGCTGATGACGATCAGTTTATTTTCAAGGCGCGCGATGTCCAATCTAGCTCTCTACAACGCGGCCGGTCATGCTGGCGCTGCGCTCGCCGGGCGTGTCGTCGTAGTCGAAGCGACACGAGCGGACCAGGTCGAGCGCCTCCGTCACCAGCGCTGGCGGCTGTCCCTTGGCCTCAGCCACAGCGCGCGCGGGCACGCCGGCTTCGCCCACCAGGAAGCGTACCCGCACGCCACTGGCGCTGCCCGGCGCCGTACTGGCGGCCATGCCGGACGCCAGCGCATCCGGTACAAAACGCGCAAAGTGCGCCGAGGGCCGGCAGCTGCCGGCGCGCAGCTGCGGCGCCACGCCGGCCGCGCCATCGAGCTTCCAGGCGAACTGCATCGGATACGGCCCGGCGCGCTCGGCCGCGTCCAGCCCGGCCTTGAAACGGCAGGCGCCAATCCCGCGCAGGGCCGCGTCGTCGAGCACGCTCCAGCCGCTGCTGCGCAGCAGGCGCGCCCGCTCGACCGCGCCGTCGGCCCCGATCGCAAACGCCACCGTGCTGCTGCCCTGCAAATCGTACAGCAGCGCTTCGCGCGGCCACGCCGGCAATGGGCAACTGCCGGCATCGGCCAGCAGATGACGCGGAAACGCCGGCGTATCGGACACCGATGCCGCAGGCTTGTCGGGCACCTGCGCCAGCGAGGCCGCGGCGGCGGCAATGCAGACGCCAATGATCAGTTTTCTATTCAAGCAATCCATCCGATAATCTGTGACGGGACCCGTGCCGGCGCAGTATACTCGCAGCGTCGGTCAGCGCCACGGCCCGCACCGGTGTGACTAAAAAACGGCGACATGTCAAAAAGTGGGCCATTCCCAACAACGATGCTGCAATTTTCATATTTTTGTCATCGCTGCATCGTTTCTTGGTTACAATAAATACATCCTACAGTAAATTTAACACGGTATCAGCATGGCGGTCATCACACCAGTCGCATCCGCGCAGCGCAAAGAGGCAGACGCTTGCTAGACGGCCGCCTGTCCCTGACCACGCCCGAAGGCGTGAGCCTGCAACTGACGCCCGCCGGCCCCTACCTGCGCGCAATCGCCTGGCTGATCGATGTACTGGTGTGGCTGCTGTTTTGCGGCCTGGCCCATCTGATGATGCCCAGCGGCAAATTCGGCGGCGGCCTGTTCCTGGTCATCCTGTTCGTCTCCTACTGGGGTTACCCGATCATCAGCGAAGTGTATTTCAATGGCCGTACGCTGGGCAAGCGCGCGCTCGGCCTGGAAGTGGTGCGCAGCGACGGCTTGCCGGTCGGCTGGCGCGAATCGACCCTGCGCAACCTGCTGCTGGTGGCCGACTTTTTACCGGCCATGTATGCCACCGGGCTGGTGTGCATGCTGTTCGACCAGCGCTTTCGCCGCCTGGGCGACATCGTGGCCGGCACCCAGGTCATCTATGTCGAAAAACCCATGGCGCGCCCGACCCCGCCGTCGGCCGAACCGCTGCCCCTGCCCTTCCCGCTCAGCCCGGACCAGCAGCGCACCCTGGTCGACCTGTTCGAACGCGAACACCGGCTTCCGCTCGACCGCATGGCCGAACTGGGCAGCATCGCCGAAGCGCTGACCGGCGCCCAGGGAGAAGAGTCGGTCGAACGCATGCGCCGCTATGTGGCGGGCTTTAACAAATGAAACAGCAACAGTTCGAAGCCGACCACGCCGCCCTCTGGACCGAGATCAGCGCCCTGCTCGAGGGCGCCGGCAGCGACCAGCGCGCCCTGCCGGCCCTGTACCGCCGCCTGTGCCAGACCCTGGCGCTGTCGAGCCAGCGCGGCTATTCGCCGGCCCTCACCGATTACCTGCAAAAGCTGGTCGGCGCCTGCCACCGGCGCCTGTACGGCACCGCGATCGAGCGCCCGAATACGCTGCTGCGCTGGATGCTGGTCGACTTTCCTTGCCGCGTGCGCGCCGAATGGCGCTTGCTGCTGCTGACCTGCCTGGCCTTTTTCGGGGTCGCGCTCGGGGTCGGCCTGCTGGTCTGGTTCAAGCCGCAGTGGGCCTACAGCTTCGCCTCGGCCGCCCAGCTGGCCGAGTATCGCGAAATGTACCAGCCGGGCCGCGCCAGCATCGGGCGCGGCGGCAGCGAGGGCGATGTGATGATGTTCGGCCACTACATCTGGAACAATGTCTCGATTGGCTTTCGCACCTTTGCCGGCGGCATCTTCGGCGGCATTCCGGCCCTGGTCAGCGTCGGTTTTAACGGCATGCACCTGGGCGTGATCGCCGCCTGGCTGAGCCGCGACCCGGCCACCGCGCACCAGTTCTGGTCGTTCGTGATCACCCATGCCAGCGTCGAAGTCACCGGCATGCTGTTGTGCGGCATGTCGGGCATCCGCCTCGGGCTGGCGCTGATCCATCCGGGCCGCCGCACCCGCGCCCACGCCCTGCACGAGACCAGCCAGGCCATGTTCCCGGTGATCGTCGGCGGCAGCCTGATGACCTTCACGGCCGCCTTCATCGAAGCCTTCTGGTCGGCCTCGAGCGTGATACCGATCAATGTCAAGTACGCCGTCGGCGGCACCTGCTGGCTGCTGGTGATCGGATTTTTCCTGTTCGCCGGCCGCGGCAAGCAATAAGAGGCCGCCATGCAAATCGATAAACTGCAGATCGAACTGCGTCCGCGCACCAATGCCCAGGCGCTCGACCTCGGCTTTTCCCTGCTGCATTCGCACGCCAGCGCCGCCTACCTGTCCTTCCTGGTCCTGTGGCTGCCGCTGCTGGCGCTGTGCGCCGCGCTCACCGTCTGGCTGCCCGGGCAAGCCTGGTTCTGGATGGTGCTGGCGTGGTGGTTCAAGCCGCTGCTCGAACGCGCACCGCTGTACGTGCTCTCGCGCCAGGTGTTCGGCACCGCCGTCACCTGGCAGGAAGCGGTGCGCGCCTGGCCGCGCCAGATCGGCGGCGGCGCCTGGCGCCTGCTGACCTGGGGCCGTTTGTTCAGCGCCGGACGCGGCCTGTCGCATCCGGTCTGGATGCTCGAAGGCGCGCGCGGACGGGTCGCCAGCCTGCGCCGCGCCACGCTCGGCAACAATGGCACCGCCTCCTCGGCCATCTGGTTCGGGGTGGTCTGCGCCCACCTCGAAGTGGTGCTGCAAATGGGCCTGCTCGGCTTCATCGGCATGTTTCTCAACGACGCGAAGAACAACAACCCCTTCAGCCTGTTCTTCTCCTTCAACAGCGCCGCGCCACCGGACGTCGGCGTGGCCCTGATGGCCCTCGGCGCCTTTGGCGTGGGCGCCGCCATCATGGCGCCGGTCTACACCGCCTGCTGCTTCACCCTGTACCTGAACCGGCGCGCCAGCATGGAAGCGTGGGATATCGAAATCAAGCTGCGCCAGATCAAGCGACCGGCCGCGCGCACCCGCGCCGCGCCGGTGGTCTCGACCCTGCTGGCGCTGGCCGGCGCCAGCGTGCTGATCGCGGCCGCCAGCCTGCCGCTGCCGCTGCTCGCCGCCCCGCCCACCGCGCCGGCCGCCGCGCCCCCGTGCGAGCCGCCCGCGGACGGCCCGCCCCGGCCCGAACGCGGCCCGCTGCTCGCGCCCGAACAAGCGCCCGTGCGCAAGCAGATCGACCAGCTGTACGCCACCGACGACCTGCGCGGCTACCGCTGCACCGAAGTCTGGCGCCTGAAGGAAAAGGGCAAGCAGCCGGAGAAGGAAAAAGACCCCGACCTCAAACTTCCATCGGCCAATTTTGGCCTGGTCGCCGACATCTTCAAGGTGCTCGTCATCGCGCTGGCCATCGGCCTGGTGGGCTGGCTGCTGTACCGCTACCGCCACTACCTGCCGGCCTTCGAGCGCGCCGCCAAAGTGCGCATGGCCACCGAAATCGGCGGCCTGAACATCCGCGCCGAATCGCTGCCGCCCAACGTCACGGACGAAGTGCGCGCCTTCTGGGCCAGGGGCGAGCAGCGCGCCGCGCTGGCGCTGCTGTACCGCGCCACCCTGTCGCGCCTGGTGACCGAGGATGCACTGCCCCTGCGCCAGGGCAATACCGAAGGCGACTGCCTGCGCCTGGCGCGCCAGGCCGGGCAGCGCGGCCGGCTGGCGCGCGCGCGGCTCGACGTGGCCGACAGCGCCACCACGCTCTGGCTGAACGGCGCCTACGCCGCGCGCTGGCCGGGCGACGACGCCCTGCTGGCCTGCTGCGCCGCATGGGACGCCCAGTTCGGCGCGCTGCGCGAGGTGACGCCATGAGCGAGCGCGCAAAAGGCATCCTGATCGCGCTGGTCCTGCTGATCGTCGGCGCCACCGGCTACTGGTGGTGGCACGACCAGATGGAACTGCGCTGGACCTCGGTGCAGCACGAGTCGGCCGAGGCCACGGCCGACCCGATGCTGGCCGCCACGCGCCTGTTGCGCCAGAACGAGCGCACGGTCACCGGCGCCGGCTCGCTGGGCGAACTGCTGGTGCCCCAAACCGCTGGCGGCACCATGATCCTCAGCGGCGCCTCGGGCACGGCCACGCCCGACCAGGCGCGCGAACTGCTCGAATGGGTGCGGCGCGGTAACACGCTGATCGCCGAACCGCGCTGGCTCGGCTCCGACGAACAGGGGCTGATCGCGTTCAGCAAAGAAGAACTGGCGGAACACGCGGCGCAGGAAGAGAGCGAAGAAGAGAGCGAAGAAGAGAGCGAAGAAGAAGCCGCGGCCGGCGACGACGCCAGCACCACCGATGAAGCGCCGGCGGCCGAAGAAAAGGCCGGCGATGACGAAGCCGCCGAAGCCGAAGCCGACGACCACAGCGACCCGCTCACCGATCACCTGGGCGTGCGAACGCGTCCCGATGCGCTGGCCTGCAAGTGCCGCACCGCGCCGGACGAGAAGGACAAGAACAAGCCGGAAGCGATCGCCAAGGCCAGGCTGGCGCGCGAACAGGCGCTCAGCCATCTGACTCTGCCCGGCAAGCCATACGCGCTTGAAATCGACGCCGGGACCACCGAAATGGTCAGCCTGGTGAACGGCGCCGAGCCCCTGTGGAGCGACGACGATGGCGGCGCGGTGCGCGTGTACGCCGAAGGCAAGGGCCGCATCGTGCTGGTCGCAAACAGCTTCTTTACCAACGCCAGCCTGCCGCAGCGCGACCACGCCCAGTTGCTGCTGGCGCTGACCGAACTCACGCCGGGCAAACACGTCACCATCGTCAAGCGCCTCAACGTGCTGCCGTGGTACCAGGCCCTGTGGCGCCATTACCAGCTGGCCCTGGTCAGCCTGGCGGTGTGCCTGGCGCTGCTGTTCTGGAGCGCGGTGCGCCGTTTCGGCCCGGTGCTGCCGGCGCCCAGGGCCGAACGGCGCTCGCTGCTTGAACATATTGATGCCTCCGGCGCCTGGCTGTGGAAAGCCGACGGCGGGCGCCAGGTGCTGCTCGACGCGGCGCGCGACGACACCCTGGCGCTGATCCGGCGCCGCGTCCCGGCCCTGTTCCGCATGCCCGAGGGCGAGCTGTACGCCGCTTTGGCGCGCACCTGCGCCCTTCTTGAGACCGACGTCAGCGAGGCCTTGGAGCAGGACGCGGCCAGCCACGTCACCCGATTCACACGCCAGATCCGCACCCTACAAACACTGAGAAATCACTATGAACGATAGCACCGCCAGCAGCGCCGCCAGCGCCATTCCGGCCGACCGTCTGACCCAGGCGATCGGCATCGTCGCGCGCATGCGCGAGGAAATCCGCAGCGCCGTGATCGGCCAGCAGGCCGTCGTCGACCAGGTGCTGGCCTGCTGCCTGGCCGGCGGCCACGTACTGATCGAAGGCGTGCCGGGCCTGGGCAAGACCTTGCTGGTCAAGGCCCTGGCCAAGACCTTCTCGGGCGAGTTTTCGCGCATCCAGTTCACCCCCGACCTGATGCCGGCCGACGTCATGGGCCACGCCGTCTACGACATGAAGACCCAGTCCTTCAGCGTGCGCAAGGGTCCTGTGTTTTCGCACCTGCTGCTGGCCGACGAAATCAACCGCGCCCCGGCCAAGACCCAGTCCTCGCTGCTCGAAGTGATGCAGGAGCGCCAGGTGACGATCGAAGGCGAATCGCACCAGCTGCCACCGCCGTTCATGGTGCTGGCCACGCAGAATCCGCTGGAAAACGAAGGCACCTACCCGTTGCCGGAAGCGCAGCTGGACCGCTTTCTGATCAAGGTGCGGATCGACTATCCGAGCGTGGACGAAGAAGAACAGATGCTGCGCCTGGTCACGCGCGACCGCGTCGGCGACGGCCTCGATGTGAACCAGGTGGCCACCCTGGTCAAACCCGACACCATCGTCGCGCTGCAGCAGCTGGTGGCCAAGATCCGCGTCGACGATGCGGTCTCCGCCTACGCCGTGCGGCTGGTGCGCGCCACGCGCGACTGGCCCGGCATTGCCATCGGCGCCGGCCCGCGCGGGTGCATCGCGCTGGTGCGCATGGCGCGCGCCATGGCGTTGACGTCCGGACGCGATTACGTCACCCCCGACGACATCAAGGCGGCCGCCCTGCCGGTGCTGCGCCACCGCATCGCGGTGTCCCCGGAAAGCGAACTCGATGGCCTCTCCAGCGACGACCTGCTGCTTGGCCTGATCGAAGAAATCGCCGCGCCGCGTGGCTGACGCCCTGACGCCGTCGCGCACCCTGCTGGCTGTCGCCGGCGGCTGGGCGCTGCTGGGCGCGGCCGCCAGCCACGTGCCGGCGCTGCTGCCGCTGTGGCAAGGCGCCGGGCTGGCCGCGCTGGTGGCCGCCTGCGCCGACGCCTGGATCTCGCGCCGCACGCCGCAATTGCGGCTCGAGCGCGAGCTGGCCGGCGTGTGGCCGGTCGGGACCTGGAACAAGGTCACGCTCAAACTGCATAACGAAGGCACGCGCGCGCTCGCGCTTGACCTGTACGACGATTACCCCGCCAGCTGGGGCATGCAGGGCTTGCCGCACGCCAGCCAGATCGCGCCGGGCGCCTACGCCGCCGTCACCTACACCTTGTGCCCCGACCAGCGCGGCCAGGCCGCTTTTGGCGCGGCCCACCTGCGCGTGCGCTCGCCGCTGCGCCTGTGGCAGCGCATGCACCGCCTGGGCGAGGCCAGCAGCGTCAAGGTGTTCCCCGACTTTTCCAAGCTGCTCGGGCACACCCTCTCGGCCACCGACCGGCGCGCCCCGGCGGCCGGCGCGATCCGCAAACGGCGCCGCGGCGAAGGCACCGACTTCCGCCAGCTGCGCGAATACCGCGACGGCGACAGCATGCGTTCGATCGACTGGAAAGCGACCGCGCGGCGCCAGAAACCGATCACCCGCGAATACCAGGAAGAGCGCGACCAGCAGGTCGTGTTCCTGCTCGACACCGGGCGCCGCATGCTGGCGCGCGACGAGCTCACCACCCACTTCGACCATGCGCTGAACGCCGTGCTCACGCTCGGCTTTCTGGCGCAAAAACAGGGCGACGCGGTCGGCCTGATGACCTTCGGCGGCGCCGAGACGCGCTGGCTGGCCCCGAGCAAAGGCCGCAACGGGCTCGATCGCCTGCTGGCCGGCGTGTACGACCTGCAGCCGGCCGAAATGGCGCCCGACTACCTGCAAGCGGCCAGCAACCTGCTCAATCGCCTGAGCAAGCGCGCCTTCGTGGTCATCATCACCAACCTGCGCGACGAAGACGACACGGCGCTGCGCTCGGCCTGCGAGCTGATGTCCTCCAAGCACCTGGTAATCTGCGCCAGCCTGCGCGAAAAGGTCATGGACGGCACCCGCACCAAGCAGGTCGAGACCTTCGCCAGCGCCCTGCGCTACAGCGCCACCGTGCATTACCTGCAACAGCGGCGCGACGCCATCCGCCGCCTCGGCATCCGCGCCGAACGCCTGATCGACATCACCCCGGACCAGCTCAGTACCGCGCTGGTGAACCGCTACCTGGACATCAAGGAAAGCGGGCAGCTGTAGGCCGGCGCGCGGGCACCCGTCATGGAATTTGCGATCAGCCCACCGCCGGCGGCCCCGAGCGGCCCGTTCGATGCCGACAACGAGGATCTGGCCAGCGCCCTTGTCACCGCCTATGGCCAGGACTGGCGGCGCTGGCACATCACGTTGTAAGCGCCATGCGCAATGCATGAACGTGTGGCGTGCTCGTCAGGGCAGAATGTAAAAACCTTTTCCCGCCCCCTGACGACCATTTTTTATTCATTCGGTATCAGGCAGTCGCTACGGTCAACATACTCACTCGTTCGTTTCTGGCGATAAACCGGTCAAAATACGCTGCGGCTTGCGTCTTTTGCCTTGACACTGCAACGTCTCTTGCAGTTCAAGATCAATGAAAATCGAACATGAATCAATGCAATAATAACGATCATTCTTAGATGATTTTATTCATACCTTCTTCAAACTGGCTCTTGAAATCGGGGATCATGCGCTGTAGCCGTTCAAGGTCGTCATACATCTCGCATTGTTCATCTTCATCTTCAATTGTGTTGACCATCGCAGTCAGGTGCTTCATGTGTTCTTCTAAAGCAGTAAGCACGACTCGCCATTCTCCTACGGTTGCTTCAATACTCGTTAGATCAGCCATGTTTAATCTCCAATGGACTAATTTTTACTGATTTATTGGATCGATTCCGAACTGCACGAATGTCGCCCGGCAGTACTGCGTTGCTCTTCATTTTCCATATATTTTTACCGTTTTTTCATGAGTGGCGGTGCTTTTCCCTCTTTGCTCATCGATTGCTTCGGCGCCTGCGCGATGCTGGCATCGACCATTTGACCACCACGCACAAAATAGCCATGCCTGGAAAGCTGGCGGTTGACGGCGTCAAAGATACTCTCGCTGGCGCCGGCCTTGAGCAAGCGCTCCTTGAACGTCCAGATCGTGAAATCAGGTCAGCAACGCGGAGCCGCCATGATGCCACGGCTGGGTGGTTTTTCGAGGTGCCCATTGGATCCCAATTCGCCTATCGGCAGGCCTCACCGGATCTCGAACTGCGCCGCAATCGCGGTCACCGCCAGCAACAGCATGCCCCACATCCCGGCCGCCACCAGGGTCGTGTTCTCGGACGGCGGCGGCCCGTAGCGGTTGCCGCCGGCGTCGCCGGCGCGGTAGGCCAGATAGCCGATCAGCAGCAGATTGACCGGCGGCAGCAGTATGAGCAGCGCCCACCACCCCGGCCGCGCCAGGTCGTGCAGGCGGCGCCGCGTCATCGCCAGTGCGATTGCCAGCGCCACCAGCCCGGCCGCCAGCACGAGCAGTTGCACGATCCCGCGCCGCTCGACCAAGCCGAGCTGGCCGATCAGATACGCCAGCAGCATCAGCAGCACGACAGCCGGCAAGAACGCCCACACCAGGAAACGCAGGCGCCCGATCCGCCCGTCCAGGCTGAACGGCGTGGGTGTGTAGCTGGCACGCTGATCGGGCGCCGGGTTGGTCGATGCCGGCGCTGCGTACGGATTATCCAATGGTCTCGCTCCCCTTCGATGGTCAGTGCGTGGGCGCTGGTGCTGTGTCGGCATGAAACGCTTGCAATATCATACTGGCAATTTGAAGGTGGCGAGCAGGTACAGCGCCAGCAAAATCAGCGGCGGCAGCGCACAGCTCACCCATAAGCTCTTGGTCAGCGCCGACAGGCTCGAGGTGGGCGCAGCGCCGTGCCGGTTGGCCTGCGGATCGCCGGGGAAACTCAGCAGATACAGCACGAACAGCCCGTTTACGACCGGCACCCCGAGCAGCACGATCAGCCAGCGCGGCTGGTCCATGTCGTCGAGGCGGCGCGCGGCGACGATCAGCAAATGCGACAGCAAAGACAGCAGCCCGAACCCGATCACGGCAAACTTCAGGAAAATATTCGGCAACATGAACATCGGCGCCAGCAGCACCAGCGCGGCGCAGGTGGGATAGACCGAATACATCAGGTAGCGCGCGCGCCCGATGCGCCCGTGCAGCCCGAACACGGACGGCACGTAGTCCGCGTGACTGGTTCCCGTTCCGCCCGCGCCGGCCGGGGGCGAGTAGGGATTATCAGGTTTATCGCTCATGCGTCAGCCCGAAGCGGCGCTCAGCGCAGGCACAGGCTGCGCAGCTTGCCGCTGTCACAATCGAGGTCGACCAGGCGCCCGGCGCGGTCGAACACCAAGAGGCGCGCGTCGTGCAGGCTGAACCCCGGCGCCAGCGCATCGGGCAGCGCGATCCGAACGTGCATCGCGTTTTCGCTCAGGCTGACCACATTGCAGCACATCGCATCGCCCTCGCTGCCCACGAAGACGATGGCCTTGCCGTCGATCCGCACCTCACGCGCCGCCTGCGGCGCCAGCGCGACCGGCATGCGCAAGGGATGCTCGCGGAGCATCAGGGTGACCGTCCCCGCCTGCTCGTCGACGAACACCGGCCACGGGCTCGAGTACGGCGGGCCCGGCAGCAGGTGGGTGGCGCGCGCGAGCGAGCGACTCTTCCACCAGTCGCGCTGGCGCAGTTGCCGCCCCGGCTGGTGGTAGGTCCATTGCTCGATCCCGTCCGCCACCCGCAGCACTACCGCCAGCGCGTCGCCGCGGTCGCGGTAGCCGACGATCTCGCCGGGCAAGCCAGCCACCTCCCAGACAATGCGCTGCTGCGGCGCGCAGGTGTCGAGCACGGCCAGGCGGCGTTCGAAGGCCACATTCCACGACACCCCGTCGTAGCTGCCCGACCAGTGCTGCAAGTCGATGCCCAGCCAGTCGGCGGCGTCGCCAGTGACCAGGTCCAGCCGGCTGATGCGGTACTGCGACCCGCGCCGCGCCAGCGCCAGCGCGCGCGTGCCGTTGTACGACAGCACCAGGTGCTCGGCCGGCACCGGATAATGCGCCAGCTGGCGGCCGTCGCGGTCGACCCGCAGCACCCCGCCCTGGCCCAGCGCCAGCAGGTACTGGCCGTCCGCCAGGCAGCGCGCATCGTGGATCGGCAGCAGGCCGCGCTGGTCCAGGCGCAGCGCCAGCGACGCGTCGCGTTCGGTCAGCGGCGGCACATGCGGCTCGGGCGCGATGCGATAACGCGGCAGGTCGGCGTGCAGCGCCGTGCCGCCGGCCAGGCCGGCCAGCGCGGCCAGCGCCTCGGCGTCGAGCCGGTTGGCGCCTTCCAGCCGTTCGGGCAAGACCTTGCGCAGCAGTTCACCAGCGACGCGCCAGCTCGCCGTTGATGTCGCCACGGCCGGCATGCCCTTCCCGAGCAGCGCCAGCGCCAGGCTGGCGCGCAGTCCGGCGCCGTCCTCGCCGCCGGCCGCCAGCAGCGCCGTGATGTCGGCCGCGCTCTCGTGCAGCGTGGCCGGGTCGAGCGCCAGCTTGAAGGCCAGCGCGCGCATGCCCAAGGTGCCGCCATGGCGCTCGGCCTGGGCCAGCCAGGCCAGCGTCTGCGCCCGCTGGTCGGGCAAGCTGCGCAGCACGGCGGCCGCTTCGACCAAGTCGCCGCGTTCGGCCAGGTAGGCGGCCCAGTGGCGCCGCAGCGGCGCCGCCAGCACGCTGCCGTTGGTCTCGAGCAGTTGCACGGCGGCGTCGAATACGTTGTGCAGGCGCGCCAGCCGGACCGCGTGTTCGAGCTCGCCGGCCAGCAGCCACAGACGCACCGCCAGCGGCGCCTCCAGCTTCGCCTGCTCGGCCAGCCGGGCCGCCTGCCCGTAGCGCTGCTTCTGTTCCAGATAGGCCACCGCTTCGCGCGGACACTGCAGCAGCCCGGCCAGCACATACACAGCTTCATCGACCCGCCCCGCGCCGTCGAGTTGCTCGAAGGCGCTGCGGTAGACGCTGCGCAACAGCGCCGCGTACGCGCTGGTGAGCGGCGTCGCCCATGCCGGCGTGCCGTCGGCGCTCATCTGGCGGCGCAAAGGCAGCATCTGCGCGGCGCCGCCGCTGTCGACGGCGCCAACCGGCACCGCGTGGCTCAGTGCCATGGCCAGGTCGCCGCCGGCGAACAGCGCGATCACCATGTCGAGGTAACTGGACGAAAGAGCGCGCGCAGCCGGCGCGGGCGGCGCCGCCGGACCCAGGCGCCAGCGCGACAGCAGGCGCGCCACGAAACCCGGCGCCGCCGCAGCAGCATCCGGGCCGCCGCTCGCTTGCACTTCCGGCTGGCCGGACGGCGCCGGCAACGCAAGACCGCGTTCAAAGGCGATGCTGGCGGCATTGCGCCGTGGCATGGCCGCGCCCAGCACCACCTCCAGCGCGATCGGCGCCAGCATGGCATCGGCGGCCGGCGGGCTTGGGGGCGCCAGCGGCACGCACAGGGTAATCGCGTCGAGCGCCAGCCAGGCTGCCGCATCGAGCCGTTCTTGCGGCAGCGCCGCCTGCGCCACCCCGGCCCGCACCAGCCAGACCGTCCCGGCCGGCAGTGTGGCCAGTTCGGTTTGGCTCAAGGGGGCGCTGCCAAGCACATGGCCGACCTGGCACAAGGCCAGCGCGTCGAGCGTGTCCACCTGCTGCCAGCGTGGCGCCGGCCAGCGCAGCAGGTAGCCGCCGCCGGCGAGAAACAGGTGCGAGCCGGCCTGCCAGTGCGCCAGCACGCGCCGGCGCGCCTCGTCCGGCCCGATCAGGTCGAGGTCGAACCAGAGTGCGTGCACCGCGCAGCGCCCATGGAACAGCGGCTGGCGCACCTCAACCGGCATCGCTGGCACCCCCGGCCCCATCGGCCCCGATATGCAGCAAGGCCGGCCCGCCGTGCAGCAGGCGCACATGCAGTTCGTGGTGATCGTCGACCCAGCACAGCCGTTCGCTGTTGGTGTCTAACACCACCTGGGCGATCGGCACCGCGCTCTGCAGCACGGCGACGGCGCCGTCCGCGCTGTGCAGCGCGAGCGCGCGGCGCTGCGCATCCAGCACCAGCAGGGCCGGCTTGCCGTCTGGCAGCGGCGTGCTGCGCGCCACGCCCACCACCGTGGCGCCGGCGGCGACGGCCAGCGCGAACGGCGCTTGCGGCTCCGCGCCCACGCTCGCCAGTACCCAGTCCTGCGCGTCGCCCTCGAGCGCCGCCACCCAGCCGCGCCGCGCGCGGTCCTGCGGCGCCCCGAACAGCACGCGCCGCGCCGCGAAGGGCAAGTCGGCGACCTGGGTCGGGAATTTATCGTCCTGGTCGATCGCGTGCACCGTGGTGAAGTTGCCGACATTCCTGGCATACATGAGCGTCGCAGGCAGCTGGGCGGCGCCCACCACCTGGTCGGCCAGCTGGTCGAAACGCACGCTGGCGCCGGCGTCCTGGCCGGTCACCTTCCAGCAGCCGAGTTGGCCGGCGCGGTCGAGCATGAACACGCGCGCGCCGGCGCAGGCCGGCGCATGGTCGCTCAGGAAAAAAGTCGGCAGCCCGGCGTCCTCCTCATCCGGCAGGAGGAACTGCGCGGCCGGCGGCAGCGCCACCGTGCGCAGCGCGCCGAAGGCCTGGTCCGGGAACGCGGTGAAAACCAGGGCGCCATCGCGGTAGTCGACCCAGGCCAGGGTGCGCTCGCTCAGGACCGTCCCCAGGCGAATCGTGCCCGGCTTGACGTGCACGCGGCGCGGCTGCAAGCGCCGCCCGGCGGACGACCTGGCGGGTTCGGACGGCGCATGATGCAGGGCCGCGCCCTGCTGCTGCATGGCGGCCGCGATCCAGTCGCCGTGCAGGCCGAACTGCGGCGCGCGCGTGAGCGACAAGCGGTCCACGCCGCGCTGCCTGGCGTGCGCCAGCGCGGCGCGCTTGAACGGATGGCGCAGCAGGCGCGCGCCGGCTGGCGTGTCCGGCATTGCCAGCAGCAGCGTGCGCTGGCGCCGCGGCCCGCTGAGCGTGACCTCCACGCCGCCGCTCAGCACCGGCGCGATGCTCACGCGCGCATCAAGCCGCGCCAGCGCCACGCCGCCGGGCGCGCCGATCTGCCACAGTTCGACCCGCTCGTCCAGCGCGCCGATGGCCACCTGCCATTCGTTCACATGGGTCTCGTGCGCGCGCGTGAGGCTGCGCGCAGCGAGCCAGGCCTGCAATCCGTCGGGGCCGTCGCGCAGCGCGCACGGGTCTTGCAGGACGCCCCAGCGAAAGCCGGCGCCGGCCAGTTCGGCGCGCCGCGCCAGCAGGATGTACAGCGCCATCTGCGCCAGGCGCGGTTCGCCCAGCTGCTCCGGGCCGCTGTCGAACAGCGCCACGCACACGCGCGCACCTTGCGGCAGGTCCGGCTCCGGCGCCGAAAACAGCAGTTCGCCGGCCGCCGCGCGGCGCAGGAATTCGTCCGGCGCGGCGTCGGCCACCGCGTGCTCGCTCAGGAGCAGCCGCTCGTACGGACCGCGCCGGGCAATGCTGCCAGCACCCGCCGCCGCGCTCCCGGCGCCGGCGCCGGGGTGGTTCATGCGCTCCAACAGCGGCTCAAGCTGGAGCAGCATCTGTCCGAGCGGGGCGGCCAGTTCGGGCGTCATGCCCGCCAGCCAGGCACGCCACGGCAGCAGTTGCGCGGGCAAGGTCATGGCGTCAGTTCCCCGGTCAGCCAGGCCAGGCCGGCGCGGTCGAGCGCCAGCGGCCGGCCAAGCGGTAGCACCAGCTGCGGCGCATCCCACAGCAGGAACGGCAGGCTGGCGCCGCGCGCCGACAGATTGGCCAGCACCAGGTCGGGCGGCGCTTGCGGCTGCACGTCGGTGGGCAGCCACAGCATGCGCTGGAGCGGGTCCGGGGCGCAGTAGCGCGCACCGTCGACCCAGGGCAGCGCGGCGCCGGGTCCGAGCAGCACCAGGATGCCGGGCGCGGCCACGGCGCCGAGCACGCCGCGCTGGGCGTCGTCCAGCGCGGCCAGGCGCGCCAGCAGCGCGCCGATCACGGCGCCTTGCGCGACCTGGCCGTGCGGCTCGGGCGCCGCGTCGGGCCGGAGGTGCCAGCGCAACGCCGCCATCAGGTGTTGCGCACCGCCGCCACCAGGGCGGCGCGGCGCGGCGCCAGTTCCGGCGGCAGGTGGTCGGCGCCGAAGTTGGCGTCGATCTCGCGCAGCAGCGCTTCGGCTGCGCCGCGCAAGGTGTCGCCAGCGGCGCCGCCAAGCAGGCGGTCGGCGCTGTCGGCCAGGCGCGCAATGCGCGCCAGCGGCTGCTGCGCCGCGCTTTCGACCACCGCTTGCAGGAGCGGGTGGCGCGCTTCGGCAAGCAGCGCGTGCAAGGTGTCGCGCGCGCTTTGCTGGCCGGCGGCGCTGGGCACCACGTACACCAGCGGCCACAGGTCGGCGCGGGTAGCCACCTGGCGTCCGGCCAGCACGGCGGCGGCGGCGATCAGGTTCTGGGCCTTGACGATGCGCCGGTCCGACAGCGTAATGCGCGCCGTGCGCAGGGCGCGGATGGCCTGCGCCAGATCGGAGCGCACCGCGCTCATGTCCACCAGCGGCAGCGCCGCGTGCAGGGCGTCGAGCGTGGCCAGGCCGGCGCGTGGGGCGATCGTGCGCTGCCCCGCCGCCCAGCCGCCGGCGAGCAAGTCTTCCAGGCGCGCGTCCGCCACCGGCTCGACGAACACGTGCAACAGAAAGCGGTCGGCGAAGGCGGCCAGGCTGTCGTCGTCGGGCAGCGCGTTGGACGCGGCCACGCACAGGCGCAGCGGACAGGCGATGTCGGTATGCCCGCGCCGGAAGCGGCGCTCGTTGAGGACCCCCAGCAGGGTGTTGAGGATCGCGGTCGAGCCCAGGAATACTTCGTCCAGGAAGGCGATGTCGGCTTCGGGCAGCATGCCGCCGGTGTCGGTCTCGATGCGGCCGTCGCGCAACCCGGCCAGCTTGACCGCGCCGAACAGTTCGGACGGCTCGGTGAAGCGCCCCAGCAGATACTCGAAATAGCGTCCGCCCAGGCTGTGCGCCACGCGCCGCACCACGGCGCTCTTGGCGGTGCCCGGCGGGCCGATCACCAGCAGGTGTTCCTGCGCCACCGCGCCGAGGATCATCAGTTCGGCCAGGGATTCACGGTCGATCAGGCCATCGGCGGCGTCGCGGATGGCGTCGCGCAGGCTCGCTGCGGCTTGGTTGAGGCTATTGTTCATGGCGCTTCGTGGTGCGGCTCGGCTCATGCACGCAGCGGTGCTGCAGGAACTGTTGTTGCCAGGGTTTAAAGGTTGTAATTATATCAAAGCGGCGGCGCGCTAATGACGCATGGACGCGGCCGCGCCGCGCACGCTGAAGCGGGTCGCCGCCACCACCTTGTTCCCTGCGTCGACCAGCGCCAGTTCGTGCTCGCCGGCGACCGGTTGCCAGGCGTGGCTGGCAGAACCCGCGCCCAGCGCCACGCCGTCAAGGCGCCAGGACAGGCCGTGCGCGCCCTGCGCGCGGAACACCACCCGTTCGCGCCCGGCCGGAATATCCGGATCGAGCGCGATCACGCCGGCCTGGCCCGGATACAGGATGGCCGCCTGGCGCTTCTCGCTGCCGACCAGGGTTACCTGCGCGCTCTCGCTGCCGCGCACGAACCACTCGCGGCGCGCCGCTTCCAGGGCCGGCTGGTAGCTGACCGTTTGCTGCACCAGCCCGGGCGGCGCGGCCGGGGCGCGGCTCGGCAGCGCGCGGTGCAGGCGCTCCATCACGTCGCGCCACACCGGCGCCGCGCCGGTCACGCCCGACACATCCCACATCGGACTGCCGTCAAAATTGCCTACCCAGACCGCCACCGTGTATTTTTCGGAGTAGCCGACGCACCAGTTGTCGCGCATGTCCTTGCTGGTGCCGGTCTTGACGGCGCTCCAGAAGGCGGTCGCCAGTTCGTTGCGCAGCCCGAAGGTGAGGCTGCGCGCGGCCCGGTCGGACAGGATGTCGCCGACGATGAAGGCCGTTTTCGCATCGAGCACGCGGGTCTTGGCCTGGGCCTGGGCGGCGCGCGGCTGCAGGGTGACGCTGCCATGCAGGCCGCCATTGGCCAGCGTGCGGTAGGCGTTGGCCAGCTCCAGCAGCGAGACGTCGCCCGAGCCGAGCGCCAGCGAGTAGCCGTAAAATTCGGCCGGCTCCGAGAGGCTGGCCATGCCGAGCGCGCGCAGGCGCGCATGGAAGCGTTCCAGGCCGGTCAGTTGCAGCATGCGCACGGCCGGCACGTTGAGCGAGCTGGCCAGGCTGGTGCGGGTGCTGACCCAGCCCTTGAACTGGCGGTCGTAATTCTGCGGCACGTAGGGGCCGGCGGCGGTGGCGATTTCGAGCGGCGAATCGTCCTGCGGCGAAGCCGCCGTGATCCAGCCGCGCTCCATCGCCAGCTGGTACAGGAAGGGCTTGAGGGTGGAGCCGGCCTGGCGCAGCGCCAGCACGCCATCGACCTCGCTGGCGCCGCCGTTGGCCACATACGCCACGATTTCGCCGCTCTGGTTATCGATGGCCACCAGGGCACCCTGCGTCACGTTGCGCTCGCGCAGGGCGGCCAGGTGGGCGCGCAGGGTGTCGGCGGCGTCGCGCTGGATGCCCGCGTCGAGCGTGCTGCGCACCTGGCGCGCCGCGCCCTTGAGCAAGCGCTGCGCCACCTGCGGCGCCTGGGTTTGTGGCGCGCTGGCGGACGGCCGGCTGAACGCGGCCGCCACGTCCCACTCGATGCCGGCACACTTGGCCGCCGGGTTGATCTCGCGGGCCAGCGCGCAGGCCCGCTGCGCCACCACGCGCGGCGCCGCCGAGGGAGCGCGCAGCAGGCTGGCCAGGATCGCCGCTTCGGCCTGGTTCAATCCCGAAGGCGCCTTGCCGAACAGGCCCTGCGAAGCTGCGCCGATGCCTTGCAGTTCGCCGCGAAACGGCACCAGGTTCAGGTAGGCCTCCATGATCTGGGCCTTGCTCCAGCCGGTTTCGAGTTCGCGCGCGGCGCTGGCCTGGTCCCATTTCTGGCCCCAGCTGCGCCCGCCGGCGCCGGCGCGCAGGCGCTCGTCGACCATGGCCGCGAGCTGCATGGTGATGGTCGAGGCGCCGCGCGCGCGGGTGCGCAGCAGGTTGTCCCAGGCGGCTTTTCCGAGCGCGCCCACGTCGACGCCGTCGTGCTGCATGAAGCGCCGGTCTTCGGCGTGCACCAGCGCCAGGCGCATGGCCGGCGAAATGTCGGCCAGTCCCACCCATGGGGCGCGCCGCACCGCCATGTCGGTGCGCAGCGAATCGATCGGCACGCCGTGGCGGTCGAGCAGCTGCGCGTCCGACGCGCGGTAGGCCGCCCTGACCTGCTCGGGCGTGGGCACGGCGTGCGCCTGGGCGGCGAACGCCAGCACCAGCAAGGCGGCCAGGCCGCGCATCAGCGCCCCACTTCCAGCGCCGCATTCGGCAGGTCGCCCGACAGCTCGGGGCTGTACAGCGCTTCGATGCGGGTCGGCGGCAGGTTGAAGCGGCCCTGGTTATTCAGGCGCACGCTGTACTCGATGCGCCATTTGCCTTTGGGGACAAAGTCGTAATAGGCGCGGAAGGCCTCGAAGCTGCGTTCCTCGTACACCGGCCGCAGGTTGCCGGCCTCGCGCGCGGCGCCGGGCAGGTTGACGGCGTCGCCTCCAAGGCCGTTGCCGAGCAGGGTGGCGCTGGCCGGAATCGGGTCGTCCAGCGCGACCCAGGTCATGTCGGCCTGCGCTTCCAGGTCGAGCCGCACGCGGTAGGTATCGCCGCGCGACCACGCGCCCTTGACCTTCTGTTCGATCGGGGTGATGGTCTTGACGATTTTATAGCCGTTCGCCAGCGGCGCCTTGAGTTCGACCGCCGCCAGGCTTTGCACGATGGCCCACGGCTTGCCGCTGCCGTTGTGCGCCAGGACCAGCTCTTGCTGGCCCGTGCCCCATGGATGGTTGACGACCGAGACCCCGCGCGCATTCCAGTTCGCTTCCTTGACCGTGTTGCCCAGGCCCGCGCTGCTGCTGCCGGTGACCGCCTCGCGCTCGAATTTGCGCGAGAATTTGTCGAGCGCCAGCACGCCCCAGGCGTTGGCCAGGGTCGTGCCCCAGCGCCCTTTTTGCTGGCGCCCCAGCGCGCCGCGCGCCAGGCGCCCCATGTCGGCCTGCCAGGTCGCATCGTCGAGCACGGCCAGCAGCAGGCGGTTGGCGTTGCTGTCCGGCGAGGCCATGAGCCACCACCAGTTGTCGCTGGCGTCGGTCGAAAAGGCCAGGCCCGCGCCCTGCAGGTTGACCCGCGCGCGCAGCACCTGCCGCACCTGCGCCAGTTGGGCGTCGCGCTGGGCCAGCGCGGGGCTGCGCTGCAGGATCAGGTACCAGTCGATGACGGCCGAGGTGGGCCACAGGTTCGGCTCAATGGTGAACGATTCGAGCAGTTCCGGCGCCACCGCCCGCGTGCGCGAGAGCGCTTCGAGCGCGGCGATCTTGCGCACGGCGGTGTCGACGCGGGCCACGCGCGCCGGGCGCGTGACCTTGCCTTCGACGAACTGGCGCAAGCCCCGCTCCATGCGTTCCTTGAGCGCGGGTGCGAGCGGCAGGCCGGCTTCGGCGCTGACCGAGAGCAGGTAAGCGGTCAGGCTGTCGCTGCCCTGGACCTGGGTCGGGTAGTACTTGACCAGGCCATCGGCGTCGATCTGCGCCGGCAGCGATGCCGCCAGCTTGTCCCACAGGGCCGGGTCGCGCAGGGCCACGGCGCGCGAGGCTTCCTGCTCGACGCCGCCGTATTTATATGCGCTCATGTAATCGCGCACCCCGGGCAGGCTGGCGCCAAGACTGGCCACGAACGTGGCGCGCACGCCGCCCTGCCCCGCCAGCGCGCCGGCCGGCGCCTGCACCTTGACCGACTGCGGCTGCTCGATGCGCACCAGGGTCGATTGCAAGGTGCGCACCGGCACCGCCGCCAGCACCTTCTGGCCGATGCGCAGCTTGTCGCTGGCGCCGCCGCTGCGGGCGTCGATGGTCCACGCCAGCGCGCCAGCGCCAGCCGGTACCTGATAATCCCAGCCGGCTTCCTGGGCCGCGCCGGGCGCCAGGGTCAGGCTCTGGCGCGCCAGCACCTTGGCGGGGCCGCCATCGGCCGCCACGCTGGCGCCCAGGTCGACCGTCAAGGCGGCGTCGGTGGTGTTACGCAAGGTGAAGCCGGCGCGCAGGCGGTCGCCTTCGCGCACCAGCGCCGGCAACCCTGGCAGCACGATCAGATCCTGGCTGCTGCGGATCTCGGTTTCGCCGGTGCCGAACATGCCGCTGCCGCCGCTGGCCACGGCCACGATGCGAAACGAGGTCAGGGTGTCGTTGAGCGCGACCGGCACGCGCGCTTCGCCTTTGGCGTCGAGCACGATGCGCGGATGCCAGAACAGCAGCGTGTCGAACAGTTCGCGGCTGCCCTGGCCGCCGCCACCGCCGTGCGGCGCGGCCTTGCGTCCGAAGTGGCGCTTGCCGATCACCTGCATCTGCGCGGTCGCCGTCTGCACCTGGAGCGCGCGTTCCTGCATCATGGCATTCAGCAAACGCCAGCTACGGTTCGGCATCAGTTCCAAGAGGCCCGCGTCGACCGCCGCCAGCGCCACTTCGGTGCCGGCCGGCGCGGGCGAGCCGTCGGCGCGCGTGACTTTCACGCTCACGCTGGCGTTCTCGCGCACCTTGTAATCCTGTTTGTCGGTCGTGACCTTCACCTTCAGTTCATGCGCGCCCCAGCCCACCTGCACCGGCGCGATGCCCAGCTTGAAGGATGGCTTGCCCAGGTCGACCATGGCGGTCGGCTGCACCCCGGCCACGCGGCCGCGCACCACCAGCGCCGAGACATAGGCGTTGGGCGCGTATTTGCCCAGCATCGGGATGGTAAAAGTAGGCTCCTTGCCATCGAGGCGACGCACGTAGGTGTCGAGGATACCTTCGCGTTCGACCGTGATCAGCGCGCTGGCGTCGCGGAACGGGCTGCGCACCTGGAAGGTGGCGTCCTGGCCCGGCTCGTAGCGTTTGTCCGAGGGCAGCAGGTCGATGCGGTCGTTGTCGCCGGTCTGGAACCACATCTCGGCGGCGCCGGCCACCCAGATGTCGCGCTGGGTGACGGCCACGCGCTGCCCGGCATCGCGGGCGCGCGCGCGCAGGATCAGGTTGCCTTCCGCCGGCGATCTCAATTCGCAGCGCAGCAAGCCTTTGGCGTCGCTGCGGCCCTGGCAGGCCGTGCCCACGCGCGTGATCTCGCTGCTGTTTTCGTACGCATAAAAGCCGCCGATCAGGCGCCGCCGGTGGGTATAGCTGGTGCGCTTGAACAGGTCGACCTCGACCGCCACGTCCGCCGCCGGTTTGCCGCCCACGCCCAGCACCACCACCTCGAAGCTGCTCTTGTCGCGCACGGAGACCGAGTCCTCGGCTTTGATGCCGACCACGTACGACGCGGGCCACAGGGCGATGCGGGTCGAGGTGGACAGGGTTTCGCCGTTGGCGTCCTGGTACGACAGCTCGGCCACCAGGGTGCGCGCGACGTCCCCTGGCGGCAGATCGTCGATGCGCACGCGCGCGCCGCCGGCCTTGTCGAGCACCAGCGCGCGGGTGCGCACGTCGGTGGCGGCGGGGGCGCTGTCGTCCGCGCCGCTGTCGTCGTCGTGGCCGAAGCGGGCGTCGTCCTGCACGCCTTCGCGCACATCGCCCGCACCGAAGGCATAGTATTCGTAACCGGGGAAGTGCAGCAGCTTCTCTTCGGTCAGGGTGCGCAGCTTGACCGGCGCCCTGGCGGCCACGCCGCCGGCCAGGTAGCCGACCTGCAGGTCCAGGTCGAACGCACTGGCGCCGACCAGCGGCGCGGACGGGCCGTTCAGCAGTGCCTTCATGGTCGGCACCCGGAACTGCTCGACGCGGAAGCTGCCGGCCTCCAAGGCGCCGATCTTGACGGTATACACACCCAGCCTGGCCCCTTGCGGAATGACCCACTCGTTGGCGGCCGTGCCGCTGGCGTTCCAGCGCAGCGGCAGTTCATACGCGGTGGCGCTGCCCTGGTGGGTGATGGTCATGCTGGTGGCTTTGGCCTCGACGCTGGCGCGGTCGAACTCGATGCCGCGGCTGCCGCTGCGGCGCAGGAAGTGCTTCATGTGCGCCGTTTCGCCGACGCGCAGCAAGGTGCGGTCGAACACGGTGGCGACGATGCTGTTGCTCGCGTCCGGGATGAACGGCAGGTTGAAGCGCCACGATTCGATGCCGTTGTCCCATTCCGACAAGGTAAAGGTGTAGTCGCCGCCGCTGCGGGCGCTGACGAACATGCTGCCGGGTCCCTCGGGGCAGTCGCCGCGCGCCAGCGGCTTGTCGATGCGGGCCACGCCGGCGCCGTCGGTCACGCCCTGCCACAGCAGCTTGCCGGCGCAGTCGCGCACCGCTACCGCCGCCCCGGGCACCGGACGGCCCTTGTCGAGCGAGGTGACCCACACCAGCGAGGAATCGGCGCCGTGCTTGAAGTGGGCCGCCATGTTGGTCACCAGCGCGCCGGCGCTGACATAGGCACGTTGCTTTTTGTCGAACAGGGCCACGCCCAGTTTGGGGCTGTCGAATTCGACCACGTAGAAGCCGGCCTTGGGCAGCGGGACGCCGATCACTTCGAACGGACGGCCGGAGGCCGGCGCGGGCAGCGTAAACGCTTCCGGCTTGCCGCTTTTCAGGCCGGCGAACACCGACTTGGTGTAGTTGTCGCTGTAGCCGTTGCCCAGGCGCTTGAGCCAGGCCATGACGTCGAGGTCCTGGCGCTCGCCCTGCACTTCCACGCGCAGCATGGCGCCGGCGCCGCGCAGCTTGCCCGAGAGCCTGGTTTCCACATTGCGCACCGTGACCGGCAGCAGGCGTTCGGTGCGCGCTTCGATGATGCCGAACTTGGCCGGGAACTTGATCAGCGGCGGCAGCACGTCCATCCTGATGGTCATCGGGAATTCGTGCTGGTTGACCAGCGCCCGGCCATCGTCGTTCTTCAGCCCGGGCGGCAGCGCCAGCGTGAGGATGCTCTTTTCCGGGAAGGGACCGTTGAAAAACAGATTGTTCACCGGGGCGGCGCGCGCGCTGTTGCCGTCCCAGTAAGGCGCATAGCGCTTGCCGGCGGCGTCGGTGAGGGTGATTTTTTCGGCCTCGGTGCGCGTTACCGGCGCGTTGAAGGACAGGCGCAGAGGCCGCAGCGGCACGCACGGACCGCCCGCGGTCAGGAAGTCGCAGCTGAAGCGGGCGCTGAAATCGGCCCTGGTCACGAACGCCAGCGACTGGTCGGCGCCGGAGGCTACGCCCCCCGGGCCTTCGATGCCGGCGCCCCACACCAGCGACACGGCGGCGCCGGGCGGCAGCATGCGCTTGCACTGCACCAGCGCCAGCGGCAGGTCTTCCGCGGCCCTGGGCTGGGCGCCGCCGCGCCTGACGTAGTCCTTGAGGTAGCGCTCGACGAAACCCTTGCGCGCGGCCAGCACCTGCTCGCGTTCGGCCCCGGCCAGCACGCGCACGCCGATGCGCTCGTTGATGCCGTCCACCGTGCAATACGCCTTGGCGGCGATGCTGGCCGCACGCGCCGGAGCGTCCAGCCCGAGGATGAACACCTGCTGCTCGTCGACCGTGTCGCTCGCGTACGGCGCGCTCTCGCGCACGCCCGGGCCTCCCGTATCGAAGGCGAAGCGCGCCGTGCCGGCCAGCGGCTGGGCGGCCAGGTCGCGCAACTCCGGCTTGAGCGTGAAGCTGCAGCGCACGCCGGGTGGCAGGTCGCGCGCGAAATCGTAGGTCCAGATGCGGGCGTCGAGCCAGCGCCCGCTGCCCGCTTCGGCGCAGTCGATCGCGAACGGCTCGGCCATGCGGGCGTCGCCGAAGGCCACCATCGGGGCCGAAAAGCGCGCCGTCACCTGGCGAATTTCCTTGACCGTGCCGGTGGGCGTGAACGCCTCGACCGTGGTCTGGGCATGGGCCGCCAGCGCCAGGCAAGCCAGGGGAAACAGACTCAAGAGTTTGGACGGGGCGCGCATGGTTTCTCCAGGTGGGGCGGGATTCCAGCTTGAGCCCGCGCACTGTTGGCGGACCTGGCGGGAATCAAAGCAAGGCGGCGAGTGTTGCAAACATCCCCCGCGCTGTCAACAATATGACTCTTTTGATACGCCTGTTCACCGACGCGCCTGTGTGCAGTGCAGCAGGTTTATGGTTAGAATGATCCGTTACATTGCCGCCGCACAGCCCTATCCGCGCGCAGCGCCCACTCAAGAGGCCCGCATGACCCTGAATTTTCCCGTGATCCTGAACCTGGCCGTCGCCCTTGGCGTGTGCTTTCTCCTCTATAAGATGCAGCAGGCGCACGCCTCGTTCACCAAGCGCGTATTTACCGGCCTGGGCGTGGGCGTGCTGCTGGGCGCGGCGTTCCAGCTGATCTACGGCGCGCCCTCCCCCGTCATCACCGAGACCAATGCCTACCTCGACATCATCGGCACCGGTTACGTGAAGCTGCTGCAAATGATCGTGATGCCGCTGATTATGGTGTCGATCGTCGCCGCCATCCTCAAGCTACGCGACGCTTCGTCGCTGGGCAAGATCAGCGCGCTGACCATCGGCATCCTGATGGCCACCACCATGGTCGCGGCCGGCATCGGCATCCTGATGGCCAAGCTGTTCGGCCTGTCCGCCGTGGGGCTGACCGCCACCGCCGCCGAAGTGGCGCGCGGCGACTATTTAAAGGGGCACCTGAACACGGCGCAGGCGATTTCGCTGCCGGGCATGATCATCAGCTTCATTCCGGCCAACCCCTTTCTCGACATGACCGGTGCGCGCAAGACCTCGACCATCGCGGTGGTGCTGTTTTCGATTTTCGTCGGCATCTCGGCGACCGGCATCGCGGCCAGGCAGCCGGACATTTTTGACGCCTTCGAGCGCTTCATCAAGGTGGCGCACGCGATCATCATGCGCATGGTGACCCTGGTGCTGCGCCTGACCCCGTTCGGCGTGTTCGCGCTGATGACCCAGGTGGTGGCCGGCTCGAACATGGAAAGCATCGTCAAGCTGCTCGGTTTTGTGACCGCCTCGTACAGCGCCCTGCTGCTGATGTTCTGCGTGCATCTGCTCTTGATCAGCGCATCCGGCCTGAATGCGCTGCGCTACGTGAAGAAGATTTTCCCGGTGCTGGCCTTCGCCTTTACCTCGCGCACCAGCGCCGGCTCGATCCCGATGTCGGTGCAGACCCAGACGAGCCGCCTCGGCACGCCGGAAGGCATCGCCAACTTCGCCGCCTCGTTCGGCTCGACCATCGGCCAGAACGGCTGCGCCGGCATCTATCCGGCCATGCTGGCGGTGATGATCGCGCCGACTGTCGGGATCGACCCGATGGCCTGGAGCTTCATCGTGCCGCTGATCGCGATCATCACGGTCGGCTCGGTCGGGGTGGCCGGGGTCGGCGGCGGCGCCACTTTCGCCGCACTGATCGTGCTCTCGGCGATGGACTTGCCGGTGGCGCTGGCGGGCCTGCTCATTTCGATCGAACCCTTGATCGACATGGGCCGCACCGCGCTCAACGTGAGCGGCTCGATCACGGCCGGCACCGTCACCAGCCGCGTGCTGGGCCAGACCGACATGGCGGTCTTCAACAGCGACGCCGCCGTGAATCTTGATGCCGACGAGAAAGCTGCGTAAATGCCGCGTATCGTGCGCTGAGCTGCCGTCGAATCCGTCTATGATGACGCAGTGTCAACATTTCAGAAGCAGGCGAATCGATGGAACAAAAGTGGCCCCAACAGATCTGGCTGGTCAGGCACGGACAAAGCGCCGGTAACGTGGCGCGCGACGCGGCCGAAGCGGCGGCCGGCCTGCATATCGACATCGCCGAGCGCGATGTGGACGTGCCGCTATCGCCGCTCGGCACCGAACAGGCGCGCGCGCTGGGAGCCTGGTTCGCGGCCATGCCCGGGCACGAACGCCCGACCGTGGTGCTGCATTCGCCCTACGTGCGCGCGGCCCAGACCGCCAGCATCATCATGCAACAGCTGGGCCGCGACAGCCTGCTGTCGGTGCAGGTGGACGAGCGCCTGCGTGAAAAGGAATTCGGCATCCTCGACCGCCTGACCGTGCTCGGCATCCAGCATCAGTATCCGGAACTGTACGAACAGCGCCAGCACGTGGGCAAGTTCTACTTCCGCCCACCGGGCGGCGAGAGCTGGTGCGACGTGATTTTGCGCCTGCGCAGCATCATCGACACCATCACCCGCGAATACTGCAAGGAACGGGTGTTGATCGTCGGCCACCAGGTCACGGTCAATTGCTTCCGCTACCTGTTCGAACGGCTCGACGAAGCGGCCATCCTGGCCTTCGACCGGGCTGCCGACGTGCCGAACTGCTCGGTCACGTCCTACAGCTTCGACCCGGCCCAGGGCAAGCACGGCAAGCTCGGCTTGCAACTGACTAATTTTGTCGCTCCCCTGGAAGCGGCAGGCACGCCGGTCACGGTTCAAAAAGATGTGCCCGCTGCTCCGAAAGCGTAGGCGCGCCGGTCCCATGGACATGCCGCTCGCTTCCACCCACATGATCACCATCGACAGCGCCGCCCTGCGCGCCTGGCCGCTGCCGATGCCGCCGGCCGAAGGCGACAAGGAGCGGCGCGGCCACGTGCTGATCGTGGGCGGCTCGTGCGAAATGCCGGGCGCCGTGATCCTGGCGGCCACGGCGGCCCTGCGCGCCGGCGCCGGCAAGCTGACCATCGCCACTGGCGCCAGCGTGGCGCAACTGGTGGCGCTGGCCATGCCGGAAGCGCGCGTGATCGGCCTGCGCGAAACGGCCGAGGGCGGCTTCGAGCGCGACGCGCTGGCCATGCTCGACCCGCTGGCCGACAAGATCGACGCCGTGCTGATCGGCCCCGGCATGCAGGATGAAGCGGCCACGGCGGCGCTGGTGCGCGCCCTGCTGCCGCGCCTGGCGGGCGCCAGCGTGGTGCTCGACGCCAACGCCATGGGCATCGTCACCAATCCCGACCTGGACGACGATGAGGCGGCGCCGTTCCGCTTCGCCGAGACCGTGATCCTGACCCCGCACGCGGGCGAAATGGCGCACCTGTCCGGCATGCCGAAAGAAACCATCCTGGCCGACCCCGACGCTGCGGCGCGCAGCGCGGCGCAGGCCTGGAACGCGGTGGTGGCGCTGAAAGGCGCGCGCACCGTGATCAGCGCCCCCGAAGGCGGCCCCTGGCAGCACGAAGGCGGCAACGTGGGCCTGGCCATTTCGGGCTCGGGCGACACCCTGGCCGGCATCATCGCCGGACTGGCGGCGCGCGGCGCCACCCTGGCCCAGGCCACTTGCTGGGGCGTGGCCCTGCATGCGCGGGCCGGCGAACAGCTGGCCTTGCGTTTCGGCGTGCTGGGCTACCTGGCGCGCGAGATTCCGGCTGAAATCCCGGCGCTGATGGAACAGGCCGCGCTTTCCTCGACCTGAGGAAACGGGCGCGGGCCGGTAGCAAAGTTTGATCCGCATCAAATTGCGCGGACATGGAGGTCGATCTACGTCAGAAACGCAAATAAAGATGAACTGGGCCAGAGCTTGAAAGTCTAATTTTTACAGTCGAATTCGCGCATCGGATCAAGGGACCGCGTCGCCCACGGCGTCGGTTCCCTGATGGTCCTCACCGGACGGGGATGTATGTCCGGCGGGATCGACCTGGCGCCGTTGCCTGCGGCAAGCAGTTGGTCAGGCAGCGGTACTCATTGACGTGACCGAGGAGTAAACAATGAAACCATTCACAACCGCACCAAAAATCATCTTCACCGCGGCGCTGCTGGCGTCGATGCTTGTTGCCTGCAAACGCAACGATACCCCTGCCACGGGCACCGGCGACACCACCACCACGACCACGCCGGGCACGACCGGTACCACCTCCGGCACCAGCGGCACCGGCGGCACGACCGGAACGGGCGATACCGGTACCGGCGGCACGGGCACCGGCGGCACGGGTACCGGAGGCACGGGCACCAGCGGCACCACGAGCGATACCGGCAGCGGCACGTCGGGCACGGGCACGAGCGGCACCGGAACGTCGGGGACATCGGGCACCAGCGGCACCTCGGGCACCTCGGGTACGTCAGGCACCAGCGGCACTTCCGGCACTGGCACCACCGACACGACTCCACCAGCTGACAAGGACAAGGACAAGCGCTAAGCGCTGACAGCGTCCGCGCACCAGCATGCCGCCGTTTCTGCCAGGCGCAAAAGCGGCGGCGCCACCCTGAAACCTCGGACTCGCACATTGAGATGCCCGGTGTCAGACCGACTCGCGCTGTCGTGCTGGCGACGAAGAGCAGGACGCGTTGCGCAGATTGACCGCCGTAGCGGGATCACTCCCAGGAAAACAGCGTTTCAACACCGCCTTCGATATGGAGAAACACGTCGGAGTACCACGGGACTTCGGGATAGTCCGACTGCGGGTCACACCGGACGATGCACTGGAGGTGTGCAGCCAGGAATCTCGCAAAAGCAGGAGAAGATGGCCAGGGGCTGGCGGCGTTCATCCACACGCTGAGAAATCCATCGTCCATCGGTGACAATATCAGGAGGAGCGCTCCGGATTTGTAGATGTGCAGATGAGGGTCGTCTGGTGGATCATCATCAACGTTCACTAGTGGCCCAGTGACGGTGGCGAGCAGCGACAGCACGGCATCGGTGTCGCTGATCTTTACAAAGGCTTCGATATCGCATTGCATCAGACTCAATTCTCCTCGGAGTCGCGTTCATCGACCAGGCATTGTACGGTGCCTGCCAGGCGCCAGGCGCAATTCTGGCACGCGCGCTCCGCGCGCACGCATGCCCGGCACGGCGGCAAAGCATCAGAAGCGCACGTTCAGCTTGCGCTTGTACACCTCAAGCCGGTTGCGCGCGCGTGTGACGAAGTGCTGGTAGAACAGCATTTCCGCGTAAAGTTCGCCATACTGGCGGCCGGTCTTCGGATCGTCGAGCCGCGCACTTAAAAAATAGCCTTCGCTGACCGGAAATTTGGTCCATCCGGGCGCTATCCGGCTTTCGTCCATGCTGTCACCGACCAAATACCCGTAAAACCGCTTGATGTGGCCGCCGGATTTCGACGCCAGCAAGCGCGCGTACTGCGCCAGGTCGTTGACGTGCTCCTGCAACTCGACGCCGGGCGCCTTGAATTCGATGATGATCGCGGCGCCCTCCTTGCTGAAGATGGCGATATCGGGCCGTTTCAGATGATGAACCTCATTATTGTGGCGGAAGAGTTTTTCAAGGCTCTCGTCGATATCCGCGTCGAACAGTTTTCCGCCCTCCCAAAAAATCGACGACAAGGCTTTATCTGAGGCGATGTGATCGTAGTATTGATACTCCTCGCTGAGTATCCAGATATCGTGATCGACCGTATCGCCGCTATCCTTCCCGGTCGGAAAAAAGATATTGTGAATGATCTTTTCGTGATCGCGCCGTTTTCCCGGCGCATCCTGCTGGCAGTCGAGCATGAGTTGCGTGGCACGCTCCAACACATCAAGCATGGCGCTGCGGCGCACCACCAGCTGCGACAGGTTTGCCATGTCCATGGTCTGCAAGCTGCTGGTGTAGCGCCAGGACAGATCGGCCAGTACGTTGCGGAAGTCGCTGCTGCGCGGGTCCAGCTTGAGCAGTTCCTGCTTCATGTTGATCAGCGTCGACGTATCCTGCACGATCTCGTCCTGGAGCCTGCGCAGCGTTCGCCTGGCGATATTTTCTTCAGTATCGCCGTAGTGAATCTTGATGTTGGCCTTGTCCAGCATGGCCCTGGAAATGCCGAACTTCTCTTCTGTCGAGCCGATCAGCGCATCACGGTCAAAATCGGGCGGCGTCAGGATGGCGTAGACCGACTCTTCCAGCGATTCGATGATGTCCTGCATTGAAAATGTTTCATCGAAGTCCCTGGCATGGCTGCATTCGCTGGGCAGGTTGAAGCCGTCGCGTTGCACGTTGACTTTTTGGTCGAGCACATCGCCCTCGACCAGCAGCAGTTCGATCTTGCCGTCGATCGGCCGGCGCCGGTCTGCCGGCGACTTCAAAAAGTGTTTCGTCAGCGAGATGGCAATGGCGGAGTTGGCGCACAGGGCAACCTCGTGTTCGAGCGAGGGACTGCTGGCCTGGTCCAGCGAGTAGCGAGTCAATTTCAGTGCGCAAGCATCGATATCGCTTCGGTGGCCGCAGCTGAGGCGGATCGGCAGCACATCCACCGCGGTGGGCAGGTGCTCCGATGTGATCGCTTCTTCAGCACGGCGGTCGCCGGCGATATCGACAATCGTCACCGTGAAATCGCCGATGATTTGCTTCAGAACGATGAAACGCTGCAAGAACGAGGTATTCAGGACGTCATGCAGAGTCCGCGCGGAAAAATCGGCGCGCAAGGCGAACGGGTCGAACAGTCCGGCGAACGTGCGTGTCGTCATTCCCTTGAGCGTGACGCAGGTGCCGATGTCGGCCGTGTCAGCTTGCGTGACAAAATCGCTTTCCGCTATTTCGCGCGTCTCGGCATGGGCTCTCAGCGTGCGTCGCCAGTGCCTGCCGCCGGCGTCGAACACGCTGTCGATGGCGAGCTGCGAGAAGTAGTGAAAAAACTGGATGCGGCCTGCTCCCTTGCATTTACCAATGCCCGCGATTTGCAGATAATCCTTGTAGGTCGTGTCCTTGGTGACGAAGGCCTTGACTTGCTCGTCGCCGAAGCCAGCCCCGTTATCCTTGCACCAGACCACGATCTGTTCATCCCCACCGGCAAACAGCGAGTCGTTGACGAACTCCACGCCAATCTCGATCCGCAGCGCGGGCGCATGCGGGTCGCTGCTGCGCCGTATCAGATACGAGTCGATTGCATTGGACAACAGCTCCTCGAAGACGACGTAGCGCTTGTGGCTGACGGAGGTATTCTTGAGGCCGCCTTTGATGTCTAGCGTCATGGGAAATCATCTTATCGATGGGTCATCAACACAGTATGGATCTGATTCGTTTCGTTTGCAACGGACGAAAAAAAACCGAAGGCGCATCGACAGGATGCGCCTTCGGTCCTGTGCCCAGCCGTCTGCTTACGCGCGCTTGTCGAGCGACACCACGCGCGGCGCCGCCACCACCGTGCGGCGGCCGGTCGCCAGGCGCACCAGCCACATAACGATGCGGTAGATCAAGCGGATGAAGGTCAGGAACAGGATCACTTCCACCAAGGTCATCAGGAAGGCCAGGAAGCCGCCGAAACGCTCCGAACGGCGGCGGAACTTGACGCCCATGCTGTCGGTCTTGATTTCGATGCTGTCGTAAAAGGTCGGCACCACCAGCAAGGTCAGAATGGTCGAGGTAATCGTGCCGCCGATGATCGCGATCGCCAGCGGACGGTAGAACTCGCCACCCTCGCCCAAGCCCAGCGCCACCGGGAACATGCCGGCGATCAGCGCGAAGGTGGTCATCAGGATCGGACGCAGGCGCGCGCGCCCCGCTTCCATCAGCGCATCCTCGCGGCTGTGGCCTTCACGCTCGCGCGCCCGGGCTGCGTCGAGCAGCAGGATGGCATTCTTCGCTACCAGGCCCATCAGCATGATGATGCCGATGAAGCTCATCAGGTTGAGCGTGTTGTTAGTGATCAAGAGCGCCACCACCACCCCGATCAGGGACAGCGGCAGCGACAGCATCACCGCCAGCGGCGCGGTGAAGGAACCGAACTGCATCACCAGGATCAGGTACATCAGCCCGATGCCGGACACCAGCGCGATGCCCATTTCGGTAAACAGCTCGTTCTGGTCCTGGCCGGCGCCGCCCAGTTCGCGGCCGTAGCCGGGCGGATAGTCGAAGGTATCGGCCAGCTTCATGGCGTCGGCCGTGACTTCGCCGTTCGAACGGCCCTGCGCATTGGCCGACACCGAAATGGTGCGCTTGCCGTTCTTGTGCGAGATGCCGGACGGCCCTTTACCCATGGTAATGGTGGCAATCTGGTCGAGCGGCACCATCTGGTTGGTGCCGGTCACGGCGATCGGCAAGCGTTCGATATTGTCGGCGCTGACCCGGTCGTCCGGATGCAGGCGCACCGCCACGTCGCGCGTTTCGCCGGTCGGGTCGACCCAGTCGCCCACTTCGACCCCGGCAAAGGCTACCCGCAAGGATTGGGCCGCGTCGTTGACCGAAATGCCCATCGAATTGGCCAGGCCGCGATTGAGTTCGATCTGCAATTCGTTCTTCGGATCCTGTTCGGACAGGCCGACATCGATCGCGCCCGGCACTTTGCGCAACTGTTCCATATAGGCGTTGGCAATGTCGAGCAGCTTGCGCGAGTCCGGTCCGGTGAACTGGATCTGGATCGGCTTGTTGGCGCCGTTGTTCAGGTCGTCCAGCACCACGTACTCGGCGCCGACCAGCTGGCTGATCTTGGCGCGCAGCTCGACCGCGATCTCCTTGGCGCTGCGCGAGCGGGTGGCGCGCTTGCCGATATCGACATACACCTTGCCGCCGCCGGTGTTGATGAAGGCGTTGGTATCCTTGGTTTCCTTGATCGAGCGGGCCAGCTCGGCCGCCTTTTCCAGCTTGGCGCGCGAGTATTCCACGCTCGACGAGGCCGGCGTACGCACATCGATCAGCAACTGGCCATAGTCGGCCGCCGGCAGGAAGCTGGTGCCGCCCTTGGCGCCTTGCAGGTACAGCGCGCCGGCGAAAGTCGTCACGGCGATCAGGGTCATCCAGATGCGGTGATGCAAGGCCCAGGCGATCACATGGCCGTAGCGGTCGGCCTGGCGGTCGAACCACTCGTTAAAGTGATGCAGCACCTTGGAGATGCCTTTTTTCGGCGCCGTGTGGTGGTCCGGCGGGTCGCCCCAGTAAGCCGACAGCATCGGGTCGAGCGTGAAGGAAATGACCAGGCTGACCAGCACCGAGCAGGTCACCGTCAGTGCGAACGGACGGAACCATTCGCCGGACACGCCCGGCATGAAGGCCACCGGAATAAACACGGCGATGATCGAGAAGGTGGTCGAGGCTACCGCCATGCCGATCTCGGCGGTGCCTTCCAGCGCCGCCTTGCGGCGGTCGGAACCGCGCTGCATATGGCGCACGATGTTTTCGCGCACCACGATCGCATCGTCGATCAGCACGCCGATCGCCAGCGACAGCCCGAGCAGGGTCATGAAGTTGAGCGTGAAGCCGCACAGCCAGACCGCGATGAAGGAGGCGATCACCGAGGTCGGCAAGGACAAGGCCGTGATCAGGGTCGAGCGCCACGAGTTGAGGAAGGCGTACACCACGAAAATGGTCAGCACGGCGCCGAACACGAGCGACTCGATCACATTGTTCAGGCTGCGCTGGGCTTCATCGCCGCCATCGCGCGTGATTTCCAGCACGGTGCCTTTCGGCAGTTCCTTTTCCAGTTCCTTGATCAAGAGCTTGGCCTTTTGCGCCACGCTGACGGTACTGGCGTCGCGCGAGCGGGTCAGGGTGATGCCGACGTTCGGCTTGCCGCTGCGGATACTCAGGTTGTTGACTTCGGCAAAGCCGTCGCGGATTTCGGCCACCTGGGCCAGGCGCACGACTTCTTCGCCGCGGCGCTTGACCACGATCTGCTGGAATTCCTCGGGCGACTCGATGCGGCCCACCAGGCGGATGCTTTTCTCGTCGTATTCGCCGCGAATCTTGCCCACCGGCGCGTTGGTGTTTTGCGTGCGCAGGGCATTGACCACGTCGGACACGGCCACATTGTATTCACGCAGCTTTTCGGCGCGCAGCAACACCGACAGTTCGCGCCGCAGCGCACCGTTGACGTTGACCGTGGCCACGCCGTCGATGCCGCGGAAGCGGTCGGCCAGCACATCCTCGGCCAGGCGCGAGATTTCGGCGTGGGTCTGGCTGGTGGACGAGAGCGCCAGGTTCAGGATCGGCTGGGTGGCCGGATCGAGCCGCTGCAGGATCGGTTCGCGCATCTCGGTCGGCAGCTTGTAGCGCACCGTGGCGATGGCGTTGCGCACCTCGTCGGACGCTTCGATCAGGTTCTTGTCGAAGTTAAACTCCAGCCAGAACTGGGCATTGCCCTCGACTGCGTTGGCATGCACATCGGTCACGCCGGAAATGCTCTGGAGCGACTTTTCGATGCGGCTGATCACCTCGCGCTCGACCGTGTCGGGCGAGGCGCCCGGGTACGGAATATTGATCTGCAAGACCGGCACTTCCACGTCCGGATTCTGGTTCACGCGCAGCTTGGTCAGGGCGATCAGGCCCATGCACATCAGGGCCAGGATCAGGACGATCGTCGCGATCGGCCGCTTGATACTGAAATCGGAAAGGAACATGGCTTATTTCCCCTGCACGGCGGGTGCGGCGGCGGCTACCTTGCCGGGCGCCAGCTGGACGGTCTGGCCATCCTTGAGCGACGAGCCCGGATTACGCATGACGATGTCGCCGCTGGCCAGGCCCTGCCTGACTTCATAGTTGCCGGTGCGCGTGTCGCGCGGGCCGACCGCCAGGTCGACCTTGTGCAATGTCTTGTCCTTCAGGCGCCAGGCATAGGCCTTGTCGCCGGCCTTGACCAGCGCGCCTTCGGGCAACATCAGCGCGGCCTTGGTTTCGGCCTCGATGCGCCCTTCCCCGTACAGGCCGGACACTTTCGGCACCGCCGAGCCGGGCGCGAAGGCGACCAGCACCTCGACCTGGCGCGTGACTTCGTTGGCGGCCGGATCGACCCGCTTGACGAGGCCGCGAAATTCTTCGCCGGCGTAACCGTTGATGCGGAAACTAACCGGCTGGCCGACCTTGACCGCGCTGATGCGGTCGGCCGAGACGCGTCCCTCGAAGCGCATGCTGGACGGATCGATCACTTTCAGCAATTCCTTGCCGATCGAGGCGGTGTCGCCGGCCGAGACCTTGCGTTCGCTGACCACGCCGTCGAACGGCGCGCGCACCACGGTGCGGGCCAGTTGCTGGCGCGCCAGCGCGGCGCGCGACTTGGCGGCCGACACTTCGCTCAGGGCATTATTGCGCCGCACTTCGGCGTCATCCATGGCCTGGGCCGAGGTCATGCCCGAGGCGCGCAGGGTTTTCATGCGTTCGAGCTGGCGTTCGGCCTGGTCGAGCGCCTGCGCGGCGGCGCGGGCCGACTGCTCGGCCGAGCTGAGGCTGTCGCGGATGGCGGTTTCATCGAGCTTGACGAGAATGTCGCCGCGCTGCACCAGGTCGCCGTTTTCCTTGAGTACCTGCAGGACCACGGCCGAGACTTCGGCGCGCAGGTCGGCCTTGCGTTCGGGCTGGACCGAGCCGGTCACGACCGGGCCGGAGGCGAGCGCGTTCGAGGAGATGGTGAGCAAGTCTTCCGGAGCGACCAGCAGCTGAACGGGCTTGGCGTCCTTGCCGTCCTTGGCGGGGTCTTTCTCGCCTTTGCCGCAGGCGGAGAGCGCCGTGGCGATGGCGAGGACGAGCAGTGTTTTGCGCAGCATGGGATTCTCCGGGATCAAATCGGTCAGACGTCTGTATTCAGAATGAAAACAACCAGCCGCAAAGTATCCTTGAGACGACTATGGACGTCAATTAGCGATCTATTAACCTGACGGATTCGAGGGCTGAAGTGCGGATTTGCGGGACTGAACTGCAAAGTTGCCATGCTGAACTGCAGATGGCGGGGATGGCAGGCGCCATCGCCGCCCTGTGCCGCCCCGGGATCAGAAGCGCTCGAACAAGTGAAACAGCGCAAAGCCCATCCCGATGCCGGTGCAAATCCCACCGCTAATTTCGACCAGGGTATGCCCCATGCGTTCGCGCAGATGGGTGTGATCGGCGGCGCTGCCGGCCAGGCGGTTGATGGCCGCCGCCTGGCGCCCCACGTGCTGGCGCAGGCTGTTGGCATCGATCATCACAATGAAGGCCAGGGTCACCGCCACGCCGAAGGCCGGACTGTCCATCCCCTCGCGCAGGGCGATCAGGGTGGCCATGCTGCTCACCACCGAACTATGGTTACTGGGAAACCCGCCATTCCCGACCAGATTGAAAGCCCAGCGCCGCTGGCGCGCACTGTTGATCAGGAATTTGATCGGGCCTACCACCAGCCAGGTCAATACGGGCGTGATGAGGTAGCTGATGTCCATGCATGTTCCTTATTGTCGATGAGGCGCGGCATTGCCGCTCAACTGGCCATTATCGCAGATCGCCCGCACCCATAGGGATGCCGATATGCACTGCCCCATGTGAGCGCTCATCCGGCAGGAAAACCTATTAGAATGACATCAGACCGCCGCACCGCCGGCGCCCGCCATTCGATTCGAAGTTTTCCTAGGGAATTTCCGCATGCGCCATTTCAGACTCTCCTTCCTCGTCACCTTCATACTCATGTGCGTCGCCGCCTGGTGGGGCTATACCCGGGGCGGCATACCGGGCCTGCTCAACGCGCTCTGGATCTCGGCCGTGCTGGGCGTGCTGGAAGTGTCGCTCTCGTTCGACAATGCGGTGGTCAACGCCTCGGTGCTGCGCCACTGGAACGACTTCTGGCGCAAGCTGTTCTTGACGGTCGGCATCCTGGTGGCGGTGTTCGGCATGCGCCTGGTGTTCCCGCTGGTCATCGTCTCGGTCGCCACCGGGCTCGGCCTGCTGGATGTGTGGACCATGGCGATCAACACGCCCGACGAATACGCGCGCCACCTGACCGAGAACCACGCTGAAGTGGCCGCGTTCGGCGGCGCCTTCCTGTTGCTGGTGTTCCTCAACTTTTTATTCGACGAAGAGAAGGAACTTCACTGGCTCGGCGTACTCGAAGAGAAGGTGGGCAAATACGGCAGCGAGAGCCTGTCGGTCATGCTGACCCTGTGCGCCGCGTTCATGGCCATGTACCTGGTACCGGAAGCGCGCAAGCTCTCCGTGCTCATGGCCGGCGTGCTGGGCGTGGTCATTTACGTGGGGGTGAACTGGATCAGTACCCTGCTGGAGGAAGAAGAAGCCGATCCGACCCTCGGGCAGATGGTCTCGCGCGGCAGTATCGGCGGTTTCCTGTATCTGGAAGTGCTTGACGCGTCCTTCAGTTTCGACGGCGTGATCGGGGCGTTCGCCATTACCAGCGACGTGGTGATCATCATGCTGGGCCTGGCCATCGGCGCCATGTTCGTGCGTTCGATGACGGTGTACCTGGTCGACAAGGGCACCCTGCAGGAGTTCGTGTATCTGGAGCACGGCGCGCACTACGCGATCGGCATCCTGGCGCTGATCATGTTCGCCAGCGTGCGCTATCACATTCCCGAGTGGTTCACGGGGCTGTCGGGCGTGGCGTTCATTTTGGTGTCGCTGTGGTCGTCGCTGCGGTATAAAAAACAGCAGGAGGCCTTGGGGGTGGCGTGACGTTTGCGCCGTCGGCTCCGCCAATGGCGGAACGGACGGCGCTCGGCGTTAAAAACTGTTACACGCCGGACCAGTTTCCCCTCGATGGGCAGGACCACAGGGCGGCGTGCAGTGTTACTACGGGCGTCGACCGGGTTCTACAGCTTTTCCAGCTGCTGCTTCACATACGCCGCGCCCGCGCTGGCCGGCGCCAGTGCCATGAAGGTCTGGTAGGCGGCCTTCGCCTTCACCGCATCGCCCGCCTGGGCGTGGGCGTCGCCCAGGTTGCGGTAGGCCACTGCGCGCGACGGGTCCATCTTGACGGTATTGTCGAACCAGCGCGCCGCCTCGGCGAATTTACCCTGCTTGTAATACACGAAACCGAGGTTATTGGCGGCCAGCGCAAAGTCGGCGCGCAGTTTCAGCGCCTCGGTGAACTCGGCCTCGGCCGCCGCGTACTGCTTTTCCTTGAATAGCTGCAAGCCACGGTCGTTGGCGCGCTGGGCCAGCTGGCGCGCCGACGACGGCACCGCCAGCGGCGTGACCAGCTTCTGCTCCTTGCCCTGCAAATCCTTGACCGCGACCGGCGCCGCCGGCGGCGTGACGCCCGGCTTGTCATCGGTCTTGGGCGCATCCGGCCGCACCGCGTCGAGCTTGGCGTTGAGCGCGATCGCCTCGGTCGACAGCTGCGCCGTCTGCGGATTGAGGAATTCCGCTTCGACCGGCAGCTCGAAGACAAAGTCGCCCCCTTCCGAGCCCGGCAGGCTGCCGAAGGCCGGGGTCTGGTTCGACACCCCCGCCACCGCCGGCGCCACGTAAGCGGCCAGTTCGGTGGCCGTGATCAGGCCGTCGCCGTTCAGGTCGCCCTTCCCCGCCAGGCCCTGCAGCAAGGTCCAGGTGAACACCGAATGGCCGTTCGGCCCGCCGTCCGAGACCAGCTGGTCGGCCCCGCCGGCGGTCAGCATCTGGCGTCCGATGCGGCGCGCGTTGTCGCGCAAAAAGGCGCCGCCGCCGCCGCCGCGCGTCAGGCCCAGCCCGCTGTAGCAGGCGTCCATCACGAACAGCGCATGCTTGGCGGTCAGGCTTTCGGCGATGTTCTGGATCTCGCTCATGGGAATCGCATCGGTGGCGAACTGGGCCGGATCGGAATCATAAGGCACGATGTAGCCGAGGTCGCGGCCCGAACTGAGCTGGCGGGTGGCGCCATGGCCGGCGAAAAACACGAAGATCCGGTCGTTTTTCTGCACCCCGCCATGCGCCAGGCGGTCATGGAAGGCGCCAAGGATGCCGGCGCGGGTGGCGTCGGCATTGTTGAGCGAGACCACGCGCTCGGCCGCGAAGCCGAACTTGCCGATCAACACTTCGCGCACCCCCTGGGCATCGCGCACCGCGTACTGCAGCTTGGGCCACTTGGGATAACTGTCGATGCCGATCACGATGGCCCAGGAATTGGCGTAGCCGGTGCTGACCGCCACCTTGTCGGCGGGCGCGGCGGCCGTGTTGGCGCTGGTGAAATTAGTCCCGTCCCAGCCGGCGAACTGGTAGCCCTCGGCGATCAGGCGGTCCAGCACGGCGGGCAGCGCCTTGACCGTGCGCGCGTGGATGTCGTGGAACAGGATGATGCCGCGCCCCTCCTTGTCGACCGTGCGCAGGACCCGTTCGGCGATCGAGGCCGGGACCGGATCGGCCCAGTCGAGCGAATCGATATTCCACATCACCGAGCGCAGGTGCGCGCTGTCGAGCGCATGCATGCCCTCGCTGTTGCGCGCGCCGTAGGGAAAGCGGAACAGCGGCGAGCGGCCGGCGTCGATGGCCTTGAGCAGCACGTCGGTGTTGAGGATTTCGGCCTTGAGCTTGTCGCCCGTTTCCTTCGACAACTGCGCGTGCGTGTAGCTGTGGTTGGCGAGGGTGTAGCCGCCCGCCTTGAGCTTGCGGCTGACCGCGGCGCCATCGGACAAGCTGGCCTTGCCGGCGGCGTCCACGCTGCCGAGGTTGCGGCCGACGCTGAAGAACACCGCCGGCACCCCGTACTGCTTGAGGATGGCGGCGATTTCTTCGCTGTAGCGCTTGTGCGGGCCGTCATCGAACGTCAGCACCACGGTTTTCCTGGGCAGGGAATTGCCGAAGATCTCATTGGGATCGGCCACGGCCTTGGCCTTGGGTTCGGGTGGCAGGGCCGAGGCCGGATACGGCATCACCACGCCCTGCTCCTTGAGGATGGCCTCGCGCGTGTACAGGGTCTTGAGGTGGGCCAGGTAGCTGTCCCAGCGCTCGCGCTTGAGCTCGATCGCGCGCGACTCGTAACGGCCGAAGACCTGGCGGATTTCCTTCTCATAATTGCGTTCGATCTCGGCCAGGGCATCGAGATCCTCCGACAGGCGCTTGTGGATCTTAATCGCCGGCAAGCTCGAATCCTTCGCCACCTCGGCCAGCAAGCCTTGCAGCAGTTCGCGGAAGGCCAGGCGGTCGGCGTCGAACAGGGACTTGTCGGACTCGATGAAGCTGAGCAGGTCGGCGACGGCATCGAAGCGGTTCGGCTGGTTCGACGCGAGCAGCGCGGCCAGCTCGCGTTCGAGCGATTCCGCGCGCGCCTGGTTCTCGTGAAACAGATTCTGTCCGACGCGCTGCGCCTGTTCGCGCTCGTTGGCCGGCATCGATTTCTCGTCGGCCAGCAGCACGATGATCTTGCGGTAATTGGCCAGCAAGGCCTGCATGCCTGCGGTTAAGGGCGCGGTCGCGATACGGGGCGCTGAGACAGCGGCGGCGACGCTGTTGACGGGCGGCGGAGGCGGCGGCGTCAGCGGGGCCGGCTTACGCCCGGCAAACAGAAAGGCTGCCCCGGCCGCGCCCGCGATGGCAAGCGCAGCGGCGATTTTAATGGGAGTGGAAGTCACGACAGACACACCTGTTGGAAGAAGTCCGTCGATTGTATTGCAAATGCCCAACCCCCACAAAATTCCCACCGCCAGACGTTCAAAAACCGCGTAACCGTAGTCTGACCTCTGATTGGCAACAATGTTCGTTTCCCAACCGGGGTCAGAGCTTTAATTAGCAAGTTTGTAAAATCCCGCAAACGGATCATCTCGCAACATACAGCTATACAGCGAAGGCACGCCTTTTATCAAGCAACTACGTCGATATATCTGACCAGCTCGATTAACAATGTTTCGAATTAAAGCTCTGACCCCGGTTGAAAAAGGAGGATGAAAGGATAAGAAACGAACAAATATTGCGAATCAGAGCTCAGAGCGGTTGGGGGGGCAGCGGCTATTGGTAGCGGGCCAGGATGGCGGGGATGGCGTTGGCGGCGATCAGGCGCGCGATGGCTTTGTCGACATCGGCCAGCTTGACCTTGCCCTTGGACGAGACCGCGCACTGGCCCATGTAGTGCTTGACCGCCAGCGGCGGGTGCAGCACCAGCACCGGGTCGCCCAGCTTCTGGCGGTAGTCCAGGAAGAATTTGGCCGTCACCACATGCCGTACCCGCCCCACTCCCAGTTTACGCAGGTTAACCAGGGAGCTGGCACTGTCGTCGCGAATAAATCCCTTGCCCAGCATGTCGTCAAGCTCGGGATGGGAGTAGCCGAGCACGGTGCCGATCGGCTGCCCGGCCACGTCGGCCACCACGCGCGGCCGCGTGGCACTGCGTGCCGTGACCAGCACTTCGGTGATGGGGATGAAGGCCCGGCTCCAGAGAAACGAGCCATTGACCCATTCGGGCACGTAGCTGCACAGCACGTCGGCGCTGCCGCCTTCCAAGGCGCGCACGATGCGCTTGCGTGGCAGCGCGACGAACACGGCGCTACGCCCCATGGCGCCAGCGAGCGCTTGGCCGATATCTTTGTGGATGCCTTCGGCCAGCCGGCCACCCTCGAAGCGGGCCATCGGCATCTCGGTGCTGGTGTCGACCAGCACCGCCAGTTCGGCCGCCTGCAGTCCCGCCGGGATCGCTAACAACAGGGACAGCAGCAGCTTGATGTTCGTCATGCCGCCGATCTTACCTTAACCAGGAGCAAGCCGCCGGGCGCGCCCTTATTCCAGCACCCGCCAGCACCCGCCATGAAACCGCCTCAGCCCTTGTTCGGCGCGGTCAGGCGTCCGAGCACCTGGTGCGTCATGGTGGCGGAGGTGGAGCGCTGCGCCGCGCCAGTGGCGCTTTCGCGCTTTTCGTCGTCGATCGCGTGGCGCGTGACCATCAAGGTGCGCGTGTCGGCTTCCAGGCGGCGCGCTTCGAGCGCGACCAGTTCGCGCCGGGCGTTGGCCATTTCTTTGGTGGTCAGGGCGCTCTTGCGCTGCATGTCGGCTTGCGCCTGGGCGCTCTCGAGCAGCACGCGCTGGGCGTCGCGCTTGTCTTGCGCGGCCAGGGCGGCGATTTCTTGCGCGACCTGGAACTGGCGCGCCATGCTGGCCGCTTCGTGTTCGGCTTCGGCCCGCAGGCGCGCCGACAGGCTGGCCGCCTGCTCGGATGCCAGCCGCGCCGCAATCGCTTGCTCGGCGCGCTGGTCGGCGGCCAGTTGCTGGCGCTGGGTGGCGAGTTTTTGTTCGATCAGCGCCAGCGAGGCGCGTTCGGTCTGCACACTGGCCCGCTCGGCTTCGGCGCTGTCGCGCTCGAGCACCAGCGCTTCCTGGGCCAGCGTGAGTTTTTGCTGTTCGGCCTCGGCCCGCACTTGCTGGACCTGGGCGCGCTCAGTGGCCACGCGCGCTTGCGCGGCAAGCGCGTCGGCGGCGCGCGTGGCCTGTTCGGTTTCGACCTGGGCCTGTTGCGCCAGCATGCGCGCAGCCTCGGCTTCGGTGCGGCGGGCTTGCTCGGCGCCGCTGGCGGCCAGCGCCAGTTGACGTTTGGCGGCCAGGGTCTGTTCGGCCAGCATGACGGCGGCCCGTTCGCTGTCGGCCAGCGCGCGTTCGTGGGCCAGCGTTTCTTCGGCCAGCGCCAGTTTTTGCTGTTCGGAGCGGGCCCGTTCGCGCTGCGTTTCGGCCAGTTCGGTGGCGGCGCGCGCTTGCGCGACGGCGGCGTCGGCGGCGCTCTGGGCCTGCACGCTGTCGATTTCGGCCTGCTGCACCAGTTCGCGCGTGGCCTCGGCTTCGACCCGCTTGGCCTGTTCGGCGTAGGCGGCGGCAACGGCCATCTGGCGCTGCCCGGCGGCCATCTGTTCGGCCAGCGCCAGGGCCGCCGTTTCGCTCTCGGCGCGGGCGCGTTCATCCAGCACGGCTTGCTCGGCCAGGGCCAGTTTCTGCTGCTCGGCGATGGCGCGCGCGCTCTCGGTCTGGGCCAGGTCGATCGCGGCCCTGGCCTGGGCGGCGATGGCGTCGGCGGCCGCTTGCGCCTGCACGCTTTCGATTTCGGCTTGCTGCACCAGGTGGCGCGTGGCTTCGGCTTCGCGCCGTTTGGCTTGCTCGGTGCCGGCGGCCAGTTCGGCCAGTTGACGCTGTTCGGCGGCGTGCTGTTCGGCCAGCGCCAGCGCGCGGCGTTCGCTCCCGGCGCGGGCAGTGTCGCTGGCCAGGGCGTCGGCGGCCAGCGCCAGCGCCTGTTCGGCCATGGCCAGCGCTTGCTGTTCGGCGTCGGCACGGGCGCTTTGGGCTTCTGCCAGCGCCAGGGCGACCTGCGCCTGGGCGGCAATCGCGTCGGCGGCGGCGGCCGCTTGCGCGCTGTCGATGGCGGTTTGTTCGGTCAGCACGCGCAGTGCGTCGACTTCGATTTGTTTCGCTTCGGCAAGGCGCTGTTCGGCATCGGCCTTCTGGCGCAGCAGCACGGCTTCGGTCTGTTCGGCGTCGGCGCGCGCCTGAGCCACTTCGGCGGCGCGGGTTTCGGCTTCGAGCCGTTCTTGCAGGCTGACCAGCGCCGCCTGCTCGGCGTCGGCGCGGGCTTGTTCGGCCAGCGCCAGGGCGGCCGCTTGCGCAGCCTTGTCGGCGGCCAGTGCGCTGGCGCGGCGCTGCAGCTCAACCTGTTCGGCGATCGCGGCCACGGCCGCTTGTTCGGATGCGTTCTGGGCGGCGGCCAGGTCGGCGCCGGCCTGGGCCAGGCTGGCGCGTTCTTCGGCCAGGGCGCGTGCGCGTTGCTGTTCGTCGGCCTCCATCAGGGCGGCGGCGGTCGCGGCCTGGTCGGCCAGGGCGCGTTCGTTCGCTTGCGCGGCGGCCAGGGTTTCGGCGTCGACTTTCGCTTGTACCACGGCGGCCGCGTCGGCTTCGGCCTTGGCGCGCGCCAGGGCCACTTCGCGCAGGCGCTTGTCGACCTCGATGCGTTCTTCGGTGGCGGTCAGGATGCGCGCTTCGGCGTCGCGCCGGGCAGCAGCGCCGGCGGCGGCCATTTTTTCCAGCCGCTCGCGGTGCACGGCGGCGTCGCGCAGTTCTTTTTCGGATTGCAGGCGCAAGTGGATCGACTGGGCCGCCACGCGCTCGGACTCGGCCTGGGCAATCGCAATCGCTTCGCGTTCCTGTTCGATGTGCGCCAGGGCGCGCGCTTCTTCCAGCGCGCGCGCTTCGGCCACGGCGCGGGCAAAGGCCGAGGCCAGCGCGATCTGGTCGGCTTTTTCGCGCTGGACTGTCAGTTCCAGCGCTTCGGATTCGGCTTCGGCGAGCAGTTCGGCGGTCTGGCGCGCCCCCTTGGCCTGGCGCTCGCGTTCGCGCGCAAGCGTGGTCATGCGGGCGTCGGCGTTGGCGATGTGCAGCACTTCTTCCTGGGCGGCGTGGACGGCGGCGACCCGTTCGACCGCTTGCAGGCGCGCCTGCTCGGTCTGGGCCAGCAACGCTTCGGTGGCGCGCGCGGCTTGTTCGGCCAGCTCGGCTTCGGCGGCGATTTGTTCGGCGGTGCGGCGGCGCGCTTCTTCGTCGGCTTTGAGGCGCGTTTCGGCGGCCAGTTTGATCTGGGTGTCGGATTCGACACGGGCGCGCAGTTCGGCGGTTTCTTGACGCACCGCGTCGAGGCGCTCCAGGCTGGCCTGGGCGGCGGCGCGCAGGGTTTCGAGGCGGTCGCGGTTCGCTTCGATGGCTTCTTCGGATGCCTGGGCGTTTTGCAGGGCGGCGGCGGCGGCGGCGGCGTCACTGGCGGCGCGTTCTTCGGCCAGGCCGCGTGCGCGGGCTTCGGCGTGGGCGCGGCTTTCGGCGGCGCACGAGGCCTTGGCTTCGGCTTCGACCCGGGCGATGGCTTCGTGGATGGCGCGCATTTCGTTCTGGGCGCGGTCGGGGGCCGGTTCAGCAGCAGCGGCAGCCGGCGCCACAGCGCCAGCCTGGGACGCGGCGCCATCGGGCGGCAGCGCGATGGTCAGGTTGGCGTCGTCGTGCGGGGCTGGTGTGGTTTCCATCTTGTTCTCGCTTGGGCTACCGTCCCGGCATGGGAAGGCCTGACCTTGATTATCTGTCAGGTCGGCCCACCCCGGCGCACGGATCAGACGCGGAAAAGCGGGTCAATTCGGCGCTTTGCTCGACAGTAGGCGCGTCACCACAGCGCCGGCTCATCCATCAAGGCGATCTGTTCGCGCAGTTCGAGGATGCGGTCTTGCCAGTAACGTTGTGTATTAAACCACGGGAACGCGACGGGGAATGCCGGATCGTTCCAGCGCCGTGCCAGCCAGGCCGAGTAATGGATCAGGCGCAGGGTGCGCAGCGCTTCGATCAGGTTGAGCTGGCGCTCGTCGAAATCGGCAAAGTCTTCGTAGCCGGCCAGGATGTCGCTCATCTGGCGCACCATGTCGCGCCGCTCGCCCGAGAGCAGCATCCACAGGTCCTGAATGGCGGGACCGGTGCGGCTGTCATCGAAGTCGACAAAGTGCGGGCCGTCCGGGGTCCACAGCACGTTGCCGACGTGGCAGTCGCCGTGCAGGCGCAGCTGGGCCCCGGCCAAGTCGCCCGCGCGCGCGTAGCAGTGGCGCACGCCGTCCAGGGCCTGGTCGACTACGCTGGTCCAGGCGGCCAGCAGTTCGGGCGGGATGAAGTTATTGGCCAGCAGGTAGTCGCGCGGTTCGCGTCCGAAGGTGTCGATCGTTAACGCGGGCCGTTCGCTGTAGCTTTTCAGGGCGCCGACCGCGTGGATGCGGCCGATGAAGCGACCGGTCCATTCCAGCACGGCCGGGTCGTCGAGCTCGGGCGCGCGGCCGCCCCGGCGCGGGAACACGGCAAAGCTGAAGCCGCCGAAGCTGTGCAGGGTGCGCCCGCCCAAGGTGAGCGCGGGCACCACCGGGATTTCGCGCTCCGTCAGCTCTTCCACAAACGCGTGCTCTTCCAGGATGGCGGCGTCGCTCCAGCGCTCGGGGCGGTAGAACTTGGCGACCACCGGCGCCTCGTCTTCCATGCCGACCTGGTAGACGCGGTTTTCGTAGCTGTTCAGGGCCAGCAGGCGGCCGTCGGCGCGCAGGCCGACGCTGTCGAGCGCGTCGAGCACGCACTCCGGGCTCAGGTTCGAGAACGGGTGGGTGGCGGGGGTGTCGGGGTCGGAAAATGGCGTCGTCATGGCCGCTATTGTACGGCGGCCCGCATTTAACAGTACGTCCCGATGCGCGAACGCGTTAAACTAGCGGCTTCAACGATCAATACAAGAGCACGCCATGCAACTCGACCAGCCCCTCTCAGAAAAAGAATTCGACGAACTCGACCAGTTCCTCCTGTCCGACCGCAGTGCGGAAGACGCCATGACCATGGACACCCTGCACGGATACCTGACCGCCGTGGCGATGGGTCCGGAAACCATCATGCCGGCCGAATGGCTGCCGAAGGTGTGGGGCGAGGATGAAAAGAGCGTCCCCAAGTTCAAGAACGCCAAGGAAGAAGAGCGCATCATCGAGCTGATCATGCGCTTCATGAACGAAGTGCTGGTGACGTTCGAAATCGCGCCGAAGGAATTCGAGCCGCTGTTCTGCGAAGCCGAACACGAAGGCACCATGCTGCTCGACGGCGAAGCCTGGTGCTGGGGCTTCTGGGAAGGCATGGAACTGCGCCCGGGTTCGTGGGATCCGATCTGGGAATCGGACCTGGAGCCGCTCATGCGCCCGATCTACCTGCTCGGCGCCGACGAGATCGAAGAAGAAGAACTGAAAGAAGTCGATACGCCGATGAAAGGCCACAAGCTGGCCCTGGATATCCAGGCCAACCTGCCGGCCATTCACCGTTTCTGGGTGCCGCTGCGCAAGGCGCCGGTGACCACCCTGAAGCGCGAGGAGCCGAAAGTCGGCCGTAACGACGAGTGCCCTTGCGGCAGCGGCAAGAAGTACAAGAAGTGCTGCGGCGCCGATCCGGCCGCCGAGTAAGCATTGGGACGCCAGCGCGGCGCTACGCCGCCGGCGCCAGTTCGGCCAGTTCCGACAGGCGGCCCTGATACAGCGCTGCCACCAGGTCGGACTGGGTGACGATGCCGGCAAACCGGTCTTCGTCGTCGACCACGGGAATGTGGTGCAGGCCGGCGTTGGCCATCACCGGCACCAGTTCCACGATCGGCGTCTGCACATGCGCCGTGGCCACCTTGGCCGTCATGATCTGCCCCACCACTTCCGGTTTGTCCGTATGCGTGAGCCCGCTGCGTTGCAGCAGTGCGCGCAGGCGTTTTCCCAGTCCGCTGTAGACGTCCAGGTCGCTGTGGCGCAAAAAATCGGTCTGGGTCACGATCCCGATCACCCGCCGCGCCCGGTTCAGCACCGGCAACGCATGCACCTGGTGATGCCGCATCAGGCGCCAGGCGTCGGCCAGCGCGGTCCCGAATTCGAGCGTCACCACGTCGGTCGACATGATCTGCCCGCAGCGGATCACGCCGAAGCGGCGTCCGTACGCCGCCGTTTCGGTGGCCAGGATGATGCCCTCCAAGTCGTCGCGGCTGACGTCGAGCACCTGGTCGTAGCGCGCCAGCACGGCGTCCAGGTCGGCGCTGCGAAAACCCAGGCGCGCCGTCGGCACCGTGTCGGCCGTGTCGTGCACGTTCTGCATGGCCGATTGCTGGCGGTGCGGATAGCGCCGCCCGGTCAGGTTGTTGACGACCAGCGCGCCGCCCACCATCAGCACGCAGTTGAGCGCCACCGGCATCAAGGCAAAACCGAACCCCAGCTCATGCACGGCGGGGCCGGCCAGCACGGCGGTGAGCGCCACCGCCCCGCCCGGCGGATGCAGGCAGCGCAGCGCGAACATGGCGGCAATCGCCAGGCCGCCGGCCAAGGGCGCCGCGACCTGCGGCGACAGGCCCGACTTGACGCAAGCCACGCCCACCAGCGCCGAAACCACGTTGCCGCCAATGACGGCCCACGGCTGGGCCAGGGGACTGGCCGGCAGGCAGAACAGCAGCACGGCGGAGGCGCCCATCGGGGCGATCAGCCACAAGCCGGCGGCGCCGCCGGTCCAGGTACACATGGCGCCGGTGAGGATCAGCGCCAGGAAGGCGGCCACGCTGGCGCGCCATTGTTCGAGGCGGCCGGCACTGTTAGGCGGGGGTAATAAGGCGGTGAGCCAGGCGGTACGCGGGTCGGACATTGAACGGTGGAAAAGAGCGGGGACGCCGCAATTACATCACAGATGAGCCAGGAAGATGCGGCGGCGCACTATTTTCGTGCATTTTACGGGCGCGAATGGGGCAACAGTCCGGTACTGACCACCTTACAGCAACTGCGTCAGCAAGCGCCGCACATCGCTGGCGCGCGAACTGCCCGCCTCTTCCAACCGAGCCGACAATTGCCGCAGTACTGGCTCGTAACGGGCCGGCAGGCGCACCTCCATGTTATCGAGTTCGCTGGCCACGATGGACATGACCAAGAGGTAAGGTGAACCAAGCAAGGCCAGCAAGATGGGCACGCCTTGATCGGCCTCGCCCTCACCGACCGCTTCCGCACAGCGCTCCTGCCACCAGGCAGGCCTGGACAGCGCAGCGGCGAGCAAATGGTCCCACTCGTCTTGCGAAAATTTCTGCAACTCCTCGGCAGCGACGTGAAGATGATATTCATACCAGCTATTATTCTCGGTGCCGAGCCACTTTTCAAACTGCGCGAAGTTCTCGCCCATCATTTCCCTCCTCGATCGATGATGATTTCAACTGCTTGCCCGGTTTTCTCGACGAGATGCGCGCCATTTCCCGACGCGTGCTGAGACCTGATGGCGAGGCGGGCTTCATGGAGTTCTTTTTTGGCTGATTGGTGCAGAGGTGGTTTCCGCACTTTCCATCAATAGCGCCCCCGCAACGCACATCGGCCCGGCACGCTCCTGTAAAGGAACACGCCGGGCCGATGCAGCGAACTACCGGGGCGATTTACTGGCCGCGTGGGCCTTTATCGGCACCCTGGTGGTCCTTGATGCCGTCGTTCTTGTGGTTGCCGGCGACTTCTTCCGCTTCAGCACGCTGACGGCTCTTGGTCGCGTCCTGCTGCGCCTGCTCGTTTTCGCGCTGCAGTTGCTCACTTGGGTCGTTGGTGTTCTTGGTCATAGCGCCTCCTGTTTGTCTGAGACACAACAATACCCCTTCCCCCCGAATCCTTCCGTTCGCCAACCCACGTAAGCGAACAATTCTTTCCTCCCGCACAGTTCAGGGCGGAGGCAGGCGCGCCAGCACGCTTTTGAACGGCAGCTTGCCCTCATGCGGCGGCTGGAGCAGCGCATCGATGCCGTCGAAGGTTTCGGTGGCCAGCGCCCAGCCCAGCGGCGTCTCGTTGGCCGAGTGCATGCCGAACCACACGAAACGTTCCGGTCCCGCCGGCAAAATCACCGCCATGTCGCGCAGCCCGGCCGTCACCGCAAAGGTGGCGCGCGCGGTGCGGGTGTTGAACAGACCCAGCGGCGGGGCCAGCAATTCCGACAGGAAGGTGGTGTCCATGCGCGCATTGGCCGGATCCTGCTTGCCCGACGGCGCAATGGCGTCCGGCGAATTGCTGATGACAATCACGGCCGTGTCGATGTCGTAGCCGCGTTCGCGCCACTGCGCCAGCCTGGGCCGCATCGCGAACAGCAGGTCGCGCACCGATTCGACCCCGGAGTTCTCGAAATAGGCGCCGTCGATCACCCTCCCCCACGGCCGCCGCTCGCGCCCCGGTGCGCACGCCACCAGAGTCGTGCCCTGGTGGCAGGCCGACACCGTGCCCGCCGGGCTGATGTAGCTGAAGCGCGCGCTGTTGTGCACCGCCGTGGCCAGGCTCATCCGGCGCAGGTCGAGCAGCGGGTCGAGCGCGTCGTAGGCGTCCGGAAAGCGCCCGTCGATCACCAGGTCGCTGGCGATGATGCGGTTGCCGCCATCGACCAGGGTGGCGTTGAGCAGCAGCGAGGGCACGTTCATGGCCGGATCGGCCGCCCACAGCTGGTCGAAGCGGCGCCCGAAGCGGCTGTTGCCGGTGGCGCTTTCCCAGCCCTGCGCCCAGGCCGCTTCCATCGCGCGCGCCCGGTCGGCCGGGGGCAGCGCGAACGGCAGGAAACGCTGCAGCATGTCCGGATACAAGGCGTAGCCCAGCGTGGGCGAGAGGAAATCGCGCTGCAGCACATTGCGCATGCACGCCTGATAGGCGCCGTCGCGCGCGCCGCGTGCGCACGCCGCGCCGTCCAGCCCGCCAGTGCCGGCGTCCGCCACCAGGGCCGCAAAGGCGCTGCCGCCCAGGCTGCCGCCGGAGACGCCGCTCAGGGCGAACAGATGGCGTCCGAAGCGCGCCTCGCTGTCGTCCTGCAGCTTGGCCAGCACCATGCCGGTCCAGTAGGCGGCGCGGATGCCGCCGCCCTCGGCGGCCACCACGAACAGCGGAAACGGCCGTCCCGGCACCAGCGCGCCGCTGTCCACGCGCGTTTGCAGCCAGGCGTCGAGGTGATCGTCGATCGGGCGCCGGATCACTGGCGGGTCGCCCGGGCTGGCCGGCAGCAGCTTGACCTGGTGATTATCGTTCCACAGGCTGAACACGACGAACAGCAGCAGCGGCAGCGCCGCCATCGACGGCAGCCTGGCCTGCTTGAAGTAATAGGTCAGCACCAGGTCGCCGAACAGGATCCAGCTGGCAAAGGCGAAGCACAGCAGCGCCGGCGCGCTGACCAGGCGCGTCACTTCGACCGGCCAGATCCAGACCGCGAACAGCAGCAGGAAGGTCAGCACGATGGCGATCGAGACCGTCAGCACGGTACGCTGTTGCAGCGATTCGAAGCGCATCGGGGCGGTCCCGCCGTCGAAGCCGCGAAAGCGCGAGGCGAACCAGGCGCGCCGCTTGACCACGAACACGCCCATGGCAAAGGCGGTGGCGAAGCAGGCCAGCGCCAGCGCGGGCTGGCCCATGCGCTGGAACTGGATCGACAGCACACTGGCCGGCACGATGCCGAGAAAGCGCGGCAGCCACATGCGGATGTGATTGACGAAGGGCGTGTCGGTGCGGTCCAGCAGCGAGGTGCCGTCGAACACGCGGCCCAGGGTCAGGCGCGCGCTGTACCAGGCGGCGGTGGACCAGGCGGCCACGGCGAAGATGAACACGGGAAAGGTCCAGCCCGGATGGCTGACCAGGCGCAGCGATTCCGGTCCCTGCGGGATGAAGGCCAGGCCGGCGGAGCAGAGCAAGGTCAGGCTGAAGCTGTAGACGCAGCGCCACAGGATGGAGCCGACTTCCTTGCCGCGCTCGCCAACCACACGCACGATCCTGACCATGCCGTTCTCCCAGGGCCTAATTGCGTTGCTATCGCGTTTAAATTGGATATGCCGTTTTCCAATACTGCCGAACTCCGTGACACAGTATTGCGCCCCTTAACCCAAGCTCCGTCGGGGACGACGGCTAGACTGCTATCGCTAACTCGTGCCCTAGCGCATCGCCAGCGCCTGCCGCTTCTTCGGCGGCGGAAAGGCCCGGTCCAGGTCTTCCAGATCGAAGGCGGTGAGCACCACATCGGCCGCCGCCCGGTTCTCGCGCACATGCGCCGGATCGGCCGCCTTGGGAATGGCCACCACCCCGTCCTGGCGCAGCAGCCAGGCCAGCGCGATCTGCCCCGCCGTGCAGCCATGCCGCTGCGCCACCGCCACCAGGGCCGGATTGGCCAGCAACAGCGCGCGCTCGCGGCCGGCCGACTCCAGCGGCGAATACGCCATCACCGGCATGCCCTGCTTGCGCGACCACGGCAGCAAGTCCCACTCGATCCCGCGCTTGACCAGGTTGAACAGCACCTGGTTGAGCGCAATCGCGCGCCCGCCCGGCAAGGCCTCGGCTTCGAGCATGTCGCCCAGATCGAAATTGCTCACGCCAAAATCGAGGATCTTGCCGTCTTTCTTGAGCGCCTGGAAGGCGTCGAGCGTCTCCGACAGGGGCACCGCCCCGCGCCAGTGCAACAGGTACAGGTCGATGCGGTCGGTTCCGAGCCGCTGCAAGCTGCGCTCGCACGCCTCGCGCAGCGCGCGCTTGCCGGCGTTGTGCGGATAGACCTTGCTGACGATAAACGCCTGCTCGCGCCGCCCGGCAATCGCCGCGCCGACCACCTGCTCGGCCCCGCCCTCGCCGTACATCTCAGCCGTGTCGATCAAGCCCATGCCCAGATCGATGCCCAGTTGCAGCGCGCCGATCTCGGCCTGGCGCCGCGCCGGGTCTTCCCCCATGTTCCAGGTGCCTTGTCCGAGCGCGGGGATAACGCTTCCGGACCGCATCGTCACAGTGTTCATGTCGCAGATCCCTCGCTTGTTGCGTAAAGATCATTCTAGAGGAAAACGCCACTGTTGGTTCAAATGTAGACCAGGCCGCAGGCGGCGGCGCTACAGCAGGAAGGGAAAGCATGCCCCGGCCAGGACGGCCGGGACTGAGGTAAAGCAGATTACAGCTTGATGAAATGCTCGCGGTAGTAGCGCAGCTCTTCGATCGATTCGAGAATGTCGGCCAGCGCCGTGTGCTTCTGGTGCTTCTTGAAGCCGCTCACGATTTCCGGCTTCCAGCGCTTGCACAGCTCTTTCAGGGTCGACACATCCAGGTTGCGGTAGTGGAAGAACGCTTCCAGCTTGGGCATGCCGCGCACCATGAAGCGGCGGTCCTGGCAGATGGTATTGCCGCACATTGGCGACTTGCCAGCAGGAACGTAATTTTTCAGCCAGGCGATCAGCGCCGCTTCCGCTTCGGCTTCGGTCACGGTCGAGGCCTTGACGCGCTCGATCAGCCCGGAACGGCCGTGGGTGCCCTTGTTCCACGCATCCATCTTGTCGAGCGTTTCGTCCGACTGGTGGATGGCGAACACCGGGCCTTCGCCCAGGATGTTCAGGTGCATGTCGGTGACGACGACCGCCACTTCGATGATGCGGTCGGTGTCCGGCTCCAGGCCGGTCATTTCCATGTCCACCCAAACCAGGTTGAACTCATTTGGGCGCGGCAACGCGGCCGGTGCTGCTAAATCAGTGGCATGTGACATAATTCTCTCTTGGCCTAAACAATCCTGCATTTTCTCACAGGCACAGAATGTCTTCACTCGCGTTTTCGATATTGTTCGTTTCTTTCTTCATTTTGAGCCTGTTGCTGCGCTTTTGGCTGTCCACCCGCCAGTTGCGCCACGTAATGGGCCACCGTGGCGCGGTCCCGGCCGATTTTGCCGAAAAAATTCCCCTTGCAGCGCACCAGAAGGCGGCCGACTACACCGCCGCCAAGATCCATTTCGGCCTGATCAGCCTGGTGTTCAGCAGCGCCGTGCTGATCGGCTTCACCCTGCTCGGCGGGCTGCAATGGCTGGCCATCGCCCTGCTGCCCCACACCGGCGCCGGCATCACATTCCAGATCGCCTTGTTGGTCGCCTTCGCCGCCGTCAGCGGCGTGCTCGACATGCCGTTCGACTACTACCGCCAGTTCGTGCTCGAACAACGTTTCGGTTTCAACAAGATGAGCCTGGGCCTGTGGATCGCCGACGCCGTGAAAAGCACCGCCCTCGGCCTGGTGCTCGGCCTGCCGCTGATCTGGGTCGTGTTGCAGCTGATGGAAAAAAGCGGCGGCCTCTGGTGGCTGTACACCTGGCTGGTCTGGATCGCCTTCCAGCTGATCATGATGGTGATCGCCCCGACCCTGATCATGCCGCTGTTCAATAAATTCGAGCCCTTGAAGGATGACAGCCTGCGCCAGCGCATCGAAGGCTTGATGGCGCGGGTCGACTTTGCCGCCAAGGGCCTGTTCGTGATGGACGGCTCCAGGCGCAGCGGCCACAGCAACGCCTTCTTCTACGGTTTCGGCGCCAACAAGCGCGTGGTGTTTTTCGACACCCTGGTCGCCAGCCTGACCGGCCCCGAGATCGAAGCGGTGCTGGCGCACGAACTGGGCCACTTCAAGCTGCGCCACAACCTCAAGCGCATGATCGTCGGTTCGATCGTCTCACTGGCCTTTCTGTTTCTTCTCGGCTACCTGAAAAACCAGGCCTGGTTCTACAGCGGCCTGGGTTTCGACCCCATGCCGGGCGTGCCGAGCGACGCCGTGGCCCTGCTGCTGTTCATGCTGGTACTGCCGGTGTTTACCTTCGTGCTCTCGCCGCTGACCTCGATCAGCTCGCGCAAGCACGAGTTCGAAGCCGACGCCTTTGCCGCCAACCATACCGACGCGCGCGACCTGATTTCCGCGCTGGTCAAGATGTACGAAGAAAACGCCTCCACGCTCACGCCGGACCGGCTGCACTCGACCTTTTACGACTCGCACCCGCCGGCCAGCATCCGCATCCATCAACTCAACCTGGCAATCCGATGACCCTGCTCGCGCAAACCTGCAGCGCCCAAGCCGCCGCCCTCGACGCGCATGCCATTGCCGCCCTGCTGCCGCAGGTGCCCGGCTGGCACGTCGCCGACGGCAAGCTGACCCGCAGCTTTACCTTTAAAAACTACTACGACACCATGGCCTTCGTTAACGCGCTGGCCTGGATCAGCCACCATCAGGACCACCATCCGGAACTGACGGTCACCTACAAGGAGTGCGCAGTGCGCTACAACACCCATTCGGCCGGCGGCGCGCTGTCTGACAACGACTTCATCTGCGCGGCCAAGGCCGATGCGCTGTTCGAGCAGCGGGGCGGCGCATGAGCGGCAAGACTGCGCCGGCACCGGCGCCGTCCGGCCTGACCGGCATCATCATCGCCGCCCACGGACGCCATTACCTGGCCGACGTGGACGGACGCAAGCTGCAATGCGTCACGCGCGGCAAGAAGACCAACATCGCCGTAGGTGACGTGGTCAACCTCAAGATGACCTCCGAAGACCAGGCCGTGATCGAGTCGATCACCGAGCGCAAGACCTTGCTGTACCGTTCGGACCAGTACAAATCGAAGCTGCTGGCGGCCAACCTGAGCCGCCTGTTCATCGTGGTGGCGACCGAGCCGGGTTTTGCCGACGACCTGATTTCGCGCTCGCTGGTGGCGGCCGAAGCGGCCGGCATCGAGGCGCACCTGATCCTCAACAAGACCGACGTGGCCGACCTGCTGCCCAAGGCGCGCGAGCGCCTGTTGATGTACACCTCGCTCGGCTATCCGCTGCATGAAGTGTCGGCGCGCGCCAATCCGGAGCACGCGGTGGCCACCCTGATGCCGCTGCTGGAAGGGCAATCGTCGATTTTCATCGGCCAGTCGGGCATGGGCAAGTCCTCGCTGATCAACCTGCTGGTGCCCGACGCCGACATCGCCGTGCGCGAAATTTCGGCGGCGCTCGACACCGGCAAGCACACCACCACCTTTACCCGTCTGTATTCGCTGGGCGAGCACGCGTCGATCATCGATTCGCCGGGTTTCCAGGAGTTCGGCCTGTACCACCTGAGCGAAGGCATGCTGGAACGCGCGTTCGTGGAATTCGGGCCCTACCTGGGCGGGTGCAAGTTCTACAACTGCCGCCACCTGATCGAGCCGCAGTGCGCGATCCTTACCGCGGTCGCGGAAGGCAAAATCGCCAAATTCCGCCACACCCTGTACGGGCAGCTGCTGCACGAGTCGGCGCAGACTTTGTACTGACCGGCCGGCGGCCCGCTGCCGTCATTGCTGAAACCCCGTTCCCGCAGTGCATGCCAACTGCAGCTGGCGATGGCGAAGTGCGGTCATCACTCGAAGGCGATATCGTCGGGGTGCCTGTCGGACTCGCGGCGGCATCTCCCGCGACGCCGCTCGTCCTGCTGCTGCGCGGCCTGCGCGTTCATGTGGTCCACCACCGCCATGGCGCTGCGCAAGGCATCCGACATGCAGCGTGCGGCGGTCGCCAGGCTGTCGGCCTGGGTAATTGCCTGCGGCTGCGGCTGCGCGCGCCATTGCGCGTGTATCAGCGGCGGCACAAGCACTTGCGGCGGGCGCATGGTGCGTTCGATGCGGGCGCGCAAAACCGATGCGTACTGCCAGTTTGCATCGCCGGGGCGGCGCACCATCAGCGCACTCCACGCGTTACGTCCCTCGCCCGCAATGGCGAGCGTCATGCCGCGTGGCGACACGCTGCGGCCCTCGTACAAGAGCGCGTCGCCCTCCACCACGGCGTAGTAAGTCAGTGCCTTGCATCGCATGCGAACATGGGTACCGTCCGGCAAGAAAAGGCATTTCCATTGATAACCGATGACTGCACCGCCTGCCAGACGACGCTGGTCGGCGGCCAGCCAGGCGTCGATCGCCATGGCCAGCGCTTCATCGACCGGCATATCGTCGCCGCGCGCATTCAGATAGGAAACCAAATGCGCCAGTGTTGCACCTGTTGCCGGCGGGCTCACTGCGGCAAGTTGTCTCGTTTGAGGGTCCATTTTCGTCTCGTTTTGTCTCGTTTCGTCTCATTTGGACAGCCGCGCTGGGCCTTGGTTCAAAACGAGACGAAACGAGACAAAACGAGACAGAACGAGACTGTGAAACGAGACAGTTTGCCGCAGTGAGCCGCCCGGCAACAGGGACAAGGCTCCGCCGTGCACTTAACGATTTTTAACAACCCAAACGACTGCGCGCGCTTGAGCGTTGCCGCAACCATTATTTCTATCCCTCCCTTTTCAGCATACAATGGCAACACCATCGTAAAGGGGTCCCGGCAATGGAGATGTTCACCGTCGATGTCAACGTTGCACAATGGGAGTCCGCGCTGCCCTCGCTGCGCGGCATGGAGCGCTTGCCGGTGCTGCTGCCGCTGGCCTGGCACCTGCGCCAGCGCGATCCGGCGCGCGCCCTCATGCTGGCCGGCGAAGCACTCTCCCAACTCCCCCTGTCCGACCTCCCCCCGATCGACTGCGCCAGCCTGGAAGCGCGCATGCACCTGCTGCACGCCGAATGCGAGTGGCTCGACGGCGCGCTCGACCTGGCCTGCGCCCATGCGCAGGAACTGCTGTCCCACTTCACGCTCCTGAACGACCATGCCGGCTGCGCCGACGCCCACTGGCTGCTGGCCTGGATCGCGGTCGACCGCGGCGACCATGACGCCAGCGATGCCGCCTTCACCGCGGCCGCCGCCAGCGCCCGTGCCGGCGGCGACGCCCTGCGCTGCGACCTGGCCGAAGCGGCCATCGCGCGCTGGGCCGTGCTGCTCGACCCCGGCGCCGCCATCGCCCGCTGGGGCCAGCGCTTCGACGCCGACAGCACCGGCCTGCATCCATCGCTCGCCACCTGGGTCAACGACTTCCACGGCCTGGCCGCCAGCCAGGCGGCCGATTTCGGCGCCGCCGCCGGCCACTACATGCGCTGCTACGAATCGGCGCTCGACACCGGCCAGGTGCGCGCCGCCATCACCGCCGCCACCAACATCGGCGAAGACTTCACCATCCTTAACGACCACCACTCGGCGCTCGAATGGGTCCAGTGCGCGCTCGAACTGGCGCGCCCCACCGGCTGGCCGCGCAGCGTCGGCGCCTGCCTGATGCACAGCGCCGACACCCTGCGCCGCCTCGGCCAGCTCGACGCCGCCCACGACATGCTGCAGGAAGCGCTGGTGATCCTCAAACCGCTGGAAAACGCGCGCAGCTACGCCATCGCCCTGCAATACCTGGGCGACCTGTCGCTCGACCAGGGCGACTACGACGGCGCGCTCGACGCCTTTGTGCGCCTGGCGGCGCGCGCCGAAGTGCTCGACCAGTCCGATTTTCGCAGCATCGCGCGGCGCGGCCAGGCGCATGCGCTCTCGCACCTGGGGCGCGCGCGCGATGCCATCGCGGTGGCCGCCGACGCCGCCGCCATGGCCGCCGCCCCCGGCTACGCCTACAACCAGATCGCCGCCTTGCGCGTGATGGCCCTGATCCACGCCCAGCACGCGCTGCCGGCGCCGGAAGGCATGGTCGAACCGAACCCGGTGCTGCACTACCTCCAGCAGGCGCTGTCGGTGGCCTCGACCATCGAAGGCTACACCGTGCCGGGCGACCTGTACGACGCCATGGCGCGCGAATACGCGGCCACCGGCAACTACGCGCGCGCCTACGAGGTGGCGCTGGCGGCATCGAGCTCGCGCGAGAAAACCCACAGCCAGGAAGCGACCAACCGCGCCATCGCCATGCAGGTGCATCACCAGACCGAACACGCGCGCACCGAGGGTTACCACCACCGCGAGCTGGCCGAATCGGAAGCGCGCCGCGCCGAGGTACTGCAGCGCACCAGCGCCACCCTGGAGCGCCTGTCGGCCATTGGCCAGGAGATTACCGCCCACCTGGACGCCGCCGCCGTGTTCCAGGCGCTCGACCGCCATATCCACGGCCTGCTCACGGCCAGCACCTTCGCCATCTACCTGATCGACGCCGCCGGCGCGGTGCTCAATCGCGCGTTCGGGGTGGAGCTGGGCCGCGAGCTGCCGAACCACGCCATTCCCCTGGCCAAGCGCGAAGCGTATTCGGTGCGCTGCCTCGACCAGCGGCGCGAAATCTACATCGAGCACTGGCCCGACGCCGAACACCGCAAGGTGGTGCCGGGCACCATGGTCAATATGAGCGCGCTGTTCGTGCCGCTGACGGTGGGCGAGCGCGCCATCGGCGTGATGACGGTGCAGGCGCCGCAGTCGCACGCCTACGGCGAGAACGAGCGCATGATTTTCCGCACCCTGTGCGCCTACGGGGCGATCGCGCTCGATAACGCCGAGGCCTACCGCCAGTTGCAGGATGCGCAGACCCAGCTGGTGTCGCAGGAAAAGCTGGCCGCCCTCGGCTCGCTCATGGCCGGCGTGGCGCACGAACTCAATACCCCGATCGGCAACAGCCTGCTGATCGCCAGCACCATGCAGGAAAAGACCGCCGAAATCGAGGCCCTGCTCAATGGCCCCGGCCTGCGCCGCTCGGAGCTGGCCGCCTTCATCACCGACTCGCAAAAGGCCTCGGCGCTGGTGCTGCGCGGCCTGCACAGCGCGGCCGACCTGGTCAACAGCTTCAAGCAGGTGGCGGTCGACCGCACCACCGAACAGCGCCGCTTCTTCAACCTGCAGCAGGTGTGCCACGAAATCATCGCCACCATGATGAACCGCATCCGCGCGGCCAACCACAGCATCGCGATGGACGTGTCGGACGCGATCGGGATGGACAGCTATCCCGGCCCGTTCGGCCAGGTGGTCACCAATTTCATCAACAACGCGCTGCTGCACGCGTTCGCGCCGGGCCACCAGGGCATCATGCGCCTGACCGCCGCCATGCCGGCCGAGGGACGGGTGCTGGTCGAGTTCCACGACAACGGCGGCGGCATCCCGCCCGAACACCTGGGGCGCATCTTCGATCCGTTTTTCACCACCAAGCTGGGACAAGGCGGCAGCGGGCTGGGACTGTCGATCAGCTACAACATCGTCACCTCGCTCCTGGGCGGCCATATCACGGTGGTCAGCAATGCGCAGGACGGCACCAGCTTCGTGCTCGACCTGCCCCTGACGGCGCCGGAGCACCCGGCATCGGACGTGCCGGCGATCTATTGACGGAAAACGGGCCGGCACGCGACGGCGCCAGGGCTTAACGTAAGAAAGAGTTGCTTCCGGGATTGATTAAACCTATAGTTGCTGGATGCATAATCCTTATCAATCCCCGGCCCCCTCCACGATGGAGCTTCCCCAGTCGCCAGGCAAGCGGCCAATCTCGGCATGGTTGCTGATGATCGTCCTGGTGTTGATCGTGCTCCTGATCGGGTTCGGCGCGATCAGTTCCATCTGGATGCTGATCGCCGCGCCCGGCTGGATGAATGGCCGCTTCCTGCTCGACGTGGCGATTCGCCTGGCCATGGTGGCCTTGTGCGTGAGCGTGGTGGTCGGCATCGCGCGCCGGCGCGGCTGGGGGCGCTGGCTCGGCCTGCTGGTCCTGGCCGGACTGACGGTCATGATGTTGATGATGCCCGATACGACGCAGTACGACAATGACGCCCAGCGCAGCGGCGGCGCCTTCGGTCGCATGATCCTGCTGCCGTTGCTGATGGGCTTGTGGGGCTACCGCTTCGGCTTTTCGGCCAGGGCAAAACGCTATTTCGGGAGCTGAGCGGCGCCATGGGGAGTCGTCCAGCGTTAATAAATGCACAATCCGTACCACCCCCCGGCAAGTCCGGCAACCCGGCTCGACCAGCTTGCAGGCAAGCGGACGCTCTCGGTATGGCTGCTCCTGCTGGCCCTGTGCGCCACCATGATCCTGCTCGCAAGCGGAATAGCAAACTACGTACAGTTGCTGCTGATCGTGTTCTGGGTAGGCGATTACCTCCCGCTTCTCGCCTCGATGAGCGTACGCGTGGCGGTGTTCGCGTTGGCACTGGCGGCGCTGCTGGGCACACTGAGGCGGCGCCAGTCGGGCCGCTGGCTCGGCATCCTGATGATCTGCATAATGACTGCGGCAGTCTCTTACGTGCCGCCGACGGCACAGTATGCCAATCAGGCCCACGCCAGCGGCGGCACGTTTCGCAGCACCATCTTGCTGACTTTACTGATGGGCTGGTGGATCTACGCGTTCGGCTTCTCACGCAAGGCACGCCGCTATTTCGCGCCGTGAGCAGTGCGGCCATGCCTGACCCATGCGATGGGCGAGCGCGCCATGCGGTATAGTATGCGGTTGCCCCCGGCAAATTTTCAAAACCCTTATAATTGATCCGCAACCCTACGCCAGGGCCCGGCCGCCTGCGGCTCACGCATTCAATCGTTGTGTCTATGCCTACAAATAAACCGATCAAGCATTTCCTCCAGTTTTCCGACTTCACGCTGGCCGAATTCGAGTACGTGATCGAGCGCGCCAGGATCATCAAGCGCAAGTTCAAGAACTACGAGGTCTACCACCCTCTGATCGACCGCACCCTGGTCATGGTGTTCGAGAAAAACTCGACCCGCACCCGCCTCTCGTTCGAAGCCGGCATGCACCAGCTGGGCGGCGCCGCGATCTACCTGAACACGCGCGACAGCCAGCTCGGACGCGGCGAACCGGTCGAAGACGCCGGCCAGGTCATGAGCCGCATGTGCGACATCATCATGGTGCGCACCTTCGGCCAGGACATCATCGAGCGCTTCGCCGCCCACTCGCGCGTGCCGGTGATTAACGGCCTGACCAACGAACACCACCCGTGCCAGGTGCTGGCCGATATCTTCACCTTCGTCGAACACCGCGGCTCGATCGCCGGCAAGATCGTCACCTGGGTGGGCGACGCCAACAACATGCTGTACTCCTGGCTGCAGGCGGCCGACGTGTTCGGCTTCCACCTGAACGTCGCCACGCCGGCCGGCTACGACATCGACCATTCGCTGGTGTCGACCACCCGCTTCACCGTCTTCGACAACCCGTCGGACGCGTGCCAGGGTGCCCACCTGGTCAACACCGATGTGTGGACCAGCATGGGCTACGAGAAGGAAAACGCGGCCCGCCTGGCGGCCTTCGACGGCTACATCGTCGATGGCGCCAAGATGGCGCGCGCCGCCCCCGACGCGCTCTTCATGCACTGCCTGCCGGCCCACCGCGGCGAGGAAGTCGCGGCCGAGGTCATCGACGGAGCGCAGTCGGTGGTCTGGGACGAGGCCGAAAACCGCCTGCACGTGCAGAAGGCGCTGATCGAATACCTGCTGCTCGGCGAACTGGCCGGCAGCGCAGAATAACAACACCACATCGTCAACCCAAGATTGGAATCTCCATGAGCGACATTAAAAAAGTAGTCCTCGCCTATTCGGGCGGCCTGGACACCTCGGTCATCCTGAAATGGCTGCAGGATAACTACAAGTGCGAAATCGTCACCTTCACCGCCGACCTCGGCCAGGGCGAAGAGCTGGAGCCGGCGCGCGCCAAGGCGATCAAGTTCGGCATCAAGCCGGAAAACATCTACATCGACGACGTGCGTGAAGAATTCGTGCGCGACTTCGTGTTCCCGATGTTCCGCGCCAACACCGTGTACGAAGGCGAATACCTGCTCGGCACCTCGATCGCCCGTCCCCTGATCGCCAAACGCCTGATCGAGATCACGCGCGAAACAGGCGCCGACGCCATTTCGCACGGCGCCACCGGCAAGGGCAACGACCAGGTGCGTTTCGAACTGGGCGCGTACGCACTCAAGCCGGACGTCAAGATCATCGCTCCATGGCGCGAATGGGACCTGCTGTCGCGTGAAAAACTGCTCAAGTACGCGGAAGACGCCGGCATCGCGGTCGACATGAAGCACAAGAACGGCGGCGCGCCCTACTCGATGGACGCCAACCTGCTGCACATCTCCTTCGAAGGCCGCCACCTGGAAAACCCGAGCGCCGAAGCCGAAGAATCGATGTGGCGCTGGACCGTCAGCCCGGAAGCGGCGCCGGACCAGGCCGAGTACCTGGATCTGGAATACGAAAAGGGCGACATCGTGGCCGTCAACGGCGTGCGCATGTCGCCGGCCACCGTGCTGACCGAACTCAATCGCCTGGGCGGCAAGCACGGCATCGGCCGCCTCGACCTGGTCGAAAACCGCTACGTCGGCATGAAGTCGCGCGGCTGCTACGAAACCCCGGGCGGCACCATCATGCTGCGCGGCCACCGTGCCATCGAATCGATCACCCTGGACCGCGAAGTGGCCCACCTGAAAGATGACCTGATGCCGCGCTACGCCTCGATGATCTACAACGGCTACTGGTGGGCGCCGGAGCGCGTCGCGCTGCAGACCCTGATCGACCACACCCAGCAAACCGTCAACGGCTGGGTTCGCATGAAGCTGTACAAGGGCAATGTGATCGTGGTCTCGCGCGATTCGAAGACCGATTCGCTGTTCGACATGAACATCGCCACGTTTGACGAAGATGGCGGCGCCTACAACCAGGCCGACGCCGGCGGTTTCATCAAGCTCAACGCCCTGCGCATGCGCATCGCCGCGGTGGCGCGCGAAAAGCGCGGGCAGTAAGCTTAGCTAAAACCACCAGCCAGTGACCCGTCGTCCCCGCCTTTTCGCGGGGACGACGTTTTTGGGCGAATCAAAGGGCCCCGAACAGAAAAAGTTCTCGTTCCACACAGCGAAATGTCCCGTTCCCTGCCTCAACGATGTTACATTTATAGAGAACAACATCGTACCCGGAGACATCCATGTTTAAAGACCTGAGCATCAAGAACAAGCTGTTTCTCGGCTTCGGCGGCATCGTCGCCATCATCCTTGCGCTGCTGATCCTGGCCTATAACAATTTCTCCAAGATGTCGGACGCCAATCGCTGGGACCGGCATACCCTGGAAGTGCTGCTCGAAACCAACAAAATCGCCACCAGCGTGCTGGAAATCCAGGCCGAGACGCGCGGCTTCTTGCTGACCGGCGACGAACGCTTCCTCACACCCCAGATCGACGAAGAAAAAGCGTTGCTGAACAACGTACAGCGCGCCATCCGCCTGACCAGCGACAATCCGGCCCAGAACGCCCGCATCCACAAGCTCGACGACATGACCGCCAACTGGCTCAAGACCGTCATCCGGCCCCTGGTCGCCAAGCGCCGCGCGCTGGGCAAGGCCGCCGACGCGACCGAGCAAATCACCCGCTGGCCCGAACTCAACAGCGGTTTCCAGACCGTGAGCGAAGTGCGCAACATGATCGCCCAGATCGCCGAGGAGGAAAACGCCCTGCTGGCGGCGCGCACATCCGCATCCGCGCAACTGCAGCAAACCATGTCGCTGTTGCTCAGCCTGGGCGGCGCGGTGTGCGTGGCGCTGGCCTCGATCGTGGCCTGGATGCTGGCACGCGCGCTGCTCAATCCCCTCAACAACCTGACCGAGGCAGTCGGTAGAATCGCCGCCGGCCAGCAGTCGGCGCGCGCGGCCGTGGTGTCGCGCGATGAACTGGGCAAGGTCACCGAGGAATTCAACCGCATGGCCCAATCGATCCAGGACGGCCAGGCCAACGAGGCGGCCGCCACGAATGCCCTGCGCGCCAATGTCGACGCCCTGCTCGACGTGGTCTCCAAGGCCGCCATCGGCGACCTGACCGGCACCGTGACGATTACCGGCAGCGACGCCATCGGCCGCATGGGCGACGGCTTGAAGACCATGGTCGGCAACCTGCGCATCCTGCTCAACAACGTGCAAAAGGCCGGCATCCAGGTCACCACCTCGGCCACCGAAATCGCCGCCTCGGCCAAGCAGCAGGAAGCGACCGGCATCGAACAGGCCCAGACCAGCATCGAAATCCTCTCGACCACCAAGGAAATCTCGGCCAACACCACCCAGCTGCTCAAGACCATGGAAGACGCCACCGCGGTGGCCGACTACACCACCAGCGCCACCGCCGACGCCCAGCAAAACCTGAAGCGCATGGACAGCACCATGCAGCACATGGTCTCGGCCACCGATTCGATCAACGCCAAGCTGGCCGCGCTGTCGGAAAAGGCCAGCAACATCAACAGCGTCCTGATCACGATCACCAAGGTGGCCGACCAGACCAACATCCTCTCGCTCAACGCCGCCATCGAAGCCGAGAAAGCCGGCGACGCCGGGCGCGGTTTCTCGGTGGTGGCCACCGAAATCCGGCGCCTGGCCGACCAGACCTCGGTGTCGACCTGGGACATCGAGCAGATGTTAAAAGAAATGCAGTCGGCGGTATCGGCCAGCGTGATGGGCATGGACAAATTTTCCGAAGAGATCCGGCGCAGCGTGGGCGAAGTGCGCCAGGTGGGCGAACAGCTCTCGACCGTGATGGACCAGGTGCAAAAGCTCGCGCCCCAGTTCGACCTGGTGCTGCAAGGGATGCAGTCGCAGGCGGTGGGCGCCTCGCAAATTTCCGACACCATGATGCAGTTGAACGACGCCACCCAGCAGACCGTCGAATCGCTCAAGGCTACCAGCGAAGCGGTGCATCAGTTGCAGTACGCCGCCAGCGACCTGCAATCGTCGGTGGCCACCTTCTCGGTCAACGCCTGAGGAGCGGGTCGATGAAAGTGATGGTCTTTCACATCGGCGCCGACCGCTACGCCCTGCCCTTGTGGGCGGTGGCGCGGGTGGTGCCGGCCGCCGCCCTGAAAGCCATTCCGCTCGCTCCGGCCTGGGTGGCCGGCCTGCTCGACCTGCATGGCGAACCGGTGCCGGTGATCGACCTGTCCAGCCTGGCCGGGGTGGCGCCCGCGCAGCTGTGGTACGACTCGCGCATCATCCTGGTCGATTACCCGGCCGGCGAGGGCGCCACCCGCCCGCTCGGACTGCTGGCCGAGCATGTGGTCGGGGTCGACAGCGTCGATGGCGCGGCCTTGCGCGATGCCGGCGTGGGCGGCGCGCCTTTCCTCGGCCAGGTGGCGGCGGCGGCCGCCGGCATGCTGCAACTGGTCGGCATCGAGCAACTGCTCGCGCCCGACGTGCGCGCCCTGCTGTTTTGCAACGCGGGAGCGGCGCCATGAAGGCGCGCGACCGCCTCCAGCAAGCAACGGGGCTGAACCTGACCGAGACCGTGGTCGGGCGCGCCGTCGAACGGCGCATGCAGGCGCTTCCGCTGGCCGACGCGCTGGCCTACGAACGCCTGCTCGCCACCAGCGCGCACGAATTGTCGGCCCTGACCGAACTGGTGGTGGTGCCGGAATCATGGATGTTCCGCGATGCAGAAGCGTTTGTTGCGGCCACCGCCTTCATCGTGCGGCGCCTGAAGGCGGGCGGCGCGCGCCCGCTGCGCATCCTGTCGGTGCCGTGCGCGGGCGGCGAAGAGCCGTACTCGATGGCCATGTCGCTGCACAGCGCCGGCGTGGCCAGCGCCGACGTCGCCATCGACGCGGTCGACCTGTCGCAGGTGGCGCTGGCGCGCGCGCGCGCCGGCCGCTACACCCGCAACGCCTTTCGCGGACGCCACCTCGATTTTCGCGAGCGCTTTTTTACGGCGGTGGACGCCGAATACCAGATCTGCGAAGAGATCCGCGGCCAGGTGAGCTTCAACCATGCCAACATTCTCGATCCGGCCTTTTGCAGCCGGCCGGGCTACTACGACGTCATCTTTTGCCGCAACCTGCTGATCTACTTCGACGACCCGACCGTGGCGACGGCCATCGCCAGCCTGTCACGCCTGCTCGCCGGCGACGGCATCCTGTTCGCCGGCTACGCCGAAGTGCCGGCCTTCTGCCGCAACGGCTTTGCGGCGCTGCGCGCACCGGGGGCGTTCGCGCTCGAAAAAGCCGGGGCCGGCGCAGCCTGGCCGGCGCGCCTGCCGGCGCGCCAGCACGTGCGCCCGGCGCCGCCGGCGCGGCCGGCGCGGCCGCT
>NZ_VVIW01000031.1 GCF_011682045.1 Massilia aquatica | reverse complement strand
GCCCAATTCGAGGCCGGAAGCTTCTATTTCATTCGACTTTCGCACGCGAAAGTGAATCGCTATCGACGGCGGCGAAGACGCGCCTGGCATGCTCAGCGAAAAAACTGTCTGCCGCGCAGACTCCTAGGGCGTTTTTCGCCCAGGTGGAGCTCGGCCGCCGCTTCAAATCGTGAGGGATTTTATCGACCAGAACCGCCATGCTTACGGGGTCGAGTCGATCTGCAAAGTGTTGCAGGTCGCCCCGTCCGGCTACTGGCGTTATGCCGCGCAGCGGCGTGACCCGAACTTGCGCTGCCGACGGGCAAGGATCGATGAGGAACTGACGCCGGAAATTGAACGCGTCTGGCATGCCAACATGCAGGTCTACGGGGCGGATAAAGTCTGGCGGCAACTGCGGCGCGAAGGCACTGACGTTGCCCGCTGTACGGTTGAGCGCTTGATGCGCCGTGCCGGCATGCGCGGGGTGATGCGGGGCAAAGTTGTTCGGACCACGATGGGCAATGCAGCCGCACCTTGCCCGCTCGACCGGGTCAATCGACATTTCAAGGCACAACGACCACACCAGCTCTGGGTGAGCGACTTCACCTACGTCTCGACCTGGCAGGGTTTCGTTTATGTGGCTTTCGTGATTGACGTGTTCGCACGGCGCATCGTGGGCTGGCGCGTCAGCAGTTCGATGTGGACCGAGTTCGTCCGGGATGCCTTGGAACAGGCGCTCTATGACCGTCAACCTGAACGGGACGAGGCCTTGATTCATCATGGCGACCGGGGTTCGCAATACGTCTCCATCCGCTATAGCGAGCGCTTGGCTGAAGCCGGTGTGGAACCCTCTGTGGGCAGCAAGGGCGACAGCTACGACAACGCACTGGCCGAAACGATCAACGGTCTTTACAAGGCAGAACTGATACATCGCCGTGCTCCCTGGAAGACGCGCGAGGCCGTTGAACTGGCCACGTTGGGGTGGGTGTCCTGGTTCAATCATCACCGCTTGCTCGAACCACTCGGCTATATACCGCCGGCTGAAGCTGAGGCAAACTACTATCGAGAACTAACCGAGGGGCCATGACAGCCTGACTCACGCGAAAAGGCCTCCTTGAATTCCGGGGCGATTCAGTTCGGATAAATCTGTTCGACCCATGGTGTTCGGACAATCGTTCAACTGATCGCCCTTAGACTTTTACATACCCATGTAGTTCTGTCAGACAGACCCTAGGCTCTTGCTGACTGAACTGTTGAGTCAGGGATGGGTCATGGTCGAGGGATTACTTGGATTTAGACCGGCTCTTAGGAACCGTTTAATTATATTGGTATAGACTTATTTGAAGCGCACATTTGTCGCTATCTTATGCGTCACACGAATGCGTAAAATAAATTGCATTTAATCATAAGGGGTCTGCGAAGCAATGTTGTTTAAAACTGGTATACTTGCCTTGAGTATATAATAATTGCTGTATATTGAAAAACACTTTCATGTGCGTTTTCGGATTAAATGCCGAACCTGTGATGGCATCGTCTCCAATTTTAAAAGTATGAATATTCAAGGGCTGATCGTCTGCCAGTAAAATAGCCGGTAGATGTAATTCATGAAAGCGATGAACCGGAAAAGGGATATCCGTTTTTTTATCTAAGTTTTTCGATAAGGCATTGGCGAAGAAATTTAATTGCTCATCTTTTTCATTAGCTATTTTTGATATGTAACTTGAACAATTTCCAAACAAAGTAACCGGTAAGTACATCTGCTTTGCCAGTGATGGGCAAACTACCTATTTTGCGTACAGCCACTTCGGGCGGGTTCTGTCGCATTAGCGGAGCCGTCATAGGGATCGTGTAAACTTTGACGACCAAAAATCTGGACGAATTGGCATGCTTAACTTCAAAGGAATGCGTTTTCCGATCGACGTCATCCTGGTCTGCATCCGCTGGTATATGGCCTACCTGTCAAGACCCGCTGAGCTACCGACACCTCGAAGAGATGATGGAAGAGCGCGGCGTGTTGGTCGACCATTCGTCGATCAGCCGTTGGGCGATTCGTTTCCTGCCGCTCATCGAGAAGATGGCCCGGAAACACAAGCGCCTGGTCGGCGGCAGTTGGCGTATGGGTGAGATGTACATCAAGATCAAGGGCGTCTGGAAATACCTCTACCGCGCTGTCGACAAGCAGGGAACAACCGTCGACTTCCTGCTGAAAGCCAAGCGCGACATGGCTGCGGCGAAGCGCTTCTTCGACAAGGCCATAAGAGCGAACGGCGATCCGGACAAGGTGGCGATGGACAAGAGCGGCGCCAACAAGGCGGCGATCGATGCGATCAACGCCGGCCGCGACGTGCCGATCCTGGTGCGCCAAATCAAATACCTCATCTTCGGCTACATCTAAATTTTTTACAATCGAACTAGGCGCCACAGCCATCTTAGCCCAAAGGCGTTCGAACGCGCCTCAATGTGAAGTCTAGATTTGTATACCGAACCGGAGGAAGTCCAATGACCACAAGGCGATTCTTTGCTTGCCCGGTATCGACCTTAATCGCGAGCAGGTGCCTAACGTGACGGCGCTGTTGAAATCTCGCCGCTTGCTGGAGAAGAAGGAGCTCACACACACAATCGTCGAAACGATCAACGGGCGGCCCCAGGATTGATGGTATGCGAAGGAACGATGGTAGAAACAAGGTTCTGTCGCGTTGTTGAGTCCAGCACGGATTTTTTCGGGCTGAGCATGACTCCGGCTTACACTGGACGGACTTGTCCTGCCAACGCATAAAACTGGTCGGAGAATGACATGGGCGAAGCGTCATCGACGGCGAACTGACCCTTTCGAATCATGTGCATCAGCTCGATGCCGGCGAGCACGGAACCGGCAAACCGGAACGATTTGAAGTTGAGCATCGGCTTGGTCATTCGCTTGATGGCGCGATGGTCCTGCTCGACGATGTTGTTGAGGTATTTGATTTGGCGCACCAGGATCGGCACGTCGCGGCCGGCGTTGATCGCATTGATCGCCGCCTTGTTGGCGCCGCTCTTGTCCATCGCGACCTTGTCCGGATCGCCGTTCGCTCTCATAGCCTTGTCGAAGAAGCGCTTCACCGCAGCCATGTCGCGCTTGGCTGTCAGCAGGAAGTCGACGGTTGTTCCCTGCTTGTCGACAGCGCGGTAGAGGTATTTCCAGACGCCCTTGACCTTGATGTACGTCTCATCCATACGCCAACTGCCGCCGACCGGGCGCTTGTGTTTCCGGGCCATCTTCTCGATGAGCGGCAGGAAACGAATCGCCCAACGGTTGATCGACGAATGGTCGACCGACACACCGCGCTCTTCCATCATCTCTTCGGGGTGTCGGTAGCTCAGCGGGTAGGCCACATATCAGCGGATGCAGACCAGGATGACGTCGATCGGAAAACGCATTCCTTTGAAGTTAAGCATGCCAGCTCGTCCAGATTTTTGGTGGTCAAAGTTTACACGATCCCTATGACGGCTCCGCTAATGCGACAGAACCAACACGGCTACCGCGCCTGCCTGGGACTGCTGTCGCTGGCCAAGCGCTACGGCAAAGTGCGGCTCGAAGCCGCCTGCATGCTGGCCCTGCAGATCGGTGCCTGCTAGTACCGCCATGTGAACGACATCCTGAAAAACAACCGCGACCAGAGCGCGCCGACCACCACCACCGAGTGGATCAGCCCTGACCATGCCCACGTCCGTGGCTGCGATAGCGTGGGCGCAGAGCGCGCTGGTGAGCGTGTCCCTCAACGAACCGCCGAAGCTGCCGATCGCGCTGCGAACGGGTGCACAGATGAAGATATCTTTACTTATAAGTAGTCCTTGAGTGGTTGCCCGTCGTTAGTGAAAGGCAGGTCGGTAAAAACATGACGGCGGCTGATTGCACAATAATATGACGATCATCATATAATGATGACCGTCATATTTGTGAATTTGGTTTGTTCTAGGAAAGCATGAAACGGTTTGTACTAATGAGCAGATGCGTATGTAGCGCCTTTCCCGTATCGAGTTTGAGATCGCAGGCATGGCTCAAATGTAGATGAAATATACTTTTATCATCACACCATGTAATTGGGTAAATATGCTGCGACGCGGCATCAAGTATTTGTCTCCTCTACTTCCTCATAGGAATTAGATTTGGCCCGCTCCGGTAGCTGGCTTTTTTTGCCCGATTTTCTGGTGTAGTGCATTACAGCATATGCGCCGCCACGGCCGAGCTGTAGTTGCGCGCCAGTGCTTCGATGATGGCGGCCAGCGCCTGCGGGTTGTTGGCGTCGCCGAAATGGGCAGCGTACAGCTGCCTGGCCGCCTCGATCTGCGCATTCGTCAATTTCACGGCATACGCCATGCGCACAGTTTCATGCCTATTCAATGTCATTTACCACCCTTCATATTCGATATGCCAGCGCCGTCTGTCCTTGATTGACCAGTTAATTGCAATTACAATCATTGCAGTTGCAATCGTATAGGCAAAGTCTGCCATGCGCAATCACTACCGAGACAGGAGCTTCCATGCATATGCCCCCCACATTTCCTCCGGTGCCTAGCTGCCTGGCGCGCAGCGCCGCCAGCGCCTGCCTGGCTGCATTGGCGGCGACACCCGGTTTACCGCCACTGCTCGCTTCGCCGCGACGTGCGCTGGGTGCCATGGTGAGTAGCTTGCAGCAGGGCGCAGAATCAGCGGACACCATCCGCATCGTGCGTGCCTCTGTGCCTAAGAAGCAGGGCGATGCCTGGGATGTGCCGGCCTGTGCCAGTGCATGGCCGCTGCGATATGGTGCAGAGATACCGCTGCTGTACCTGTGCCGCCTTGAATCGCTGGCCGCGCTGCGTGGCGTGCTGGTCGATGCGGGCGAACGTGGCATCGTCTGCAATGATGCAGAAACGCAAGGTTCGCGCTGGCCCAAAGGCGTGCAGCCGGTGCTGCCGGCATGGCTGGCCACGCAGCACATTTGCACGCCGTTTGACCCGGCCAGCGGCGAGGAGGTGCGCGCCATCGTGTGCTCGGCCCTGGCAACGTTGTATGTTGACCAGCAGCCCGGCTATTACTACCTAGCCATGCACGATGAGGATGGACTGGCAATGCCGCCTTTATCGGCTGGCGATGCCGCCGCCGCCGCCCTAGGCATGTACCGCTTGCCGCCCACTAGTCCTGGGCCATACCAGTTGCGATTGTGCAGCGCGGGCAGGGCACTGGCGCTCGTGATGGAAGCGGCGCGCTTGCTGTGGGAGGACTGGAACATTAGCGCGGAAGTATGGAGTTGTCCCAGCTACACGCGCCTGGCGCGCGAAGCACTGGCGGTGGAGCAGTGGAATCTGTTCCATCCTAGCGCCACGCCAAGAGCATCCCACATACAGCGCTGCCTCGACGGCAGCAGTGCCCCCGTGATTGCAGTGACGGGCTATGCGCAGCACATCGCGGGGCAGATCGGAGGCTTTGTACGCGGACGTTTCAGCGCCGTCGGCGCCGATACAGCAATGGACATCAGCGCGCCGTGGATCGCCGTTACCGCGCTCAAGGCACTGGTCGACGACGGAGCGTTGCCCGCGCCGTTCGTGCAATACGCGCTGAGGCGCTACGCCTTGGCCTGACGCTTGCTCTGGCCGGCAGCCCGTGCCGCTTCGGCAGCGAGGGCGAGAGCCGCGCTGAAGTCCTGTTGCTCAGCACTGCTGAACTGCAACAGGAACAGGTCGGCCACTGTGGCCTGGTACACGGCCCACATTTGCTTGCGCAGGATTTTCCCATCTTCCGTGATGGAAACAAAGGCGGCGCGCCCATCCTCCATCGAGCGCGTGCGTGTCACCAGCCGGTCCGTTTCCAGTTTGTCTACCAGGCGCGTGAGGTTGTAGCGTTCGATGGCCAATGCGTCTGCCAGTTCGTGCATGCGGCGCGAACCGGCTGGGCCGCTTTCGAGTCCCCACAGCACGTCATACCACGCATATACGGGCAGGTTTGCCGCCGCCAGCCGACGTTCGATCTCGCGGATCATCAAGCGGTGCGTGCGCACGAACGAAAACCACAGGTCGGGCGCAGGTGCCGATCCAATTTCGGGCGCAGTTTCAGACATCGGTATCCCTCCAAATCAGTCACGGTTGCAAATGCAATTATAGCGCTATACAATGGCCGGCATAGCGATTGCAAATGCAATGATTGCAATAGCAATCGATAATAACGATGAATGCCCACCCCAAGGACACTCCCATGACCTCATCCCTCGCTGTACCCGATATCGATCCGCAGGAAACCAAAGAATGGCTGGAGGCGATGCAGGCCGTCGTCGCCGTAGAAGGGCGCCCGCGCGCCCACTACCTGCTCGACCGCCTGGTCGATATTGACGCCGCGCAGCACGGCGGCATGCACGGCCGCGTCACCACCGCCTATACCAACAGCATCGCCACGGCGCGCCAGCCCGCTTACCCGGGTGACCTGGCAATCGAGCGCCGCCTAAATGCCTACATCCGCTGGAACGCCATGGTGATGGTGCTGCGCGCAGCCAAACACTCGAACGTGGGCGGCCACATCGCCACCTATCAGTCGGCGGCCGTGCTGTACGACGTGGGTTTTAGCCATTTCTTCCGTGGCTATACGGACCAGTTTGCCGGCGACCTAGTCTATATCCAGGGCCATTCCGCGCCTGGCATCTATGGCCGCGCCTACCTGGAGGGCCGCATCACGGAAGCGCAACTGGACAATTACCGCCGCGAAGCGGGCCGCGAGGGCCTGTCATCGTATCCGCACCCTCGCCTGATGCCCGATTTCTGGCAATTCCCCACGGTATCGATGGGACTGGGCCCGCTGACGGCCGCCTATCAAGCCCGTTTCATGCGTTATCTCGAGTACCGCGACTTAAAGCCACACCAGGGTCGCAAAGTGTGGGCTTTCCTCGGGGATGGTGAGATGGACCAGCCAGAGTCCCTGGCCGCCATTTCCCTGGGCGGCCGCGAGCGCCTCGATAACCTGATTTTTGTCGTCAACTGCAACTTGCAGCGCCTGGATGGTCCCGTGCGCGGCAACAGCAAGGTCATCCAAGAACTGGAGGGCACCTTCCGCGCGGCGGGCTGGCATGTCATCAAGGTCATCTGGGGCACCGGCTGGGATGCTTTATTACAGAGCGACACGAGCGGCTTGTTGCTTCAGCGCATGATGGAATGCGTGGATGGCGATTACCAGACTTTCAAATCGCAGAATGGCGCGTATGTGCGCGAGCATTTCTTTGGCAAGTATCCGGAACTGCTGGAGCTGGTGGCGCACATGACGGACGACGACATCTGGCAACTGACGCGCGGCGGCCACGATCCCGAAAAAGTCCACGCAGCTTACGAGGAAGCCATGCGCACGCCGGGGCGTCCCACCGTGATCCTGGCGAAAACCGTCAAGGGCTTCGGCATGGGCGAGGCGGGCGAAGGGCAGAACATCAACCATCAACTGAAAAAGATGAGCGCCGACTCCGTGCGCGCCTTCCGCGACCGCTTCGCGCTGCCCGTCAGCGATGCGCAGCTGGAAGAGATGCCGTATTTGAAACCGGCGCCGGACAGCGAGGAGGCGCGCTACTTCGCCGCGCGCCGGGCGCAGCTGGGCGGCTACATTCCCGCCCGCATCAGCAAGGTGGCGCCGCTGCCCATACCGCCGCTGTCCACATTTGCCACCCAGCTCAAGGATACCGGCGAACGGGGCGCGTCCACCACCATGGCCTTCGTGCGCATCCTGGGCACCCTGCTGAAAGACCCCGCTTTAAGCAAGATCATCGTGCCCATCGTGCCGGACGAATCGCGCACCTTCGGCATGGAGGGCCTGTTCCGTCAGATCGGCATCCATTCCTACCTGGGCCAGCTGTACACGCCGCAGGATGCGGGCCAGCTCAGCTATTACAAGGAAGCCAAGGATGGGCAGATACTGCAGGAGGGCATCAACGAATCGGGTGCGATTTCCTCGTGGATCGCGGCCGGCACGTCTTACAGCAACCATGGCCTGGCGACCATCCCGTTCTACATCTTTTATTCGATGTTCGGCTTGCAGCGCGTGGGCGACCTGGCCTGGGCAGCCGCCGATGCCCGCACGCGCGGCTTCCTGCTGGGCGCCACCTCGGGACGCACGACGCTGATGGGCGAAGGACTTCAGCATGACGATGGCCACAGCCATGTCTTGTCATCCGTGATTCCCAATTGCATCTCGTACGATCCCACGTTCGCGTATGAGCTGGCTGTCATCATCCACGATGGCATGCGCCGCATGTTTTCCGAGCAGGAAGATATTTTTTATTACGTTACCTTGCTTAACGAAAATTATCCCCACCCGGCCATGCCGGAAGGGGCCGAGAAAGGCATCTTGCAGGGCCTTTATCTACTACAGCAGAGCCCGGAAGCAGCCGCGCCGCGCGTGCAACTGATGGGGAGCGGTTCCATCCTGCGCGAGGTGCTGGCCGCTGCTGCGCTGCTGCAGCAGGATTTTGGCGTGGTGGCCGACGTCTGGAGCGCCACCAGCTTGACGGAAGTGCGGCGCGATGGCTTGGCCGTGGAGCGCTGGAACATGCTGCATCCGGACAGCGCGCCTCGCGTGCCATATATTGGGCAATGCTTGGCTGGCCGGCCAGGCCCGGTTGTGATCGCCACCGACTACATGAAGATCGTGGCCGACCAGGTGCGCCCGTTCGTGACGGACCGGCGTTTCATCGCCTTGGGCACGGATGGTTTCGGACGCTCCGATACGCGCGAATCCTTGCGCACGTTCTTTGAAGTGGACCGCCATTTCATTGTGCTGGCCGCCCTGATGGCGTTGGCCGATGCAGGACAATTGCCGCGCAGCCAAGTGGGCGTGGCCATCGCCAGATATGGCATCGACGTGGAGAAGGGCGATCCGGCGTCAGTGTAAATTTTTCGAGGAGCACATCATGAAACTATATTTCGCAACGGGAACTTGTTCCTTGTCGCCACACATCGTGGCCATCGAGGCGGGCATCGAACTGGAACTGGAAAGAGTTGACATTCGCAGGATTCCACGCGTCACGGAAACGGGCGCCAATTACGCGCAGGTGAACGCGAACCTGTATGTGCCCGCGCTGGAGCTGGACGATGGCACCATCTTGCTGGAAGGCATTGCCATTGTCCAGTACCTAGCCGACCTGGCGCCGGACAGCAGGCTTGCGCCCCCGGCTGGCTCCCTGGCGCGGGTGCAGCTGCAATCGTGGCTGGGGTTTATTGCCACCGAGTTGCACAAGGCATTCAGCCCTTGGCTGTTTCACCCGGAATACGGCACGCAGGCGCAGGACGTGGCCCGCTCGCGCATCGCCGCCCGGCTCGACTATGTAGAGCGGCGACTAGCCAATGGTGGGCCATACCTGTTGGGGGACACGTTTACCGTGGCCGACGCTTATCTGTACACCATCCTCAGCTGGTCGGATGTCGCCAGAGTCGACCTGGATGCCTTCCCGCAGGTGAGGATGCTGCTGGCTAGTATCGGGGCTAGGCCGGCCGTGCGCGAGGCGATGCAAAGGGAAGCGTCGCGGCAGCGGGCATAAGATATTTGATAGATCATATTTCGTAACTATTCAGCCCTTAGAAATCAATGAGTTACGTGATTTCTGCGCCTGAAAACGCTCGATTTCTGCGGTTTTTATAAGGGGAAACCGGTTTTTCGCGTTTTTCATCGGTTTTCAGATAGCTGCAACCGATTGATTTTAAATAGGTTTTTGCAGGCTTACCAGAGGCTGAATAGTCATCATATTTCTATCATCGCGACATGCAATTGGTATTTTATGATACGACGCGCCATGATGCTCCTCTACTTTCTCACAGGAATTAGATTTAGCCCGCTCCCGCAGCGGGCTTTTTTTGCCCGTTTTTTCAGGCGTGTTTCTACCGTACAGCGCGTCACACGCTTGCTTGTCATTCAGGTATCGTGTTATTTGAGAGCATATTGTCCGCATTTGGAATGGGGTTGGGAGCATATCGTTATACATAAGTCCGCAATCCTGCCCAGCCTGATGGAGAAAATCGTTAACATTCAATGAGTTGTAGATGGGGCTTGTAAACTGTTGCGAGATCGCGTTTACTGTCTGACTTTGGGTGACGCATTGGCCAAGGTATCGCAGCGCTGGACGGAACAAGAGTTTGCGGGACTGGACCTTGGCGATGCTCGTCTCAACAAGCGAGCGAGAACAATGATGGGTACTGTCAACTTACGGGTGCGGGGAAAATTTTGTAAAGTCGCGGGATGAAAAAATCCCAACTCTACTGCGGCTTCCGCTACCCGGCAGAAATCATCAGTCATGTCGTATGGCTCTACTTCCGGTTCGCGCTGAGTTTTCGCGACATAGAAGAGCTGATGGCCAGTCGTGGCATCATCGTCACCTACGAGACGATCCGCCAATGGACATTGAAGTTCGGCCAGGGCTATGCCAATGAACTTCGCCGGCGTCAACCGCAGCGCGGGGAAAAATGGCATCTCGACGAGGTGGTGCTAACAATCAAGGGCAAGCACCATTACCTCTGGCGTGCAGTCGATCAGAACGGTCAGGTGCTCGATATCTTGATGCAGAGTCGGCGCAACCGACATGCAGCAAGGCGTTTTTTCCGCAAGCTCCTCAAGGGCTTGCGTTACGCACCACGGGTGCTGATCACCGACAAGCTGAAGAGCTATGCTGCGGCGAAGAAGCAAATCATGCCGGGTGTCGAGCATCGCCAGCACAAGGGCCTGAACAACCGGGCCGAACTCTCGCATCAACCGACGCGGCAACGAGAACGACAGATGCGCCGCTTCAAATCAGCCGGCCAAGCTCAGCGCTTTTTGTCGGCGCATGGCCCGATCAACAATGCCTTCCGCTGCCAGCGCAACCGCTTGAAAGCGGAGCAGTACCGGCACGTCCGCACGCAGGCATTTTCTATATGGAATGAGGTCACCCAGGTCGCAAAGAACGCCTAATTTGTGGGATAGTATTACCCGACCAGAAGCAATTTCACCTGGAATTCTACAACTCGCCGTCCCGGTTCAGCAAGTTGACAGTACCGTTTACATTGGTAGCCTTCCTCGACCGCCAACAAATTGGGGGAAGAAAAGATTTGCGAATGCTTTTGGTTGATTATAAAATATTCAGAGAAGAATTGACCAGAGTCCTTGTGAAACTTCAAGATTTAAGGCTGGCGGAAAATTTATCAGAATTTGATTTGCGGCAATCGTATTGGAAAAGTATGGATTTCGTCATTTTAAATACTATTAATCTTTCACAGAGGTTGTATCTTCTTAGTGAGGACGACAGAATAGATTTAATGATTGCGTCTGACGAGGCGTACAAAAATCAAACTAATCCTTGGAATCTTGATGATCTGGAAGCTAGATCAGAATTATTCAAATTTATTGCGAATCCATCTGATGAAGTGGTGAAGGCACATGAGCTTCATGAAATTCGCAGGATAAATGGATAAGCGGATAACTGTAGAAGCTCGCTTTTCAAACTGACCGTACTCTCATTTGATGCCGATTTCGGCTTGAATTTACTGCAATAGCACAGGCCCCATGCTCAATATCTGCAAATGAGCTTGCAGTTGCCGCGCCAGCTCGCATTCCACGGCCACCGGCTCACGCCTGAACTACACACCGCCCTTAGTCCGAACAAGCGTCGATCTTCTTGAAAAAAGAGGTCGGCCACACCTCAAAACGGCCTGCGGGCCGTTTTGCTTTTCAGCGTCCGAATCCTGCTTTGGATTCGTGGCCGCGATAAAATCGACTCCCTCAGGTACCTTTCAGCTCAGTCAGGCGCGGCCTTACTTGATGCACACCTGGCGCACCATCTTGATATCGGTGATGCCGGACAGGACTTTTTCGATGCCGTCCATTTTCAAGGTCAGCATGCCGTCTTCCAGCGCCGCGGCCAGCAGCGCGGCCACCCGGCTGTGCTCCTGCAAGAGCTTCTTGACCTTGTCGGTGCCGAGCATCAGTTCGTGCAGCCCGACCCGCCCGCGATAGCCCTTGTTGCACTCGGCGCAGCCGACTGCCCGGTACAGGGTGAACTTGCCGTCCGCGTTGGCGTAGCGGGCGCGCCAGCCCGCCAGCACGTGCGCCCGGCTTGCGTGCGGATCGGCAACAAAGGCGTCGGTCGCCAGCAGTTCGCTGCAATATTCGGCAAGCAGCAAGTCCACCTCGGCCGCGTCGGGATGGTAGGCCAGTTTGCACGAGCCGCACAGGCGCTTGGCCAGGCGCTGCGCCAGGATGCCGAGCAGCGCGTCGGCGAAGTTGAACGGGTCCATGCCCATGTCGAGCAGGCGCACGATCGATTCCGGCGCACTGTTGGTGTGCAGGGTGGCCAGCACCAGGTGGCCGGTGAGCGAGGCTTCGATGCCCATGCCGACGGTTTCCTTGTCGCGCATTTCGCCGACCATGATCACGTCCGGGTCGGCCCGCAGGAAGGCCCGCATCACGGTGGCGAAGTCGAGCCCCGCCTTGCGGTTGACCTGCACCTGGCGCAAGCCCTTTTGCGTGATCTCGACCGGGTCTTCGGCAGTCCAGATCTTGGTATCCGGGGTATTGAGGTGGCTGAGTACCGAGTGCAGGGTCGTGGTTTTGCCGGAACCGGTCGGCCCGCACACAAAAAACAGGCCGTACGGCTTTTCGATGGCCGTGCGCAGGCGCTCCAGGTTGAACGGCAGCACGCCCAGTTTGTCGAGCGGGATCGGTTCGCCCGCCGCCAGGATCCGCATCACGATGTCCTCCACCCCGCCGGAGGAGGGAATGGTGGCCACGCGCAGCTCGATGTCGAGCGGGCCGTACTTCTTGAACTTGATCTTGCCATCCTGCGGCTTGCGGCGCTCTGAAATGTCGAGGTCGCACATGATTTTCACGCGCGCCACCAGGGCATTGCGGTAACTGGCCGGAATGTCGATGTAGGGTACCAGCGTGCCGTCCTTGCGAAAGCGGATGGCGGTCTTGCCCTTGCCCGGCAGCGGCTCGATATGGATGTCGGAGACGCCCTGGCGATAGGCGTCCATGATGATCTTGTTGAGCAGCTTGACCAGTTCGTTTTCGACAGCGGCCGGGACCTCGTAGCTGCCTTCCCCCTCGTCCTCGTCGTGTTCCATGCCTGAGAGCAGTTCGCCCACCGAGCCGGCGCCGGCGTCGCCGGCGGCGCCGAAGAACTGCTCGGCGGTACGGCGGAATTCCTCCCGCGTCGTGACCCGGTACACCACCTTCGCCTTGGGAAAAATCTGATTGACGACGCGGCTGGCGTGGATCCGTTCCGGGTCGAGCGCCATTACCACCAGGCCGTCGGCGCTGTCTTCCAGCGGCAGCCACTGGTTTTCTTCCACGTACTGGGCCTTGAGGTTCTTGAGCAGTTCGCCTGGCTTGACGCGCTCCGCCTTGTACGGCTCGTAGGGCGTGGCGAAGAACTTCGCCAGCGAAGCCCCGATGGCCGCCGCCCGCACCTGGAATTCGTGCAGCAGCACGTCTTCGATATCGAGATTCTTCTTGCGCGCCGAGCGCGTGGCCAGTTCCAGTTCGGGCGCTGCCAGCACCGCGTCGTGCACCAGGCCGGCGTATTTGGTACGCACCGTTTGCGGTGGCTTCAGGCGCTGGCTGAATGCCACCGACAAAGTCTCGCACAGGTCGCGCACGCCTTCCTCGGCGATGGCGGAAAACGCCACACCCTGACGGTTGTTGATGAACTGGATCACGCCGAGCAGGTCGTTCGACTGCACCGACAGCAGCGGCGCCACCAGCATCTGGTGCGTGCGGTAGCCGGTGCGCTGGTCCACGCCGCGCTGGAAGTGCAGGCCGGGCGCCAGGCGTCGCAGTTCTTCTTCGTCGTAAGCGTCGGCGATATTGAGCGTCTTGCGGCTCATCGCCACGAAGCCGGCGATGCTGCTCGGCGAAATCGACAGCCGCAGTTCGCGGAAGGTGGTCAGGCCGGTCTTGACCTTGGAGACGATATGGTCATTCTCGGGATTGACCGCGTACAGGGTGAAGCGGTCGCAGTCGAACAGGTCGCAAAATTCCATCCCCAGGTCGAGCATGATTTCATCGAGATTGGCGGTGGCGTGGATCTTGTTTGTCACCGCTTGTAGTTTTTTGGAAAAGTCCAGGCGTGCGCCCGTGTCCTGGTGCCCGCTTTCGTGCTTGCCGCTTGCCGCTGGATTCATGAATGTTCGCTTTCGGCTGGTTCAGTTCTATGCGATGCCGGGGCGGCGCCCGCCGGAGCGCGTCGCGCACGCTGTACTACGCTCGATCATAGCCCTTTTGCTTGAGCATGGCTGCACGTTTTGATGGCCGGCCCGGCGCCCAGCAATTTCCTCATGGCCACAATCGTGGCGCGCGCTGACTCCGCCAAACAACGCTTTGCAAAATTCTGTCCGGCACGATTGGAATTCATCACCCGCGCGACGGCGCCCGATTACACTCGGTGAAACTGTGTACGCCATGACAAGCACCTACCGTGGAGCTGATCGATGACTAGACCATTTGCCCGCCTTGCCTGCGGCGCCGCGTTGGCGGCTGCGGTCGGGGCCGCCTGGGGGATCGAGCCGCCCGTACCGGACCCGATCCGCTTCGACATCCTGCGCTACGAGGTGGCCGGCAATACCCTGCTCGGCGCGGGCGAGATCGACGCCGCGCTGCGCGCCCATACCGGCGGCGGGCGCGATTTTGGCGACGTGCAGCGCGCGCTCGAAGCGCTCGAAGCGCTGTACCACCAGCGCGGCTACCAGGTCGTCACGGTCCAGTTGCCCGAGCAGGAACTCAATCGCGGCGTGGTGCGCCTGGACGTGGTGCAAACCCGCATCGGCCGCATTCTGGTGTCCGGCAACACCGTGGTCGACGACACCAATGTGCGGCGCGCCGTGCCGGCCCTGCAAGCGGGCGCCACCCCCGACCTGGACCGGGTTTCGGCCAATCTGCGCATGGCCAACCAGAACCCGGCGCGCAAAATCAGCCTGAACCTGCAAACCGGCAGCGCCGACGATGAACTCGATGCGCGCCTGCTGGTGAGCGACAGCAAACCCTGGACCGTCGCGCTCAACCTCGACAACAGCGGCACCGGGCCGACCGGCAACACCCACGCCGGCGTGGTGCTGCAGCACGCCAACCTGTGGGGGCGGGACCATGTCGGCAGCCTGCAGTACACCACCACGGTCGAGGAACCCGGCAAGGTCAGCGTGTACGGCGCCGGATATCACATTCCGCTGTACCAGCTGGGCGACTCGCTCGACCTGTACGCCAGCTATTCGGACATCGATTCGGGCGCCGTCACGGCCGGCATCTTCAACCTGGCCGTGAGCGGCAAGGGCACGGTGGCCGGGCTGCGCTACAACCGCACGCTGGCGCGGCGCGGCGGGCTCGATCCGCGCCTGGTGTTCGGCGTCGACCACAAGGCCTACAAGAACAGCGTGCTGCTGGCCGGCCAGGATGTCGGCAACGAGGTCACTGTCCATCCGCTCAGCGCAACCTATCTGGCCAGCATGGCGCTGGCCGGCGGACAAGCGAGCTTCTCGCTCGGCGTGGTGCGCAACGTGCCAGGCGGCAGCCGGGGCGGCAGCGCCGACTTTGCGCGTGCCCGCTCCGGCGCCACGGCCGGCTACAGCATCGCGCGCTTCGCGGCCGGCTGGCAGCGCGCCTTCGGCGGCGACTGGCAAGGGCGCGCCGCGGTGAGCGGCCAGGCGAGCGGCGACGCCCTGGTGCCGGGCGAGCAGTTCGGTGCCGGTGGCGCGTCCTCGGTGCGCGGGGTCGACGAGCGCGCCGTCTCCACCGATTCAGGCGTGCTGGCCAACCTGGAGCTGTACAGTCCCAACTGGTGCGCGGCGCGCCAGCACTGGCAGTGCCGCGTGCTGGCCTTCGTCGACGCGGCCCACGGGCGGCGCCGCGCGGTATTGCCCGGTGAAGCGGCGCGCGCCACCTTGTCGAGCGCTGGCGCGGGCTGGCGCTTTTCGATGGGCAAGTCGCTCGACGTGCAGATCGATTACGGCCATGTGCTGCGGCGCGACGCCGCCGTGGCCGGCAAGAACAAAGTCCATGTGCGTGTGGGCCTGGCTTACTAAAGGTGAACCGAATGAACACCCAGAATTTCCGCCCGCGCTTGCTGAAGCGTCTTTGCCTGCCCTTGCTGCTGGCCTTCGGCGGCGCCGTCGCCGCGCCGGGGGCGCCGCAGGTGGTGGCCGGGCAGGCCACCTTTGTCCAGCAGGGACACGTCTTTTCGATCACCAACACGCCGAACACCATCATCAACTGGCAGAGCTTTTCGGTGGCGGCGGGCGACATCACCCGCTTCATCCAGCAGGATGCGCGCAGCGCGGTGCTGAACCGCATCACCGGGCAAGATCCAAGCCGCATCCTGGGCGCGCTGCAATCGAACGGGCAGGTATTCCTGATCAATCCGAACGGCATCCTGTTCGGACGCGACGCGCGCATCGATGTCCATGGATTGAGCGCCTCGACCCTGAATCTGACGAATGCCGACTTCCTGTCCGGCAGGCTCAATTTCAACGGTCCGGCCACGGCCGCCGGCATCGTCAACCAGGGTGCGATCACCACGCCATCGGGCGGCACCGTGTTCCTGATCGCGCCGAACGTGGAAAACAGCGGCATCATCACCTCGCCGCAGGGCGCCGTGGTGCTGGCGGCCGGGCATAGCGTGCAACTGGTCGATTCGGGCAATCCCGACCTGCATGTGGTGGTCTCGAGCCCGGCCGACGCCGCGCTGAACCTGGGGCAGCTGATTGCCCAGGGCGGCAAGATCGGCATTTACGGCGCGCTGGTCAGGCAGCGCGGGCTGGTCAGCGCCAACAGCGCCCAGGTCGGCGCCAACGGCAAGATCGTGTTCAGGGCCAGCGCCGATGCGCTGCTCGAAGGCGGCAGCGTGAGCAGCGTCACCGGCGCCGGGGAGGGCGGCGCGATCAGCGTGCAGGGCGAGCGGGTCGGCCTTACCGGCGACGCCCGCATCGACGCCAGCGGCGCGACCGCCGGCGGCACGGTGCTGGTCGGCGGCGGCTACCAGGGCAACAATGCGCTGGTGCGCAATGCGCGCCAGACCGTGATGGGCAAGGCGGCGTCGATCCGCGCCGACAGCGGCGGCGGCGCGGGCGGCACCGTGGTGCTGTGGTCGGATGGCGCCACGCGCGCCTACGGCACCATTTCGGCAAGCGGCGGCCAGGGCGCCATGGTGGAAACCTCCGGCCATTACCTGGATGTGAACGGCTTGCGGGTGGACGCCGGCCAGCGCGGCACCTGGCTGCTCGACCCGTACGACGTGACCATCGGCGCCAACGGCAGCACCGACCTGCTGGACACGGTCGACCAGTTCACCGATACGCCGGCCGATACCATGACCTTCATCGACTCGTCCAAGCTCGACGGTGCGGGGAGCGCCGCCAATATCGTCATCCAGGCGCGCCACGATGTGCTGGTCAATGGCGCGCTCACGCGTCCGGGCGGCACCTCGGGCAGCCTGTCGATCGAAGCGGGAAACAACATCACCGTTACTGCCCCGGTCGCCACCTCGGGCGGGGCGCTCTTGCTCAACGCGAACGTGGCGCCGTATGCCAGCGGCAGCGGCAGTGTGCTGGTCGACGCGGCGCTCAGTACCGGCGGCGGCAGCCTGACCCTCGGCGGCAAGGATGTGAAAATCGGCACTGGCGGCAGCGCCATCGTCAACAGCGGCAGCGGATCGATGACGTTCAGTGCGACCGACCTGTTCCAGCTGGCGCCGAATGGCGCCTTGCAGGGCGGTGGCGATATCGCCATCGTGGCCGACCGGGTCGATATGCCGGGTGGCATGATCGGACCGGTTTCCGGCGGCCCGCGCCCGACCGTCAGCATTGCGCCATACACCAGCAACCGCGACATCGTGATCGCCGGCGGCACGCCCTCGAGCGCGCTGCTGCAATTGTCGCCGTTTCACCTGAACCCGATCCGCTCGCAGGAACTGACCATCGGCGGCTTCGGCCACAGCGGCAAGATCCTGGTCGCCGCAGCGTTGGGCGGCCAGGCCACCCAGGCCGAAACGACCGTGCTGCGCCTGCGCAGCGGCGGCAATATCGAAGTCAATGCGCCGATCACCTTACAGCCGGACAATGGCGGCACGCTGGCGCTGGAGCGCTTCGGCGCCGTCGGGCTGATCAACACCGGTTCCAACGGCAGCCTGAGCGCCGACAGGGTGCTGCTCCTGTCGGACAATATCAACATCGGCGCCACCATCACCGGCACCGGCAGCGCCGGCGGCGAGGTGGTCCTCAGTCCCGGCAATCCGCAAACCCTGGTTCATATCGGTAACAACGCGCTCGACGCCACCGGGCGCCTGGGATTGAATACCAGCGAGTTGAACCGGATCTACGCCAACCGCCTCACGATAGGCGGCGAACTGGCGCAGACCGGCGCGGTGGATGTGAACGGCGCACTCGACCTGACCAGCAATCTGACGGCGGCCAGCACGCTGACCATCGACGCCGGCAACGGCATGATCACGCTGCTCGATCCCCTCACCACGCCGGGCGCCTTGCGCCTGGTCGGCTGGAGCGTCGGCAACAGCAGCGCGGCGCCGGCCAAGGCCGCCGCCATCAAGCTGCGCACGCGCCAGCAGGCCGGTTCGGCATCGACCCCGTTCAGCACCCAGACCGCCTATCTGACGGCAATCAACGAAACCGAGAGCGGCGGCGGCCCGATCAACATCAGCAACAGCGGCACGCTCGATCTTGGCAGCGTGCTCCAGAGCGGCGGCGCCAACACCGGCGCGATCACGGTCGCCAACCAGGGCGGCATGACGCTGCTGCAGTACGAACCGGGCTCAAGCACGCCAGTGTCGGTGAGCAGCCTGGGCGGCGCAATCAAGCTATCGACCCAGAGCCCGCTGACCATCAATGGCAGCGTGGCCTCGAACGGCGGCGCGATCGGCCTGGAAGCCGGTAACGGCGGGGTCCTGACAATCGGCCCCAGCGGCAGCGTCGCCTCCGGCGCCGGCAATATTGCCCTGGTGGCGGGATCGATCGTCAACAATGGCAGCGTTGCTGCATCTAGCGGCAATATTTCGGTGAGCGCCGCCTCGCTCAGCGGCAGCGGAACGCTCGCCAGTGCCAGCGGCACGGTGAGCGGCGTACCGTCCACCGTGCCGACCATCGACGCCTGTATCGCCACGCCCACCCTGGCAGGCTGCGCGAGCGTGCTGGCCAATGCGGTCAGCGCCTGCAGCGCCAATCCAACACTGAGCTTTTGCGCTTCGGTGTTGCCGAGCCTGGGCGCTTGCACGGCCAATCCCGGCTTGCCGGGCTGCGCTGTGGTGCTGCCGAGCCTGAGCCAATGCGTCGCGGCGCCATCGACCGCCGGTTGCGCCGTCGTGTTGCCGACGCTGGCGTCCTGCACCGCCGCGCCCGCCACGGCGGGATGCAGCGCCGTGCTGCCAAGCCTGGCGCAGTGCACCAGCCTCCCGGCGAGCGCCGGCTGCAGTGCGGTCCTGCCGACCCTGGCACAGTGCACGAGTGCGCCCGGCACGCCAGGTTGCAGTGTGGTGTTGCCTGGCCTGGCGCAGTGCACCAGCAATCCGGCGAGTGCCGGTTGCAGTGCCGTCCTGCCGACCCTGGCGCAGTGCGCAAGTGCGCCGGGCACGCCCGGTTGCAGCGCGGTCCTGCCGACCCTGGCCCAGTGCAGCGCCAACCCTGCCCAGGCGGGCTGCTCGGCAGTGTTGCCGAGCCTGGCGTCGTGCATTGCCGCGCCGTCCACCAGCGGATGCAGCGCGGTGCTGCCAACCCTGAACGCCTGCCTGGCGACGCCGTCGCGCGCCGGTTGCGCGGTGGTCTTGCCGAGCCTGGCCGTGTGCGTGAGCAATCCGGGCCAGGCCGGTTGCGCCGTCGTGCTGCCTTCGCTGGCCGCTTGCAGCGCCAGCCCGGGCGTGCCGGGTTGCGCGGTGGTGCTGCCGGGCGTGGCCCAATGCGTGGCGGCGCCCACCCAGGCCGGCTGCGCGGTGGTGCTGCCGACCCTGGCGCAGTGCATTTCCTCGGCCAGCCTGCCCGGTTGCGCCGTGGTCTTGCCGAGCGTGGCCCGCTGCCTGGCCAATCCGGCCACCCCCGGCTGCGCGGCGGTGCTGCCGTCGCTGGGCCAGTGCCTGGCCAATCCGGGCGCCAGCGGCTGCGCGGTGGTACTGCCATCGCTTGCGCAATGCGCGGCCAATGCCGCCGTGCCGGGCTGCGCCGTTGTGCTTCCGAGCGTGAACCAGTGCGTCGGCAATGCCAGCCTGCCCGGCTGCGGCGCTGTCTTGCCGAGCTTGCAGGGATGCATAGCAAATCCGGCCGCAGCGGGCTGCTCGGTGGTGTTGCCGACCCTTGGGCAGTGCACAGCCGCGCCAGGCCTGGCCGGTTGCGGCGTGGTCTTGCCGGCCTTGGCCCAGTGCCTTGCCACGCCATCGGCGGCCGGTTGCGCGGTGGTGCTGCCAGGCCTGGGCCAGTGCGTGGCGACGCCGGCGCTGGCCGGATGCGCCGCCGTCTTGCCGACCGTGAGCGAGTGCGTGGCCAGCCCGACCCTGCAGGGCTGCTCCGTGGTACTGCCGCCAGTGAGCGCCTGCGCGGCCGATCCGGGCGCACCCGGCTGCACCGTGGTGGCCCCGCCGCAGCAGGCGAGCGCTGCGCTGCTCAAGGAGGTCATCGTCAACACGGTCAATGCGGTCAACAGCGTCACCCCGGCCAACGAGGAAACAGCGGGCATCAAGGACGACGGCGCCAATACCGTCGCGACAAGGACTGTTCAAGGAGACGCGAGTGAACTGCGCAAAAAGACGTATTGCAATTAAGGCGTTCGCCGCTCTCCTGCTGGCCGCTTCAGGCGCGATGGCGTGGGCGGCCCAGGTGGTCGGCACCATCGTCAACCTGAACGGGCCGCTGATGGTCAGGAAGGCGGACGGCAGCGTGAAGGTGCTGGGCCTCAAGTCGGAAGTGGCGCAGGGCGATACGCTGGTGTCCGAAAAGAACACCTACGCCCGGATCCGCTTCATCGACAACAGCGAAATCACCTTGCGCCCGGGCACAACCTTCAAGATCGAGGCCTTCGCCTATGAAAGCGGCAAGCCGGAAGCCGACAGCGCCAGTTTCAGCCTGCTCCAGGGCGGACTGCGCTCGCTGACCGGGCTGCTGGGCAAGCGCAACAAGGAAAAGTTCGAGCTCAAGACGCCGATTGCCACGATCGGCGTGCGCGGCACGACCTTCGTTGCGCAGTTTGTGCCGCCGCCGGGTGGGGCGCCGCCGGCGCAAGCGGGCGCGGGCGCACTGGCGCCCGGCTTGCATGTGTTCGTCGTTGACGGAACGATCATGGTCAGCAATGCCGGGGGCAGCATGAATTTTTCGGCGGGGCAGTTCGGTTTTACGCCGACCAGGCAGCAGCCGCCGCTGATGGTGCCGAACAATCCGGCACTGAGGTTTACCCCGCCGGTGGCATTTAGCTTGTCGCCAGGATCGCAAACGCTCGCCGGGACCGCCAGGCCGCAGGCGGTCGACTGCGAGGTGCGCTAGGAGCCTGCGCGGCAGAAGCAAGGACATTTAGCATTATCGGATCGTGGCACCAGCCTCCATATAATTTTCTTATTGTTACATTTAGTGAATTTTTGTGTTGTGACTCTGTGTAGAGTTGTTGACACATTCTCGCAAGCGACTGCCTTGAGGAGGAGACTTCCGAATCACAGGTCCGGCGCAACAGTGTCCGGCACTGGCGCTGGCAGGCCATATGCCTTTTACTTGGATGGATTGGTGCTACCACCGGCGCCGTCCAAGGGTGTGAGTGATGCGGACCGGGTGGGCGGTCTGCATGAACTGAGTGTTTTGAATTTTCTTTGCCCTGCTGGCGGGCATTCCGACAACCACGTTATGCAGCTTAACGCTACTAAAGGAATATATATGGAAATCAGAATTACACATCAAGGCCGCGTGTTGCACGAAATCGAAATCACCCCGGATGCGCAATTACACGTTCGCATGCAACAACCACCGCCTGCCGCCCAGTACGTCTGGGGATCACAGATTGGGACGCCGGCACCACCTGCGGCTCAGTATGTATGGGGTTCCCAGGGTGGGGGGCCGTCCAACGCGGGCGATGCCAACGCGCACGGGCCGGCAAACTACGTGTGGGCTGCCGTCAATGACCATGGTAGCGGCCGCAGCCAGCAATCCGTGGCGATCGACCGCTGCGACGCCTCCGCGCGCACAAGTGCGCCAGCGGGCAGGCAAGTCACGGATGGTTTGCTGCCGCCCCGGACCTGGTAACTAGCTTGCCGGGGGCGAAGCCCCTTGCGAGGTGAATTCGCTTGGCCGGGCGCCAGGCGCGGGGCAAGTCCCGCGTTTCCCGCCCGGTTATTCCAGCAGGTGAAACGTCGCCCGCGCAGGGCGCACAACTGGATTCCCACATGAACGATACTCCGATTACCCAGTTAAGGCAGAGTGCCATCGCCGCATTCGAGGCGGACGGCGACGAATTGAACACCGTCAAGAAAAATATCCTGTGGTATGCGTCGATCAATATGATGCACGGCGCGCTACGGCCAGAGCCGCCGCCCCCTTTGCCGAGCACGGCGAATGGTCCGATCGATCCCTCGGCGGCGGAAGCCGAGGACCGTCGGCGCCAGCTCGCAGCAACCAAGGAGGGACCAGTTGCGAATGACCCGGCTGCGCTGTCCGGCCTGGCCACCCTGACGGAGCAAGGCCGTTACGATCCGTTCAACCTGCGCCAGAATATCAACAACCAGATCCAGGCCATCGCTGCCATCACCGGGTGCCTGCCGGTGGCGGCGACCTTCAAGCAAAGTTACATCAACAGCCTGAACGCCATTCAAAACACGTCGATTCCCTGCCAGGACGCGCTGATGGTGTCTTTTGACAATCCGCGCCTCCTGGAAGAACTGTGCAGGGAAGGCTTGATATCGCGCTCGCAACCGCAGTTCTATTCAGCTGCCGAACAACAAACCATTACAGGGAGGATTGGAGACGCATTGGCATTCATTAAGGCCGTCGACGGCGACCTGTACACCGCCATCCACGCGATGATCGGCACCATTGCCTGTGTACGGCGCGAGGGCAGTAGCGGCACCGTGTCGTCGATGGTTGGACTGATCTGGATCAATCCGGATGCATCCTGGACCGTTCTCGATTTTGCCGAAAGCATCGTCCACGAATACATCCATAACACCATTTTCCTGGCCGACCTGGTACGAAAGATCTTCACCACGCCGCACTGGTATGCACCCGAGGATGGGCTGGTTATCTCGGCGATAAAAAAATATCCGCGCGGGGTCAACATCGCCTTCCATTCCGTATTCGTGGCCATCGGCCTGGCCATCTTCATGGACAAGGCCAGGCAGCATGTACGCGCCGGGGAACTCACCGCCGGCCTGCGCGACACGCTGGACGGCCTCAGGGAAAAATCGCCGCGCTTCCTGTCCGACTTTGGCAGCGACATGCTGGAGCGGGTCGATATTCACCAGCCACTGGCAGCGTGATCCACCCGGCCCGCAAACCTCAACCGGGCGGTTTGATCAACCGTCCCGCGCCATGCCGATGATGCGGCTTTACGCCGGGCCGGGTGGATTGCCGGCCTGGTACTCGAAGCTGGGGCCTATGATAATTGCCGGGTTCGGAACCCCGCTTGCCATGGCCTTGGCTTGTCCCTTCAGCGACATCATCAAGCCAACCGCCACGTCCAGCTGGCGCGCCGTTTCTTCCCCTCCAAACAGGCAGTGCAGGCAATTGAGCAGCGCCGTATAGGTATAGTTGAACCTGTCGGACGCGTAACGCTGCGCTGAGCCATCCGGATAATCGGCTGATTTGGGGTTGGTCGGCAGTGCATACACGCCGTCCGGGTCGATCGAGATTGGCGCTCCGGAATAGGAATAGCGCTTCTGCGGGGGATTGACGCCTGGATTCTTGACGAGTGCATGGCCTTTACGTATCTGCATGAACCGGTAATAGTGGGCAAATCCGCCCCCGCCGGTTTCCTCCGGCGATGTGCTGGTGCCCTCGCCCTGCTCGACGATCAGATTGATCGCCGCTTGCGCGCTTTTCAAATCGGTCACCACGATACTGCCTGTAAACAGGTCCGGCCCCACCTGGTTGCGCGGCGTATTGCTGAACACCGAAGGGTCGAGGCGCGCCAGCGATGCCGATATGGCCGCATAGAACTCGCCGATGGTCACCCTGCGGTCGTCTTCTCCTGGCACGTGCTTGAACACCAAGGGATTCTCCGGCTGCTCGATGGTCAGAAAAGCGCTCAGCTGGTCTTGCGAAAATGGCGCGAGATGGACAATCAGTTCGCCCTCCACGTCGCCAGGCAGTGGACCGGGATAACGCGGGATAAAACCAGGCGCGGCGATGTCCGGCTGGCCCCCGATGGCGTTGAGGACATTCGCAACGAGCAGCATGTGCAGCATTTCCTCCATCACCACAGACTCGATGATAGCGGCCACGGCGCCGTTCTTGGACGGGTCCAGCGAATACAGCGCGTAGAGATAAACGGGAATGGTTGCGTGTTCCAGTTCGATGGCATCCTGCAGTACCGCGCGCACGTCGGCCAGTTTGGGGGTGGTCGAGCGCAGGCTGCGCAGCCGTTCGCGTTGGAGATGGATCATGGTGTTCTCCTGTAGGGATCGACAATTACTCTGCTTCGCGTACCACAAGCCGGCGTTTTGACGCGGCCGATTTGCCGCCTTCGCCGTCACCGGGGGGCGGTGAAGCGGGTACCGTTTCAAGGAGCGCCTCCACACGCTTTACGGCGGGTGCGGTACCGGGCAACGGGTTGTCCAGCCAGGCGAGGATCGCGGCGCGCTTGGCCGGTGACAGATCACGCGTGACCGGCATGGCGTTCGGATCGGAGGCGGGCAGCCCGAACGCGAGCTTGAGCAGGCGCGCGTTCGCGACCACGTCCTCGTACCTGGACAAGTCGAGAAAGCGCTTCATCACCGGGTACAGGTTGGCGTATTGCAGGAAGATGGGATAAATCGCATCCCAGGTGAGCGGCGCTGGCGCGGCAAACCCGCTCCAGAGCAGGATGCTGATGAAATTGGACGCGTTGACATTCGCATCGATGGATTGATCAGCCAGCTTCGGCCGAATGGCGTACACCTGGCCGTCGATAGCGCAGTCGGGATGGTCGGGAAAGAAGCGCGGGGTGCCAGGATCGGGCGGCGTCATTCTCAGGATCGCTACCCCGTTGCGGTCCGTCGTTGCAGCCGGGTTGCTTGCCGTTGCCCACAGCGGCGGTAAGCCCACCTGCAAGACCTGGACCTGGGCCTGGAGTTGCTGATTGTCTGCGGGGAAGGTGACTTCGGCGTCCGGGTAGGGCACGCCCCACAGGCTCGCGTGCACCGCGATCTCGGCCTGCTCGTGCGGGCACAGGCGAAACACGAAGCGGTCAGCCCGGACGAACTTGCCGTCCAGCGCTTCGGAGATGAATGCCGCGGCAGGCCCATCGCCCGCCAGGGCAAGCGGGCTGGCCGCCACTGCCCGCAGTTGGGCGGCATCGAGCGCAAGAACGACCACGCCGGCCGTCCGGGCGAACCAGTCGGGTTGCTGATACACCGCCGGCGCGATCGTGCCCAGCACCGTGACGTGCCCGGCCGGCGTCCCCGGTGTCATGAGTGGATCGACGATGCCTACCGACAGGGTGCCGAGCGAGGCCGCAGGTCCTCCCGCGACCACGGTGGGCAACGCATTGCCCAGGTCGAGGAACAGGCAAGCGGCGCTGGTGTCGACGCGCGCGGAAAAATGGTTGATCCCTTGCTTGCCGGGATCAGCGGCAATGAACTGTCGCCCGACTACCAGGTGATCCGGTTCGCCGGCCAGGGCCGGTCCGATCGTTCCATACACGCGGCCATAGCTGAAATCCGGCGCGGTCGGGGTCATGTTGTAACCATCGCAATTAAACTTGATCGACAACTTGCCCGAGCCGGCGGCCTGTTGGAGCGCGGTAAGGAAGCGCGAGTGCGACACGTCGCCCCAGCGCAGCTTGGTCAGCACGGACTGCCACATGGCGCCGGCCCCCATGTCCCCGCTTTTGCCCTGTGACCGGCCAAACCAGATATCGGTAAACGCCGCCGGCGTGAAGTCGCCCACGACAAGCGTATTGCCGTTGGCGTCGGCGATGCGCACCTGCAGGCCCCAGATTTCCGATACCAGCTGCTGCTCGGGATCGAGATCGACGATCTTGGCGCAGACCTGTTCGTTCGAATCGGCAATGCTGTATCCCAGGATGGGGTCGTCCGCGCCGACCGGGCCCGCCGCCGTGAATGCGCAGGTGACCTTGCAACCGGACAAGCGCCATGCCGCATCGCCACCCGGATTCCACAGTTTGTCGGCATCCGCAACGAAGGCGTCGCTGTCGAAGTTGGCCACCGTGTTGTTGACCGTCGAAGGATTGGCCTGGAAGCGGCCGCAGAAGTGCAGGCGCAAAGGGTTCAGGTAGCTCATGTTGTTCTTTCAGCGTTGACAAAAGAGGCAGCAAGATGCGGTACGCGGCCCGGGCAGGGCCGTCCTAACCAAGAAACGATGGCGGCGCCGGCGCGTTCCGCCAGTGGCGCCCGGCAGCGCACTACTGGGTTGCCACTGTCGAGCTTGCGCTGGTCGATCGGCAGCGGGGCGCGCCAGTGTGCGGTTTCTTTGTTACTCAGTGAGAAAGAAACGCGATGCATCCACACGATCGCCGGCACACTCATGACGATGACTATACACATGAACGGCCGAAAAATTCGACATGCCTACCTGTCGAAAAATAAATAGTATTAAGGCTACTTTCTTAACTATTGACCATTCATTTCGGCTAATCTGGAAAGGCGACCCGTGGGGCGCCATCTGGCGCCACGCAAGGTGCGCGTTTCGCCCTGATGGGTGTGGGTATCGGTGACCGGCGGCTGGCCCGGCAACTGTGACCTGCTTGCCGGCGTCACCCGCCTGCGCCGGTCGCCAGCGCAAGCGTGACAGTAAAGGTGACCCGGCCCTGCGCGTGCGCATAGGCCAGGGTGCCGCCGTGCTCCGTGACGATGCGTTCGGCAATGTACAGGCCCAGTCCCATGCCGCCGCGGTTATGCGCGTTGTGCAGGGAGGCTGCCTTGAATGGCTGGTACAGGCTGCGCACGGCGGCTTGGTCGAGTGCCTCGGCAACGTTACTGACCGAGAAAGTCGCTTCCTTGGCACCGGCCGCGACCACGATATCGATCGGTGCCGTGCGCTCGCCATGACTGCGCGCATTGCTCAGCAGGTTGGAGGCCAGCTGCGCCAGGCGGTCGGCGTCGCCCTCGACCAGCGCGCCAGCGTCGGCAACGAGGCGATAGCACACGTCGGGATGGCCGGTCATCGCTTCATCGACCACGTCGCCGATTACCGTTGCCAGGTCGAGCCTGCGCATCTGCGCGCCCAGGCCGACGCCCATCTGGATCTTGCTCATATCGAGCACCTGGCTGATCAGCCGGTTCATGCGGCTGCTCGACCTCTGGATCCGCAGCCCGATGGGCGCCGCGGCGCCGCCTTGTTGCAGCACGGCGGCGGCCATCTGGATCGCCTGCAGCGGCTCGCGCAAGTCGTGTCCCAGCATGGCCATCAGCTGGGCGCGCGCCAGGTCGGTCTCGGTCTGCCTGGCGATGCTGGCGCGGTGCAGCTCATCCTGCATTTGCCGGGCGATCGCCAGGTGCGTGGCGGACCAGCCTTCGGCCCGCCCGCGCACCGTTTCGAGCCACTCGTCGAACGATCCGCGCGGGGTCAGGCGCCCGCCCAGGGGGCCCACCCGGAGAATTTTCTCCGGTTTTCCGGCCCAGCGGATCGAGGCGATCTGCTCCGGGCGCAGGGCCATGATCCAGCCGTCGCGAGGTGGATCGAAACAGATCGCCAGCATGCCGGGCCAGTGCGCGATGTGCGCGCGCGCGGACTCGGGCCAGTCGCTGACCTGGCGCCGCTCCAGCAGCAAGTCGCCCGCCAGCGGATGGGCGCGGGCAATCACCGCCGCCGTCAGCGCATCGATCGCGCCATGCGCGACGTGGCGTCCGGACTGGGTGACGATCAGCGCCGGGCACTGGAGGGCGTCGCACATGGCCCCCGCGTGCACGGCGACGTCGCGCAGCGTGTCTTCGCCCATCAGCAGCGACTGCATCAGGTTCGAGCGCATGTCGGCGGCGAGCGCAATGGTTTCCGTGCGGCGCTGGGCTTCCAGGGTCTGAACCGTGGCCGCCAGCACTTGGGCGATCACATCGGCTGTCATGCGGATGGCGTACGGAACGCGGCGCGCGCTCATGTGGTGACAGGCGATCAGGCCCCACAGGCAACCGTCAACGATGATGGACACGCTCATGGATGCGCCCACGCCCATGTTGTTCAAGTATTCAATATGCACCGGCGAGACGCTGCGCAGCACGCAATGGCTCATGTCGACCGCCGCGCTGCCGTCGCGCCCGAGCACGGGCACCACGGCCGCCTTGACGTCGGGAATCAAGCGCAGGGTATTGATCACATACAAGCGCCGTGCCTGGGCCGGGATGTCGCTGGCCGGGTAGCGCATGCCCAGCAATGGCGCAAGGCTGGCGCTGCGCGACTCGGCAATGACGTCGCCGCTGCCGTCTTGGGCGAAGCGGTAGCCCATTACCCGGTCGAAACCGGTAATCTCCCTTACCTGGTCGGTGGCCATCTGCAGCAAGGAGGTCACTGTGGTCTGGCGCTTCAGGCGGTCCAGTGCACTGTGCGCTTTCAGCGCAAAGATGCCGACCTCGTCGAGCGAGACATCGCGCAGTTCGAATTCGACGATGACGCGGCCCAGATGCGCATGCGCCACGCAATCGAACTCGCGCCCGCCAATGTGCACCGCCAGCATCCACGGTATGGCGTCGCCGGCGCACAGCGCCAGGCATTCCTGGACCATCTGCGCAATCGGCGCAGGCAGGCCGACTGCTTGCAGGGGCATGCCCATGCCGGGCTCCATGAGGAGCAAGGTGCCGACGTTGGCGCTCCACGCTTCCAGGCGCGCGCCGGCGTCGAACACCAGCATCGCGCCATGCGCCTGCACGTTGCCAGGCACATGGATCGGTTCGTCCGCACAATTTTGCAGTGTGACGATGGCCGTCTGCGGCGCCGTGTCGGCGCTCATGCGCGCACACCGGGCGTCAAGCCGGCCTGGCGACCGGCCACACCGCGCTCACTGATTTTTTTCACTGTGTCTTTCGTTCTCTGTGACGGAAATGATGACGAACGCACCTTTCCGCGCCGAAGCCCGAACTGCGGACCGGCGACCTGCAAAGCGGTCGCGGGGAAAGCGCGGAAAGTGGTGCGATGGCGTTTGTGGCGGCAGCTGTGTTCGTCGCAAGATGAATGGCGGTATCGTAACATAGTGCCCGCCGCCGGTCTTGGCGATCGGGGGCGGGTACCTCAGCCTGTATGTCGGGCCAGTTGAACCGCATTGAAAACACGATTACTCGCCAGTTCGGCCGCGTGCAAGCGCCTCGGCCTGGCGCCGTGCCGCGCGCCAGCGCTGTAGCGGCGACGGGTGAGTCGCGCTGCCGATGTGGCTCATGGTGGCGGCCTGCTCGAGTTTCCGAAAATAGGCGGCCAGTTCGCTGGCCCGCCAGCCCGCGCGCCAGGCCATCGCCATTCCCTCCCGGTCGGCCTCGACTTCCTGCTCGCGGTTAAGCTCTGCCAGTTGCCCCATCAGGCGTGCGTCATTGTCGACCGCCGCTTCCAGCGCGGAAAACGGACGCGCCAGCCAGGCCGGATCGAGGCGCACCGCCTCGTGGTATTCCTTCAGGTTGTGCAGCAAGATAGCGTGCTGCATCTCATGACTGAGCACCATCGCCAGTTCGGCATCGGTCAATGCCAATTGCTCGACATAGGGCTGGCTGACCAGGATTTTGCCGCCGGCCATGCATGAGGCATTGTCGTCCGGATCGCTGCTGGTGTGGATTTCCCACGACACCACCTGGGCGGCCGGGTCGTCGTGCCGGGCCTGCTCGCTCAAGCGCTGCGCAATGCGCGCGACCCGCGCCACGAACAATGCGTCGCGGTCGAGCATGCCGGCCTGCGCCAGCGCGTCTATCCGGACGCGATACAGCCTGGCGGCGCCCGCCACCACTTCCTCTTCGGTGACGGCGCTCGCGCCCCCGCTTGACAGCAGGAGGCAAATGGCCAGCAGGGCAGCGATGCAATGGAAGTACATTGCTCCATCATACCAACTGCGCGCGGTGAATCGACCGGGAAAAGGCGATCCTCCGGGGCCTTTGCCGACTGACTCCTGATGAGGCGGCTTACGCCTCGTTGTCCTCGTCTTCTTTCCAGCTCACCATGCTCTCGATGACCTCATCGACCGCGTTGGAAAACAGGCTGTCGAAGCTCGCGCCGCCGGCGTGCGGGGGCGTGAGCATGTCCTCGAACGAGGAGTACGCGTCATCCCAGTCATCCTGGTGGTAGTACAGCGCGCCGCAGCCGCCGTTTTTGTTGAAGTACAAATGCGTGTACGAATTGTCGTCATGGTGAATATGGCCGAAGACGACGTAGTGCGCATTCAAGTAGCCGAGCTCCTCTTCTGAAAAACTGTCGTCGAATTCCGGGCGTCCGCCCCACAGCGAATCGATGCCGTCCATCAGGCCCGACAGCGGCGGCGTGCGCGGCTCGTGCTCGCTGCCGTACACGGCCAGGGTGCCCCACATGCCGTCCTCGCGCATCTGCAAGGCACCGTGTTCCAGATACAACTGGCGCAAGGCGGCGGGGATGGTGCAGGCAAGTTGCAGTTCCAGCTGGCTCAGCGCCGCTTCGGTTTCCGGCGGCGATACCGTCAGCTCGTTGAAGCTGGCCTGGTAGTCATCGAACCCGAGCAGCTCGGCCACGTCGGCGAAGCGCTTGATGGCGTCCTTCCAGGTGTCGCCGGCGTTACGGCGCATGAGTTTTTGCAGCGGCGTATTTTGCTGGTAGGCCAGGAAGTCGGGGTCGGCGAACAGCGCCTTCGGCCTGGCCGACGCCACCGTCCTGTAATGCTCGACTTCCTTCTTTTGCAGGGTGTTCAAGGCGCTGAACAGGCGCTCGCGGTATGTTTCCGGATCGGTGTCGGCGGCCTGGCAATACACCTGGGCGCGGATGTCGTACAGCGCTTCGAACGGATCGAGATACTCGCCCAGGCCGGCCTTGATCTTGAAGGCGGCTTCGATCAGCGCGATGGCGTGGGTTGTGTCCTGGCGCGCCAGGCAATCGAGCGCAAGGATCCCGTGCGCCTGGCGCAGCACCTCGCGAAACGAGACCAGATCGTTGCCGAACAGGGTGTCGTCGGACAAGCGGAACTTGTCGGTCAGCTCGGTCGCCACCGCGATCATGTCGGCCGGCCTGCCGAGTGCCTCCAGCGCCGCCAGTTCCACCTCGAACAGCTTGCCCCAGACGGGATAGTGTGCGACTTTCGCCTCTCCCGCAGTGATGCGGTTCAGCGCCGCGCGCGCCGTGCCGGCCAGCGCCAGGGCTTGCTCGAAATGGTGTTCTTGCTGCTGCTTGTTCGCTGCGTGCAGCAATTCCCACGCCGTCGATTCCGGGGTACTTTTTGCGCTCATGCGGGACTATCCTTGTCAGTGATCATCGTGGTGTTGTCGAATTGTCCACGATGATACACGATGGCGCCGCTACGCCGTGCCTTGCGCCGGCCCGTGCAGGCAGGCCGTCTCGATCCATCCTGGCTCCCCGGCGTTGGCGCCGTCGAGCGCCGCCAGCACCGAGTCGAGCGGGGCCAGCAGGCTTGTCACGATGCGCGCCTGGTTGCGGCCGTTCTCCTTGCCGTGATACAACGCCCAGTCGGCCAGGCGCATGCCGCGTTCCCAGTCGCTGCCATCGTCCGCGGCGCCGGGCAGGGGCAGGGTGACCACGCCGGCGGTCAGCGTGACCGGGATCTTGCCCGCGCCGGCCTCGAGCGGCGTGGCGCCGATGCCGTCCAGCACGCGCGCGACGATGGCGGCCACGTGGGCCGGGTCGGCGTCCGGGGCGTAGATCAGGAATTCTTCGCCGCCCCAGCGCATCACCATGTCGGAATCGCGCACTGCCGCGCACAGGCGCCGCGCCACCTCGACCAGCACCGCGTCGCCCGCGCCGTGACCCCAGCGGTCGTTGATGTGCTTGAAGTGGTCGATGTCGATCAGCATGATGCAATCGACGCCGGGCGGCTCGTCCTTGCGCGGCGCCGGCGTGCCGCGCGCGGCCATCTTGTCGAGGAACGAGCGCCGGTTGTACAGGCCCGTCAGGGCGTCGTGCCGGGAGTGATAGGTGAGCTGGGTGTTGAGCTGGTTCAGGCGCACGTTGGTGCCGGCCGAGCGCCGGTACAGCACCAGCACCACCGCGCCGGCGGCGACGATCAGCAAGGCCCCGACCGTGGTCAGCAGTTGCAGCAGGCGGCGGCTGCGCAGGTCGGCGTCCTTGACCTGGTTTTCGCGGCGCAGCAGGTCGATCTGGCGGGTGCGCTGGCCGGCTTCGTATTCTTCCTGCAAGGCGGCCACGGCGCGGTCGCCGCTGTGCTGCACGGCCTGATGCCGGCGCGCAGTCGCCAGCGCTTCCTTGTACAGGCCGGCCCGCTCCTGCATGCGGCCCTTTTCATCGAGCATGGCGGCCACGTCGGTGCTGGCGCCGGCCTGCTCCATGCTGGCGATCACGGCATCGACATAGGCAAGCCCTTCGGCAACGCGCTGTTGCCCCATCAGCGCGAAGCCGAGGTTGGCCTTGGCCATGAGCACCATGTTCTCGTCCTCGACCCGCTCCGAGGCGTCCAGGGCCAGGCGCGCTTCCTGTTCGGCGCGCCGGTAGTCGTGCTGGCGTAGGAAATAGTCGGCGATGTTGCCGCGCACTTGCGCTTCCAGCCTGCCCAGAGCGCCGCGGGTGGCGGTGTCGAGGGCGTGCTGGAAGGCGGCGATGCCATCCTTGTCGCGCTGTAGCTTGAGCAGGGCGATGCCCTCGGTGAACTGGAGCCGCCCCAAGGTGCGCGCCGGCAGCACGCGCTCGCGTAGCGCCTCGCGGGTGGTCTCGATCGCCTTGGCCGGGTTGTCGATGTTGATGTACACGCGCGCGATCTGCGCCAGCAGCATGGCGCGGCTTTCACCGGCGTCCGGATCGTCCTGTTCCAGCTTGAGTGCCTGCAAATAGGCCGCCAGCGCCTGGTCGAAGCGGGCCCTGGCATTGAAGGCGTCGCCCTCGGCGCGGCCCAGGGCCACGCGCAGCATGCGCGGCGGATGGTCCGGCAAGCCGGCCCGGATTTCCGCCAGCGCCTCCTGGGCTTCGCGCGCGCGGTTCTGGTCAAGCAACTGGTGCACCGCGCCCAGCCTGGCCAGTGCCGCGAACACGGGATCGTTGTTGTCGATCGCCAGCAGCAGCGCCTCGCGTTCGAGCGCATAGGCGCGCTCGAGCTGGCCGGCATCTTCGCGCAGCGCCACTTCGGTGCGCAGCAGGTCGCGCCGCAGCGGGTAGGGCGCGTCCTGGCCGGTGCGCGAGCGCAGCGCCTCCAGCCGGACCAGGGCGTCCACGGTCGAGGTTTGCGACAGGGTGCGGATCGCCGCCAGTTCGGCGGCGGCCGGCGCGCCCGCCGGGGCTGCGGCCAGCAAGGGCGCGCCCGGCAGGCAGGCGCCGAGGGCGAGGCACAGCAGCAGGCGAGAGGAGAGGGGCATGACAATCCGAAGGTCGTGAGTGGCCGGTCCAGCGGGAACGTGTCCGCACGGCTGTCGCGCCCGCCGGACACTGGAGCGTCGATTATGGATCAAATTGCCTGCAAGGCAGGAAGTCCTGTTGCGTGCGTACCCGTGTCGTGATGCTCATTTGCAACAGGCTCGGTCGATCAGGCGAGCACGACGTTGACGCGGGCGAAGCGCAGGTTCTCGTAGACCTTGATACGTCCCTTCAAGGGCCACCAGTCGTACAGGAAGATCTGCACCGGGCGCCACATTGCCACCCAGCCGATGATGGTCAGGCTTTCGTGGGCGATCTTGGCGGCCGGGCCGGGGATCAGGCTGGTAATGGCTTCGGCCAGCAGCAGGCAGGCGGCGACGAAGACCAGGCCGATGACGAGGCTGAGCCGGCCCACGCGCAGTAGCTGGCTGAGCTCGCCTCGTACCAGGCCAATCTTGTAGCTGTAATAGTTGTGGATGGCGTCGGCCACCAGCTCGCCGGCTTCCTTGGCCGCCGTCGGCTCCTCGATATGGATGGTCAGGTGCAGGTGGCAATCGCTCGGCAGCGCCAGCGCCCAGTTCTCGATGTACGCTTCGCAGGCGCGGTCGAGATCCTTGTTCAAGAACGGCGTCGGGTCCAGCGAGTTGAACAGCTGGCGCAATTCGCGCACGCGCAGGTCGAGGTTGTGGGTCGGATGCTGGCTGATGTGCATGGCGCTCGTCTTTCCGCTTGGCGCGTAGTGACATCGTCGGCCCGTGCCGGGGAGCAAGCGCCGTGTCTGTTGCCGCCATTCTAACGCGCCGCCGGTGGCGTGGAGCCCGGTGCGCGCGGTGTGCGCCGATCAACGCCGCCCTGGCCACGCGGATGGTCGGCGCGTTTGCCTCTGCCGCCCGCGCCGGCCGCACCCCGGAAAAATTGCATTCAATGCAAAATGTGGAAATTGACATTGTTGGCAAAATGAATGATGATCCCGGCGCGGTCCACGCTCACTCTTTCTTTCGACCTTGCCATGACGTTGACCAATTTGTCCCGGCTTTTCAGTCCACCAGTATTCGCCGCCATGGCGCTGTGCGGCCAGGCCCATGCGCAGGACGCGCCGCCTGCCGCGCCGCCGGCAACATCAGCAACACCGGCGCCCGTATCAGCCGTGCCGGCAGCGCTGCCGCAGGTCGAGATCGGCGCCAGCCGCGTCGACGAGCGGCGCGCATCGGGCACGTTCCGCCAGACTGTCGGCGCGGCCGAGCTGGTGCGCTATGGGGACGGCAGCGTGCTCGACGTGCTGCGGCGCCAGCCCGGCATTGTCGTCAATGGCGTTCCGGGCCGCAAAGGCGGCGAAGTGAGCATGCGCGGCCTGGGCAGCGGCTATGTGCGCATTCTGCTCGATGGCGAGCCGGCCCCCCCCAATTTCATGCTCGAGAACCTCGCGCCGGACCTGGTCGAACGCATCGAGATCCTCGCCGTTCCCACGGTCGAGATGGGGACGCAGGCGATTGCCGGCACCATCAACATCATCCTCAAACGCAGCAACGGCAAGCAGCAGCGGCAACTGCGCGCCGGCATCTATCACGACAACGACCGCACCAAGCCGCAACTGTCAAGCACTTGGAGCGGCCAGGACGATACGCTCAACTGGCTGGTGACGGCCGCCACGCGCCAGCTGAGCGGCGATGAAACCTACCTGACCCGGACCGAAGGCGCGGACGAGGAGGGGGCGATCCTGCGCGAGATGACGCAGTTCAACGAGGATCGTGGCTGGAACTGGAGCCTGGCGCCGCGCATCAGCAAAAAATTGGGGGGCGACGATTCGCTGGCGCTGCAAAGCTATCTGTCCGGCATCAAGTACGACAGCGCGGGCTTCGGGCGCACCGATTTTTTGCGCGGGGCGCAGACGCCGTTCGCCAACGAGAACTACACCAGCGCCGGTTCGTCGCTGACCATCCGCAACAACCTGACGTGGATCAAGACGCTGGACGCCAGTAGCAAGCTGGAGGCAAAAACCGGCGCGACCTACGCGCGCTCGGAGGCGTCGAGCGGGATCGATTTCGTCGACCGCGAGCAGCGCCTGCGCAACCGCCAGGATACCGCGCGCGACGAGCACAACCGCAGCGTGACGGCCTCGGCCAAGCTGCGCACGGCGTACACCGACAAGCACGCGTTGGTGAGCGGCATCGAGCTCCAGCGCGACCGTAACCAGTCTCAGCGCAGCGACGTGATCGATGGGCGCTCGCGGCTGGACCAGGCCGGCAACAGTTTTCGGGTCGACAGCCGCCGCTATGCCTTGTACGCCCAGGATGAGTGGGACGTCACGGCGCGCGTGGCGCTGTACTTCGGCCTGCGCTGGGAGCGGGTGGAGCTGCACAGTGCCAACAATCTCGGGGAGCGGGTGGATTTTGCCAGGGGCATGTTCAGTCCCGTGCTGCAGAGCGTGTGGCGCCTGCCCGGCAGCAAAGCGGACCAGGTGCGCCTGGGGCTGGCGCGCACCTGGCGCGTGCCGGCGAGCGAGCGCCTGATCGCCGGACGCAGCGTGTCGGTGCTTAACATGGTGACGCGGCCCGATACCAGCGGCAATCCCGGTCTGCGGCCCGAGCGCGCGCTGGGGCTCGACCTGGCCTACGAACATTATCTGAGCCAGGATGGCATGCTCAGCGTGGGCCTGTTCACACGCCGCATCGACGATGTGACCTTGACCCGCACCGTGCGCGATGGCGGGCGCTGGGTGGCGCGCCCGTTCAACAGCGGCCGGGCGCTGGCGCGCGGGATCACGCTCGAGACCAAATTCAAGTTGCCGCAGTTGCTTGCCGGCGCCCCGGCGCTGGAGATGCGCGCCGCGCTCGCGCGCACGTGGTCGACGATCGACGCAGTGCCGGGGCCGGACAACCGGATCGGCAACCAGGCGCCGCTGTCGGTGAATGTTGGCGCCGACTACAACTTCAGCTCGGCGCCGGTATCGGCCGGGGCGACGGTCGGGTTTGTGAAGAACGGGACGGTGCGCCGGTCGGGCTATGAAACAGCCAGCGACTCGAACAAGCGCGTGCTTGAAGGCTATGTGCTGTGGAAGTTCACGCCCAAGGTGCACCTGCGCCTGAGTGCGTCGAACTTGCTGCATGAGGATGATCGCAAGGGGTCAAGCTATGCAGGGGAGGGGCTGTGGCAAACCAAGACCGTGACGGCGCCGACCTACACGGTGCTGCGGGCGATTGCTGAATTGAAGTTTTGATGCTTCAGGCGTGTTGCAGGCGGAGCGCTTCAGACTGCTGTCGCGCTGTTCCTGCATCACCTGCAAGCCATTCCACAGGAATACAGTCAAGCCGAACGCGTCGGTCTTCCTTATCCTGCGTCCCAGCGCGTCGTCATCTAAATCAATTGGCTTTTCACCGATAACCAGCTGGCGGTCGCCAGTGAGGTCCTAATTGTAAATAGCTCCCAGTCGGCACTGCTTGTCGAAGGAATTTGCGCGTCTTCCGATGTTAATTACACTAGTGCTGGTTGCGCGCATTGCTTGAATGCTCCCATTCGCTATATTTTTCGCTGATCATATGGGACACTAAGCCAAAATTTTCCCATGTGTCTTGCACGTGGTAAATTGTGGGCAAACCGACCGCAATATATTTTATATAGTCGGGTAAATACCCGGTTGAAGTATCTTGATAATATGCGTCCGCAAACGCGTTTCCTTCATCGTTCAGATCCTCGCTTGTCAATTTGCCATCGCACATGGCAAAGAGTATCTCCGCTGGAGACATTTTCTGGCTTTCCACGGCATCATTGAACTCATCCATAAATTCCTCAAAAGATTCCCCTCCAAGCCCATTTAGCCAAGCCCATATCAAAAACATGGCGATGTGTGTCCCTCCCGCTTCTGGCGGGAAATTTGCTGGAAAATCGCCTTCGCTGTGCCAGCTGGCATCGTCGTATTTCAGGTTAAATTGATGAGTTTTCATAGCGCATCTTTTCAAGTGATTTATTCAGGATGCTGATGTCGTTTGTGTCTCCGCCACTTTCTACGAAAGACCACCACTTTGCCACCGGCTCGTTTAAAATCGCAACACCCTTTGGAGTAAGGTTTGAAATGCAAGCGACCAAATCATCTTTTAATTCTCCATTTTCCTTAAAAGGATCAATTAGAATAAGTCCATTGTTCGACAAAAACGTCATTAATGCCTTTGCTCTCATTGTGACTGCCTCTCGGTAGGCTGTTTTTTTGCTCCTATTTAGAAAGTCGAAATAGCTATATCTGACGTGGTCAATCATTATTGCTCCTATTTTAGTCTAACTTCTGTCGATAAATTCACTACCTCTATTAACTCCTTTTTTCCTGGGCGCCGTACATAGGTGCCCCCAGCATTTCTGATGTTTGTTTCTTTTTGTATTTGTACTTCCTTGTTTGCTGTTTTGCTGGTGACTTCAAACGCAGTTCCCTTGTTATTCTTGCCAACCACTACGAAATCGACACGGCGCGCCTCATTGTTGCTATCTCTAACGATTTTTCCTTTGGAGTCACGTAAATAGCGTTCCGGCATTACATTCTCTTCTCCGAATTTTCGACGCAATCTATTGCCAAACTTAATCTCCCGCTTAGTTCCATCCACCTTGTTTTGGATGCAGGCCCATGCCCAAGGGTCGATCCACGATATCGGGTTTGGCGCATAAGCCGTCAGGTTGATTCCGCCAGCCAGACGGATCGGATCTGGCGAAACAAACCGCCCAACATCCGGATCGTAAAACCGGAACGTGTTGTAGTGCAGCCCCGTTTCCCGATCGAGATACTGCCCCTGGAAGCGCAGGTTCTGGGGCAACGGGTCAGCGGCGCTCGACGTTGAATCCTGCCGCGCCTGCACCCAGCTTTCGCTGACCGTGTTTCCCCAGATTTTGTACTGCGCCTGCCAGGCAATTTCTCCTGCCGGCCCCGTCAGTTCCTCCGGAAGACCCGATACATCGTTATGAAAATAGTACACGCGGCCCGCGCCGTCGTCACGCGAGCTCGTCCCAATCCATGCGTCGTCGGACACAGCAGTGCGCGTGTCCGCGCCCCTGGCAACGCTGTCGATCCTGGCCAGCGGCACATAGCTGTCCGGTTCATACACATACGTCGCCACATTGCTGCCGCGCTGCTCCTGCATCATCTGCAAGCCGTCCCACAGAAATGCGGTCGACCCGAACGCGTCGGTCTTCCTGATCCTGCGTCCCAGCGCGTCATAGTCAAAATAGACCAGCTGCCGCACGCCCGCGCGCACTGTTTCGACCTTGCGCAGCCGGTGCTCGCCGTCGTACCCGAAATGCTGCTCGGTGTGCGCGCCGATGCACTTGCGTTCCAGCCGTCCGTGCACGTCGTAATCGAAGCGCTTGTCTTCGAACACCAGCAAGCGGTTGTGCCGCACATAGCCGCCAGGCCGCGAACTGTCGACCAGATTGGCCGCCGCGTCCCAACTGAACAGCTCTCGCCGCGCCTCGCTCACGCTGCTCTTGATGCGCCCCAGCGGATCGTACGTGAACTCCGTCACGCCGTGCCGTGAATGACGCTTCTGGCGCACCTCGCCAGCCGCGTCGTACAGCCACGCCTTGCGCAGCACGGGTTCGGTCAGCATCGCGCGCGTCGCGTGTTCTGCAGTCTTGCGACCCAGGCTGTCGTAGTCAAAACGGGTGGATAGCTGCCCCTGGCTGCGCATCACTTCCCGATGCAAATCGTCGCGTTCCATGTCGCTCACAATCGCGCCGTCGATATTGACCTGGTGCAGATGCCCCGAACCGTAATACAGGCTGTTGATGACGCGTCCGTCCGGCAGGGTGGTGGCCACCCGGTTGCCCAGTTCATCGTACTGGTGGCTCAGCATTCCCATATGCCCGGTCTCGCTCAGCACTTCTCCGCGTTTGCTGTAAGCGAACTGCAGGTCGTCGTGGATCGTGCGCGCACCGCCATGGTCTGTGTATTGCTGCGCCTGCAGCAGCTGGCCAACCTGGTCGTATCGATACCCGGTGCTGCGTCCGCGCGCATGCTTTGCGCTCAGGCGCCCGAGGGCGTCGCGCTGCATGCTCAAGGTCAGCGCGTCCGCTTCGCCCACGGCGTCGGTCACGCTCACCGGCAGCCCGCGCGCATCGTGTTCGATGCGCCTGACCACGCCATCGAGCCCGATCTCTTCGACCACGTTGTCGTTGCGGTCGTAGACAAAGCGGTACGCTTCGCCGTTTTCGTTGATCAGGCGCTCCAGCCGGTGCGCGCTGTCGTACGCAAAATGGACCGTGCGCCCGAGCGCGTCGGTGCGGCGCAGCAGCTGTCCGCGGGCGTTGCGCTGGTACCCGGTCCGGTAGCCGGCGGCATCGATGCTCGCGTCCATGCGGCCGCACTGGTCGTACGTGAATGTCTCCACGCCGCCGTCGGCGCGCTCGATCGCCTCGACCCGGCCGGCGGCGTCATGGCGGTACAGCGTATCGTTTCCAAGGGCGTCGGTCAGGCGCGCCAGTTCGCCGCGCGCGTCGTAGCCGATGCTGGTGCGCTTGCCGGAGCAGTCGATGTACGCCACCATCTGCGCGCGCAGATTCCATTCCATGTGCTGGTAGCCGCCGCGCGCATCGCGCACAGTGTGGGGAAGTCCGCGGCTGTCGTAGAACTGCTCGGTGTCGTAGCCTTCGGGATCGGTGACGGTCAGCAGATTGCCACGCTCGTCGTACCGATACGCCCAGCGGTTGCCTGCGGCGTCGGTATCGGCCGTGGGCAGGTCAAGGTCCGCATCCCATTCCGTCTCTTCGATCTGGTCGAGCGCATTGATGGTGGCGCTCAGACGACCCGCCTCGTCGTATTCCCAGCGCGTCACCGCGCCGGCCGGATCGCTCAGCGCCACCAGTTGCCGGTTCTCGTCCCATGCGTAGCACCAGACATGGCCTTCCGGGTCGGTGTAGGCGGTGGGCTGCTTGTCTTCGCTCCAGGTCCACCGGTAAACGCGCCCGGTCTGGTCGGTCACCGTGGTCCGGCGCGCCGCCAGGTCGTAGTCGAACCGGTACGCTTCGCCGTCGTCGGTCCAGTGCCTGATGACGCGCGCAGCGGCGCCTTCGCCGCTCCACTCGTACTGGCAGCGCAGGCCAGCGGGGACGTGGTGCTCGCTCATCAAGCCGTGGCGATAGCCGAACTGGCGGCACGCGCGGCCGCTGCGCTCAAGCACGTGCGCCAGTTCGCCGTGCGCCGTGTAGCGGTAGCGCACCAGCGTCTCGGGCAGTTCGCCGTCGGCCCCTTTGGCCAGGCGCACCTCGGCCACGCGCAGGGGATGGATGGCGTCGTGGACGATCTCCAGGCTGCGCCCGCAACCATCGTTGATCTCGTATAGCCGGCCGGCGTCGTCATAGCGGAACGCCTGCCAGTTGCCGTTGCGGTCTTCCAGGCGCTGCAATCTCAGGATGCCGGCATGGTCGGCACCGGGCACCCCAAAGTCGCGAAACAGCCCGTCGATATCCTGCACCAGATACTGCCCGAGTCGGGTGCGGATCAGGTAGTAGCCCTCGGCCGTGCTGAAATGGCACTCGCCCGGCGCGACCGGCGGAAACGTCATGCCGCGTCCCTGATCATCGCAGTAGTGCAGGCCGCTCACGGCGCCTTGCGCGTCGCGCTCCACTGTCAACTGCACTTCGCACGGCAAACTCCAACCTACGCCCAGCAGGCCGCCGTCGCGCCGGTCATGGCTGCTGTAAAAACGCTCCCATGCAATCGGCAGCGGGCCGGCCAGGATGAAGTCCGGCTCCTCGCGCAGGATTTTGCCGCCCGTGATGACGTTGACCGGGTGGCCCATCGTGGTCCTGATCGAATGCCCCGCCGCGCTGCCCAGCATGGATGCGCCGATACCTGCCAGGCATGGCCAGGCCGACTTGAGCGAGGACAGGTTGATCCTGCCCTTGCCGCACAGTGTCAGCGCCACGCCGATGGCGACGCCGGCCGCGGCTACATACCACGGCCGCTCGTCCTTGATCGCGCGTACCGTTTTGGTGCCGCCGCCAATGAACACGTCGCCCGAGCCCTCGGCGATGGTGCCGCCGCAGGTGGTCATGTCGCCCTTGCGCGCCGCCGGCTGGTCGTTGATGAAGACGTTGTCCGACCCTTGCGCGAGCATCGGCGGCGGCCCCGCGCCGTGCTTGGCGCACGTGACCTGGTCATGGCTGCCGGGTGAAGCGGCGCGTGCCGCCGGGCGCGAGTTGGTCAGTACATTGCGCGAGCCGCTGATGATCATTCCTTCGATCGGCTTGGGTATGAAACTGTCGACCGCATGGCTGACTCCCCGGTCGATGAATGCGTTCGCTCCACTCGCCTCCAGCGCCAGGCTGACGGCGAAGCCGACCGCCAGGTTGATCGCCAGCGCGGCGACCCAGCCGACCGGCCCCGTCACCACCAGGCCCACCACGAGCATCACGCGCGCCGTCAGCGCCGCGCCGACCAGCACGCTCACGATCAGCGAGCTACCCATCTTGGCGATCATGCCGATGAGGGAGGTGTGGGCAATCGGATCATGCAGGCGGGCAGCGGCTGGGCACATGAACAGGCTCCGGCAGGTGAGGGAAGGTGCGGCGCGGGCTTACTGCGCGGGGCCGGACGCCGGCACAAAACTGTCGAGCAGCTGGCGCGCATACGCGTCCTGCTCGGCGTTCAGCGGCGCTGCGCAGGTCATGGTCAGCACCAGCACCGCGCTGCCGGCCAGGCGGATGACGGTCAGGCGCTGGTGCATGCTGGCGCCGTTCTGCTTGAACGAGCTGGCCAGCTGCATTCCCGGCAACTGCGCGCTGCCGACGGTGAGCGCGGCGCGCTCGTGCTCCTTGAAGCCCTTGACCTGCGAGGCCAGCACGCGCAGCTGGCGCGTGACGAAGCCGTCCAGGTCTTCGCCTTGCTGCACCTGGTCGCGCGTGGCGACCAGGGTCAGGCCGCCGGGGCCGAGGTTCAGCAGCAGCATGTTGACGCTGCGGTCTTGCGCATTGGCCGGAATCGTAAAGCTGCCTTCATTGATCTGATAGTCCATGCTGGTCCTGTCATGAAAGTGGAGAGAGGCTTACTTCGCAGGGGGCGGCGGCGCAAACTGGGCGTCGACATCGGCGATGATCGCGCCGCCGCCTTTCGGCTTGGGCGTGACGGCCGCGCCGCCACCGCCCGGATTGAGGTCGACCTTCTTGCCGTTGATTTGCAGCGGGCCGCTCGAGGTGATGTTGATGTTCGCGCCGGTAATGGCGACGTTGCCCTTCTTGTCCATGAAGAAGGTGCCCTTGCCGCAGGTGATCTCGAAGCTGTCGCCCGCTTCGATCTTGAAGTGCTTGCCGACCAGGGTGTGCTTGTTGCCGCCGACCTGTTGCAGGGTGTGGCTCTTGACCGTTTCCGTCAGCGTTTTCTTGACCCGGTTGATTTCGTCCTTGCCCACGAACCTGGTGCGGTCGCCCCCGACCGAAATCGCCTGGTTGTTCCCCACGCTGAGACTCTGGTCGTTGCCCACGGTGCGGGTTTCGTCGTGGCGCACGGTGTAGGTCTGGTCGTTCTTGACCAGCCCATCGAGATTGCGTTCGGCCTGCATCCACAGCTGCTCGGCGCCTTTTTTGTCTTCGAAGCGCATGCCGTTGGCGTTGTCCGGGCCGCCCTTGGGCGTGCTGCGCGAAAGCACGCCGCTCTGGGTTTTGTTGTCGGGCAGCTTCCACGGAGGCATGGTGTCCTGGTTCGGCACCATGCCAGTCACCAGCGGACGGTCCGGGTTCCCGTTCAGGAACTGGACCACGACTTCGGTGCCCACCCGGGGAATCGAAGTCATGCCGAAACCGGGGCCGCTCCAAGCGGTCGCCACGCGGATCCAGGCCGAACTCTTATCGTCGTAGCTGCCGATGCGATCCCAGTGGAACTGCACGCGCACGCGGCCGTATTCGTCGGTGTGGATTTCTTCGCCCGGCGGGCCGGTCACGATCGCCGTCTGCAGGCCGTACACCTTGGTGGCAGTGCTGTTGAAACCGCGCCCCGGCCGCCACGGGATCTTCTTGCGGATGCAGCCGATCCGGTTTTCGTAGTGCGACAACCCCATGTCGCGGTTGACCTGGTAGTTGTTGGTGGCCGTGTGGACCACCTCGATGATGAGGAAGGTGTCGGCCCCGTCGTAGTGTTCGGTCAGCTCGAAGCTGCGTCCCGGCTGGGCGTAGCGGTCGTTGCCGGCGCCTTCGAAGTGCTTGCCGGAGGCTTCGATTTCTTCCAGCCGCAGGCGGGTGTGGGCGTCGCCTTCGCCGGCATCCCTGAAGCCGTACGCGCCGCTGTATTCGTACACTTCCTTTTTTAGAACGTCGCCTTGCTGGTTGGTGGTCGGCAGGTCGACCCTGACTGGCTTGGGCTTCTTGAAGTCGAAGCTGGCCAGCGCCACGTGGGCCGGAACCAGGTTGCGCACCGGCGTCCATTCGCGCAGGCCATCGTCTTCTTCGCTGCCGGCTTCGGCCTGGAACGGAATGTCGCTGCGCCCGTCGATCGGCGCGGCGCTGGTGGAGTCGTCCGCCAGCACCAGGGTGTGGCCGCCGGCCGTGTGCTCGTACCAGTAGAACCAGCCTTTCGCCTCCCAGCGCCGGTGCACGTAGTTGTAGTCGGTTTCGTCGAACTGGCAGGCGTCGGTCATGGCCGGGTCGGGGCCGCCGATGCGCATCTCGCTCTTGCGCACCGCGTACTCGCCGAAGATATCGTCGGTCTGGTCGCGCACGCTCATGTTGTGATACAGGTAGTTGTCGCGGCGCAGGCGCAGGTAGGCCAGCCAGGGCAGCAGGACCATCTCGTAATACACGTAGCCGCCGTCGGCGCGCACGCGCCGGAACTCGAACACGTGACCGTTGAAATAACGCAGGCTGCCGTCTTCGCGCACCAGTTCGACCGTGGCCAGTTTTCCCTGCACATCCTTGAGCGCGATCGACGGATTGTCGGACAAGACCTCGACCGTAAAATTGAAATCGCGCGACAGGCCTTCGACGGCGTCGAGCCGGTTGGCCAGCATCAGGCCGGACGGTCCGCCAGCGGGAAACGTCAGGCGCAGCAGGCGCGTACTCTGGCGCTCGCCGCCGATGGCGTGGGAAGGCACGGTCGGTAAAGTACTCATGCGGATGTCCTTTGACTGGCTGGGGAGGGCATGCAATGTTGATTTATATGCAACAAGAGCTTACCCAGCGTGGATCGCGGGAGCAACCAAACATCGGTCATTTAGATGGACTGGAAAATGCGTTTTGATTTGCCGTAACGTGGCAGGCGAGCGTGAGCTGGATCAATCGGCGCGCGCCGCAGCGCCGCGATGTTTGTCATCAAGCGGTCATATTCCGGCGCTAGAGTGCAACCCATAACAACAACAATCAAGGCGGTCAACATGGCCGGTAACACCACAAAGAACACCACACCGCGCACCCGCACCATGCGCACGCGCCCGGCGCCGGGCAGTCCCCCTTCCGGCGCGCGCAGCTTCACTACCCTGCGCAATATCGATATCAAAAGGCATCCCCTCGGATGCCTTTTTTTTCGTCCCCACTACCTGTCGCAGACACCCGCTTTCCACCAACAAGGAGCCCGCATGAGCATCCCCGACAACAAAGAAACGTTCACGTTCAATCTCAGCGGCCGCCAGCAGGTGTGGGCCTTGCGCGTGGCGGCCGGCGCCGGCGCCGTGGTCACGCTGGGGGCGCTGGCGCCGCTTATCTGGGGCGCGGTCAGCGGCGGACTGGGGCTGCTCGCCCTGATGCTGGTCGGCGCGCTCGGGGTGGGCCTGTTCCAGGCCTTGCCGCTGCTCGGGCAAAAGCTTGAAAACCGCCTGCTGGCGGCGCGCAAGGCCGAAGCGCGCGCCAACCCGATCGAGCAGTTGCAGAACTTCCTGCTGCAAAAGCGCGAGCGGGTGGTGGCCTTCAAGCAGTCGGTGGTGCGCATCGGGGCGCAAATCAAAAGCATGACCGACATGATCGAGGAACGAAAGCGCCAGAAGCCCGGCTACGACGCCAGCCGCCAGGAAAACGCGATCAACGCGATGCGCGAGGCGCACGTGCTGCTGGTGGCCAAGTACAAGAACGCCGAACTGGCGCTGGTGCAGCTGGGCGAGGTGGTCGAGGACAAGAAATTCGAATGGCGCTTCGGCCAGGCCGGCCAGGCCGCGCTGCACAACCTGAACGCCACCAGCGGCCAGGAACTGCTGAACCAGATGCTGGCCGACGAAGCCTTCGACAGCGTGCGCGACAACTTCAACCAGGTGTTCTCGGAGCTCGACATGGAAGCCGAAAAACTCAGCAACGCACAAGCGCTGTCGTTCGACGACGGCATGGCGATCGACCTGGCGTCGATCCGGATGAGCAGCATGGAAAAGGCAAGGAGCTAATCATGTTCTGGAAACTCATACGCTGGGGTGGCACTGCGGCGGTGGTGGTGCTGGTCCTCGCCGCAGGTACTTTATCAATGCAGCACGAATCAACGCAGCACGAGCAAAGCGCCACGCCGGTGCAACCGGCCGACGTGCAGCAGCAGACCAACAAGAACTTCAATTTCTGACCATGCATTCATATAAAAACAAGGAAACCACCATGAAAACCAAGATGATCCCACTGTCGCTGATCCTGGCCCTGGCCTTCTGCGCAGCGTCAACCCACGCCGCCCGCGTCGACGGCGCCCCAGCCCCCGCCTGCGAGGGCCTGAAGGTCGCCACCGGCCCCGCCGGCAAAGGCTACTCCAAGCTCTACGCCGACCTGGTGCGGGTGTCGAAAAACAGCGTGCCGCTGTGCGAAGTGAACACCGAAGGCGGACTCGATAACCTGACCACGCTGTCGATCAAGAAGGCCGACGTCGGCATCGTGCCGATGGATGCGCTCAAGAAAATGGCGGAAGGCGACGCCAGCATCGCTTCGCTGCTGGTGGTCGCTTCGCTCAACAGCAACTACCTGCACATCGTCACCGCCGCCAACGGCTTCACCGTCGAAGGACCGAAAAAATACGGCGTGCTCAAGGGCGACACGCGCACCGTGCGCATCACCAAGATGTCGGAGCTGCGCGGCGCGCCGGTGGTGCTGGTCGGCTCGGCCCAGCTGATGGTGCGTCAGCTCGACAAGGTCCTCGGCTACAACATGCGCTACATCGACGTCGACACCGATGCCGCCGCGTTCCAGAAAGTGCGCTCCGGCGAAGCTTACGCGGCATTCTCGGTGGCCGGCTGGCCGCACGGCCAGATCAGCCGCCTGGCGCAGAACAGCGGCCTGACCCTGGCCAGCTTCGACGTGCCGACCAGCAGCCCGTACAGCGTGCGCCCGTTCAGCTACAAGAATATCGGCGTCTACAACGTGCAGGCGCTGGCGGTGCAGAACGTGCTGGTGACGCGTCCCTTTAGCGGCAGCAAGACCGGCGACGTGGCCGCCCTGCGCCAACTGCTGGACCGTGAACTGCTGGAACTGAAGGATGGCGACTTCGAACCGGGCTGGAACGAGATCAAGTCCTTCGACGGCAACGTCGAGTGGACGCGCTTCGCGGGCGTGGCGGCCAAACGCAAGTGAGCCAGATCATGCCAATGCTGTCAGGCCGCTTCCAGCCCGGCCAGCAGGCGCTGCACGGCCGCGAACTCGACCGGCTTGGACAGGTGATGGTCGAATCCGGCGGCGATGGCGGCATCCACATCCGACGGCTGGCCCCAGCCGGTCAGCGCGATCAGGACCGGCTGTTTTTCGAGCGGCATGGCGCGGATGCGGCGCGCCAGTTCGTAGCCGTCGATGTCGGGCAGGCCGATATCGAGGATGCACGCCTGCGCCGCATGCGCGCGCAGGTAGCCGGTGGCCTGCTCGCCGCAATAGGCGACGGCGGTGCGATAGCCGTTCAGGTCGAGCACCGCGGTGAGCATTTCGGCCGCATCGCGGTTGTCGTCCACCACCAGCACCTGGAGCGGGGCGGCGTTGCGCGGCGCCTGCTCCTGCCCCTGGTGCGCGCTACTGGCCGCGTGCGGCGCCAGCGGCAGGCGCACCGTGAAGGTGCTGCCCTGGCCCGCACCGGCACTGTCGGCGCGCACGCTGCCCTGATGCAGTGCCACCAGGCCCTTGACCAGCGCCAGGCCGATCCCCAGGCCGCCGTGGGCGCGCTTGAGCGCCGGTTCGAGCTGCGAGAACATCTCGAACACGCTTTCCAGCGCCTCGGGCGGAATGCCGATGCCGCTGTCGCTGATCGCGATCACGGCCTCGCCATCTTCCTCGCGCAGCGCGAGCGCGATGCGCCCGCCCGGCGGCGTGTATTTGCAGGCGTTGGTGAGCAGGTTGACCAGCATCTGGGTCAGCCTGGTCGGGTCGCCCCGCACGCTCACGGGCGTGGCCGGCAAGGCCAGCGTGAGCGCATGGCCGGCGGCGCCGATCTGCGCCTGCAAGTCGGCCACCGCCGCCCGCACGATCTCGCCCAGGCACACCGGCTCGATGCGCAGCACCAGCTTGCCCTGGCTGATGCGCGCCACTTCCATCAGGTCGTCGACCAGGTGCGACATCTGGCGCAGCTGGCGGTCGAACATGTCGACGATGCGCTGGTGCGGCGCGTTGGCGCCCATGGTCATCTTGAGCAGGTCGGCGCCGCTGCGCATGGGCGCGAGCGGGTTTCTCAGTTCATGGGCCAGGGTGGCCAGGAATTCGTCCTTGCGCCGGTCCGCCAGCGATAATTGCTGGTTCGCCTCGCGCAGCTTCGCTTCGGCCCCGCTCTGCGCCGCCAGCGCCGCTTCGGCCGCCGCGCGCGCGCGCAGCAGTTCGCGCTCGTAGGCGCGGCGGTCGTTGGCGATGAACACCGCCACCTGGTCCACGAAGCCGACCCCGGCGCGGCGCCGGGCGATATTGAGCAGGGCCGGGACCCGGCTGCGGTCCTTGCACACCAGGTCGACCTGGACCTCGCTGACCGATCCTTGCAGCTGCAATAGCGGCGCGCAATGGGTCTGGTGAAACACGCGCCCGCCCACGCTGAGCAAGTCCTGCAGGCGCATGCCGGCCGTCATCTCGGCTTCGGTGTAGCCGAGCCAAGCCAGGATGGTGCGGTTGGCGCGCAGAATGCGCCCGCCCGTATCGGTTGTCATCAGGCCGCACGCCGCCTCGGCGAACGTGTCTTCCGACGAGGGCAGTGCGAGTGCCGGCATCATGTTCAGCGCAGCGTCCGCGCCAGAAAGGACTTGATCGCGTCCGTGCTGGCGCCCGGCGCGCTCATGTGGGGACAGTGGCCGATATTGTCGATCAGGGCCAACTGTGCCGACGGCAGCGTGCGCTGCATGTATTCACCCACGCTGACCGGCGCGATCATGTCGTCGGTGCACTGCAGGATCAGCGCCGGCGTGGCCGACCTGGGCAGGTCGGCGCGGTGGTCCGACAGGAACGTGACGCGCGCGAAATGGGCGGCGATGTCCGGGTCGTTGCGGCAGAAGCTGTTGGTCAGTTCGTGGCCCAGTTCGGGCTGGTCGGGCGCGCCCATGATGGCCGGCGCCATATTGCTCGACCAGCCGAGATAGTTGTCTTGCAGGGTCTGCAGCAGTTCGTCGATATCGTCGCGGGTAAAACCGCCGACGTAGTCGCCGTCGTTGATGTAGGAGGGCGACGGACTGACCATGACCTGGGCGGCGAACAGCTCGGGCGCCTCGATGGTGGCCAGCACGCCGACCATGGCCGCCACCGAATGGCCGACGAAGACGGCCGGCCCGCGCGCGTATCCGGCGACGATCTCGAGCAGATCCTGGGCATAGCCGTGCAGGCTGTCGTACCTGGCGCGGTCGTACGCTGCCGCGTCCGATGCGCCGCTGCCGACTGAATCGAACAGCACGATCCGGTAGCGGTCTTGGAACGAAGGCACGAGGAAACGCCACATCGACTGGTCACAGCCGAAGCCATGCGCAAACACCAGCGTGGTTTCACCTTGTCCGCATACCTTGACGTTATTGCGGCGTTCAATACCCATGCAAGATCTTTCAGATGGAAGGGCGCCAGCTTGTACAGCGCGAACGCCGATTATAGCAATGACACGCTTATTGCGCGACTGCGCACGCGGCGCTAGCGGACGGCGGGCTGTTCGCGCCAGGCGGCGTCGATGGCGGCCGCCGCGTCGTCCACGCTGTACGGTTTGGCCAGCGCGCGCACGGCGTCGAGGTCGATGCGCTTGTCGGTGTAGCCGCTGGCCAGCACCACCGCCGTGGCCGGAAAGCGCGCGCGCACGATGCGCGCCAGCGCGATGCCGTCGACCGCGCCCGGCATGACGATGTCGGACAGGACCACGTCGAACGCCGTTCCCGTTTCCAGGGCCGCCACGGCGTCGTCGCCGCTGGTGGCCACCCGCACCCGGTAGCCGCGCTCGCTCAGCGCGGGTACCATCATTTCGCGGATCAGGGCGTCGTCGTCGACGAACAGCACGCTGCAGCGGACCGGCGCCGGCGCGTCGCGCTGCGCCATGGCGGCCGGCGGCGCGGCCGCCCGCGCGGACGGTGCCTCGGCGCGCGGCAGGTAGATCGTGACCGTGGTGCCGTGGCCCGGCACGCTGTCGATGTGCAGCAAGCCCTGCGACTGCTCGGCGAATCCGTACGCCTGCGACAAGCCCAGGCCGGAGCCGCTGCCGGGCCCCTTGGTGGTGAAGAACGGCTCGGTGGCGCGCGCCAGCACGTCGGCGCTCATGCCGCTGCCATCGTCGGCGACGCGTACGCGCACGAAGTCGGCGGCGGCGAGCGTGTCCAGCGGCGCGCCGGGCGCCGCGTTGGCAATCGACAGGCGCACCTTGCCGCTGGCGCCGATCGCATCCCTGGCGTTGATCAGCAAGTTGAGCAAGGCCATTTCGAATTGCAGGACGTCGATCCGCACCGGATAGACCGCCTGGTCGATGGCAATGTCGAGCGTAATGCTGTCCGGCAGCGCGCTGGTGAGCAGCGGACTGACCGTGGCCACCACCCGGTTCAGGTCGACCAGTTCCAGGTTCACTTCCTGCACCCGCCCGAACGAGCGCATCTGGGCGGTCAGGGCGGCGGCGCGGTCGATCGCTTTCTGGCAGGTGGCCGCGATCCAGGCCAGGCGCTGCGGATCGCTGGTGCGCTGGAGCAGTTGCACCGCGGCCGACAAGGTTTGCAGCACGTTGTTGAAATCGTGGGCGATGCCGCCCGTCAGGCGTCCCAGCGCTTCGAGCTTCTGGCCTTGCAGCAGGGCGCGCTGGGCCCGTTCGGCACTGGTGACGGCGTCGCGCACGCGGCCTTCGAGCTCGCGTTTGTTGCGCGCGATTTCGGCGCTGGCGTTACTCAGGGCAAGGCCGACCGCATCCGTTTCCATCAGTCCGAACGGGGTGTGCGCTACCGTTTCACCGCGCGCCATGCGCTGCGCCGCCAGCAGCAGGGCTTCGATCGGCGCGGCGGTGCGTTTCGCGTAACGCTGGGCAACGGCGAGCACCACGCCCAGCACCAGTACCAGGATCGCCGCCAGGAAGATCGCGGCATTGACCGCCGGGCGCCGCAGTTCGGCCAGCGGCACGTTGAGCACCACGGTCCAGCCGGACGTGTCGCTGCGCGTGAAATACCCGGCCGTGTGCACGCCGTCGAGCGTGACGCCGAAGTGAATTCCGGTCTTTTGTCGGGCCAGGATGCGCGCCAGAAGCGCCTCGCCAACGGTTTTGCCGACGAACCTGTCGGCATGCTGCGTGCGCGCGATGACCGTTCCGCGCCGGTCGATGATCACGCCGACCCAGCCGGCCGGCAACTGGGTGTTCATCAGCAGCGGTTGCAGGTTGCCGGCGCCCACGCCCATGGCCAGGTACTGGCGCACCTGGCCATCGCGGATCACCGGAACCTGGACCGCGAAATCGTGGCGCTTGCCGATCGGCGCGAAGAACAGGTCGGTGATGACGGTCGCGCGCGCGCCGGCTTGCTGGCGGTAGGCGTGCACCGCGGACGCGGTCCTGGGCAGGTCGGCGCCGAATGGAACGCGGGTGTTCAACGTCCGGATGCCGTCCAGGTCCGACAGCACGATGGTCGAGTTCGGTTTTAGCGGGAGGCTGGCGGCCTGCTGGTGGAACTGCGCCAGGGTCGGCTGGTCCAGCGCGGGCGAGGTCGCCAGGGCGCGCAAGGTGCCTTCGATGGTTTGCAGGTCCTTGTCGATGAGCAAGGACATGACGTGGGCTGCCTCGGCCATGCGCTCACCCTGCTCCACGCGTTGTTTGTCGTAGACGTACCAGACTGCCACGGTGGCGCTGACGAAGGCGGGAATCAGGATCGCCAGGACCAGTTTAAGGAGTCGGTTTCGAATGTTCATCGGTACGAGGGGCCAGAGTGCCATCATGTCCCCGCAAACCGGGCGACACCGGACTTTACCATAACAGGATGTAACAAATCGGCGGCGCTCCTGCTTGCGTGCCGGGGCAAATATTGCATAATTGCAGATTGCTAATGAACGCTATGAATGAACAAGGGGAATCGAGTGAACAAGCGACTTCGACAATGTGGCGCCTTGCTGGCAGTTCTGGTGGCTGGACCGGCATGCGCGGCGAACATGGTGTTGAACTGCGACAGCGGCAAGCCCGGCCTGGAGGCGAAGCGCATCAAGGCCGAGGCCGACGGCGTGGTCAAGCGCCTGTCGAAGCATGTCTTACAGGTGACGGTGGCCGGCAAGACCCACAAGTTTACCGACAAGCCGCCCTACGACGAGCCGCTCGATGGGGTGCGCTACGAATTTTGCCAGCGTAAGGAGGGCTTTATCCTGGTGGCCCATGAAGATGGCGGCGACTTTACGGGCAAGCTGATCAACGAGGCGAACGGCAACATCACGGATGCGGGCGGCACGGTCGAATTTTCGGCCGACCGGCGCGCCTACCTGGCCAGTTCGCAGAGCAATGGTCTGGACGCCACCTCGCTGGCCGTTCATGCGCTCGATGGCCGCGTTTCCTGGGAGGGAAGAGACTACCTGCCGCACCCCACCAAAGCGGATTCGATGGTGGCCACCCTCGGCAAGATACAGTGGGAAGCGAATGGCGAGCTCAGTGCGCAGGCGACCTGCCTGGCCGGCAAGGTGGCGCCGTGGCGCGTCAAGCTGGTCAAGACCGGCGGCGTGTGGGACTGGCAACCCAGGCGCAAGTGTCCGGATGCTTGAACCCGGTTGCCTGGGGCTGCGGGTTCAGCGCGCCAGTTGCGGCTCCGGAACCAGATACACGGCTGGCTGCGCCGTGCTGGCGGCGTCGAGCTCGGCGCACAGGCTGTCGCTGCCGGCGATTAATGCATGCAGGCCGGCGATGGTCGCCTGCGCTGCCAGCAGGCACACCCACGGATCGATGCCGAAGCGCTGGGCCGCATGCCAGTCGACCCAGTCGTATTCCAGGGTCAGCCTGAACAGGTCGCCCGGGCTGGCGTCGGCGCTGATCAGCGGTTCATGGTCGACGATGTACAAGGCCAGCGCCAGCGCCAGCACGCCACCCTCGCGCTGGCGCAGCAGGGTGCATAGCTCGTCGGTCTGAAGCAGCTTGATCGGCTTTGCCTGCGCCGCCCGGACCCGCTGCGCCAGTGGGCTGTGCCCGGATGGCAGGTTTTCCCTGCCGTTGACCGCGTCGAGCGACTGCTCGAGGAAGCTGTCGGGCAGGCAGCGGCTGACGACCGGATAGATGGCCTGGATCATGCCGCCGCCGCGTCTCAGAACGCCAGGCTGCCCGACAGCACCACGGTACGCGGGGTTGCCGCCACCAGGTAGCCGGCATCGAACGAGGAGCCGGTCGAGGCCCAGTAGTTGCGGTTGGCGACATTGTCGATGCGCGCGCGCAGGGTCAGGGTGCGTGCGCCGATGCTGGTCAGGTAGCGCGCACCGAGGTCGAAGCGGGTCCAGGCCGGGACCTGCTTGGTATTGGCCAGGTCGGCATACTGGGTCGAGGTGTACAGCGAGCGCAGATTGACGCTCAGGCCGGACACGCCGGGCACATCCCATTCAAGGCTGGCGTTGAGCTGCGTTTTTGGCGCGCCGATGGCGTGCTTGCCATTGTTGGTGGCGATGCTGGTGTCGCTTTGCTCGGTATCGAGCAGGGTCAGGCCGCCCAGCAGCCGCACGCCGCGCAGCGGGGCGCCGAAGAGCGACAGTTCCACGCCCTGGTTGGTTTGTTCGCCGAACAGGCCGGCCAGTTCGCCCTGGATCGCCAGCAGCGGTTTGGCGGTCGTGAATACCGCCGCGCTCATGCCGAGCTTGCCGCCGTCAACCTTGACGCCGGCTTCTTTCTGTTTCGACTTGTACGGCGAAAACACCTCGCCCAGATTAGCCACCTGGCGTCCGGCTGCGGTATTGCCGCTGGCGACAGGTCCCTTGACCAGTGCTTCGATATAGTTGGCATACACCGACACGCTCTTGTTGACCTTGAACACCACGCCGGCCACCGGCGTGTTGGCGCTGCCGTCGTACTGCGAGCTCTGCTGCGCGCTGCCGTAGGCGAAAGCCGCATCCTTGATGGTCTGGCGGCGCAGGCCGAGGGTGATCATCAACTGCTCGTCCAGCAGCGACACCGTATCGGCCACGGCGTAGCTGGTGAGAATGGTTTTTTGGGTGAGGCGCGGGTCGCTCAGCACGCCGCCGGTAAAGAAATCGGGCGTCGGCGCGGCCGCGTCGACCGGATTGTAGATATTGGTCGGCACGCCGGCGAAATTGCTGATGGCGTAGGCGTTTTTTGCCTCGTTCCAGTGGCCGGACCAGCTGGCGACAAGTGCGTGCGTGAGCGCGCCGGTGCGCACCCTGGCGCGCAGGCCGAGTTCGCCGGTACGGATTTCCTGCTTGCGCGCATTGTCGAAGCGATACACGCTGGCATTGCCGTTGGTCGACGACAGCGCCGGCTCGCCCAGGCTGTTCGATTCCTTGGTGGCGCGGTTGCCGAAGGCCGCCCAGGCGGTCATCTCGTTGCCGAGGTCGATTTCGGCGCGCATGGTGCCGAACACATCGCGCTCCCTGGAAAAGCTCCATGGCTGGCCGAAGTTGCGCTTGGCATCAGGCGCGGACGGAATGCTGGCAACGCCGGCCGTGCCAACGCTCGGACGCGGGGCGTCGAGGTCGAAATCCTGATAGCCCACGTCGGCCGACAGGCGCAGGTCGCGCATGCGGTAGTCCAGGCCCACCGACAGCATGCTCACGCCGTGCTCGTCGCGCGCCACGCTGGTCTCGCCGGCGCGCCTGGCGGCATTGACGCGCACGCCGAACTCCTTGTCCGCGCCGAAGCGGCGGCCCAGGTCAATGGCGGCGTAGCCATGGCCGCCGCTCTCGATGCCGGCTGTCACTTCCGTCAGCGCGCTGTTGCCGGCGCGCTTGGGCATCAGGTTGATGGCGCCGCCATTGCCGCTACCGCCCGGCGCGGCCCCGTTCAGGAAGGCGCTGGCGCCACGGAACACTTCCACCCGTTCCAGCAGTTCGGGCGACACATACTGGCGCGGCAGCACGCCGTACAGGCCGTTGTAGCCGACATCGTCCGAGTCGAGCGCGAAGCCGCGGATCATATAGACTTCCTGGAAATTGCCGTAGCCGCGCGACAGGCGCACCGCCGGGTCGCTCTGGAGCAGGTCGCCGACGCTGCGGGCCTGCTGGTCGGCGATGAACTGCTGGGTGTAACTGGTGCTGCTGAACGCCGAATTCATGATGTCCATATTCCCCAGCAGCCCCATGCGCCCGCCGCGCGCCACCTGGCCGCCCGCATACGCGCGCGACAAGCCTTCCGCCGACGCATCGGCCGAGGCGGTCACGGTAACGGTGGGCATGACGGCGTCGGCGGCGTTGTCGGTAGCGGTGGTCTGCGCTTGCGCGCCGGCACTGGCAAGCAGGAAGGCGGCGAGGGCGAACGGGGTAGGGCAGAAGCGGGGAGTATGCATGGCGGGTAGGCGAGAAGTCAGATGGAAACGATTCTCATTATAATCTGTCCGACCGACAAGGGTTCTGGCAAACGAGAATGATCTGCATTATGATTCGCGTTTATCCAATGCACGAGCCTGCCCGGCGCGCCCCTGTCATGACACCCACCACCGTCCGCCGCTGGGCCTGGATTCACAAGTGGACCAGCCTGGTCTGCACGATCTTCATGCTGCTCTTGTGCCTGACCGGCCTGCCGCTGATCTTCCATCACGAGATCGGGGAGCTGCTGGGCAACGAGATCGTCGCGCCCGAGATGGCGCCCGGCACGCCCAGGGCCAGTGTCGACACCGTCATCGCGGCCGGCCTGGCCATGTACCCGGACCTGGTGATGCAATACATGTCGCAGGAAGCCGGCGACGACAAGATCTGGCATCTCACCGTGGGCAAGACCCGGCTCGATCCGGACTTCAAGTCGATCGCGGTCGATGCGCGCAGCGGCAAGGTGATCCAGGAGAACAAGTTCGAAGGCACCTTCATGAACATCATGCTGCGCCTGCACGCCGACCTGTTCGCCGGGCTGTGGGGCATGCTGTTCCTGGGGTTCATGGGTTTGCTGTTCCTGGTCGCCACCGTGTCCGGCGTGGTGCTGTACGCGCCGTTCATGCGCAAGCTGCAATTCGGCACGGTGCGGCGCGAGCGCGCCAGCCGCCTCAAGTGGCTCGACATGCACAATCTGCTCGGCATCGTCACCCTGGTGTGGGCGCTGGTGGTGGGCGCCACCGGCATGATCAATACCTGGGCCGATCTGCTGCTCAAGTACTGGCAAAACGACCAGCTGGCGGAAATGATCGCTCCCTACAGGGCACTGCCCGCGCCGGCCGCGCTGGGGCTATTGCAGCCGGGCGTGGACGCGTCGCTCAAGCTCGAGCCGGGCATGCAGGTCGGCTTCATCGCGTGGCCGGGGACGGCGTTTTCCAGTCCCCATCACTACGGCATCTTCATGCACGGCAAGGAAGCGCTGACCTCGCGCCTGTACAAGCCGGTGCTGGTTGACGCCGTCACCAGCCGGGTGACCGACAGCCGCGACCTGCCGTGGTACCTGACCGGCTTGCTGATTTCGCAGCCGCTGCATTTTGGCGATTACGGAGGCATCTGGATGCAGCTCTGGTGGGCCTTGCTCGATATCGCCACCATCGTGGTGCTGGGCAGCGGGCTGTATCTGTGGCGCAAACGTGGGCGCACCGGGAGCGTTTCGTGAAAGCGCCGTTCCTGACCCTGTGGGGCTGGCCCATCGTCTTTGGCGTGCTCACCTGCATCGGCCTGATCGCGGCCCTGCTCGGCGATGGCTGGTGGGATCTGGTGTCGGCCGTGACCCTGGGCGCGCCGGTGCTGGCGTGCGGGTGGTATTCGTTCAAGCGCCGGCGCGGATAGTCATCTGGCGGCATTTCGGACATTGACGGTATGATATCGTTTTGTCAGCGGAAAGCGCCCCATGCAGGAAGAAGAGCAGACCCCAAAGCCACGCCGTCACTTGCCGATAAACGTGATGATCGGCCTCTTGAGCATGCTGCCGGCCGTGCTGGTGATATTCGGCGCAGCCCTTTGCGCGGCGGGCGGCTACGTGAGCGGCCTGCTGGTGGCCGCCTTGTCGCGCAGCCATCCCGACTGGTTCGACGGCAGCCGGGCGCCCGAGATCGGCGCCGCGATCGGCGCGGTGTTCTTCGTCTTCGCTTTTACTTTCCAGTACCTGCGTCAGCGGAAGTAACTGCGCGCTCGACCCAGTCCAGGGTGGCGCCATCGGCGTTGTGAATGTACAGGCGCCCGCCGATGCCGGTGGCGCCGGTCGTCAGCGGCGAAGCGCCGCCGGGGTCTTGCAGGTCGTCGATCACCTTGCCGTCTTCGCTGAATGCCATGACGTGCCCGTACGGCTTGGGCTTGGCCCACGAAAAGCGCGGGATGCGCAGCACCATGCTGCGCATGAAGGGTGTGCGCGCCATCTTGTCCAAATCGTTTCTCTGGCCGCCGAAACCCAGCCACAGCGTGCCGTCGGGCGCGCGCGTCAGGTTGTCCGGATAGCCGGGCAGGTTGTCGAACAGGATTTGTGCCTGCGCGGACGGCTGGCCCACATCAAGCCGATCGGCGTCGAGCGCGATCTTCCACACCCGGTAACGCCCGCTTTCGCTGACGAACAGGCTCGCTTCATCGGTACTGAGGGCGATGCCGTTGGCCAGCGAGAAGCCGCGAGCGACTTCGCGTAGCGCCTTGCTCGCCGGGTCGTATTCCAGCACCCGCCCAGTGGCCGACTGCTCCATCACGTCGAGCATGGCCGCTTCCACCGTGCCGCCATGGCGGGCAGGGGTGAAGCGGGTGGACGATTCGGTCACGTAGATCTTGCCGCTGGCGGCAATCGCCACCGCGTTGAGAAAGCGCGCCTGGCCGTCACCCAGGGACGACACCTGGCCGTTTGGCGCGACAGACAGCAAGCCCTTGATGCCGTCGGCCACCACCAGGCTGCCATCGGCGGCAAAGGCCATGCCGAGCGGACGCCCGCCGGTGGCGGCGAACACTTCCTGGCCGCTGCCATCGGGCTGCATGCGCACGATCTTGCCGCTTTTTAGGCCCGTGTACAGCCTGCCATCCGGCCCGGCGACAACGTGTTCCGGGCCGACTTCACCGTGCAGGTCGATGCGCTGCACGCCAGCCAGTTTGTTGTTGGCGGCGTGTACGCCTGTATAGCCGGGCGCGCTGGGCGCGTCCCAGCTGACCGGTGCGATCGGCACCGGCCACAGGCCGAGGTACGAGGCCAGCATCACCGTGCCGGCCACAGGCACCCACAACATCCGCACTTACTTAGCGGAAGGCGTAGTTCACGCTGCCATAAAAGCGCCGTCCGCGCGGGTCGGTGTAGGTCGGGTCGTAGCCGGAGATGAAGAAGTTGGCCTGGTTCGAGTACGGCGGCGCCTTGTCGAACAGGTTTTGCACGCCGGCGCGCAGTTTCAGGCTTTTGCCGAATTCATAGGCCAGCGACATGTCCCACAGCGAGTACGCCTTGACGCGGTTGGCCGCGACCACGGTGCCGTTGTCGACGTTGATGGCCGAGTTCTGGTCGTCGTAGCCGGCCGAAAAACTGTTCGACACGGTGGCCGACAGCGGACCCTGGTCCCAGTCCAGGCTGACGGTATGGCGCCAGCGCTGCACCACGCTGTCGGTGACGAACTTGCCCAGGTTGCTGATGTAGGGATCGCCGTTGCCGGTCTGGATCTTGGAATCGAGCACGTAGGTGCCGTTCAGGCGCGCACCGAAGCGGCCGAGGCTGGTATTGGCGCTGCGCAGGTTCATCACCAGGTCCAGGCCGCTGGCGATCTGGGCGCCACGGTTTTCCTTGTGCAGTTCGATGTACTCGATCACGCCGTCTTCATCACGGTGCACCAGCTCGCCATACTTGCCCAGGTTGCCGAGGATGATGTCGTCGCCGATTTCGCTGATCAGGTCGGTGCGCTTGATCTTCCAGTAGTCCAGGCTGGCGTTCCAGTGCTTGCTCGGCTCGAGCACGATGCCGGCCGAGACCTGGCGGCTGCTCTCCGGTTTCAGGTTGACGTTGCTGTAGCGGCGCGTGTCCCAGTTGGTGGCGCAGTCCGAATAGTTGTTATCCACGGTGGCGCAGTAGACCGGGTCGGGCAGGGTGGCGGTGCTGCTGTAGACGGTCGGGCGGTACAGGTCGGACATCGACGGCGCGCGGAAACCCTTGCCGGCCGACGCGCGTACGGTGAGCGACTTGTTCGGGGTGAACGCCAGGCCGATTTTCGGGCTCAGGGCGCCGCCGACCTTCTGGTAGCGGTCGTAGCGCGCCGAAAACTGGCCCTGCCATTCTTTGGTGAAAGGTGCCAGCACTTCGCCGAACACCGCGTACACCTTGCGCTGGTCGCTGGTGGCCTTGCCGCCTTCCGGCGCGGCATCGTTGTTGATGTTGTCGCTCATGAGCAGGGCGGACGGATTGAAATCGGTGCGCTCGCGCCGCGCTTCGGCACCCACCGCCACGCCCAGGTCGCCGCCGGCCAGGGTCATCAAGGAACGCGAGGCCTTGAAGTCGAGTGAGTCCATGGTGCCGCGCGCGCGCCGCACCACATCGTTGACCTGAATGCTGTCGAGCAGCGCCAGGCCTTCGGCGCCGGAAGGGCCGAACGGGTTGATCCTGCCGTCCGCCACGGCGGCCAGCAACTTGTCGAGCAGCACGTAACCGTGGGTATCCTTGTCCTTGACCGTGTTCACGCTGTGGTTAAAGCCCACGTCGTAATCCCAGCCGGCCGCGATGCCGGTCACGCCGGCCACGTAACGCTGGCTTTCGCTGGTCAGTTCGCTGGTGCGCATGCCGGCTTCATTGAGACGCATGCGCAGCTGGAGTTCGCCCGGCGTGTCGTCGTCGAGCTGGTCCAGGCCGCTGTTGGCCAAGGCCGGAATCTTGCGGTAATCGATGTAGGCGGTCACGCGCGCCGACGAGCCGACGTAGTTGGTGCGCGAGCGGCTCAGGGCCACTTCGGCGTAGGCCTGGGTGTCGGCGCCGAGCTTGAACACGCCGCGGCTGAGCAGGTTCTGCTTGTTCGACTTGGGGTACAGCTCGGTGTCGCCCATGTAGTTGTAGGTGCAGGCATCGACGCCGCCGGTGCCGTCCGGCAGGTACAGATTGGCCGGCGCCGCACAGGTCGGGATCGACAGGTTGATCTGGCGGTTGGTGATGGTGCGGCCGTCCAGCAGGAAGCCGGTTTCCTGCAGGTAGTCGCGCTGGCTTGACGAGAGGCGGATGTTGGCCGGGCTGGTGTAGCTCGACAGCAAATGGCCGAGGCGCTGTGGAATCCGCAGGTCGTTGATGAAGCTGCGCTGCGAGGTGTTCAGTCGCTCGGTGGTTTGCAGGTCGAGCACGGCGAACACGTTGTAGCCGTCCTTTTCCAGTTCGCCCGTTCCCATGCTGAGGGACGCGGCGCGTTTGCCGGCGCCGCCTTCCCTGGTGCCGAGCGCGTAGGCGTTCAATTCCACGCCGCGGAAATCCTTGCGCGTAATGAAGTTGATCACGCCGCCGACCGCATCGGTGCCGTACAGGGCCGAGGCGCCGTCAAGCAGCACTTCAACGCGCGCAATCGCCGCCGCCGGAATATTGTTCAGGTCCACGCCGGAATCGTCGCCGGGCGAGGCGAAGTTGGCCATGCGCCGGCCGTTGAGCAGCACCAGGGTCGACGAGGTGCCGATGCCGCGCAGGTTGGCGCTGTTGAAGCCGCGCTGGTCGCCGCCGACGTTGATGCTGGCGCCGTCGGTCAGGCCGCCCACGTTCGACGAGATGCGCGCCATCAGTTCGGCGGCGGTGGTCACGCCGGTCTTTTCGATTTCTTCACGCGTGACGATCTGCACCGGCAGCGGGGTTTCGGTGACGATGCGCTTGATGGCCGAACCGGTGATCTCCACCTTCGGCATCGGCGCATCAACGGACTGGGCCGAGGCGGCGCCATGGGCCAGCAGGCCGGCGCAGGCGCTCGCGTGCAGCGCCCCGCGAACGGCGCGGGTCAGGCGCGAAACAGGGAGGAATTGGGGATTCAGACGGTCTTGCTTGCGCATGCTGGTGGCTCCGTGGGGATGAGGAAAGTGCGGTGACGCCAATGGCGTTGATGGAAGCCATGTCGGCCACGATATCCGAAACCGTCTCTGCTGCCGACGGCAGGAAGTTGTTCTTGCGGAGCAGGAAAAGAAGGTTTGTTGGTCAAGGTGATGGCTGTCTGACGCGCATGTGAGTATTTAACAAGCTTTCCACTGTACGCAGTTCGTGGCGAAAGCTCAATAGTTTCATTGGCCAGCTGCCGGCAAGAGGGACTGACGTGCAGGATGGCGCGGCGCCCTGCTGGCGGCGCTTGCATCGCAGCGCGCCCGCAACAGCAGGTGCATGCGCGCTGCATGCGGCGGTCCGCGCGGCTCGCGGCAGGCAAGCGCCGGCGCATCGTACCTGTTGCGTTTTTGCCCGGTATGCATGCGCAGTCAACTTGTCAAATGTGTGGAAAAGCTATCTTATTAGCAGGATTGCAACTATAATTGACTTCCATTTAAAGTAGCAAGGAACCTAACTCATGTTAATGACGAATATCGAAACCATCCCGGGCAAAAACATCATGACCTGCCACGGCGTCGTCTCGGGCAGCACCGTGCGTGCCAAGCACGTGGGGCGCGACATCATGGCCGGCCTGAAGAACATCGTTGGTGGCGAGCTCAAAGGTTACACCGAGCTGCTCAACGAATCGCGCGACAGTGCCATCGAGCGCATGCAGTCCCAGGCCAAGCAGATGGGCGCCAACGCGATCGTCAATGTGCGCTTTTCGACCTCCTCGGTGGCCGCTGGTGCTGCCGAAATCTACGTGTACGGCACCGCCGTCACCGTGGGCTGAGACGATGGCTGAGTTAGCCATCCTCGGGTTCTGGCTGTTGTTGGTCGTGGTCGGCTATTTTTTCGGCCGCGCCGCCGAAACCAAGCATTACGCCTCGATCCACAGCCGCGAAAAAACCTGGCTGCATCTGCCGTCCACCTCGCTCAAGACCTTGCTCGATCCGGCCCGTCCGGTTGAACGCAGTGAACTGGTGTACGGCAACGTGGTCGTCTCGATCGATTACTTCAAGCAGGCTGTGCTGGGCTTGCGCTCGTTCATCGGCGGCGCCGTCACCTCGCACGAAACGCTGATCGACCGGGCCCGCCGCGAAGCCGTGCTGCGCCTGAAGGAAAGCTGCCCGAACGCGCACGAGATCATCAACCTGCGTCTGGAAGCGATGTCGATTTCCGGCAAGCGGCCCGGCAGCGTGACCTCGGTCGAAGTGCTGGCCTACGGCACCGCCATCTACTTCGCCAAGTAACAGCGCGCCATGAAATACCAGCCCTCACTGCCCGAACATAACGACAATATCTCCGACCAGCATCCGCTCAAGGATTTTTTCGTGATCGGGCTGTGGCTGCTGGCGGGCGCGGCCCTGCTGTTCTGGGTGCTGGCGCTGGCGGTCGACACGGCGGTCGAGCACCTCGATCACGACAGCGAAGCGCGCCTGTACGCGCTGTTGCCGTCCAAGCCGATGCCCACCGAACCGGCCGAGCGCGCCCGCCAGGAGCAGGTGCAGGCGCTGGTCGAGAGCATGCGCGCCTGCGCCGGGCTGCGCCTGCCGGCCAATGTGAGCTTGCACAAGTCCGACACGCCCAACGCGGCGGTTCTGCCGGGCGGCAACATCATCGTCTTCACCGGCCTGCTCGACGAAGTGAAATCCGAAAACGGCCTGGCCTTCGTGCTGGCGCATGAGTTGTCGCACATCACCCAGCGCGACCATTTGCGCGCGCTCGGGCGCGGCATTGTGCTGTACGGCATGGCGGCGCTGCTGACCGGCAGCGATTCGGGCTTGAGCGACCTGGTCGCGCCAGTCGGAAAACTGGGCGACGCCACCTATTCGCGCGCGCGCGAAGCGGCGGCCGATGCGGCGGCCTTGCGCATCCTGAACTGCCGCTACGGCCATGCGGGCGGGGCCACCGAGCTGTTTGTTTCGCTGAAAGAAGGCGACGCCGATCCCAGCGGCTTGTCCCATTACGTCGCCTCGCATCCGGCCATGCAGCAGCGCATCGATGCGATCAACGCCGCGATCCGCGCCGGCGCCATGAAAGTGGGGCCGGTCACGCCGCTGGCGCCGGTACCTTGATCACTTTGGGAGATGTGCGATGGTGGCAATCAGAATCGACGTTGACGGAACCGTTCTGGCGACTGTGAACGTGGATGGCATGCATCTGCTTCACGTCAGTGTCCATAGTTCACTGGACGCAGAGACGCCAGCATCGCTTGAGATTCACGGTGGCACCTATGGTGAGCAGGTAAGCGGACATCGGATCTGGGTCAGCGACAACCCGCTCGCAGCGGGACAGTCCGTCAAGGTCAGCTTGATCGAATGCGATGGACCGTTCGATCAGGGCCGGACGCCGGCCGACATGTTCCCGGAAGACGATTCATCGGAAGAATTCGACTTCACCATGACCGAGGCCCGGGCCGCCGAATTGCGGGCAAGACCGCGCCTGAAAGACGCGTTCTCGATGGAAGTCGAAACGAGTTCCGGCGCAAGGTGTTCGGTCAACAGCGATCCTCAGAACGATCGTTTCACCTTCATGGTCCTGTGGGACTTTACGCGCCCATTGCAGGCACGGCTGTCAGTCCGAACGTATTGCGCGGAAGACGTCATTCTACGCAGAGGCGGTACCGATCATCTGCAAGAAACCATGCTGCCTGGCGGATTCGCAAGGTGTCTGATTGGCTGAACAAGCGTTCCAAAACGCTTCATACCTGCTGCCCGAAAAGCACGCAGGTGCACTTTTGTGTTTAGAAGCAAGGACTTAGCACGCGAGCGGCTGGCTTGTTAACAAACTTATCCACAGATTCTGTTTGCAACTTCAGTCTGACCGGCAACTGTCCACAGTGCCCTAAAATCAGGCAGTGCCATTTTCTCCTTTAAAAGCAAGCACTTGCCGACGTCCCGCATGGCTTGTTAACATACTTATCCACAGAATTTGTTTACAACTGTGGACATCATGGCCAACATCGCCCCGGCCCGACGCAAAACTCTTTACAAATACGCCCAGTTCGCTAGACTTCGAGTTCGGATGTTAGCGCTAACTTTTGGGGGCAGGATGGTCGATCAGGGTGACAAGATTCGCTGGGTGGTGATGGGGGTGTCGGGCTGCGGCAAGAGTACGGTGGGGCAAGCCCTTGCACAGGAGCTCGGCGTGCCGTTCGTGGAAGGCGACCAGTTTCACCCGCCCGCCAACGTGGCCAAGATGTCGGCCGGCATGCCGCTCGACGATGACGACCGGGCCGGCTGGCTGCTGGCCCTGCAAGCGCGGATACGGGAGGCGCGCGCAGGCGGGGCCGGCCTGGTGCTGTCGTGCTCGGCGCTCAAGCGGCGCTACCGCGACCTGCTGCGCGAAGGCGATCCGGCGCTGCGCTTCGCCCACCTGGACGGCCCGCGCGAACTGATCGCGGCGCGCATGCAGGCGCGCGCCGGCCACTACATGCCGCCGTCGCTGCTCGAGAGCCAGCTGCGCGACCTCGAAGCGCTTCAGAGCGACGAAGCTGGCGTGCTGCTCGACATCGGCAGCGCGCCCGGCCAACAGGTGGCGCGCATCCTCGGCGCCTGAACATGCTTGCCATTTCCGGCGTCCAGCAGCGGCGCCTTGCCAGTCATCCGCTTCTGTTCGCTATAAATGGCAAGCATTGCTCCGCACTTGCCGCGCACATGCCCGCTCATGTATCATTTTTCCAACTTTACGGGGACATGATGAACAAACTGACACTACTACCAATCATCCTGGCCCTGGCTGCCTGCGGCAAGCCGGCCGTTTCGGACACCCCGCTCGAGGCGGCGGCGCGCCGCACCTGCATGGGCACCATAGAAGCGCGCGCCACCAATCCCAAGTCGATCGCCTATTTCACCGACATGCCCAGCCCTGTCACGCACGGCGCGGGCGGGCAGATGGAGGTCGCGATCAAACTCTCGGCCAAGAATGAAGCTGGCAGCGCGGTAACCATGCTGACCACCTGCAAGGTCAGTGCCGACGGTAAGACACTGGTCGACATCGCGGTCAAGGATAGTCGCTGAGCGGCGGCGCTGCCGGCTCAGTGCAGCGCCGTCAGCCCTGCGCGATGGCCTCGAGTGCCGGCGTGCGCAGCCACAGTGGTCTTCGCCGTCGCCAATGCCGCCGCTCCAGTGCAGCCCGAGCCACAAACGGTTCGCTTGCGGCGCCGCTGCCCGGCACCGCCGCCAGGCCATCGGAACAGTGCTGCCCGCCGGTCCAGCGCGGTGCGATCGCCATGCCGCCGTCAAGGTTCATGTACCCCAGCAGCCCGTCCTTGCGGAACCCCGACAGGCCATCGTGGAAGGGGTGGGTCTTTTCCAGGCCGGGCGCCACCAGCCAGCGGCCGTGCGCATCGATGTAGCCGGCGCCGCCATCGAGTGTGCGGGCGGGGGCGATCAGGCCGCCCTTGCCGTCGTCGCAGAAGGGGCCGGCGGAAAGCAGGGCGGGCGAGGTCGGCATCACGCGGCCTTGGTGAACCAGGAGCACTTCGCGCGGGCCGTCGCCGGCCTGCAGGTGATTGCGGATCAGGATGGGATGGTGGACATGGTCGGAGCTTCTTTCAATCGATCGGTGTTAGTACCCGGCCAAGGTGCACGGTTCGGCCGTTTTCAGTTTTCTCGGGACGAAGTCGAGCGCGTCCGGCGATGCCGTCACGGCGACCTCGGCCATCGCCTGGGTGATGCGGTGCTGCGCAATTCCCGATCTGCGCCGTGCGCCCCGGCGCGCCTGGAGCGTGCCCGCAGCGCCAGCTCCAGCGTCTCGATGGATGGGGCGCAGGTCAGCCACAGGCTGCCCCATTCGTCGCCGTCACCCCGGCCGCCGCTTTGGCTCATGGCGATCCACAGGCGCTTCGCCTCCGGCGCTACGCCAGCGTCGTCCGTCAGCGGGGTCTTCAGCTCGAATGGCCAGGCGGTGTGAAATGTGTTGTCCGTGCGGCCGATGAAGTCCGGATCGGACTCGCCGTCGCCGAACTGTGTGTACAGTTTGCCTTGCAGGTCCTCCCTCACCTCATACAGGTGTTCGTTACGTAACCAACCGAGGCAGCCGTAGCGGTCTCCGGCTTCCTTGTCGTAGTAGAAATGGACGATGCGGCGCCTGGTGCGGATGAATTTTGCGATCCGCAGGTCCGCATCGTCATCTTCATCGTCGGCGTGTTCGTAGTCGTCGTGCGCGCGCTCGGGTTCAGCCTGGTCCTGCCGCGCGCAGGCGTCGATGCCGAACTGCGCATCGTGCGCCAGCCGCTGCAATTTCTGTTCGGTGTCGAACAGCATGGCACGGACTACCTCTGCCAGGTGGCCGGCCGGGCCGAGTTCGTCGTACAAGAACCCGGCGGCAGGATAGAAAAAGCGCTCGGGCGCCTTTAACGTGGCGCTCACGGGACTGGTCCACAGCAGGCGCGCCTGGTCGTCGTACAGCGCGCTGTACTGGCCATCGCCCCCTTGCTCGATGCACAGGCGAAAGGCGATGCGGGCATCGCGGTCGAGCATGAGCAGCTTGTCGTCGTGGCTGACAAAGACGGCCAGCGGCGTGTTCGCCTGCGGGGCCAGGAAGCTGCCATGGCGCGGGTCCAGCGGAAATGGCTCCATGCTTTCCGGCGGCGCGAGCGTGAACCGGCCATCCGTGCGCAGGATGCCCCAACCGGGCATTTCCTGCCCCTCGCGGTCGAGCATGTGCCCGTCCTCCAACGTCAACGCGAGAGCCATGCCATGCTCGTTGAATTCGGTGCCCCAGCCGATGCCGGCCGTTGCCGCAAGTACGCCGTGGCGCGTGAGGTACGTGTCCGCGCCGGCGCGCACCACCCCGTTGACCATGTGACGGGAAAGCCCGGTGCGCAGCGCGAAAACCTGATTGCCGTTGGTGTCGAGGTACGTGTCGCCGTGCGCGCCGGTGCACCACGCAAGGCCGTCGGCATTGAATGGGGCAATGTACCGATGGACCGGCTGCGCAAGCCATGCGCCGGCCGCGTCGATCAGGCCGAACCGGTCGTACTCGCGGGCGGCCGGCGCGACCGGATGCCCGGCAAACGGCATGGCTGCGGCGAAGCACGGTTCGATGACCCAGGCACCGTGGCGGTTCAGGTAACCGAATTTTTCGCTCGAGGCGGGGCGGGCCGCCGCCATGCCGTTGGCACTGAACGCGGTGGCGTTGGCCAATTCGCCGGCGAAGGCGAATTGGCCGCGTTGGTCGATGTAGCGCCAGGTGTCCGGGCCGGTCAGGACGGCGGCCAGGCCGTGCTGGAAATCTTGCGCCAGGCGCCAGCGCGGCGCGATCGCCGGTGTGCCGTAGAGGCCCATGTAGCCCCACAGCCCGTCCTCGCAATAGCGGGCCAGTGTGCCGGCGCCGAAGGAGCGGGCGTCGGCCAGGTCGGGCGCGACCAGCCAGTCGCCGCTGGCGTTGATGTAGCCGGCCCCGCCACCCTGGGTCCTGGCGGCGGCGATCAGGCCGCCCCGGCCGTCCTCGCAAAACGCGCCGGTCACGGTCGCCAGTGGCGGCGAATACGTGATGACGCGGCCCTCGTGGACCATCAGCAGGCCGTAGGAAGAAGGCCCGGTTTCGAGGTGATTTTCGATCAGGATGGGTTGCTTTGGCATGACGCTGGTTGTCTGGTCGGGGGCATTGACGATTAATCAGCGCGCGGCGAGGGCGCGCAGTTCGGGCCTCATCAGCTTTTTCGGCACGAACTCCAGCGCCTCCGATGACGCCATGACGGCCACCTCGGCCATGGCGGGCGTGATGCGGCGCTGCGGGATCTTCGATAGCGCCAGCGGATGCGTGTGCAGGCCGCGCAGCAGGTCGGCCTCGTCCGCTTCTGCCAGGGTGGTCCGGGACTCGGGGCCGAGCCAGCTGGTGTCGACCGCGAACTCGGGCGTGAGGTGGCCCATCTGCAGGACGGTGGCCGCTTCCAGCGCACTGTCGAAGGCATTGCCCAAAGCGCGATGGGCCCAGGCCAGCAGGAAGCGCGCCTGGATCGGATACATCACGTGCTCGCGCGCTGCCGTGGCGTCGGCCAGGGCGCCGCTGAAGTCGTTCGCGTGCATGCGCAGCCAGGCGCGCAAGGCGTGCCAGGAGGTGCCGGTGAGCGCCCGGCCGGCATCGGCGGCCGCTGCCATGGAGTCGTCGATGAGATGCGTGCAGACCTTTTCCTGATAGTGCTCCGGCACCGAGGCGATGGCTTTCCAGTCGTTGCCGACAGCGGCCACGCACATCTCGAACGTGCGCAGCACTGGATGGACAAAGGCAAGTGCCTGTCCGTTGTGCTTTACCGCAGCCAGGCATAACGCGGGCGTGACAAGATGGGGCGGAATTGCGCCCAGCAGACGCGGTGAACCCTCGGACACGGCGCGCGCGGCAATCTCGGCGGTGATCAGTTCCCTGGACACGTAGGGCAGGTTATCGATGTCGGCCCGCAGGGCCAGCGCTTCCATCTGCGCTGTGCGCAGCCATAGCGGAACGTCGAAGATCCTGGCGCCGGCATGCAGGGCGCGCTCGCAAAAGCTGGTATCGATCAGGGCCGCCCAGCGCATCGACAGGGCGTTACGGTCCCAGTCGGTGCATGGCATGGAGTAGAACTCGTCGTGATCGGCCCATTCTTCATCGTCTTTGTAGAGCGAGCGGGCCAGTGCCAGGCCTTGTGCGCTCATGCAGATGGCGGGAATGTCGCTCGCGCAGGAAGCGCTTTGACGGATCAGCGCTTCCAGCCGTTGCGGGGTCTGGAAACGCGCCGGCAGGTATCTCAGCGCGCCGGTATCGGCCGCCACCGCCGCATCGGCCAGTTCATCGGTCACCTGGTCTTGAGGGAGGCGGGCGATGGCGTCGTCGCTCTCGGTTACCATGGCCAGGAGGTCGCCGTGCTCGTGCTCGCCCAGGTCCTCCTCACCCCCTGCATCCTCTTCTTCTTCTTCTTCTTCCTGGCTGTCAGCCGGATCGAGCGCCTCGCGCGCGAGCATCGCCAGTTCCAGCGTTTCAATGCTCGGCGCACAGGTCAGCCACACATTGCCCCATTCGTCGCCGTCGCCGGTGTTGCCGCTCCAGCTGATGGCAAGCCACAGGCGCTTCGCCTCTGGCGCGACGGCGGCATCGTCCGTCAAGGGAGTGTCCAGCGCGACCGACCAGGCGGTGTAATCCATGCCGGGCGGCTGGCCGACGAAGTCGGGCGCGTCGTCGGCGGGGCCGAACAGCGCGCCCATGCGCTCTTCCAGATCGCTTTGGACGTCGCACAGGAGGTCGTGGCGCATGGAACCGAGGCAGCCATACAGGTACGTGACCTCCTCGTCGTTGTAGAAATGGGCGAGGCGGCGCCGGGTGCGGATGAATTTGGCGATCCGCATGTCTTCATCGTCATCGTCGTCGTAGCGCTCATAGTCGTCGTGCTCGCGCTCTGGTTCGTCATCGTCGTCCCCGGCATCGATGTCGAACTGCGGATCGCGGGCCAGCGTGCGCAATTTCTGTTCGGTTTCGCGCAGCATGGCGCGGGCCACGTCAGCCAGTTGGTCGGCCGAGTCGAGTTCGTCGTAGACCCAGTCGGGGTCGGGGAAGAAGAAGCGTTCGGGCGCCCGCAGCGTGTCGCTCACGGGGCCGGTCCACAGCAAGCGCGCCTGGGCGTCGTACAGCGCACTGTACCGGCCTTGGCTGCCTTGCTCGATGCGCAGGCGGAAGGCCACGCGCGCGTCGCGATCGAGCATGAGCAGGTCGTCGTCGTTGCCGATGAATACCGTCAGCGGGGTGTTCGGTTCGGGGGCCAGAAAATCGCCGTGTTGCGGGAAATCCCCGAGCGGCTCGACGGCGTTTTCGGGGGCCACCGTCAACTGGCCATCTGTGCGCAGGATGCCCCAGCCGGGGGGCTGCTCGCCGCGCTGGTTGACCGTGTGCCCATTCGACCAGGTCAATGCCAGGGCGACGCCGTGCTCGGTCCATTCGCCGCCCCAGCAGATGCCGGCCGAGATTTTCAGATTCCCATCGCGCGTCATGTAAGTCTCTTCGCTGGCGCGCACCGCGCCGTCGACCATGAGATGGGAAAACCCATCCCGGCCCTTGAAGACGTTGTCGCCGCTGGTGTCGAGGTAAGCGACGCGGCTCAGGCCCTTGCACCAGGCCAGGCCGTCGGCATTGAAGGGGTGGATGTAGCGATACAGTGGCTTGGCCACCCACACGCCCGCCGCGTTGATCAGGCCGAACTTCTCTGGCTCGAAGGCGACCGGGGCGACGTCTTGTTCCGCAAACGGCAGGGCGCTGACGAAGCGCGGTGCGATGACCCAGGCGCCGTGGCGGTTCAGGTAGCCCAATCTGGCGCCGGCGTCGGGGCTGGCCGCCGCCAGGCCGTTGGCGCTGAACCCGTGCGCGATGAAGAACTCGCCGTCGAAGGCGAACTGGCCGCGTTCATCGATGTAGCGCCAGGTGTCGGGCGCGATCTGTACCGCGGCCAGGCCGTGCTGGAAGGCTTCGGCCAGGCGCCAGCGCGGCGCGAGCGCCGGCTTGCCGTCCAGGCCCATATAACCCCACAGCCCGCCCTCGCAATAGCGCGCCAGCGTGCCGCTGCCAAAGGAGCGGGCGTCGGCCAGGTCGGGCGCGACCAGCCAGTCGCCGCTGGCGTTGATGTAGCCGGCGCCGCCGCCCTGGGTCCTGGCCGCTGCGATCAGGCCGCCCTGGCCGTCGTCGCAAAACGCGCCGGTCACGGTCGCCAGTGGCGGCGAATACGTGATGACGCGGCCTTCGTGGACCATCAGCAGTCCGTAGGGTGAAGACGCGGTTTCGAGGTGGTTTTCGATCAGGACGGGTTGTTTTGGCATGAGGCTGGTTTTCTGGCCGGGGGCATTGAAGATCGGTGGACTGCTTGTTATTCCGACATTTTAACCGCTGGCCTTGACTATTAATCAAGATTGATTTTGCAGCAGCGCCCGGCCGGCGGCCGGGCGCGTCGATGTGTCAGCGCGCGGCGAGGGCACGCAGTTCGGGCGTCATCAGCTTTTTCGGTACGAACTCCAGCGCCTCCGATGACGCTCTGACGGCCACCTCGGCCATGGCGGGCGTGATGCGGCGCTGCGGGATCTTCGACAGCGCCAGCGGATGCGTGTGCAGGCCGTGCAGCAGGTCGGCCTCGTCCGCCTTTGCCAGCGTCGCCTTGGACTCGGGGCCCAGCCAGGCGATGTCGGCCCCGAACTCGGGAGTGAAGTGTCCCATCTGAAGCAAGGTTGCCGCTTCCAGTGCACTGTCGAATGTGTTCCCCAGTTCGCGGTGGCACCAGGCCAGCTGGAAGCGCGCCTGGATCGGATACAGCACATGATCGAGGCCGGCCCTGGCGTCTTCCAGCGCGCCCTCAACGTCGCCAAAGTGCATGCGCAGCCAGGCGCGCAAGCCGTGCCAGCGGGTGCCGCTCACCGGTTTGCCAGCCTTGGCGGCGGCTGCCATCGTGGCATCGATCAGGCTGGTGCAGGTCTGTTCCTGGAGCGCCGACGGTACCCATCCGATGGCTTTCCAGTCGTTCTCGATCGCGGCCATGCACACCTCGGCGCTGCGCAGCGCGGGCGGGACAAATTCCAGGGTGGTTCCTTTGCGCTTTACCGAGCTCAGACATAATGCGTGCGTGACAAGATGGGCCGGAATCAATTGCAACAGGCCCGAACTGGTTTCGGACACGGCGCGGGCTGCGATCTCGGCGGTGATGATGTCCTTGCTCAGGTAAGGCAGGTTGTCGATGTCCGCCTTCAAGGCAAACGCTTCCAGTTGCGGCGTGCGCAGCCAGAGGGGCACGTAAAAATAGCGTGCGCCTCCGAGCAAGGCCCGCTCGCAGTAGGCGGTATCGATCAGCGCCCCCCAGCGCTGTGACAGGGAATTTTGATCCCAGGTGGTGCACTCTGCACTGTGGCGCTGGTCATGCCAGTCCCAGTCGCGGTCGCCGCCGTAGAGGGAGCGCGCCAGTGCCAGGCCCTCGGTGCTCATGCAGCGGGCCGGAACTGCCCTGGCGGTGGAGAGTTTCCGGCGAATCAGTGCTTCCAGACGCTGTTCGGTCTGGAAACGTGCCGGCAGGTATTGCAGCGCGTCGGTATGCGCCGCCACGGCAGCATCGGCCAGTTCGGCGCTCACCTGGTCTTGCGGGATTTGATCGATGCCATGCGCGTAACGGGTGACCAGTTCCAGCAGCGCGTCCGAATTGTCTTGTGGCGCGAGCGCTGCCGGCTGGTCTTCTTCTTCGTCCTCCTCGTCCTCTTCCTCCTCTTCCTCCTCTTCCTCGTCTGCTTCGTCTGCTTCGTCTTCGTCTTCGCCCTCTGCCGCATCAAGCGCGGCGCGCGCCTCCAGCGCCAGCTCCAGCGTTTCGATGCTCGGTGCGCAGGTCAGCCACACATTGCCCCATTCGTCGCCGTCGCCCGTGTCGCCGGTCCAGCTGGTAGCGAGCCACAGGCGGTTCGCCTCGGGTGCAACGGCGTCATCGTCCGTTACGGGCGTATCGAGCTTGAACGACCAGGCGGCGAAGTACATATTGTGCGGCTTGCCGACAAAGTCCGGATCGTTGTCGCTGGGGCCGAACAAGGCCTCCAGCCGCGTGTCGAGATCGCGCTCGACCTCGGTCTGGCGTTCGTTGCGCAGGTAGCCAAGACAGCTGTACAGACCGGCGACCTCTTCGTCATTGTAGAAATGGGAAAGGCGGCGCCGCGTGCGGATGGTTTTTGCGATCCGCATCTCTTCATCGTTGTCGTCATCGTCTTCCCGCTCATAGTCGTCGTGCTCACGCTCCTCTTCTTCTTCGCCGCCATCGATGTCGAAGTGCGGATCGCGCGCCAGCTGGTGCAGCTTGTGCTCGGTCTCGCGCAGCATGGTGCGCGCAAGCTCTTCCAACTGGTCGGCCGAGTCGAGCTCGTCGTAGAACCAGTCGTCGGGCGGGAAGAAAAAGGTGACCGGCATGGCCAGCGTGCCGCTCGCCGGGCTGGTCCACAGCAGGCGCGCCTGGTCGTCGTACAGGGCCGTCACCGGACCGTCGCTGCCTGGTTCGAGGCGCAGGCGGAAAGCGATGCGTGCTTCGCCGTCGAGCATCAGCAGGTCATTGTCGTTGCCGACGAAAACCACCAGCGGCGTATTGGTTTCCGGGTCGAGGAACTCGTCGTATTCCGGGTCGACCGGGAACGGTTCGACGGCGTTCGGCGGCGCCGGCGTGAAGCTGCCATCCGTGCGCACGATGCCCCACCCGGCGAGTTGATCGCCATTGCGGTCGACGCGGTTGCGGCCGGACCAGGTCAGGGCCAGGGCGAAGCCGTATTCATTGAAATCGCCGCCCCAGCACAGGCCGCCATCTACATGCAGTTCGCCGTCGCGCCTCATGTAGGTGTCGAAGCGCGTGCGCACGACGCCGTCGACCATGCGGCCGGACAGGTCGCGCGCCTCCTCGAAGAACCTGTTGCCGCTGGCGTCGAGATAGGCGCCGCCCTTGCGGCCGCTGCAATAGGCCAGGCCATCGGCATTGAACGGGCGGATCTCCTGGTGGACCGGTTGCACGATCCAGTCGCCGCTGGCGTCGATCAGGCCATGCTTGCCCTTCGCCGCGGCAGCCGATGCCACGCCGTGCGCGGAAAATTCCTGCGCCAGCGCGAAGCGCGGCGTGATGGCCCATGCGCCGCTGCGGTCCAGGTAGCCGTACCCGGCGGCCGCACTGATTCTGGCCGGGGCCAGGCCGTTGGCGCCGAACGCGCCCGCATCGGAAAATTTGCCGTCGAACGCGAAGGCGCCATCTTCATCGATGTAGCGCCAGTGTCCTCGTGCGATTTTCACCGCCGCCGGGCCGTGCTGGAAGTGGCCCACCTCGGTCCAGCGCGGCGCGATGGCCGGTTTGCCGTCCAGGCCCATGAATCCCCACAGGCCGTCCTGGCAATAGCGCGCTAGTTTGCCGCTGCCGAAGGTGCGGGCGTCGAGCAGGTCGGGTGCGACCAGCCAGTCGCCGCTGGCGTTGATGTAGCCGAAGCGCTCGCCACGGGTCTTGGCGGCGGCGATCAGGCCACCCTGGCCGTCGTCGCAAAAAGCGCCGATGACATTGACCAGCGGCGGCGAGAAGGTGATCGCGCGGCCTTGGTGAACCATCAGCAGTCCGTAGGGCGATTCCCCGGTTTCAAGATGGTTTTCGATCAGGACGGGTTGTTTTGGCATGGGGCTGGGTCTCGGTCGGCGGTATTGAAAGGTGGTTGACTGCTTGTCATTCCGACATTTTAACCGCTGGCCTTGGTTAATAACCAAGATTGAGTTTGCGACAGCACCATGTGCCGATGGCGCCCCGCAGGTTCAGGGCAACTGCGCCCGCAGTGTCTGAATCGCGAACTCGGCGAACTGGCGCACCCGTGGCGACAGATGCAGCGCATGCGGGTACACCACCTGCAACGGTTCGCCCGGCGCGCTGTACTGCGGCAGCACGCGCACCAGCGTACCGGCGTCGAGATCCTCGCTCACGTCCCACAGCGCCTTGTAGAAAATGCCGCCGCCCGCGCGCGCGATGCCCTGGGCCGCGTCGCCATCGTTGCAGAAAAAAGTCGGCGTGATGGCGGCGGTGACCGCTTTGCCGTCGCGCTCGAACACCCAGTGCCGGGTCGAATCGGCGCGGTACACGATGCAGGCGTGCCGGACCAGATCCTCGGGCGTCATTGGCGCGCCGTGCTGTTCGATATAGCCGGGCGAGGCGCACATGATGCGGTTGCCGGTGGCGATGGGGCGGGCGATCATGCTCGAATCGTTCAGGTTGCCGAAGCGCAGGGCTACGTCGATGGCCGACTCGACCATATCGACGTAGGCGTCGTCCAGGCTCAGCTCGATGCACAGGGCCGGATGCTGGCGCTGGAAGGCGGTCACGATGCCAGTCAAATAGCGGCGCCCGAAGCCGCGCGGCGCCGCCACCCGCAGCAGGCCGGCGATGCTGGTGCGGCTGTCGGTCATGTCGGCCTCGGCATCCTGTACTTCGGCCAGGATGCGGATGCAGCGCTGGTGAAAGCGCGCTCCTTCCTGGGTGAGCGACTGTTTGCGCGTGGTGCGGTTGAGCAGACGCACGCCGAGCCGGTCTTCCAGCGCCGCCATGCGCTTGCTCACTACCGCCAATGACAAGTCGAGCTCGCCGGCGGCGTCGGTCATGCTGCCGGTCTGCACCACGCGCGCAAAAATGCTCAGGTCGAGGATGTTGTCGATCATGCGATTATCAACGTTGGAGAGATAGACATTGTATTTTTAGCCCATGTATCAATGAAAGTGAAATAAATATAATCGATCGCCTGTCCACTTTCAAGGAATAAACATGAACAACACCGTCCTCGCTGGCGCCCTGGCGGCCGCCTTCCTCACATTCGCTGCCGCCGCGCCCGCCGCATGGTCGCAGGCCGCCGCCAGCACCCGCATCAACAAGGTCCAGCCCGGGTATCATCATGTCAAGGTCGGCGATGTGAACGTCATCGCCTTGTCCGACGGCACCCTGGCGATTCCACCGGGCGCGCTGTTGACCAACGTGGCGCCGGCACAGGTCGCGGCGCGCCTGGCGGCCACCTTCCAGGGCACCCATGTTGACGCGTCCGTCAACGCCTACCTGATCGAGAGCGGCGAGCGGCTGTTGCTGGTCGACACCGGTAGCGGCGAACTGTACGGCCCGACCCTGAACAAGCTGGTTGCGACCCTGCACGCGGCCGGCTACCAGCCGGGACAGATCACCGACATCCTGGTCACCCATATCCACACCGACCACACCGGCGGGCTGATGGATGGAAAGCGCATGGTATTCCCCAACGCCACCGTGCACCTCGACCAGCGCGAGCTGGACTATTGGATGAGCGCTGCCAGGCGCAGCGAAGCGCCCGAGTCCAGGCGCGCGCTGTTCGACCAGGCGCTGATGAAGGTGAAGCCCTACCTCGATGCCGGCAAGGTCAAGACCTTCGATGGCGCCACGCAGTTGTTCCCGGGCATCCGCTCGATCCCGAGCTACGGCCACACGCCGGGGCACAGCTTGTATGCGCTGGAAAGCGGCGGGCAGAAGCTGGTGTTCTGGGGCGACCTGCTGCACGTGGCCGAAGTCCAGATGCCGGACCCGTCGGTGACGATCGTGTTCGATGTGGATGCGAAGGCGGCAGCGGCGCAGCGCAAGCGCGCCTTCGCCGACGCGGCCACGGGAAAATACCTGGTGGCGGGCGACCATGTCGCCTTCCCGGGCGTTGGCCGCCTGCGCGCCGAGGGTGATGGCTACCGCTGGGTGCCGATGCCGTATATCAACGACCATGTGGTTCCGGCCCCCAGATAAGCCGGGAGCCGGGAAGGTGTGATGAGGAAACTGGTGCCCGGTGTCGAGGCCACCGGACCAGCCTGTCGCCGCATACAACAGAGGCGGCGTACACCCACAGCCTAAGCGCTTGACGCTCACGCAACACGATCTGCGTCTATCGCGCTAGGAGCCTGCGCGGCAGACAGTTTTTTCGCTGAGCATGCCAAGCGCGTCTTCGCCGCCGTCGATAGCGATTCACTTTCGCGTGCGAAAGTCGAATGAAATAGAAGCTTCCGGCCTCAAATTGGG
>NZ_VVIW01000030.1 GCF_011682045.1 Massilia aquatica | reverse complement strand
ACATCGTCGGCTTCTACAACTGCAAACGCATCAATTCAGCATTGGGCAATCTGTCGCCCGCCGTCTACGAACGGAAAATGGCAGTACGCGAACCTATCGTGGTGTCCGAAATTACTTGACCACAGCACTCTGTTTCCCGGGTCTGCTGGCAAACTATCCTGTCCAGTTAGTCGATTTACTCATATGGGATGAATGGTCTGTGCCCGGCGGCATTGGCCCGCCGCCCGGTGGATCGATACGAGAATAGAATAATTTAGTACGTCCGTTCGCAAATCTGTTTGACGTGCCGAAAACGCCTGCGCGATGTAAAACATTGACACGACGGCGACGACGCCAGCAGGAGCCTTGTCAGGTGAACGCTTCGCCTCCAAAGCAGGCCGCCCAAAGCGCTGCATGCCGGTCATGCAATCGTCACATTATGTCGAGACCGCCGCGTTTATCGACTGAAAAGGTATCAAATGGTTTGCCAAAGCGAGGCGACGCGTCGCTCTCGTTATTCAAGAAAAACCGGATCCGTGGAAAATAATATGCCTATTGCATATGCGTTACAAATTAATGACAATTTTCCGCTTGATCTCCCTGCCCCACCATGACTAATCATTCGGCACCGGCCTCATATTCCTCCCTTGTCACCAAGCTTTCATATTTCCTTTCTTGACTTTCAATATTGCCTTATATAGAATTCGGCGCCATGATTAACTCGCACGTCGATAAAACGGCGCCATTCAAATAAGATAATACACTGTCAAAAAAATAATATTATGAAAAAAGATATTACCTTAAGAAAAGCCATTCCACGAGATGCCGCTCAGATCGTCGACCTCTACCAGAGCGTCTACCAAGGTGATTACAGTGATCCAATGATGTCGGAGACGGCGCGGCTGCGCGCTGCGCTCGGGCGGGATGACTATTACTGGATTGTGGCGTCCATCGATGACCGAATTGTTGGTTCCGTTGTCTATCAGCACACGCTCACTGGGTTGGCCAAGGTATTTGGCGCAGTCATTGAAAATGACTGCCGCGGACAGAATTTGACGGAACGGATGATGGAATTCGGCTATGCGCAATTGCGCGCCATCGCTCATGTCGAAGTCGTCTACGCCACAACCAGAACGGTTTCTTCGGCACCGCAAAAATTGACGGCGAATCTGGGCTACCGAAAACTGGGAATTTTTCCAAATGTTCACAAGACGAGTGGGTATGAAACGCATTGCCTTACTGCGTTATTTACGAAAAGCGCGCTCGATTCGCGCTTTACCGATTTTACCCTGCATCCACGCCTGCGTCCCCTGTTTGAAATAGTCCGGCGCGAATGCGGCTTGCCCGCGATTCCCGACGATTGGATTCCCCATACCAGCGCCGAAAATTTCTCGCGCGCACGCTCCGCGCTGGAACTCGAATTGATCCATGCACCGCGCCTGACCAAGCGCCGTTTTGACGAGGGCAAGAACACGCTGGTGGCGCAAGACCACCATACCTTTTTCCCGTTTCAAGAACCCAATCTGCTGATCAGCTCGGCCGATCAGGACGTGGAGGTTTTCTGTTATTTTTCAGAGACGGACAAACATTGCGTGTTGATCGGCATTCACGATTTGCGCAATGCAGGATTCGCCGATATCGTGGAAAAGGCATCGGTAATCTTGCAGGACCTGGGAGTGCGCTATATCGAATTCATTATTCGCGCCGATGAGTCGGAGAAAATAGAAAGCGCAATGCAAGCCGGTTTCATTCCCTGCGCCTATTTCCCCGCCATGCATTTGATTGGCGCGCAGCGCTATGATTTCGTCATATTCAGCCGATCTTATGAAATACTGAATTTCAGAAATATCCGCCTGGAAGGCATTAATCGCGAATATTTGAACCAGTATCTGCAACTCTGGAAAAAAAATTCGCTGGAGCCGGAACCGGCGTGCGCAGCGTGACAGGATTATCATGAAATTTTCAATAGCAGTATTCAAGGACCAGAATTCATCCCGGCTTTTCGTCGGGCAATTCATTTCACAAATCTGCGACAAGATGATGACCCTCGGCCTGGTCTGGGTTATTTCGCAGGAGCAATCCATACAAATGGTACCGTGGTTCCTGGCGATAGGCGCGCTTCCCCATCTGTTGCTGGCCAGCAGTGGGGGCAAGCTGGTGCAAAAAATCGGCGTCCTGAGGACACTGATACACACCGACGTATTAAGGGGCATCATCTTCTTGCTGGTCGGACTGTTGTGGCTCGCCTATTTCAAGCACCATTCGCTGACCACGCTATTTATCCTGACGTTTGTTTCAAATTTGCTTGGCGCGCTGTTCAATATCGCTGTCTTTACGTTGCCCGGGCTCATGCCAAAAAAGGAATTGGTCCCACAGTTGACCGCCATGGTCGATTCCTGCTTTTCCCTGGGGACGGTAGTCGGGCCAGCGATTTCCGCCCTGCTCTATCCCTGGCTTGGTTTGTCGGGTCTGCTTGTATTGAATGGGCTTAGCTATTTGCTGGCGGCAGGGCTGGAAGGGGGAATCCGGCTCGATCCTGCTGATCCGGAAACGGTCGAACCGGAGCCGGCGAATGCCGACATGGCGCCAGCGATACCCGGGCGGTCGATGTTTGCCGATCCCTTGATACGCTTCATGTTGTCGGCATTTTTCCTGATGAATCTTGCGCTGACACCCTTGATGGCCTTGCTCCCCTTGTTTGTCCAGACCCGATTCGCCGGCAATCTTGCCATGCTGGCCGCCTTCGAGGTGTCGATCGGCTTGGGGATGGTGGCGGGAAGTTTGTTGCTTTCGGTCGCGGAATTTCCGCTCAAAAGGGGCAAGCGGGCGATCGCCGGCTTGAGCGCCGTGTCCCTGCTCTACCTTTTCTTTGGCTTGAACCACAATCCCGTATTGGCTTGCCTGGCACTGGCTGGCCTGGGGCTGGCACTGGCCATCGTCAATGTGTCGCTATTGACGCTGTTTCAATCGCGGCCTGCGCCAGCCGATGTCCCCGTGGTCATGAGCTGGGTCAATACGATCAGTATTGGCGCCTTGCCGCTATCGATGTTGATGGTGGGAAGCTTGATTGAAAAAATCGATTTGACAAAAATGACGATATGTCTCGCGCTCGGGTTGTTGACGATATCACTGGCCACCGCATTTTATCGGGAATTTAGGGAAATATGAATATCAAGACTATGCACGCGGTCCAGGGCGTTTGCGAACAACGCCATCCCTTCGCTTCCTCCGCCGCGCAGGAATCGATGTTTGTCGATGCCATGAAGGAAAATATCAACTGGCACCGGGAGCAATCGCCATTTTATCGAAAATTGCTGGAAATGAAACAATTTGATGCCGCCACGCTGACGTCGATCGATGACCTGGCGAGCATCCCCTTTGTTCCGGCGACGTTTTTCAAGTCGCACGAACTTCTTTCGGTTGCGCGCGCTGACATCAAGCTGCACCTGACTTCTTCCGGAACGACCGGTCAAAAGTCGCAAGTCTCGTTTGATGCCTGGTCATTGAGCGCCGGGCAAAAGATGATCGACGCGGTCTTCGAGCACTTTGGCTGGAACACGCCGGATGTCAAGACCAACTATCTGCTGTATTCGTATGAAACCGCATCGGATTCGCGACTGGGAACGGCCCACACCGACAATTTCCTGTGCAAGTATGCACCCGTTGCATCGGCATTTTATGCTTTGCGCAGGACCGGCGCGCCAACCACGGCGACGGGCGGCGCGTCGCACGAGTTCGATGTTTTTGGTTGCATCGAAACGCTGCAACGCTACGCTGCGGAAGGTCTTCCGGTACGCATTTTCGGTTTCCCGGCATTTCTGTTTTTTACACTGAAGCGGATGCGCGAGCTGGGCTTGCCGCCGCTCAAACTCTCCCCCGATTCGCTGGTATTCCTCGGCGGTGGATGGAAAGGCAATGACGACCAGGCGATCGCCAAACACGATCTGTACGCCCGCATTCACGCGCAGCTTGGCATTCCCGACCTGCGTATCCGCGACAGTTTCGGCTCGGTCGAACATGCCGTCCCGTACGCGGAGTGCGCACACCACCAATTTCATGTTCCCGTCTGGTCGCAGGTGATCATCCGCGATGTGCGTACCCTGAAACCAAGGAAATTCGGTCAAGCGGGCTTTCTGCAATTTCTCACGCCCTACATCACCTCAGTGCCTGCCCAGAGTGTCTTGATGGGCGACATGGCGACACTGTATCCCGGCGAATCCTGTGCTTGCGGAAATGAGCGGCCGTATTTCGTCATTCACGGACGGGCTGGAACAAGCAAAAATAAAAGCTGCGCCATTGCGGCGGCTGAACTGTTGAGGCGGTAATCATGGAAAATATGAACAAGCAACACCTCTGGCAAGGCGAGTGGATCGGCGATCAAGAACTGGCCAGCAGGATCGGCGATCTGCCATCGTTGGTGGACCGGCAAATGGCGTGCGAACTCGATATCGAGACGGTGCTGGCGGCCGGGGATTTACTCGGGAAAAATATCAGGGAAAAATCGGCTATTTTTACCGAATTGAAGAACTGCTTGTCTGGCACCGATCAATTTACGCCGGACGAAATCGGTCTGGCCTTGCTTGAAATAGCCGATGTCTTGTGCCGTGCGAATCTGGAAAAGAAGCTGATCCGTGAACTCGGTTCCAGCAATCCCTTGCTCGCTTGCCGCACCCAATTCGACGATGCGATCTTCGAAGCTTGGGCGCCGTTGGGTTTCCTGGTCCACATTTCACCGCAAAATGCCTTCACGGTCGGGCCGATGAGCGTGCTCGAAGGATTGCTTTCTGGAAATTTTAACTTTCTCAAGACCAGTCCGCAAGAGAGTTCCTTCCCCCAGATCTTGTTACATGCCTTGGGCAAGTGCGATCCGAGCGCCCAGCTTGAGAAATTCATCATCGTGGCGACAATTTCGTCGAAGCGAAAAGATCTGTTGGAGCCGGTATTTGCCGGGGCCGATGGCATTGCCGCCTGGGGCGGTGAGGAATCGATTCAATCGATACGCGCCATGGCCCCTGCCAGCGTGCGCATGGTCGAGTGGGGACACAAGATATCGTTGGCATTTCTTTCCATGGAAGCTGCCCAGGATCCCCATACGCTGAAACAACTCGCCATGGAATGCTGCCTGATGGAACAGCAAGCCTGTTCCAGTCCGCAATGTGTCTATCTCGACACGTCGGACTGGAATGAATTGCAGCGGTTTGGCGAGCGGCTTGCCGATGCCTTGACGCTGGTGGCGCACGAACTGCCACGCCAGTTGCCCGATACCGCCAGTGCCGGCGAAATTGCTTTGGTCAGCGAGTGTCACAGGCTTGAATCGTGCCTCGGCAATGCCCGCCTCATCGAAGCACCAGATGGCGGGTGGCGCATTTACATCGACGACCATGCGGCGCTGGCGGCATCGCCGCTGTACCGCAGCATCTGGGTCAAGCCCTTGCCGCGCACCGACATCATCCGGGTCTTGCGGCCCATGCGCAACTATCTGCAAACAGTGGCGATCTGTTGCAAACTCTCGGAAATTGATCCGCTGTCGCGCTCTTTTTTGCGTGCGGGTGCGATCCGTATCCGGCGCATTGGCGAAATGACGGGAGGATACCCCGGCGAGCCGCATGACGGTGTCTATGCGTTGCAACGCTATTGCCGCAGAGTGAGCTTGCAGTTGGCCCATGAAGCGCAGGGGATTTCCAATTTCGATGAGTTGAGAAAATTCCCTCCGCTGCAGTGGGACCCCGTTCCGGCCATTACCGCCAAGGAGCAGTTCCAGTCGGTGCCGGCCGATCCTGCACAAGCCCATCTTTTCTTCAAGTCGGGCGGTAGCACGGGCGAACCAAAACTGTCGACGTTCAGCTACCAGCAATACCATGAGCATATCCGGCTCGGTGCCGAGGGTTTGTACGCGGCGGGTTTTGATCCGCTCGGCGACCGGGCGATGAATCTGTTCTTTGGCGGGGGACTCTACGGTGGCTTCATCAGCTTTTTTTCGGCACTCGAACAGCTGGGCGCCATCCAGTTCCCCATGGCGGCCCATGGCGATACCCGCATGGTCGCCCAGGAAATCGTCAAGAACAAGGTGAATGTCTTGCTCGGCATGCCATCGTATATCCTGCAACTGTTTGAAAAGGAAGCTGACATTCTCTCCGCCTATCGGGGAGTCAAGAAGATCTATTATGGCGGAGAACATTTCAGTCCCGCCCAGCGAGATTATCTGCACAAGTCTTTCCAGGTCGATGTGATACGCTCGGCCGCCTATGGCAGCGTCGATATCGGTCCGATCGGCTTCCAGTGCGAACATAGCGATGGCGCCGTCCACCATCTTCAGCAACAGCTTCAATACCTCGAAATATTGAAAATGGATGAAGATCGAGCGGTGCAGGGCGAGGAAGTCGGCCGATTGGTTTTCACGCCGCGCACGTTGTCGGTCAATAAGCCATTGCGCTACGAAATCGGCGATGTCGGCCACTGGATCGCCGATCCGGATGGCATTTGCGCCTGCGGCAGGGCCGCGCCGCGCTTTCGACTGCTGGGACGGACCGGGGATATTTGCCGGATTGGTTCCACTTTCCTCAATTATCAGGAATTCATCCGTATCCTGGCGACGCACTTCGCCTATGCGGGCGAAGCGCAGCTGATCCTGGCGCAAGGCGAGATCAAGGAAAAGGTCATCTTGGTCATTTCCGATTCGGAGCGCTTGCCAGCGCTGCGTTGCCGGGAGATTTTCCTGGAAAACTACCTGGATTTGCAGGAAGCCGTGCTGACCGATGAAACGCTGCTGTTTGAAGTGCAAGCGGTGGCAATCGATGAATTCCACAGGACTGCGGGAAGCGGAAAACTGATTCGTGTGCTGGACCGGAGAGCGCGTTGATGAGCATGGAAATTAGCCGGAAAATACTTCCCTCACTGATCGCGTTTGCCCGGAAAAATTCGCCATTTTATGGCGATCTTTACCGCGCATTGCCGGAAACGATACACGCGATCGAACAGTTGCCCGTGTTGAGCCAGCAAGCGTTTTGGGAAGCCAACCGTCTGGAGGGTGGGCAATTGCTGACGGGGGCGATGCACGATGGCATCGTCTTGAAGAGTGGCGGGACCACCGGCAACCCCAAATTCTCGGTGTTCAGCCGGACTGACTGGAATGTGTTTGTCACAGCCTTTTCCCGCGGACTGGCGCTGGGAGGTCTGCAGGATGGCGACCGGGTCGCCAATCTGTTTTATGTCGGCGAGTTGTATGGATCGTTCTTGTTTACCCACAAGGCACTCGAAGAGTGCCCCAAGCGGGTCATGCAACTCCCGATTGCGGGCGCCACGACACCCGGCGATATCTATCGCTTTATCACGGAATTGAAGGCCACGGTCTTGGCCGGCGTGCCGACCACAATGATGAGTCTGGTAGATCACATTGACAAGGTGGGGCGCGATCCAGCCGCGTCGACGGTCAGATTGATCCTGTTTGCCGGCGAAGCCATGTATCCCGATCAGCGCGCCAGGTTGGAAGCATGCTTTCCAGGCGTCGAGATCCGCTCCATCGGTTATGCGAGCACGGATGCCGGATTGCTGGGATTCGCCGATCTTTCATGCGGCCCCAATGAATTTCGCTGCTACGATGATGATGCGCTGTTCGAAATTATCGATGAAGAAACGGGCTCGCCCATCGTCGCGCCAGGCATCGAAGGGCTGGCCGTGGTTACGGCCCTGCGCCGCCATTTGATGCCGATCCTGCGCTATCCGGTCGGTGACAGGGCCAGCTGGGTCGATGCCCATGGTACGGCGCATCGCAAGTTTCTGTTACGGGGGCGTTCCGATGAATCGGCCAGAGTCGGCCCGGTCACGCTGTATCCGGAAGATGTAAGGTCGGTACTGGCGTCGTTTCCGGCTTGCCAGGGCGCCTGCGATTTTCAACTGCTGACCATTCATCGTGAGGGAAAAGATGGGTTGATACTGCGGATCGGCAATCGCAATGCCGATCCGGCGCTCAGCGCGCAGATCATCGCTGCTATTTACGAGCATCGCCCCATGTATGCTCAATTGCTGGCGCAAGGCAAGATCCTGCCCATCGACATAGAATGGGTGGATGCGACAGCGCTGGAAATCAATCCCCGCTCGGGAAAGCTCAAGCGCGTGATCGATCGTCGCTTTGCCTGAGTTCACGTAGAGGGAAGCACTGATTAATTCGCCCGATCCCGTTTCGGTCTGGCCTGTGATCTGAGACAATACCAACAAGCACTGATGTGCGTTTGCTTGCGGATAATCAGAAACCCGGCATTTGCTCACGCTGGCCGAGCGTATTCTGTTGCGTGCAAGGCAAACTGCGCCTTGCCGATTGCCGGTGCGCGAGCACGAGGCAGCGCTGCGCCAGCCTTTGCGCCAGCCTAGGGTCTCAGGTCACCAGCTCATTGACCCACCCAAACGCTTCCATCTCGATCTCGCGCATGGCGCTCGCGCTCAAGCCCAGCGTCTTGAGCGCACGCGCCAGCTCCGTGCCGCGCTTGGGATTGTCGACCAGCTCGACCACCTTGAGCATTTCGCCCAGCACGCCCTCGCGCTCGAGCAAGGCGGCGCGCACGTCGTCGGCCACCACCACGGTGTTGAGAATATCGCGCATCGACATCGAAAACAGCGCATCCATCAGCGACATGATGCCCACCGTAAATCCGGCCTCGGCGCTGACGCGCCGCTCGGGCGGCACTTTCTGCGTCATCAGCTCCATCAGCTTGCCGCGCGTGGTGGCCATCTGCAGCAGCGGCGAATTGAGTTCGACCGCCGCCCCCGGCTTGGCGTACAGCAAAATCTGCAGCCAGCGCTGCAATTGCTGGCGCCCCAGCACGTACAGCGCCTCGGTCAGCGAGTCGATGCGCCCGCGCGCACCGGCCGCCGGGGTATTGACCAGGCGCAGCAGGTTCAGGCTGATCAGGGCGTCGCGCTTGACCGCGCGTTCGATCTCGGCATTGTCGGCATCGGAATTGATCAGGTCGAGGAGGCGCAGGATCACCAGTTCCGACGGCGCAATCTTCTTGCCGCTGAGGATGGCCGGACGCGCGAAATAATAACCCTGGAAATATTCGAAGCCGAGCGCCATGCACATCTCGAATTCCTCGACCGTCTCGACCTTTTCGGCCAGCAGCTTCTTGTTGCGCCCGTTCAGCGCCGCCACCAGTTTCGGCAGATCGTCCGCCGCCACCGCCTGCACATCGACCTTGATGATGTCGACCAGGTCGACCAGCTTGCGCACGTCGTCGGACTCTTCCACCACATCGTCGAGCGCGAAGGTGAAGCCGAAACCCTTGAGCTCGGCCACGCGGGCGACCAGTGCCGGCGTGGCCCTGACGGTTTCCAGAATTTCCAGGATCACCTTGTCGTGCGGCAGGAAGCGCACGAAGTCGCTCATCAGGACGATATCGTCGACATTCACGAACGCCAGGCGCTCGCCCACCACCTTGGCCATGCCGAGCTGGGACGCGTGCGAAATCACGGCCGCCGTGGCGGCGGCGTGATCGGTCACATTGGCATCGCCGCCATTGGCACTGCGAAATAAGAGTTCAAAGGCAACCAGTCGCTGGTTACGTCCGAGAATCGGCTGGCGCGCGAGAAAGAAATCGTCGGACGGCAGCGCCAGCTCGGCCACGGTGTCAATAGGCATGGGAAATCCGGAAAACAGGAGCGCCAACAACGGCGCCTCCTGCGATGACTATACTACGTATACGACGGCGGGAATCTTAAGGACGGCGCGGGCCGCTGTTGCGTGGACCGGTCGGACGGGCGCTCTTGCCCGCCGTGCCAGCGTCGGCAGGACGCGCACTCTTGCGCGTGACGCCGGCTTCGGTGGGGCGGGCGCTCTTGCCGGCCGCGGCGGCGGCAATGCTGGACCGCTTGGCCACCGGTGCGCGCGGGGCGCCAGCGGCCGCGCCGGGGGTGCCGGCCGGCGCTTGTCCGGGCAGGCGCAGGCTGCCGGTGCCGGCGGTCGGGCTGGCCTTACGGGCGTTACCGACCGGCATGCGGGCAGCGCCATTGGCGCCGGTGCGGGCGGCGGCCGTGCCGGTCACCTGGGTGCCTTTTTCGATCACGTAGGTGGCGTCGGCATTCTTGCCCAGCACTTGCACCAGGTAAGGCATCACCTGGCGCAGGGTCGGCTCGAGCGTGAACGGCGGATTGAGAATGAACATGCCGCTGCTGTGCAGGCCGAAACCATCCGGACCCGGGGTGGTGATGGTCAGGGTGACGTTGAGCCAGTCCTTGGCCGCCAGGCGCTTGAGCTTGTCGGCGAACTGGCGCGATTCCATGCGTTGCAGCACCGGATACCAGATAGCGTAGATGCCCGACGGGAAGCGCACCAGCGCGTCGTCGAGCGCATCGCGCACCTTGCGGTAATCCTGCTTGTCTTCGTAGGGCGGGTCGATCAGCACCAGCGCGCGGCGCGAAGGCGGCGGTAGCAGGGTCTTGAGGGCGTGGAAACCGTCGCCGCGTTCGATCAGCACGCGCCGTCCGCGCGCGCTCGGGCGCTCGCCCTGGGCGGCGGCGTGCTCCGCCACCTTGCGGAAATTGTCGGCCAGGATCTTGCTGTCGGCCGGATGCAGTTCGAACAGGCGCAGGCGGTCTTGCTCACGCATGACCTTGTCGGCGCAGTACGGCGAACCCGGGTAGTAGCGCATCTTGCCGCTCGGGTTGAGTTCCTTGATCAGCTTGACGTACTCGGCCAGCGGCTTGGGCAGGTCGGTGCGCTCCCACAAGGGGCCGATGCCGGTTTCGTACTCGGCGTTCTTGGACGCGTAGCCGCCATCGAGCGCATACACGCCGGCACCGGAGTGGGTGTCGATATAGGTGTAGGCCGTGTCTTTCTGATTCATGTACTCATGCAGTTGAATCTGCACGAAATGCTTCAGGACGTCGGCGTGATTACCCGCGTGAAAGGCGTGGCGGTAGCTCAACATAACGTGGGAATTCCATAAAAAAAGGGGATCTGAGACGCCATTATCCTCTATAAAGGCGGTTCCGACGCAAAAAGCGCGTAAATGCACAACGCCCTCCCCCTTGCCGGCGCGCCGCGAAAGGCGCACGGACAAGGGGGAAGGCGCTGTGCGTTTCCACCCGTGGGGCGCGCGACGGTGCTTGTCCGCACCGTCGCGCTGGCGGCGCTCCTTCTGGAAGCGCCGCGGATCAATAGCTTTTAGGCTACTTTCTTTTCGTCGAAGAATTGTTCATCTTCGGTCGAACCATGCAGCGCGGTGGTCGAGCTCTGGTTCTGCTGAATGGTCTGGGTCACGGCATCGAAGTAGCCGGTACCGACTTCGCGCTGGTGCTTGACGGCCGTGAAGCCCTTGTCGGCGGCGGCGAATTCGGCTTCCTGCAGCTCGACGAAGGCCGACATCTGGCGCCGCGCATAGCCGTGCGCGAGGTTGAACATGCCGTAGTTCAGCGCGTGGAAGCCGGCCAGGGTGATGAACTGGAACTTGTAACCCATGGCGCCCAGCTCTTTCTGGAACTTGGCAATGGTGGCGTCGTCCAGGTTCTTTTTCCAGTTGAACGATGGCGAGCAGTTGTAAGCGAGCATCTTGCCCGGGAACTTGGCGTGCACGGCATCGGCGAACTGCTTGGCGAAGGCCAGGTCCGGCTTGCCGGTTTCGCACCAGACCAGATCGGCGAACGGGGCGTAGGCGATGGCGCGCGAAATGGCTTGCTCGATGCCCGGACGGACTTTATAGAAGCCTTCCACGGTGCGCTCGCCGGTGCAGAATTCGCGGTCGTTGTCGTCCACGTCGGAAGTCAACAGGTCGGCCGCTTCGGCGTCGGTACGGGCGATCACCAGGGTCGAGGTGCCCATCACGTCGGCCGCCAGGCGCGCCGCGGTCAGCTTTTCGACCGCTTCGCGGGTCGGCACCAGCACTTTGCCGCCCATGTGGCCGCATTTCTTGACCGAGGCCAGCTGATCTTCGAAGTGAACGCCGGCGGCGCCCGCGTCGATCATCGACTTCATCAGTTCATAGGCGTTCAGCACGCCGCCGAAACCGGCTTCGGCGTCGGCGATGATCGGTGCGAAGTAGTCGATGTCATCCTTGCCTTCGGACCATTGGATCTGGTCGGCGCGCTGGAAGGTGTTGTTGATGCGGCGCACCACCAGCGGCACCGAGTTGGCCGGGTACAGTGATTGGTCGGGATACATTTCACCAGCGACGTTGGCGTCGCCTGCGACTTGCCAGCCGGACAGGTAGATGGCTTTCAAGCCGGCCTTGACCTGCTGCATGGCCTGGTTGCCGGTCATGGCGCCGAGCGCGTTGACGAACGGCTCGTTGTTGACCAGGTCCCACAGTTTTTCCGCGCCGCGCTTGGCCAAGGTGTGCTCGATCTTCAGCGAGCCGCGCAGGCGCACCACGTCCGCTGCGGTGTAGTTACGTACAACACCTTTCCAGCGCGGGTTGGTGTCCCAATCTTTTTGCAGTTCTGCTACTTGCTGTTCACGAGTTGCCATGGTGTTCTCCTAATTGAAAAGCCGTTTAAGAAATGAAATGCCTTGAACAAATGATAGACCGTTTTGCGCGCTGCAACAACACTCTTATATAAGACATATAACTAAAATTTTATTTATAAAAATCAATGGCTTGAAATTCATTTTCCATGATACGAAATGGGATTTCTCTAAATGGGAGAGCGTGGCGGTGCAGATGCACCATGGTATTTCGCATTGTGAAATGCCGTCCGCGCCTGATGAAATCCGGCACCGTTTTCGCGCGCGCGAGGGCGATCGGCGGCGACGACGCCGGCCGACGCACCAAAATAGGGAGAATGGTGTTGCACAGAAGACACACGAGGGTATAATTCTCACGAAAAACAACAGGAATCGCGCGAAAAGCCATCGCTCGCTTACTGCCCCGTAGGATAATGTGCTCTCAGGCAATCCTTAATCACTGCCGCATGACGCACCTTAGGTCTCCAGGCAGTTTGCGATGCGTTCCATGGCGGACAGTGCAACTCCTACCAACACTTCTTCATCCCAGTCCCGTTGCGCCGACGGGCGGGATGGTTGCCAGATAAAGTCCGGCACGCTGTTTAGTGTCGGCCCAGCAATCGGTATCTTGATGTCCGACAGGCTGGCCGATCTGCCACGTCAAGCAGACCTACATTACGAATGCAACTCATGAACTCAAAATTTACATTAAACATCTTCCACAAAGTACTCATCACTTTGTTAGCGGTCACGCTGATCCCTCTGATTACCTTGTGGCTGGTCAGTAACAAGGCAGCCCAGGGCCAGTTGACCGCCAACGTCTCGCAAAACCTGGTCCTGACCATGGACACCGTGGCCGACGGCATCAATGCCTGGGACAGCACCAACGTGCGCGCCATGACCCAGCTCGGCTACCTGCCGGACATGGTCTCGATGAAGGCCGAGCGCCAGAATCCGATCCTGGGCGTCACCGGCACCGCCTACGAATGGTCGTACCTGATGTTTACGGTCGCGCCCGACGGCAGCAACGTCGGCCGCAACGACGGCGGCGCCCTGACCCCCTACGGCGACCGCTCCTACTTCCAGCAAGTGATCAAGGGCGCGCCGGTCGGCCGCCAGGTCGTGATCGGCAAGACCAGCGGCAAGCCGGCGCTGATCCTGGCCACCCCCATCAAGGATGAGAGCGCCAACCTGGTCGGCGTGCTGGCCATGTCGATGTACCTGACCGACATTTCCAAGATCGTGACCGATATCCGGGTCGGCGAAACCGGCCGCGCGATCCTGCTCGACGCCAGCAACAAAGTCATCGCCCACGGCGATTCCTCCAAGGTGCGCGGCGCGCTGCAGGATTTCAGCGCCTATCCCGCCCTCAAGGTGGCCGGCATCGACAAGGCGCCTGTGGTGTACACGGCGGAAGACCGCAAAGTCATCGGCTTCATGCGTAAATTGCCGCAAGGCTGGACCTTGCTGGTCGAACAGGACTACGACGAAGCCTTCCGCATCATGAAGCAGATGGAAAAAGAGGCGCAGATCCTGATCGCCGTGAGCGTGGCGCTGGTCATCGCGATCGCGGTTTTCCTCGGCAAGGCACTGACCCGTCCGATCAATGAATTGACCGCGATTGCGCGCCAGCTCAGTAACGGCGAACTGCAAGTGACGATCGAACAAACCGAACGCGGCGACGAAATCGGCGCGCTGGCCCGCGCCATCGACCGCCTCGGCATCAGTATCAAGCTGGCAATGGATCGCCTGCGCAAGAAAAGCTGAACCCCGGCGCCATCGACAGGAGTGAAGTCGTTGCACTAAAGACACAAATGCCGCTAATTCTCACGAAATACAAGGAGAGTTGCCGCAATACCGATGCTGTTGGTAAACACCGGTATAATAATGTGCTTACAAGCAACCAAAATCACTGCTAACGATTGCGCCCCGGAATTACTGGAAGACGGCGGCGCGGTCCATGACGGACAGTGCATCCTGCCAACAGTAACCTCCGAATCAACGACCCCGTTGCGCCGCCGGCGAACGGGGTTGCCAGATACAAAAGTCCGACACCTTGTTGTAACGTCGGCCCAGCAATCGGTTCCTTGATGTCCGATACGCTGGCCGATCTGCCACGTCAAGCAGACCTCTATTACGAAGGCCCAGCATGAACTCAAAATTTAGTTTGAATATTTTTCACAAGGTCTTGATGACCTTGCTCGCGGTGACGCTGATCCCCCTGTGCACGCTGTGGTTGATCAGCGACCGGGCGGCCCAGCGCGAACTGACCGACAATGTCGCGCAAAGCCTGGTGCTGACCATGAACACCGTGGTCAGCGGCATCAATGCCTGGGACGACACCAATATGCACGCCATGAACCAGGCCAGCCGCCTGGACGACATGATATCGATGAAGGGCGAGCGCCAGGTTCCCCTGCTGAAAGCGACCGGCAAGGCGTACGAATGGTCGTTCCTGATGTTTACCATCGCTCCGGATGGCAGCAACACCGCCCGTAACGACGGCGCCGCCCCGATCAACTACGGCGACCGCAGCTACTTCAAGGCCGTCATGGGTGGCCAGCCGGTCGGGCGCCAGGTAGCGATCAGCAAAACCACCGGCAAGCCGGCGCTGATCGTGGCGACCCCGATCCGCGACATCAACTCCGCCCTGGTCGGCGTGCTGGCGATGTCGATGAACCTGACCGACATCTCCAAGATCGTCACCGATATCCGTATCGGCAAGACCGGCCGCGCGATCCTGCTCGACGCCACCAACAAGGTGATCGCCCACGGCGACTCGGCCAAGGTACTTACCGCGCTGCAAGACTTCACCGCCCACCCGGCGCTCAAGGTCGCCGGCATCACCGACGCGCCCGTGGTTTATACTTCGGAAGAGCGCAAAGTGATCGGTTTCGTACGCAAACTGCCACAAGGCTGGACGGTACTGATCGAACAAGATTACGATGAAGCCTTCGCCACCATGCACAAGATGGAAAGCGAAGCACGCCTCCTGATCGCCGCCGCCGTGGCGCTGGTCATCGGCGTGGCGATTATCCTCGGCAAGGCGCTGACCCGCCCGATCAATCAGCTGACCGCCATTGCCGTACAATTAAGCAACGGCGAGCTGCAAGTGAACATTCCGCAAACGGCCCGCGGCGATGAAATCGGCTCGCTGGCCCGTGCCATTGAACGTCTCGGCGTCAGCATCCAGCTGGCAATGGATCGACTGCGTAAAAAGGTTTGATACCGATGAGAGGTTACTGATATGTCACAACCGGAATTCATGCCATTTATCGACGTGGTCGACCAGATCGCTGGCTTTTGCGCACAGCGCGTCAGCGGCACTGCGCTGGTCATCAGCGATGACAACCGCATGGCCCAGGTCCACCTGCAAGGCGGCAAGATCGTCTTCATCCTGTGCCGCGGCCGCCGCGGCCGCGACGGCCTGGCCATCATGCGCACCATGAAAAATGCGCGCCTGACCCTGGACAAGGCCGGCGTCGTCAACGCCGACGGCCTGGACTGGCCGACCGAGATCGTGCTGGGCTACCTCGACGGCACCCTGGACGACTTGCCGGGCACGGGCGTACTGGGCGGGGCATCGCCACGCGCCGACACCGCCGCTGCGCGCCCGGTGGCCACGCCGGGCCTGACGCCCGACATCAAGGCCACCTTGCAGCGTTGCCTGGTGAAGTATGTCGGTCCGATGGCGGAGATCGTTTGCAGCGACCATTTCGACGGCGCCACCGATGTGCGCGCCGTGGTCATGGCGCTGGCGAAAGAAATCCCCAACGACGACCAGGCCGCCAAGTTCAAGGTCGACGTCGCCAAGGCGCTCGACATGCCGGCGTTCTGAGAACTCCTGCGCGCGGCGGCTCCGGCCGCCGCGCGCAGGGTGCTGTCGTCCCCTTCCCCGCTGTATTCGCTGTTGCGCGCTGTCCCCCTCCCCTTACACCAGCTTTTGCTGCGACACCACGATGCCATCGGCATCGGCATACAACCAGTCTCCCGCCTGCACCGCCACCCCGCTCACGCAGATGCGCACATTGCGTTCGCCCGCGCCCAGCTTGCTGCTCTTTTGCGGATGCGTCCCCAGCGCGCGCACCCCGATGGCGCAGGCGTTGATCTCGTCGCTGTCGCGCACGCAACCATCGACCACGATGCCACTCCAGCCATTGTTTTGCGCCAATAAGGCCAGTTGGCCGCCCACCAGCGCGCGGCGCAGGCTGGCGCCGCCGTCGATGACCAGCACATTGCCGTTGCCCGGCGCTTCCAGGGTGGCGCGCACCAGGGCGTTGTCTTCAAACACTTTTAACGTGGTCACGCTGCCGCAAAAGCGCACATGCTGGCCGTAATGCCTGAACAGCGGCGGCAACACGGCCAGGCGGCCCTCATTCAGCAGTTCGGGGTGGTCGTCGCACAGATCGGTGGTGGCAAAGGTCATGTCGGCTCGCTCGCAAAAGAGGGAATGGAATTGGAAATGAGAACAATTCTAAGCGATTGGCGCCGCCGCCCCCGCGCGAGCGCGCCCCTGGAATGAGTACGACCGCGCCACCCGGGTGTTGGTTCCCGCGAAAACAAGGCATGTGCGACGCGCCTGATGTGCCACAAGCGAAGGGCAGACAGCGGCTGACATGGCGAGCGGAGCGCGCCATAATCGGTGCCTCTTTCTTGTCAAGGGGGCATGCATGCTGTCACAGATCCGGCGCCTGTGGGACCTTCTCATTGCCATCGCTAAACTGCCGCACGCTCACCTGGAATTCGACATGGCGCTCGCGCCCGCCGACGTGAGCGCCACCTACCGCAACTTTACACGGCGTCATCCGCGCTACCGCATCATCGGCAACAAGACCATCGGCGCGGCCCTGCTCGACACCGGGCAATTCGCCTCAGGCGCGCACTACCGCGACTCGATCGGCGAGCGCAACTGGGGTGGGTTTTTCGCACGGCGGGCCATGGCGCGCGGCTACCAGTTCACGCGCATCGACCGCAACCGCTACGTCGACGCGATCCACGCCATCAACCAGTCCATGCCCGAGCGCCAGGGCCGGCCCATGGCCGCCGGCTACCAGGACCGGGTGGCGCACTACACCGACCGCGAGAACTTCCGCTATTTCGGCGTGCTCGATGCGTCCGGCAAGCTGGTGGCTTACTGCGAACTGGGCATCTACGGCAACTTCGCCCTGTTCTCGCGCCTGCTCGGCTACCGCAACAACGATGGCGTCATGCACTTCATGATCGTGGAAATCGTCAGCATGCTGATCGCCGAGCGCAGCGTGCGCTACGCCATGTATGACACCTGGTTCGGCGCCTCCGGCGGGTTGCAGCGTTTCAAGACCATCCTCGGCTTCAAACCGTACCGGGTGCGCTATGCGCTGCTGGGCGTGGCCAGCCTGTGCCCGGTTACCTAGGAGCCTGCGCGCTCAGGCTTGCTTGAGCGCCGGCGCCCGGCTGCTGCCGCCCACGGTCAGGGCGGTGCCGATCGCCAACACCTGGAACAAGGCGATGCAACCGAACACCCAGGCCGGATGGCCCCGGTCCATCATGGTGCCGAACAGCAGCGGACCGAGCGCCAGGCCGCTGTCGAGTCCCGAGTACACGATGCCGAACACGCGGCCGGTCGCGTTCTTGGGTGCGGCGGCGCGGATCAGCAGGTCGCGCGAGGGACCGGCAACGCCGGCGGCCAGGCCGATGCCGCCCATCAGCACCACCGCCATGGAGCCCGGCACCACGGCCGCGCCCACCAGCAGCGCCATCAGCGCGGCGCAGATGAACGACATGGCAATCGTGCGGTCGTGGCGTTTGGCGCGCGTGGCCAGAAAGCCGCCCAGCACCATGCCGGCGGCGGACGCGAGCATGTAGGCGGTGTAGGCGGTGGTGGCCGAGGCCAGCGACATGCCGTACAGCGCCACCAGGCTGGCCGACGAAAAACTCTGGATACCGCCCAGCGCAATGGCGGTCAGGAAAAAGAAGCCAAAGCTCATCCACACCGCCGGCAGTTTCATGAAGGCGAAGGAACTGTCCTGCACCGTGCCGGCCGCCTGCACCGGGGCCGGCTCGGCGCGCAGGTGGGCGCGCTGGAAGAACAGCAGCGCCAGGGTGGCGAACGGAATGGCGGCGGCCGACAGCAGCGCCACGCGCCAGCCGGCCAGGGCGGCGATGCCGGCCAAAAACGCGGGCGCCGCCGCCCAGCCCAGGTTGCCGCTGATGCCGTGCAGTGAAAAGGCATGGGCGATGCGTGCGCGGCTCACGCGCTCGTTGAGCAAGGTGTAGTCGGCCGGATGGAACACGGCGTTGCCCAGGCCCGCCAGCATCGACCCGGCCGCCAGCATGAGGTAGCTCTGCGCACCGGCCAGCACCAGCGCCGCCGTGCCGAGCAGCGCCAGCCCGGAAAACAGCACGCGGCGCGCGCCGACCTTGTCCACCACGAAGCCCGACAAGGCCTGGCCGATCCCCGAAACCACGAAAAACAAGGTCATCAACAGCCCCAGCTGGGCGTACGACAGGCCGAAGGCGGGCTTGATCCATGGAAACAAAGCCGCCAGGATCAGGTGATAGAAGTGCGATACGCCGTGCGCCAGACTGACCAGGCCGATGACGCGCGCATCGTCGCGCAGGGTGGGTGTGTTCATAAGACATCCATAGTTGAGCAGCGTCCAGTGTAAGCAAAAAGCCATCGACAGTTTTGAGACAGGAAGCCATACTTTGTCGCGAATCCGCCAATATCCAGCCGCCCATGTCCCTGACCCTCCTCACCCATACCCGCTGGCAACCGCCCGAGCTGACGCCGACCCCGGCGCGGCCAGTGCGCGCGCTGGCACGCGACCTCGACATCACCCAGTCGCTCGCTCCGCACCGCCATCCCTGGGGCCAACTGACCTTCGCCCTCTCAGGCGTGCTGCGCGTAAACACCCCCGGCTCCAGCTGGATCGTGCCGCCGCTGCGCGCGATCTGGATTGCGCCGGAGGTGGTCCATTCGGTGCGCGTGCTCGAAAACGCGCGCTTGCGCCCGCTCGGCATCCTGGCCGCGCGCGCCCCGTTCGAGGGCGACGAGTGCCGCGTGCTGGCCGTGTCGCCACTGCTGCGCGAACTGATCGTCGCGCTCGGCCAGACCGGCGCCGGTGCGCGCGAAACGCTGCTGGCAGAACTGATCCTCGACGAATTACCGGGCGCGGCAACGCGGCCGCTGCGCGTGCCGCTGCCGCAGGACAAGCGGCTGGGCGCCCTGTGCGCGGCCCTGATCGACGACCCCGCCTGCCAGCTGACCCTGGGCCAGTGGGCGGCCCAGGTCGGCGCTTCCGAGCGCACCCTGACGCGCCTGTTCGAACGCGAGCTGGGCATGCGCTTCGGCCACTGGCGCCAGCAAGTGCGCCTGGCGCACGCCGCGCCCCTGATCGCGCGCGGCATGCCGCTCTCGCAGGTGGCCGGAGAACTCGGTTACGCCAGCCAGTCGGCGTTTTCGGCGATGTTCAAAAAGACCTACGGCAGTTCGCCGTCGGCATTTTTCGCCGGCGACGGCGTGGCGTGAACTGGCGTCGTTACAGCTGGGCGATAGTGGCCGCTCGACCCGGTGCGCAATGGTGACCTGGTGAGCGACATCATTGCGCGTTCAGACGGTGCGCCGGATCGAACACTGCGTCGAGTTCCTGCGCTGGACAGCCTTGCAACAGCCCCGCGCCGACCGGATGTTCTTCTCCCTCGGCAGGGCCGGCAAGGACTTTCTTGATATTGATTATTTTTGCCGTGCGCAAGTTGACCAGCATGCCGACATAGGTCCATTGCGTGCCCGCCTTGACGGCGCCGGGAGCGGCAAAGCGAAGACTGAGGTAATGCGGAAGCGAGTCGGCGTTGAGATGGTACCAGGACGCACTGGCGCTCACCTGCGCCATCTTCCGTGACGGCAGCAGCGCCACGATGCAGGCCGGCAGCATCGTCACGTGCCGACCGAGCTGCAGGGTTACACTCTCGACCGCTTGTTCCGCATCCGGCGCGGCGAAGACCACGTTCATCCGGGCCGGGCCGAACGCGGCCGGAATCGCGTCCATCATTCCTTCCGCGGAAATATTGACGATGCTATCTCTGTGAGCAAGGCAGGTAGCGCTGCTTCCAGTAAGCGTCAGCAGCAACAGCAAATGAGTCAGTTTCACATGGTCCTTTTGATTGATTGGCTGGCGAGCTTGCGCGCCGCAATCGCGAGGTAGCGCGCATCGCCGTAGGCAAGGTGTTCGCAATGCGCCGACCAGCACAGCTTGACGACGTGCGCATCGGTGGCCCGCGCAGCTTGCGCCATGCAGGCTTGCCAGTCAAGGTCCGGGGCGGCGGCGGGCATGGCGGCTGAAGGTTCGACCGTCAGCGTGGCGACCACGACCGCCTCCCACAAGTAGCGCAGCGCCCGGCCCGGCTCGCCCAAATACGGCAGCAGTAGCCGGAATGCATGGCATGCCGTCACCGTGTGCAAGAGCGTGAAATCTTCGCGCGCATGGTAGGCGCCCAGCGCGAACTGCGCCACTTGCCGCAGGTCCAACCCGCGTGGCTGGATCGCCGTCCCGGCCACGCCTGGATGGCGCGCCGCCTGGCGCATGCGGTCGATGATGATGCCGTCCCACGGCGCATGGCCTGCCACCGCCACGGCCAGGCGCGCGGCGAGCGCGGCCGGGGTGTCGTCCACCGTGTCCGGCGGCAAGTCGAGGCTCACGTATTCCATCACCCAGTACGCCAGCGCGGCGCAGGCTTCGTCATGGTCGCCGGCGTCAATCGCGTACGCCAGCCGGATCAGGCAATGAAAGGCCGACGCCGCCACGCCCGGCAGCAGGCGCGGCAGCCAGTCGCGCAGCACCGCGTCGCGTCCGTCGCGCCTTGCGCACGCCTGGAAATACCGTTCCAGCCCGCCCGCGTTGCGCCCCTTGCCCAGCCAGTCGGCGCCGTCCGCGACCGGGCTGATATCGGCGTCACGCGCCTGCAACTGGCGCGCGTTGGCGTCGAACGCGCGCGCCATGCTGTCCACCGGCGCCCCCATGCGGTCCAGCGCGATCAGCGTCATCGGCAGGTGATTGGCAAGGCGGTCGCCATACAGCGGCCCGAAGCGCTTGCTGCGTTCGAGCAAGGCCCGGCAGGTGTCCGACAAAATTTCCATGCACATCTCCACGCAAGTTTTCCAACGGCAGCGCCGCACTCTTGGCGACGCCCTGATCTCCCGCGCCGCCGCGCCTGTCCATGATCAAGCCCGCGCGCCCTCAGCGATGCAAACTCGACAAGCCAGGGGCGCCCGGCCCCACTCTTTCTAAGAGGTAATCCATGGTCACACGTAAAAAAGGCGGACCGTCCACCGACGGCGCAGGTTCCGTTCTCAGCACCGTCGCGGGTCCTTCGGACCCAACCCTGCCCGGCAGCCTGGGCAGCGCCAATCCCATCGCGGAGCGCCTGCTCGAAAAAGCCGGCGGCGACGCCGACCTGGCCGACGAGCGGCCCTTCAACGCCACCAAGCCGCTCGAATATGGGGCCGAAGCACTTACGCCGCATACCGGCGAATCCTACGCTCCATCGACGCCGCTGGCCACAGCCAGCACCAGCACCGAAAACATCGCTTCGTCCAAGCTCGGCGACGGCATCCCGCGCCTGGGCGACAACGCCCTCAACAGTTCGCTCGACCGCGTGCGCGCCGACGATACCGAACAGCGCCTCACCACCAACCAGGGCATTCCCGTCTCCAGCAACCAGGACTCGCTCAAGATCGGCCTGCGCGGCCCGATCGCGCTGGAAGACTTTGTGATGCGCGAAAAGATCACGCATTTCGACCATGAGCGCATCCCGGAGCGGGTGGTGCACGCGCGCGGTTCGGGCGCGCACGGCTACTTCGAATCGTATCAGGACTTGTGCCAGCTCACACGCGCCGCGCCCTTCGCCTACGCCGGCAAGCGCACCCCGGTGTTCGTGCGGTTCTCCACCGCCACCGGCGAGCGCGGCTCGCCCGACACCGCGCGCGACGTGCGCGGCTTCGCGGTCAAGTTCTATACGGACGAAGGCAACTGGGACCTGGTCGCCAACAACATCCCGGTGTTCTTCATCCAGGACCCGATGAAGTTTCCCGACGTCGCCCACGCGGTCAAGCCCGAACCGCACCACGCCATGCCGCAAGCGTCCAGCGCGCACGACACCTTCTGGGATTTCGCCTCGCTCAGCCCCGAAATCACCCACATGCTGATGTGGCTCATGTCCGACCGTGCCATTCCGCGCAGCTACCGCATGATGCAGGGTTTCGGCGTGCACACCTTCAAGCTGATCAACACCAGCGGCGAGGTACGCCTGTGCAAATTTCACTGGACCCCGCTGCAGGGTACCCACTCGCTGGTCTGGGACGAAGCGTTCAAGCTGCGCGGCCTCGATACCGATTTCCACCGGCGCGACCTGTGGGAAGCCATCGAAGCGGGCAACTTCCCCGAGTACGAACTGGGCCTGCAAGTGTTCACCGAAACGCAGGCCGAGAGCTTCCCCTTCGACATCCTCGACCCGACCAAGCTGATCCCGGAAGAACTGATCCCGGTGTTCCCGGTCGGCAAACTGGTCCTGAACCGGAATCCAGACAATTTTTTCGCCGAGACCGAACAAGTGGCCTTCTGCACCCAGCACATCATTCCCGGCATCGACTTCACCAACGATCCGATCCTGCAAGGCCGCAACCATTCCTATCCGGATACCCAGATCACGCGCCTGGGCGGCCCCAACTTCCACGAAATCCCCATCAACGCGCCGCTGGCCGAAGTGCATAACAACCAGCGCGAAGGCTTTCACCGGCAGTCGATCAACCGCGGCCGGGTCAACTACGAGCCCAACTCGCTGGCCGGCGGCTGCCCGTTCCAGGTTGGCCGCGCCGGTTTCGTGAGCGCGCCCGAGTCCGTCGTCGGCAACAAAATGCGCGGCAAGCCGGAATTGTTCGCCGACCACTACTCGCAAGCGCGCCTGTTCTGGATCAGCCAGAGCGCGCCCGAAAAAGCCCACATCATCGATGCCTTCCGCTACGAGCTCACGCGCGTGGAAACGCTGGCGATCCGGATTCGCATGGTGGCCGGGCTGGTCAATGTGGACGCGACCCTGGCGCACGCGCTCGCCTGCGGCCTGGGCATTGCGGTGCCGCCGCCGCTGCCGCTGGCCACCAGCCTGCCGCTGCCGAACTACGCGCCCTCGCCCGCCCTGTCCCTGCTCAGCCGTCCGGGCGTGACCGGCATCCGCACGCGCCAGGTCGCGATCTTTGTCGCCCCGGGCGTCGACGGGGCCGCCGTGCGCGCGGTCTACGCGGCCTTGCTGGACGCGGGCGCCGTGCCGCGCCTGGTGGGCCAGCGCCTCGGACAGGTCAGTTCGCTGGACGGTGTCCCGCTGCATGTCGAAACCACCATCGAGGTCACGCCCTCGGTGGTGTACGACGCCATGGTCGCGCCGGGCGGCGACGATGGCGCGATCGCACTCGGGCGCGATGCGCGCGTGATCGACTTCGTGCGCGAGCAATACCGCCACGGCAAGCCCATCCTGGCGCTCGGCAACGGCGCCGGCCTGCTCAGCGCCGCCGGCATCCCCACCACCCTGCCGGATGGCTGCGACGACCCCGGCATCGTCAGCATGGACCCCGCGCTTGCGACCCTGGCGATCGGCCAGTTCAGGCAGGCGCTCGCGCGGCACCGCACATTCGAGCGCGACACCGAGCCGCCGGCCGTATAAACGGCCTGGTGTGTGGTAAAGCCGGCATGCGCCGGCTTTTTTTGTGCAGCGAATATAGTGTCGCTATCCGCCCAATCCTGCTGAGCTCAGGCAAGAAATCGGATAAAGTAGCAGGTGGCGATACTAAAACCAGCTTCGTACCAATCGCCTCGGCGCTGTCGTAAAACAAGCTCACATGAATTGCTTACAACCATCCATCGTGTTCTGCGGCGCGCCGGTGTATCATTATTGCCTACAACCAAGATCGCCTTTTATTAACCCATTGCCTTGAAAAAAAGGTAACGACGGAGAGCTGTTCGCGTGTTTACTTCAAGTTACGAAACCAATGTCGGCATAGGCGTTTTTATCATTTTGTTGCTCTACGTGGGGTATCGCGTAGTGATGTACAAGTTGCGCGAACGCGAAATCAAGGCACTGCAACAACGCGATGAACCGAGCATGCTCGATGCTAACGAGCAGGCAAAGAACTTCGCGCGCATCCAGGCCGAGAAGGACGCAGCCGAGGAAGCCGCGCGCGTCGAAGCGGCCCGCCTGATCGCCGAAGCGCGCTCACAAGACGAACAGAACCGCCTGGCGGCGCTGGAACAAGCGCGCCTGGACGAAGAACGCATGGCTGCCGCCGAACAGGCGCGCCTGGAACAGGTGCGCGAGGCCGCCCGCCTCGACGCCGAGCGCATCGCCGCTGCCGAAGAAGCGGTACGCCTGGACGCCGAGCGGCTCGCTAGCGCCGAGGCCGAGCGCCTGGAAGCCGAACGCATCGCCGAAGAAGAGCGTCTTGCGGCGGAAGAAGCCGCGCGTGCCGAAGCGGCGCGCGCCGCCTTCGACGCGGCCGTGCGCGTGGAAGCGGAGCGCATCGCCGCCATCAATATTGCCCGCATGGAAGCGGAACGTCTGGCCGCCGAGGAAGCCGGCCGCCAGGAGGCCCAGCGCCTCGCCGACGAGCAGGCGGCGCAGCTGGAAGCGCAGCGTCTGGCCGATGAGCAGGCCGCGCAGGCGCAAGCGAAGCGCATCGCCGATGAGCAGGCCGCGCAACTGGAAGCCGCACGCCTGGCCGACGAGCAGGCGGCGCAACTGGAAGCCAAACGCCTGGCCGACGAGCTGGCAGCGCAATTGGAAGCCGCACGCCTGGCCGACGAACAGGCGGCGCAATTGGAAGCCGCACGCCTGGCCGACGAACAGGCGGCGCAGCTGGAAGCACAGCGCATCGCCGACGAGCAAGCAACGCAGCTGGAAGCGCAGCGTGTTGCCGATGAACAGGCTGCGCAGCTGGAAGCCGAGCGCATCGCCGCCATCGAAGCGGCACAGCGCGAAGCCGAACGCATCGCTGCCATCGATGCGGCGCAGCGTGAGGCCGAACGCATCGCTGCGGCCGAAGCCGAGCGCATCGAAGCAGAGCGCCTGGCTGCGGAAGAAGCGGCGCGCGTGGAAACGCAGCGCCTGGCCGACGCCGAAGCTGCACGCTTGCTGGCCGAACAGGCGGCGGCGGAAGAAGCTGCACGCGTCGCTGCCGCGCAAGCGGAAGCTGAACGCGTGGCCGCCGAAGAAGCCGCCCGACGCGAAGCCGAACGGTTTGCTGCGGAACAGGCTGCCCGAGTTGAAGCCGAACGCCTTGCAGCGCAAGAAGCGGCAAGTGTGGCGGCGGAGCAAGCGGCGCGCATCGAAGCCGAACGCGTCGTTGCCGAACAAGCGGCCCGTGCCGAAGCCGAGCGCATTGCCGCCGAACAAGCGGCACGTGCCGAAGCCGAGCGCGTCGCTGCGGAACAAGCAGCGCGCCTGGAAGCCGAACGCGCCGCCGCCGACGAGGCAGCACGCCTGGCCGCTGCAAACAGCGCCCCCGCTGCCGCGCCCGAGGTGGCTGCTCCCGCCGCCCCGGCACGCGTACACCAGGCTAAGGTCGCCACCGAGACCGTCGTCATGATCGCCGACGATTCCAAAGTGGTCCGGGTAAAAACCAACCGCTTGCTGGTCAACAATCAGTTCCAGGTAGCGCTGGCCGAAGACGGCCTCGACGCGATGAATCAGATCGCCGCGCGCATGCCCGACGTGCTCATCACCGACGTCGAAATGCCGGGCATGAATGGCTTCGAGCTGACCAGGCACGTGCGCCAGAACCCGCTGACGGCGCACATTCCCGTGATCATGATCAGCGCCGAAGAAAGCTACCAGGTCAAGGCTGCCGAAGCCGGCGTCGATGTCCTGCTCGGCAAGCCGTATTCGGACGCCGTCATGCTCGATCACATCCAGCGCTTCATGCGCGAGGGTCGCACCTGACCCGGCCGGCATCCGGTCTTTCCATCAAAAACCGCCATCCCTGCCAACGCAGGCATGGCGGTTTTTTCTTTCCGCCACCTAAGCCTGCGCTGTCGGATATCTTTACACTCCAACTGTCAAATCCGCCCTCGTTCAAAATTTAATGTTTAGTAACAAGGGCTTAAATTTCTGGCGCGAAACTTGCTTTTACAATACGCTTTTACGAGTGAACCATGCGGGCAATGCCCGATTGCACCAAGCATGGTTAAAAATATACCAATAGTCTGATTCTAATCAGCGACACCTTGAAAAGCGGAAATGAAAACCTTAAAACGTCTCTTGAAGATCGCGCCGGTCCTGCTGTGCGCTTATGCCGGCTCTGCCCAGGCACTCGTCATCAACTTCACCCCGGCCCCCGGCATGGATCCGCTGGCGCTGGCCGGCTTCCAGGCGGCCGCCGCGCGCTGGACCAATGTGTTGCACGATAATGTTCAGGTCAACCTGAACATCGGCTTCCTGGAGCTTGATGCGGGCGTGCTTGGTTCGACCGGCTCGACCCAGGAGCTGTTCAGTTACGACGACTACCGCAACGCGCTGGCCAAGGATGCCTGGAGCGGCAACGACAAGACGGCCGTGTCGAACCTGTCGGCCAGCAGCTGCCTGAACGTGATCATGAACGGCACCGGCACCAACCCGTCGGGCATCGGCAGCGCCACGCCCTTCCTGGACGATAACTGCGACGCCAACAACAACAGCATCCGCATGACCCGCGCCAACGCGCGCGCGGTCGGCCTGAGCGACGCCAGGGATGATGTCTCCGACGGCGAAATCAATTTCAGCAGCCTGTTCGACTGGGACTTCGATCCGGATAATGGCGTCGAGGGCAAGGCCTACGATTTCATCGGCGTGGCCGCGCACGAAATCGGCCACGCGCTCGGCTTCATCAGCGGCGTCGATGTCCTCGACTACAACCGCGATGGCGACTATGCCGACTCGGAGTTCAGCTACATCGCCCCGGGCGACCTGTATCGCTGCTCGTCGCACAGCAAAAAGAAAGCGGCGGACCTGGACTGGTCGGCCGATACGCGCACCAAGTTCTTCTCGCTCGATAAATGCCAGACCACCCTGGCGACCTTCTCCACCGGGTCGGTGTATGGCGACGGCCAGCAGGCCAGCCACTGGGAAGATAACCTGAACCTGGGCCTGCTCGACCCAACCGCCGGCCGTGGCGAAAAGCTCGGCCTGTCGCCGCTGGACCTGCAGTATTTTGACGTGATCGGCTGGAACGTGAACGCGGTTCCGGAGCCGGGCGCGCTGGCGCTGTTCATGCTTGGCCTGGCCGGCCTGGTCGGCCTGCGCCGCAAGCGCTGATCGTGATGTGACCTGCGTGGCGCAGGCGGGCAAGGTGCCCGCCTGCGCCAGCTTTTATTCCCCGAACGATTCGAACGTCAGACTGCCACCCTTGACCCGCACCGGAATGGTGTCCTTCGGTCCGAAGCGTCCCGACAAAATCAGCTTCGACAGCGGATTTTCAATCTGCTGCTGGATCGCGCGCTTGAGCGGCCGCGCGCCATACACCGGGTCGTAGCCCGCCTCCGCGATCTTCTGCAAGGCTTCGTCGGAGACGTCGAGCGTCATCTCCATCTTGGCCAGGCGCTGTTCCAGGTGCTTGAGCTGGATCTTGGCGATGGCGCCGATGTTCTTCTCGTCGAGCGCATGGAACACCACGATCTCGTCGATCCGGTTGACGAACTCCGGCCGGAAGTGCGAGCGCACCTCCGCCATCACCGCCAGCTTGACCACGCCCGGATCGTCGCTGTCCATCGACTGGATCTTGTGCGACCCGAGGTTCGAGGTCATCACGATCACCGTGTTCTTGAAGTCCACCGTGCGCCCCTGCCCGTCCGTCATGCGGCCGTCGTCGAGCACCTGCAACAGCACGTTGAACACGTCGCCGTGCGCTTTTTCGACTTCATCGAGCAGGATCACGCTGTACGGTTTGCGCCGCACCGCCTCGGTCAGGTAACCGCCTTCGTCGTAGCCCACATAGCCCGGCGGCGCGCCGATCAGGCGGGCCACCGAATGCTTCTCCATGAATTCGCTCATGTCGATGCGGATCATCGATTCCTCGGTATCGAACAGGAAGCCCGCCAGCGCCTTGCACAACTCGGTCTTGCCGACGCCGGTGGGGCCGAGGAACATGAAGGAGCCGTACGGCCGGTTCGGGTCCGACAGGCCCGCGCGCGAACGCCGGATGGCGTCCGCCACGGCGACAATCGCCTCGTCCTGCCCCACCACGCGCTCGTGCAGCTTTTCTTCGATGTGCAGCAGCTTGTCACGCTCGCCCTGCATCATGCGCGAGACCGGAATGCCGGTCGCGCGCGAGACCACTTCGGCGATTTCTTCGGCGCCGACCTGGGTGCGCAGCAGCTTCGGTTTGGCGCTTTCGGCAGCCTTGCCGTTGTCGGCTTCGGCGTGCTTGAGCTGCGCTTCGAGTTCGGGCAGCTTGCCGTACTGGAGTTCAGAGACCTTCTGCCAGTTGCTGCTGCGGGTCGCTTCTTCCATCTGCAAGCGCACGCGCTCGATTTCTTCCTTGATGTGCGTGGTGCCCTGCACGATCGCCTTCTCGGACTTGAGGATCTCCTCGAAATCGTTGTACTCGCGTTCCAGGCGCGCGATTTCGTCGTCGATCAGGTCGAGGCGCTTGCGCGAGGCGTCGTCCTTTTCCTTCTTGACCGCTTCGCGTTCGATTTTCAGCTGGATGATGCGGCGTTCCAGCTTGTCCATCACCTCCGGCTTGGAATCGATCTCGATCTTGATCTTCGATGCCGCTTCGTCGATCAGGTCGATCGCCTTGTCCGGCAAAAAGCGGTCGGTGATGTAGCGGTGCGACAGTTCGGCCGCCGCGATGATGGCCGCATCGGTGATTTCGACCTTGTGATGCAGCTCGTATTTGTCTTGCAGGCCGCGCAGGATGGCGATGGTCGCCTCCACGCTCGGCTCGTCCACCAGAATCTTCTGGAAGCGGCGCTCCAGCGCGGCATCCTTCTCGATGTACTTGCGGTATTCGTCGAGCGTGGTGGCGCCGACGCAATGCAGTTCGCCGCGTGCCAGCGCGGGCTTGAGCATATTGCCCGCGTCCATGGCGCCTTCGGCCTTGCCGGCGCCGACCATGGTGTGCATCTCGTCGATGAAGACGATGGTCTGGCCTTCATCCTGCGCCAGTTCCTTGAGCACCGACTTGAGGCGTTCCTCGAACTCGCCACGGAACTTGGCGCCCGCCAGCAGGGCCGCCATGTCGAGCGAGAGCACGCGCTTGCCCTTGAGCGAATCGGGTACCTCGCCGTTGATGATGCGCTGCGCCAGGCCTTCGACGATGGCGGTCTTGCCCACGCCAGGCTCGCCGATCAGCACCGGATTGTTTTTGGTACGCCGTTGCAGCACCTGGATGGCGCGCCGGATTTCGTCATCGCGCCCGATCACCGGATCGAGCTTGCCCAGGCGGGCGCGCTCGGTCAGGTCGAGCGTGTACTTTTTGAGCGATTCGCGCTGGCCTTCGGCGTCGGCTGATTTGACGCCTTCGCCGCCGCGCACGGCCTGGACCGCCGTTTCGAGCGCCTTGCGCGTCAAGCCGCTCTCGCGCGCCAGAGTGCCGGCGTCGGACTTGTCTTCGGTCAGCGCCAGCAGCACCATTTCGCTGGACAGGAACTGGTCGCCGCGCTTTTGCGCTTCCTTGTCGGCCAGATTAAGCACGCCCACGAACTCGCGCCCCGCCTGCACCTGGCCGCCGTTGCCCGATACTTTCGGCAGGCGCTCCAGAGAACTGCGCAGGGCCGTGGTCAGGCTGCCCACGTTCACGCCGGCGCGCTGCAGCAGCGAGCGCGCGGCGCCGTCGTCCTGGTTCAACAGGGCCGACAGCAGGTGGACCGGTTCGATATACTGGTTGTCATTGCCCACCGCGAGGCTTTGCGCATCGGACAGCGCTTCCTGCAGCTTGGTGGTCATTTTGTCTTGGCGCATGGTCGAGCTCCACATAAAAGTGTGATTAACTTGATTGAAAGATTGGGCCACGGCCGCCGTTTTCAAGGCGCAGCCGCGTGACCAACGCATTGCCCATGATATTCTTGCACCCTTGAAACCTTTATTGGACTGCCGCCTTGTCTATTTCCCGATTCAGCGCCCTGGGCGCCCTCCTCCTGGCCGGCGCCGCCTGCACAGCCGCCCCCGCTCCCGCGCCGGTGCGCGCCGACGCGCTGACCCAGGCCGACGCCGCGGCCAGATCGAAACGCATCGCCAACGTGGCCTATGTGCTCGACTTCACCTTGAGCGGCGCCGAGACCTTCAGCGGCGCCAGCACCTTGCAGTTCGACCTGGCCGACACGCGCGCGCCGATCACGGTGGACCTGGACAAGGCCACCATCGCCAGCCTCACCGTCAACGGCGTGGCGGTCACGCCGCAGTACAACAAGGCCTACATCACGATCGCCGCGCGCGACCTCAAGGTGGGGCGCAACAGCATCACCGTGAATTACCAGCGCGCCCACAGCACCAATGGCGAAGGCTTGCACCGCATGCGCGACCCGGTCGACGGCAAGGTCTACACCTACTCGCACTTCGAGCCGGCGGCGGCGCAGCAGATGTTCGCCCTGTTCGACCAGCCCGACCTGAAAGCGACCTACCAGCTGACGGTGACCGCGCCGGCCGACTGGCAGGTGGTCTCGACCAGGCGCGAAAGCGCCATCGAAGAACGCGGCGCCACGCGGCGCTGGACCTTCCCCGCCACCAGGCAGCTCTCGGCCTACAATTTCTCGATGCACGCAGGCCCGTACAAGGTCTGGGAAGACAACAGCGGCAAGTATCCGATGCGCCTGCTGGCGCGCCAGTCGGTCGCCGCCCAAGTCTCGCCCGCCGACTGGTTCAAGTACACCAGCCAGGGCCTGGCCTACTTCGACAACTACTTCGGCATTCCCTACCAGTTCGACAAGTACGACCAGGTGCTGGTGCCCGACTTCCTGTACGGCGCGATGGAAAACGCGGGTGCGGTGACCTTCGCCGAAAACGGCTTCCTGTACAAGGCGGCCATGACCGAGGCCCAGCGCGAAACCCTGGCCGAAGTCATCCTGCACGAAATGGCGCACCAGTGGTTCGGCGACCTGGTGACCATGAAATGGTGGAACGGCCTGTGGCTCAACGAAAGCTTCGCCTCCTTCATGGCGACCATGGCGACGGCGGAGTCGACCGAATTTACCGGCGCCTGGCAAACCTTCTATGCCGAAGGCAAGCAGCAGGCCTACGTACAGGACCAGAGCCCGGCCACGCACCCGATCGAGGTGCCGGTGGCGTCGACCGCCAACGCGTTCGATAACATCGATGCGATCACTTACTCGAAAGGCGCCTCCACCCTCAAGCAGCTGCGCCATCTGCTGGGCGAAGAAGTATTCCGCAAGGGCGTGCATAACTACCTGGTCAAGTACCAGTACAAGAATGCGCAGTTGGACGACTTCATCGGCAGCCTGGGCGACGCCGCCGGGCGCGATCTCAAGCCGTGGACGCAGCAGTGGCTGTACAAGGCCGGCGTGAACACGCTGGCGGCCGAGTACCGCTGCAGCGCCGGCAAGATCGCCAGCTTCAGCCTGCGCCAGAGCGCCCCGGCCGCGCTGCCGACCCTGCGCGAACAGCGCGTGCAGGTGGCCACCTTCGTGCTCGACGCCGGCAAGCTCGCTGCGGGAAAAACCGTCGCCGTCACGTACAAGGGCGCCACCACCGGCGTGCCCGAACTGGTGGGCAGCGCCTGCCCCGACCTGGTGTATCCGAACTACCAGGACTGGGGCTACGTCAAGGTCAAGCTGGACAAGCGCTCGTTCGCCTCGGCCGGCGCGCACCTGGGCGCCATCGATGAACCGCTGCTGCGCGCGATGATGTGGCAAAGCCTGTGGGACGGCGTGCGCGATGGCGAACTGCCGCTCGATAGCTTCATCCAGACCGCGCTGGCCAACGCCCCGCAAGAAAAGAACTACAACCTGCTCGGCGACGTGCTGGCCAAGGTGGCCGGCGCCAAGTACTACATCGACGTGATGCACGCGCCGCCGCGCTACACGCAAAAAACCATCGCCGCGCTCGAAGCGATGATGTGGCGCGGGGTCGAAGCGAGCAAGGGCAACGCCAACTTCACGCACCGCTGGATGGACGCCTACCTGGACGCGGCCACCACCGTGCAAGCGCAAGAGCGGCTGGTGTCCATCCTGGACGGCGCCACGGTGCTTGAAGCCGTGCCGGTCGACCAGGACCTGCGCTGGAAGATCATCGAAGCGCTCAGCCGCGCAGGTTACTCGGGCAGCGTGGCGCTCATCGCGGCCGAACAGGCGCGCGACAATTCCGACGCCGGCCAGGCCGCCGCGCTGCGCGCCACCGTGATCCGGCCCGACGCCGCCGTCAAGCGCCAGTGGCTGGCCACGATCATGGACCAGAAAACCACGCTGCCGTTTTCGCGCGTGCGCACGGCGATGGAAAACCTGTACCCGGCCGGGCAGCGCGTCCTGAGCGAAATGAGCGCGGCCGAACGCCTGCGCCAGTTGCCGGCGCTGGACAAGGCCGCCGGCCCGGTCTACATGCGCAGCTTTGCCGCGACCCTGATACCGAAGGACTGCACGCCGGCCAGCGTGGCGCGCCTGGCCAGGGCCGCCAAGGAGTTGAAGGGATTATCGGAGGGGACCATGCGCGCGCTGCGCGACCAGCATGAAAACGACCGGCGCTGCCTGGCGGTGAGGAAGGCGATGAAGTTCCCGCAGGAGTGACGGGACAGTGACAGGCTGACCGGGCCGCGGCGGCCCGGTCAGTGTGGCTTATTCCTTGCCCGAATCGACGTAGCCGCCGCCCGCGTCCTGCGACACGGCGACGTCGCGCACGTTCTTCTGCACCGCCACCGCCGCGAACAGGCTCAGGACGAACGACATCGCAAAAAAGCCTTTTTCGCTCAGCACCAGGGACGCGTTCAACAGGCCCACGGTCAGCAGCGCCACCGACAGCAGCAGCGACACCCAGCACAGCGTAAAGTAAATGCCCGTCACCTTCACGCCTTCGAGGCGGTCGCGCACCGACTTTTGCAGCGACACGGCGGCGAACAGCCCGTACATCAGCAAGGTGAAGTAGTAACCGCGCTCATTGAGCTGCATCGTCGAGTTCCACAGCCCGATGAGGTAAGTACCGGCGCCGACGACCAGCGCCGCCCAGGAGGCGCCGACAAAGGCGGTGGTAGGACGTTGCGGCAGGTGCTTGGACATTGAATTCTCCTTGGTTTGACATCACGTGGATAAAGCGCGCCAGCTGGCATGGCCGGCGATACAGCAGATAATCGATCCGGCCAGGTGCAGGGACGAATGCGCCAGCGCCCAGCCATAGTCGCCGCGTTCGAGCAGCGCCATGGCCTCGCCGGAAAAGGTGGAAAACGTGGTCAGGCCGCCCAGGAAACCGGTCACCGCGAACAGGCGCCATTCCGGCGGCAGCTGCGGGTGCGCCCCAAAAAATCCCAGCGCCACGCCGATCAGATAGCCGCCGGCCAGGTTCACGGCCAGGGTGCCGAGTTGCAGCTTCGGGTGCCAGGCGCCCATCCACAATCCCAGAGCCCAGCGCAGCCACGCGCCCAGCGCGGCGCCCACGCCGACGGCGACAAAGTTCACACGGCGGCCCACTTGGCCAGCGCGGCGTCGTCGCTCACGCGCGCGTCGACCCAGCGCGCGCCATCGGGCGTTTGCTCTTTTTTCCAGAACGGGGCGTCGGTCTTGAGGTAGTCGATGATGAATTCGCAGGCCGCAAACGCTTCGCCCCGGTGCGCGGCGGTGCACGCCACCAGCACGATCTGGTCGAGCGGCGCGAGCGGCCCGACCCGGTGCACCACCAGCGCGCCGTACAGGGGCCAGCGCTCGCAAGCCTCTGCCACGATTTTTTCCAGCGCCTGTTCGGTCATGCCCGGATAATGTTCGAGCTCCATCGCGGCCACGCTGGCGCCGTCGTTCATGTCGCGCACCGTGCCGACAAAACTGACGAGCGCGCCGATGCGCGCATCCTGCGCGCGCAGGGCGGCCATTTCGGTGCTCAGGTCGAAGTCGGCGGTCTGGACCCGCACCGCCATCATTTGCCGTCCCTGGCAATGCGCGTGAACAGGTGTTCGATGCGCGAGGCGGTGCGGTCGTCCACCAGCGCCGGCATGGCGCACAGCTGCAGGAACTGGGCCGCCTGGTTGCCCGGCTTTTGCCCGGACTTGAGCGAGGACTGCAAGGTCTCGACCTGCAGTTTCAGGCGCTCGCGCGCGAATTCGCTGCCGCTGTCGATGCCGGCCGCGATTTCGAGGCGCAGGATTTCGTGCAGCAGCGGTGCGCGGTTGTTCTCGAGCAGCGCGGCAAACGCGGCGCGGCCCTCGCCACGCGCGGCCAGCGCCGCAAGCGCCGCATCCATGCGCGCCTTGAGCGTGCGGTCGTGGTTGGCGTCCAGCGCCGGCAAGGCGCTCCAGCGCGCGGCCCAGTCGCTACTGTCGATACTGTCGGCCTGCTCGCCGCCGGCGGCAACCGCCGCTTCGAGTTCCTGGCACAGACGCAGCTTGTCGCGCAGCGCGCTGGCCTGGGCACGGCTGGCGTCGCGTTTGGCGGCATCGACATGGTGCTGCAACGCGGCGATGGCGGCATGGTAGCGTTTCTCGACCTTCGCTTCGTTGGCGCGCGGGACGGCGCCGATGGCGTTCCATTCGGCCCCCGCTTCGCGCAGCAATCTGGCGGCGTTGGCGGCGGCGTCAGGCTCGCCGGCGGCCAGTTCCAGGCGCGCGCTGATGGCGTCCTTGGCTTCCTGGTGGCTGCGCCGTTCGGCGTCGGCGGCGTTGGCGCTTTCTTTCCGGCGCGCGAAGACGGCGTCGCAGGCGGCGCGAAATTTCTGCCACAGGGCCTGCTCCGACTTGCGTTCGAGCGGCAGCGCTCTGGCGTGTTCCTGCCAGCGTTCCTGCAAGGCGCGCAGGGTGTCGAGGGCGTGGCGGTCATGCGCGTCGAGCGCGGCCACCTGGGCGATCATCGCTTCGCGTTCGGCCACCTCGTTCTTGCGCTGCTGTTCCAGTGGCGCCTGCAAGGTGTTGAGCGCATCGGTGAATTCGTGGTCGAGGCGCTTCTTTTCCTTGCGGTCGATCGCGCCCAGGTGGCTCCACGCCATGCGCATGCGCTGCACGGTGGCGGCCATGTGCTTCCAGTCGACGCTCTCGCCTTCGGCCAGCTTGGCGGTTTCTTGCGCCGCCTCGGCGATCAAGGCTTGCGCCTTGGCCGCGTTGGTGTGGCGCTCGTCGGCCAGGTGCTTGAAGTGGGCGGCGGCCGGCGCGTAGGCGGCGCTGCAGGCGGCGTCAAAGCGCTCCCACAGGCTCTTGGGCGCGGCGCCCGACAAGGTATCGAGCGCCTTCCAGCGTTCGCGCATGCTGCCGACCTTTTTGGCCAGTTCGCTCATCGCCAGTTTTTGCGTGGTCAACTGCTCGACCGCCTTGATCAGTTCTTCGCGCGAGACGTTGCCACCCCAGCGCGCCCAGTCCGACAGACGTTTGAGTTCGGCGCGCGCATGCGCCAGGCGGTCCGACAAAGCCGGGGTGAGGCGCGTGCCCTTGCTGTCCTTGAGGATCTTGTCCATCTCGGCCGCGCTGCCGAGCGAACCTTGCTGCAGGGCCGCTTCCATGGCGTCGAGCGCGTCGAGGAAATGCTGGTCGGGCGCTTGCGCGGGGGCGTTCTTGCGCGGCTCTCTGGCCGGCTTGCCAGGTGCGGCGACCGGCGCCGGCACCAGGGCAAGCAGTTCCTCGAAGCGCTGCTGCAAGTCGGCCGCTTCGGCCGCCGGAGCCGCCGGCAACTGCTGCCAGGCTTTTTTAAGCTGCTCCTGGTTGAACGCGCCGGGCGGCGTGGCACGCCATTCGGCCAGCGCGGTTTCGCGCGCGATCACGGCCGACTGCCCTTGTTCGAGCGCGCCGAGCGTGGCCGTGAGGCGCGCGTGCTCGGACGCGAATTCGTTGGTCAGGCTGCGCGGCAGCGAGGCGTGTTCCGGCGCGGCCAGGGCGGCGGCCTGCGCCTGCGCCATCTGTTCCAGGCGTTCGCCCAGTTCCGCGGCGCGCAGGCCGCTGGTGCCCAGGGCGCGCAAAGCGCTCAGGCTGTCGATCATGGCACGCTGCAAGGTGACCTGCGCTTCAAGGCGCTGGGCCAGCTGGGCGCGGATGGCGTTGAACTGCTCGGCCAGTTCGGGCGCGGCGATCACCGACCAGCGGCGGTCGAGGTCGGCCACCTGGTTGGGCGAGAGTTTGTCGTCCTTGAGCAGGGCCTGGGCCTGGTCGATGCAGGCTTGCCCGCGCCCAAGCTCGGCCTGGTGGTGGCGCAGCGCGTCCAGGCGCGACTGCATGAGCTTGGCGACGCGGCGGTCGGTGTTGCGCATGGCGGCGTGGACTTTTTCGAGCTGGGCGGCTGTATGGACGTGCTCGGCGGCAGCCAGGCGCAGCTCGGAAAAATCGGATTGCAGGATGAACTCGACGGCGGCGGCTTCATCGCCTTTCAACCCGGCTACCTTTTCGGCCTGCTGGGCACGCAGCACGCTGGTCTGCGAGGGCTGCGGCGCCGGATTCGGGCTCGCCTGCGCGGACTTCCCGGCAGGGGTGTCGGACTTGTCGGCCGGTCGCTTGAAAAGGAATTCGAACATGACGTGATATCAACCATTCAAAACCACCATGATAGCAAGAATGGCGAGGAAAGCACGCGATCGGATAGAGTATTCACTGCCGATACGACGGGTGGCATCGGCAACCACGGTTGCAAGCCACGCGCCGCAGCATTGTTGCGCTGCATACGCCGCTGGTGGAGCGCCCGGCCGTCAGTGAGCCGGATGGGTGGCGAAGCGGCGCCGGCCCGCCTCGTCGGTACGGGCTGACCCGCGCTCAAGCCCGTATCCGGCCGTACCGACGGCCTGGCGCGAGGGCTTGCGTTCTTGCTCGTACGCATCGTGTACCAGCATTTCGTTGGCGATTGAAAACCACGCCTCGCCGGAAATCACCGCCCGCGCCACCGGGAACAGTTCTTTTTCCTCGCGCTCGAGGCGCTTGAGCGTGGCGCTGCAAAACGCTTCGAGCGCGGCGCAGAACTGGGCCACGCTGGCATAGGTGTCGAGCGCGGTCACGCCCAGGCGCACCACCAGCACGCCAACCGCATCGGCGGCGGCCCGTCCCAGTTCTTCCAGGTCGAGCAGCAGGCGGTCGGCGGCCGGACTGGCCTTGCGGATGGCCGGCATCAGGAACATGTCGATCTTGCGCCAGTGGCAGTTTTCGTACAGGCGTTTGACCATCTCGCATGCGGCGCTTACCTGCCCGGCGGCCAACGCATTCTGGTGCGCGAAGGCCGCATGTAGCATCTTTTGCAAGGTCAGCACTTGCTTGCGAATATTCGCTTGCTCGACAGACAGTGCAACCAGGGTATATGTCGCCGTTAACATTCGTTCTCCTCAGAAGACCCGCATAGGCAAGATCCGGACGCTGGCAGCGTGGCGTGTTCAGGCAGGCTTGGAGAATCGCCCCTGAAGTTGTTTTTTATGAACTCTTGCATCAGCCCGGAGAAACCAGTGTAAAGAACGCCGACACTATCCGTTTGATCTAGCGCAAGGCGCGCGTCATCAGCTGGTTTCTTGTCGGCACGTCGCAACGTGGCGCGGGGGATTTAGTAACGAAAAGCCACGCTTTGTTCTTGCTCCCAAGATTTTTTTGAGTGTGCCAAGCACACCGCTTGTATTTGCGCGCAGAATGTAAGTTAGCGTGCCGCCCCATTTCAAGCAGTTGCGCTTGCACCATGTGATTTGATGCCACTCCACTATCAGGGGGACGCCTATTCCTTCCACCAGCGCATTGCGCCGCTCAGCCAGGCGCCTGTTCCGGGTCTTGCTGCTCCCGTGCTTCGCGCTGGCGCTGGTGGCGTCGATGTGGATCACCCTGTTCCACCACCTGCGCGTCGAGCGCGAGGCCGCGCATCACGACGCGGTACTCGGCAGCCAGGCGCTGGCGCGCGTGCTGTCGGAGCACGTCAGCCACATCCTGCGCCAGAGCGACCACGCGACCCAATTGTTCAAGCTCAAGTTCGAGGAAACCGATGGCGCCCTGCGCCTGGCCGAATTCAGCCAGCGCAACGGCCTGCTCGACAGCGTGCTGCCGGCCAAGCTCAACCTGCCGATGGCCGTCGTCGGGCGCGACGGCGCCATTCTCGACAGCGCCAACGGTTTCCATGCCGCTGCCGCCAGCCCGGCTTGGTTCCAGGCGCTCGCCAGCGGCGCCGGCGACGCGCCCCGGTTCTCCACCCCGGTGGTCGAGCCGCGCAGCGGCAAATGGATGATCCAGGTCGCGCGCCGCCTGAACGATGGCGCCGGCCGCTTCGCCGGCGCCATCGTGATCATGATCGACCCGCTGTATTTCGTCGACGACTACGACCGCGTCAACGTCGACGACGAAGCGGCCCTGTTCCTGTGGGCGCACGAGGCCAGACTGAGCATCGGACGCGTGGGCGAGCGCCTGTTCACGGGCGAACGCCTGGGTTTTCGCGCGCGCAGCAAGGGATCGGACGAACTGGTGCCCAGCGCGCCGCCGGACCGCGTCGCGCGCATCTACAGCTACAGCGACATGGACCGCTACGCGCTGGTGGCGGTGGTCGGCGTCACCGAGCGCGCCGCGATGGAAAAATTCGAGCGCCACCGCATCCGCTACCTGACCATGGCGCTGGGCGCGACCCTGGCGATCGCCCTGGTCACGGCGCTGCTGATGCACCAGGCCGCGCGCCTGCGCGCCAGCATGCGCGCCGCGCGCGACGCCCAGGCCACCTCGCGCGCGGCGGCCGAGGGCAGCCTCGATGGCGTCATGTTCCTCAAGGCGCGCCGCGACGCGCACGGTGCGGTCATCGATTTCACCGTCACCGACATCAACGACAAGGGCGCGGCCCTGTTCGGCCACACGCGCGCGGCCATCACCGGGCAAGGCATTGCGCCGCTGCTGCCGGGCGGGGTCGAGCCGCCATTTCTGGCGCGCTACGCGCAGGTGCTGCGCGAATCGCGCCCGCTGGAAGAAGAAGTCGAACTGCGCGCGCCCGGAGAGCGGGCGATCTGGATCCGCCACCAGATCGTACCGCTGCCCGACGGCGTGGCGGTGAGCTGGCGCGACATCAGCGCGCGCAAGCTGGCCGAACTCGAAATCAGCGGCAACCGCGGCTTTTTGCAGTCGCTGATCGAACACCTGCCGCTGCTCATTTACGTCAAGAGCGTGCGTGCGGCCAGCTTCGGCACCATGGTGGTGTGGAACAAGGCGGCCGAAGCGGCCACCGGCTACGCCGCCGATGACGTTATCGGCAAGACCGACTGCACCGCCTTCGCGCCCGATTTCGCCCTGTGCAGCCCTGATGAAGACCGCGCCATGCTGGCCAATCCGGCGGCGATCGACTTGCCCGAAAAGCCGCTGCGCCGGCCCGACGGCGAACTGCGCTACCTGCACACGGTGTCGGTGCCGCTGTTCGACAACGGCGGCGCCATCGAATACATTTTATGCATCGCCGAAGACGTGACGCGGCGCCATGAGCAGGACCAGAACCTGCGCAACAGCGAAGCGCAGCTGACCGCTATCACCAACGCCTCCCCGCTCGGCCTGATCCGCGCCGACCTGCGCGGCCACTGCACCTACGTCAACCGCATGTTCGAAACCATCACCGGCCTGACCCGCGAGCAGGCGCTCGGCAGCGGCTGGAAAGAGGCGCTGCTGCCCGAAGAGCGCGACAGCCTCGATACCATTTTCCAGCACCAGCGCAGGACCACCGAGCCATTCAAGAAAGTGGTGCGCTGCCTGCATCCGGACGGCAGCCTGGTATGGGGTTCGCTCAAGGTGGCGGCGGTGCGCATTGGCGATCGCATCGAAGGTTTTGTGGGCACCATCGACGACATCACCACCCTGCGCGAAGCCGAGATGGCGCTGCGCGAAAGCGAGGCGCGCCTGCGCACCATCGCCGACACCTTGCCGGCCATGGTGGCCTACATCGACGCGGCACAGGTGTACCGCTTCCACAACCTGGCCTACGACCGCGAGTTCAGCCGCGGCGGCGCCCAGGTGCCCGGCATGACGGTGCGCCAGACCGTCGGCGAACAGCGTTACGCCACGCTCGAACCGTACATCCTGCGCGCGCTGGGGGGCGAGACCCTGGTCTTCGAGGAACACGACGGCGTCGAAGGCAGCGAGCGCGCGCTGGAAGTGACCTACATTCCGCAACTGGGCGAGGACGGCGCGACGGTGGTCGGCTTTCACGTCATGCGCCAGGACATCACCTCGCAAAAGCGCGAGAAGAAACGCCTGCTCAAGCTGGCCCAGGTCGACGCGCTCACCGGGCTGGCCAACCGCGCCGGCTTTCTGCTCAAACTGAGCGTGGCCATGCGCGAGAGCGCCGACGAGGACCAGTTGATGGCGCTGATGTACATGGACATCGACCATTTCAAGCCGGTCAACGACACCCATGGCCACCATGTGGGCGACGCCCTGCTCAAGGCGTTTTCGGCGCGCCTGACGCAGACCCTGCGCGCCAGCGACACGGTGGCGCGCCTGGGCGGCGACGAATTCACCATCATCATGGAAAAGCTGGCGCGCCCGGAAGACGCGCAGGCGATCGCGGCCAAGATCGTGAGCGCGATGCAGGCGCCGTTCGAGCTGGGCATGGTGACGGTGTCGGTCTCGGCCAGCATCGGGCTGGCCTATTTCAGCGGCGGCGCCCCGGATCCGGACGCGCTGCTGCAGCAGGCCGACATGCAGCTGTACCAGGCCAAGCAGGCCGGGCGCAATACCTGGCGCGCGGCGGCCTGAGCAAGCGTACAGCCCGCGCCTTTGCGGACAGTGGCTTGCCCAGATCGAATAACGCTTACTGACTTGGCATCGCGTCCGACCAGTTGCGCGGTTTTCGAGCCGGCGCCGGAGACGATGAATTCCGTGCCGCAGCGTGCCATCGGCCATTGCAGTTTGTGGTCGTGAGCGCTGAGGACGATGTCGGCGTTGCCGCAGATGACGTCTTCGAACAGGCGCTTGAGGGACGCGCCGTTGATGATCTCCGGGCAAAAGTTGCCGCAGCGTTCATAGTTGCCCGCATTGCCGTGCTCGCCGTTGAACGATCTTCCATGTTGCTCCAGAAATAGCCAGCGCGCCGGGCGCCAGGTGTAGGCGATCTGGAACTGCGGCTTCCAGTAATCGAGGGGCGGATCGCCGTAATCGTGGTTGCCCGGCATAGCGTAGAACGGCAGGTCGAGGCCTGCGTAGGGCAATGCGAATTTTGCTGGCACTGGGGATCGTCGGGGCGGGTGATGCCTTGCCCGTAGAAATTGTCGCCCAGATAGATCACGAAGTCGCAGCCCTTGCGCGCACACCGGGCCGCCATGGCCTTGCCGTTGGCGAACTGGGCACGGTTGCCTTCGCCGGCGTCGCCCAGGGCCAGGAAGCGCACTGCGCGACGATGTCGTGGGGCGGGAACTTGATCGACGCGCGCCTGTCCAACTTCTGTCGCACCTGATTGCCTACTTTCTTTGCGAGACCAACGTCCGGGAGCCACAGATGAATTTGCCAATCACAACAGAGAATGGGCTTGGAACAGAAAGCAAGACGATTCTTGCCGTTGAAGAACTCCCTGCCGAAAAGGATTTGCTACCGGGGAAAAGGAGAGCGGGAACGCAAGCGTCCGGCGGCCTTGAAAGGCATTTTCGGTCTATGGGCTGATCGGGACGACATTCCGAAAGATGGCGTGGAATACCAACGTCAGTTAAGGGCAGAATGGGTGTAGTACTCATTGAACGGGGGGGGCAAGGCATGAGCTCACTAAATGGCAGCAGTGGCGATACCGGGCGCACGGAGAATTCTTCGCCCTCAGGAACAACGCCGGAGAAAATCCGCGATCAGGCGGCAGGCGCAGGGCCGGCGCCATCTTACTCGACGCATGTTCGTCTGAATTACGTGACGACCTTGCATGGCACGGTCAATGGTGGTGAAGACAGGAAAGTCCATCAGATTCGCTATTCCTACGGTCCGGAGACGGAAACGGGCAGTTCTGTTTCGCAGTCGCACATGTCGATCACCTGCGACATCGGGGTCAAAGGTGACACTGATGAGTTGCGCCTTGATATCGACGCAAGCGCTTGCGATGCCGGGTCAGTGTCGTTGCCCGATACGCCTCATCGGCCAGGGGATCCGGAGTCGGCTGAAAATGCCTTGAAAACCGTGCGTGAACAGCGCGCGGCAGCGCTCAAGGAAATGTTCGGAGCCTGGAAGGATCGCGACGACACGCCTAAGGACGGCCTTCAATATCAAATCGAGTCGAGGGCTGAATGGCCTCAGTCTTATTCGATACAAATATCGTCATCGACGCGTTGAATGGCATTGCTCAAGCCAGTCAAGAGCTCGAGTATTACACCAATCCGGCCATCAGCACTGTCACGTGGATGGAGCTGATTGCGGGAGCTTCCCTCTCGGAGCAGCCTCGCGCACGTGCCTTTTTAATCAAATTGGGATTTGAAGTTATCCAGACCAATCACGCGATCATGCACGAGGCTGCGGCGCTTCGCAGCGCAAGTATGCGTCGGCCGCCGAAAATTCCATTACTGGATGCGATCATCAAGGCCACCGCAACTGTAACGGGACGGCTGATCATTACTCGTAACAAAAAAGACTTTGTCGGCCAGAATATCCGTATTCCTTATGAACTGGAAACACACACGATCGTACAAGTAATCAATGTAATGCCGCCGCCTCCGCCATGACGCGTTGGTGAAACGCCACGGCGAAGGCAAGCAGATTGCAGCAGCGCAATACGCTACGACAACGGGGCAGCACCAGCCGGCTACGCGAATCAAGCACCCGCTGACTAGCTCAATGCCGCTCGCCGCTCCGCGCTAAGCGTTCTGCGCCGCTTTCTCAACAGCCCGCGCCGCCTTTTCCAATTGGTTTCTCAACGCCACCGTCGTGCACCGGCTCAGCGGCGTATCGCCATCCTGATCGGCCAGGTCCAGGCGCGCGCCCTGTCTGACCATCGCGACGGCCAGCGCGTCGCGCCTGGCCCGGAATTCCTTCGGCGTCATGGCGTCACCGTAGCGCTCCGGACAGCTTGCCGCAACCAGCGCAGCGAGCGGCACGCAGCCGCCATCATCCTGCGCGTTCAGATCCCAGTCATAGTGCGAACACAGCCACTCAGCCTGCAACAGCGCGCCTTGCTGGCAAGCCAGGAACAGCGCCGTCTTGCCATCTTCCATGGCCGCATTGACGACAAAACCGTAACCCTCAAGAATTTCCAGGTTACGCAAGGCATTCGGCCAATCCGCTTCGCCGGTCGCGTCCATCGCCCACCACCCCAACAGGTTGCAGCCATGCGCATTCAGGCCGCGCCAGTTGCCGGCGTCGCCAATCAGGGCGGCAAGCAGGTCCGGCTGGCAGGCGCTGACCGCATCGAACAAGGCGGCGGGATACTCGCCATGGCAGCCCTGATGCGCGCGCATCCATGACACCAGTGCCGGGTGGCGCAGCAAGTCGATGACGTTGGCCCCCTCTTCGTTGGGCAGGTTCGGATCGGCTCCGGCAGCGCTGAAGTCCTCGAGAATGTCCAGTACGGCGAGATCGTCCCTGACGTGACCGCGGCCGAACGCGCTGCATGCCATCTTCGCCACCTTGTGGTACGGCGTTTCGTGGTACAGCGTTTCCACCGCATCCGGATTGGCGCCCTTGTCGAGCAGGAGCTTGACGCATTCGCGCAGCATCGCAATCGGCGCACCTTCCCCGTCCGGCTCGTAACAGCGGAAGCTGTCGAGAACCCGATGCAAGATGGTTTCGTCATCATGGTAACTGTCCGCGCTCGCATAATTGACGTCGCCGCTATCGGCGTCGCGCAGCGTTTCGAGGAACATCTCGAGATGATCGACCTCGCTGCAACGGAGCGCCTGTTCAAACAGGGTGATGCCCAGCCCGGTCCGGTACCGTTCGGTCTCCATCTCCAGCATGCACTCTTGATGCCGGCCATCGCTCATCAGGTTGGCCATGTCCATGATGAAGGCGCGGTGCGCGTCGCCCGCCTCCACTTGCGCCGATGCGGGAGGCGGGGCAAGCTGGCGCCGTTCGGCCGCGCGCAGCAGGCGCGCGACCTCGACGCACCTGGCGTCGTCGACAATCTGGCCGAGGCCGTCGGAAAGGCTGGCGCCATGGCGCAGCAGCGCTTCGATCGCACCGAGTCGCCCACGCCCCCGTTCCGATTCCAGATCCTTTTTTTCGATGCGGCCGACCAGGCAACGCAGGGCGCTTTCGGGCCGCATGAAGCTCGAATTGCGCGCGTTCAGGTCGACGCCGAATTCGACCAACACATCGACCACCTCCGCGTTGGCTGCGTTCGCCAATGGAAAGGAAGAGAAATCGCCTCGTGCGCAATCCGGATCGCGGTTGACCCCGTTCGGCGATGCGCCGCGTTCGAGCAAATAGCGCAGCAGCGCGCTGTCGCCCTGGCCGGCGGCCGCGTAGGCAGCAGTCCGGTTCGCCTGGTCGTTCAGGGCGTTCAGGTCGGCGCCGCGCTCGACCAGGTAACGGGCAACGTCGGGATAGCCCTCATTGATCGCCATGTACAGCGGCGTCTTGGTTTCACGGATGATGAAATTGAGGTTGCCTTTGATATTGACCTTGGCGCCACCCTGCTCCACCAGCAGCTTGACGATGTCCAGGTCGCCCTGTTGCGCGGCCCAATGCAAAGGCCGGTAATTGAGCGTATTGCGGCCCTCCACCTTCAATTTGCGCCGCAGCAATTCCTGCACCAGATCGGCCTTGTGCGATGCGACTGCGGAATGCATCAAGGTATTTTTGTACGCAACCAACTGGTCGGCATCGCACCCCGCATCAAGCAGGTGGCACACGATGTCGGTGCAGCCGCGCCTGGCGAATCCATGCAGCGAACAGCTGCCGTCCTCGAAGCCGATATCGAGCGCGATGGCGGGATAGCGCTGCAAGATCGCGGCAAACAAGGCATAGCTGCTGCAAGCGTCGAGGGGACGGCGCCCGTCCCGGGCGGCGCGGTCGAAGGCGACGCCGCAGCGCTCGTGGATGCGCATGGCCAGCTCGATATTGCCGGATCTGCAGGCGAAATGCAGCGCCGTGTTGCCTTTCTCGTTCACCGAGGCGAGCGCCACGCCCTGCCGCACGAACCAGTCGACCTGCTCCATGTTGCCGCTGGCGAGCACCGTGTCGAGCACCCGCGTGCCCAGTTTGGTGGTGGCGCGGATATCCGCACCCGCCGCGATCAACTGCGCGGCAATCGACACTTGTCTGGCGCTGTAGGCCTGGTGCAGCGGGGTGGCGCCGATCTTGTCGCGCTGCTCCAGGTCACACCCCTGCTCAAGCAACAGGCCGACAATGGCGCCCTGCCCGGTACGTACCGCCTCGAACAGGGGCAGGCTGGAACCATCGTCGGAGTCGTCTGGCGCGAACACGGCGGCAAAACGCCGCACGCCGGCTTGCTTGCACTCATCCACCATGGCCGCGACGTCCGTCAGGTCGCCGGCCGCAATGGCGGTTTTGAGTTGTTCACGGAGAAACAAAGGAGAATGCATGCGGTTGGCCTGTCGAATTCATTGATATGTTATTAATTATGCCAAAAGACAAATAAATTTTCCAGATTATCAGGAAGACCGCATAAACCATGCCGGCCAGCACCTGGTTGGCCGCCGCCCTGCGCCGGCCCCGGTCGTGCGCCGCCAACTTGCGCTATATTGAGCGCCTCTCTCTCGCTTCAACGATCCTATGCGCCTGCTGCACACGTCCGACTGGCATCTCGGCCAGACTCTCCACAATCACGACCGCACCTACGAGCACCAGTGTTTTCTCGACTGGCTGCTCGACACCATCGTGCTGGAGTGCCCCGACGCGCTGCTGGTCGCCGGAGACGTGTTCGACACGGCCAATCCTTCCGCCGCCTCGCAAAAGCAGTTGTACCGCTTTTTGCAGCAGGCCCGCAGGCGCGCCCCATCGCTCGACATCGTCATCATCGCCGGCAACCACGATTCGCCCGGCCGCCTGGAAGCGCCCGCGCCGCTGCTCGAAGCCTACGGCACCACCGTGGTCGGCCACGTGGCGCGCCGGCGCGACGGCGAGATCGACCTGGAACGCCTGATCGTGCCGTTGCACGACGCCACCGGCGCGGTGGCCGCGTGGTGCATCGCCATTCCCTTCCTGCGCCCGGGCGACGTGCCGCGCCTGCCCCCGCCTGACGCGGCCGCGCCAGCATCGGACGCGCCGCCGCCGGACCCCTACCTGAACGGCATCGCCCTGCTCTACCAGCAGGTGTTCGCGCTGGCCAAAGCGCGCTGCGAAAACGGCCAGGTGGTGGTCGCCATGGGGCACTGCCACATGGTCGACGGCCAGGCCTCGCTCGACTCCGAACGCCGCATCGTGATCGGCGGCACCGAAGCGCTGCCGGCGGCGATCTTCGACCCCGCCATCGCCTACGCCGCGCTCGGCCACCTGCACCTGGCGCAGCGCGTCGCCCAGAAGGAGCAGGTACGCTACAGCGGCAGTCCGCTGCCCCTGTCGTTTTCCGAAATCGCCTACCAGCACCAGATCCTGCGCATCGACCTGCATGACGGCGCTGTGACCGTCGACGCGCTGCCGGTGCCGCGCGCGGTTGACCTGCTGCGCGTGCCATCCAAGCCGGCGCCGCTGGAAGAAGCGCTGGCCGCACTCGGCGCGCTCGAACTGGACGACCTGCCGCTGGTGGCCCAGCCCTTTCTGGAAGTGCGGGTGCTGCTGGACGCGCCCGAACCGGGCCTGCGCGGCCGGGTCGAAGCGGCCATCGCCGGCAAACCGGTGCGCCTGGCGAAAATCGAACCGACCCGCAAGCACAATGGCGCGGGCGAAGCGGGCACGGTGCTCTCGCTTGAACAGTTGGCGCAGATCCAGCCGGACGATATTTTTCGCCGCCTGTATCGCCAGAAGTTCGGCGACGAGGCGCCGCCCGACCAGCTCAGCGCATTCGCGGAACTGATGCTGCCCGGCGCCCTGGGAGACGACGCATGAAGATCCTCAAGATCAGCGGCAGGAACCTCGCTTCGCTGGCCGGCGAATTTTGCGTCGACTTCGAACAGGAGCCGCTCGCCGCGGCCGGCCTGTTCGCCATCAGCGGCCCGACCGGCGCCGGCAAGAGCACCCTGCTCGACGCCCTGTGCCTGTCCTTGTACAACGCCACGCCACGGCTGCTCAAGATCGTCCGCAACAGCAGCTTGCTGCCGGACGTCGGCGACGACACCGTATCGGCCCACGATCCGCGTACCCTGCTGCGGCGCGGCGCCGGCGAAGCCTGGTCCGAAGTCGATTTCGTCGGTAACGACCAGTTGCGCTACCGCGCGCGCTGGAGCGTGCGGCGCTCGCGCGGCAAGTCCGGCGGCGCCCTGCAGCCGTCGGCAATGAGCCTGCACAAGCTGCCCGGCCTGATTCCCTTAGGCGGCACCAAGACCGAGGTCCTCGACGAGATCGTCAAATGCATCGGGCTCTCGTTCGACCAGTTCACGCGCGCCGTGCTGCTGGCGCAGAACGAGTTTTCAGCCTTCCTCAAAACCGAAGACAACGACCGTGGCGAACTGCTTGAGACGCTCACCGGAAGCGCCATCTACACCGCCATTTCGAAGCGCGCCTTCGAGCGTTTCAGAAAAGAGCAGGAGGAATTGAAACGCTTGAGCGCGCGCCTGGCCGACCAGGCGCCGCTGCCCGCCGAGCTGCGCACCGCGATCGACCAACAAAGCGGCGCCGCCGACAGCGCCCTGGCGGCGCTCGACCAGCGCAAGGCCCTGCTCGAGCACCAGCTGCGCTGGCACCAGGAGCGCGCGCGCCTGCGCCGCAACGAACTGCTGGCCGAGGAAACCCTGGCCAGCGCCCGCGCCGAGTCGCAACAAGCCGAAGCGCGCCGCCGCCACCTCGCCACGCTCGACGCGCTGCAACCGGCGCGCGCGCTGCTGGCCGAACAGGCCCGGCTCGACGCCGACATCGCCGCCCTCGACCAGGCGCTGGCCGCCAGCGGCGACCAGCTGCAACGCGCCCAGGACATGCAGCAAGGCGCCATCGTCGCCCTGGCCGGCGCCAGCGCCGCCCTGCACGACCAGGAACAGGCGCTGCGCGCGGCCGCGCCGCAGCTGGACCAGGCCAAGGCCTTCGACGCCAGCATCGCGGCCCTCACACCGCCGCACGCCAAGGCGGCGCAGGTGCGCGAGCACGCCGCGCGCGATGCCGCCAACGCCGGCGCCGCACTGCAATCGAAAGCCGCCGAGCTGGCCGCGCTGCGCAGCGCCCACCAGCAAGGCGCCGACTGGCTGGTGCGCCAGAGCGACTGGGAAGTGCTGGCCGCCGCGTGGCCGCGCTGGGACACGCTGTTCGCCCAAGCCGCGCAGGCGGCGGCGCAACACAGCGCCAGCAGCGCCGGCCTGGAAGCGGCGCAGCAGGCCATGCTGGCCGCCGCCGACACCGAAGCGCGCAGCGCCGACGCGCTGGCGCAATCGACCCAGCAACTGCAAGGGTTGGAGACCACGCGCCAGCAAGCCATCACCGCGCTCGACGCTTTTGATGCCGACCAGCTGCGCGCCGAACGCACAGCGCTCGACCGGCACCGCGACAGCCTGGTCGAGGCCGAGAAGATCTGGACCGGCTTGAACGCAACACGCGAGCGCCTGCGCCAGGCCAGCGCCAATGCGGCGCGTGCGCGCAGCGCGATCGAGGCCGCCGATAACGCCCTGGCCGCGCACGTGGCTGGCGCCGGCGCGCTCGACGCGGCGCTGGCCCAGGCCGAGCGCTCGCTCAAGATCGCCGAACTGGCCTGCGCCGACAGCATCGTCAACCTGCGCGCCAATCTCGATGACGGCCAGCCCTGCCCCGTGTGCGGCAGCGCCGAGCACCCGTATCAGCATCAGGATGCGGGCCTGCGCGCCATGCTGGACAGCCTGCGCGCCGAAGTCGCCGCCTGCCGCGCCGCGCTGCAAGAGAACCTGTCGGCCCAGGCCACCGAACGCGCGCTCGCGGCGGCGGCCGGCGAGCAGCTCGACGCCAGCGTGCGCGAGCACGAGCTGCTCGAAGCCACCTTGGCCGAGGCGGAGGCGGCATGGAGCGAGCACGCCGTGGCCAGCCTCGCGCCTGAAGAAATGGGACGCAGCGCGTGGTTCGTCAGCGAAGCGGCCGCGCTCAAGAAGCACTCGCAGCAGCTCGACGAACGCGAACGCGCCGCGCGCGCGGCCGCCAGCGCGCGCGACGCCGCGCAGCGCGCCTGCGATAGCGCCAACAATGCCCACGCGCGTCTGCAGGAAGCCGCCGGCGCCGGCCGCACCGCCCTGGCCGAAGCCAATGCGCGCCATGCGGCGCTGGCGGACAAGCACGCCCGCGCCGCCAGCACCCTGGCGCAACTGCTGGACGAACTCGACCCCGCCTTCAGTGGCGACTGGCGCAGCGCATGGCAGCGCGATGCCGAGGCCTTTCGCGACGCGCGCGCCGCCGAGGCGCAGCAATGGCGCACACAATCGGCGCTGCATGCCAGCCGCGCCGGCGCGATCGTGACCGTGGAAGCGGCCCACCTGGCGGCGGCCGGCGAGCTGGAACGCGCGCGCCAGGCCGACGCGGCCGCCGCCGCTGATTTCGTACGGATCGACGCCGAGGTACAGGCCATGCAGGCGCAGCGCGCCGCCCTGTGGGACGGGCAGCCAGTGCGCGAGATCGAAGCGCAGCTGCGCGGTGCGGTCGATGCGGCCCGCGCCGCACTCGATCAGCAGCACAGCGCCGCCAGCCACGCAGCGCAGGCCGAAACGCGCGCGCGCGAAGCGCTGCTGCAGCTCGGCACCAGGCTCACCACTTCGCAGACCGGCAAGCAGCAGGTCAAAGAGCGCCTGGCGCACTGGCTGGCCAGCTACGCAGATCGCCATCCTGCGCTGGAGAGCGTGACCGATGGCGCGCACCTGGCCGACCTGCTGGCGCAGGACGCCGGCGTCATCGCGCAGGAGCGCGCAGCCTTGCAGGCGATCGACGAGCGCAGCGCCAACGCGCAAGCGGTGCTGGCCGAGCGGCGCGCCCAGCGCGAACTGCACGAGCAGCACCAGCAGCAGGTGGAAGGCGACGATCCGGCCGCCAGCGAAGCCTTGCTGGTGCAGGCGCTGGACGAACTGCTCGCCGAACGCGCGACCGCCGCCGACGCCGCCGCCGCGCTGCGCCTGCAGATCGCACAGGACGACGTGCGGCGCACGCAGGCGGCATCAAGCATGGCGCAGATCGAGGAACAGCAGTTGCGCGAGCGGCGCTGGGGCAAGATGAACGAGTTGATCGGCTCGGCCGACGGCAAGAAGTTCCGCAACTACGCGCAGCAGTTCACGCTCGATGTACTGCTCGGGTATGCCAACAGCCACCTCACTCACCTGGCCAAACGCTATCGGCTCGAACGCGTGGTCAACGCCGCCGGGCCGTCGCTCGGGCTGATGGTGCGCGACCAGGACATGGGCGGCGAGGTGCGCTCGGTCAATTCGCTCTCGGGCGGCGAATCGTTCCTGGTGTCGCTGGCGCTGGCGCTGGGACTGGCGTCGCTGTCGTCGAACCGGGTGCGGGTCGAGTCGCTGTTCATCGACGAGGGCTTCGGCAGCCTCGATAGCGAAACGCTGCGGGTGGCGATGGATGCGCTGGACGGCTTGCAGTCGATGGGCCGCAAGGTCGGCGTGATCTCGCACGTCCAGGAGATGACCGAGCGCATCGCCACGCGCATCCTGGTGCAGCCAAACGGCGGCGGCACCAGTACCGTGACCGTCCAGTAAGCCTGTTTACGGCGGCGGGACTAGCGTTTTACTTTCGCCAACTGCACCTTGGTCCGCTCCCACCCCAGCTCGCGCCGGATTTCCTGCGCGTCAGGCGGCGGGCGGCGCTGGGCGATCTGCGTGCGCAGCCACTGGCGCACGCTTTCCTTGCTTGGTTGCTTGTCGGTATTCATGTTGCTTCCTGTCTCGATCACTTCGCCCGGGGGCCTGCTCGGTTAACGCCGCGCCAGGCCAGCAGTTGACTGCGGCTGCGCATCCCGATGATAAAATGCGCGTTTTTTACGTCCGGATCTTTCCCATGTCAAAACCCGCCCGCGTGCTGACCTTCAAATGCGTCAAGTGCGAGAAACCTGTCAAAGTCTTCCTCCAGAAAGTTTCCGCCTGCTCCCACATCCAGCCTTACCAGGGCGTGTGCGCCTGCGGTGAACTGAGGCGCCATGCAACAGGAAGCAAGGACGCAGTTCAATCCTATCTCGCTTCGCCAGAAGGGCAATGGTCCCATCACCATTGATTGAGATGCCTCAAGGCAATAAAAAAATAATAGAAAAATAACTAAAGTAATCGGCATGGCTGCCGTTATGGTCAGTATCGCAACGTTTTTATTGTCTGACCGCCATGTCTTTTCTGTCCGCCCTGAGCGCCCGTCCGCCTGCTACGACCCTCCTTCCCGCCGCTGCGCAGGGTGGCGGACGGTCCGTGGGCGCGCAGCTGACGCCAGCGAGCGGCAATATTGCTCCGCGCTTGCCGGTGGTCGATCCCGTCTCGCTGTATAACGACAACGTCAGCTTGTCGCCACAGAGCATGATGAACCGGGTCGGTAACCTGGCCAGCTCCACGGTCGATGTGGCGCAGAAATTTCTCGACACCTTCGTGGGCAAGTTGTTCGGCGACGCCGCCAAGGGCGCCACGGTCAGTTTCGACGCCGTGGCGGTGCAGGCGCAATCGGCATTATCAAACGCCGCCACGCAAAACGGCAGCGTGCGCAGCAGCGCCTTTTCCCTGAACCAGTCCGCCAGCTTCATCGGCACCGGCCAGTTGGTGACAAACGACGGCCAGACTTTCGATTTCGAGCTGGAAGTCAATTACGAAGCCAGTGCCAGCGTGGCCAGCATCGCCAGTGAAGCGGCGGCCGGGACTGCCGCGGCCAGCCGCCCGGCCCGGCTCGACTCCCCCGATGTGCTGGTGCTGACCGGAAAACCGCTGCCGCCGGTGAAATTTCCCGGCAGCCTGGATGACTTGTTCAAGCTGCTTGGACGCGAGTTGCAGTCCAACGTCAACGGCAATGCCGGCGAAAGCGGCGGCGATCTCAGCCTGCGCCTGTTGCGCCTGGTCGACCGCGCCGCCCTGCTGGCCCCGCGCCCGCGCGCCGACCAGCCGGAGCTGCCGCTACCCGACCGCAACAAGGCCCTGGCCAACTCCTACGGTGGCGCGCCGGCGGCCGCCAGCATGCTGGCGAGCGCCTGACAGCGTCGCACGCCCACGTATAATAGGGATATTGACGCCCCGTGCCTGCACGGGGCGCTTGCCGTTTCCTGTTTTTTGCACCACTGACCGATCGCCCCCATGCACCCTGAACACACTGCCGACGCACCGGCGCGCATCCACTGGACCGAAGAGGGCCAGCCGCGCAACGCGCGCTGGCGCTCCGAGAGCGGCATGCCGCCGCCAAAAAAGGTTGTCATCGCCGACGACAAAACCCCGGCCGACGTGGCCTACCGCCTCGCCTGCGAAGGCACCGCCCTGCTCTGGCGCGGCGACTTCCACAATGCGCGCCAGCTGTTGCAGGCGCTGGCGCGGCGCGCCGACCATAAGGGCGGGCGCGCCAGGGCGCCCAAGGTGCCCGCCTCGCCGGCCGAAGCCTTCCACCTGCACCGCCAGGCCCAGTCGCAGCGCGCCCGCACCCTGGCCATGCTGCTGCTGCCCTTCGAGGCCGACTACACGGTGCCGCTGCGGCGCGCACCGGACGTCACGCAGGCCTGCAACGAAGCCTACGGGCGCGCCGACGAAGCGTTTGTCGCGTCGATGCGCGAACTGCTTGGCCTGATCGGCGCCCACGAGTGGCGCAAGAACGGGGTCGAGATTCCCGCGCTCGACGCCCGCATCCACCCGCACTATGGCGTGTTTTCGCCGATCCGCGGCGAGTACGTGGCGCTGGTGGCCGACGCGCCGCTGCCACCGGCCTGCGCGCTGGCGTTCGACATCGGCACCGGCACCGGCGTGCTGGCGGCCTTGCTGGCGCAGCGCGGCGTGGGACGCGTGGTGGCGACCGACATGGATGCGCGCGCCCTGTCCTGCGCGCGCGAAAACCTGCAGCGCCTCGGCGTGGCCGGCACGGTCGAGGTGGTGCAGGCCGACCTGTTCCCGGACGGCCGCGCCAATCTGGTGGTGTGCAATCCGCCATGGCTGCCGGGGCGTCCGAGTTCCTCGATCGAATACGCGGTGTACGACCCGGACAGCCGCATGCTCAAGGGCTTCCTGAACGGCCTGGCGGCGCACCTGGCGCCCGGCGGCGAGGGCTGGCTGATCCTGTCCGACCTGGCCGAGCACCTTGGCCTGCGTCCGCGCGAGCAGTTGCTGGCGCTGATCGCGGCCGGCGGCCTTGAAGTGATCGAACGCATTGATGTGCGGCCCACCCATCCGCGCGCCAGCGACGCTGCCGACCCGCTGCACGCCGCGCGCGCCGCCGAACTGACATCGCTATGGCGCCTGCGCGCACTGTAAGAGCGTTGTTTGCCGCAGCGGGCCTGCTCGCGTGCGCGCCGGCGCTCGCCTGCAGCCGTCCGCTGAACATGGTCAGCGAAGAGTGGCCGCCCTACTCGTTTACCAACGAAGAGAACCTCCAGACCGGCCTCGATATGGACATGGCCAAGGCCATCCTCAAGGAAGCCGGCTGCACCCTGGTCACCGCCCCGCCGCTGCCGGCGGTGCGGCGCCAACTGCTGTTCGAGCGCGGCGAATTCGACCTGATGCTGTCTGCCACCGACACGCCCGAGCGGCGCCGCATCGCGCGCTTTTCCAACGCCTACCGCCACGAGACGGTGGCGCTGTTCGCGCTGGCGCGCGACTATCCGCGCTACGCAGGCATCAACAGCATGCCGGCCGTGCTGCGCGCCCAGGCGGCCGTGCTGGCGCCGCGCGTCGGCTGGTACGGCGCCGACTTCGCACACGCCGCACCCGGCCTGCGCGCCGGCGGGCGCCTGCACGAATTCGGCAGCTTCGAGCAGGGCATGCGCATGTTCGGCGCCGGCCGCGCACCGCTGATCATGGGCGACCGCGCCGCCATCCTGTACGAAGCGCAGCGTCAAAGGCTGGCGCTGCGCCAGCTGCCTTTCGTGCTGCAGCAGGCGCCGGTGCACCTGATGCTCAGCCGCGCCAGTACCACTGAAGACGACCTGGCGCGCATCAACGCGGCTATCGGGCGGCTGGAGAAAAGCGGCGCCCTGCAAGCGCTGCGCGCGCGCTACGGTGTGCGCTGATCATCGAACATATAGCAACTCGACCGTTTCAATTTCGATCGCTTTGCGGCTCCACCGCACGCTCGCTGCCATGGCGTGTCATCAATTCATTTTCGATAGCACGATATGCGCTATCGCTTCGTACAAATCCCCCGGCCTCCCATCCAAGTTATCCGGAGTGCATCCGTAGTCGTCCCGTTCAGGTCTCTCAACGACAAATTCGGCGGGCGGATCTGCACGATGGGAAGCGGTGCCCGCAGCCGCGCACGTTTCACTCCAGCTTCCGCACGCCATCGGGATGCTGGCCGTCGGATTTGCCGAAAGTCGTTCCATCAGTATCTTCGCTCTCTCGTCGATGCGACCGTCTCCCAAGTCGAGACCCGCGAATTCTTGCTCTGTCCAGCGGCTCGATCCTGTTGCCAACGCATCACTTAAAAGGCGAGAGTAAACCTCAAACCAGCTCAGTTTACAGGCTCTACGCCGTTTTCAGTGGAAATGGACGCCCTGCGCGGTAGATGGTAGATCGGATCGGCGCGGCCGGTTGCATCGGATTGATGGGCAAGTTAATTAGTTTGGAGATGCGAAAGTAGGCGATGGCGATGAAGTTCTTCACGGTGCGAAATCCGCGCGCGGCCCGTTTGGTCTGCTGGAGCATGCCATTCATCGCCTCGACATAGGCGTTGCTGCGCCCATCGAGCATGCCGCGCACGGCGCCGGCCAGGCGCTCCTTGAGCGTGGTGGCGAGTTTCTTAAACGATCAAGCCGGCTGCGTCGTGAGATCCTGCTCGTCAAGGCGGCCTCGGCCTGCTGCGGGCAGTTGCTCGTCACGCCGGCGGCGTAAGTCGAGCGCAGCCCTTCCTTCAGGCACCACGCGCGCGCGCTCTTGAGCTTCAAACGCTGCAGCCGGTACATCGTGTTGATCTGATCGACGCTCCAGTTGGCATGATCCTTGCTTATGCCCCAGAACATGCCCTTGAGTGCCTTTACGGTCCGTTCCCATCGCTGCCCGCACGACGCGCGGCTGGTCACGCATCTCGTCGCGCCTGACGGTATCCATCGCCTCGTTAGCCAGGGCGATCACATGAAATCGGTCGAAGCTGATCTGGGCTTGGGCAGCATCTCTATCACGCCCTTGGTGTAGGCGGCGCTCATGTCCATGCAGACGTGTTTGATGTCGTCAGGATCGCCGCCGTGCGCGATCACGTCGGCCTTGAAGTCGATGACGGTGCCCTGTTTGCGGCCTTCGGTCATGAACAGCAGGGCGCTTGCCTTCCAGATCATGGACCAGCGTCACATAGTCCTGACCACGTCTGAAACTCAAGTCGTCGATGCCGACCACGGCGACGCTGTTCATGTCCTCCTGGGCGCGTGCCGCGCCGACATAGTGTTCAATCCGGCGCCACAACTGCTTCGCGTTGACACGCAACAGGCTGGCGGCGTGCGCGACCGGCATGGATTGGCACAGCGCCAAGGCGAGCGCCTCGAACAGCAGCGTGAAGCCGCTGCCCGGCCGCGCCCAGGGTGCCTCCACAGTCGTCGTCTTGCCGCAAGCGCCGCAATCGACGCGCGGCATGTCGGCGTGCAACCATGCCTCGTTCTGGAAGAAATCGAGATGGCGCCAGTCGCGCCGGACCCTGTCGTGAATGCCTTGCCCGTTCACGCCGCAGGCCAGGCAAGGCAGCTGCTTGGCGTTGCAGGCCACCTCGAAATCGATCCTCCGCTTGGCGGTGTCCAACTCGACCTTGACCACCTCCCATGGGGACTTCAGCCCCAGGGCGGACGTGAACAGAGCTTCAACACCAATACTCATTGCGGCTTCCTCGCATCAAAACAACGGTCATTACTGTGGACGAGTACATCGTCGCCGGGCGTCTGCATGGCCATCGCCCCGGCATGCCAGGTCGACGGCGATGCCCGAGCTTATTGGCCCTGCACAGCGTCAAGGGTTCGCTTCCCCGAGCCGCGCTTCGCGCGGCCCGCCCTTGACCCTGTTCCGGGCCGGTCACGACGACATCAGGCATTCACAGCGGTAGCCGACATGGTAGCCGAAGTCAACTTCCACTCTAAACGACATTGGGCCAGTTTAGTGCCAACGCAAGTATTTGAATGTGAACCGATTTTTCACGCACCGGCTGAGCTGTTCAGAGTTGTGTATAACGATATGGCTTATACCTCGCAATCTGGGCAATGACCAAAGATCCAGTTCTTTGCGCGTTATGAGAAATTTGCTTTTCCCATTGCCATTTATGAAATAATTCCTATGTTCATTGGTGCAATATCGAGATCCGCTATTACACAGAAATATGCTAATCAAGCTTACAGGTATTGATCTAAAAATATAGCTGTGACGCCTCTCTTGCAACCCATCTGGGCCCGCTAATTAATTCCTCGAACGATTCCCATTTTTTACCGACCTCAACATTCGCGCTTTCAGTATTAATGACGGCGAGGATAGCGCATGGTGTGCGCCATACGCCGCAACAAAAACAGATTATTTTTAATGATTAACGAAACTTCATTATCAATAGGAAGGCAATACCGCGTCGCGCAGTTTGAGCCGCGTAGCTGCGCGATGAAGACTATCCACCGCTCAAATTCAAATTTGATAAGTATCAATCGCCTAGACCTCGGCTACTAGATAATCGATATGAGTCGGAGTGGTCGGCCGCATTCTCAGATAGTTCGTTTCAAACCTTCCAATTGGACAATCATGAAAAAAATAAACATTAAAGCGCTTTTTTTGATACCGCTCGTGCTATTGAACAGTGTTGGCTTAGCTGTCGAAGAAGTACCGGCGACTCCGGACCACGCTGCGACATTACAAGGAACGATTAATTCGGACGGCGTGCTTCAAGTGTATGTCGGCGCGCAGAGACCTACACCGCAGAGATTTATTTTTGACGGCTTACGTGGTGGATTCTATATGAGTCGCTACTCAACCATGTCCGACTCAGGCACGCCGTTGCGAACTGCGCCAGGTGCAGTGAATGAATCCAACATGGAGTCGGAGCAGAGCTGCAAGACGACAGCCAATCCCGTCGTGCTTGCGACCGGCGAAAAAACCAAAGCTGAGGTGGATTTTGAAGCGGAAGGAATTTATGCCATATCGCTACAGCGCACTTACCGAAGCCAGAATGCTCAAGGTACTCTTTTTGGAAAGAATTGGCTTTCGTCTCTAGACCCGCAAAAATTGGTCAATTCAACCTGTCATAAGCAGAAACCGGACTTTGACTGCGTGCCTAAAAACATCACCCATGTGACAGAAACCGGAACGATGGTCGTGTACCACTATTCGCGCCCTGGTCCGATTGTCCATGAAGGGAAACGACCCAACGAATATTACTACTTTACCGGGTCCGGCGGTGAACTGAACAAAATTGTCTATAAACCGAGAGAAAATATCGACTTGGTAACAAACGGACTCACATACGTTTTTAGTCAAAATAGTGTACTGCAACATGTCCGTGACGAGTCCGGCGAGCTCGTCCGAAAGTTCATCTACGACGGCCCGCGGCTGGTCGCGATACAAAATCTGCCTGGTCAATCGGTTAAGTTGAATTGGGCCGGGGATAAGGTAGCGACCGTCCAGGACACCTCGGGAGCGATATGGGACTATAAATATAATGGTAATGGCATGTTGATCAAAGTCACAGTTCCGGGTGGCTCGGTCCGCGAATATCATTACGAACATGGCGATCCGACTCTGCTAACCGGTATCTCGATTGGCGGCCGGCGCTACAGCAGCTACGCCTATCACGCTGACCGCCGTGTACACGTTAGCCAGCTAGCTGGCAATCGAGAGGTAGATACCTTTAACTATTCAAAAGACAATCAAAATGAGTACACAGTGGTCAGTAACGCACAGGGACAGACGACTCGATACATTTTTGGGCCTGTTGGAGAAGTGTCAGAAAGGAAGATTATCGGAGCAGATCGGTCGGCATCAGCAACTTGCGCAGGTGCGAGTAGCCGAACCGAGTACGATCAATTTGGTTCTCTCACGCGTACATTCGACTGGAAAGGAATTGCCACATGGTACCAGTACAATGTTGATGGACACTTGCGCTCGAAAATTACTGCCGAAAATACCTCGGAAGCAATCCGAGAAGACCACTCCTGGGTGGAAGGTAAACTTGTAGAAACAGTGTACAAGAATTCCGCAGGTGATAGTCAGTCGAGCATTAAATATGCTTATCATTCCGGTGGTCCGGCGCACGGCCGTATTGCAGAGACTACAGTCACTGATCTGAAGTCTGGTAAACAGAGAGTCACGCGATACGGATACGGTTTTCATCCAAACCGAACCTTGGGGATGATCGTTTCCGCGGACATATTGAACGGGCGGGGAGTTTCGACCATCGTGAACTACGACTACTACGGCAGAGTCAGCTCAGTTGTGAACCCACTCAATCAAACGGTTACTTATGGCGGCTTTACGGGGCTAGGGCAGCCGACATCGGTCGTTGATATCAACGGGCTTCGTACCGATTATACATATAATCCGGACGGCACCATCGCGACAATTACAGCGCCTGGTAATCTCATTACAAAGTTCGGGTACAACCAGGCGCGTTTGCCTACGCTTATTATCTATCCGGACGGCACAGTTACGTGGTATCGATACACTGATTCTCTCGAACTTGAGGCCGTAGGAGACGCGCAGAAGAATTATGCCGAGTCCAGGGTTGACGTTGCTACAAATTCGTTAGCCCGTGTCGCGCCCCGTCAGGTGGCCTCTGCTGGTCCCAACGGACCGGTGGCGACTGCAAGCGGCGAATTTACCAAGCTACTCAAGCTGGACTCCCTAAATCGACTCTATCAGACAGTAAATAGCAAGGGAGAGCGGGAAGATCGGCGCTATGATGCGAACGGTAATCTTGTCGAGGCTTACAGTGGTGATGGCAAGGGAACTTTTTACGAATATGATGCGCAGAATCGATTAATTAAGCAAACCACGGCGAATGGTGCGATTACCAGGCTGGAATACGACTGGGCTGGGCGGTTAGAAGCCTTAATTGATCCTCGCGGAGTAAGAACCAATTATGCTTATAATAATTTTGGTGACGTTATCCGCATCGATAGCCCGGATCGAGGGACAACTACATACGATAATTATGACGACCTTGGACGCCTAACCCAAGAAACTCAACCGAACGGCAAGGTCGTTACTTACAATTGGGACGACCTGGACCGCCGCACAACGCGGAAAAGCGGCGATACGACTGAAACATTCAATTACGATGAAGGACACTTGGGCAAGGGCCACTTGACGAGCATGACCGATGCCACTGGCCGCACGGCGTGGGCGTACGAAGTTTCCGGCAAGCTGATTCGCCAAGATAACGACATATACGGAACAAAATTCACAACTCGATGGGCTTACGACACCAGCGGGCGGGTGAGCGGCATGGCTTGGTCAAGTGGCCTTAACATAAATTACGATTACGACGCGACCGGCCGGCTGACCAGAATCCGAAGCAATTTGGGAGGAAAGTGGGCGACGCTTGCTGATACCTTCCTGTATCAGCCTGCCACTGATGCAATCTACGCTTGGCGCTTTGGTAACGGGCAATCGCGCATTAGCACATTCGATGTGGATGGGCGCCTTGACCAGCTTCATACACCAGGTGTGCATGCCCAGAACTTCGACTATAGCCCAGGCGCGACGATATCAAAAGTTTCTGACGCAGTGCACCCTGAATTGACGACCGACTATGGCTACGATGAGCATGGCAGGATTTCGACCGTCGGGCGCCCGGGCGACCACCAATATTTCGGATGGGATAATGTTGGCAATAGGGTAAAACACAGCAGGGAAGGTCAAGGCGATTATACTTACGGCCTTTACGCCGGAACGAACCGTCTGGAAAACTGGGGTGGCAGTGGGCAATCGCGTCGATTTGAATACGATGCAGTGGGCAATGCTACCATTGAAAACCGCCATGATGGTAGCCATAGGTACACCTACGATAACTTAAACCGCATGAACGGTGTGTGGATTAATAACGCACAAGTCGGTGATTACCGTGTCAACGGGCTTAACCAGCGCGCCTTGAAGATCAGCAGAAATGTTGGAACTAGGTCAATTTTCGGACCTTCCGGCGAACTCATTGCGGAGATTGGAGCTACTGATACACAGTACGTATATCTTGGCGGACAGCTCTTGGGCATTGCACGCGGAGGGCAGTTCTACGCCAGCCATAACGATCAGATCGGTCGCCCGGAAGTGCTGACCAATGCGGCTGGGGCGCCGGTCTGGCGCGCCGCAAATTCTGCTTTCGACCGGCGAGTCGTGACGGACACTATTGGCGCCATGAATGTCGGGTTTCCTGGCCAGTATTACGATGCTGAATCCGGTCTCTGGTACAACTGGATTCGCTACTACGACCCTGTGTTGGGCCGATATCTCCAGAGTGACCCGATAGGCTTACTTGGCGGTACGAATCCATACGCATATGTAGGGGGAAACCCGCTTAGCTACACCGATCCCGAAGGCTTAATCGTCCCGTTCTTTGTTTATGGCGCGTTGATGTTTGTTGCTGAGAATCAGCTTGGGTTCTTAGCCGGTGCGACCATTGGCGCCGCTCTCATTACCGGCGCGGATCTTCCAGGGCCTGTAGGGTCTGCTACAAAAGCGGCAGGCACTGCTGCCAAAGTCGGTGGCCAGTACGCACTTGTAGCGGCGGAAGCGGGGTTGTATCCTTTGATGAAGAGAGGATTCAAAGATCCGGTAGCGCTTGTGTGGTGCGAGAAAGGGGATGTGTATAAGTTCGGAATCACTAAAGATTTTACGAAACGGTATACGCAAACTTACATGAGTAATACCGGAACAGCCGGCCTGAAAATGATAACGGAATTTCAAGGCGGGACTAGGCCTGAATGGCGTACACTGGAAACCATGAAGATTAGGAACTACACTGCCATACACGGTCAGCGCCCACCAGGAAACAAAACTAACCATTAGGAAATAGTATGAAAGTTCAAATATTAGGCGATTTTAATCATGAATCCGGGGTCAATGCGGTAACGGACTGGTTTTCAGACTCTAGCTACTGGGAAGCCTTTGCGACCGACTACGGGGACGGGCTGTGGAAAGTTGCGATTTTTCTCATTTGTAGAAATCCGGAACTGAATTTCAAACAGCGTATTCGTCATAGCAAAAAAGACAAGGCACTATACATGGATATCATGCTACCTCTTGCCGATTTCGTGAACGCAACGCTAGAGGAAAGGAAGGAAAATGTAGTAGTGGCCATGTTGAAAGAAGTGCCACGAATTGTCCGAAAGTACAAGTTCGCCGAGTTTGATACAGAGGCATTCCTGTCGGACTTCGATCAGTACTTTTCCGGTTTGTTAGCACAGTTGCCGCGCCCTTCCACACTCGCCGCCTGATTGGCAGGACTCGGGTCAGCCCACGCTAAAGCGTCCTGGCTGTGGCGTGGCTTTTGCTTTGTGCATCCAGCCGAAGTCACGTCCAACACATATTTAACTTCCTGTCCCGCCATCGGCTATACTGTATATAAATACAGTATTTATCAAGAGTAATTATGACGGCTAACGCACAGTTTGCTTCGGAGGAGTTGCACCCTTCTCTCTGGCGCGCGAGCCAGCTGGCCCGTTCGTCGATCCACTGCGTACCTACTAGGTATGCCGCTTCGTCAAATCAGCTCTCTGGCAGTGGATGGGCCACTGGGTCGTTGACCGACCTCTTGGTGCAGCAAGCAGGAATCGGCGAGATACGCTTGCTCGCGCCGACTTTGTCGACCGTCGCGGCCCGGAAAGTTGTTTTCCTGCAGCCGCCCCATCCACCACAGACGATCGCGCTTTCCCACATGGGGCTGGCGCCGTCTCAGGTACTATGGGACACCTCGAAAAGCTACCCCAGCCGTGGCCTTATAGCGGCTTCATGTTGCTGACCTAATTCCATGATCAAAACGAGCCTGCTTGCCGACCAGGAACGCGAAGCGAAGCGGAACAAGCCTGGTAATGCGCTCAAGGTGATGGAGCAGCATGTCGACTTCATCGCGCTTGCCGGTGCGTTTGACGAAGCCGCTCCCCGCCCCAGCCGCGAACGCGGCGGGCGTCCTCCATTCCCGACCGACCTGATAGTTCGCGTCCCGCTGATCCAGCAGTTGTTCAACCTAAGCGACGAACAAATGGAATTCCAGTTGCTCGACCGCCTGAGCTTCCGGCGCTTTGTCGGACTGCGGTCCAGTAGTCAGATGCATGTGTTTGCCGGCCTGGCCGAGATGGGCAGCAAAGGCCTGCGCGCAATCGGACTGGCGTGCGCCACGTTGCAGCTCAATTGGAAGGTCGCCGTTTACAATTGCGGCGCCTGGTCTACTTGAAGGAGGCCAGGGTCGAGGCGTTCTGACGCCCGCAGTCCGTCCGGACTGCACAAAACGAGGTTCAGCGCCTATAAAACGGGCGGGAAGCGGCTCGGCCTGACATCAAAAAACGCAACTGCCGGCATCGCGACCGGCGATTATGCGGGATTTACGGGTAATTCGAGGTGCCCTCTAGTATGACCGCCGGCGCAGCCGGCCATCCTGGCCCCTGACGCAGCAATTTTCACCAGGCATTGCACTTCTGCACAAACCTCTATATAATTCGCCGCTCAGACGCGGGGTGGAGCAGTCTGGCAGCTCGTCGGGCTCATAACCCGAAGGTCACAGGTTCAAATCCTGTCCCCGCAACCAAATACATTTTGAACTGAGCCCGACTCTTCACACAGCCGGGCTTTTGTTTTTAGAAAGGGGCTGGCTGCCTTCAAGCCAGTCCACCACACCTCCCATGAGAGACAAAAAAGATAACGCGACCTTCGACTTGCCGGGGTTCGGCGCGGCTGCGCCGCTCGTTCACCCCCCTGCCGAAGCGCGCCGCACCACCGTGCCGCGCCAGCGCAAAGCCGCCCTCCGCCAGGAACAGCTCGAACTGCTCGACGAAACCGACGCCAGCGGCTTGCCAGTGTGGCGGCGCGAAGACAATACCGACCTGACCGGCCTGCCCAACTGGGCTGCCGCGTAATTCCCCGGCGCGCGGCCGTACCGCACCAGCGCCATCCGCCCTCTCGCAGCTTGCCTGCTAGACTGGGTCCGTTCCCTTTTTTGCCAGAGCACGCCATGAATCCAAACGCCTTCGCCACCCTGCCCCTGACCGCCACCTTCCTGGCCAACCTGGACTCGCTCGGCTATAAAGAGATGACCGACATCCAGACCAAGAGCCTGCCGCACGTGCTCGACGGACGCGACCTGATCGCCCAGGCCAAGACCGGCAGCGGCAAGACCGCGGCCTTCGGCATCGGCATTTTGCATAAACTCAATCCAGCCTGGTTCGCGGTGCAAGGCCTGGTGCTGTGCCCGACGCGCGAACTGGCCGATCAGGTGGCCAACGAACTGCGCCGCCTGGCGCGCGGCGAAGGCAATATCAAGGTGCTGACCCTGACCGGCGGCGCGCCGATGCGCCCGCAGATCGCCTCGCTCGAACACGGCGCCCACATCGTGGTCGGCACCCCTGGCCGCATCCGCGACCACCTGGGCCGCGGCAGCATCGACCTGTCCAAGGTGCAGACCCTGGTGCTGGACGAAGCGGACCGCATGACCGACATGGGTTTTTACGACGAAATCGCCGGCATCGTCAGCGCCTGCCCGTCGCGCCGCCAGACCTTGCTGTTTTCAGCCACCTACCCGGACGATATCCGCCGCGCCACCGAATTGTTCCTGCGCAACCCGGTGGAAGTCGTGGTCGAAGCCCAGCACAGCGGCGACCAGATCGAGCAGCGCTTCTATGAAGTCGGCTTCGACAACCGCGACCAGGCCGTCGGCCGCCTCTTGAAGCACTTCAAACCTGTTTCGGCGCTGGCGTTTTGCAACACCAAGGTGCATTGCCGCGAACTGGCCGACGAATTGCGCGCGCAGGGCTTTTCGGCGCTGGCGCTGTACGGCGAACTGGAGCAACGCGAGCGCGACGAGATCCTGGTGTTGTTTTCCAACCGCAGCTGCTCGGTACTGGTGGCGACCGACGTCGCCGCGCGCGGCCTCGACATTGCCAACCTGGGCGCGGTGATCAATGCCGATGTGTCGAAAGATACCGAAGTGCACATCCACCGCGTGGGCCGCACCGGCCGCGCCGGCGAATCGGGCCTGGCGCTGACCTTGTGCGCCCCGAACGAAAAGAAATGGGTCAAGCTGATCGAGGAATACCAGCACGCGCCGGTGGCCTGGCATCCCTTGAGCGAACTGGCCGACGATGGCGAAGCGGCCGCGCCGGCGCCGATGGTGACCCTGGTCATCATGGGCGGCAAGAAGGACAAGCTGCGCCCGGGCGACCTGCTGGGTGCGCTGACCGGCGACGCCGGCCTGACCAAGGAACAGGTCGGCAAGATCAATGTGTTCGAATTCATGACCTACGTCGCGCTCGACCGCCATGTGGCCGAGCAAGCTTTCCAGCGCCTCAACGCGGGCAACAAACTGGGCCGCGACTTCGGCAACATCAAGGGCCGCAGCTTCAAGATGCGCTTTATCGACGCCTGATAGTCTGCCAGGAAACATCTGGTAACGATTCTTTAATGCATTGTGTTGCGCATCCGACAAGCCGGGCTATACGGCGGGGCACTTATGCAGCTACACTAAACGTGTCACGCGTCCTGCTGCCCAGAAATGCAGCGCCAGGACGCGCGCATGACGCCAATGAAGGCGCTCGTGCTGGAAGATGCGGCAAATTGCGTTGTCATGAGGCAAAATGCGTAAATTAGGTTCATCCGGGTGATGCGCTTAATCGTTAAATCTGGCATGATTGCTTGAGATAAACATCGACGCTTCCCTGCGGCCCCGCACTCATGAATAATAACGTCGTGCTTGATGACATTGAAACACTGAAGCAGGCTTTCCTGCGCGGCGCCGGCATTCCTGCCGATGCGCTCGGTTCCGGCCTGACGCCGGAGTTAATGGAGCTGATGGGCAAGCTGATGGCCAGCTCGCTACAGGGGACGATCGACTTGCTGGCGCTGCGTTCGCTGGTCAAGCAAGAGGTCAAGGCGGATGTCACGATGGTGGTGATGCGCAACAACAATCCACTCAAGTTCTTCCCGGACAGCCAGACCGTGCTGACCCAGATGCTGCGCAAGAAAATGCCCGGCTTCATGGAGCCGCTCGAGTCGCTCGACGATGCCTACAACGACCTGCGCAGCCACCAAAAAGGCATGGTGGCCGGCACCCGCGCCAGCATGGGCGCCATGATGGCGCGCCTCAAGCCCGAGCTGTTCGAGTCCGATGTCTCGGGCGGCGGCATGATGGGCAGCCTGATTCCTTCGCGCCGCCAGGCCGAGAGCTGGAAGACCTACAAGCAGGCCTACCACACTGCCGAAGCGGAAGCGAAAGACCAGTTCAAGACCATTTTCGGCCCGGCCTTCCTGGCCGCGTACGAAAAGGAAGTCGAGCGCGCGAATGCCGGCAGCAACAATGCTTGAGCGTAATCCAATCCGCCTGGCCTGGACCCGCATCAGCGAAATCGGCATGCGCGCCACCAACCAGGACGCTGTCGGCGAAGCCCAGCATGGCGATATTTCCTGCTTCATCATCGCCGACGGCGCCGGTGGACATGAAGGCGGCGAAGTGGCCGCCAACATCGTGGTCGACGCCATGCTCGAAAAATTTGCCAGCGTGCCCGCCTTCGGCGCCCATGCTTTGCTCTCGTATACCGCCAGCGCCATCGCAAGTGTTGCGAAAAACAAACAAACCCAGCCGCAGAACCACGACATGAGCGCCACCGTGGCCGCCCTGCTGGTCGACCAGGCCAACGCCCACGCTTTATGGGCGCACCTGGGCGACACCCGTGTCTACCTGTTCCGCGAAGCGAAGCTGGTCAGCGTCACGCGCGACCACAGCCTGACCCAGCAACTGATCGACGCCGGCTATGCGCGCGCCGAGCAGCTGCGCACCCATCCGCAACGCAACATCCTGTTCGCGGCGGTCGGCGCCGAAGGCGAAACCCCGGTCGCGCTCGGCGACGGCCCGGTCCAGCTGCTCGACGGCGACGCCTTGCTGGTGTGCAGCGACGGCCTGTGGGAATGGGTGCACGAAGACGAGATGGAACGCACCCTGGCCGAGTCAGGCAACAGCGAGCAGTGGCTGACCGCCATGTGCGCGCTGGCCGAGGCGGCCCTGGAAGGCACCGACAAGGTACGCGACAATTTCTCCGCCTACGCCATCCGCGTCGAGAGAGAGATCGTATGAACGCGCTCGCCCCCGGCTCCGAAAACTGCCTGCCGATCGGCACCCGGCTGGCCGACTTCGAAATCACCGGCGTACTCGGTGAAGGCGGCTTCGGCATCGTCTACATGGCCTTCGACCATTCGCTGCAGCGCAGCGTGGCCCTGAAAGAATACATGCCGGGCGTGCTGGCCGCGCGCGCCAGCGACAACAGCATCATGGTGCGTGCCGAACGGCACCAGGAAACCTTCAATGTGGGGCTGAAAAGCTTTATCAACGAAGCGCGTTTCCTGGCCCAGTTCGACCACCCGTCGCTGGTCAAGGTGCACCGTTTCTGGGAACAGAACCGCACCGCCTACACCGCCATGCAGTATTACGACGGCCGCACGATCAAGGATATTGTCACGCATAGCCCGGAACTGGTGACCGAAGCGTGGTGTAAAAAGGTGATGAAGCAGATTCTCGACGCCCTTGAGATGCTGTACACCATGAAGATCCTGCACCGCGACGTTTCTCCGGACAACATCATCGTGCAGGAAAGCGGCGACGCCGTGCTGCTCGACTTCGGCTCGGCGCGCCAGATCATTGGCGACCGCACGCGCGGCCTGACCGTGATCCTGAAACCCGGCTACGCGCCGGTGGAACAGTACGCCGGCGACGCCTCGCTCGACCAGGGGCCGTACACCGACATCTACGCGCTGGCCGCGGTGATGTTTTTTGCCATCATCAAGGAACCGCCGGCGACCTCGATCGCGCGCATGGTGCGCGATCCGGTCAAGCCGCTGGCCGAACGCGGCCTGCCCGGCTACAGCCTGCCCTTCCTGGCGGCAATCGACAAGGGCCTGGCGGTGCTGGCGCAAGACCGTCCGCAAACCATCGACGCCTTCCGCGCCCTGCTCGGCATCGAAACCGGCGGCGAAGCGCCGCGCGCCCGGCCCACCGGCCCGGCGCAGCGCTTCGCCACGCTCGACCGCCTGCCGGACGCCCCCGCCAGCGCCAGCACCGGGCCGCTCGCGGCCAATGGCGCCAGCGCCGCCGATGGCGCGCCGGCCAAGACCAGCCTGTCGAAATCGCCCGCCTCGTCGAAACAAGATCCGCTGGCCAAGTCCTCGCGCCGTCCGAAGCCGGACGTGACAGACAAGCCGGCCAAACCGGTCAAGCCAGCCAAAAAGGGCTTGCCGCCCTGGACCGGCATTGCCGCCTCGGCCGTGGTGATGATCGCCGCGATCGGCGTGGGCGTGTATTCGCTGCTGTCCAAGCCGTCCGACACGATCATGGTGGCGCCGGCCCAGCCTGTCATCCCCGACGCCGCGGCACTGCCGCCGCCGGCCGCCGTGACGCCGCCCGTGGTCGCGGCCACGGCGCCGGTCGAGCCGCTTGGGCCGGCCGGCACCGTGGGCGCGACAGCGCCGGCCGACGGCGCCGCCGCCGCTGCCGTTACCGATGTACTGGCCGAGCCCGTGCCGGAACCAGCGCCGGAAGCCGCGCCGGAATCGTTCAACTACAAGTTGGCGATCAAGCCGTGGGGCACCATCTATGTCGACGGCAAAGAAGCGGGCGTCACGCCGCCGCTGAAAAAACTGACCCTGGCGGCCGGCAAGCACAAGATCCGGATCGCCAATCCCGGTTTCCAGGATTTCACGGTCAGTCTCGATACCGCCAAAAACAAGTCACGCACGATTGAACATGATTTCACAGCGCAGCCTAAATAAACGCATTAAGATCGAGGCATGAACCGATCCCAACACTTTCTGATGTACGCCGCACTGGCCGGCAGCCTCGCGCTGTCCGGCTGCGTCACCCCCGAAGCGCCGTCCAAGCCGAGCTCTGCCGTCAAGCCGACGACGCCGCGCACGCCCGCGCCGCGCCCGCCAACACCGGTCGTTCCCGCCACCCAGGCGCCGGGCGCCGACCAGCTGGCACTGAACGAAGGCATCGAGCTGTATAACCAGGGTTCCTACAACGACGCCATCAAGCGCCTGGGCGCTGCCGATGTGACCGGCGGCTCCAAGGCCAGCCAGGTCATGGCGCACAAGTACATTGCCTTCAGCTACTGCGTGACCTCGCGCCCGGTGCCGTGCCGCCAGCATTTCGACAAAGCCTTCAAGCTCGATCCCGCCTTTGCGCTGGCGCCCGGCGAAAGCGGGCATCCGCTGTGGGGTCCGGTCTTCGCCAGGGCCAAAAAAGCCAAGTAATCATTGCATACCGACGAAAAAAAACGCTGCCCATGAGGCAGCGTTTCTTTTGGAGCAGCGGCGTGATCAGTTACGGACGACGCGCTTGTACTCGTTGGTGCGGGTGTCGATCTCGATGACGTCGTCGGTGCTGACGAACAGTGGCACCTGGACCGAGTGGCTGTGCGCTTCGATCGCGTTTTCCAGTTTGGCTTCTTTCAGGACGTTGCCCGAAGTGTTGCCTTTGACTGCTGGCTCGGAGTAAGCAACCTTGCGTGCGATCGTGGTTGGCAGTTCGACCGAGATAGCCTTGCCGTCGTAGAACACGGCTTCGCATTCCATGCCGTCTTTCAGGTAATGCAGTGCATCGCCCAGGTTTTCTTCTTCGATTTCATACTGGTTGTATTCAGTATCCATGAAGACGAACAGCGGATCGGCGAAGTACGAGTAGGTTACCGGCTTCTTGTCCAGCACCACAACGTCGAACTTGTCGTCGCCACGGAAAACGTTTTCCATTGGGCTGTTGTTCAGAAGATTCTTCATCTTCCATTTGTAAGTGAAGCCCGTGCGGCTCGAGCCGTTGACATCGGAACGCAACACGATCATAGGCTTGCTGTCGACCATAATAATGTTGCCAACACGAATTTCTTTTGCAGGTTTCATAAAGAGTGTACGTAAAAAGTGGGTTGCATAAAAATCATCTGTCGCCTGCTGGCATGACGCCGGAAGCTCACGTTTGATCGAGGTAAAAATACGTTAGAAATTAACCGAATATTGTACCTTATCCGGGGTGCGATGACCTAAGCGAAGAGGCAAAGATCAGCATATTACTGGTCAGGTCGCCGTTTGCCAACATCTGGCGCTGCCATTCGTCGGCTCGCGCATGCATTTCCGGCAAATCGGACTGAAACGGCGGCCACAGCGGCGCCGGATCGGGATCGTGCGGCGTCGCGCCGTTCCAGCACAGCGACAGCGCGGACAGGCTGTCTGACCCGGTAGCGTAGCGTTGCAAGAAGGCGCGCAGCTTTTTGTGATGCAAGTTTTCATCTTGCGGGTAGATATGCCAGATGAACGGCCGGCCGGCCCACTGCGCCCGCACGAAGGAATCTTCGCCGCGCACAAAGTTCAGGTCGCATGCCCACAGCAGGCGGTCGTAATCGGGCTGGGCGACAAAAGGCAATACGCGCACGGTCAGCGCGCCGCGCGTGTGGACGGCGCCGGGGTCGGCAGGCGCTTGCAGAAAAGTTTCCACCGCTTCTTTTGCCACCCCGTCGGGCACCAGGCAGGTGATGGCTTGCGCCCCGCCCTGCCAGGCAGCGAACAGCTGCGCCACCGGCGCGTGCGGGTAGCAGAACAGCGAGACTTTGGTCGATGCCATTTCCTGCGGTGTGACGCCGAACTGGCCGAGAAAATCCGCCATCGTGGCGGGATCGGCCTGGAACCGGCGGCGTTCGTCGTCGAGCGTGGCTTCGCGCATCAGACCGCCGGTTTTGGCGGTGAAGCCGGGGAAGAAGAAATGCTTGGTCAGCGGCAGGCGCGGATGGGACGATGGCAAGGTGTGGCAGCCTTCGACCCACTCTTCGGCGCTCAAACCTTCCAGGTTGAACCAGACCGGACGCGGGTCGCACCGGGCCATGGCCGTGATGTAACCGGGCGGAATGTCGCAAGCGAAAAATTCGATGACGATGTCGGCAATGTCGGCAGGCGCGAAGACGCCATCCTGGCCGGCCCAGTGGCGCACCAGCACGCCGTCGACCTCCTGGCGCGCGCCAGCGGGGTCGATATCGGGGCAAATACGGCGGAAACTGTGCAGGTCGTCGACCCACAGGGTGACGGCGATACCGTGCTCGCGCTCAAGTTGGCGCGCCAGGCGCCAGCAGATGCCGATATCGCCGTAGTTATCGACGACACGGCAGAACAGGGCGAGGGTCAGCCGAGGCTTTTGAGCTTGGATCATATGACTTTGTCGGAGACTATATTGGAAATGCCCATCAACTTATGCGCCGTCGTCCCCGCGCGGGGACGACGCGCTAACGCTAGGTCGCGACCGACGCGCTAAAGGTATGCCGCTATCGCCACCCGATCGATCGCACAATGCAAAAAGCCGCACAAGGCGGCTTTTGCTCTTACTGGCGTCCCCAAGGGGATTCGAACCCCTGTACTCACCGTGAAAGGGTGATGTCCTAGGCCTCTAGACGATGGGGACCTGAACTGTTGTCAGGTAGTGGCAACTACCTGCAATGTACGACTACATCAAAACTTGGTGGAGGTAAGCGGGATCGAACCGCTGACCTCTTGCATGCCATGCAAGCGCTCTCCCAGCTGAGCTATACCCCCCATGTAACGCGAACTACCCGGCGCTGGAATAACAAAGAACCGTTTTCACGACCCTCTGGTAAAACTGGCGTCCCCAAGGGGATTCGAACCCCTGTACTCACCGTGAAAGGGTGATGTCCTAGGCCTCTAGACGATGGGGACAGAAATCTGTCCTGGATGTATTCTACATCCTGACCTGCCCTGCTGCACCAATAAAAAACCCTGACTTGTCAGGGCGTTTAGTGGTACTAAACTGCGGCTGCATTATACTGCATCTTACTGCTTTTTACTACTCGAATCCTGGCGTCCCCAAGGGGATTCGAACCCCTGTACTCACCGTGAAAGGGTGATGTCCTAGGCCTCTAGACGATGGGGACCCGGTACTGCAATCAGATAGTGGCATCTATCTGCAATCTACTACGCACAACTACTTCGATTAGTGGTGGAGGTAAGCGGGATCGAACCGCTGACCTCTTGCATGCCATGCAAGCGCTCTCCCAGCTGAGCTATACCCCCGTCCGTCGAAGAAGCAGAATTATATACTAGGGCTTGCAATATGCAAAGCCCCGGGAAAAACAATTTATACGGCAGCGTTCAGGCGCGACAGAACCAGCTCGCGTCCCAGCAGCACCAGCACCGCATCGATGGCCGGTGTTTGCAACTGGCCAGTGAGCAAGAGGCGCAGCGGCATCGCCAGTACTGGCATCTTGATCGTGTTAGCAGCAAGCACCTCCTTGATCATTGCGGCCAGCGCTTCGCGGGTCCACTCGACCGTGGCGCAACGCTCGGCGAACTGGGCCAGCGCCGGCTTGACGGCATCGGTCAGGTGCTGGGTCATCAAGGCCGCGTCCGGCTGCGGCGCGCGGTAGAACAGCATGGCGGCATCGGCCAGTTCGTTCACCGTGTTGGTGCGGTCCTTCATCAGCGCCAGTGCGGCCGCCAGGTCGGGTGCGCCGTCGAACCGGGCGCCCTGCGCTTCCATCAGCGGACGCGCCAGCGCGGCCAGGCGGGTGTTGTCGGCCTGCTTGATATAACGGTTGTTGAGCCAGGCCAGCTTTTCCAGGTCGAACTGTGCAGCCGAGCTGGTCAGGTGATCGGTATTGAACCAGGCGCAGAACTGCTCCATTGAAAAGATCTCGTCATCGCCATGGCTCCAGCCCAGGCGCGCCAGGTAGTTCAACATCGCTTCCGGCAAGATACCTTTGGCGGGGTAATCCATGACGCTCACGGCCGAGGTGCGCTTGGACAGTTTCTTGCCTTCATGGTCGAGGATCATCGGCAAATGTCCGTACTGCGGCAGCGGCGCGCCGATCGCGCGCAGGATATTGATCTGGCGCGGGGTGTTATTAACGTGGTCGTCGCCGCGCAGCACGTGGGTGATCTGCATGTCCCAGTCGTCGACCGCGACGCAGAAGTTATAGGTCGGCACGCCGCCCGGACGAGCGATCACGAGGTCGTCCAGTTCCTTGTTGGAAATCGTGATCGTTCCCTTGACCACATCGTCCCAGGTGACGTCGCCGTCGAGCGGATTCTTGAAGCGCACCACGGGCTCGCGCTCGGCCGGTACCACAGGCAGGGTCTTGCCCGGCTCCGGACGCCAGGTGCCGTCGTAGCGCGGCTTTTCGCCAGCGGCCGTGAAGCGCTCGCGCATGGCGTCGACTTCTTCTTTCGAGGAATAGCAGTGGTAGGCGGTGCCGGCTTCCAGCATCTGCGCCAGCACCTCGCGGTAGCGGTCCATGCGCTGCATCTGATAGAACGGGCCTTCGTCGTGCGACAGGCCGAGCCACTGCATGCCCTCGATGATGGCCTGCACCGCTTCCGGCGTGGAACGCTCGACGTCGGTATCTTCGATACGCAGGACGAAGGTGCCGCCGAAGTGGCGGGCGTACGCCCAGCTGTAGAGTGCGGTGCGGGCGCCGCCAAGGTGGAGGTAGCCGGTTGGGCTGGGGGCAAAACGGGTGCGGACGACGGTCATGGGAATGGTATGCGTAGGTAAAGAGAAGTATTTTACAGCGTCGCCTTGCACGCTGAATCAAAGCGTCGCGGATTTCATCATGCCCGCACCATATTTTGCCCTGGGGCCATATTCTCAGGGACAGACGTCTGCGGCCTGTTCCGGGCAGCGCCTCACCAATGATACGACTGCAGGTCCGCGCCTGAGTCACCGCAACACCCATGCGGCGGCGGCGGGCTATCGTCCGCACGTATGCCCCCACGACCGCGGACCACCCTGCGGGCATCCCCGCGCTTCCCGGCCGGAAGCCACCTCACAGGGAACACACCATGAAACGACGCACCTTCCTGGCGGCCGGCGGCGCTGCCGCCATCGGCAATGCGCTCACGGCCTGCGGCGGCTCGCACAACCCACCTCCTTCGCCACCACCACCGGAGCCGACCCAAGAGGGCACGGTCACCGGCTGGAACAACCAGGCGCTTGAGGCCGTGCGCACCACGCGCATGGCGCCTCCCATGGCCGCGCGCGCGGTCGCGATTGTTCACAGCGCCATGTACGAAGCCTGGGCCGCCTACGACAATGCCGCACTCGGACAGTGCCTGGGCGCGCAGTTGCGCAGGCCGGCCGTGGAGCGCACGGCGGCCAACAAGGCGAGGGCCATGAGCTTTGCCGCCTATGCCGCCCTGCTCGATCAGTTTCCCGGCCAGCAAGCCGCCTTCACCGCCTACCTCATCACGCTCGGCAGCCGCCCGATCGACGCCTACAACAACAGCGCCACCGCACCCCGCCTGGGCACCATCGCCGCCCAGGCGGTGCTCGACAAGCGCCGCGACGATGGCGCCAACCAGGCAGGCACGATGGCGCCCGGCGGCACCCCGTTCGCCGACTACAGCGGCTACCTGGCGCGCAATCCGCCCCTGCTGGTCATCCAGCCCACGCCGCGCAGCGGCATCGTCTTCCCCGACCGCTGGCAGCCACTCTCGTTCAACGACGCCGCCGGCGTGCGCCGCACCCAGAGCTTTCTCACCCCGTTCTGGGGCACGCTGCAGCCGTTCGCGCTGACCTCGGGGAGCCAGTTCCGCCCGCCCCCGCCTGCCGCCTTCGGCACCCAGGAATTTGTCGACCAGGCAACCGAGATCGTTCAAATCCAGGCCACCCTGACCGAGCGCCAGAAGGTCATCGGCGACTTCTGGGCCGGCGGCGCCAGCGGCGAATTGCCCGGCTCGTACTGGTGCCGCTTTGCCCAGTTGATATCGGCGCGCAAGGGCTACACCGACGATGACGACGTGAAACTGTTTTTCGCGCTCACCAATGCCGTATTCGATGCCAGCATTGCCGCCTGGGACGCCAAGCGTGCCTACGATTCAGCCCGCCCGATCACCGCGATCCGCTACCTGTTCAACGGGCGCATCGTTCAAAGCTTCGGCCCCGAAGGCCCGGCCGGCGGCCTGCGGCCGGTCCCCGGCGAGGCCTGGATGCCCTTCCAGCTGCCGAGCGCACCGACACCGGCCTTTCCCGACCATGTTTCCGGACACAGCACCTTCAGCGCGGCCTCGGCCGAAGTACTGCGGCGCTTTACCGGCAGCGATTTGTTCAGGCACGCGGTCACCATCCAGGCACGCTCGCTGCTGATCGATCCCGGCCTGCCCACGGCGCCCGTCACGCTTGCCTGGGAAACCTTTACCGACGCCGTCATCGAGGCCAGCGCGTCGCGTGTATATACGGGCATCCACTTCGAGCGTGCCAGCGATGACGGCCGCTCGCTCGGCAACCAGGTGGGCGCCACAGCGTTTGCACGCGCACGCGCGCTCTGGAGCGGCAACGCCTGACGACGCGCCGCGCCGCCACGCGCTGCCAGGCCGGAATCGGCCGGCCTGGCAGCCGGCAGCCGCGTACGGCCCGGCCTGGCTCGAGCGGATCAATGCCGGTCGCCATCCCCAGATCCGATTCTTCCTCGTCAACGCCGCCGCGCGTAACCAAGCACAGCCGCCCGGGCCCGGTCGCCGCTCCGCAGCCAGGCGCCAGCGCTACGCCCACCACATCCGGCGCTGGCATGACTGACGGCCCACTTCGGCAAAAAAGGACTTCCCAAAATGGCCACCAACGGTTAACTTACTAACTTTAATCATTTACCAACGGTCTTTGGCCGCGGGCATTGTTCCCTCCATGACTTTGAACGCCGATCAAATCCTCGCACTGGCGCCCGATGCGAGTTCCGCCAACGCCGGCAGCCAGCTGGCCGGACCCGCCAAGTGGAGCAACCTGGGCCGGACCGACAGCGCCGTGTGGGGCGAATGCCAGGGCAGCGGCAAAGTTCCCTACCGCACCCAGATCGACCTCGACGAGCCTGCTTTCAAGTGCTCTTGCCCCAGCCGCAAGTTTCCGTGCAAGCACGGCATCGGCCTGTACCTGCTACTGGCCGCCAACGGCGCGCTGTTCGCCGCAGCAGACGCGCCGCAGTGGGTCAGCGACTGGCTCGACAGCCGCCAGCAGCGCAGCGAAAAGAAGCAGCAAAGCGCTGCCGACAAAGCCGCCGCCGCCACGCCCGAACAAGCCGCGGCCCTGGCCGCCGCCGCACAAAAGCGCGAGGGAAAGCGCGACAGCAAGGTTGCAGCCGGCATCGTCGAGCTGCAAACCTGGCTGGAAGACCTGGCGCGCGAGGGCCTGTCGACCCTGCGCGCACGCGGCCCCGGGTTCTGGAACGACATTGCCGCCCGCATGGTCGACGCTCAGGCCGCCGGCCTGGCTGCGCGCCTGCGCCGCGCCAGCGGCATGGCGTTCGATACCAGCCTGCCAAACTGGGAAACCCGGCTGGCGCGCGAGCTGGCCTCGATCTACCTGCTCTGCACCGCGTGCAGTCGCCTGCCGGACCTGACGCCGGAACTGCAAAGCGACGTGCGCTCCCTGGTCGGCTGGAACATCAGCCAGGAGGACGTACTGGCCCAGGCCGGCGTGCAGGACCGCTGGCAAGTGCTGGCCCAGCACACCGGCGACAACGAACGCGTGCGCGCCCGCACGACCTGGCTGCGCGGGCAAGCGAGCGGGCGCTGGGCCATGATCTTGCAATACGCCGCCGGCAGCCTGGGCTACGACAAGGTGCTGGCGCCGGGCACCCAGTTCGACGGCGAACTGTGCTTCTACCACGGCGCTTACCCGCTGCGCGCCCTGATCAGGCAGCAGGACGCCTTCGGCACGCTCGACACCACGCTGGCCCCGGCCCCCACCCTGGACGCCGCGCTGGCCGCTTACGCCGGCGCGCTGGCGCGCAACCCCTTTCTTGAGCGCTTTCCGTTGCTGCTCGACGCCATGGTGCCGCACGCAGGAACAGCGCCCCACCTTGCCGGCGCCGATGGCCGCATACTGCCGCTGCACCCAGGCTTTCGCCACCTGTGGCCGCTGCTCGCGCTCAGCGGCGGCCACCCGGTCACGGTGATCGGCGAGTGGGACGGCCACGCCATCGTCCCGCTCAGCGTGTTCACCGAAGGCCGCTTGCATCATTTTGACAATGAGACCGTAGCATGAGTTCCCCGCTCCCGATAAAAATCCATCAAACCCTGCAGATCGGCACTTCGCGCGCCGCGCCCGGCTTCGACGACGACTTGCCGCCCGACCTGCGCGAGGGCGTGCGCGGCCGTCCCGGCGCGAACACGGCACCGCAAGAGGCGAACCTGTGGCTCGCGCTGGCCGCCCATTGCCTGTGGCAGCGCGCCGGCTACCAGCCCGGCAGCGCCGCGCAAGCCGCGCCGGCAACGCCGTCCTGCGACAGCGATGCCTTGCGCCCCTGCCCGGCGCAGGCCGAAAAGGCGCTGGCGCTGCTGCTGCTCGATGAATATCCGCAAGTTCGCCCCGAGTGGCTGCGCCTGGCCAACGCCCATCAATGCCGCCTGCCGCCGCGCCTGCTGCCCGGCGTGCTGGACATGGGCACCGCGCAGCGCCCTTTGCGCAGCCTGATCGAAGGCGTGCTGGGCACGCGCGGGCACTGGCTGGCCAAGCAGAATCCCGACTGGAACTGGGTTGGCGCCGACACCGATGACATCAACGCCTTGTGGGAAGACGGCAATATCGAACAGCGCGCCCACGCCCTGCGCGACATGCGCGCCAGTGACCCGGGCGCCGCCGTGCAAGCCCTGCAAGCGACCTGGGCCAGCGAAACGCCGGACCACCGCGCCACCCTGCTCGGCTGCCTCTCCGTCGGCCTGAGCCTGGCCGACGAAGCCTTTCTCGAAAGCGCGCTCGACGACAAGCGCAAGGAAGTGCGCAGCGTGGCCCAGCGCCTGCTGGCCGGCCTGCCCGGCTCGCAACTGGCGCAGCGCATGCTGGCGCGCGCCAAGCCGCTGCTGCGCCTCGAACGCAACGGCGGCACCAGCCACCTGCTGGTCGAGGTACCGCAAGAACGCGACAAAAGCATGCAGCGCGACGGCGTCGGCGCCGGCCTGTACCCCGCCATGGGTGAAAAATCGAGCTGGGTGGTCGATATTCTGGCGGCCGTTCCGCCGACGCACTGGTCGGCCAGCTTCGACGCCTCGCCGCGTACCTGTCTGACCCTGGCCATGGGCAGCGAGTTCAAACATACTTTACTGCTCGGCTGGTCGAGCGCGCTGCAGCGCAGCCTGCAAGCCGGCTACGATGCCAGCCTGCATGCGTGGTTCACCGCCTTCCTCGACCTGTACCTGAAATCGTCCGGCATCCACACCCACATGCCGCGCGACTTCTTCAGCCTGTTCGGCACCCTGCCGCCGGACGCCGCCGACGACTTGCTGGCCACTTTGGTCGAAGCCACCCCGGCCGCCTGGATGCACGCCCATTCGAGCCTGATCGACCTGCTCGACGACGCCGCCAAGAATGCCAGGCGCAACTGGCCGCTGGCCTTGTCCAAGGCCGTGGTCAGCCGCATCCAGGCCGGCTGCGCGGCCAACACGCTGCAAAGCTGGTCGCTCGGCTACAGCATGGCCACGCTGGCGCTGGTGCTCGATCCGCGCGCCATCGAGGCCTACGAAAACGGCTGGCCCAGAGACATCCCCGAGTTTGCGCAGTGGGAAGACACGGTCGACAAATTCCTGCGCACCCTGCGTTTCCGACACGATATGTACTTACCTTTTCAGGAGCAATCTGCATGACCGCCACTTCTACCATCCTGCGCCAGCACGCCGAAACCCAGTACGCCGAGGAACTCGCAGCGCTGGCCGCGGCCGACACGCGCCAGCGTCCGCCGCGCTGGAAGCTGTCGCCATGGGCCGTGTCCAAATATCTGCTGGGCGGAACCCTGGACAATGGCGTGGAAATTAGCGCTAAATATATCGGTAATGCGCGCATCATCGAAATCGCCGTCGCCACCCTGGCCACCGACCGGGCCCTGCTGCTGCTGGGCGTGCCGGGCACCGCCAAGTCGTGGGTGTCGGAACACCTCGCTGCCGCCATCAGCGGCGATTCGACCATGATCGTGCAGGGAACCGCCGGCACCAGCGAGGAAGCGGTGCGTTTCGGCTGGAACTACGCGCAGCTGCTGGCCAAGGGCCCGTCGATGGAAGCGGTGGTGCCGAGTCCGATCATGCGCGCCATGCGCGACGGCAAAATCGCCCGCGTGGAAGAACTGACCCGCATCCCGAGCGAAGTACAGGACAGCCTGATCACCATCCTGTCGGAAAAAATGCTGCCGATCGCCGAACTCGACGACGAAGTGCTGGCGCAAAAAGGTTTTAACATCATCGCCACCGCCAACGACCGCGACCGTGGTGTGAATGAACTGTCGAGCGCGCTCAAGCGCCGCTTCAACACCGTGGTGCTGCCGCCGCCGGCCACCGCCGACGAGGAAGTGCGCATCGTCGAAACCCGCGTGGCCAGCCTTGGCCGCGCGCTGGAGTTGCCCGGCGAAGTGCCGGCGCTGGAAGAAATCCGCCGCGTCGTCACCGTGTTCCGCGAGCTGCGCGCCGGCCTCACCGCCGACAGCAAGCGCAAGATCAAGACCCCCAGCGCCAGCATGAGCACGGCCGAAGCGATTTCGGTCATTACCAACGGCATGTCGCTGGCCGCCCACTTCGGCGACGGCACCATGCGCGGCGCCGACGTGGCCGCCGGCATGATCGGCGCCATCGTCAAGGACCCGGTGCAGGACCGCGTGGTCATGCTGGAATACCTGGAAACCGTGGTCAAGGAACGCGAAGGCTGGAAAGACCTGTACCGGGCCTGCCGCGACGTGATGAATTGAGTGGCCGATGAGCGTCCATTTATTCGGCATCCGCCACCACGGTCCGGGCTGCGCGCGCAGCCTGGCGCAAGCCTTGCAGGCGCTGGCCCCGGACTGCATCCTGATCGAAGGCCCGCCCGAGGCCGACGAGCTGATCGCCTTTGCCGCCGATCCGGCCATCAAGCCGCCGGTCGCGCTGCTGGTCTACGTGCCGGCCGCGCCGCAGCGCGCCGTGTTCTATCCGTTCGCCGAGTTCTCGCCGGAATGGCAAGCCATGCGCTACGCCACCGCCAACGGCGTGCCGGTGCGCTTTTGCGACTTGCCGCAGGCGCATCGCCTGGCCGAGCCGGACGTGGCCGACGTGGTTCCGGCCGAGGCTGAGGCTGAACAAGAGGACGAACGCGAAGCGACGCAAGCAGCGTCCGCCACCGACACCGACGAACTGCACGAAGACCCGCTGCACTGGCTCGCCAACGCCGCCGGCTTCTCCGACACCGACACCTGGTGGGAGCACCTGGTCGAGCAGCGCGCAGACAGCCTCGACCTGTTCGCCGCCATCGCCGAAATGATGACCACGGTGCGCAGCGAGATCGCCGCCCCGCCCAAGCTGCAAGAACAGCAGCGCGAAGCGTGGATGCGCAACGCCATCCGCCTGGCCGAAAAACAGGGCCACCAGCGCATCGCCGTGGTGTGCGGCGCCTACCACGTGCCGGCGCTGGCAAGCATGCCGTCGGCCAAGAGCGACAACGACTTGCTCAAGGGCTTGCCGAAGGTCAAACTGGCCGCGACCTGGACGCCGTGGAGCTACGGCCGCCTGGCGTTTCGCAGCGGCTACGGAGCGGGGGTCAGCGCGCCCGGCTGGTACCATCACATGTGGAACCATCCGGCCCAGGCCAGCCTGTACTGGCTGACCGACGTCGCCATTTTGCTGCGCAAGCACGACCTGGACGCCTCCTCGGCCAGCATCATCGAAGCGGTGCGCCTGGCCGATACCCTGGCGGCGATGCGCGAACGGCCCCGTCCGGGCCTGGGCGAGTTGCAGGAAGCCGTGCGCGCGGTGTTTTGCTACGACAACGACGCCCCGCTGCGCCTGATCCACGACGCCCTGCTGGTCAACGAGCGCCTGGGCGAGGTCCCCGACAGCGTGCCGACCCTGCCGCTGCCGCAGGATGTGCAGGCCCAGCAAAAACGCTTGCGCCTGCCGCCCAAGGCCGACCACAGCCAGCTCGAACTCGACCTGCGCCAGCCGGCACACCTGGAAAAAAGCGTGCTGCTGCACCGCCTGGCGCTGCTCGGGGTCGCGTGGGGCCGTTACGAACACGTCAATGGCAAGTCCGGCACCTTCCACGAATGGTGGCGCCTGGCATGGGAGCCGGAGTTTGCGATCCGCCTGATCGAAGCGAACGTGTGGGGCGGCACCGTGCAAGCGGCCGCCACCGGCAAGGCGGTCAGCCTGGCCAATGAAGCAACCACCCTGCCCGAACTGACCGCCCTGATCGAACAGGTGCTGCTGGCCGACCTGCCGCAAGCGGTCGACTTGCTGATGCAGCGCATTCAGGAGGTCGGCGCGCTCACGCCCGACGTCGGTTTCATGCTGGCGGCCCTGCCGCCGCTGGCCGGCGTGCTGCGCTACGGCAGCGTGCGCGCCACCGACACCAGCGCCATCGGCCAGGTGGTCGACGGCCTCGTCACGCGCGCCTGCATCGCCCTGCCCTACGGCGTGCTGGGCATGGCCGACGAACCGGCGCAAGGGCTGGTCAAGCAAGTGATCGCCGCCGACCGCGCGATCCGCCTGATCCAGGAAGATACGCTGCTGCAAGCCTGGTTCGATGCGCTCGACCAGGTGGCCGGCAACGAACAGTCGCATCCGCTGATCGGCGGGCGCTGCGCCCGGATTTTGTCGGAGCAAGGACACTGGGACCAGGAACGCACCGCGCGCGCCCTGGCCCAGCGCTGCTCGCACGCCAGTGCCCCGCTGGCCAGCGGCAACTGGCTGGAAGGCTTCCTGCAAGGCAGCGCGGCCCTGCTGCTGCACAACGACAGTTTATGGACCCTGGTCAATGCCTGGATCAACAGCCTGGATGCGGAGAGCTTCGTCGAACTGTTGCCGCTGCTGCGCCGCACCTTTGGCGCCTTTGAAGCGCCCGAGCGGCGCCAGCTGAGCGAACGCGCCGGCAGCGCCGGTGGCACGCTGAGCATCGCCACAGCGGGCGGCAAGCTCGATGAAGCGCGCGCCAGGCTGGTGCTGCCGGTGCTCGGCATGATTCTCGGCGGCAGCGCAGCCACATTGACAACGGAGGGCGCTCATGGCGCATGACATCACCCCGCAGGAACAAACGCGCCGCTGGCGCATGGTATTGGGCGCCGAACCGGGCCAGCCGCAAGACGGGCTCGGGGTCGACGACCTGGCCATGGACCGCGCCCTGTCGGCCCTGTACAACCCGCCGTCGGGACGCGGCGCCGGGCTCGGTGCCTCGGCGCCGAACGTGGCGCGCTGGCTGGGCGATATCCGCCAGTATTTCCCGTCGAGCGTGGTCCAGGTGATGCAGAAAGATGCGCTGGAGCGCCTGGGCCTGGAGCAAATGCTGCTCGAACCCGAAATGCTCAAGTCGGTCGAACCGGATGTGCACCTGGTTGCCACCCTGCTCAGCTTGAACAAGGTGATGCCGAACAAGACCAAGGAAACCGCGCGCATGGTGGTGCGGCAAGTCGTTGACGAGCTCGAGCGCCGGCTGGCCAATCCATTCCGGCAAGCGGTATCGGGCAGCCTGAACCGGGCGGTACGCAACCGCCGCCCGCGCCATCACGAAATCGACTGGCTGCGCACGATCCGCGCCAATCTGCGCCATTACCAGCCGGAATACCGGACCATTATCCCGGAAACGCGCATCGGCTTCGGGCGCAAGGGGCAATCGCTGCGCGATATCGTGCTGTGCATCGACCAGAGCGGCTCGATGGCGCCGTCGGTGGTGTACGCCAGCGTGTTCGCGGCGGTGCTGGCGACCATCAAGGCGGTCAGCACGCAAGTGGTGGTGTTCGATACGGCGGTGATCGACCTGACGCCAATGCTGGCCGATCCGGTCGATGTGCTGTTCGGTACCCAATTGGGCGGCGGGACCGATATCAACCGCGCGCTGGGGTATTGCCAGGGTTTGATCACGCGCCCGGCCGACACTATTTTCGTGCTGATCAGCGATCTGTATGAAGGCGGGAATAATGCCGAAATGCGCAAGCGGGCGGCGGCGCTGGTGGCGGCCGGGGTGCAGGTGATTGTGCTGCTGGCGCTCGACGATCACGGAGCGCCCAGTTACGACCACGCGAATGCGGCGTATTTTGCCGCGCTGGGGGCGCCGTGCTTTGCGTGTACGCCCGATCTGTTCCCGGAATTGATGGCGGCGGCGATCAAGCGCAGCGATATAAGCCAGTGGGCGGCGGAAGCGGGGATTGTGGGGGTGAAGGCGTAAGCCTCATCGCTAACCTGAAAGCCGTCCTTCCCGCCAAGGCGGCCGCCGAGGCCGGGAAGGACGTCGGTGGCTAAGGCGCGATCGAATTCGCCTCGTACGCCCCGATATCGAGCTCGCCGACCACCGGGCGGCCGACCCAGAACGCCACATGCTTGTACTGCGCCACCGGCTTGAGCACATAGCCAGTGGCCGACACCCCCGGATCGCTGCCGGCATTGACCACCAGCGGCGACGGCGTCGGCCGCAAATCGTAGGTCGCGCGGTTGACAAACCCCGGCGCCACAGAGCGGTAATTGGTCTTGGCTACCGTGGTGGCCTGCGTACTCAAGGTCCCGATCCCAGAAAAGATATTATTCTGCAGCAGAACCGGCTTGGTCACGCCCGACCCGACCATCACAAACACCCCGCGCGCGGTATCGTCGTTGAGGAAGGTATTATTGATCACATACAGATCATGCCCGGCATTCGACGCCCCCTCTTCCCCATACGCCAGCATGGCCCCGTTTTGGTTGGCCGCAGGCTGCTGGATCACATTCCCGATCACGTACGAGGTACCGGCATTCGGTAAATCGATCTCGTAACTCGGCTGGCCGGCGGCGGTCGAACCGGTTTCGCCCGGGCGCAGGCTGGAAAAGCGGTTATACAAAATATAGTTGGTCTGCGCGCGCGACTTGAGGTTATGGCCCACGTTGGCATCATGCGAAAAATTGCGGCGGAAGGTCAGGCTGCGCACCGTGCCGATATACAGATTATGGGTCTGCCCGGTGCCATACCCATTGCGCCCGAATTCGGTGCCTTCGATGACCACATCGCTGGCCGCATTGGCGCCGCTGAGAATGCCGTTCTCGTTATCGTGCAGGAAGCTGTTGAGCAAGGTAAAGCCGGCGCCCTCCAGGCGCAAGGCTGCGCCATTGCGGTCGGGAACCTTGGCGCCAAACATTTCCACGTTGGCGATCAACACATTGTTGCCGACCACCACCCAGATCGCTTTCCCCATCGCATTCTTGCCTGCGGCATCGATTTTCGGACGTCCATTCACGCCCCGGATCGTGAAGTTGCTGGCATAAATACCGCACACGTCGCCGCTGTACACCACGCCACCTTCGATCTCGACGGTGTCACCATTCTTCGCCGCGGCGATCGCGGCGCAGGGTTTGACATAGGTCTTGCCCGGTCCGACCGACAATATCGCTGCCGAGGCGCTCGCCTGGACGCCGAATACCGCTACCGCCGACACGCAAGCAGCGCGCAAAATATTTTTATCAATCATTGTTTGTCTCCTGGGAGCAGGCCGACGCACCAACGCATCTCCTGCGAAAAATCAACTGGGAATATGACCGTAGTCAATGCGTCAAGCGGCGTATGATAACCGCAAGTTGTCAATACTACGCGGATATAGCCGGGGCCGGCGCGCTACAGCGCCGCTCAGGGCACCTGGACGTTGAGCCGCTTGCCGAGTTTGCGCAGTTCGCCGCTGTCGACCCAGGCATTGAAGGCACGGTCGAAGCGTGCACGCATGACGTCGTATTCGGGACGTTTGGGGAAGGCGAAATAACCGCGCTGAAGGGAAATGGTGCGCCCGACCGGGATCACCTTGCCTTCCAGCGCCAGCAATGGCACCACCGGCTCGGTATTGCGCACATTGCTGGCAAATAAATCGACGCGCCCGTGCGCGAGCATGGTCAGCGCCGACTCGACCGAATTGGTCACGCTGACCGTCAGATGTTCGCGCGCGGCATTGAATTCGTCGCCGTAAGCCCAGCCATTGATGAGCACGATGCGCTTGTCGCGCAAGGACGCGTAGGTGCCGTCCCAGGCAAACGGTGCATTGCTGCGCGAGAAGAACACCATCTGGTCCTGGTAAAACGGCCGCTCGGAAAACGCAAACGATGCCAGCCGTTCCGGCGACTTGTAGGGACCGACCAGAATATCAGCCTGGCCCTGCGCCACCATCGACTGCGCGCGCGCCCACGGGTACAGCTCGAAATGCACCGGCTGCCCGAGTTCGCCTGCAATGGCACGGATGATCTCGACCGCCATGCCCGAAAATTCGCCGTTGGCGCGCTCGTACACCCTGGCGAAATGGGCGCCGACGACCAGCAGCTCGCGTGGCCCGGAACGCGCCGTGGCGGCCGGCATGGCGAGTGCCGCCGCCGTGCCCAGCAACAGGGCGCGCCTGGCAACATCAACGGAGGAATCGGAGCGCGTCATGGCAGGGGTTGTTTTATCGATAAAACAATTGTACTGCCGACAGCGCTCCAGGGGGAATTACTTGACGGTTACTTTAATCGACTTGCTCATCGGCGTGCCGTAAGACTGGTGCGCACCGTTGGCGAACTGCATGGTCAGGGTGTACTCGCCCGGCGGCAGCTTGACCTCGGTCTCGGTCTGGCCTTTGCCGAAGTGCAAGTGCTTGTCATCGAAGGGAATCGATTCGCCTTCCTTGATGGCGCCGCCGTTGATCACCAGGTGATGGTGGCCCGAATTGGCGACCAGCGCCCCGGCCGGCTTGATCTCCATGCCCTCGACGGCGAACTTGACCTTGAACGGGCTCTTGACGGTCGCGCCGTCGGCCGGCTCGACGAAGTTGACCGATTGCGCCGACGCGGCGGCCGCCGCCAGCAGGGCTGCGGAGAAGACGATGTGCTTGATGAACGATTTCAAGTAGATTCCTTTGCGGTTGGTAAAAGGCTGGCCGGCGTGGACCACGCCAACCCTTGCCTATTTTGCACGCGGGCGCCGCGAAAGCGCCACACGATAGCGCCTATCTGAACAGATAGGCCCTCTCAGCCTGGCTTAAGTAAGTGCGCATAAATTCTTGTAATTTCTGCACACTTACTTAGTCGTTTTTGATGACAATGCTGGGGAACTTGCTGGTCATGTCTTTCGCCTTCTCGGCGATCTTGATGGCAACCTTGCGCGCGATATCCTTGTAGATCTGCGCCACCGGACCATTCGGCTCGGCCACCACGGTCGGGCGGCCCGAATCGGTCTGCTCGCGGATCGACATGGTCAGCGGCAAGGCCCCAAGAAACTCCACGCCGAAGTCGGCGCACATCTTGGCGCCGCCGCCGTGGCCGAAAATCGCTTCGGTGTGGCCACAGTTCGAGCAGATGTGGGTACTCATGTTTTCCACCACGCCGAGGATCGGAATGCCGACTTTCTCGAACATTTTCAAGCCCTTGCGTGCGTCCAGCAGGGCGATATCCTGCGGCGTGGTGACGATCACCGCGCCCGTGACCGGCACTTTTTGCGACAGGGTCAGCTGGATGTCGCCGGTGCCTGGCGGCATGTCGACGATCAGGTAATCGAGGTCGCGCCAGTTGGTTTGCTCAAGCAACTGTTGCAGCGCCTGCGTGACCATCGGGCCGCGCCACACCATCGGCTCGTCCGGATCGATCATGAAACCGATCGACGACACCTGCAAACCGTGGTTCTCCAGCGGCTCCATGGTCTTGCCATCCGAGGTTTCCGGACGGCCGTTAATGCCCAGCATCATCGGCTGCGACGGACCATAAATGTCGGCGTCCAGCACGCCAACGCTGGCGCCCTCGGCCGCCAGGGCCAGCGCCAGGTTGACCGCCGTCGTCGACTTGCCCACGCCGCCCTTGCCGGAAGCCACCGCGATGATGTTCTTCACGTTCGGCATGATTTTCAGGCCGCGCTGCACCGTATGCGAAATAATTTTGGAATACACGTTCGGATTGATCCGCCCTGCGCCCGGCAGCGCCTGCAAGGCGGCCACGACCGCGCTGCGGATGGCGTCGATCTGGCTCTTGGCCGGATAGCCGAGCTCGACGTCGAGGGCGATATCGTTGC